>NZ_CP108364.1:0-1235231 GCF_035946055.1 Streptomyces sp. NBC_01341 | reverse complement strand
TAGCACTCACCGCTGCGGCGGCCGTGTCGATCGGCCTGTGGACGTGGCCGGGCGACGAAACGCCGGCCACGGCTGGCAGGGGCCCGGCCAGGTCGGCGTCACCGAGCGCGCATGCCATGGACGCCGACGGTCCCGACGCTGATACCTCGCCCGTGTCAGGCAGCCTGAACGGAAATCACCGATGCGGAAGAACGCGGAGCGCGGGGACGGTGGTGTGGAAGACATGCCTGCTTGTCGCTGACGAGGCGACGATGGCTGTCCTCGTTCAGTTCACCAACACCTCGGGCAAGGCGATGACAGTGAAAGCGAAACTCGCCTACGTCCAAGCCTCCGTGGAGCAGACCTGCCCTGCTCCCTGGGGAACCTCGGCGACCATCACCATCCCAGCCAGGGGCACTCGAATCAGCCCGCTTGACACCTGCACCGCTGCACTGACACCGATTCAGGCATTCCAGGCCAAAGCCTGGGTAGCGCCGCACGACGGGGTGCAGTGGGCATATCGGGAGCATTCGCCAACCCTGCACGTGCAGGAAGCCAGCAGTCCAGTGTGGGCCGACCAATCCTAGAAGCGGCCCTACCGAGGCGGCCAGGACGAGGCCGATGACGGCCGGACCACGCGAGGCGATGGACGGAGGCGATGGGCGACGTCCGGCGCTCCGTGGCGTGCTTCGCCTTACCGAGTACGGCAAGGCCGCCCTTGCCTGTTCGGCGCGGGCGTCCTTCCGGTTAGTAATGGACGAGTTGATTTGAGAGGTCGAGGGCGGCGGTCGCGATGGTGAGGGCGGTGCACAGGCCGAGTGCTTCGTGGATGGTCGGGTGGATCAGACGCGGCCGGTCGTCCGGTGCGCCGGGCCAGGAGGTGAGGCGTACCTCGGTGGTGGCCAGGCTCAGGTGGGCGGTGACGTTCCAGCCGGCGGGGGAAGTCGGCTGCCGGCTGGAGGCGGATGCGTCCGCGAGGGAGTCTGGGGGATTCGGTGGCGAGCCGGGTGACAACTGGGAGCGGTAGATCTGTGGCGGTGGGCCGAGGACGGCGCGAAATGTCGCTGAAAGTCCGGTGTACTGACACCGCGTCGGCTCCATAGAGTTGTAACCCGAGCCGGATCGAGGGAAGGCAAAGGACGAGCACCTACTGCCGCAGGCCTGGGAGGAACACTGGCCGCTTTCCGACGGCGGAGGCCGCGGAAGCGTCGAGGCTCATGAGCGCAGGCAGTCCCTCCTCCACACCGTAGGAAACCTGACTCTGCTCACCGGCAGACTGAACACATCGGTTTCCAACGGTCCCTGGGAGCGCAAGAGGAACGACATCCTCGTGCACAGTGCACTTTCGTTGAACCGTTCCCTGCCTGCTCAGTGGGACGAGGAGACCATCCTGGCCCGGGCTGACCATCTGTCCGAGGCGTTCTCCCGGCGCTGGCAACGCCCGGATGGAGGCGCGCCCACCTTCTCAGTTGCAGGCTTCCCGGCACCCCGGCTGAGGGAGCGGGAGGCTACTCCCGTCGGTAGGCCGGCGACGGTTCAGATGCCCCGGTCCCGGCGCGATGTCGCCCGCCACATGCGAGAGGCCTTCTCCGGGCTGCCGGCCGGAAGCGTTCTGACGGTGTCGCAGATAACGGCGGTCCCCACGAGTCAGTACCAGGCCGGTGAGATCAGCCCCGGTGCTGTGGCCGCCAGACTTCGCGCCGACAACGTTCCCGGTATCCGGGCCGTACCTGGTTCCAGCCCACTTTCCGCCCGCAAGACCAGCTGAACCGTCCCGCACTCGTGCGGGGTGCACTTCCGCGGGACAGAATCCGTCACGAACTGGTGATGCCTGCCGTCGCGGCGAACTGGTGGAACCAAAGGAGAGGCTTTGGATGGAGTGGCGAGAGGGCGCCGGGGAACTGGACGCGCGGATGCTCGAGCGTCCGCTTCCTTCGGATGCAATGGGAAAGCTGGGAGCCTGGCTGGCCGGAGACGGGGCGCCGTACGCGGACGGGACCGGCGAGCACGCCGTTCGTTACATCCCGGGGTCCTGGGCCGGCATCCGGCCGTGGCCCTCGGGGTTGGCAGAGCAGGTCGGACGTAAGCCAACTTCGCTGAGCCGGGCGCAGGTGCTGGCGGTGGCCCGGACTGGGGCAGCAACGGCGAGCTGGACCGAGACACTCGTCGCCAGCTACGTCTGGGGACAGGGTGACATCGGCTACGGGGCCCACCGGCTGGGTGAAATCCTGCGCCCAGCGCCGGTTGAGGCGGTGCTGGCACAGGCTATTGCGCTGATGGCGACCGATGGCGCCGTGGTGGGCTACCGCAGGCTGAGCGGCGCGATCGCAGGCCTTGGACCGGCGTTCTTCACCAAGTTCCTCTACTTCGCCGGCGGCGCCGTAGTGGATGCGCCGGGGCCGCGCCCGCTCATTCTCGACCAGCGCATAGCTCGTGTTCTGCGCGCGTACACGACACGACTGGGGGAGGAGATCGGGCTCGAGGAACCCGCGAGGCTCGCTGCCTGGCTGTGGAGCGACGGCGGGTGGACCCCGCACCGCTACGACGTCTACCTGAGATGGGCACACGGTGCCACCGGGCAGCTGGCCGGGTCCACGCACTGGCCGCTCGCTCCCGACCTACTGGAATTGGCACTGTTCAGCGGCGCATGGACCTCGTAGAAGGCTCGCCTTGGGCCTCCGCCGACTCGGCGGCACCGCGTCCACTGCCCCTTTGGGTCCAGCCCGTGACCAAAATCCCGGGCCGTCACGAAGCAGCGTTCGACTGTCTGGCCAGCTTGCACCCCTGACCGAGTGCTCGTGGTCCGAATCGCAAGCTCAGAGCCGAGGGTGACGCCGGTGATGGCGAGTGCCTTGCGGAGTCCCCTTATGCTCACGAGGCAGTTGGTATGAACAGTCCATTCAGGGGGCGCGGAGCCGCATGACCGACGAGATCAAGTACGAGCACGAGACCGTGCAGACAGTTCGCGGCACCGACGGCTTGGTGATCTCGAAGATGGAGAAGGATGGCTGGGAGCTCGTTGAACAGACCCAGGGCATGCTTCGCTCCACCCTCGAATTCCGTCGGCCGAAGAAGCCGCAGCCGTGGCTCCTGATCGGCTCGGTAGCCGCCGTCCTCGTGATCCTGGCCATCGTCATCGGCGTTGCCTCTGCGCTCAGTGACGGAGACGCGAAGAAGGACGATGCAGGCAAGTCGATGACCGCTGTTAGCGAGAAGCCTTCCACTACGCCGACGCCGACCGCGGCCGAGTCGGCTGCCGCCGAGTTGATCACGCTTGAGAACAACCCGGAGTTTGCGGCTCTGCTGAAGGCGGACTCGTGCGACGACGTGAACCTGGACTTCGCGACCAGGTATGAGGGCCAAACGGTCGCGTTCAACGGTTCGATCAGGCACATGGCGCCCCACGGTGACTACGAGACCCGCTACGACTTCCTTCTGGGCCCAGGCGACGAGGGGCCGAATACGACGATCGGCCCGGCCTTCAAGTACGAAGACGTCAACGCCGGGGACCTGAACCTGACCGGCAAGAAGATTCCCGCTACCGTCGGCGTGGGCGACAAGTTCCGCTTCATCGCTGAGGTGCGCGAATTCAAAGCGGCCCAGTGCCTCTTGTTCCTGCATCCGGTCTCAACGGAAGTCCGGTAGCCAAGATGGGCAGCCGCGTCATGATGGGGCACTGTTCCCGACCAGTTAGCGCCTTAGTCAGCATCATCCTGACGGCCTACACGCTCGGCCACCCGTCGAATCTGTGAGCCGTCGAACCGCCGAACTGCCGGGCCGGTGTTCCGCCAGGTGCAGTCAGTTGTGGTGAGTTGCCGCGGCGCCCGGAGTCGGCCGACGCAGAGTCAGTGTGGGAGAAGGGGAGCGCGGACCCCTCTGGACGAGCCGACATAGGACAACATGAGCGCCCCTAACCAGTGCCTTCTGACCAGGCGAAACGACATCTGGCGGCACTCCCGGGCACGGTGTGTCGGGATCGCTCGCGTACTCGCGATCCGTAGGTCCCGGGTCCGAGTCGCCAGGGACTTTTCAGGGACTTTCAGCTCTGTCGGAGGGACATCCGAGGGAGTTTTCGCAGTACAAGCACGGAAGGCTGCGACAGCGCTGAAAGGCTCAGGTCTTCGGGCTCGCGCATCCGCGCAGTCGCTCCGTAGCGCTCCGGCAGGGCACCGGGTCGGCAGTAGAAGAAGAGGCCCTTCGGGGCCGCACACGGTCCTGACCTCGGAGAACGTGTCCTGGCGGGCCCGGCGGTGTGAGCGCCGGGCCCGCGGACAGGCGGTCAATCGTACGGGTAGAAGCCCGACCCCGTCTTACGCCCGAGCTGCCCCGCGTCCACCATCCGCTGGAGCAGCGGGGGAGCGGCGTACAGCGGTTCCTTGTACTCCGCGCACATGGAGCACTGGCATCGATGTCTTCTGCCGTAGCACCAGAATCCGGCCGGAGCAAAACGGAAGGATGCCGAATCTTGGAGGGACGGCCAGTCAACGCCGCCCCTCCAAGCAGGAGGGCCAGTCAACGCGTCATGGAGAGCGAGATGGTGATGAGGGCCGACATTCTGAGCAGGGAAGAGTGCCTCGAGGACTTCTGGGACCTGGCGGTCGTATTGGCTATTCGCTACGGAGTCGGAGCTGGCGGTCAGGAACCGGAAGGTGAGTCATCAGGGATCCATGGTGGCGGCGCTTCCCAGAGGGGGTAGACACCGATCTTGCCGGGGCCGCTCCTGCCCTTGAAAACGCGGATCTCGCGGATGAGTTTCGACGCAAGCTCGCGCCGGTCGGCCTGGCCCGCGGCCAAGTAGATCTTGCGGGCGGTGAGCAGATCCTCCTGGGGTGGTCGGGGCTGCTGCGTCGGCCTCTCCTTCAACTTCGAGCGCAGCTGCGACTGTTCTCGGAGCAGCGCTTGCCTCTGCACGTCCAGCTCGGCCCGCTTGCGTCGGGCCGAATCTTCAGGCACCAAATCGGCGAGGACTGCGTCGGTCAGCTTGTCGTCCTTGGTGCGGAGTCCTTCCAACTGGCCCTGGATCCTGTCAAGGCGGGCCAAAAGCGCTTGGTCGCCATCGCTCTGTGTCCTGATCGCGGCCATCCTCGCCGTGATCGCTTCAGCTTCTTGTTCACTCGTCTGCGCTTCGCGGTCGAGCCACTCGAGGAACCACTTCTCCGCGACAGCCAGAGAGATGTACGTGCCATTTGTCGGGCATGACTTCGAGTCGATGTGATTGGCGCAGCGAAACGTCACGTCGAGAGGGTTGGGGAGGCCGTCGACCAGAGGGCGTCGATACCGCTTGTTACGCAGAGCGGTTTGCATTCGGCCGCCGCAACCCGAGCAACGGAGGTGCCGGGAGAGGGAGTAGCGAGGCCGGTTCGAGAAGAAGCTCTGGCCGCTCTGGGTCATGCGGCGCTTGGTGTACGCATCCCAGATGCGCTCACACTCGGTCGGATCGTCGATGACCGAGTTGTGGGCGCCACCGTAATACAGGAACGCCGTGACGTCGCGCTGCCGGTTCATCCGCCTTTTCTTCGTGCTGCCGTCGTCGTTCGTGACGACCTGGTGGGACAGCTCGGGTATGAGGTAGCGGACGTAGCCGAGGCCGAAGCCGCTGTCGAGGACGTTGTGGAGGTCACCGGAGTTGAAGGGCCTGCCTGTGAAGGTCTTGATTCCCCGCTGGTTGAGGTCGACCAGCAGCCTGCGGACCGATGTGCCGGCGGCGTAGTCACGGTAGAGTTGGCCCAGAACAGGACCGGTCACCGGGTCGATCTTCAGGATCCCGTTGCGGCACTTGGGGCAGGTGTCCAGCTTCCTGCCGAACTCCCACTTGGGGCAGGTTTCGCAACGGTAGTACCCGAACCTGCCGCGGTTGGAGTGGGGGAGTCCCTTATTCCGCCGGCGCTCGAAGATGTCACGCCAGGAGTCAGCCTTCTGGTTCGACTCCAGCTCGGCGATGTTGAGCATCTGGGCGATGGCGAAGCGGCCGATGGTTGTCTTGCCGTCGAAGTCCTCCTTGGCGGCGCGGACTTCGACCCCGTAGTCCATGAGCGCGTCGAGGTGCTGGAGAGACTCGCGAAGGTTGCGGCCGAACCTCGACCAGATCCACAGGATGAGCACATCGAACTGCTTGTCGCGCGCCATCTGCTTGATCTCTTCGATCCGGCGCTCTTCGAACTCGCGCCCCGATTCGCCGAGATCCATGATCGGGTCGGCCATGATATCGATGTTCTCGGCCCTGGCGAGAGTCAAGGCGTGACCGACCTGCAGTTCGGGACTGATCATGTCGTCCCGGGCCTTCGAGACCCGGACATAGATCAGGCCGCGCTTGCGGCGGCCGACGGTGGCTGGCTGCTCTTCGACGGGGCGTAGCCGGAGTGGTCCGGTTGTCACAATGGTGCTCACAATCGCGCAGAGTAGGTCGTTTTTCCGGCCGACCTTTGTCGCAATTGCCGCACTTCGCGGTTATTGAGTGCCGCGGGAAGGCTAAGAGGCGAGCTTGTAGTGCTTGAGCATTGCGACGAACATGGCCCCGCCGCCCGAGATGCGGCGCACCACCGTGACGCCGTGGCGTGCCGCCCCCTGCGGATCCACCTCGTTGCGCAACGACTGGAAGCTGCCGATGATGACGGCCGGCGCGCCCCACTCCCACACGCGCAGGGTGGGCGGCCGGCGCCCCGCGGCGACCTCGGCGGTGATCACCTCGTCGAGGGCCATGTGCAGCGCGGGGGACTGCGGACCTTCGCGGATGAGCTGCCAGTCGTAGTCGTTCCAGTCGGTGGCCTGTGCGAGCGCCCGGCGCACCGCCACGGCGACGCCTTCCGCGGTGATCCCGTACATCACGGTGCCCTCGGGCAGCATGGCCTCGACGCGGGCCGCCAGTCCGGCGGCGTCGGTGTCGGCCGGCGCACCTTCCAGGGCCTCGTCGATCGCGGTGATCGCCTCGTCGGGTTCCAGGAAGAAGTCTCCCGCCACCCGGACGTTGCGCAGTACGCCCGCCCGGTTCTCCAGATCGACCACGACGAGCTTGCCGCCAGGAACCTTGTATTCGCCGTGCATCGCCGGGCCTCCGCTGAGTGGAATCACCTCCACCTCAGCGCACCGGGGCCCCGATATCTTCCCGGCGTGCCGCCCGGTGCGGACCGGTGCGGCTCCGGGCGTGAGCGGACCCCCGCCCGTCGGCACGGCTGCATGCGAACCCCCGGGTGGACCGGTGGCGCGGCAGCGAGGCCACGACAGCCGGCGTTCCGCCGTTCCGTACGATCCGCGAACGCCCCACCGAATTCCGGACGCCCGACCTGAAGAACCCGAACTCCGCACCCGAACTCCGAACGCCGCAGCAAGGAGCAGCACCCGTGTTCACCACCCGCCCCACCCTTCAGGGCACCTTCGGCATGGTGTCCTCCACCCACTGGCTCGCCTCGCAGTCCGCGATGGCCGTCCTGGAGAACGGTGGCAACGCCTACGACGCGGCCGCGGCCGCCGGATTCGTCCTGCACGTCGTGGAGCCGCACCTCAACGGGCCGGCGGGCGAGGTCCCGATGATCCTCGCCCCGAAGGACGGCGAGGTGCGGGTGCTCTGCGGGCAGGGCCCCGCTCCCGCCGGTGCCTCGGCGGCGCACTACCGTTCGCTCGGCCTCGGCCTGGTCCCCGGCACAGGGCCGCTCGCCGCCGCCGTACCGGGGGCCTTCGACGCCTGGATGCTCCTGCTGCGCGACCACGGGACGAAGACCGTCGCGGAGGTCCTTCGGTACGCCATCGGGTACGCCGAGGACGGCCACCCGCCCGTCGAGCGCGTGGGCCTGACCGTGGAGGCCGTCCGTGAGCTGTTCGAGACAGAGTGGCAGAGCTCCGCCGACGTCTACCTCCCCGGCGGGAAGGCGCCGACGCCGGGAGAGCTCTTCCGCAACCCCGCGCTCGCCGCGACCTGGCGCCGCCTCATAGCCGAGGCCGAGGAGACGGGCGGCGACGACCGCGTCTCCCAGATCGAGGCCGCCCGTGCCGTGTGGCGCACGGGCTTCGTCGCCGAGGCGCTCGTCCGCCAGGCCGGTGTCCCCACCCTGGACACCAGCGGGAGCCGTCACACCGGCACGCTCACGGCCGAGGACCTGGCCGGCTGGTCCGCGTCGTACGAGGCCCCCGCCACGTACGAGTGGAACGGCTGGACGCTGGCCAAGGCCGGCGGCTGGAGCCAGGGCCCCGCCTTCCTCCAGCAGCTCGCCCTCCTCCCCGCAGAGCTCCCGGCACACGGCTCCGCCGCCTACGTCCACCTGCTCGCCGAGGGCTGCAAGCTCGCGATGGCCGACCGCGAGGCCTGGTACGGCGACGCCGCCGACGTGCCGCTGGAGACCCTGCTCTCCGAGGCGTACAACGACGAGCGCCGCACGCTGATCACCGGCACCGCGTCCCTGGAGCTGCGCCCCGGCAGCCCCGACGGCCGTACCCCGGTCCTCAGTGCGCACGCCCGCGCCGCCGCCTCCGGGGAGGCGGATTTCGACGCGACGGGCGTGCCGGCCGCGGGGGCGGGGGAGCCGACGGTCGCCAGGGACGGCGCGACCCGCGGTGACACCTGCCACCTCGACATCGTCGACCGCTGGGGCAACATGGTCGCCGCGACCCCCAGCGGCGGCTGGCTCCAGTCCAACCCGGTGGTGCCGGAACTCGGCTTCCCCCTCGGGACCCGCCTGCAGATGGCGTGGCTCGACGAGGGCCTTCCGAACACACTGACCCCCGGACGCCGACCGCGCACCACCCTCAGCCCCTCACTCGCCCTGCGCGACGGGGTCCCCGTCATGGCGTTCGGGACGCCCGGCGGCGACCAGCAGGACCAGTGGCAGCTGCACTTCTTCCTCGCCGTGGCACTCCGCGGCACCGTGCGCGGAGGCTTCGACCTCCAGGGGGCCATCGATGCCCCGAACTGGCACAACGACAGCTTCCCCGGCTCCTTCTTCCCGCGCGGGATGCGGCCGGGGAGCCTCACGGTCGAGGAGGGCATGGCCCCCGGGGTCGTCGAGGAGCTGCGCCGCCTCGGCCACGACGTGACGGTCGGCGAACCCTGGTCCGAGGGCCGCATGTGCGCCGTCGCCCGGGCCCCGGAGACCGGCATCCTGTCCGCCGCCGCCAATCCGCGCGGGATGCAGGGCTACGCGGTGGGCCGCTGACCTCCTGCCCGGAGTGCCCCCGGCGGACCGTGCTTAGCTGGAGGCATGATCGATGACTTCCTCTACGGGACCGCCGGGACCGCCGGACAGCTGACCGAGGTGGAAGCGGCGGTGCGGGCAGCGGTCGCCGCCGAGATCCTGCCGCGCTACCAGCAGCTCGCCGCGCACGAGATCGTCGAGAAGAGCGGCCCCCACGACCTGGTCACCGCCGCCGACCGCCTGGCCGAGGAGCACCTCACCGCGTCCCTGACCCGGCTGCTGCCCGGTTCGGTCGTCGTCGGCGAGGAAGCGGTCCACGCCGACCCCTCCGTCTACGACGCGCTCGGAGGCGACGCGCCCGTGTGGATCGTCGACCCGGTCGACGGCACCCGCCAGTTCGTCCGCGGCGAGCCCGGCTTCTGCACCCTGGTGGCCCTCGCCCTGCGCGGAGAGGTGTACGCCTCATGGACGTACGCCCCCGTCCTCGGTGAGATGGCCGTCGCCCTGAAGGGACGTGGTGCCACACTCAACGGCACCCGGCTGCACAGTGGTTCGCCCGCACCCGGCGCGGTGCTCAAGGTGGCCATGTCCCACCCGGACTACACGTCGGACGCCCAGAAGCGGGCCCTGCTCGGCCTGCGCACCGACGGCATCGACGCCCGCGCGTGCGGATCGGCGGGCCTGGAGTACCTCGCCGTCGCCTGCGGCGCCCAGGATGCCGTCGCCTTCAACTGGGAATTCGCCTGGGACCATGCGGCGGGGCTCCTGCTGGTCACCGAGTCGGGCGGTGCACAGTCCACCCTGTCCGGTGTCCCCTACCGCCTCACAGGCGGCAACGACCTGCCGTTCACGGCGGCCAGGGACACGGCGACGGCCGAGCGCATTCTCGACGCGCTGCGGTCCGGACGGCAGGGACCGGACCCCGTCGGGGGCTGAGGAACCGCCCTCGGCCGAGGGATCTTTCACGGCGTCCGGGGGCGGTTCCTCAGCCCCCGTGCCGTACGAGCATCCCGTACGACGCCGACCGCGAGCGGCCCAGTTGCCCGGTCCAGGGCTGGGCCGCTGCCGGGTGAGTGGCCGACGTGGCCGCTGGGGGCCGATCGCAACAGGCCCTTGATATGGCGTCAACTCGTGCTGCCTCAGCGTTCCTTCGGCCGCGACGCAACTCCGGCGGGCGATGCGGCCCTTGCGTGCTTTCGTCTCGGACCCGGCCCTTCCCGGCAGGGCGGCAACGCCGCGTGCCGCGAGCAGCGCGCTCCTGCCTCCGCGCCGGGCGCCACGCGCCTCGGTGGCGACTTCGGGACGCCGCTCCGAACGGGCCAGGCATCCCCGGCCCCGCGAGCCCGGACGGTCACGTCCTCCCTCCGCTTGTCCTCGCAGGCTGCGCCGTTCCCGCCCGCACCCTGTCCGGCTGTGCGGTGGACCTCGAGGCATTTATTTGACGTGCCAAATAATCCAATGCATCATTCCACTAGTTCATAGGTTCATGCGGAACGAGGTATCGGTGTTCGTCTTCAGGATCGATCGGCGCAGCGGAGTGCCCAGCTACGTCCAGATCATCCAGCAGGTCCGGCAGGCGCTCCGGCTCGGGCTGCTCGAGCCGGGAGACCGGCTGCCCACCGCGCGGGCGGTGGTCGAGGCGACCGCGCTCAACCCCAACACCGTCCTCAAGGCATATCGCGAGCTGGAGTCCCAGGGCCTGGTCGAGACCCGGCGAAGACACGGCACGTTCGTGACCGGAACGCTCGGTGCCGCCTCGGCCGGCTCGCCGTGGCGGGCCGAGCTCGCGGACGTGGCCGGCAGGGCCGCTGCGGCGGGCGCCGAGCGGGACGATCTCGCCGCGCTGTTCGCCGACGTACTGGAAGATCTATACACCCCGAAGGAATCCGATGCCGTCCCCGATCAGTAGTCCCGACGCGGTGCTCGCCGCCCACGGGGTCACCCAGACATACCGGCGCGGAGGCCGCGCCGTCCTCGACGGCTGCACCTTCACCGTCCCCGCCGGAGTAGTGTCCGCACTCGTCGGACCCAACGGGGCGGGCAAGTCCACCCTGCTGGAACTCGCGGCCGGCATGCGACGGCCCGTCTCCGGGGCGGTCGAGGTCTTCGGCGGCTCCCCGCGGGCCGGGCACCCCCGGGTCGCGTACCTGGCGCAGCACCGCCCCCTCTTTCCCCGGTTCACGGTCGCCGAGACCATGCGCCTCGGCGCCCGCCTGAACGGGCACGGCTGGGACGCGGAACTCGCGGGCCGGGTCCTCGGCTCGTTGCACGACCGCCTCGACGACCGTGTCGGGGATCTGTCCGGCGGTGAGCGTACCCGGGTCTCCCTGGCCCTCACCCTCGGCAAGGGCGCCGGCCTGCTCCTGCTGGACGAGCCGATGGCCGATCTCGACGTGCTGGCGCGACAGGACGTGATGGGGCTGTTGATGGCACATGTCGCGGACACCGGCGCGACCGTGGTGATGTCGTCGCACATCATCTCCGAGCTGGCGGACGTCTGCGACCACCTGCTCCTGCTCCAAGAAGGCACGACCCGGCTGTGCGGCGGCATCGACGAACTGACAGCGGCCCACGCCGTCGTCGCCCTGCCCGGCGGCTCCGACCGCCTCGCGGGTCACACGGTCGTCGAGAGCCGCCCCGCCGGACGCGGCACGAGTGCCCTCGTCCGCCCCGCCGGCCCCCTGCCGGCCGAATGGGACGTACGCACCCCCTCGCTGGACGAGCTGGTCCTCGCCCATCTCACCGCCGCCGGGGCCACGGGTCCCGCCCTCGCCCCGACCCGTCCCAGCAAGGAAAACGCCGCATGAGCGCCCTCGTCTCCCCGCCCACCGGAAACACCGCAGCGGGCCCCGGAGAGCGGTGGCCGCTCGCCCGCGTCGCCCTGCGGCAGTACCGGATACCCGCTCTCATCCTCCTGCTGCTGGCCGTGCGCACCGGCGTCCCGCTGGTGTACCACTACGGCGGCTGGGCCGACGCCCTGACCCTGCGCGACCACGTCGGCAGCCAGGCCTACCGCTTGGGCCGCTACGCCCACGACGCCCACAAGCAGACGGCGACGCTCCTGGCGAACGGTTCTCCCCTCGCCTTCCTGCCGGCCATGATCGCCGCGCTCCTCACCGGTACGCTGACCGCACGGGAGTGGGAGACCCGCCGTGTCGTCCTCGCGCTGACCCAGTCGGTCACTCCCCGGCGGTGGTTCACCGTCCGCTGGGCGACCCTCGCGACGATCGTCGCGGCGTTGACGATCCCTCTGGTCGCGCTGTACCGGATGAACGCCGTCCACGCCTTCCGCCTCGACCTGTTCACCTACGGCATCGACCGGCAGACCGCGTACTACACCATCGGCCCGGTGACCGTCGCCTACGTCCTTCTGGGGGCCGCGGCCGGCGCGCTGACCGGAACGGTCCTGCGCCGTGCACTGCCCGCGCTCGTCGCCGCGCCCCTGCTCACCTGGCTGGCCGTCGCCGTGCTGGTCCGCTCCCGGGCGGTGCTGCTGCTCGACTTCCCGCTGTTCTCCAAGGTCCACGGTGTCCACCCCGGCGGTGTGCTGGGCCTCCAGTTCTACGACGCCTTGCCCCAGGACAACTACCTCATCAGTTCCCTCGACGCCACCGACTACTGGGGATACCAGATCGCGTCCACCGTCCTGGCGCTCGCTGCCGCGGCACTGTTCACCTTCGCCGCGCTCCGTGTCCTGCGCCGCCGCCTGGCCTGACCACACGGATCCGTCCGCCCTGCCGCCCGGTTCCCGACCGGTCGGCGGGGCGGACCCGGTTCGCGGTCGCCTTCACGACCGGGCCGCCCTCAGGGGCGCGGGACGCGTCGCGCGCCGGGACTGAACGCACCCGGAGGTCCGCTGTCGGTGCGCCCGAATATCCTGGGTGCCCTGGCCATCGGCTGACGAAGGAGTCCGAAGGTGCCATCGATGCTTGATGCCGTCGTCGTCGGGGCGGGGCCCAACGGCCTCACGGCCGCGGTCGAGCTGGCCCGCCGGGGCTTCTCCGTGGAGGTCTTCGAGGCGCGGGACACCGTCGGGGGCGGTGCCCGCACCGAGGAGCTGACCCTCCCGGGCTACCGCCACGACCCGTGTTCCGCCGTACACCCGCTCGGCATCGGCTCCCCGGCATTCCGGGCGATGCCGCTGGCCCGGCACGGCCTCGAGTGGCTCCACGCACCGCTCGCGCTGGCCCATCCCTTCCCGGACGGCTCCGCGGCGGTGCTCACCGGGTCGGTCGGCGAGAGCGCGATGTCGCTAGGCCCGGCCGACGCGGGCGCGTACCGCAGGCTCGTCGCTCCCTACACGGGCCACTGGGACACCCTCGCGGCGGACATGCTGCGCACTCCCTGGGACGGGCTGCCCCGTGACCCGTACCGCTGGGCGCGGTTCGGGATGGACGCGGTGCAGCCGGCCTCGCTGCTCTCGCGCCGCTTCCGGGGGGAGAAGGCGCGCGGTCTCGTCGCCGGGCTCGCCGCCCACGCCATCGCTCCGGCCAGTGGCCTCGCGACGGGCGGAATCGCCCTGATGTTCGCGCTCGCCGCGCACGAGAACGGCTGGCCGATGCCCCGGGGCGGCTCGCAGGCCGTCTCCGACGCCCTGGCCTCCTACCTGCGCGAGCTGGGCGGTGCGATCCGTACGGGCACGGAGGTCAAGCGGCTCGACGAACTCCCGCCCGCCCGCGCCTACGTCTTCGACACCTCGCCGACCGCGCTCGCCCGGATCGCGGGCCTCGGCGGCGCCTACGACCACTACCGTTACGGCCCCTCCTGCTTCAAGGTCGACTACGCGCTGTCGGGTCCGGTGCCCTGGACGGCCGAGGAGGCCCGGCGCGCCGGCACGGTCCACGTCGGTCCCACGGCCGCCGAGATCGACGCCTCCCTGCGCGCCGCGGGGGCGGGCCGCGACCCGAGCGTCCCCTTCCTGATCACCGCGCAGCCCAGCCTCGTCGACCCGGGCCGCGCCCCCGAGGGCCGCCACGTCTTCTGGGTCTACGGGCACGTCCCGGCCGGCTGGGAAGGCGACGCCACCGACGTGATCGAACGTCAACTGGAGCGCTTCGCACCCGGGTTCCGCGACCTCGTGCTGGCCCGTGCCGTGTCCGGACCGCCGCAACTCGCCGCACGGAACGCCAACTACGTCGGCGGGGACATCGCCACCGGCGCGTTCGCGGGGCTGCAGACGGTGATCCGGCCCCGGCTCGCCCGGGTGCCGTACGCCACCGCCCACCCCGCGGTCTACCTCTGCTCGTCGGCCACGCCGCCCGGTCCCGGTGTGCACGGCATGTCGGGGCACCACGCGGCCAAGGCGGTGTGGCGGCGCCTGCGAGCGGCGTGAACGCGGGCCCGGCGGCGCGCCCTCAGCCGGTGGGCGCCAGCACCGCCGTCCGGCCGCCGAGCACCGCCGAGAAGGTGTCCGTGACCTGGGCCAGGGCTTCGGCGGCAGCCGTCGCGACACCCCCGAGCTCCGCGCGCAGCCTGCGGAACGCCGGCTCCGAGCCCCACGCCCAGGGGCACATCGGGTCGGTGAACTCCACCACCTCCAGCAGCGGTTCGTCCGGGGTGCCGGTCACGCGGCACCGGGCACGGGCTGACGTGCACGCGGCTCGGCGGGCAGCAGGGAGGCCACCGTCAGCCCGCCGAGGATCGCCGCCGCGTCCGCCTCCACCCGGCGCCAGACCCCGGGCAGACCCGCGGCCGGGCCGGGGTAGTCGAGCCCCGCCAGCGACTCACCCCGAAGGGTGATCAGTTCACCGTCCACGGTGCGCACGACGTCCAGCAGCGGGATCTCGTCGGCCGGCCTGCCGAGCCAGTAACCGCCCTCGCAGCCGCGCTGACTTCGCACCAGCCCGGCCCTGCGCAGCTCGCCCACCACGGACTTGAGGAACCTGAACGGAATCTCCTGCGAGGAGGCGATGGCTTCACAGGAGAGCGGACGGCCGGGATCACTCGCGAGCTCCAGAAGGGCGCGCGTGGCGTAGTCCGCCTTCGCGGAGATATGCATGCCCACATCATGCCCCGGAGCGGGAGGCCGGGCGAGGCTCGCCCTCGGGCAGGCCGATGCGTTGCGGGGACATTGCCCCAGGTGAAGGGCAAAGGACACCTCTTGACATCCTTTTCTTCGCGCCTCTAGCGTCCCTGCCATGAGCGAGCCGTCGACCACCCCCGGTGAAGGGTTCCACCCTCATCTCCACGACGCCCCGGGCAGTCCCGCGGGGCCCCTGCGCAGCCGTCTGCACCACATCCGTGCGGACGCACTCGACGGCGACACGGCACAGACCGGCGGGATGCGCAGATTCAGCGCCGTCAGCGGGAAGACCGTCGGCTCCGAGAAGCTGTGGATGGGTCAGACCCACGTCGCGCCCTCGACCGCTTCGTCGGACCACCACCACGGCGAGTCCGAGACCGCCATCCATGTGGTGAGCGGACACCCGGAGTTCGTCTTCATCGACGACTCGGGGGGCGAGCCGGAGGAGATCCGGCTGCGCACGTCACCGGGCGACTACATCTTCGTCCCGCCGTTCGTGCCGCACCGCGAGGAGAACCCGGACCCGGCGGAAGAGGCCGTGGTGGTCATCGCGCGCAGCACCCAGGAGGCGATCGTCGTCAATCTGCCCGGCCTCGACGCGCTCCGGCCCGACGGGACGCACTGACCCCGTACCGCCCGCACCGCCGGAAGGCTCCTGTGCGCCGCACGGGGACGGAACGCCGAACCCACCCAGCCCCGTTCAGGGCGCAAGTCATCCGTGAAGCGGGCGGCCCCCGCGCCGGGCCGACGCTGACGGGGACCGCCCACCCGTCACAGGGCGCCGGGACCGCGCTCGCCCGTGCGCACCCGCACGGCCGTCTCCACGGGCAGCGCCCACACCTTGCCGTCGCCGATCTTCCCCGTCCGTGCGGCGCGGACCACCGCGTCGATGACCGGCTCCGCGTCCGAGTCCTCGACGAGCACCTCTATACGGACCTTGGGTACCAGGTCCACGCGGTACTCGGCCCCGCGGTACACCTCGGTGTGGCCGTGCTGACGCCCGTAACCGCTGGCCTCGGTGACCGTCATCCCGTGCACGCCGAGGTCCTGCAGGGCGGTCTTCACCTCGTCGAGGCGGTGCGGTTTCACGACTGCGGTGATGAGCTTCACGGGGCAGTGCTCCTGTTCCTGGAGAGGGGTACGGAGTGGCCCGGAGCGAGCGAAGCGGCGTGTCCCGGGCCGCCGTGATCGTAGGCGCTCTCCGCGTGCACCGCCTGGTCCAGGCCCGTGAGTTCGTCGTCCTCGGAGGCACGCACCCCCATGACCGCGTCGATGGCCCTGCCGATCCCGTACGTCACCAGGAACGTGTACCCGGCCACCGCCAGGACGGCGACGGCCTGCCGCGCGAGCTGCCCCGCCCCGCCGCCGTAGAACAGGCCCTCCGTGCCGCCGGTCATCGCGGCCGTCGCGAACAGACCGACGAGGAGGGTTCCGATGACGCCTCCGACGAAGTGCACGCCGACGACGTCCAGCGAGTCGTCGTAGTCGTAACGGAACTTCCACGCCACCGCGTAGGAGCAGACCACACCGGCCACGAGGCCCACGACGGCGGCGCCGAGGACGCCGACGGTGCCGCAGGCGGGCGTGATGGCGACCAGACCGGCGACGACCCCGGACGCCGCACCGAAGGTGGTCGGATGGCCGTCGCGCCGCTGCTCGACGAAGAGCCAGCCGAGCAGGCCGGTGCACCCGGCGACCAGGGTGTTGAGGACCGAGGCGGCCGCCATCCCGTTGGCGCCGAGAGCCGAGCCCCCGTTGAAGCCGAGCCAGCCGAACCAGAGCAGGCCGGCACCGAGCATCACCATCGGCAGGTTGTGCGGCCGCATCGCGTCCTTCCTGAAGCCGATGCGGGGGCCGATCACCAGGGCGAGAGCGAGACCGGACGCCCCGCACGCGATCTCGACGACGAGTCCGCCGGCGAAGTCCAGGGCGCCGAGCGAGTCCGCGATCCACCCGCCGGGTCCCCACACCCAGTGGGCGACGGGAACGTATACGAGGAGGGTCCACACCGGCACGAACACCAGCCACGCCGCGAATTTCATGCGGTCCGCGACCGCACCGCTGATGAGCGCCGCGGTGAGGATCGCGAAGGTGAGCTGGAAGGTGGTGAACAGCAGGGTGGGAACGCTGCCGGTGAGGTCGTCGGGGCCGATGCCGGCCATGCCCACCTGGCCGATGCCACCTATGAGCCCGGCGAACACGTCGTCACCGAACGCCAGTGAATACCCCGCCACCAGCCAGACGACGGTGACCAGCGCGATCGACACGAAGCTCATCATCAGCATGTTGAGGACGCTCTTCGTGCGGACCATGCCACCGTAGAACAGGGCCAGTCCCGGCGTCATCAGCAGCACGAGGGCGGTGGCGGCGAGCAGCCAGGCGGTGTCGCCTGTGTCGAGGCCCGCCGAGGCCAGGGGCACGGGATTCAAGAGAGGTTTCCTCCTCGGGGCGGCGTGGGGTCCGGCCCTGAGAGGGTTGCGGGCGCGCGTTTCGCCGAGGACGCCGTCAGGTTTCCGGCATGTTTCATTGCGGCGAGGTGACCGAAACCTCACGGTGTACGCGCCCCGTCTCCGACACGGCGGAGGCGGCCGTCCGGTGCCGCGCGGGAGGGAGACGGCCGAGGGCCGGCGGGCAGGCGCGCACCGGTGGCAGCGCGAGGCTCATGTCGGATTTCCGCCAGCCGCAGCGTCTCCGGTGCCCGATCCTGGATACATGCACACCGACACCGAGCGCTGCGTGCGAGCCGTGCGGTCGAAGGACTCCCGATTCGACGGCTGGTTCTTCACCGCGGTCCTGACCACCCGCATCTACTGCCGGCCCAGCTGCCCGGTCGTGCCGCCCAAGGTACGGAACATGACCTTCTACCCGAGCGCCGCCGCCTGCCAGCAGGCCGGTTTCCGGGCCTGCAAGCGCTGCCGCCCCGACACCAGCCCCGGTTCTCCGGAGTGGAACGCCCGCGCCGACTCCGTGGCCCGTGCCATGCGGCTCATCCAGGACGGGGTCGTCGACCGGGAGGGCGTCACCGGGCTCGCTTCCCGGCTCGGCTACTCCACCCGCCAGGTCGAGCGCCAGCTCCTCGCCGAACTCGGCGCGGGCCCGTTGGCGCTGGCCAGGTCCCAGCGTGCCCAGACCGCGAGGGTCCTTATCGAGACGACCGCGCTGCCCATGGCCGAGGTCGCCTTCGCCGCCGGGTTCTCGTCCATCCGTACGTTCAACGACACCGTGCGCGAGGTCTTCGCACTGGCCCCGGGCGAACTGCGCACCCGGTCCGCACGCGGGGCGAGGAAGCCCGGGACGCCGGGTGTCATCGCCCTCCGGCTGCCGTACCGCGCCCCGCTCAACCCGAGCAACCTGTTCGGTCACCTGGCCGCGACCGCCGTGCCCGGAGTCGAGGAATGGCGCGACGGTGCCTACCGCCGCACGCTCACCCTCCCGCACGGGCACGGCATCGTGGCGCTCACCCCCCGCTCCGGACACATCGAGTGCAGGCTCTCGCTCACCGACCCCCGCGACCTCGCCCAGGCCATCAGCCGCTGCCGCCGTCTGCTCGACCTGGACGCCGACCCCGTGGCCGTGGACGACCAACTGCGTGCCGATCCGCTGCTCGCCCCGCTGGTGGACGCGGCTCCCGGCCGCCGGGTGCCGCGCACGGTCGACGCGGCGGAGTTCGCCGTACGCGCGGTGCTCGGCCAGCAGGTGTCCACGGCCGCCGCCCGGACCCATGCGGCCAGGCTGGTCCGCGCCCACGGGGTGCCGGTCGACGACCCCGACGGCGGGCTGACCCACCTCTTCCCGGCCCCCGACGCGCTCGCCGGACTCGATCCCGAGGCGCTCGCCCTGCCGCGCAGCCGCCGCGCCACGCTCACCACCCTCGTGCGAGCCCTTGCCGACGGGTCGCTGCACCTGGGGGAGGGCACCGACTGGGACAGGGCGAGGGCGGAACTGACCGCGCTCGCGGGATTCGGCCCCTGGACGGTCGAGGTGATCGCCATGCGTGCCCTCGGGGACCCGGACGCCTTCCTCCCCACCGATCTGGGGATCCGCAGGTCGGCCGCCCGCCTCGGCCTCCCCGCGACCCCGGCGGCCCTCACCGCCCGCGCGGCGCGGTGGCGCCCCTGGCGCGCGTACGCCGTGCAGTACCTGTGGACCGTCGACGACCACCCGATCAACCATCTGCCCGCCCGAGGGCGGGAGGACGAACCCATGACCGCAGCGAGGACGAACCCATGACCCCCGCATCCACGACGACGCGGCAGCACACCGTCGTCGACAGCCCCTACGGCGCGCTCACCCTGGTCGCCACCGACGGGACGCTCTGCGGCCTCTACATGACCGGGCAGCGGCACCGCCCGCCCGAGGAGACCTTCGGCCTGCCGGACCCCCGGCCCTTCGGGGAGGCGATCAGCCAGCTCGACGCCTACTTCGCGGGCCGGCTGAAGGAGTTCGACCTGCCGCTGCGACTGGAGGGAACCCCGTTCCAGCGCAGCGTGTGGGCCGAGCTCGCGCGGATTCCGTACGGCGTGACCCGCTCGTACGGCGAACTGGCCGAGATCCTCGGCAAGCCCGGTGCCTCGCGCGCGGTGGGCCTGGCCAACGGGAAGAACCCGGTCGGGATCATCGTCCCCTGCCACCGTGTCATCGGCGCCTCGGGGAGCCTCACGGGGTACGGCGGCGGCCTGGAGCGCAAGCAGCGGCTGCTGGCCTTCGAGAGGGGCGCGGAGGCCGAGGCGCCAGTGCTGTTCTGAGCCCGCCGGCGGGCGGGCGCCGCGGCACGGGTGGCCCCAGGAGCCGCCGCCCGCGCCGACGGTGCCGCTCAGCCCGCTCAGCCCGCGAAGATCTCGACCACCGACCAGATCGCCAGCCCGAGCATGCACACACCGCCGATGCGCTGCACCGTCTTCAGCGGGACCCGCTTGGCGATGAAACGGCCGGCCAGCAGCGCCAGCGCGGACACCGACATGAGCGCGGCTGCCGAGCCGATGGCCGTGGACCAGGCCCCGTTGCTCGCGGCGAGGTTCGCCGTCGTGATCTGTGTCAGGTCGCCCCACTCACTGATGAACACCGCCATGAAGGCCGTCGAGTAGACGGGCCAGAAGCCGGTGACCGTCTTGACCTCCTCGTCCTCGTCGTCGTCACCGCTGCCGCGCAGCAGCATGAAGGCGCCGAAGGCGAAGAGGACCGCCGAGACGAGCTTGACGATCCAGTCGGGGAGCATGCCGATCAGCCCGCCCGCGCCGACCGCGATGGCGACGTGGACGATGAAGGCGGACGAGGTGCCGAACCACACGTAGAGCGGACGCATGCGCGTGCCCATGGCCAGCGACGCGAACATCGTCTTGTCGGGGAGCTCCGCGAGGAAGATCAGCCCGAAGGCGGTGAGGATCGCCAGGAGGTCGAGATGCATTCCGGGTGGCTTTCTGTGAGAGCCGGGCCCCGGGTCTTTCCGCGAAGTGCCGTACGGGCTTTTCGGAGGACCACTCGGCCCGGCATGACCGCAGCGCCCGCAGGGCGCGGGCGTGTCATACCTGACCGAAGGTCTCGCCCACCCGTAAGCATCTACGAGCCCGGCCACCGGGAACCCGAAGGCTCCAGTGTGTCGACGACCGGTTTGCGGGGCTACTCCCCTTCGCAGCCGTCAACACTACCCCACACGCGCTGCGGGGCAGCCGGCCGGTACAGTCCTGCGGTGATCATCGCCGCAGACCGCCGGAGCGTCCCCGCATGAGCCGCCGTCCCCGTGAGCCCGCCGGTACGGGGCCGTCGAGACCCACCGTGAGCGTGTGCCGCGGCTGCTGCTGCGGCACGGCGAAGATCCCCGGTGTGGACCACGCCGGTCAGCTCGCGCGGCTGCGTCAGGGCGTCGGCGGCGCCGCCACCGTGCGTGCGGTGGAGTGCCTGGACGCCTGCGAGCACGGCAACGTGATCGTGGTGCAGCCCTCGGCCGAGGGCCGGCGGGCGGGTGGCCGCCCGGTCTGGCTCGGGCTGGTCAACGACCCTCACGCCGTCGCCGACATCGCCGCCTGGGCGGGCGCCGGCGGGCCCGGCGTCGCGGAGGCGCCGGAGATCCTCGACCTGTACGCGTTCAGCCCGTCGCGCCGGATCCGGGCGGGTCTGGACGGCTGAGCCGGGCCGCGGCGCGCCCGGGCCGGACGGGTTGTCCTCCGCAACCCGTCTCAGCGCGCACCGTGCTGCGCCGACAGGCGTTCGAGCAGAGCGGGCAGGGCCGTCCCGATGGGCTCGCGCACGATCTCCTCTGCCAGCTCGTCGTACGGCGTCGGCTCCGCGTTCACCACGACGAGCCGCGCCCCGTGTTCCACCGCGATCCCCGCCAGCGAGGCCGCGGGCTGCACCTGGATCGTCGTGCCCACCGCGATGAACACCTGGCTCGCCCTGGCGATCGCCGTCGCGTCCGCGAGCACCTGGGGGTCGAGGCGTTCGCCGAACATCACCGTCGCCGACTTCAGGATCCCGCCGCAGACCGTGCACGGCGGATCGGCCTCGCCCGCCTCGACCCGGACCAGGGCGGCCGCCATGGGCGACCTGGCGTGGCAGCGCGTGCAGACCACCTGGTGTGCCGTGCCGTGGAGTTCGACGACCTTGCGGGCGGGGAGGCCGGCCCGCTGGTGGAGACCGTCGACGTTCTGGGTGATCACCCGGACCGGGGTGCCCGAGCGTTCGAGCGCGGCCACGGCGCGGTGTGCCGCGTTCGGCTCGGCGCCCAGGGCCGCGCCCGCACGGCGCATCCGCCAGGAACGGCGGCGGATCTCCGGGTCGGACATGTAGGGGGCATAGGTGACGAGCTTCTCCGCCTCCGGGTCCTGCCGCCAGAGGCCCCGCGGCCCGCGGTAGTCGGGAATGCCGGAGTCCGTGGAGATGCCGGCGCCGCTGAGGATCGCGACGAGAGTCATGGCCCGAGCGTACGCATCACCCCGGGTACCCGCGATCACATTATTCCGGTGCAGCGCCGCTGCTGCATTGCCCCTCATGGCCAAGGTGACCGTAAGTCTCGACGCGGAACTCGTCGTGGAAGCGATGGTGCTCGCCGGCGTCGGCAGCGCCCGGGACGCGGTCGAACTCGTCGTGCGCGACTACATCGCGCGCGGGCACCGGACCGAGGCCCGGATCGCCGCCCGCGACGACGCGCTGCGCGAGACCGCGCAGCGGCCGCAGGAGCCGCAGGGCTGACCGCGCGGCTCCCGGCGCGGTGGTCACCCCACTGTCCGGCCGTGCCGTCGGTGCCCCGCGCGGCCGGCCCGCCGCCCTCAGTCCATGACCGGTACGCCGTCCTCCAGTTCGGCCGCCCCGGTGCCGTTGTCGAGCACCTCCAGGGCGGCGAGGACACGCTGCAGGAGCCGGTCGGGCAGGAAGCGGGGAAGCGCGCCGCGGTCCACGAGGCGCCAGGAGAGCAGTTCGGCCTCCTGGAGTTCGATCGCGTCGAACCGCTCCCTGCTGAGGACGCCGCCGTCGTACAGGTAGGCGACGATCGGGGGACGGTCGGCGCCCCGTGCCCAGTCGACCGCGAGGAGCCGCCCCGGCGCGATGTCGAGACCGATCTCCTCCGCCGTCTCCCGCCGCGCCGCCTGCCGCGGCGTCTCGCCCTCGTCCGACTCGACCGTCCCGCCCGGCAGCGCCCACCCCTCCCGGTAGTTCGGCTCGACGAGCAGAAGCCGTCCCTCCTCGTCCCTGAAGAGGGACGCGGCCCCGGCGAGCACGCGGGGCAGGCCGGCGATGTACGTGGCGTAGTCCGAGAGAGTCACAGGGGCAGCGTAGGGGCCCGGCCGGTGGTTCTGGACAGGTATGGGCAGATCAGGGGTGGTGCGGATAAGGTCGGAGCGGCGCGACTGCCTGTTCGAATGCAAAGGGATACATGGTGACGGACGGAGCAGCGATGGAGACCGCCCACGTGCTCGTGGCGGCGGACAAGTTCAAGGGCTCGCTCACGGCCGTACAGGTCGCCGAGCGGGTGACGGCCGGACTGCGGCACGTCGTTCCCGGCGTGCGGGTGGAGACATTGCCCGTCGCGGACGGCGGCGACGGTACGGTCGCGGCGGCCGTGGCCGCCGGTTTCGAGCGCCGCGAGGCGCGGGTCACCGGGCCGCTGGGGACCCCGGTCACCGCGGCGTACGCGGTGCGCGACACCACGGCCGTGGTGGAGATGGCCGAGGCCTCGGGCCTCCAGCACCTCCCCGAGGGAGAGTTCGCCCCGCTCACGGCGACGACGTACGGCTCGGGCGAACTCCTGGCCGCGGCGCTCGACGCGGGCGCCAGCACGATCGTGTTCGGCGTCGGCGGCAGCGCCACGACCGACGGCGGCGCGGGCATGCTCGCCGCGCTCGGAGCGCGCTTCCTGGACAAGGACGGCGAACCCGTCGGCCCGGGTGGCGGCGGACTCGCGGAACTCGCCGAGGCCGACCTGTCGGGCCTCGATCCCCGGCTCGCCGGAATCGACCTGATCCTGGCCAGCGACGTGGACAACCCGCTGACCGGCCCGAAGGGCGCCCCCGAGGTCTACGGGCGGCAGAAGGGCGCCACCGAGGACGACATCGCGGTCCTCGACGCGGCACTGGCCCACTACGCGTCCGTCCTGGGACCCGAGCACGCCGGACTGCCCGGCGCCGGCGCCGCGGGAGGCATCGGCTACGGCGCGCTCGTCGCGCTCGGCGCCCGGTTCCGGCCGGGCATCGAGGTCATGCTCGACGTCCTCGGCTTCGCCCCCGCACTGGCGAAGGCCACACTCGTCGTCACCGGGGAGGGCTCCCTGGACGAGCAGACCCTCCACGGCAAGGCACCGGCGGGCGTCGCTGCGGCGGCACGCGCGGCCGGTGTGGAGGTCGTCGCCGTATGCGGACGCCTCGTCCTGCCGCAGGAAGCCCTCGACGGAGCCGGTATCCGGCGGGCCTACCCCCTGACGGACCTGGAGCCCGACCCGGCCGTCTGCATGGCGCAGGCCGGTCCCCTGCTGGAACGCGCGGCCCAGGCGATCGCCCGCGACTTCCTGTCCTGACGCGACGGCGTGAGGGGAGCCCCTTCCCGGGCTCCCCTCACGGCTGCGGCACCGTCAGCGTGAAGGCGTCGAGCGCCAGCGTCATCTCGGTCAGTTCGCGCGGGCGCGACAGCGACCGGGAGGTCAGGCGCTCCAGCCTGCGCAGGCGGTTGAGCACGGTGTTGCGGTGGCAGTACAGCCGCCCGGCCGCCCGGCCCGCGGAACCCCCGCACTCCAGCCACGCCTCCAGGGTCCCCACCAGCAGGGCCCGGTCCGCCGGGTCCAGCGCCAGCAGCGGTCCGAAGACACCGGTGAGAAGCCGGTCCGACAGCTCCGGCTGGCTCACCACCAGCGCCGCGGGCAGCCGCTCCTCCAGCCGTACGATCCCCGTCGTGCCCGGCGGACACGTCGCCAGGGCCACCTCGGCCAGCCGGCGCGCGGTGCCCAGTCCGGCCAGGCCGTCCGCCACCGGCCCGATCCCCCCGGGCCCCGGGCACCACCGCCCCAGACGCGTGGCGAGCCCCGCCATGTCCCCGTCGCCCAGGGAGACGACGGCGATCTCGCGTTCCCCCCGCCTCCGCCACAGGACCCGCAGGCCCTGCACGTCCGGCCGGGTTCCCGGAGCCGCGCCGCCGCCCGCCGGGAACACCGCCACGGCGTAACGCCCCGACTCCGGCAGGCGGAGAGCGGTCGCCGCCCGTGCCGCGAGGCCCGGCTCCGGCCGGCCCTCCAGCAGGGCGTCGAGCAGCGCCCGGCCTCGCTCGTCACCGCGCCGCCCCATGTCCTCGCTCCGTCCCGCGGCCGAGCCGCTCATGGCTGGTGAGGATGCCACCGGCCGCGCGGCGGGCGGCAGTCCTCCGCCTCCCTCTGTGCGCGTGCACAACGGGGCCGTTCCTTCACTGGTCAGCCGCAGCGGAAGCGCCCGGGACCGTGGACGCGCGGCGCGCCCGCTGCTGGTCTGTGGCACCACGACGACCAGTCGGAAGGAGGAGGACGCATGGCAACGCTCGAGATCCGCGAACTGTCCGTGGGCTACGGCCCGGTACGGGCACTGCGCGACGTCTCCGTCGACGTGCCGGCCGGCGCGATCACCGCTGTACTCGGTGGCAACGGCGCCGGCAAGACCACGCTGCTGCGGGCCGTGTCGCGGACCCTCGGCTTCCACCGCGGGACGGGCACGGGCACCATCCGCTTCGACGGCCGCCCCCTGGAAGGGCTCCGCCCCGCCCAGGTGGTGGCGGCGGGAGTGGTCCAGGTACCGGAGGGCCGGCAGGTGTTCGCCCGGATGACGGTGGCCGACAATCTGCGGGCGGGCGCGCTCGGGGCGAGCGGCGGGCGACGGACGACGGCCGCGGCCCTGAAGCGCGTGCACGAACTGTTCCCCGTGCTGGCCGAGCGCGCGCACCAGCGGGCCGGGCTGCTGTCCGGCGGTGAGCAGCAGATGCTGGCGATGGGCCGCGCCCTGATGGCCGGGCCCCGGCTGCTGCTGCTCGACGAGCCGTCCCTCGGCCTCGCCCCGCTGATGGCGGCGAGGATCGCCGAGACGGTCCAGGAGATCAACGCGGGCGGAACCTCCGTCATGCTCGTCGAGCAGAACGCGGCCATCGCGCTGCGCCTCGCCTCCACCGCCTACGTCCTGGACGTCGGCGAGGTCGCGCTGAGCGGGCCGGCCGGCGAACTCGCCGCCTCCGACGAGGTACGCCGCCGCTACCTCGGCGTCGTCGACGAGACGGCAGCCGAGGACGCCGCGCAGGCGGTGGACACCACCCGCGTCCTGAGCAGGTGGTCCGCGTGACGACCGCCCCGGCCCCGCTCACCGTGCGGGACGTGACCGTGCGCTTCGCCGGGCTCACCGCCCTCGACGCGGTGTCCTTCACCGTCGAACCGGGCAGTGTGCACGCCGTCATCGGACCCAACGGCGCGGGCAAGTCCACCACCTTCAACGTGCTGTCGGGCGTCTACCGTGCCACCTCGGGCAGCGTGCACCTGGGCGCGACCGAACTCACCGGCCTCGCACCGCACAGGATCGCCGGACTCGGCGTCGCCCGTACCTTCCAGAACATTGCCCTCCCTCCGCACGCCACCGTCGCCGACAGCCTCATGCTCGGCCGGCACCGGCTCACCCGGGCGGGCTTCCTGGCGACCGGGCTGCGGCTGCCCTCCGCGACCCGTGAGGCGCACCGGCACCTCGAACGGGTGCGGGAGATCGCCGGGTTCATCGGCCTGGACAAGGAACTCGACCGCCCCGCCGGGGCCCTTCCGTACGGCAAGCAGAAGCTCGTCGAGCTCGGTCGCGCCCTGTGCATGGAACCCGAGGTCCTGCTCCTGGACGAGCCGATCGCCGGCATGACCGCGGACGAGAGGCGCCGTACCGCGGCCGTCGTCGCGGGTGTACGCGACAGCCTCGGCATCTCGATCGTCATGGTCGAACACGACATGGGGGTGGTGATGCGGCTCGCGGACGCGGTGACCGTACTCGACTTCGGACGCAGGATCGCGGGGGGCACGCCCGCCGAGGTGCAGAACGACCCGGCCGTCGTGCAGGCCTACC
The DNA here is from genome assembly GCF_035946055.1 of Streptomyces sp. NBC_01341. Lineage (NCBI taxonomy): Bacteria > Bacillati > Actinomycetota > Actinomycetes > Kitasatosporales > Streptomycetaceae > Streptomyces > Streptomyces sp. NBC_01341. The sequence continues at coordinate 1,208,574 of NZ_CP108364.1, read as the reverse complement.
TGGGGGCACAGGAATGACCACGTTCATCGAACTCCTCCTCGGCGGCCTGTCCATCGGCTCGGTGTACGCCTTGATCGCCCTGGGCTTCGTCGTCATCTTCAAGGCGACCGAGGTCGTCAACTTCGCCCACGCCTCCCTGCTGCTGGCGGGCGGCTACGTCACCGCCGTCCTCCACGACGACATCGGGTTCTGGCCCGCGCTCGGCGTCGGGATCGCGGGCGCCGCGGTCGTCGGGTCGGCCGTCGAGTTCTTCGTGATGCGCCGCTACCGGGGGAGCGACCAGAGCGTCCTGGCGATCGTCACCATCGGCGTCGACATCCTCCTCACCACGGAACTCACCCGGCGCATGGGGACGGACGTCATGGCGCTGGGCGACCCCTGGGGCGACGACGTGGTCACCATCGGCGGTGTCACCCTCGCCGAGACCCGCATCGCGGCCTTCCTCGTCGCGGGGCTGCTCATCACGGTGTTCCTGCTGGCCTTCCGCTTCACCACCTGGGGCGTCTCCATGCGGGCCGCGGCCGAGAACCCGCAGACGGCCGCGCTGATGGGCATCCGGCTCGGCCGGGTCTCCCTCTCCGCCTGGGCGGTGGCAGGCGCGCTCGCCGCCGTCGCCGCGCTCTTCCTCACGGTGTTCCCGACACCCGGCCTCGAACGGGCCACCTCGCTCGCCGCGCTCAAGGCGTTCCCCGCCGCGATCCTCGGGGGCCTCGACTCGACGACCGGGGCCCTCGTCGGGGGGCTTGTCGTCGGAGTCACCGAATCACTCGCCACCGGTTACCAGAGCGACCTCTCCTTCCTCGGCCGCGGCATCGGCGATCTCGCCCCGTACCTCGTGATGGTGGTCGTCCTGCTCGTCCGGCCGGCGGGACTCTTCGGTACGAAGGAGCTGTCCCGTGTCTGAAGCCACCAAGGACGTCACCGCACCCGCCCCGGCGGGCGCAGCGACACCTGTGACGGGCGCCCCGCTCGCGGGGCGGCTGCGCCGGCCCGCCCCCTACCTCTGGCTCGCCGGCTCGGTCGTGCTCCTCCTGGTCCCGTTCTACCTGGACCGATTCTGGCTCCAGGCCGGACTGTTCGCCATGGCCGCCGCGATCGGGGCGATCGGTCTCAACCTGCTGACCGGCTCCACCGGACAACTCTCCATGGGGCACGCCTTCTTCCTCGCGGTGGGCGCCTACGGCTACTGCATCCTCGCGGGCGAGAGCAGTAAGGAGAACGGGCACGTCCTCACCGGACTGGGGCTTCCCACCTGGCTGGCGGCGATCCTCGCCGTACTCCTGGCGGGGGCGGCCGGCGGCCTCTTCAGCCCCATCGCGGGGCGCCTCAGCGGCGCCTACCTCGGTATCGCCACCCTCGCGCTGATCTTCATAGGCCAGCACGTGCTCTTCAACGCGGACTCGCTCACCGGCGGGTTCAACGGCCGCCCCGTGCCGCCGCTGTCCCTGTTCGGGTTCACCTTCGACGACGCCGAGGTGGTCGTGGCGGCGGTGCCCTTCCAGTCCTCGGAGAAGCTCTGGTACCTCGGTCTGGCCGCGCTGCTCGCCGGCGGGCTCTTCGCCCGCGGGGTGCTCCGCGGCCGGCCCGGCCGGGCACTGAACGCCATCAGGGACCACCGGATCGCCGCCGGCGTGATGGGCGTCCCGGTGGCGCGCTACCGGGCCGGTGTCTTCGTCCTGTCCTCCATGTACGCGGGCCTCGCGGGCGTCCTGCTCGCGCTGGTCTTCCAGCGGACCGTGCCGGAGTACTTCGGCATGATCCTGTCCCTCGAATACCTCGCCATGATCGTCATCGGCGGGCTCGGCAGCGTCGCGGGAGCCGTCATCGGCGCCGCGTTCGTGTCGCTGCTCCCTCAAGTGCTCACCCACTACAGCGACTCCCTGCCCCTGGTGTCCGCCCCAGGTACGGGCGGAATCGCACCGGGTGAGGCGTCCCGCTATCTGTACGGCGCCGCGGTCGTCGCGGTCGTCCTGTTCCTGCCCGGCGGCATTGCGCGTCTGAAGAATCCAGGGGAGAAGAAGAAATGAAGCTACGTGTTGTCGGAGCCGTCGTCGCGGCTCTCACCCTCACTCTCGCGGGATGCAGCGAGAAGGCGAAGTCGTCGGACGGCGAAGCCGCGGACAAGGGCGGTGTGAAGACCGGGGAAGGGGTCACCGACTCGAAGATCACCCTCGGTGCCCTCACCGACATGACCGGGGTGTACGCCTCGCTCGGGAAGAGCGTCACCCAGGCCCAGCAGCTCTGGGTGAAGGAGACCAACAAGGCCGGCGGTATCTGTGAACGGCAGATCGAGCTGACCGTGCGCGACCACGGGTACGACCCGCAGAAGGCGATCGGCGCCTACACCGAGCTGGAACCGAACGTGCTGGGCTTCACCCAGTTCATCGGCTCCCCGTTCGTCGCCGCCGTCGAGTCGCGGATCGACGGCCAGGACAAGGGCATCGTGCTCCCGCAGGCATGGTCGGCGAATCTGGTCGGGTCGAAGTACATCCGCGTCATCGGCGCCACGTACGACGTCGAGACGATCAACCTGATCGACTTCCTGCTGTCCGAGAAGCGCATCGCCAAGGGCGACAAGATCGGCCACGTGTATTTCGAGGGCGACTACGGCGAGAACGCCCTGGCCGGCTCCAAGCACGCGGCGAAGGAGGCGGGCCTCACCGTCGTCGAGCAGAAGATCAAACCGACGGACAACGACATGACCGCCCAGGTCTCCGCGCTCAAGCAGGCCGGCGTGAAGGCGATCGTGATCAGCGCCGGACCGCGCCAGGCCGCCTCGCTGGTCGGTGTCGCCGCGGCCACCGGGTTCGACGTACCGGTCGTGGGCAACAACTCGGCGTACGCCCCGCAGCTCCTGGCGACCCAGGCGGGTGCCGCGCTGCAGAAGGACTACTACATCGGCTCCTCCACCCTGCCCATCGGTGACACGGGGGCAGGCCCGGCCAAGCTCGCCAAGGCGTACGCCGCGTCGTACCCGAAGGACGGTCTCGACAACGGCGTCATCGCGGGGTACAACGCCGCGTCCGTCTTCGGAGAGGCGCTGAAGAAGGCCTGCGAGTCCAAGGACCTCACCCGCGAGGGTGTCGACAAGGCCCTGCTCACCATCAAGGGCTTCGGCGCCGACTTCGGCATCTCGCACGACTTCACCGACCCGTCGGCGCCGTCCACCCGGGAGACCGTCGTCATGAAGCCCGACGCCAAGACGCCCGGTGGTCTCAAGGTGGTCCGCCCGGCCGAGGTGTCCGCGGCGGCCGAGTCCTTCGCGCCCGCGTCCTGACCTCCCCGCACAGCGACGGGCCCGGCCTCCTCGGCCGGGCCCGTCCGTGTGCGGTCAGGAGGTGTAGGCCTCCAGTTCGGACAGCTGACCGGCGGGCCAGCCCGTGTTCGCGGTGAACGTGAGGCGCAGGTACCGGACCGGTGTTCCGGTGAGGGACACCGTCGCGGTGTTGCCGCTGGACGGGTTGAAGGTGTAGCCCGCGGACGCCTTCAACGAGCTGTACGTGGAGTTGTCGGTGCTGCCCGTGACGCCGATGGTCTGTGTGCGCGTCGCCCAGGCGGAGGCCGGGGGCAGCTTCAGGACCAGTCGCTTGACTGCCTTGGCGGCACCGAGATCAACGGTGACGGACTGCGGGAACGCGTTGTTGGCGCTTTCCCAGTAGCTGTTGGCGTTGCCGTCGACCGCGTTGCCGGCGCCGTACACGTCGGCGTGGCTGGTCTCGGTGATCGGCCGTCCCTGGGCGAGGTTGCCCGTCTCCTCGGGCGGGTCGGTCGGGTCCGTGGGGTCGGTCGGGTCCGTGGGGTTGCCGCCCCCGGGTACCCCGCCGTTGGTCCACACCGGATCGGGCCAGACACCCGTGCAGGCGGGCGGGTTGGCGTACCAGCCCGAGTTGCCTGTGCCCTGGGTGATCTGGAAGCCGCTGCCGACACAGTTGTGGATCGGGTTGGACTGGGCGATGTGGGTGGCGACGACCTTGTTGAAGGACGCCGTGCCCGGAGCCTGGATCTGGAGGGCGTAGGTACCGGCGCCGTCGATCTTGATGTTGTCGAAGTGCAGTCCGTTGCTGGCGCCCTCGATCAGGTGGATCGCGGCGTAGGAGCTGTCCAGGACCTCGCTGTCGGTGATGTTGACGGTGGCGTTGTTGATCGGCTCGTTGAGTCCGCTGAACCAGATCGCGCCGACGCCGAAGCGCCAGTTGTAGTCGTTGTTCCCGGTGCGGATCAGGGTGTTGCGGGCCGCGGTGTGCGTACCCGAAACAGCTGTTCCCTGGCCCGAGTTGACGCCCGGGTACCGGTTCGCGATGTGCAGACCGCCACCGTTGGTGATGGTGTCCGACATGACGTTGTCGGAGATCGTGATGTCCCTGCCGCCGTACGTGACGATGTTGTTCGCGAGGATCGGCAGGATCACGGTGTTGAACGTGAACTTGTTCTTCACGTTCGGGACGTTCTCCGCCCACATCGCCAGACCGTCGTCGCCCGTGTTGCGGACGAAGGTGTTGGTCACCGTGGAGTTCGTGACGCCGTAGTGGAAGTTCACGCCGTCGGCGGTCTGGTCCAGGATCCTGCTGTTCTTGATGGTGAAGTTGTCCATCGGGCCGTCCATCCAGGCGCCGCACTTGGTGTGCTGCATCCAGACGTTGTCGACGACCGAGTTGGACATGGCCCCGCCGATGGCGTTGACCTGGTCGTTGTCCTCGCGCTCACGGATGTCTCCGATGATGGCGAAGTCCTTGAGACCGACGTTGCTGCTGCCGCCCTGGGCCGAGTACTTCCCGTAGACCCCGACCGCCTTGCTTCGGTCCGTGGGGTGACGACCGGTCAGCACGCTGTACCAGGGGCCCGCGCCGCGCAGGGTCACCTTGTCCACGATGATGTGGTCCTGGACCTTGAAGGTGCCCTGCGGGATGTACACCTCCTTGCCCTGGGTGCGGCCCGCGTCGACCGCCGCCTGGATCTTCGCCGTGGAGTCCGCGGCGCCCGTCGGGTCGGCGCCGAAGTCGCTCACCACGTCCAGCGCGCCGGAGGGCCTGCCGACCGGTGCCGCGACCTGCTCGAAGTCCGCCAGGTCGATGGTGAACGACGGCGAGGCGGCGGTGGAGGTGACCTGGAGCCTGACCTTCGTGCCCGCGGCCAGGGTCGACCCGAACATGGTCCGGGTCTCGTCGTAGAAGTGGTGCGGGTTGGTGTCGCCCGGGTTGTTGTTGAAGGGGTAACCCCCGTAGTACCAGCCGTACTTCGACGTCACCGGCACGCTCTTGAGGGAGGAGCCGTTGACCCGCAGGTCGAGGGAGGCGTCCCGGCCCGTCCCCGCCGCGTTGTCCGGCAGCGAATAGCGGAACGTCATCGCGTTCGCCGGTGCGGTGAGCGTGAACTCGACGTACTCGCCCGTGGCGTCGAGCGTGACGGCCTGGCGGCCCGACGCCTCGGACGGCAGCGTGCCGTACAGGCGGTTCGGGCCGATCAGGGCACCGTTGGTGGCGGCGTACTCGGCCTCCTGCTCCTTGAACGGGACGGAGGCGCCCCGGCCGGATATCCCTACGGGGGACGGGGCGGGAACGGCTGCGGCCTGGGCGGGGGGAGCGCCGGCCAGCACGACCGCTGCGGCGGTGCCCGCAGCGGCGAGTGCCACGGACAGAGAGGCGGAGAGGGAGCGTCTGAACAGACGCGGTCCTGGGAGTGGTGGGGTCACGTGTGGGACGTCCTTGCGGCTCGAGGGGCTCTTCGGACGCCCCACAGGCTAGGAGAGTGGGAGTAAAGAAGTCCACGGTGCTGCGCAAGATTTCGTCTTCATCGCTCAAATAAGTGACTCATGTGCGGGAATACCGAGCGATGACAACGGGCATCCCTCATCGAGGTGTCCAGGACAGGCCCCGCGGAAGCCACCCCCGCCGAACCTCGACGAGCCACAGGGAGGAACCGCCGTCAGCCGTCCGGCCGCAGGGCGTTGATGAGCAGCAGGGCGATGTCGTCGGTGCCCGGCGTGGCTCCCCGTGCGTACCGTACGAGCGCGTCGGCGACCGACTCCATGTCCTGGTCCAGGGCCAGGGCGAAGTGCTCGGCCAGATCCTCGGTGGCCTCGTCGAGGTCCGTGCCCGGCGCCTCCACGAGCCCGTCGGTGAACAGGGCGAGGGCCGTACCCAGCGGGAGAGGCACCTCCGCCACGGGATAGCGGGCCGCCGGGTCGATGCCGAGCAGAAGGCCGGGCGGCAGGCGCAGCGCTTCGGTCTGGCCGTCCGGCTGCCGCAGCAGTGGCGGCGGATGACCGGCGGTGGCCAGTACCGCGCGCCGCCCGGCCAGGTCGAGATGGATGTAGAGGCAACTGGTGAACAGACCTGGGTCGAGGTCCGTGAGCAGCCGGTTGGTGCGTGCCAGTACCTCGTCGGGCGGCGCACCCGCCGAGGCGTGCACGGCGGTGCGGACCTGCCCCATCAGTGCGGCGGCGTTCTCGTTGTGCCCCTGTACGTCGCCGATCGCCGCGGCCACGGTGTTCTCGTCGAGCCGGATCAGGTCGTAGAAGTCCCCGCCGATTCCCATGCCGCGGGTGGACGGGAGGTAGCGGGCCGCGACGTCCAGCCCCGGGACTTCGGGGAGGGTCTGCGGCAGGAGGTGGGCCTGCAGGCTGTGCGCCAGCCGGTCCTTGGCGTCGTAGAGGCGTGCCCTGTCGAGAGCCTGGGCCACCAGCCCGGCGATCGAGGTCAGCAAGGCACGTTCCTCGTCCCCGAAGAAGTGGGGCCGGTCGTACGCGAGGACCAGCGACCCGATGGGCCGCCCGGAGACCACCAGCGGAAGGAAGGCGCAGGCGGCGACGGCGTGGCGCAGATCCGCGGAAGGATAGGCGCGCCGCAGCTCGTCGAAGCTCGCGTAGAAGTCGGGGCTGCCCGTCGTCAGCACGTGCGCCGCCGGTGTCCGCGAGGTGAGCGGTGCACCGTCGAAGCGGTCCATGAGCGCCGGCCGGCTGCCCCGGCTGCCCTCCACCCGCAGCCGGCCCTCCGCCGACGTCATCACCACGAGGGTCTGGATCCGGAAGGCGGGTATCAGCTGGTCGCAGGCCAGCTCGATCACGTCCTTGGTGGCGACCGCCTCGGTGAGGGTCGCTGCCAGATGCATCAGGTGGTACAGCGCGCCGGCCCGGCTGGGGGCGGCCGAGATCGGGGGCAGCGGAGGTGCCGGATCATCCGTGGGCCCCGGCTCCGTGGCGGGGATGATCCGGACGCTGATGCCGGTGTCGTCCGGGAAGAGGTGAAACGTCAGCCACCGGTCCGGGGGCCGCAGCACGGTGAAGGACGTCTGCTGACGGCCGATGACGGCAGCCCGGTAGTGGTCTTCGACGGCCGGAATGTCCAGCCAGGGGAGCGACACCCAGGGGAGGGTCCCCAGCAGGTCCTCGGCCGGGGCCCCCAGCAGGGCCGAGGCGGCGTCGTTGACGTAGGTGATCGAACCGTCCATGGCCAGCGCGCAGCTCCCTCCGGGCAGCCGGGTGACGAACTCCGAGGCCGCCCTGGCCTCGGCCGGTCCGGGCGGCACCGGTTCCGGCCGGGGCAGCACCCGCGGCTGGGCGCCGGGAAGGACCGGGGTGCCTGTGCTCTCGGCCTGCTGCAGGAGCATGCCGATGGAGTGGGAGCCCGCGAGGACGGCGCGGCGCTCCTGGGACGACAGCTCCGGTGAGTGGGAGCCGGGCCACAGCAGGACCACTCCACCCCGGTCAGCGGCGCCGGTTCGGACGGGGGCGGCGCAGAGCGTGAAACGGTACGGCAGGACGAGAGCGGTACGCGGATAGCGTCGGGCGAGCTCCTCCTGGCTGCCCAGCCAGATCAGACAGCGCTGGCGCACGGCGTCGGCCACCGGCATGGGTGCGGACAGCGGGACCCTGGTCCACAGGGTGGCGAGCTGAGCCGGTACCCCGGCCAGCACCGTCAGGTGCAGTGTCGTGCCGTTCCCCGGCAGCAGGTACAGCATGGCCACGGAGGCGCCGGCGTCGCGCACCAGACGGGCCACGGCGCTGTCCAGCAGCTCCGTAACCGAACCGGTGGCGGCGACAGGGGTCGGGTGGTCCTGCACGTTCTCCAGCGTCCCCCGGCGGAGGCGGCCCCGCACCCGCTGCCCCGTGGAGCGCGTGCGGACCGTGAGCCGGCGCGCCCGGTTGTGGCCCGGGTACGCGAAAGGGCCCGGATGCCGGGGAGCATCCGGGCCCCTTCACAGGGTCACAGGAGGTTACGGGAGCTGAGCCGCCCGTGACTCACGCCTGTTGTCACGGAAGGTGTTCACCCGCCGCGCCGTGGCGAAGAGCGGGATCACCGCCCCCAGGACGACCTGGAGCGCACAGCCGGTCTGCAGGAGCAGCTGGCCACCCGGTGCGTCGAACGCCCAGGCGGCGAGGAGCCCCATCGCGGACACGATCCAGCTCAGCATGGCCACCGCGAGGACACCCCGCGGCTTCGGGTACTCGACCCGGCTGACCATCAGCCACGCCACTCCGACAATGGCGAGCAGCGTCGGCACGAAGGGCAGCTCCAGGAGCACGATCGAGACGACCGTGAGCGCTCCGAAGGGGCTCGGCATGCCCTGGAACATGCCGTCCTTCAAGGTCACACAGGAGAATCTGGCGAGCCTGAGCACCACGGCCAGCAGCACCACGATCGCCGCGAGCGCCGACACACGCTGGTGCGCGTCGTCGGCGACCATGCCGTACACCAGCACGAAGTACGCCGGTGCGAGGCCGAAGCTGATCAGGTCGGAGAGGTTGTCCAGCTCCGCACCCATCGGCGAGGACCGCAGCTTGCGCGCCACGAGCCCGTCGAAGAGGTCGAACACCGCCGCCATGAGCATGAGGATCACGGCGGTGGCGGCGGAGTGCCGGGCCATGCCCGACTCGTCACTGCCGGTGAGGTGCGGGATGAGGATCCCCGTGGTGGTGAAGTACACCGCCATGAAGCCGCACGTGGCGTTACCGAGTGTGAGGGTGTCCGCTATCGACAGCCGCATCGAGAGCGGCATGTCCTCGGCATCGTCCTCCTCGGCCTCCGGCACCCAGCCGGCTTGCGTCTCAGGATCAACTACGGTCAATTCGAGTCACCCCCGCGGTCGTGGCCTGGCCGACCTCGACCGCGACCTCGACACCTTCCGGAAGGTAGATGTCGACGCGCGAGCCGAAGCGGATCAGACCGATGCGTTCGCCCTGCTCCACCTTCGTACCCTGCGGGATGTAGGGGACGATGCGACGGGCGACCGCTCCCGCGATCTGCACCATCTCGATGTCGCCGAGCTCGGTGTCGAAGTGCCAGACAACGCGTTCGTTGTTCTCGCTCTCCTTGTTGAACGCCGGAACGAACCCGCCCGGGATGTGTTCGACCGAGGTCACGGTGCCGGCCAGGGGGGCCCGGTTGACGTGAACATTCAGCGGGCTCATGAAGATCGCGACGCGGGTGCGCCCGTCCTTCCACGGCATGATGCTCTGCACCACGCCGTCGGCCGGCGAGATGACGCGGCCCTGGGTGATCTCGCGCTCGGGGTCGCGGAAGAACCACAGCATGCCCGCCGCGAGCGCGGTGGTGGGCACGGCCACGGCCGCCCAGCGTCCGGACCGGCGGGCCCGGACGAGGCTGAGCGCCGCGGTTGCGACGGTCGGGAGGAGCCACGGCGATGCTCCGCGGGCAAGGCGGACCCCGCCGCGGGATGCAGAGTTCTGACTGTCGGGCATGGATGACCTTCGTAGCGGATGATGCCGCGCTGGCAACGGGGGGACGGCGGCTTTCCGGCGATGCTATCGGGTGCGAGCGGCAACTGGGCAAGCCAGCAGCCGAGTCGGACAGCTGAAAGGCTCCGCACGAGGTTGACCGGGTGTGATGTTCTTCGCCACCAAATCGTCTCGAAGGGGACAATCAGCCCTGGAGTCGGTACTCCTCGAGCAGTCGGCGGCCGATGATCATTTTCTGGATCTCAGCGGTACCTTCACCGATCAGCAGCATCGGGGCCTCACGGTAGAGGCGCTCGATCTCGTACTCCTTGGAGAAGCCGTAGCCGCCGTGGATACGGAAGGCGTCCTCGACGACTTCCTTGCAGTACTCGGAGGCGAGGTACTTCGCCATCCCTGCCTCCAGGTCGTTCCGCTCCCCGGAGTCCTTTTTGCGTGCTGCGTTGACCATCATCGCATGGGCCGCTTCGACCTTGGTGGCCATTTCGGCCAGTTTGAACTGGATCGCCTGGTGCTGGGCGATCGGTTTTCCGAAGGTCTGGCGCTGCTGGGCGTACGAAACACCCAATTCGAATGCACGTTGCGCGACACCGCAGCCACGTGCGGCGACATTCACCCGTCCTACCTCGACACCGTCCATCATTTGGTAAAAACCTCGACCGGTGGTGCCCCCCAGCACGCGATTGGCCGGAATGCGCAGTCCGTCCATGATGAGCTCGGTCGTGTCGACACCCTTGTAGCCCATCTTGTCGATCTTCCCCGGGATTGTGAGTCCGGGGCGGACCTCGCCGAAACCCGGCTCCTTCTCGACCAGGAAAGTCGTCATCGACTTGTGCGGAGCCGTCCCCTCGGGGTGTCCTTCGTCACTCCGGCACAGGACGGCGACCAGCGTGGACGTGCCGCCGTTCGTCAGCCACATCTTCTGGCCGTCGAGGACGTACTCCTCGCCGTCACGGACGCCCTTCGACGAGATCGCCGACACGTCGGAACCCAGCGCCGGCTCGGACATCGAGAACGCGCCCCGCACCTCGCCCAGCGCCATGCGCGGGAGGAACGTGTCCTTCTGCTCCTGCGTGCCGTGCTGCTTGAGCATGTACGCCACGATGAAGTGCGTGTTGATGATGCCCGACACGCTCATCCAGCCGCGGGCGATCTCCTCGACGCACAGCGCGTAGGTGAGGAGCGACTCGCCCAGGCCGCCGTACTCCTCGGGAATCATCAGCCCGAACAGGCCGAGTTCCTTGAGCCCTTCGACGATTTCCGTCGGGTACTCGTCGCGGTGCTCCAGCTGGGTCGCGACAGGAATGATCTCCTTGTCCACGAAATCACGGACCGTGGAGAGGATTTCCTGCTGGACATCCGTCAGGCCGGCGGTCTGCGCGAGTCGGCTCATGGCTACTTCTCCACGTTCTTCTGCGGCGGCTGGATCGGCTCCGGGCGGCCCGGCTGCTCGCCACCCCGCTCCTTGATGTACGTCTCGGTGGGAACCATCACCTTGCGGCGGAACACGCAGACCAGGGTGCCGTCCTGCTTGTACCCCTTCGTCTCGACATGGACGACGCCCCGGTCGCTCCTGGACCTCGACGGGGTCTTGTCGAGCACGGTCGTCTCGCCGTAGATCGTGTCGCCGTGGAAGGTGGGCGCGACGTGCTTCAGCGATTCCACCTCCAGATTGGCGATCGCCTTGCCGGAGACGTCCGGTACCGACATGCCGAGCAGCAGCGAGTAGATGTAGTTGCCCACCACGACGTTCTTGCCGAAGTCGGTCGTCTTCTCCGCGTAATTGCTGTCCATGTGCAGAGGGTGGTGATTCATGGTCAGCAGGCAGAAGAGGTGGTCGTCGTATTCGGTGACCGTTTTCCCGGGCCAGTGCTTGTAGAGGGCACCGACCTCGAACTCCTCAAAGGTGCGGCCGAACTGCATATCAGGCCTCCGGGGCTTCGAACTTGGAGGTGCGCTGCATGCCGGCCGCGCGGCCCTTGCCCGCGATGACCAGAGCCATCTTGCGGCTGGCCTCGTCGATCATCTCGTCGCCGAGCATCGCGGAGCCCTTCTTGCCGCCCTCCTCGGACGTGCACCAGTCGTAGGCGTCCAGGATGAGCTCGGCGTGGTCGTAGTCCTCCTGCGAGGGCGAGAACACCTCGTTCGCCGCGTCCACCTGACCGGGGTGCAGCACCCACTTGCCGTCGAAGCCCAGCGCCGCGGCACGGCCGGCGACCTCCCGGTAGGCGTCCACGTCGCGGATCTGGAGGAACGGACCGTCGATCGCCTGGAGGTCGTGCGTACGGGCTGCCATGAGGATGCGCATCAGGATGTAGTGGTACGCGTCCGCCGGGTAGCCGGGCGGCTGCTGGCCGACGACCAGCGTCTTCATGTTGATCGAGGCCATGAAGTCGGCCGGGCCGAAGATCAGGGTCTCCAGACGCGGCGAGGCGGCGGCGATGTCGTCGATGTTCACCAGGCCCTTGGCGTTCTCGATCTGCGCCTCGATGCCGATCCTCCCGACCTCGAAGCCCATCGTCTTCTCGATCTGGGTCAGCAGCAGGTCCAGCGCGACGACCTGCTGCGCGTCCTGGACCTTCGGCAGCATGATGCAGTCGAGGTTCGGGCCCGCGCCCTCGACGACCGTGATGACGTCCCGGTAGGTCCAGTGGGTCGTCCAGTCGTTCACCCGGACGACCCGGGTCTTGCCGGTCCAGTCACCGTCGTTGAGCGCGTCGACGATGTGGTGCCGTGCGCCCTCCTTCGCGAGCGGCGCGCACGCGTCCTCCAGGTCCAGGAACACCTGGTCGGCCGGGAGGCCCTGGGCCTTCTCCAGGAACCGCGGGTTGGAGCCGGGCACCGCCAGACACGAGCGGCGCGGCCGGAGCCGGTTCACGGGGGCCGAGTGGCCCGGGACCGGGGTGGTGGCGGGCGACGGGCTGGGCGTGGTCATGCGGGGACCTCCAGAGGGTCGAGCTTGTTCGCTTTCCGGATCTCGTCGACGATACGGCCGATGATCTCGGTGATGCCGAAGTCCTTCGGGGTGAAGACGGCGGCGACGCCGGCCTCGATGAGAGCCCGTGCGTCGGCCTGGGGGATGATGCCGCCGGCGATCACCGGAATGTCGGTGGCGCCCGCCTCGCGCAGCCGGTTCAGCACGTCCGGCACGAGCTCGGCGTGCGAGCCGGACAGGATGGACAGCCCCACGCAGTGCACGTCCTCGGCCAGCGCGGCGTCCGTGATCTGTTCGGGCGTCAGCCTGATGCCCTGGTAGACCACCTCGAAGCCGGCGTCCCTGGCTCGCACGGCGATCTGCTCGGCGCCGTTGGAGTGCCCGTCGAGTCCCGGCTTGCCGACCAGCAGGCGCAGCCTGCCCACCCCGAGGTCGTCGGCGGTGCGGGAGACCTTCTCGCGCACCAGGGCGAGCGGTGTGCCGGGCTCCGCGGTCACCGCGACCGGTGCGGACGAGACGCCCGTGGGCGCCCGGAACTCGCCGAACACGTCGCGCAGGGCCCAGGCCCATTCGCCCGTGGTGACGCCCGCCCGGGCGCACTCGACGGTCGCCTCCATCATGTTCCCGGTGCCCGCCGCGGTCTTCTTCAGGGCGGTCAGCGACTCGGTGGCGCGGGCCTCGTCGCGGTTGTCGCGCCACTCGTGCAGCGCGGCCACGACCCTGGCCTCGTTCTCGGGGTCCACCGTCATGATGGCGGCGTCGAGATCGGCGGTCAGGGGGTTGGGCTCGGTCGTCTCGTAGACGTTGACACCGACGATCTTCTCGTCGCCGGCCTCAATCCGGGCACGCCGGGCGGCGTGCGACGAGACCAGCTCCGACTTGAGGTACCCGGACTCGACGGCGGCCATCGCGCCGCCCATCTGCTGGATCCGGTCCATCTCGGCCAGCGACTCGGTGACCAGCTCGTCCACCTTGGCCTCGATGACGTGCGAACCGGCGAAGATGTCCTCGTACTCCAGCAGGTCGCTCTCGTGCGCGAGGACCTGCTGGATGCGCAGCGACCACTGCTGGTCCCACGGGCGCGGCAGTCCCAGGGCCTCGTTCCAGGCCGGCAGTTGCACGGCGCGGGCGCGGGCGTCCTTGGAGAGGGTGACGGCCAGCATCTCCAGCACGATGCGCTGGACGTTGTTCTCCGGCTGCGCCTCGGTCAGCCCCAGGGAGTTGACCTGCACCCCGTAGCGGAAGCGGCGCTGCTTGGCGTTCGCGATGCCGTAGCGTTCGCGCGTCACCCGGTCCCAGATGCGGCCGAACGCCCGCATCTTGCACATCTCCTCGATGAACCGGACGCCCGCGTTCACGAAGAAGGAGATGCGGGCGACGACGTCACCGAACCTCTCCTCGGGCACCTGGCCGGAGTCGCGCACCGCGTCGAGGACCGCGATGGCCGTCGACATGGCGTAGGCGATCTCCTGGACCGGCGTGGCTCCCGCCTCCTGCAGGTGGTAGCTGCAGATGTTGATGGGGTTCCACTTCGGGATGCGGTTGACCGTGTACGTGATCATGTCCGTCGTCAGCCGCAGCGACGGCCCCGGGGGGAAGACGTGCGTGCCCCGGGACAGGTACTCCTTGACGATGTCGTTCTGGGTCGTGCCCTGGAGCCTGTCCGGATCGGCGCCCTGTTCCTCGGCGACCACCTGGTAGAGCGCCAGCAGCCACATGGCGGTGGCGTTGATCGTCATCGAGGTGTTCATCTGCTCTAGGGGGATGTCCTGGAACAGCCGCCTCATGTCACCGAGGTGCGAGACGGGCACGCCGACCCGGCCCACCTCGCCGCGGGCGAGGACGTGGTCCGGGTCGTAGCCGGTCTGCGTGGGCAGATCGAAGGCGACCGAGAGACCCGTCTGGCCCTTGGCGAGGTTGCGCCGGTAGAGCTCGTTGGACGCTTCGGCGGTCGAGTGACCGGCATAGGTCCGCATGAGCCACGGACGGTCCTTCTGACGTTCGGTCATGGTGGACCTCAGACGTTACGGCTGGATGGAATGGCCCGCTCCGCTGACGCGTCACGGAACAGGTTGATGGCGTCGGCGTGCTGCTCGCGCAGCTCGGTGTCACGGACGCCGAGGCCCTCCCGGGGAGCGAGCGCGAGGACGCCCACCTTGCCCTGGTGGAGGTTGCGGTGCACGTCGTACGCGGCCTGGCCGGTGTCCTCGAGGGAGTAGACCTTGGAGAGCGTCGGGTGGATCTTGCCCTTGGCGATCAGGCGGTTGGCCTCCCACGCCTCACGGTAGTTGGCGAAGTGCGAGCCGATGATCCGCTTCAGCGACATCCACAGGTAGCGGTTGTCGTACTCGTGGTTGTAGCCGGAGGTCGAGGCGCAGGTGACGATCGTGCCGCCCTTGCGGGTGACGTAGACGCTCGCGCCGAAGGTCTCGCGGCCCGGGTGCTCGAAGACGATGTCCACGTCCTCGCCGCCGGTGAGTTCGCGGATGCGCTTGCCGAAGCGCTTCCACTCGCGCGGGTCCTGGTTGTGCTCGTCCTTCCAGAACTTGAAGCCCTCGGCGTTGCGGTCGATGATCGCGGTCGCGCCCATCTTCCGGCAGATCTCCGCCTTCTGGTCGCTGGAGACGACGCAGATCGGGTTGGCCCCGCCGGCCAGTGCGAACTGCGTGGCGTAGGAGCCGAGTCCGCCGCTGGCGCCCCAGATCAGCACGTTGTCGCCCTGCTTCATGCCGGCGCCGTTGCGCGAGACGAGCTGGCGGTACGCGGTGGAGTTGACCAGGCCCGGGGAGGCGGCCTCCTCCCAGCTGAGGTGCTTCGGCTTCGGCATCAGCTGGTTGGACTTGACGAGCGCGATCTCGGCGAGGCCGCCGAAATTGGTCTCGAAGCCCCAGATGCGCTGCTCGGGGTCGAGCATCGTGTCGTTGTGGCCGTCGGAGGACTCCAGCTCGACCGAGAGGCAGTGCGCGACGACCTCGTCGCCCGGGTTCCAGGCGTTGACGCCCGGGCCGGTGCGCAGGACGACCCCCGCCAGGTCGGACCCGATGACGTGGTACGGCAGGTCGTGGCGCTTGCTGAGGTCGCTGAGCTTGCCGTAGCGCTCCAGGAAGCCGAAGGTCGAGACCGGCTCGAAGATCGAGGTCCAGACGGAGTTGTAGTTCACCGAGCTGGCCATGACGGCGACCAGGGCCTCGCCCGGGCCGAGCTCGGGCACCGGCACGTCCTCCACGTGGAGGGACTTGCGCGGATCCTTGTCGCGACTGGCGACCCCGGCGAACATCTCCGCCTCGTCCTTGTGCACGGTCACCGCGCGGTACGACTCGGGGATGGACAGGGCGGCGAAGTCCGCGGCCGTGCTGTCCTGCGATTGGATCGCGTCCAGGATTTCCTTCACGGTGATGCCTCCGGCAGATCGGGTCTCCGGCGTCGAGGGAACGCCGGAGGGACCCCTATGGACAGGGGAGCGGTGCGGTGTGGAGGTGTGCCGTCGGTTCGGCGGGTGGTGCGGGGCCTGCTCGGTGGAGCAGAAGGGTTTGCCTGTGACGCAGGCGCCCGGGCGCGCGGACACGTGGTCTGCGGGGACAGCCGGCGTACGAGAGATCTCTGCACGCCGGCCGCCCGGACTCCTTCAACGTATGGCACTCCGTGACAGGTGGCAAGGCACCCAGTGCCAACATTTTCTCTCAGTTGTCATCTCGTAGGCACGCATGAGCAACATCATGGCCGGTATGCCTGGTTGATCCCGTGGGCGACGGCTCTACGGCGTGGTGCGGTACACGTACGGCGTCGTCGTGCCGAGGGCGGTGAAGCCGAGCCGCCGGAGGATCGGGGCCGACCGGTCGGTCGCGTCGACCTGCAGGAAGCGGTACCCGAGGCCGGCTGCGATCCGGGCCCGGTGGGCGACCAGGGCGCGGTACACACCCCGGCCGCGCCAGGGAGCCGCTGTACCCCCTCCCCAGAGTCCGGCGAAGCCGGTGCCCGGGTACATCTCCATCCGCGCGGAACTCACCGGCTCGTCACCGGCCGTCACCACCACCGCGACGAACGTGTCCGGAGCCTCCGTGAGCCGGGCCAGGGTCCGGTGCCGCAGCCGCGAACCGTCCGTGCCGAACGCCAGCTCATGGGCCCGGACCATCAGCTCCACCCCGGCCGCGTCCGTCACCGTCCGCAGCGTCAGGCCCTCGGGGAGCTCCGCGGGCGCGGCCAGCTCCGCCGCCGGCGCGACCACCAGGGACTCCGGCGGCTCCGCCACGAATCCGGCGGCCGACAGGAGCGCGCCGAGGCCGGGCGGGCCGTCGTGCGCGTACAGCTTCCACTCGAACTCGGGGATTCCCAGGGCGGTGTAGTGCTCCACCTGCGCCGCGATCTCCGCCTCCGCGCGGCCGGCGGAGAGGCCAGGGGCCGTCCACACCACGCCGTTCCAGTCATCGGCGCCGCCGGTCTGCCGCACGACGTCACCCGCTCGCTCGACCCGTGTGCCGGGACCGTCGGGCCGGGCGTGTTCGCGCATCTCGCGGTCGAACACGGCCAGCATCTCATCGGATTCCATGGGCGCATCCGAGCACGTCCGCACCCGCCAGACCACCGGTTTTCCCCTTCGGCGGCGTCAACCCGCGGGTTCGGGGCAGGTGGAAGTGATCTTGATCGGGCACGGCGGACAGGGGTGGGTACACGATGGCGATACGGGTGCGGAGACACGTCGGTGAAGGGCGCGGCCACGCGTTCGACCTCCGGCGGACAGCGTTCGGGTTCACGCTCCTCGCCGTCCTCGTCTGCGGCGCTGGACTGACGGTGCGGGCGGTCCTGCGCAGCGCCGAACGGCACCCGGCCGTCGCCGTCGTCTCCGCCGCCCTGCTGGTGGCCGGGACCGTGGCGCTCCTGCGCGGACGTCGCAGCCGGAGAACGGCCGCCGACGCGGCGGCGGCGGCGCTGGAGTCCGCGTACGAGGTCGTGGACGCCACTCTGGAGGAGCTGGCCGCCGCCGAGCCCGTCGCGGTCACCGAGGTGCTGCGGCGCCCCGTACCGGTCGACTACGCGGCCATGGACCCGTACGAGTTCGAGGAGGCCGTGGCCGGGCTCTGCCGGCGCGACGGCTGCCCGGACGCCGAGGTCGTCGGAGGCGCCGGTGACCTCGGCGCGGACGTGGTCGCCACCATGCCGGACGGCCGCCGCCTGGTCGTCCAGTGCAAGCGGTACACGGCCGACAACAAAGTGGGTTCGCAGGACCTCCAGCGCTTCGGGGGCACCTGCTACGCGGTGCACGGGGCGGAGGCCGCCGTGGTCGTCACCACCGGCGAGTTCACCGAGCCCGCTCTGGAGTACGCCGAGCAGTGCGGGATCCTCTGCGTCGATCTCGACGGGCTCACCGCGTGGAGCGAGGGCAGCGCGCCGCCGCCCTGGCACGCCACAGCCGCAGCGGAGTCCGCCGGGGGGTGAGGCGCCTCCGCGAGCAGCCGCTCAGTGCTCCTTCAGTGCCTTCTGGATCGTGCGCATGACCTCGTCGAGCGGTGCGTCGACGCGGGCCACGGCCACCAGAACCCCGCCCTCCGCCGACACGGAGGCCACGGGGGCCGCGCCTGAGTTCTTCCCGGGGTCGCCGCCCACGGTGCGACCCGCTCCGATCCCGGTGCCGAAGGTCTCGCGCACGATCGCGAACGCGTGGTCGAGCTGGGCTTCCACGTCACCCTGGCCGCCTGCCCGCAGCCAGCGCCGCAGCACATGGTTGTGCGCGGTCACCACCGCGGAGGCGGCCACCTCGGCGAGCAGGGGGTCGTCGTTGCCGACGTGGTGGTCGCGCTCATCGAAATGGCCCAGAAGATACCGGGTGAACAGCCGCTCGTAACGGGCCACCGAGGCGATCTCGGCCTCCCGGAGCGTGGGTACTTCGCGGGTCAGCTTGTAGCGCGCCACGGATACCGCCGGCTTCGCCGCGTACATCCTCATGACCTCCTTGATGCCGCGGCACACGGTGTCGAGCGGGTGCTCGTGCGCCGGTGCGGCGTTCAGGACGGCCTCGGCCCTGACGAGGGTGTCGTCGTGGTCCGGGAAGATGGCCTCTTCCTTGGAGCGGAAGTGGCGGAAGAACGTACGCCTGGCCACCCCGGCTGCCCCCGCGATCTCGTCGACCGTCGTCGCCTCGTACCCCTTCGTGGAGAAGAGCTCCATGGCCGCGGCAGCCAGTTCGCGGCGCATCTTCAGCCGCTGGGCGGCGGCCCGGGTGCCGGCGGCGCTCTCCGGGGCGTCCGTCGCGGCGGAGGAACGGGGGGACTTGGCGGGTTGGGACATGGTGTGAACGTAACCCATCGTCGCGGGGGAGTGCGCCCGCGGGGGCGGGTCGCCCGAGGGCCCGAGCAACCCGCCCCACCTGGCCCCCGGCTCAGCGCCGGGCATATTCGCGGAAGCCGCGCCCCGTCTTGCGGCCGAGGCAGCCCGCGGCCACCAGGTGCTCCAGCAGCGGCGCCGGAGCGAGCCCCGGGTCGCGGAACTCGCTGTGCAGGACCTTCTCGATCGCGAGCGAGACGTCCAGACCGACCACGTCGAGCAGTTCGAACGGGCCCATGGGGTAACCGCCGCCCAGCTTCATGGCCGCGTCGATGTCGTCGAGCGTCGCGTAGTGCTCCTCGACCATCTTGATCGCGTTGTTCAGGTAGGGGAACAGCAGCGCGTTCACGATGAAACCGGCCCGGTCGCCGCAGTTCACCGGGTGCTTGCGCACCTTCACGCAGACCTCGCGGACCGTGGCGTGCACGTCGTCGGCGGTCAGCACCGTGCGGACCACCTCGACCAGCTTCATCGCGGGCGCGGGGTTGAAGAAGTGCATCCCGACGACGTCCTCGGGCCGCGAGGTCACCCTGGCGACCGCCACGACCGGCAGGGACGACGTGGTCGTCGCCAGCACCGCACCCGGCTTGCAGACCTTGTCCAGGGTCTGGAAGAGCTGACGCTTGATGTCCAGGTCCTCGGCGACCGCCTCGACCGCGAGGTCGACGTCGGCGAAGGAGTCCAGCGAGCCCGACGCGGTCACCCGGGCGAGGGTCTCGTCCCTGGCCTCCTCGGTCAGGCGGCCCTTGGCCACCGAACGTCCCAGGGACTTGGCGATCCGCGCCTTGGCCGTGTCCGCCTTCTCCTGGCTCCGTGCGGCGAGGACCACGGAGTAGCCCGCCTTCGCGAAGACCTCCGCGATGCCCGAGGCCATCGTGCCCGAACCCGCCACGCCCACGGACGCGACCGCGCGACCGGCGACCGCGCCGGTGCTCTCCGCCGGCGTCAGGGCGTCCGCCACCACGGTCTGGCCCCCGGGCGCGTCGTACGTGTAGAAGCCGCGTCCCGCCTTGCGTCCGGTCAGGCCCGCCTCGGTCAGCTGGCCCAGCACCGGTGCCGGCGCGTGCAGCCGGTCGTGCGACGCCGCGTACATGGCCTCCAGGACCGTGCGGGCGGTGTCGATGCCGATGAGGTCGAGCAGCGCCAGGGGGCCCATGGGCAGTCCGCAGCCCAGCTTCATGGCCGCGTCGATGTCCTCACGGGAGGCGTAGTTCGCCTCGTACATCGCGGCGGCCTGGTTCAGATAACCGAAGAGCAGGCCGTCCGCGACGAATCCCGGACGGTCGCCGACCGCGACCGGCTCCTTGCCCAGTTCACGCGCGAGCCGGGTGACGCTCTCCACGGCGGGCGGGGCGGTCAGCACGGAGGAGACCACCTCGACGAGCTTCATCGCCGGCGCGGGGTTGAAGAAGTGCAGGCCGAGGACGCGTTCGGGGTGCTGCGACTCGGCGGCCAGCCGGGTCACGGACAGGGCGTTCGTGCCCGTCGCCAGAATCGCGGCGGGGGAGACCACCGCGTCCAGCTCGCGGAAGACCTGCTGCTTGATCTCGTACGTCTCCGGCACGACCTCGATCACCAGCTCCGCGTCCGCGGCGGCCTGCAGATCGGAGAACGTGCGGAAGCGGGCCAGGATGTCGCGCCGCTCCTGCTCGGTGATCCGCTCACGGCTCACGGCGCGCGCGGTGGAGGCTTCCAGAGAGGCGACCGCCTGACGTGCGGCGGCTTCGCTGACGTCGATGCCGATGACCTCGCGGCCCGCCCGGGCCAGGACCTCGGCGATGCCGGTTCCCATGGTGCCGAGGCCGACGACGGCAATGGTGCTGAGGGGGATGTCCATCACGGGACTCCAGGGTGAGTGACGACTGTGAGGAGCACGGCGGGGCGCGTGGTCCGGATCGACCGGCGCTCGGTGTGCGGAAATCGCGTGTCGTGGTGCACGGGTCCCGGGCGCTCGCGCACACCGGGGGGAAAGGTGACGGGCTCTGTCCCGGAGCCACGTCTCACGAACTGCCGAACCGACAAGCACTCCAGGTGGCTGCGTCACCAGGCCACCGGAGCCGGCGGGTGTGTGTGTCCCGCTCACCTGAGCTTAACCGGCGAGTAACGAGCGCGCCAGCCCTGGCCGGCTGTGCACTGGCACACAGTTCGCCGGACACGTTGCGTGTGCACGGTTAAACTCAGCGTCATGGATGAGGAGTTCCGCTCGCTGACGGACCGGATCGTGGGCGAGGCGGGCGAGTCGGAGGCCCTGCGCCTGCTGCTCGCCACCGAGGACCACGAGGAACTGGCCCAGGTCCTCGTGGAGCGTGAACACCCCTTGTGGGCCCGCGAGATCGCGGCGTTCCGCCTCGGCTGCCGAGGTGACCGCCGGGCCTTCGAGGCGCTGGTCCTCCTGCTCAACCACCGCGATCCCGAGCGCTGCGTCTCCGCCGCGCACGCGCTCCGGCTCCTCGGCGACCCCCGGACACCCAGGGCGGCGGCCGCGCTCGCCACCAACAGCATGCGGACCGCCTACGCCCTGCATCCGGTGCGGCTGTTGACCGCCCTGCGCGCGCCCGAGTCGGTACCCGCCCTCGTCAGCACCCTGCACCGGCTGCTCAATCCCGACGAACCGCACTGGCGCGTCGCGCTCGCCTGCGTCGAGGGCCTGGGGGACCTGGAGGACGGGAGAGCCCGCCCGGTCCTGGAGGCGGCGCTGCCCCACCCGCGCCTCGGCACGGCGGCGGCAGCGGCCCTCAGCCGGCTTCCGGCGGGTTGAGCGGGCGCACGTACCTGACCTCGGGCACCAGGGCGCCGCACGTCTCGACGGCTTCCTCCGCACCGTCCGGCCGGAATCCCGCCCGCTCGTAGAAGCGCCGCGCGCGCGTGTTCCCCTTCAGGACCCAGAGCGCCATCTCGCGGAAGCCGTCCGACCCGGCCCGGGCCGTCGCCCGCTCCAGGAGCGTGCGTCCGGCGCCCGTGCCGATGCGGTCCGGGTCCACGTAGAGGGCGTAGAGCTCGGCGCGCGCCGGCCTGCCGGTGCTGTCGCGGCACGGGCCGTGGCACGCCCAGCCGGTCACGGTGGCGTCCGGAGCCACGGCCACCAGGTTCACCGGCCCGCCCGCCGACGCGAGGCCGGCGCGGCGCCGCTCGGCGTCCCGGGCGACGTCCATCGCGTCGAGGTGGGCCTGCGGGACGAGACCGGCGTAGGCGTGCCGCCAGCCGCGCACCCGTATCTCCGCCACGGCGTGGCAGTCGGCGAGGGTCATGTCGCGTACGCGCACACCGGGGGCGTGCGTGGGAGTGGGCCGTGTGATCACGCGGCCCATCCTGGTGCACGCCCCCGGATCGGGGCACCGTGATTTCTCAGCCGCGGAAGCCGAGGAGGCCGTGCAGGGTGCTGCCCTTCGTGTTCGCCGCGGCCTTCGTGGACGCGACCGCCTTCGGCTCCGGCAGGGCGTCGCAGACCGCGTCCGCGCCGCTGCCGCCGCCCTTCGGGAGGGCGCCGTCGGTCAGATAGTCCGCCAGGTACGTGTCCAGGCAGTCGTTGCCGCTGAGCGTGATGCCGTGGTTGCCGCCGCCCTGTTCCACGACGAGGCGGGAGCCCTTGAGCCGGCGGCTCATCGTGACACCGCCCTCGTACGGGGTGGCCGCGTCGTCCGTCGCCTGGAAGAGGAGGGCCGGCGGGATGCTGTCGTTGGTGACCCGCAGGGGCTCCAGCGGTTCCACCGGCCAGGTGGCGCACGGGGCGTTGTACCAGGTGTTGTTCCACGACATGAACGGCGACTTGCGGTGGGCGTCCCAGGTGTCGTCGCGCCACGCGCTCCAGGTCCGGGGCCAGCCCGCGTCGCGGCACTGCACGGCCGTGTAGACGGAGTAGCCGTTGTCGCCGCTCCGGTCGACCGCGCCGAAGTCCTCGTACGCGGTGGCGAGCGCGTCCTGGTCGCCGTCGTTCACGTACGCGGCGAACGCCTCGGCCAGGCGGGGCCAGTATCCGTCGTAGTAGCCGCCGGGCATGAAGGTGTCCTCGAGTTCACCCGGGCCCACCTTGCCCGCCGCCGGGTGCTCCTTGACCTCGGCGCGCATCCAGTACCACGCGCTCTCGACCTGGGCCGGGTCGCTGCCGAGACCGTAGGTGGCGTCGTTCTTCGCGACCCACGCGGTGAAGGCCTTGTGGCGGGCGTCGAACGCGTGGTCCTGGCCCAGGTTGTCCTCGTACCAGACGCCGTCCGGATCGACGACCGAGTCCAGCACCAGGCGGCGCACGCGCTCGGGGAAGAGCTTGGCGTAGACGGCGCCGAGGTAGGTGCCGTACGAGTAGCCGAAGTAGTTGATCCGCTTGGCGCCGAGAGCGCCGCGGATGACGTCGAGGTCCTTGGCGGCGCTGACCGTGTCCATGTACGGCAGCAGGTCGCCGTGCTTCTCGCCGCAGGCGGTGGCGAAGGACGCGGCCCTGTTGCGTGCGGTCTGCTCGGCCTCGTCGGAGTCCGGCACGCTGTCGGGGCGCACCGGGGCGAAGTACTTCGGCAGGCAGTCCAGGGCGGGGGTGCTCTTCCCGACCCCGCGCGGGTCGAACCCGATCACGTCGTACTGCGCGGCGACGGCCTTCGGCAGCGAGGCCGCGACGAAGCCCGCCATGGAGAGACCGCTGCCCCCGGGACCGCCCGGGTTGACCAGGAGCGGGCCCTGCGAGGTCTTCGCGGTGTGCGGGATGCGCGAGAGGGCGAGTGTGATCCGCCTGCCCGACGGGTTGTCATGATCGAGCAGGGAGCGGACGGTCGCGCACTGCAGGGCCGGATACGCCTTCGTCCCGCAGCCCTTCCACTTGAGGGACGCGGCCGCGCGCGGGACGGCCCCGCCCGCCCCGGTGGACGGCGCCGACGCGGTGGACGGGGCCGCGGTCACCAGGCCGGCGACCGTGGCACCCACCGCGACCAGAATTCCTGCACGTTTCGTCATACG
Organism: Streptomyces sp. NBC_01341; assembly: GCF_035946055.1. Classification (NCBI taxonomy): domain Bacteria; kingdom Bacillati; phylum Actinomycetota; class Actinomycetes; order Kitasatosporales; family Streptomycetaceae; genus Streptomyces; species Streptomyces sp. NBC_01341. The sequence continues at coordinate 1,184,689 of NZ_CP108364.1, read as the reverse complement.
GCCTCCCGGCACAGTGCGATGCGGCTGTGGGTGGCACAGCCCCGGCCGCATGCTTCCCGGATCCGGCCGCGGAAGGACACGTGACGCCGTGAGTTGACCCGTTCGGGCAGGGAGACGGGTGAGGTCAGAGCAGGGTCAGCTGGGTGGGGCCGTCCGTGAGGGCCTCCGGCGCGTCCGGGGTGCCGGGCCGGGGGATCCGGCGGGCGCCTCCCCGGTCTGCGGGCCCGATGCCGAACTCGGCGGCCAGCTCGTGCACCCGCCGGGTGATGCCCCGCTGGTACCAGGTGGGGGCGTACGCCCCGTCGGCGTACATCCGCTCGTAGCGCGGTACCAGGTGGGGGTGGTGGCGCGCCAGCCACTGCATGAACCACTCGCGGGCCCCCGGGCGCAGATGCAGCACGAGCGGGGTCACCGACGTCGCTCCGGCGTCGGCCACGGCCCGGACCGTGGCGCGCAGCTGGTCGGGGTGGTCGCCGAGGAACGGGATGACCGGTGCCATCAGCACCCCGCAGCCGATCCCGATGTCGGCCAGGGCGCGGACGACGTCCAGGCGCCGCTCGGGGGCGGGTGTGCCCGGCTCGACCGTGCGCCACAGCTCGCGGTCGGTGAAGCCGACGGAGACGGAGACGCCGACCTCGGTGACCTGGGCGGCCTGCCGCAGCAGGTCGAGGTCGCGCAGGATCAGCGTGCCCTTGGTGAGGATCGAGAACGGGTTCGCGTGATCGCGCAGGGCCGCGATGATGCCGGGCATCAGCCGGTAGCGGCCCTCGGCCCGCTGGTAGCAGTCTACGTTCGTGCCCATCGCTATGTGCTGGCCGCGCCACCGGTGCGAGGCGAGGTGGCGGTTCAGCAGTTCGGTCGCGTTGACTTTGACGACGATCTGGGAGTCGAAGCCGAGGCCGGTGTCCAGGTCGAGGTAGCTGTGCGTCTTGCGGGCGAAGCAGTAGACGCACGCGTGGGAGCAGCCCCGGTAGGGGTTCACGGTCCATTCGAACGGCATGCGGGAGGCGCCGGGCACCTGGTTCACGATCGAACGGGCCCGGATCTCGTGGAAGGTGATGCCCTGGAATTCGGGTGTGTCGAAGGTGCGTGTGGTCACCGCGTCGGCAGCGAAGAGCGCGGCATTGCCCTGTCCCGTGGTGTTTTCTGTCAGATTGTCCCAGCGCATGGACGCCTCCTCGGTAGTACTGCGCCGAGAATAGAACATATGTTCCCTTGATCGTGCGCGGCGGAACGTGGGCAGTCGCACACCGGGCCCGCGTGCGTGGTGCGTCCCCACGCCGGGCGCCACCGTCGGCGTGGGCCCCGGCGGACCCGTCACCCGACCTGGAGGTTCCGAAATGACCAGCAGGTTCACCGAGCTGGGGATCGACTGCGCAGACCCCGGCGCGCTCGCCCGGTTCTGGTGTGCGGTCCTGGGTTACGAGGTGCGCGACACGGGTGAGGGACTCGTCACCATCGGGCCGCCGGCGGCGCCCGGAGGCGAAGAGCGCCCCGGCCCGGTGCCGCCGACGCTCACCTTCGCGCGCGTGCCCGAGGGCAAGACCGTCAAGAACAGGCTCCATCTCGACGTCAGTCCGGCCGACAGGGAGCAGGGCGAGGAGGTGGTCCGCCTGATCGGCCTGGGCGCCCGGCGCTCCGACGTGGGACAGGGTGACGAGAGCTGGGTCGTGCTCGCCGACCCGGAGGGGAACGAGTTCTGCGTCCTCGCGGCACGGCGCCCCTGAACGGCCCCCGCGCAGGCCCTCCTTGCCGCCTGTCGCCCTCCCGTGCCCCGGGTGATCGCGTCCGGGGGCCCGGCGGCGTACGAACCCGGCCCGGACGGCGCGGACTTCGCGCGTTTCCCGCCCATGCACACCCGCTCCCTCCCGGGGCCCGATTTTGAGCGGTCGTACCCGAGGTGGTTGGCTCATCAGCACCCCGAACACCCGAGTGCTGGAGGAACAGGCATGGCGCAGGTCGAGGCCACCACAGAGCGGATCATCGCGGCGGACGCAGAGACGGTGTTCGACGCGCTCGCCGACTACAAGGAGGTCCGGGGCAAGGTGCTGACCGGGCACTTCAGTGAGTACGAGGTGCGCGAGGGCGGGGACGGCGAGGGCACGCTCGTCCACTGGAAGCTTCAGGCGACGAGCAAGCGGGTCCGCGACTGCCTGCTCGAGGTCACCGAGCCCACCGACGGACAGCTGGTCGAGAAGGACCGCAACTCCTCGATGGTGACCACCTGGACGGTGACCCCGGCCGGTGAGGGCAGCGCCAAGGCCGTCGTGTCGACCGTGTGGGACGGTGCCGGCGGCATCGGCGGATTCTTCGAGAGGACCTTCGCGCCCAAGGGGCTCGGCCGGATCTACGGCGAGGTGCTGCAGAACCTCGCCGCCGAGGTCGAGAAGTAGGCCTGCTCCTCCTGCTGTTGGCGTCGCACCGGCCTCACCGGAACGAGTGGTTTTCCGGGGAGGCCGGTGGTGCGCCGTAGCGCCTCCCACCGGCGCATAAGCTCTCAACGTGCGCCGTGAGTGCGCCCGGTCGCGTTTGCCCCGCCTTGCTGCCTGATGCGACAAATGGTCGGCGCAGCTGCGACGAGGGGAGCGTCACGTGGTGGGTGGGATCACTCTGGTGAAGGACGAGCCGGGAGGCACCGAGTGCGGGCCGCCCGGCACCGTGACGGAGTCCGTACCGCACGGCGCGGCGACAGAACCCCCGTCCCCTCCGCCGCCGTCCGGCGGGAGCACCCTGACGGCCGGTGAGATCAGTCCCCGCAGGATCCGCATGGTCTTCCTCGGGCTGATGCTCACCCTGCTGCTCGCCGCGCTCGACCAGATGATCGTCGCCACGGCCCTGCCGAAGATCGTCGGTGAACTGCACGGCCTGGACAAGATGTCCTGGGCGGTCACCGCCTATCTGCTCGCCTCCACGATCGGCCTGCCGATCTACGGGAAGCTCGGGGACCTCTTCGGGCGCAAGGGTGTCTTCCAGTTCGCGATCGTCGTCTTCGTCATCGGCTCCGCCCTCGCCGGCTGGTCCCGCACGATGGACGAACTCATCGCCTTCCGGGCCGTCCAGGGCATCGGCGGCGGCGGTCTCATGATCGGCGTCCAGGCGATCATCGCCGACATCGTCCCGCCCCGTGAACGCGGGCGCTACATGGGGCTCATCGGGGCGGTCTTCGGCCTCGCGTCCGTCGCGGGACCCCTCCTCGGGGGCTTCTTCACCGACCACACCTCCTGGCGCTGGTGCTTCTACATCAACGTGCCGTTCGGCCTGGTCACCCTCGCCGTCATCGCCCTCGTCCTGAAGCTCCCCAAGCCGTCCGTACGCCCCCGGCTCGACGTCCTCGGCGCAACTCTGCTCGCCGCCGGATCGACCTGTCTGGTGCTGCTCACCAGCTGGGGCGGCACCGAGTACGCCTGGGGCTCGCGCACCGTCCTCGGGCTCGCCGCCGGGGCCGTCGGATCGGCGCTGCTCTTCGTCGCCGTCGAGCACCGCGCGGCCGAACCCGTCATCCCCCTGCGGCTGTTCCGTGACTCGGTCTTCAACGTCACGGCACTGGTGGGCGCGGTCGTCGGGGTCGCCCTCTTCGGCGCCGCCAGCTACCTGCCGACCTACCTGCAGATGGTCGAGGGTGCGAGCGCCACCGAGTCCGGTCTGCTCATGCTCCCCATGATGGGCGGCATCGTGGGCGCCTCCATCGTCTCCGGCCAGCTGATCTCCAGGACCGGCCGCTACCGGATCTTCCCGCTGCTCGGCAGCGCCGTCTCGGCCGTGGGCATGTGGCTGCTGTCCCGGCTCGAGACCGGGACGTCCGCGACCGAGTACGGCATCTGGCAGGCCGTGCTCGGCATCGGCATCGGACTGGTGATGCCGGTGCTCGTGCTCGCCGTGCAGAACTCCGTGCGCCCCAGCGACCTCGGCAGCGCCACCAGCGCCAACAACTACTTCCGCCAGATCGGCGGCAGCGTGGGGGCGGCGATCTTCGGGACCCTCTTCGCGGGGCGGCTCGCCGACGCGCTGGCCGTGCGGCTGCCCGACGGAGTCGGCCTCCCCGACGCGGAGTCCATCACCCCGCAGTTGGTCCACGCCATGGAACCCGCGCTGCGCGACGCGTACATCCGGGCCTACGCCGACGCGATGCCCCGCATCTTCCTGTACCTCGTGCCGGTGCTCCTGCTCGGCCTGTTCCTCGCCTTCTTCCTCAAGGAGAAACCGCTGGTGTCCCACCACACCCCCCAAGCCGCGGACCCCTCGACGACGCATTCCGCGATCCCGGCGGCCCGCACCGACCCCGGCCCGCCTCCCGCCGGCGCACTGCCGGGGATCCCGGTCCGCGGGAGCGTCCAGCACTCCGACGGCACGAAGGTGGGGCGCGCCGCGCTCACGCTCATCGACGTGCAGGGGCAGCAGGTCGGCCGGGGCGCGAGCGACGACGACGGGCGGTACGCGCTGGCCGCACCGGGCGCCGGGTCGTACGTGCTCATCGCCGCGGCGGGCGGGCACCAGCCGCAGGCCGTCAGCGTCACGGTGGGCGAGCGGCCGGTGGACCTCGACGTGGTGCTCGGAGGCGCCGGACGGCTCGCCGGTGCCGTGCTCACCCCCGACGGTGCCCCGGTCCGCGACGCGGCGGTCACCCTCACCGACGTACGCGGCGAAGTCGTCGCGACCACCCGCACCGGGCGGGAGGGCGCCTATGTCATCAGCGAGCTTGTGGCCGGTGAGTACACCCTGGCCGCCAGTGCCCCGGCCTTCCGGCCCGCAGCGCTCCCGGTGAGCGTCCAGGCGGCCAGGGAGACCCGCCAGGACATCGAACTGGCGGGCGGCGCCGTGCTGCGCGGCATCGTGCGGGCCCCCGGTGGCAGGGCCGTCGAGGACGCACGGGTCACGCTGCTCGACGCGGCGGGCAACGTGGCCGGCACGCTCACCACCGGCGCGGACGGGGCGTTCCGCTTCGTGGACCTGTCCACCGGCGAGTACACCGTGATCGCCGCCGGCTACCCGCCGGTGGCCACCGTGCTGCAACTCCCGGGCGGCGGACGTACGGAGCGCGATCTGCAGCTGGGGCACGAGGACTGAACACGGGACCCGGCAGGCGGCGCCCGGCCGGCCTGTGCGCCCCGCCGGTCCCGCACACCATCCGTTCCCGCCCCGGACCACGCGCCCGGCAGGGCGAGGGGACGGCGGGGGCGGGGCCGGCTCCCGTCAGCGCACCGGCGCTTCGCGGACCAGCGCCATCAGGGCCCGCGCCCCCGGGCTCATGGTCCCGGCGGGCGGGAGCACCACCACGCTGCGGTACACCGCCGGCTGCGTGCCGTCGACCTCCACCGTGACCAGGCCCCGCGCCTCCGGCTTACGGGAGAAGTGGTGCGGCACGACGGCGATCCCCAGGCCCTGGTGCACCAGCTCCAGCAGGCTGTGCACATCGCTGACCTCCAGCGCCACCGTGCGGCGCACCCCCGCGGCGGCGAAGGCCTCGTCCGCTGCCCGCCTCGGCCCCCAGTCCGGGTGGAAGTCGATGAACGACTCGCCGTCCAGGGCGCTCCAGGCGACCGGCGGCGTCCCCTTCGCGGCCAGCCGGTGCCCGGGGGCGCACAGGACGATCATCGGCTCCCGCGCCAGCGGCACGAGATCGCCCCGCCACTCCGGCGGGCTGACCGTCGCGGCGAACGCCAGGTCCAGCCTGCCGCCCGCGACCCCCTCCAGCAGGCTCGACGTGCCCTCCTGCCGGAGCCGGATCTCCATGTGCGGGTGCTCCCGGCGGAAGGCCGCCAGCAGCCGTGCGGGGCTCACCCCGGCCACGCACTGCTCCACCCCGAGCGTGAGCGTGCCGCGCAGCAGCCCCCGTACGGCGTCGACGGCGTCCCGCGCGGCCCGCGCGCCCGCCAGTGTGCGCTCCGCCTCGACGAGGAGTGCCTGCCCGGCCTCGGTCAGCCGGACCGAGCGCGTCGTACGGCTGAACAGGGGCGCCCTCAGTTCCTGCTCCAGGGCCCGTACTGACGCGGACAGTCCGGACTGGGAGACGGCCAGTCGCTCGGCCGCGCGGGTGAAGTGCTGCTCCTCCGCCACGGCGACGAAGTGCTCCAGCTGACGCAGTTCCATGATTGAGCAATGTAATCGATGAATCCCAGCGGAATCTCCTGTTGGACCGCTGGATCATTCTGCGCAAGGCTGGAGCACGCGCACCAGACCTGGCGCGCCGACGCCATGTCCCGTGGAGTTCCCGCATGTACCTTCCGTCCGCCGACCGCTACTCCTCCATGCCCTACCGGCGCACCGGGCGCAGCGGCCTGCTGCTGCCGGCGCTCTCGCTCGGCCTCTGGCACAACTTCGGAGGCGACCGCACGCCCGAGAGCCAGGCCGCGATCCTGCGCAGGGCCTTCGACCTGGGCATCACCCACTTCGACCTCGCGAACAACTACGGCCCCCCGCCCGGTTCGGCCGAGATCGCCATGGGCCGCGCCCTGAAGACGGACTTCGCGGGCCTGCGGGACGAGATCGTCGTCTCGACCAAGGCGGGCTACCACATGTGGGAGGGGCCGTACGGGGAGTGGGGCTCCCGCAAGAACCTGCGCGCCTCGCTCGACCAGAGCCTCACCCGGCTCGGCCTCGACTACGTCGACATCTACTACTCGCACCGCTTCGACCCCGACACGCCGCTCGAGGAGACGATGGGTGCCCTCGACACCGCGGTCCGCCAGGGCAAGGCGCTGTACGCCGGCGTCTCCAACTACTCGGCCGAGCAGACCCGCGAGGCCGCCCGCATCCTCGGCGAGCTCGGCACCCCTCTCCTGATCCACCAGCCGCGCTACTCGATGCTGGACCGCTGGGTGGAGGACGGGCTGCTGGACGCCCTGGACGAGCTGGGAACCGGTTCCATCGCCTACTCGCCGCTGGAGCAGGGCATCCTGTCCGACCGCTACCTGCGCGGCATCCCCGAGGGTTCGCGCGCGGCGGGCACCAGCCCCTTCCTCTCGGCCGAGGCCGTCACCCCGGACCTGGTCGCCCGGCTCGGCGAGCTGAACGAGGTGGCGCGTGAGCGCGGCCAGTCCCTGGCCCAGATGGCACTGGCCTGGGTGCTGCGCGGCGGCCGGGTCACCTCCGCCGTCGTCGGCGCCAGCAGCGTCGCCCAGCTGGAGAACAGCGTCGAGGCCCTCCGCGACCTGGAGTTCGGCGACGACGAGCTCGCCCGTATCGAGCAGCTCCTCAAGAGCACCTCCCGCCCGTGATCCAGGAGCCGTCCGCCGCCGTGCACCGCGCGGAGGCGGACGGCTGTCACGGGTCCGGCGCCCGCCGGCCGGACGACTGTCACCGGACTGGACCAGTGACAGATCACGGAGGCTCTGGTCCGGTGCTGCTGCGGCGCGTACCGTGATGCGGCACGAAGATCCTCTTCCCGGAGACGGGCGGGGGACCGACCGACCAGCGACAGGACCGCGCACCGTGAAGATCCTCGTCAGCGCCGACATGGAGGGCGCCACCGGAGTGACCTGGCCGGCCGATGTGCTGCCCGGGACACCGCAGTGGGAGCGGTGCCGGTCGATGTTCACCTCCGACGTGAACGCGGCGGCTCTCGGCTTCTTCGACGGCGGCGCCGACGAGGTGCTCGTCAACGAGGCGCACTGGACCATGCGCAACCTGCTCCTGGAACAGCTCGACGAGCGCGTCCGGATGATCACCGGCAGACACAAGTCCCTCTCGATGGTCGAGGGCATCCAGCACGGGGACGTCGACGCGGTCGCCTTCGTCGGCTACCACACGGGCGCCGGCGCGGAGGGCGTGCTCGCCCACACCTACCTGGCCAACTCCATCACCGGGGTCTGGCTGGACGGCGTCCGCGCGAGCGAGGGACTGCTCAACGCGCATGTCGCCGCCGAGTACGGCGTACCGGTCGTCCTGGTCACCGGGGACGACCTGACCTGCGAGGACGCCGGCCTCTACGCCCCGGACGCCCGCAAGGTCGCGGTGAAGGACCACGTCTCGCGGTACGCGGCCGTGTGCCGCACCCCGGCCCGCACCGCCGCCGACATCCGTGCGGCGGCAGCAGGCGCAACCTCGATCGCGGTCCGCCACGCCCCGGTGACGGGCGGTCCCCGCACGGTGGAGCTGGAGTTCGACGCCGCACATCTGGCGGCGGCCGCGACCGTGGTCCCCGGCGTGGCGCCGAGCGGCGAGCGGCGCGTCGCCTATACCAGCGGGACGATGTACGAAGGAATTCGCACGTTCAAGGCGGTGACGACGATCGTGTCGGCCGCCGTGGAGGAACAGTATGGCTGAGACGGGCAACCCGGACGGACCGGTCGACGAGCGGGCGCTCGACGAATCGGTGAGGTTCACCTCCGAACTGATCCGGATCGACACCACCAACCGCGGGGACGGCACCTGCCGGGAACGTCCTGCCGCCGAGTACGTCGCCGAACGGCTGGCCGACGCGGGCCTGGAACCCGCCCTCCTGGAGCGCACACCGGGCCGGACGAACGTGGTCGCCCGGATCGAGGGCACCGATCCGTCGGCCGACGCCCTGCTCGTGCACGGACACCTCGACGTGGTGCCCGCCGAGGCCGCGGACTGGACGGTCCACCCCTTCTCCGGTGAGGTGCGCGACGGTGTCGTGTGGGGACGCGGCGCCGTCGACATGAAGAACATGGACGCGATGGTCCTCTCCGTCGTCCGGGCCTGGGCCCGCGCCGGCGTCCGCCCGCGCCGTGACATCGTCATCGCCTACACGGCCGACGAGGAGGCCAGCGCGAACGACGGGGCCGGGTTCCTCGCGGACCGGCACGCCGAACTCTTCGAAGGCTGCACCGAGGGCATCAGCGAGTCCGGCGCGTTCACCTTCCACGCGGGCCCCGGCCTGGCGCTCTACCCCGTGGGGGCCGGCGAGCGCGGGACGGGCTGGCTGAAGCTGACCGCGGAGGGCAAGGCCGGCCACGGTTCCAAGGTCAACAGGTCCAACGCCGTCAGCGCCCTCGCGGCCGCCGTCGCGCGCATCGGCGAGCACGAGTGGCCGGTGCGGCTGACACCGACCGTACGCGCGGCACTCGTCGAGATCGCCGCACTGCACCACATCCGCGTCGACCCCGACGCACCCGGCTTCGACGTGGACGAACTCCTGGGCAAGCTCGGCCCGGCCGCCGCGCTGATCGAGCCGACCATACGCAACAGCAGCAACCCGACCATGCTGGAAGCCGGTTACAAGGTCAACGTGATCCCCGGACACGCCACCGCCCACATCGACGGGCGCATGGTACCCGGTGGTGAGGACGAGTTCCGCGAGACCCTCGACCGCCTGACCGGGCCCGGTGTGACGTGGGAGTTCGACCACGAGGAGGTCGCCCTGCAGGCGCCGGTCGACTCACCGACCTACGCCGGGATGCGGGCCGCGCTGGAACTGTTCGACCCGGACGCCCACGTCGTCCCGTTCTGCATGTCGGGCGGCACGGACGCCAAGCAGTTCTTCCGGCTCGGCATCACCGGCTACGGCTTCTCACCGCTGAAGCTGCCCGTCGGCTTCGACTACCAGGCGCTGTTCCACGGGGTCGACGAGCGCGTCCCCGTCGACGCCCTGCACTTCGGCGTCCGGGTCCTGGACCACTTCCTGCGCAACGCCTGACCGACTACGGGGGGAATCCACATGGTGACCACAGCGGCGTACGGCACGTGGCCGTCACCGGTCGACGCGGCACTCGCCGCCTCGCACGACGGCAAGCCCGAGTTCGTCGGCACCGTCGGCGACGAGATCTGGTGGACGGAACCGCGCCCGGCCGAGGACGGCCGCCGGGCGCTCGTGCGCCGCCGGGCCGACGGCGGCACCGAGTCCGTGCTCCCCGCACCGTGGAACCCGCGCAGCCGCGTGATCGAGTACGGCGGCACCCCGTGGGCCGGCACGGCACGCGACGAGGGCGGGCCCCTGGTCGTGTTCGTCCACCACGCAGACCAGCGGCTGTACGCCTACGAGCCGGACGGACAGGGCGGGCCGCGGCCGCTCACCCCCGTGTCCGGCACCGGCGAGGGGCTGCGCTGGGTGGACCCGGAGGTGCACCTCGACCGCGGTGAGGTGTGGTGCGTGCTGGAGGAGTTCACCGGCGACGCGCCCACCGACGTACGCCGGGTGATCGCCGCGGTGCCGCTCGACGGATCGGCGGCGGACGACCGTGCCGCGGTACGTGAACTCAGCGACGGCCGGCACCGCTTCGTCACGGGGCCCAGGCTGTCGCACGACGGCCGGCGCGTCGCCTGGATCGCCTGGGACCACCCGGAGATGCCGTGGGACGGCACCGTCGTGATGTTCGCCGAGGTCACACCGGAGGGCGCGTTCACCGGGGCGCGCCCCCTCGTCGGGGACACGGACGAGTCGGTCGTCCAGGTGGAGTGGGACCGGGACGGCTCGCTGGTCTTCGTCTCGGACCTCGGGGGCTGGTGGGAGCTCCAGCGCATCAGGCCGGACGCCGCGGCCGGCGGCGTCGTGCCCAGCACCCGGCTCTGCGCCGTGCACGACGAGGAGTTCGGCGGGCCGTTGTGGAGGATCGGCCTGCGCTGGTTCCGGCTGCTGGACAACGGCCTGATCGCCGTCATCCACGGCCGGGGCACCACCGCCCTCGGAGTCCTCGATCCCGAGACCCGTGAACTGGTCGACGCGGTGGGGCCCTGGACCGCCTGGGCCGAGACACTCGCCGTGCAGGACACCCGGGTCATCGGGATCGCCGCGAGCCCCCACACGTCGTACGAGGTGGTCGAGCTGGACACCGCCACCGGCCACACCCGGACCATCGGCTCGGCCCATCAGGACGCGGTCGACCCCGCCTACTGCCCCGAGCCCGTGATCCGCACCTTCATGGGGCCGGGCGGGCGCGAGATCCACGCACACGTGTACCCGCCGCGCCACCCCGACCGCACCGGGCCCGAGGGTGCGCCGCCGCCGTTCGTGATCTGGGCGCACGGCGGGCCCACCGGCCGCTCCCCACTGGTGCTCGACCTGGAGATCGCCTACTTCACCTCCCGGGGCTTCGGTGTCGCCGAGGTCAACTACGGGGGCTCGACCGGATACGGCCGCGCCTACCGCGAACGGCTCCGCGGGCAGTGGGGCGTGGTCGACGTCGAGGACTGCGCCGCCGTCGCGCTGGGCCTGGCCGAGGAGGGCTCGGCGGACCGTGACCGGCTCGCCATCCGGGGCGGCAGCGCCGGAGGATGGACGGCCGCCGCGTCCCTCACCCGGACGGATGTCTACGCCTGCGGGGCCATCAGCTACCCGATCCTCGACCTGGAGGGGTGGGCGACCGGCGAGACGCACGACTTCGAGTCCCGGTACCTCGAATCGCTCGTCGGCCCGTACGCCGAGGTGCCGGAGCGCTACCGCGAGCGTTCACCCGTCAACCGCGTCGACGGTCTCACCGCCCCGTTCGTGCTGCTCCAGGGGCTCGACGACCCGATCTGCCCGCCCGCCCAGTGCGACCGCTTCCTCGCGGCGATCGAGGGCCGCGGGGTGCCCCATGCCTACCTCGCCTTCGAGGGGGAGAGCCACGGCTTCCGGCGCGCCGACACCGTGCGGCGCGCACTGGAGGCAGAACTCTCCCTCTACGCGCAGACGTTCGGCATCGACCTGCCCGACGTGCCGCTGCTGGAGCTGAAGCCGTGACCCTGGAACCGCTCGTCCGTCCGGCGCGGCTGAGGCCCGGAGCCCGGGTCGCCGTCGTCGCACCCAGCGGGCCCGTGCCCGCCGACCGTCTGGAGCGCGGCCTCGACCTGCTGCGGGGCTGGGACCTCGACCCGGTGGTGGCCCCCCACGTGCGCGACACGCACCCGGAGCTGGGCCACCTCGCGGGTACGGACGAGAACCGTGCACGCGACCTCCAGGAGGCGTGGTGCGACCCGTCCGTCGATGCCGTGCTGTGCGCGCGGGGAGGGTACGGCGCCCACCGCATGGTCGATCTCCTGGACTGGCCGGCGATCCGGGCCGCCGGGCCCAAGGCCTTCGTCGGCTACAGCGACATCACCGTCCTGCACGAGGCGTTCGCACTCCGGGCCGGATTCTCGACCTTGCACGGCCCGATGGTCGCCACCGAGGTGTTCCTGAAGGACGAGGCCACCCAGGCCGGCCTGCGGTCCACGCTGTTCGAACCCGACACGGTGCGCACCCTGGGGCTGGACGGGGCGGCCGCGCTGGTTCCCGGCAGCGCCCGCGGCGTCACCTACGGCGGCTGCGTGAGCCTGCTCGCCGCCGACGCGGGCACCCCGGGAGCCCGGACGTCCGCCCGCGGCGGCCTGCTCATGATCGAGGACATCACCGAGGACGCGTACCGCCTCGACGGCATCCTGACGCGGCTGCTGCGCATCGGTGCGCTGGACGGGATATCGGGTGTGGCCTGCGGATCGTGGCAGGACTGCGGGCCGTACGAGCAGGTGCGGGCGGTACTCGCCGACCGGCTCGGCGGGCTCGGTGTGCCGGTGGTCGAGGAGTTGGGCTTCGGCCACGGCCCCACCGCGCTGACCGTCCCGCTCGGCGTGCCCGCCGTGCTCGACGCACCCGCCGACGGCGGCCGTTGCACGCTCACGGTGCAGGTTCCGGCGCTGATCTGAGGCCGCGTCAGTCGTTGCCCGTCCCGGCGTCGGTCCGTGGCGGGCCCCGTGCCGGTTCCGCCGCGCGCCGGCGGAATCATCCTGCGAAACCCCGCTCCAGTGCGTTGACATCGGTATGAGCCGTGTCACAGCATGGGCCGGGCCCGGTACTTACCAGTCGGTAAGGTGTCCTCGGTGTGGAGGTCCATGTGTCGCGTGCCGTGTCCAGATTCCGCCGTCCGCTCACCTTGCTCGCCGGGGTGGCACTGCTCGCCCCCCTCGCCCTGACGTCCGCCCCCGAGGCGTCGGCGGCGGACCGGTACACCGTCACCCCACTGGAGTTCACCGTGCGTGCGGGCGGCCGCACGTGCACCGTGGACGCCGACCTCTACCGGCCCGCCGGTGTCGACGCGCAGCACCCGGCTCCGGCCGTTCTCGCCACCAACGGCTTCGGCGGCAGCAAGTCCGACGGCTCGACCGACGCCATCGGCAGGGCCTTCGCCGAACGCGGCTACGTCGGTCTCGTCTACTCCGGCCTGGGCTTCGGCAAGTCGGGCTGCCTCATCACGCTGGACGATCCCGCGATCGACGGCAGGGCCGCCTCCGGCCTCGTCGACTTCCTCGCCGGGACGCGGGCCGCCGACGACGGGACCAGGGCCGACTACGTCACCACGGACGCGCCGGGCGACCCCGTGGTCGGCATGATCGGGGGCTCGTACGGCGGAGCGGTCCAACTCGCCACCGCCTCCGCCGACGGCCGCGTGGACGCGCTCGTCCCGCTGATCACCTGGAACGACCTGGCGTACTCGCTCGCCCCCAACGCGGCCGGGGCGGACGGGGGTGTCTCCTCCGGCACGCCCGGTGTGTTCAAGTGGCAGTGGACCAACGGCTTCTACCTCATGGGCGAGGGGCAGCCACTGCTGGTGCCGAGCCTCGACCCGTCCCGGTTCGGCAGTCCCGCCTGCCTGCACTTCGCCGCGCAGGCGTGCCGGACCATCCGCCTCCTGAACTCCGGCCGCTACCCGGACGCCGCGACCCGGGACATGCTGACGTACGCGCGGAGCGTCTCACCCGTCTCCTACCTGTCCGGCGTCACAGCGCCGACCCTGCTCGTGCAGGGCCAGGCCGACAGTCTGTTCAACCTCAACGAGGCCACCGCCACCTACCGCGCCCTGAAGGCGCGGGGCACGACGACGAAGATGATCTGGCAGGCCTGGGGCCACAGCGGCGGATCGGTGCCCGGCGAACTCGACCTCGCCACCGGCAACCTGGAGACCAGTTACGTCGGACAGCGGATCCTCGCCTGGTTCGACCGCTACCTCCGGCACGACGACTCCACCGCCACGGGACCCGAGTTCGCCTACTACCGTGACTGGGACTCCGGTTACGGCACCGCGGCGGCCGTGCCCGGCACCTCCCGCACGATGTACCTCTCCGGTGACGGCGCCCTCGTGGACAGCCGCACGGACGTCGTCCGGGGGAGCCGCACGTACACCAACTGGCTCCTGCCGAGCAGCCACTCCGAGAGCTCCCTGGCCGGCCTCATCGGCCTGCCCGACCGGGCACCGTACGACATCAAGGGCACCTACCTCGACTGGACCGGCGCACCCCTGACCGCCCCGCTCGACGTGGTCGGCGCCCCGAGGGCCACGCTGAAGGTCGTCTCACCGAAGGCGCAGCGGGCCCAGGGAAGCGGTGACGCCGCCGACAGGCTCGTGCTGTTCACGAAGGTCTACGACGTGGCACCGGACGGGACCCAGAAACTCGTCAACCGCCTGGTCGCGCCCGTACGCGTCCCGGACGTCACCCGCCCCTTCACCGTCGAGCTGCCGGGCATCGTGCACCGGTACGACACCGGGCACCGGCTGCGGTTCGTGATCGCCGCGAGCGATGACGCGTACTTCGGCAACCGGGGCGTCAAGCCCGTCACCGTCGTCAGCGCCCCCCAGGACACCGGGGTCCTGGAGCTCCCCGTCGTCGGCTGACCCTCCTCACCCGTACGGCCCGCTCCACCGCCCACCGGACCGGCGGTGGATGCATCCTGGGGGCCGGGGACCGCCGCTCCCGGCCCCGGAACCCCATGACCCAGCGAAAGGGCCGCGCATGAGCCCCAAGGACGTATCCAGAGGCACCGGGGCCTTCACGCCCGCGCGGATCGCCGTCACCCTCCTCGCGGTGCTGGCTCTCGTCTTCATCTGCGTGAACACGGACGAGGTCACCATCCGTGTGATCATCCCCGAGGTCACGATGCCGCTCTGGGCGGCGCTGCTCGGCGTCTTCGTCGCCGGACTGCTCTGCGGGGCCTACTTCTTCCGCAGGAGGGCCCGCCGGTAGACGCTTCCCGCACCGACGGGCCGGAGAACCCGGCCGGAACGACGCCTCCGGCCGCGCACCCCGAAAGCGCACACTTGAAAGGGACCCCCCGGGGTACCCGCCGGTGTGAACGGGGAGCAGGCGGCAAAAAAAGGGGTGCGAAGGTGCGGACTGTCGGTGTCGAGGAAGAGCTGCTGCTCGTGGACGCGGAGAGCGGCGAGCCGCAGGCACTGTCGACGGCCGTGCTGGCCCTGGCCGAACGGCGGGCCGAGGGGGAGTCGGCCTTCGAGTCCGAGCTCCACGACCAGCAACTGGAGTTCGCCACCCGGCCGTGCGCCACGATGACGGACATCGCCGAGGAGATACGCCGCTCGCGGGCCGAGGCGGCGCGCAGCGCCGCGCACGCGGGCGCCGGTGTGGCGGCCCTGGCCACCTCGCCGCTCCCGGTGAGCCCGTCCATCGGGGAGGACGAGCGCTACCGGTGGCTGGCGGAGCGGTTCGGCCTGACGGCGCAGGAACAGCTGACGGGCGGCTGCCACGTGCACGTGTCGGTGGACTCCGACGAGGAGGGCGTCGCCGTACTCGACCGGATGCGTCCCTGGCTCCCGGTCCTGCTCGCCCTGAGCGCGAACTCCCCTTTCTGGCAGGGCAGGGACACCTCCTACGACAGCTACCGGAGCAGGGTGTGGGGGCGCTGGCCGTCCGCCGGACCGGTGGAGGTGTTCGGATCCGCCGACGCCTATCACGACAGAGTGCGCGCCCTGGTCGCCACCGGGGTGCTGCGCGACGAGGGGATGATCTACTTCGACGCCCGGCTTTCGTACCGCTACCCCACGGTGGAGATCCGGGTCGCCGATGTGTGCCTGGACCCCGCCGACACCGTGCTGCTGGCCACCCTCGCGCGCGGTCTCGTCGAGACGGCCGCACGCGACTGGCGGACGGGGACGGAGCCGGACCCGGTGGCCGTGAGCACGCTCCGCATGGCCGCATGGCAGGCCGGCCGCTCCGGCATGGACGGACAGCTGCTCGACCCCCGCACCATGTGCCCCGCTCCGGCGGCCGATGTGGCACGCGCCCTGCTCGCCCATGTGAGCGACGCGCTGGAGGAGAGCGGCGACCTCGGGCCGGCGGAGAAGGCGCTGCGGGACGTGGAGACGCGGGGGACAGGGGCGCGGATCCAGCGTGACCTGCTGGCTCGCTCGGGCAGCCTGCGCACCGCCGTGACGGAGTGCGCGGCCAGGACACGGGGCTGACGCCGGGCCCGGGGCCCGGTTCCGGGCAGCGTCGTCACCGGGGCCCGTCGAGGCCCTTCGCGCGGGCGTCGACCACGTCGCCCAGCCGGGCCAGCATCGCCCGGTGCCGGATCTGGAGTGCGGCGTCGACGACGACGTTGTGCAGGATGCCGCCGAGACCCTGCAAGGGGTGCTCGTTCAGGATCACGAGCGTCTCGTCGCCCCAGGGGCGGATGTCGAAGGCGATCCGCGCCGTGCCCAGCGGGCCGCTGTGCGCCTCCAGTTCGAGGGCGCCCGGGCGCTCCAGGCGGCGCACGGTCGTCCGGCCCCGGAAGTCCTTCGGGCCGAGTCGCAGGGTGTACTCGATGGACGAGCCGACGTCCGGCCACCGCCCTTCCAGCAGACGGGAGTCCTGCGTGCCCACAACCCAGGCGCTGTACAGGCCGGGTTGCTCCAGGACCGCCCACAGGGCCGAGGGCGGGTGGTGGATCACATGCTGGCGCATGGCCATGGACGCCTCCGCGCTCGGACATCGGGACGGACGGGGACGGTGGGCGAAGTCTCCGCCGATCGTACGCCGCGGACCTCCGGCCCACATCTCGTGAGTCCGCCCGCCCGCGCCGAGGCCGGCCCCGACGGCCGGGGACGCCCCGCCACCCGACAGGCTCCGAGGCGGGGCGGCGCGGGGGCCCATGCGGTCCGGAGGCCCTGTCAGGCGGTCACGTTCCGGTCGACGTACTCGAAGACCGAGCCGTCCGGATGCAGTGCGATCAGATTGCGTCCGGCCGGAGTGGGCACCGGTCCGGCGATGACCCTCGCGCCCACCCGGTTCAGTGCCGCGTGGGCCTCGTCGACGTCCTTGACCGCGATCGTCGCCGAGACCTTGCGCAGCACCTCCAGTTCGGACTCCGGGCCGCTCATGAGCAGGAAGCAGCCGATCGCGGCCACCGAGACCCCGCCGCGCTCGAAGCGCAGGGCCGGGGTGCTGGTCAGGCCCTCGTAGAAGGCCACCGAGGCCTCCAGGTCGTCGACGCAGATACGCAGCGTGGTTCCCAGGATCTCCATGCCCACGAGGGTAGTTGCCCGGCTCGCGGTGTGTGATCGGTTCGGCGGGTAGCCCCTGTTCCCGTCCGTACGGCCCGCTGTTCCCGTCCGCCGGGCCCGGGCGGGTGCGCGCCCGGAGCCACGCCCGCGATCACGCCCGCGATCACGCCCGGCAGAGAATCTCGCCGTGCGGCACCATGAACCACCCGTCCGGCTCCTCGCCCCAGGCGCGCCAGGCCCGCGCGACTGCGGTCAGCTGTTCCGGGCTCGCGTGCCCGCCGTCCACCGCCAGCTCCCCGTAGCGCGACGCCGTCGTACGGTCGGCCCACAGTCCGCTCCACCAGGCGCGGTTCTCCGGGGTGGCGAAGCACCAGGCGGCGGCCGTCGGGGTGATGTCGGTGAAGCCGGCCCGGCGGGCCCAGGAGAGCAGCCGGCGCCCCGCGTCGGGCTCACCGCCGTTGGCGCGTGCCACCCGTCCGTAGAGGTCCAGCCATTCCGGCATCCCGGGAACCTCCGGGTACCAGGTCATGGCCGCGTAGTCGCTGTCGCGGGCCGCCACGACGCCGCCCGGGCGGCAGACCCGCCGCATCTCGCGCAGCGCCTGCACCGGGTCACCCACGTGCTGAAGGACCTGATGCGCGTGGACCACGTCGAAGGAGTCGTCGGGGAAGTCGAGGGCATGGACGTCGGCGGCGGCGAACCGGACGTTCTCCAGCCGTCGTTCGACCGCGACCCGCGCCGCCCCCTCCAGGACCTCCAGGCTCGTGTCGACGGCGGTGACCCGGCCCGGTGCCACCAGCTCGGCGAGATCCGCGGTGATGGTGCCGGGCCCGCAGCCCACGTCCAGGACGGCCATGCCGGGTCGGAGCTCACCGATCAGGTACGCCGCCGAGTTCGCGGCGGTCCGCCACCGGTGCGAGCGCAGCACGGACTCGTGGTGACCGTGGGTGTAGACGGCGCTCTCCTCGGGCATGGCCGTACGTCCTCTCTCGGACATCGTTCACTGGCGACGGTGGCACCGTACGCCGTGGTGTCGCATCTTGAGACATGCGTATCACCATGCGATACGGTCACACCGGCATCGGGCAGTACACGGTGAGCGCCTCGGGCAGCTTGTCGATCATCAACTCCGTATCGGAATGGGCGACTTCACCGTCGAACGCGTACGGGGTGCCCGGTGTGAGACCCGAGAGCCGCACCCTGCGGCGGCGTACGGCCGCGTGCACGGGTGAACGGGACAGGGGCCCGGCGAACGCCGCCGCGAGCAACCGGAGCCCGGGCGTACGGCCGCCGTGCACGACGCGTACGTCGAGCAGGCCGTCCGCCAGGTTGTGCCGGCGGCCGGGGTTGGGGCCCACTCGCTGGAACAGTCCGTTGCCGACGAAGAGCAGCCACAGCGGCCGCCGCTTCCCCTGGAATTCGGCGGTCAGCGGGCGCGAGCCGCGCAGCGCCTCGAAGGCCGCCAGGACGCCCGCGGGCCAGCCGCCGATCCGTGGCGACCAGTGCTCCCGGGTCCGGACGAGCTCGGGATAGACGCCCAGGCTGAAGGCGTTGAGGAAGTACCCGGGAGACCCGCCCGGTCCCTGAGGGCCCGGCCGGAAGCGGCCCACGTCCACCCGGACCGCGTCACCGGCGGTGAGCGCCGCGACAGTGTCCTGCACCGTCTCGATGCCGAGGTCGTAGGCGAAGTGGTTCAGGGTCCCGCCCGGGAACACGGCCAGGGGCACGCCGTGGGTCGTGGCGACGGCCGCCGCCATGTTGACCGTGCCGTCACCCCCGCACACTCCCAGGGCCTTGCCCTGTTCCGCGGCCTTCTCCAGGCACCCCGGCAGGTCCGCCGGCGCGCACTCGACCGTCGCCGCGAGCGGCAGGGCGTCGCGGATCACGGCCGCCGCAGCGGTCGCCGAGCCGGACTCCCGGTTCACGACGACCACCAGGTCCTGCCCGGCCGGGAGGGCCGGCGCCTCGGCCGGCGGTCTGCCGGGTGCGGGCAGCTGTCCGCGGGTGGGTACGACCCCCCGCAGCGCGAATGCGGCCCCCACGCCCAGCAAGGCACCGGCTACCACGTCGCTCGGATAATGGACCCCCGTGTAGACGCGGGAGGCGGCCACGGCCGCCGCCACCGGGGCGACGGCGGCGCCCCAGCCCTTGGACTCGAGCGCCACCCCGGTCGCGAAGGCCGCGGCGGACGCCGCATGTCCGGACGGGAAGGACGTGGTGTACGGCTGCCGCTTCAGCTGCCTCATGACCGGGACGAGATCCACTATCGGGCGTTCCCTGCGGACGGCCCCCTTGCCCACGGTGTTGATGGCGGCCGAGGCGACGGCCAGCGAGGCGACCCCGCGCAGCGCCGCCCTGCGGGACCGGGCGCTGCCGCCCAGCGCCGCCATGCCGGCCGCGGCCCCGAACCACAGCAGGCCGTGGTTGGCGCCGCGGCTGAGGCGCGGCAGCAGGGGGTCGGCGCCCGGCCAGTGCCGGTCGGCCACGCGCTGGAACGCGGCGAGGTCGCGCTGGTGGAACCAGGTCCGCCAGCCGCCGGGCGGGGAGAAGCTGCTCGATGTCGACATGGGACAGCGAATACCCTGCGACCGGGCCGTGAACCAGGAGGCGCGCACATGGCTCTGCGTCGAATTCGGGTGGATCATGCCTGATAGGCCGTTCTGTCCCCGCTGCGCCCGCTCCGTCTCGTGGAAAGCGTTGCCCTGGCAAGTTCCGTGCGGCTAGCCTGCGTTCGTAATTCCGGTCATTGACCGGAGTGTCGAACAAGATTGGCGGGCGATCATGGGGCGACTCGTCCCCGCGGTATCCAGGGCTCTGGATGTCCTCGAGCTCTTCCTCCAGGGTGAGGGAACTCTCTCCGCACCCGAGGTCACCCGCAAGCTCCAGCTGCCGCGGACCACGGTCCACGAACTGCTCACCACGCTGGCGGCACGTTCCTACCTGGTGGCCGTGCCCGAACAGCCCGGCCGCTACCGGCTCGGCGTGCGCACCTACCAGCTCGGCAGCCGGTATGCCGAGCAGCTCGACCTCGCGGCCGAGGGGCAGCAGGTGGCCCGCGAGGTCGCCGAGACCTGCGGCGAGACGGTCCACGTGGCGATCCTGGAGGGCACCGAGGTCATCTACATCGCGAAGGTGGACTCCACCCACGCCGTCCGCATGGTCTCGGCCGCGGGCCGCAAGCTGCCCGCCCACTGCACCTCCGTCGGCAAGCTGCTGCTCGCCGCCCTGCCGGAGGCCGAGCTCGACGCGCGACTCGACGGACGCGAGCTGGTCGCCATGACCGACAACAGCCTCACCGACGCCGCGGAACTGCGGGAGGCGCTCGCGGCGGTGCGCCGACGGGGCATCGCCGTCGAGCACCGCGAGTCGAACCCCGACGTCAGCTGCGTCGCCGCGCCGGTGCGTGACCGGTCCGGACGCGTCGTCGCCGCGCTCTCCATCTCCGTACCGATGATCCGCTGGAGCGAGGAGCGCGAGGCGGAGCTCGCACGGCTCGCGGCGGGCGGCGCCGACGCGCTGTCCGGCCGGCTCGGCCACCACGGGGGGCAGGCGTGACACCCCGTCCGGAGGTCGCCGTGCGCGCATGCGCCGAGCTCGGTGAGGGGCCGACCTGGGATGCCGCGGCCGAGCGGCTGATCTGGGTCGACATACTCTCGGCCCGGGTCCACACCTACCACCCCTCGACCGGCCGGCGCACGGTCATGGCCACCGGACAGCACGTCGGTGCGGCGAAGCCCCGGGCCGGCGGGGGCCTCGTGACCGTCCTGCGCGACGGCATCGGCCTGTACGACGACCGGGGCGCCTTCTCGTGGCTGGTCCATGCCCCCGTCCCCGGACGGCGCGGCAACGACGCCGCCGTGGCGCCGGACGGCGCGCTCTGGGCGGGCAGCATGCGCTACGACGAGACGGAGGGGGGCGGCAACCTGGCGCGCATAGCGCCCGACGGGTCCGTGACGGGTGTCCTGGACGCCGTGACGGTCAGCAACGGCACCGGATGGAGTCCGGACGGCCGGCTCATGTACTACATCGACACACCGACGCGGCGCATCGACGTCTTCGACGTGGACGGTGAGCGCGTCACCGGCCGGCGCCCGTTCGCCGTCGTCGAATCCGGATCGGGGTGGCCCGACGGGCTGACCGTGGACGCCGAGGGCTGCGTGTGGGTGGCCTTCTGGGACGGCGCCGCCGTCCGCCGGTACCTGCCCGACGGCAGGCTGGACCGGGTCGTGGAACTGCCGGTCCGGCGGCCCACGGCCTGCGCGTTCGGCGGGCCCGGCCTGCGTGACCTGTACATCTCCACCGCCCGCACGGGCCTGGACGCGCCCCACCCGCTGTCCGGCTCCCTGCTCGTGCTCCCGGACGCGGGGCAGGGGCTGCCGGGAACGCCGTTCGCCGGGTGAGCGCTGCCGGGAACACCGGGTGAGCGGGGCGCGCGTGGCCGGTGGGGCGCCCGGTGCGCCACGGGCGCGTCTCACCGCCGCTGTCCGGCCCCGGTGCGCGGGCGCGACCCGGAGAACCTCCGTATAAAGGGCCCAGAGGGCGACGCAGGCGGAGGAGGCCCCGGGATGGCTCGGAGCGAGCGGATGCAGCCCCACCCCCTCGGGGGAGACCGGGGTCCGGTCAGATACGGGCCGCCCGCACCCGACCCCGGCCTTCCCGTTCTGCCCGACCTCGCCGGGGTCCTCGCCGCATCGGCCGCCCGCACCCTGCCCGAGCCACCCGGCGGCGGAACGATTCTGCGCGAGGCCGCACGCGGCTACTGGGGCCGCCGGGGCCTGCACGGCGACGCCGAGGCCGTGGTGGCCGCGCCCGGCCCCCAGCCCCTCCTGCTCGCGCTGATCGCCGCGCACGGCGGCGACGTCCTCATGCCCCGGCCGTGCCCGGCCGGCTGGATGCCCCAGGCGCGGCTGCTGGGCCGCCCCGCCTACCACGTGCCGACGCCGGCCGAATGCGGCGGAATCCCCGACCCCTACGCCCTGCTGGAGACCGTGCGGAGGGTGCGCGCAGAGGGAGGCCGGCCCCGGCTCCTCCTGATCTCCGTGGCCGACGATCCGACCGCCACCCTCGCCCCGCCGGAGCTCGTCCGCGAGGTCTGCGAGGCGGCAGCCGCCGAAGGTCTCCACGTCGTCAGCGACGAGACCTGGCGCGACACCCTGCACCGTCCCCACGACACGGTCCTGCTCAGCCCCGCCGAGATGTGCCCCGACGACGTGACCGTCGTCAGTGACCTGGCGGGAGCACTCACCCCGTCGGCCTGGCCGGTGGCCGTCGCTCGGTTCCCCGACACCGCCCGCGCGGCCGCACGCCGAGCCCGGGTCCTCGACATCCTCACCGCGCTCGGAGCCCTCGTCGCGGAACCGGTCGCCAGGGCAGCCGCCCACGCACTCGGTGAGCCCGAGGCCGTCCGGGACCGGATCCGGCGGGCGGCGGCCCTGCAGGCGCACGTGGCTTCCGCCGCGCACCGCGCGGTCCTCAGCGCTGGTGCCCTGGCCAGACCCCCGCAGGCGGGCCGCCACCTCTACGCCGACCTCGGCCCGCTGCGCGGCCGCCTGGCGGCCAGGGGCGTCACGGACTCCATGGAACTGGAGGAGTACCTGACCGGGCGCCTCGGTGACCCCGCCCCCGGCGGACACCGCTTCGGCGACGAACTGGGCGCCCTGCGGGTACGGCTGAGCACCGGCCCCCTGCTCGGAGCAACCCCGGAGCAGCAGATCGAGTCCCTCACTGCGGTGGAGCCCTTGAAATTGCCCCATGTCGCCCAAGCGCTGAGCATTTTCGAAGCAGCCCTCGATGAACTCCGATGACAGGAGCCTCTCGATGACGGAACAGACCGAGCGCCCGATCGCAGGAGCCGGCGCCGCGCCCACGGGCCGTCCCGCCACCGCTCCGCGCCGCCTCGGCGAGCTCCGGTCGTGGCCCCGCTCCTTCGCCGACCGGCTCACGGCGCCGCTTCCGGGTGTCAGGGGCATGACCCGCCTGGCCAGGGAGCGCGCCTTGCGGCCCAACGCCGAGGGACTCCGGGGCATCCACCGTCTGCCGTACGCCCCCCGGCCGCTGCCCGCGGCCGGCCCGGACACCGTCGCCGTGACCTGGGCCGGGCACGCCAGCTGGATCGTCCGTATCGGCGGGCTCACGGTCCTCACCGACCCGGTGTGGTCGCGCCGCATCCTCGGCACCCCGGCCAGGATCACCCCGGTCGGCGTCCGGTGGGAGGAACTGCCCCCCGTCGACGCGGTCCTGATCAGCCACAACCACTACGACCACCTCGACGCCCCCACGCTCCGCCGGCTCCCGAGGGACACCCCGCTCCTCGTGCCCGCCGGACTCGGCCGCTGGTGCCGGCGCCGTCGCTTCACCAGCGTCACCGAGCTCGACTGGTGGGAATCGGTGGAACTGGGTGGTGTCACGTTCGACTTCGTGCCCTCCCACCACTGGTCCAAGCGCACCCTCCTCGACACCTGCCGGTCCCTGTGGGGCGGCTGGGTGCTCGGCGACGGCGACGGGCGGCGGCTCTACTTCGCCGGGGACACCGGCTACGGCCACTGGTTCAAGGAGATCGGCCGCCGCTATCCGGGCCTGGACCTCGCGATGCTCCCCATCGGGGCGTACGAGCCCCGCTGGTGGCTGTCGGACGTCCACACCGATCCCGAGGAGGCCGTGCAGGCGTACGAGGACCTGGGAGCGCGCGCCATGGCCCCCATGCACTGGGCGACGTTCCTCCTGTCGGCGGAACCCGTGCTGGAACCGCTGACCCGGCTGCGTACCGCCTGGCAGCGGGCCGGGCACCCGCGCGCCGACCTCTGGGACCTGCCGGTCGGCGGCTCCCGTGTCCTGGGCGCCTGACCCCGCCCGGCCCGTGCCCGGGGCCTCAGTCCGCCATGCGGGTCCGCAGCCGCCGCCAGAGCGCCGGCGTCCCGCTGATCAGCAGCGTCAGCACGACCGCGGCCAGCACTCCCTGCCACGGCTCCCGGAAGAGCGAACCGCCCAGGATCCCGATCAGCTGATACGTCGCGGCCCACGCGAGGCAGGCCGGCACGTCACCCCGGGCGAACTGCTTCAGCGGCATCCCCCCGAGCAGACAGGCCAGCATCACCGGGATGCGACCGGCCGGTATCAGCCGGGACAGCACCAGCACGGTCGTCCCGTGCTCCTCCAGCTTCCGCTGGGCCTGCTCGAGCCGCTCGGGCGCGGCGCGCCGGGTTATCGCCTCCAGCCACTTCGACCCGTTCTTCGACCGGACCCCCCGCTGCCCCAGCCAGTACAGGCAGATGTCGCCGAGGAACGCCGCACCCGCGGCCACCGCGAAGGTGACCAGCAGGGTGAACGGTGACATCCGGTGGAACGCCACCACGGCGGCCGAACTCACCAGCGCCCCCGTCGGCACCACGGGCACCAGCGAACCGAGAGCCACGAGGACGAACAACGACGGGTAGGCGACGGCCTGCTGCGTCGACTCCGTCGGCAGCTGCCCCAGTACTTCCTCTATCACCTACGGGCCTCCGGCCTCACACGCTCTCCGTGCCCCAGCCGGTGCACCGCCACCTCCGGCGCCAGCCTGGCCGCCTGCCGCACGAACTCGTCGCCCGGCGCGTGGAACTCGTGCGGCCGGACACCGTCCATCCCGATCGGCCAGTACGTCCCGTAATGCACCGGGACCGCCGAGCTGGGCTCCAGCATCGTCAACACCTGTGCCGCGCGCGTCGCGTTCAGATGGTGGTGGCCCAGATTCGGCCCCCAGCCGCCGACCGGCAGGAGCGCCACGTCCACCGGCCCCACCGCATCGGCCATGTCGTCGAACAGCCCGGTGTCACCGGCGAAGTACGTGCGGGCCTCGCCCTCGACGACGTATCCCAGGGCGGGTACCCGGTGCGGGCCGAACGGCAGCCGGCGTCCGTCGTGCAGTGCGGGCACCGCCCGGACCAGGACCTCGCCCACCCGCACGACGTCCCCGGGGCCGACCTCCGAGATCCGCAGCCCGCGGAGCCGGCGCAGCACCCGCAGGCCCGGGACGGCCCCGACCGCGCCGCGGGGGACGATCAGCAGGCTGCCGGGGGCGAGCCGGGCCAGGGAGGGCAGATGAAGGTGGTCGGAATGCAGGTGCGAGATCAGGACCGCGTCCGCGACCGCGGCCTGCGGGGGCGGGACCTCGCCGCGGCGGCGGCGCAGATGCGCGAAGCGGCGTACGAACAACGGATCGGTCAGCACCCGGACCCCGGAGTCCTCGATCGTGCAGGTGGCATGACCCCACCACGTGACCTCCATCGCTCCGCCTCCTCGTCCCTGCCGCCGACATGGCTGTGCGCGTACGAGCGTAGGCGCTCCGCGCCCTCCCCACGCCGGAGTGCTCCTTCACACCGGTTCCGGCACGGGCAGGAACGGTTACACAGGGCTACCGCCGGGGTAGGGTCGTCGCCAGCATCCGAGCACGGGGGGATCCGTTCATGGGGGACGTCGTCGGGGACGTACGGGTGGCGGCCATCGCCAGTCTCACGCCGCTGGAGGAACTCGACGGCGACCCGTTCCTCGTCGACACCCGCAGCCAGCACGCCATGTGCGCGCGCTGGGCCGCGGACCGGGGATACGTCGTCACCCACCAGCTGCGCGTGTACGGGCTGCGCCCCGACCACCACGCCCTGTGGGGTGGCGCGGGCGGGCGGGTCGAGCTGTTCGTGGCCCCCAACGACCGGGTGCTCGAGCGGGCACTCGTCTCCGTGCCCGGCTTCGAGGCGGAGTGCCGCAGGCGCGGCGTCCGGCTCGAACTCGCGGGTCTGGAGGAGCCGGTGTACACGGCACGCTCCAAGGCCGGCGTCCACCGCAGGCTCTCCATGCCCACCGCCGGCTACGACGGCTGCTGACCACGGGGGAGCCCATCGGCTGCCCGGCCCCGGGCCCGGTGCGGGGGCCCGGGGAGCCCCTCGGCGGCTATGACAGGCTTGACGCGGGTCCGTGACGAACACCGGGCCCTGACGTGAGGTGGGACGGCGTGAGTGACGGGCGATGGCGGACGGCGGGCGGAGCCCTCCTGCGCGTGATCTCGGTGTGGGCCGTGTCCACCCTCACCCTGCTGGCGCTCGCGGGCATCCTGCCCGATTTCCGGCTCCAGTCCGACGACGGGGACAGCGTCACGCGGACCGCGTTCACAGCGGCCTGGGGCGCGGGGGCCTTCGGACTCCTTTCCGCCCTCGTGTGGCCCGTACTCGTCAGAGCCCTGCTCATCGTGCCCGCCCTCGTCCTGGGTGCCCTGGTCTTCTTCCTCAACGGCTCGCTGCTGCTGATCGCCCTGCGGCTCATCCCGGACGGACGCGGTGACGCCGACCCGGAGACCGCCGTCGTCGTCGCGGCGGTCATGTCCGCCGTCGCCTCAGCGGCGTCCACGGCGCTCGCGGTCCGTGACGACGATGCCTACCGGCGCAGGCTCTCCCGCCTCGCCGACCGGCGCCGCAGACGCGACGGCACCCCCGGATCCGCGGACCGCGGCCGCGGCGGGCCGCCCGGCATCGTGTTCGTCCAGCTCGACGGCGTCGGCCACCGCGTCCTCGAACGGGCGGCGGCCGACGGCGTCATGCCCACCGTGGCCGGACTGCTGGCCGACGAGGCGGGCCACCGGCTGACCCCCTGGACGACCGACTGGTCCAGCCAGACGGGTGCGAGTCAGCTCGGCATCCTCCACGGCACCAACCACGACGTGCCCGCCTTCCGCTGGTTCGAGAAGGAGACCGGCACCGTCATGGTCTCCAGCAGACCGGCGAGCGCCCTCGAACTCCAGCGCAGAGCCATAGCCCACACCCGCTACGGCGGCCTCCTCACGGTGGACGGCGCGAGCCGGGGCAACCTCTTCAGCGGCGGCGCGGACCAGCTCGCCCTGGTCCTCTCGATGGCCGCCAGGCGCGGCAAGGGACGCCGTTCCAGGGCGGGCTACTTCGCCTACTTCTCCGACCCCGCCAACGCGGTCCGCACCTTCCTGTCCTTCGTCGCCGAGGTGGGCCGGGAGATCGGCCAGTCGACCCTGGCCCGGGCGCGCAAGGAGTTCCCCCGGGTCAAACGCGGCGGGCTCTACCCGTTCATCAGGGCGTTCGCGACGGTCGTCGAGCGTGATGTGGTGGTCTCCGCGCTGATCGGCGACATGTTCGCCGGACGCACCGCGGTCTACGCGGACCTGGTCGCCTACGACGAGGTCGCCCACCACTCCGGACCGCACAGCAGGGACGCCGAGAAGGTCCTCGCCCGGCTCGACCGATCGCTGGGCCTCATCATCAAGATCGCGGACCACACCCCGCGCGACTACCGGGTCGTGCTGCTCTCCGACCACGGCCAGAGCCCGGGGGAGACCTTCGCGGGGCGGTACGGCCTGACGCTCAGGGATCTCGTACGGGCCGGCTGCGGGCTGCCCGTCCCACGCAGGGCGCAGCGCACCCGGAGCGCCTCGGAGGCCCGGGACGCCGTGCGCACGGCGCTGCACAGGCCGGTCGGCGGGCGGGAGGCGGAGCACCCGGCGAAGTCCTCCGACCCGGTCGTGCTGGCCTCGGGGAACCTCGGCCTGCTGTCCTTCCCGGACATCGAGGGCCGCGCCTCGCGCGAACAGATCGACCGCCGCTGCCCCGCACTGCTCGGCACGCTCGCCGCACATCCGGGCGTCGGCTTCCTGCTCGTGCGGAGCGAGAGACACGGGTCGGTGGTGCTCGGCCCGGGCGGGGAGGAGACCCCGGTCGCCGAGCTGACCGACGGGCAGGGGCCGATAGCCGTCTTCGGTGACGGTGCGGCGGACGCGGTGCGCCGCACCGACACCTTCCCGCACGTCGCGGACGTCATGGTCAACTCGATGTACGACCCGGTCACCGGGCGGGTGCACGCCTTCGAGGAGCAGATCGGCTCGCACGGGGGGCTGGGCGGCGAACAGTCCAAGCCGTTCCTGCTGTGGCCCCGCACACTGGCCGACCCCCTGGACGCGGTGGCGGCCGACGTCCCGCGCACGCAGGGCGCCGTGGCCGCCGACAGTCTGCGGGGCACGGCCGCGGCCGGTCTGGTGGGGGCCGAGGCGGTGCACCGGGTCCTCGCACGCTGGCTGCGGGAGCTCTCCGGCCCGCAGGTGCCACTGCAGCCGGGCGGCGTCGACGGGGCCGCCCGCGCGGACGGAGCCGTCCCGGACGGGCCCGTCCGCCTGCTCGACGGCCGGTTGCCGGACGGGCCGCCGCACGAGGAGTCCTCGCGCGCGGTGACCTCCCGGGGAGAGCCGCTCCACGGCGACGTGCCGAGGCAGTCCGTGCGGGACGAGCCCCTCACGGACTCCGACGACGCCGTTCGCGGTGCACGCGGCTGACCGGGGCGGGCGTCACGCGGACTCGCGCCGCACCAGCGTCGGATGGAAGACCACGGACGGCTCGGGACGACCGGACTTGCCGATCTGCTTCAGGAGCAGCCGTGCCATCTCGGATGCCATCTCCTCCACCGGCTGACGGACCGTGGTGAGCGGGGGATCGCAGGCGAGCGCAGCGCTGCTGTCGTCGAAGCCGACCACCGCCACGTCCCCGGGCACGTCCCTGCCCGCCCGCAGCAGCACGGGCAGGGCGCCGAGGGCCATCAGGTCCGACGCGATGAACACCCCGTCCAGCCCCGGGCGGTCGTGCAGCAGCTTCCGCATCGCCGAGGCACCGCCCGTGTGCGTGAAGTCGCCTTCGGCCACCTCCACGTCCCCGATCCCGTGCGCCGCCAGCGCGTCCAGGAACCCGTCCAGCCGTGCTTGTCCGGCGGGCCTGTCCTGGGGGCCCGCGATGCTGGCGATGTGCCGCCTTCCCAGCGACACGAGCAGGTCGGCGGCCATCCGCGCACCCGCGCGCTGATCGGCCTCGACGTAGGTGAGCGGCGAAGGGCGGAGCGGCCGGCCGGCCAGCACGGCGGGCAGCCGCGTGTCGTGGAGCAGGGCGGGGAGCGGATCGTCGGCGTGCGAGGAGATCAGCACCACGCCGTCGACGTGGCCCTGACGCAGATACGACAGCAGCTGGTTGCGCGAGGTCTCGTCGTCCGCCAGCATCAGCACCATCTGGATGCCCGCGGGGCGCAGCACGTCGAGCACTCCGCCCACGACCCGTCCGAAGTGCGGGTCGGAGAACATCCGGCCGACGAACGGCTCGGCGACGGGACGCCGTTCACGCTCGGACACGACCAGGGCGATCGAGTCGGTCCGCCGGGTCACCAGGGATCGCGCGGCGCGGTTGGGCACGTAGCCCGTCGTGGCGACCGCCTCCTCCACCACACGTCGCAGGGCAGGGTCCACCGTGGTCGCACCGTTGATCACCCGGGACACCGTGGCCCGGGAGACGCCCGCCACCGCGGCCACATCCTCCAAGGTGGCGGGGCGTACGGGCGGTGAAACGTCGGCTGTCATGCAGTCTTTATACCGGGTGATCCGACGGGCAGGCGAAGGGTTCCGGCACGTCAGTGGGCCTGCCCGTACAAAGGGCGGCCGGAGCGGCCAACTGCCCGTCGCGGGCGGTCGCGAGAGTCCCGGCCCGCTCCCCGGCCTCCGCCCAAACGTGACGCATGCATGTCAATGGGCTGCGCCATGCCTGCAATTACCCTCTGTTTCCACGGAGTTGCGGTCCCCGAATGGGTGAGAGCGTTCTTTCCTTCCTCTGTGCGACCGTGGGTCCGGCGGCGTTGTCAGTGGTGCACGGCAGGATGGTGTTCATGACGACGAACTCAGTCGGCGCGCCCGCCGACACCGCCGCCTACGCGGCCGCCGTGGAAGAGGCGAAGCGTGCCGCCGCCGCGTACTACGCCGCAGGTGAGAGCAGGCTCGACGACGACGCGTACGACCGCCTGGTGCGGGGGATCGCCGCCTACGAGGAGGAGCACCCGCTGGAGGTGCTGGACGCGTCGCCGACCGGCAAGGTGGCGGGCGGCGCCGCCTCGGGGGACGTGCCGCACACCGTTCCCATGCTCTCGCTGGACAACGTCTTCTCCGCCGAGCAGTTCGTCGCCTGGACCGCGTCCGTGGAGCGACGGATCAAGCGGCCCGTCGCCGCCTGGAGCGTCGAGCCCAAGCTCGACGGCCTGGCCGTCGCCGCGCGTTACCGGCAGGGCCGCCTGGAGCGGCTGATCACCCGGGGGGACGGGACGGCGGGCGAGGACGTCTCCCATGCGGTGGGTGCGGTGCTCGGCCTTCCCGCGCGGCTCGATGCGCCGGTCACCATGGAGGTGCGTGGCGAGATCGTCATGACCGACGAGCAGTTCGAGCAGGCGAACGCCGTGCGCACGGAGCACGGCGCGGCGCCGTTCGCCAATCCGCGCAACGGGGCGGCGGGAACCCTGCGGGCCAAGGACCGCCCGTACCGCGTGGAGATGACCTTCTTCGCCTACGGCGCGCTCGCCCTTCCGGACTCCGGAGAACTGACAGCCACCCTCGCCGAACTCCCGCACAGCGAGGTCCTGTCGTACGTCGCGGAGCTCGGTGTGCACACGGCGGCGGACACCGCGGTCGCGCCGTGCACCGTCACCACGGCCGAGGAGGTACGGGCGGGAGTGGAGGACATCGCCGCCCTGCGCCCCTCCCTGCCGTTCGGGATCGACGGCATCGTGATCAAGGCGGACCTCGCGGCGGACCGGCGTGACGCCGGCTCCGGCACCAGGGCGCCGCGATGGGCCATCGCCTACAAGCTGCCGGCCGTCGAGAAGGTCACCCGGCTGCTCGGCGTCGAATGGAATGTGGGCAGGACCGGCATCATCGCGCCGCGCGCCGTCCTGGAGCCCGTCGAGATCGACGGATCCACCGTCGGGTACGCCACGCTGCACAACCCGGCCGACATCACCCGACGCGATCTGCGCCTGGGCGATCACGTGATGGTCTACAAGGCCGGCGACATCATCCCCCGCATCGAGGCCCCCGTCGCGCATCTGCGGACGGGTGACGAGAAGCCGATCGACTTCCCCGAGGTCTGCCCGCAGTGCGGCTCGGAGATCGACATGAGCGAGCAGCGCTGGCGATGCACCCGGGGCCGCGACTGCCGTGTGGTCGCCTCCGTCTCGTACGCCGCCGGGCGCGACCAGCTGGACATCGAGGGCCTCGGCGCCACCAGGGTCGTCCAGCTCGTCGATGCCGGCCTCGTCCAGGACTTCGCCGACTTGTTCACCCTGGAGCGGGATCAGCTCCTGTCGCTGGAGCGGATGGGGGAGACCTCCACCGACAACCTCCTGGCGGCGATCGACGCGGCCAGGGCGCGGCCGCTGTCCCGCGTCTTCTGCGCCCTCGGTGTGCGTGGCACGGGACGCTCCATGTCCCGTCGAATCGCCCGGTACTTCGCCTCCATGGACCGCGTCGTCTCCGCGGACGCAGAGGTGCTCCAGCGGGTGGACGGCATAGGCAAGGAAAAGGCGGCGGCCGTCGTCACGGAGCTCGCCGAGCTCCAGCCACTGATCGGCAAACTCATCGCCGCCGGGGTCAACATGACCGAGCCCGGCGCGACACCCCCGCCGGAGCCGGGAGCGTCGGAGGGCGAAGCCACCGAGGGTCGGGAGTCCACCGGTCTGCCGCTCGACGGCATGACGGTCGTGGTGACCGGTGCCATGACCGGCGTCCTGGAGAAGCTCTCGCGCAATCAGATGAACGAGCTGATCGAGAGGGCGGGCGGCAAGTCCTCGTCCAGCGTCTCGAAGCGCACGAGTCTGCTGGTCGCAGGCGAGAAGGCCGGGTCGAAGCGGGCCAAGGCGGAGGATCTCGGGGTCGAGATCGCCGCGCCCGAGGCGTTCGCTGCGCTGGTGGAGGCCTATCTCGTCACAGAGGGATAGAAGGTCCACATGAAATTGGACCTTGGAATCATCAAGGAGGTGGCGTTTCTTTTCCCCGTATTGCATAGTGAGGGTTCGATCGAACCTCGCAATCAGCGGGTCCTGCACCCGACGGGCGGGTGACGGCCGCGCCGGCGGTCCGGAGGGTGTTGGGCATGCGTTCTTCGTGTGACGGTCTGCGGCGTGGTCGGCGGGCCCCCGGAGGGTGGGGGGCGCCCGACGGCGACACCCGCCGTCGCGGGATCTCCCGCCTGCCGGCCGTAGACCTGGGCGGTTCGGGCACGCGTGCCTGGGTCCCCGGGCACGGGCTCCTGTCCGGAGGGCCGGTCTCCGACGACAGCGCCAGCCGGCCGGTCCGCCGGGGGCGCATCGTCGACGCGGAGTCCTGCGTCAGGCTGCTCGCACGCATCGCCGACACGGCGTTGGGCGCCGACCTGCGCGACAGCGTGGTCGTGCTCAGCCGGCCCGTCCTGGCCGGGCAGGACCACCGCGCGCAGGCGCAAGAACTCCCCGCCCGCCTCGGTCCCGCCACCGCCGTGGTCCTCAACAGCGCGGAGGCCGCCGCCGCGTGCGCCGGGCAAGCGGCCGGCGGTCCCGTGCCCGTCGTCGACGGAGTGATCGTGGACGCCCGTCAGGCGGACACGGGGCTCACCGACCTGGAACCGGACGCCCTTCCTAGGCGTGCCGCGATCAGGCCGGTGACATCGGTGCGCAGCGCGCCGCCACCGGTCAGCACGTTGCGCCACATGGCCACGATCATCTCGAGGACACCGCCCGCGAGTTCGGCACGGCCGAGGTGAACCACCCGACAGGGGCGTACCGGAGCAACGCGCCTCCCCGGCACCCGTACCCACGGCCGTCCGCAGCCCTGGCGGGGCACGTCCTCATCGCGCTGCTCCTGGCGGTGCTCACCCTGCTCGGCGGCGGGCCCACCCCTTCCGGAACGGTACTGCCCGCTCCGGTCGCAGCGGCGATACCTGTTCCGGCGGCCTCCGCGCCGGTCCCGGCCGCACTGTCCAGCGCTGAGCGCCAGGCCGGTGACGCTCCCGCACACGCCGTCGCAGCGGATCCGGTGGCGCCGTACGGCCCCGGCCTCAGCGCCGGCCCAGGTTCCGGCTACCCCGCCGCGCAGATCTCCGGCTCCCCGGCGACCGACGTGACCGTCCCCGGGTGGCTCACCGAGGCCGTTCCCCAGCCCGGGCCGCGTGCCGGCGTCGACCGTCCGCCCGCCCCGCACCCCTTCCCACCGCCCGGCCACGGCACACTGCCGGCGCTGCCCCCGGAGCTCGCCCCGCTCCGTGGCGCCGGGGCGGGGCCTGCCGGAGGCGGTCCGTCCGCGCGCGGACGGAACAGGGCCGCACTGCCCGGGGTGCGCGGTCCTCCCGAGGTGACGGCCGGACAGCCGGTCGTACACGAGCCCTGTTCCACAGACCTGGCGTCCCGCCCCGTCCGACCTCTCTGAGTCCGGGGCGGCCGACGCCTGCCCGGGAGGACTCCCATGACTCGCGCCACCACGGTGCGGGCGGTTCTGGCTGCTGCCGCGCTGCTCGTCTCCGTGTTCATCACACTGACCATGTCCCCCAGACTCGGCCTGGACCTCCAGGGCGGCACCCGCATGGTGCTGCAGGCCAAGGACTCGGACACCGCCGAGGCCGACCGGGAGAGCACCGATCGCACCATGGAGGTCCTCCGCAAGCGCATCGACTCGCTCGGTGTCGCCGAACCCGTCCTGACCCGGTCGGGAGAGGACCGGATCATCGTCGAACTCCCCGACGTCCAGGACCCGCGCCAGGCCGCCGACGTCATCGGCAGGACGGCCCAGCTCGGATTCCACGCGGTGCGCGGCCCCGGCGAGACCGGACCGGACGACGGGCCCACGGCCGGGCAGCGGGAAGGCAGCGGGCCGACGCTGCCGGACGAACAGGGCAGCCCCCTGTCCCTCGGTCCGGTCCACCTGTCCGGCGCGGGAGTCGCGGACGCCACTGCCGGCTTCGACGCGCAACAAGGCTCCGGCTGGAGCGTCGCCCTCGACTTCCACAAGGACGCGGGTGAGCGGTGGACCCGGCTGACCGGGGACGCGGCCTGCCATCCGGCCGGAGACGAGCGACGCCGCGTCGCGATCGTGCTCGACGGAAAGGTCATCTCCTCGCCCCAGGTCGATCCGTCGGTCGCCTGCGAAGCAGGTCTGCCCTCCGGATCCACGCGCATCACCGGTTCGTTCAGTGCCGACGAGGCGCGCGATCTCGCCCTGCTCGTCAAGGGCGGTGCCCTCCCCGTGCCCGTCGAGATCGTCGAACAGCGGACGGTCGGCCCGACACTCGGCGCCGCAGCCATCGACGCCGGCGCCACGGCGGCGCTGATCGGCGCCGCCGCCACGGCGCTCTTCATCACCTGCGTGTACCGCCTCTTCGGGGCCCTGGCGGCTCTCGCCCTCGCGGCCTACGCGGTCATCTCGTACGCCGTGCTCGTCGCCCTCGGAGTCACCCTGACCCTGCCGGGGCTCGCCGGGTTCGTCCTCGCCATCGGGATGGCGGTCGATGCCGACGTCCTGGTCTTCGAACGGGCCCGCGAGGAGTACGCGGCCGGCCCCGGCCGTTCGCTGCGCTCCGCACTGACCGCCGGCTTCCGGAACGCCTGGAGCGCCGTGGCCGACTCCAACGTCACGACCCTGATCGCCGCCGCGCTCCTGTTCTTCCTCGGCTCGGGACCGGTCAAGGGCTTCGGGGTGACACTGGCGATCGGGGTGCTGGTCTCGATGTTCTCGGCACTCGTCATCGCCCGGGCCCTCACCGAGATCGCGGCCGGTTCCCGGTTCGTCAGCGACTACCGGGAGGTGAACGGGATCGGCATGCCCGGCCGGGTCCGTACCTGGATCGAGGCACGGGACCCCCGGCTCTTCCGGTCGC
This sequence comes from Streptomyces sp. NBC_01341, assembly GCF_035946055.1. NCBI lineage: Bacteria > Bacillati > Actinomycetota > Actinomycetes > Kitasatosporales > Streptomycetaceae > Streptomyces > Streptomyces sp. NBC_01341. The sequence goes on along the minus strand of NZ_CP108364.1, from coordinate 1,149,873 downwards.
CGCGCCGCTGGCTGCTGACCTCGCTCGCGCTCGTCCTGATCGCCGTGACCGGCATCCTCGTGCGTGGGGTGGATCTGGGGGTGGAGTTCACCGGGGGCCGGCTGGTGGAGTACTCCACCAGCCGGCCCGTCGACGTCGAGACCGCCCGCGACACCATCGCCGCGGCGGGTTTCGAGGACGCCGAGGTCACCACCGCGGGTGGCGGCGACCTGTCCGTGCGGACCGGGGGCCTCGACAACGACGGGGAGCACGCTCTGCGTTCGGCCTTGGCGGAGGAGGGCGGCGAGACCACCAAGGTGCGCGACGAGCTGATCGGCCCCAGCCTCGGCGACGAGCTCCGCCGTCACGCGCTGATCGCGCTGGGTGTCGCCGTCTTCGTGCAACTCGCCTACCTGGCCGCGCGGTTCCGCTGGACGTTCGCCGTGGCGTCCGTCGGGGCGCTGGTGCACGACGTCGTCGTACTGGTCGGCGCCTTCGCCTGGCTCGGACGCCCCGTCGACGGGATCTTCCTCGCCGCCCTGCTCACCGTCATCGGCTACTCCGTCAACGACTCGGTGGTGGTCTTCGACCGGGTACGGGAACTGTGGGCGCGCAACCGCCGCTCACCCGTCTTCGAAGTGGCCGGTCACGCCGTCCTGCAGACCGTGCCCCGTACGGTCAACACCGGGGCGGGCGTCCTGTTCATCCTGGTCGCCCTGGCGGTGCTCGGCGGCGACTCGCTCGCGGACTTCGCGCTCGCTCTGCTCATCGGCGTCTGCGTGGGCACGTACTCCTCGGTGCTGACGGCAGTCCCCGGGGCACTTCTGCTGGAGCGGAGCAGCAAGGCGCCACCGCCCGCGGCGAAGCGGTCGCGGAGCGGGGCGAAGCCGGGCCGCCGCCGTGACCCTGCTGACAACGGGGCGCGGGTGTAGCACCGTGCGCGGCCGGGGCACGGGCACGGCGCCCCCGCGCCCGGCTGTTCGCGGGTGCGATCCGTGGTGCGATCCGCACGCGCCGGGCAGGACGAATCCGCTCCTGCCCGGCGCGTACGGGCCGGGCAGGCGCACGGCTGCGGCACAATCCCGAGCACGCCCAGCGATCGGAGTCCGCCGCTCATGCCCGTCGTGCTGCGTGACGCCTGGGCCACACTCGTACCGGACCTGGACGGACCGGACGGGCCGCTGCCGCCGCTCCTGCTGGCGCTGACCGTGCTCACCGGGCTCGTCGACGCGTTCAGCTATCTGCTCCTGGGGCACGTCTTCGTCGCCAACATGACCGGCAACGTCGTCTTCATGGGTTTCGCCCTCGCGGGCGCCCCCGGGTTCTCGGTGCTCGCCTCGGCGGTGGCCCTGGCGTCGTTCGTGGCCGGGGCCTGGTCCGGCGGGATCGCGGTGCACAGGACCCGGGCCGACCGGGGCCGCCGGCTGCGGAACGCACTCCTCGTCGAGACGGCCTGTCTGGCCGCCGCCCTCGTCGTCTCCCTCGTGTCGGGCGGCCCCTACACCGGAGGCGCCCGCTTCGCGCTCATCGCGCTGCTGGGTCTCGGCCTCGGCGTGCAGAACGCCGCTGTCCGGGCCATGGCAGTCCCCGACTTCACGACCACGGTGCTGACCCGGACGCTCACCGGCACAGTCGCCGACAGCCGGCTCGCCAAGGGGCCGGGAAGCAGGGTGGGCCGACGGGGCCTCTCGCCCGCGGCGATGCTGGCCGGCGCCGTGGCGGGAGGGGCCGCCGTGCTGGGCGGCCCACGCGAACTGCCCCTGCTGGCCGCCGTGGTGATCCTGCTGGGGGTCGTCGCCGTCACGGTGCTGCTCGGCAGGGGCGACGCTCCGTGGACACGGGTGGACGCCACCTGACGGCGACGCTCCGTGGATTCGGCCGGACGCCACCACCGGACGCGGCGGTCGCGCTCCGCGGGGAGCGGCCTCGCCGTTCTCCGCGCCGTCCCCGCCGGCCACCGCGCCGGTGGCGCGTTCCGTGTCGGGCGCGACAGCGGGCCCCCCGGACCGTAACGTCACGGGCACCGCTGACCGCGCCGGCCCCCGAGGAGCCCCCCTGTGCCCACCGAACCGCTGTCCGCGCACGACGTCGAGGCCGGACTGGGTGAACTGCCCGGCTGGCGGCTGGAGGGGGACCGGATCACCCGTACCTACCGGCTGCCGTCCCACTTCGCCGCCGCAGCGCTGACCGTCCACGTCGCCCGGATCCAGGACGAGCTCAATCACCATTCGGACCTGACACTGGGGTACAACACCGTGGCAGTCTCGGTGCACACGCACGACGCGGGTGGTGCCGTCACGGCGAAGGACCTCGGACTCGCCGCCCGGATCGAGGCCGTCGCCCCTTCGCACGGCGCGGAGTAGCGCCTCGGAACACGACGGCGCCCCCACCGCGCGTAAAGCAGCGGTGGGGGCGCCGTCGGACAGCGCGGGTCAGGCGCCGGCGCTGAACTCGGCCGGGTCGGGGCCGAGGCGCTTGCCCTCGTCGAGAGCGGCGAAGGCGGCGAGGTCGTCGGCGTCCAGCTCGAAGTCGAAGACGTCGATGTTCTCCGCGATCCGCGACGGCGTCACGGACTTGGGGATCACCACGTGTCCGGTCTGCAGGTGCCAGCGGAGCACCGCCTGCGCGGGGGTCCTGCCGTGCTTGTGGGCGACGGCGGCCACCGTCGGGACCTCCAGGAGGCCCCTGCCCGAGCCCAGCGGCGACCAGGCCTCCGTGACGATGCCGTGCCGGGCGTGGAAGGCGCGTGCGTCGGCCTGCTGGAGCTGCGGGTGCAGTTCGATCTGGTTGACCGCGGGCACGACGGACGTCTCGCCCATCAGGCGCTCCAGGTGCTCCGGGTGGAAGTTCGACACCCCGATGGACTTCGCGCGGCCGTCGGCGAGGATCCGCTCGAAGGCCTTGTACGTGTCGACGTAGGCGTCCTTGGCCGGCACGGGCCAGTGGATCAGGTAGAGGTCGACGTAGTCCAGGCCCAGCTTGTCCAGCGACGCGTCGAACGCGCGGAGGGTCGAGTCGTGCCCCTGCTCGCCGTTCCACAGCTTGGTGGTGACGAAGAGCTCCTCGCGGGGGACACCGGAGCCGGCGAGAGCCTTCCCGGTGCCCGTCTCGTTCCCGTAGATCGCGGCGGTGTCGATGCTCCGGTACCCGGCCTCCAGGGCCGTGGTCACGGCCGCCGTGGCCTCGTCGTCCGGCACCTGCCAGACACCGAAACCGAGCTGCGGCATCTCGAGGCCGTTGTTGAGGGTGATGGTGGGGACCTGGCTCACGAGCAGTCGATCCTAACGTTGTGGGGTTGGTACTCCCGAGGACAACGATCGGGGAGCCCCACGCATTCCCGTCCGCGGTGTCCCGTCCGTGGATCCGCCGAAATGGACCGGCCGGACCTGACGCAACATCAGGTTCGGGATCACCGGCCTCAGCGGTACAGGGCGTCGACCTCCGCCGAGTACGCCGTCTCGATCGCCTTCCGCTTCAGCTTCAGCGAGGGTGTCAGCAGCCCGTGCTCCTCGGTGAACTGGTGCGCCAGTATGCGGAACGTGCGGATCGACTCCGCCTGGGACACCGCGGTGTTGGCGGCCACCACCGCCCGGCGCACCTCCATCTCCAGATCCGGGTCCCGCACCAGGTCCACCGCCCGCATCGGCGCCCGGCCCTGCATGGCGAGCCAGTGCTCCACCGCCTCCGTGTCCACGGTCACCAGGGCCGCGATGTAGGGCCGGTCGTTCCCGACGACGATGCACTGTGCGACCAGGGGGTGGGCGCGGACCCGCTCCTCCAGGCCTGCCGGGGCGACACTCTTGCCGCCGGACGTCACGAGGATCTCCTTCTTGCGCCCGGTGATGGTCAGATAGCCGTCCTCGTCGAGCGTTCCCAGGTCGCCGGTGGCCAGCCAGCCGTCGTTCAGCACCGCGTCGGTGGACTTGGGATCGCCGAGGTAGCCGGAGAACACGTTCGCCCCGTGCACCCACACCTCGCCGTCCCGGGCGATGTGCACGGTGGAGCCGGGGATCGGCTGGCCCACGGTGCCGTAGCGGGTGCGCTCGGGGGGATTGGCGGTGGCCGCGGCGGTCGTCTCGGTGAGTCCGTAACCCTCGAAGACGCTCACACCCGCACCGGCGAAGAACAGCCCGAGTCTTCTGTCCATCCCGGAGCCTCCGGACATCGCGTGCCGTACCCGGCCGCCCATCGCCTCGCGCACCTTGCGGTAGACGACCTTGTCGAAGAACTGGTGCTGCATCCGGAGGCCAGCGGACGGCCCGGGGCCGGTCCCGAAGGCCCGCTCCTCCAGCGCCTCCGCGTACTTCACCGCGATCTCCACGGCCTTGTCGAACGCGCCGGCCCGGCCCTCGGACTCCGCCTTGCGCCGGGCACCGTTGAACACCTTCTCGAAGATGTACGGCACGGCGAGGATGAAGGTGGGCCGGAAGGAGACCAGGTCCGGCATGAGCGCCTTCGCCGACAGCTCCGGCTGGTGTCCCAGCTTCACGCGTCCCCTCAGCGCGGCGATCTCCACCATGCGGCCGAAGACGTGGGCGAGAGGCAGGAAGAGCAGCGTGGCCGCCTCCTCCCCGGGCTTGGAGAGGAACACCGGATGCCAGCGCGAGACCATGGTGTCCGCCTCGAACATGAAGTTGGCGTGGGTGATCACGCAGCCCTTGGGGCGCCCCGTCGTGCCCGAGGTGTAGATCACGGTGGCCACCGACTCGGGCGTCACCGCGCGGCGGTGCCGGTGTACGACCTCGTCGTCGACCAGGGTCCCGGCCTCGGAGAGCTCCGTCACCGCGTCGGCGTCCAGCTGCCACAGCCGCAGGAGCTTCGGCAGCCGGTCGATGACCGAGCCGATGGTCATGGCGTGGTCCTCGTGCTCGACCATGACGGCCACGACCTCGGCGTCGTGGAGCATCCAGAGCACCTGGTCGGCCGACGAGGTCGGGTAGACCGGCACCGACTGGGCGCCCACGGTCCAGAGCGCGAAGTCGAACAGGGTCCACTCGTAGCGCGTACGCGACATGAGGGCGACCCGGTCGCCGAACCGGATGCCCTGGGCGATGAGCCCCTTCGCGAGGGCGAGCACCTCGTCACGGAACGCGGCGGCGGACACGTCGTGCCACTGGCCCTCCGCGTCCTTGCGGCCGAGGGCCGTCCGCTGGGGGTCCTCCTCCGCGAAGTCGAAGACGGTATCGGCAAGACCGCCGACTTGAGGGGCAGCGGCCATGGGGGGGACGGTGAACTCGCGCAATGACCTGCTCCTTGTGGGGCTCCGCACGGCGCCGCGACGCTACCTCACGGGGCAAGCCCGCGGGAGGGTCCGAAGTCTCCTGAAAACGTGGCATCCGGCCAGGCCTACCGTGTAAATCGGGCCAGATGGGCCGGGCTCGGGCGGACATCCGGGCGAGTGGTAAGTGGCTCGGAAGGGAATCTCCACGGAATCTGTACGCGGCACTTACGCCGGTTCGGAGTGCCGCGGGTCGCCGGGACTGCGGTGCAGCCGGTCGCCGCTGGCCAGGATCGCGGCCGCGAGGGCGTCCGCCGCCCCCTGGGCGGTGCCGCCGCGCCGCCCGTGCAGCAGCACGAAATCCACATCTCCGAGCTCCGGAAGTCCCGCCCTCGCGGGCACGGGGACGAGCCCCGGGGGAATGAGCCCACGGGTGTGCGCCATGACCCCCAGGCCCGCGCGCGCGGCCGCGACGAGCGCGCTCAGGCTCGCGCTCGTGCACGCGAGCCGCCAGGACCTGCCGTGCTGCTCCAGCACCTCGAGGGCGCGGGCCCTGGTGATGCCGGGCGGCGGGAAGGCGATCAGCGGCAGCGGGCGGTCGGGGTCGACGCGCAGCTGCGGGGCGCCGATCCAGGCGAGGGTGTCGTGCCAGACCAGCTCGCCGTGGGTGTCACCGGCGCGGCGCTTGGCGAGGACCAGATCGAGCCGGCCCGCCGAGAGCTGCCGGTGCAGTGTCCCGGACAGCTCCACCGTCAGTTCCAGATCCACGTCGGGGTGCTCGCGGCGGAAGGACTCCAGGATCTCCGGCAGCCGGGTCAGGACGAAGTCCTCGGACGCGCCGAAGCGCAGCCGCCCGCGCAGCCGGGTCCCGGTGAAGAACGCCGCCGCCCGCTCGTTGGCCTGCAGGATCGTCCGCGCGAAACCCAGCATGGCCTCGCCGTCCTGGGTCAGATCGACCCGGTGCGTGTCACGGCTGAAGAGCCGGCGCCCCGTCTCCGACTCCAGACGGCGCACGTGCTGGCTCACCGTCGACTGCCGGACGCCGAGTCGGCGTGCCGCCCGGGTGAAGCTCAGGGTCTGCGCGACGGCCAGGAACGTGCGGAGCTGGACGGGGTCGTACATGGGCAGAGGCTATCGCGAAACGTGATGACAGTAAGTTCGGTATGCCGGATTCCCGATTCACCGGATGAGGAGCAGGGTGGGGAGGCCACGATTCCACCGAGAGGGCACGGAGCACATGAGCCGCCGTACCAGCCGCCGTATCCCCGTGCCGCCGACCTGGCTGCCGGTCGACCCGTACATACTGGCGCTGATCGGCACGGTGGTTCTCGCGGCTCTGCTGCCCGCCTCGGGGACGGGGGCGGCCGCGGCGGGCGGGGCGTCGACGGGGGCGGTGGCCCTGCTCTTCTTCCTCTACGGGGCGCGCCTCTCGACCGCGGAGGCACTCGACGGGCTGAAGCACTGGCGGCTCCACCTCACCGTCCTGGCCTGCACCTTCGTGGTGTTCCCCCTGCTCGGGCTCGCCAGCCACGGGCTCGTGCCGTACGTCCTGACCCCGCAGCTCCAGGACGGCTTCCTCTTCCTGTGCCTGGTGCCCTCGACCATCCAGTCGTCGATCGCCTTCACCTCGATGGCCCGAGGCAACGTGCCGGCCGCCATCTGCGCGGGCTCGTTCTCCAGCCTCGCGGGGATCGTGCTGACCCCGCTGCTGGCAGCCGTGCTGCTCGGCGGCAGCGCGGCGGGTTTCTCCCTGGACTCGCTGGTGAAGATCGTCCTCCAGTTGCTGGTGCCCTTCATCGCCGGGCAGGTGCTGCGCCGCTGGATCGGAGGCTTCCTCACCCGGCACCGCAAGGTCCTCGGCCTCGTCGACCGCGGCTCGATCCTGCTCGTCGTCTACACGGCGTTCAGCGAGGGCATGGTGGCCGGAATCTGGCACCAGGTCACCCCGCTGCGGCTCGGCGCCCTCCTCGCGGCGGAGGCCGTCCTGCTGGCCCTGATGCTCACCGTCAGCCGGCGGGGGGCGAAGCGGCTGGGCTTCGGGCGCGAGGACGCCATCGCCATCCAGTTCGCCGGATCGAAGAAGAGCCTCGCCGCGGGGCTGCCGATGGCGAGCGTCCTGTTCGGCGCGCACGCGAGCCTCGCCGTGCTGCCGCTGATGCTCTTCCACCAGATGCAGCTCATGGTCTGCGCGGTCATCGCGAAGCGCCGCTCACGCGATCCGCTCCCGGACGACGCGACCCTGTCGCAGCAGCCCGTCCCGGTGGGCTGAGGCAGGCAGGAGAGGGCCCGGCCGGCGCAGGGGGCGCTCCCCGTCGGCCGGACCCCTGCCCCGTGCAGCGGGCGGGCCGGATCAGCCCTGGCCCACCGTCGCCCCGAGGGCGATGCGGTGGTCACCCGCGTACACGTTCATGGACTGCCCCCGCAGGAAACCCACGAGGGTCAGTCCGCTCTCGGCCGCGAGGTCCACGGCCAGCGACGACGGCGCCGAGACCGCCACCAGCATCGGGATCCCCGCCATCACCGCCTTCTGCGCCAACTCGAAGGAGGCGCGCCCCGACACCAGAAGGATCGACTGGGAGAGGGGCAGCCGGTTGTCGGTGAGGGCGCGCCCCACGAGCTTGTCGACCGCGTTGTGCCGGCCGACGTCCTCCCTGATGTCCAGCAGTTCGCCCTCCGCCGAGAACAGTGCCGCGGCGTGCAGGCCCCCGGTCCGGTCGAACACCCGCTGCGCCTCGCGCAGCCGGTCGGGGAGAGCGGAGAGCAGCTCGGGTGTCACCCGGACCGGGGGAGTGTCGGAGACGGGATGGCGGGTCGTGGTGCGGACCGCGTCGAGGCTGGCCTTGCCGCACAGGCCGCAGGACGACGTGGTGTACACGTTGCGCTCCAGCGTGATGTCGGGGACCACGACGCCGGGCGCCAGCTTCACGTCCACCACGTTGTACGTGTTCACGCCGTCGGCCGTCGCCCCGGCGCAGTACACGATCGACTGCACCTCGGAACCCTCGCCGATCACACCCTCGCTCACCAGGAAGCCCGCCGCGAGCGCGAAGTCGTCGCCCGGGGTGCGCATGGTGATGGCGAGCGGCTTGCCGTTCAGCCGGATCTCCAGGGGCTCCTCGGCGACGAGGGTGTCGGGACGGGTCGTGACCGCCCCGTCCCGGATGCGGATGATGCGGCGACGCTCCGTGACCCGTCCCATAGCCGTCAATCCCGATTCTGTACGTGTTGGAAGCCGAACCGGCCCTTGATACAGAGGTTGCCATGGGTCACGGGGTTGTCGTGCGGCGAGGTGACCTTGACGATCTCGTTGTCCTGCACGTGGAGGGTCACGTTGCAGCCCACCCCGCAGTACGCGCAGACGGTCGTGGTCTGCGTCTGCGCGGGCTCGTCCCACGTTCCCGCCGCCCGCATACCGAACTCCGTGCTGAACGAGAGAGCCCCCGTGGGGCACACCTCGATGCAGTTCCCGCAGAAGACGCAGGCGGAGTCGGGGAGCGCGGCATCGTGCTCGGTGGAGATGCGTGCGTCGAAACCGCGGCCCGAGACGGCGATGGCGAAGGTGTTCTGCCACTGCTCGCCACAGGCGTCGACGCACTTGTAGCAGAGGATGCACTTGTCGTAGTCGCGGACGTACAGATCGTTGTCGATCTTCGGCTGTTCGTCCACCCGCGCGGCGTCCTCGCCGAAACGGTCGGGCTTCGCCTCGTACTCCTTGATCCACTCGGCGGCCCGGGGGGTCGTCGACAGGTCCGTCGAGGAGGCCAGCAGCTCCAGGACCACCTTGCGGCTGTGCCTCGCCCGCTCGGTGCCCGTGCGGACCGTCATCCCCGGCTCGGCCCGCCGGGAGCAGGCGGGAGCGAGTGTGCGGGCGCCCTCCACCTCGACCACGCACACCCGGCACGCGTTCTTCGGTGTGAGCGTGTCCCCCTGGCACAGGGTCGGGATGTCGGTGCCGGCCGACCGGCAGGCGTCCAGGATCGTCGAGCCCTCCGGGACGCGGGTCTCTTCGCCGTCCAGCGTGAACGAGACGAGGCGGCGCGGCGGCTGGAGCGGGACAGCGGTCACTTGTAGACCCCCAGACGGTCGATGGCGGATTCCACGGCGTTCCACGCGGTCTGGCCCAGACCGCAGATCGAGGCGTCCCGCATGGCCTGCCCCACCTCCCGCATGAGCGCGATGTCCTCGTCGGCGGCCGCGCCCGTCCGGTCCACGATCCGGTGCAGGGCCTCCTCCTGCCGCACCGTGCCCACCCGGCAGGGCACGCACTGGCCGCACGACTCGTCGCGGAAGAACTCCGCGATGCGCAGGAGCACACGGGGGAGCTCCACCGAGTCGTCCAGGACCAGGACGACACCCGAGCCGAGTGTCGTCCCCGCGGCGCGTGTTCCCTCGAAGGTGAGCGGGACGTCCAGCTCGTCGGGGCGGACGAAACCGCCCGCCGCGCCGCCGAGCAGCACGGCCCGCAGGCGCTCGGGCGGCCCCGCGAGGTCGAGCAGTTCCCTGAGGTTCGCGCCGAAGGGCAGTTCGTAGACGCCGGGGCGGGCCACCTGCCCGGAGACGCAGAACAGCTTGGTGCCGGTGGACGTCTCCGTCCCCGTCGCCGCGTAGGCGGCGGCCCCGTGCTCCAGGATCGGCAGCACGTTCACGAGCGTCTCGACGTTGTTGACCGCGGTCGGCTTGCCGAAGAGCCCCTTCTCCACGGGGAAGGGGGGCTTGGAGCGCGGCTCGCCGCGCTGCCCCTCGATCGAGTTGAAGATCGCGGTCTCCTCGCCGCAGATGTAGGCACCCGCGCCCCGCCGGATCTCGATGTCGAAGGCGTAGCCCTGCCCGAGGACGTCGGGGCCGAGCAGCCCCCGGGTGCGGGCCCCGGTCAGCGCACGGCTCAGCCGTTCGTACGCGCGGGGGTACTCGCCGCGCAGATAGATGTAGCCCTGCTGGGCGCCGATGGCGTAACCGGCGATCGTCATCGCCTCGATCAGGGCGTACGGGTCGCCCTCCATCAGCACCCGGTCCTTGAAGGTGCCGGGCTCGCTCTCGTCCGCGTTGCACACCAGGTAGTGCGGGCCGTCCGCCTGCTGGGCGGTGGCCTGCCATTTGCGTCCGGTGGGGAACGCGGCGCCGCCCCGTCCCACGAGCCCGGCGTCGAGGACCTCGCGGATCACTCCGGCCGGCCCGAGCGCGAAGGCGCGGCGCAGAGCGGAGTACCCCCCGGTGGCACGGTAGTCGTCCAGGGACTCGGGGTCCACGGTGCCGACGCGCCTGAGGAGGACGAGCGCCGGGTCTCCGGCCTGGGGGACCGCCACGGCGGCGGAGGGCTCCGCGGGCGCGTCCCGGGGGGAGCGTGCCGCGGCGACGAGAGCCGGGGCCGTGGCGGGGGCGACGACCGCGCAGTGGCGCGGGGCGTCCCCGGCCGCCGTGCCGTCCGGGCCGGAGGGGGCCTCCGGCCCGGCCTGGAGCAGCAGCGCCGCCGGCGCCCGTTCGCACAGCCCCAGGCAGGGGCTCTCCTGCCAGACCGCACCTTCGGCCGGGGTGCCCGGCGGGCCCAGCCGGTCGGTGAGGTCCGCGGACACGGCCGCCGATCCGCGGGCCGCGCAGGCCAGGTCCGTACAGACGTGGAGCACCTTCGCCGGGCGGGGGCGTACGGAGAACATGGCGTAGAACGTCGCCACGCCGTACGCCTCGGCGGGGGCCACCGTCAGCCGCCGGCAGATGTAGTTCAGCGCGCCCTCGCTGATCCAGCCCACCCGGTCGTTCACCGTGTGCAGTGCGGGGAGCAGTTGGTCGCGGCGGTCCTTGGCCGCGGCGGCGCCGCCCCTGGCCCAGCGCAGGTCCTCGTCCGTGCGCTCGGTGCCGCCCTCCCAGCCGGACGGTGGCGACCCCAACAGGGCGTCGACTGCTTCGCGTTCGGCGTCGGAGGGGACGGCGTCGGTGTACCTCAGGTCCATGCGGGCACCAGCTTCTCTATCCGTACGGCGGAGGCCTTGAACTCGGCGGTGCCCGCGATCGGGCAGTTCGCCTCGATGGTCAGCTGGTTCGTGTCCACCTCGTCGGGGAAGTGCATCGTCATGAACGCCAGACCCGGACGCAGCGCGGGGTCGATCCAGACGGGAGCGGTGACGCTGCCCCGGCGTGACGAGACCCGCACCTCCTCGCCGCGCTCGACGCCGTAGGTCCGCGCGTCCTCCGGGCAGAGCTCGATGTACTCGCCGCGGCGCAGTGGTGAGGCGTAACTCCCGCTCTGTACACCGGTGTTGTACGAATCCAACCGGCGCCCCGTGGTCAGTCGCAGCGGGTAGGCCTCGTCGGTGAGATCGACCGGGGGGTCGTGCTGCACAAGGCCGAAGGGAGCGGCGGGACCGCGCCGCTCCGGGTCGGTCTCCCAGAGCCTCGCGTGCAGGAAGCCCGAGGGCAGCTTCTCCGTGTCGGGGCAGGGCCACTGGAGCCCCTGGTGCTCGGCCAGCCGCTCGTACGTCATCCCGAAGTGGTCGGGGGACAGGGAGCGCAGCTCGTTCCAGACGGTCTCGGCGTCCTCGAACTTCCAGTCGTGGCCCAGGCGTCCGGCCATCGCGCAGATGATGTCGATGTCCTCGCGGGCCTCGCCCGGCGGGGTGAGTGCGGCGCGCACCCGCTGCACCCGCCGTTCGCTGTTGGTGGTGGTGCCGTCGGTCTCGGCCCAGGCGGCCGTGGCCGGCAGGACGACGTCGGCCAGTTCGGCGGTCTTCGTCAGGAAGATGTCCTGCACCACCAGGTGGTCCAGGGCCTGCAGCCGCCGTATCGCCTGGTCGCTGTCGGCCTCCGACTGGGCCGGGTTCTCCCCGATGCAGTACACCGCCCGCAGGTCGCCGGTCTCCATCGCCTCGAACATCTCGGTCAGCGTCTTGCCGTACCTCGGCTGGATGACGGTGTCCCAGGACAGCTCGAACTTCCGCCGTACGGGCGGGTCGAGGATGTCCTGGAAGCCGGGCAGCCGGTTCGGGATGGCTCCCATGTCGCCGCCGCCCTGCACGTTGTTCTGTCCGCGCAGGGGCTGGACCCCGGAGCCGTAACGCCCGACATGGCCGGTGAGCAGGCAGAGGTTGATCAGCGCGCGGACGTTGTCGGTTCCGTTGTGGTGCTCCGTGATGCCCAGGGTCCAGCAGAGCTGGGCCCGTTCGGCCGTGGCGTAGGCGTGGGCGAGGTCGCGGATCGCTTCGGCCGGCACCCCGGTGACCTTCTCGGCGGCGCTCAGGGTCCAGGGTTCGACGAGGGCCGCGTACTCCTCGTAGCCGCTGGTCGCACGGTCCACGAAGGCACGGTTGACCAGCCCGGCGTGGATGATCTCCCGGCCGATGGCGTGCGCCAGCGGTATGTCGGTGCCGACGTCGAGGCCGAGCCAGCTCTCCGCCCACTCGGCGGTCGACGTGCGGCGGGGGTCGACCACGTGCATGCGCGCCCCGTTGCGGATGCCCTTCAGCACGTGCTGGAAGAAGATCGGGTGGGCGAAGCGGGCGTTGGAGCCCCACATCACGATCAGGTCGGTGTGTTCCACCTCTTCGTAGGACGAGGTGCCGCCTCCGGATCCGAAGGCGGCGGAGAGCCCGGCGACGCTCGGTGCATGGCACGTGCGGTTGCACGAGTCCACGTTGTTCGTGCCCATCACGACCCGGGTGAACTTCTGCGCCACGTAGTTCATCTCGTTGGTGGCGCGTGCGCAGGACAGCATCGCGAAGGCATCGGGTCCGTACGCCTCCCGGGTGCGCCGGAAGCCCTCGGCCGCCCTGCTCAGAGCCTCGTCCCAGCTCGCGCGGCGCAGCACCCCGTCCTCGGAGCGGACGAGGGGGTGGGTGAGGCGTTCGTACGTCTTCGGCTGCCGGCCCCTGCGCTTCCCGCCGGGGTTCCTGCCGCCTGTGCGGTCGCTGGTCATGGTGCGCTCCCTGCTGGGGCGGAGGAGGTGGTGGCGAGGAGATCCGCGAGCGCGTGCACGGCGCGCAGCGTCGGTACGGGCGTGCCGGCCAGCTCGGCCAGCTCGACGACGGCCGCGAGCAGCACGTCGAGTTCGAGGGGTTTGCCCTTCTCCAGGTCCTGGAGGGTGGAGGTCTTGTGGTCGCCGACGCGCTCGGCGCCGGCGATGCGCCGCTCCACGGAGATCTCGGGCCGGCAGCCGACGGCCGCCGCCACGTCGAGGGTCTCGCGCATCATCGCCTCGACGAGCGCGCGGGTGTCCGGATGGCGGCAGATCTGGCCCATGGTGGCGCGGGCCAGCGCGCTGATCGGGTTGAAGGAGATGTTGCCGAGCAGTTTGATCCAGATGTCCTTGCGGAGATCGGACTCCACGGGGCACTTGAGCCCGCCCGCGACCATGGCCTCGCTGAACTCCAGGCAACGGCTCGACACGGACAGGTCCGGCTCGCCGATGGAGAACCGGGTGCCTTCGAGGTGGCGTACGACGCCCGGTGCCTCGATCTCGGTGGCGGCGTAGACCACGCACCCGATGGCGCGTTCGGGCGGGAGGGTGGCGCTGACCGAGCCCGCCGGGTCGACGCTGTCGAGGCGGCGTCCGGTGTAAGGGCCCGTCAGGCCGTGGAAGTACCACCACGGGATGCCGTTCTGAGCGGCTATCACCGCGGTGTCCTTGTGCATCAGCGGGTGGACCAGCGGGCCCGACGCAGCGTACGAGTTGGCCTTCAGGCCGAGGAACACGTAGTCGACGGGGCCGACGTCCGACGGGTCGTCGGTCGCGGCGGGACGTGCGGTGAAGTCACCGCGGGGGCTGAGCACGCGCACGCCGTCACGGCGCATGGCCGCCAGGTGCGGGCCCCGGGCGATGAGGTGGACCTCGGCGCCTGCGCGGTGGAGCGCGGCCCCGACATAGGCACCGATGGCTCCGGCACCGACAACTGCGACTTTCACGGGGCTCTCCGTTCGGTGAGAGGACCGAGCGAGGGTGTCAAGTCGACAGAATATTGTCTACAGTATGCGCTTGGAGGGGGTCAAGACTCGTGACAGCGAGTGCCTTCTCCGTCTGTGATTCGGGTGTGCCGACGGTGTGTCGCCGGAGTGTCGGCTCGGGTTCCCGGTGAGCTGTTCGAGACGCTCCAACCCCGGGGCCTTAATCCTGTGGGATCACGTGCCCCTGTACCGGTCGGTAGCAACCAAGACTGGATAGTTCCTGCCAAACGTAGCGAGGGGAACCCGTACATGACCGGCTCACGTGTCGTGGCGCTCGGCCACTACCAGCCCGCCAAGGTCCTCACCAACCAGGACCTCGCGGCGATGGTCGACACCAGTGACGAGTGGATCACCAGCCGGGTCGGCATCAGGACCCGGCACGTGGGCGGCCCGGACGAACCCGTGGACGAGCTGGCCGCGCACGCCGCGGCCAAGGCGCTGGCGGCGGCAGGGCTGCAGCCGGCGGACATCGACATGGTCCTCGTCGCCACCTCCACCGCGATCGACCGTTCGCCGAGCATGTCCGCCCGGGTCGCCGCACGGCTGGGCCTGGGATCGCCCGCCGTGATGGACATCAACGTGGTCTGCTCCGGCTTCACCCACGCGCTCGCCACCGCCGACCACGCGATCCGGGCCGGCGCCGCCGAACGCGCCCTCGTCATCGGCGCCGACAAGATGGGCGACATCGTCGACTGGACCGACCGGTCCACCTGCGTCCTGATGGGCGACGGTGCGGGGGCCGCCGTCGTGACCGCTGACCCGGACGCGGGTGACCGGCCCGGAATCGGGCCCGTCCTGTGGGGTTCGGTGCCCGGCATGGGCAACGCGGTGCGCATCGAGGGCACACCCCCGCGGTTCGCCCAGGAGGGCCAGTCCGTCTACCGGTGGGCGACCACGCAACTGCCGCCGATCGCCCGCAAGGTCTGTGAGCGCGCCGGTGTCACGCCCGAGGAGCTCGCCGCCGTGGTGCTGCACCAGGCCAACCTGAGGATCATCGAACCCGTCGCCAGGAAGATCGGTGCCGTCAACGCCGTCATCGCCAAGGATGTCGTGGATTCGGGCAACACCTCTGCGGCCTCGATCCCCATGGCCCTGTCCAAACTGGTGGAACGGGGAGAGGTGGAGAGCGGGGCGCCGGTCCTGCTCTTCGGCTTCGGAGGCAACCTCTCGTACGCGGGTCAAGTGATCCGCTGCCCCTGATGCCCCCCACGGAGGCATTGTGCTCGGTAGACTGTAGACGATAAGCAATGGCTGCCCGGGCGCCCGGAGGGGGACCGCGATGTTGTCCGCAGGACTGCCGCAAGGAACGGTGCCGAGGCTCGAACGGCCCGGGCCGCTGCGCGAGCGCGTCTACGAGGCGCTCCTCGAGCTGATCACCACACGCGCCCTCAGGCCCGGCCAGCACCTCGTGGAGAGCGAACTGGCCGGGCACCTGGGCGTATCGCGGCAGCCCGTGCGCGAGGCGCTGCAGCGGCTGAACACCGAGGGCTGGGTCGATCTGCGTCCCGCCCAGGGGGCGTTCGTCCACGAGCCCACGGAGGAGGAGGCCGACCAGCTCCTCTCGGTGCGCACGCTGCTGGAGGCCGAGGCCGCCAGGCTTGCCGCCGCCCACTCCGGCCGGCCCGGCATCGAGGCGCTGGAGGAGCTCTGCTCCCAGGGGGAACGCGCCGTCGCCGCCGACGACGTGGACCTCGCCGTCGCGACGAACGCCGCGTTCCACGCGAAGGTCATGGAGCTGGCGGGCAATGTCGTCCTGTCCGAGCTCGCGGGGCAGGTGGACCGGCGGGTCCGCTGGTACTACACCCCGGTGGCCCGCCAGCGCGGCACCCAGTCCTGGATCGAGCACCGCGCCCTCATCGCCGCGATCGCCGACCGGGACGAACAGCGGGCGACCGAGATCATGCGAGCCCACACCGAGCACACCCGTCAGACCTATCACCGCCGCGAGCAGGCCTGACCGCTACGGTCACCTCACATCGACGAAGGCCGGGGCCGGAGCCCCGGCCTTCGTCGTGCGGTCCGCCCGCCGCCCGCCCCTCACGTCTGCGGAAAGGCGGGCTCACATGCGCCGACTCTCTTCGCGGCCGCATCTTTGTCCTGAGTGTGGAGAAAGTTGGAGCGGATTCATGCGCAACTTCTTCCCACTCGGGTAAACCGCTGCTACGTTCCCCTCGAAAGCCCGACGGACTGGCCGATGTGGCGGGGAGGGACGCGTGAGACGCATGACGGCACGACCCGCGAACACGCACCAGGCGCGGCTACTGCGGCTGTTGCGGGACGGGGGGCCCAACTCCCGTGCACAGCTGGGTGACCAGGTCGATCTTTCGCGTTCCAAGCTCGCCGTCGAGGTGGACCGGCTCCTGGAGACCGGTCTCGTCGTGGCCGACGGACTCGCCGCCTCGCGCGGCGGACGCCGTTCCCACAACATCAGGCTCGCCCCCGAACTGCGCTTCCTCGGGGTCGACATCGGCGCGACGTCCGTGGACGTCGCCGTCACCAACGCGGAGCTGGAGGTCCTCGGACACCTCAACCACCCGATGGACGTACGCGAGGGACCCGTCGCCATCTTCGAGCAGGTGCTGTCCATGGCGGCCAAGCTCCGGGCCTCCGGCCTCGCCGAAGGGTTCGACGGCGCCGGCATCGGAGTGCCGGGACCCGTCCGCTTCCCCGAGGGTGTGCCGGTCGCACCCCCGATCATGCCGGGCTGGGACGGTTTCCCGGTCCGCGAGGCACTGAGCCAGGAACTCGGCTGCCCCGTCATGGTCGACAACGACGTGAACCTGATGGCGATGGGGGAGCAGCACGCGGGCGTGGCCCGTTCCGTGGGCGACTTCCTGTGCATAAAGATCGGCACGGGTATCGGCTGCGGCATCGTCGTGGGCGGTGAGGTCTACCGCGGTACGACGGGCAGCGCCGGGGACATCGGCCACATCCAGGTGGAACCCGACGGGCGCGCCTGCGCCTGCGGCAACCGCGGCTGTCTGGAGGCACACTTCAGCGGCGCGGCCCTGGCCCGTGACGCCGAGGACGCCGCCCGCGCGGGCCTGTCCGCCGAACTGGCGGCCCGCCTGGACTCGGCCGGCAGGCTCACGGCCGTCGACGTGGCGGCCGCCGCGGCGGCGGGCGACCCCACCGCGCTCGACCTGATCCGCGAAGGCGGCAACCGGGTCGGCCAGGTCATCGCGGGACTCGTCAGCTTCTTCAACCCGGGCCTCGTCGTGATCGGCGGCGGGGTGACCGGCCTCGGCCACAACCTCCTGGCCAGCGTCCGTACCCAGGTCTACCGGCAGTCCCTGCCGCTGGCCACCGGCAACCTCCCCATCGTCCTCGGTGAACTGGGGCCCGTGGCCGGGGTGACCGGCGCGGCCAGACTCATCAGCGACCACCTGTTCTCACCGGCCTGATGCCGGAGCCGGTGTGCTGGACGGCAAGCGCCCAGCACTCACCGCAGTAGGCAGCCCGGCCCGAGCCCCGGCCCCGACGTCCGTACGACCGAACC
Source organism: Streptomyces sp. NBC_01341 (assembly GCF_035946055.1). Lineage (NCBI taxonomy): Bacteria > Bacillati > Actinomycetota > Actinomycetes > Kitasatosporales > Streptomycetaceae > Streptomyces > Streptomyces sp. NBC_01341. The sequence continues at coordinate 1,132,249 of NZ_CP108364.1, read as the reverse complement.
ACCGGCACGGCAGCATCACGTTCGGCAAGCTCAGCCCGCACCACGTACGGCGCGTACCACCAGCACCTTCCGCACCGCCCGAACCACGTACGGCAAGCACCACTGGTACCACGAGCACCGTCCGCACCAGGTCAGGCAGCACCACCAGCACCTCGCACGGCAGCACGGCACGCACCACGCAGCTACTCCCGTCAGCAGTACGGCACCGCCGGCACTGCGCCCCTGCCCGCACACCGGCCCTCCCCGGGCTCTCGGCCTCGTCCGAGCAGGGGAGACCCCATTCGCCGAGGGGAATCGTCATGGCACCAGAACCACCCCTGCTCACCATGTCCGGCATCACCAAGTCGTTCCCCGGAGTCCGCGCCCTCGACGGCGTGGACCTCGAGGTCCAGGCCGGCGAAGTCCACTGCCTCCTCGGCCAGAACGGTGCCGGCAAGTCCACCCTGATCAAGGTGCTGGCCGGAGCCCACCAGCCCGACGACGGCGCCATCACCTGGAGCGGCGAGCCGGTCCAGCTCTCCTCGCCGATCACCGCGATGCGCCTGGGCATCGCCACCATCTACCAGGAACTCGACCTGGTGGAGGGGCTGTCGGTCGCCGAGAACGTCTTCCTGGGCCACGAGCCCACCAGTGCCGGCTTCGTCGTCCGCACCCGCGAGGGCCGCACCATGGCCGCCGCGCTCCTGAAGCGCCTCGGCCACCCGGAGATCGACCCGGCCCGCGCGGTCGGCGATCTCTCGGCGGCGCAGCAGCAGATCGTCTCCATGGCCCGGGCCCTCTCCCACGACGTCCGCCTCATCGTGATGGACGAGCCCTCCGCGGCGCTCGACCCGGACGAGGTCGACAACCTCTTCCGCATCGTCGACGGTCTCACCGCCGACGGCGTGGCAGTCATCTACATCTCCCACCGGCTGGAGGAGATCCGCCGCATCGGCGACCGCGTGACCGTGCTCAAAGACGGAAGGGCCGTCGCCGTCGGCCTCCCCGCCAAGTCCACACCCACGCGCGACATCGTTGCGATGATGACCGGCCGCAACGTCGAGTACGTCTTCCCCGAGCGGCCCGCGCCGGGTACCGCGCACACCGCCGACGAACCGGTTCTGAAGGTCGAAGGCCTCAGCCGCAAGGGTGAGTTCGAGCCCGTGGACCTGGAGTTGAGGCCCGGCGAGATCGTCGGCCTGGCCGGGCTCGTGGGCTCCGGGCGCTCCGAGATCCTGGAGACCGTCTACGGCGCGCGCAAGCCGACCTCGGGACGCGTCCTGGTCTCCGGCAGGCCGCTGCGCCCCGGCAGCGTGCGGGCCGCGGTGGCTGCGGGCATCGGCCTGGCGCCCGAGGAGCGCAAGGCCCAGGCCCTGCTGCTGACCGAATCGGTCACCCGCAACGTCTCCGTCTCCTCGCTCTCCCGCTTCGCCCGGGCCGGCTGGATCGACCGTGGCGCGGAGCGCAAGGCCGCCAGGGCGGCGACCCGGGAGCTCTCCCTGCGGCCGGACAACCCGGACGCCGCGGTGCGCACCCTGTCGGGCGGCAACCAGCAGAAGGCGGTCCTCGCCCGCTGGCTGCTCCGCGGATGCCGGGTCCTGCTGCTCGACGAACCGACCCGCGGCGTCGATGTCGGCGCCCGCGCCGAGCTCTACGCCGTGATCCGCCGGCTGGCCGACGAAGGCCTCGCCGTTCTGCTCGTCTCCAGCGAAGTGCCCGAAGTGCTGGGCCTCGCCGACCGGGTGCTGGTGCTCCGGGAGGGCCGTGTCGTGCACACGGCCGATGCCAGGGAGCTCGACGAGCACCGTGTACTCGACCTCGTCATGGAAGGGAGCCCGACGTCATGACACAGCCCGCACCGTCGGCGCAGCACCACGGGCCGGAGAAGGGGGCCGTCGCCGGTCCCGCGACCGCGCCGCCATCGAAGCGGGGTGGTGGCCTGCGCGCACTCGGCCTGCGCGCCGATGTCCGGAACCTGTCACTGCTCGGTGTCCTCGCCGTACTCATAGCCGTCGGCGGTTTCACCGAACCGGACGCGTTCCTGGACACCGGAAACCTCCAGCTGATCCTGACGCAGTCCTCCGTCATCGGGGTCGTCACCGTCGGCGTCACCTTCGTGATCATCAGTGGGGGCATCGACCTGTCGGTCGGCGCGATGGTGGCCCTCGCCTCCGTCTGGGCGACGACGCTCGCCACCCAGGACTTCGGCTTCGCCGGCATCCTGTTCACGGCCGTGGTCGTCGGGCTGGGAGCCGGTCTGGTCAACGGACTCCTGATCGCCTACGGCGGCCTGGTCCCGTTCATCGCGACCCTGGCCATGCTGGCGTCGGCGCGCGGCCTGGCCCTGCAGCTCACCGACGGCAAGACGCAGATCGTCACGGTCCAGTCCGTGCTGGACCTGGGCCTGCCCGACAGCTACGTCCTCGGAATCCCGCCCCTGGTCCTCGTCTTCGCGGCGGTGACCGTGGCAGGGTGGCTGATCCTGAACCGCACCACCTTCGGGCGCCGCACGGTCGCCGTCGGCGGCAACGCGGAAGCGGCACGGCTCGCCGGCATCGACGTACGCCGTCAGCGCCTCTACCTCTACCTGCTCTCCGGACTGTGCTGCGGCATCGCCGCCTTCATGCTGGTCATCCTGTCCGGATCGGGCCAGAACACGAACGGCAACCTCTACGAGCTCGACGCCATCGCCGCCGCGATCATCGGCGGCACCCTCCTGAGCGGCGGCCGGGGCACCATCGTCGGCTCGGTGCTCGGGGTCCTGGTGTTCACCACGATCCAGAACATCTTCGCGCTCAACAACCTGCAGAGCGACGTCCAGCAGATCGCCAAGGGCGCCATCATCGTCGCCGCCGTCCTCGTCCAGCGCCGCACACTGCGCGGCGGCGAGACCTGAGCACCTCTCTCGTGACCGAGCACTGATCACCCACCCGCTGTTCCGTACACACCGCACCGGATGAAGGGTTCGACAGCCATGCCAGAAACCAGCCGCAGAGGACTGCTCTTCGGCACCGCGGCCGTCTCCGCGGGAGCCTTCCTCACCGCCTGCACCAGCAACGAGCCCAAGGAGAAGGCGGTCGCCCAGAGCAACCAGCCCGCCGCCGACGACAAGCCGGGTACGCCCGTCACCATCGGCTTCGCCGGGCCCCAGGCCGACCACGGATGGCTCAACGCGATCAACGTCAACGCCAAGTCGCGGGCCGAGAAGTACTCCGAGGTGACCCTGGAGATCACCGAGGGCTCCAACGACACGGCCACCCAGATCGGCCAGGTCAAGACGCTCATCAACAAGAAGGTCGACGTCCTCGTCGTCCTCCCCGCCGACGGCAAGGCCCTCACCCAGGTCGGGCTGGAGGCCATGAAGGCGGGCATCCCCGTCGTCAACCTCGACCGCATCTTCGCCTCACCGCAGGCATACCGCTGCTGGGTCGGCGGTGACAACTACGGCATGGGCCTCAACGCGGGGCACTACATCGGCGAACAGCTCAAGGACAAGTCGAGCGCCAAGGTCGTCGAGCTCGCCGGCATCGACGCCCTGGAACTCACCAAGCAGCGCAGCCAGGGCTTCGCCGACGCCCTCAAGAACTACCCCAACATCAAGTTGGTGGCCCGTCAGGCCGCCGACTTCACCGTGGAGTCGGGGCAGGCGAAGATGGCGCAGCTGCTGCAGGCGCAGAAGCAGTTCGACGCCCTCTGGAACCACGACGACGACCAGGGCGTGGGCGCGCTGCGCGCCATCCAGCAGGCCGGCCGCGACGAGTTCATCATGGTCGGCGGCGCCGGTGCGAAGTCCGCGATGGACGCCATCAAGGCCGACGACAGCGTCCTGAAGGCGACCGTTCTGTACCCGCCGACCATGGCCGCCTCGGCGATCGACCTGGCCCGTGCACTCGGCCAGAACAAGGGCGTCGCGGGCCTCTCCGAGATGGAGATCCCGACCTCGCTCACGCTGTACTCCGCCGTGGTCACGAAGGAGAACATCGACCAGTACCTGCCGACGGGCTTCAGCTGATCCCGCACCACCGCCGCCACCGAACCACCGACGAGGAGGATGTCCGCATGGCCCGTAGGGAAGAGACGGAGCAGGAGACCGGAGCACCGCCACCGACGGCGACGCTCGGGGTCGGCATGGTCGGATACGCGTTCATGGGGGCCGCCCACTCGCAGGGGTGGCGCACCGCGGGGCACGTCTTCGACCTGCCGGTGAGACCGGCTCTCGCCGCGATCTGCGGACGCGACCGTACGGCCGTCGAGGCCGCCGCCGCCCGGCACGGCTGGGCGGCGGCGGAGACCGACTGGCGTGCGCTCATCGCCCGGGACGACGTGCAGCTGGTCGACATCTGCACACCCGGCGACAGCCATGCGGAGATCGCCATCGCCGCGTTGGAGGCGGGCAAGCACGTGCTGTGCGAGAAGCCGCTCGCCAACACCGTCGCGGAGGCGGAGGCCATGGTGGAGGCAGCCGAACGCGCCTCCGCCCGCGGCCAGGTGGCGATCGTGGGCTTCAACTACCGCAAGGTGCCCGCCCTCACCTTCGCCCGCAGGATGATCGAGGAAGGGCGGCTCGGCACCCTGCGGCACGTCCGGGCCACCTATCTCCAGGACTGGCTCGTCGACCCCGAGTCGCCGCTGACCTGGCGTCTCAAGCGTGAGCACGCCGGGTCCGGTGCGCTGGGGGACCTCGGGGCCCACATCGTCGACCTCGCCCAGTACCTCGCCGGTGAGCCGCTGGTCGGAGTGTCGGCGGTGAGCGAGACCTTCGTCCGGGAGAGGCCCCTGCTCGCGGGTCCGGGTGCGGGGCTCTCGGGCTCCGCGGACCGTGCCCTGCGGGGGACGGTCACCGTCGACGACGCGGCCCTGTTCACCGGCCGCCTCGCGTCCGGTGCCCTGGCCTCGTTCGAGGCGACCCGGATGGCGGCCGGGCGCAAGAACGCCCTCCGTCTGGAGATCAACGGCGAGCTGGGGTCGATCGCCTTCGACCTGGAACGCCTCAACGAGCTCTCCTTCCACGACCACACCGAGCCGGCGACCACCGCGGGCTTCCGGCGGATCCTCGTCACGGAGCCCCAGCATCCCTACCTGGAGGCGTGGTGGCCGCCGGGCCACGGCCTCGGCTACGAGCACACCTTCGTCCACCAGGCCAGGGACGTGGTGTGCACCATCGCCGAAGGACGCCCGCCCGTACCGTCGTTCGCCGACGGGCTCCAGGTGCAGCGGGTGCTCGCCGCGGTCGAGGAGAGTGCCGCCAAGAACTCCGTATACACACCGGTGCCCTTCTAGGAGGTTGCGCGCATGCCCCGTCCCTTCACACTCTTCACCGGTCAGTGGGCCGACCTGCCCTTGGAGGAGGTTGCCCGGCACGCCCGGGACTTCGGTTACGACGGCCTCGAACTCGCCTGCTGGGGAGACCACTTCGAGGTGGACAAGGCCCTCGCGGATCCCGGCTACCTCGACGGGCGGCGGGAGCTGCTCGACAAGTACGGCCTCAAGTGCTGGGCGATATCGAACCACCTGGTGGGCCAGGCCGTCTGCGACAACCCGATCGACGAGCGCCACCAGGGCATCCTGCCCGCCCGCATCTGGGGGGACGGGGAGCCCGAGGGCGTACGCCGCCGGGCCGCGAAGGAGATCGAGGACACCGCCAGGGCGGCCGCCGCGTTCGGCGTCGACACCGTCATCGGCTTCACGGGCTCCTCCATCTGGCACCTGGTCGCGATGTTCCCGCCGGTACCTCCGCACATGATCGAGCGGGGTTACGAGGACTTCGCGGAGCGGTGGAACCCGATCCTCGACGTCTTCGACGCCGAGGGGGTGCGCTTCGCCCACGAGGTGCACCCCAGCGAGATCGCGTACGACTACTGGACCACCCACCGGGCCCTGGAAGCTGTGGGGCACCGGCCGGCGTTCGGGCTGAACTTCGACCCGAGCCACTTCGTCTGGCAGGACCTCGACCCCGTCGGCTTCCTCTACGACTTCCGCGACCGGATCTACCACGTGGACTGCAAGGAGGCGCGCAAGCGACTCGACGGGCGCAACGGACGCCTCGGCTCGCACCTGCCCTGGGGTGACCCGAGGCGCGGCTGGGACTTCGTCTCCGCCGGACACGGTGACGTGCCCTGGGAGGACGTCTTCCGGATGATGCGGTCCATCGGTTACGAGGGTCCGGTCTCGGTGGAGTGGGAGGACGCCGGCATGGACCGCCTGACAGGTGCGCCGGAGGCCCTGGCGTCGCTGAAGCGCTTCGACTTCGACCCGCCCAGCGCCTCCTTCGACGCCGCGTTCGGAGGCGGCGACTGACCTGGCCGGGGCCCTGAGGTCTTTCGGGAGGGCCCCGCCCGCCTGACCGGACCGTCGGACGCCGACGGGGGACCGTGCGCGTCCGCACCCGCCCCCCGGGCAACCGTGTGCGTCCCTTCCGGCCGGTCGGGCCCCGGCAGGCTCAGCCCTCCGGCGGCCGCAGCAGGCGGCCGGGGGGCGGTTCGGCATGCCCGGACACACCTTTGTCCTTCCGCGGGGAAAAGTTCAACGCAGTAGCTGCGCAAGGGCTTTCCGTACGGGACGAACGCGGCTACGGTCCCATTCGTGTACACCACATGACTCGCGTCACCGGGGCCTCACGGCTCCGATGACGAGCGCGGCAGTCCCCGCGCGGAACGGCAGAAACGCACCCGCCCGAACAACCGGCACACTCCGGAGGACGCACGTGCACAGAAGCAGCAGACGGCTCCGCGCCCGAAAGACACTCGCACTCCTCGCCGGCGGCCTGCTCGCCGCCGCCACGCTCACCCTGGGCTCCACGCCCGCCACCGCCGACGCCCCCAAGGCCTCGGCCGCGCAGGACGCTGCCGAGGACTTCCAGCAGGTCACGCTCGCCAAGGGGGCGGCCGAGACAGGCGAACCCATGACGCTGGCGGTCCTCCCCGACCGCAGCGTGCTGCACACGTCGCGCGGCGGCGAGCTGCGCATCACCGACAGTGCCGGCAACACGCGTATCTCCGGCACCATCCCCGTCTACTCGCACGACGAGGAAGGCCTCCAGGGTGTCGGGATCGACCCCGACTTCGCGGAGAACCGGGCGATCTACCTCTACTACGCGCCGCCGCTGGACACCCCCGCCGGCGACGCCCCGGAGAACGGCACCGCCGCGGACTTCGCCAAGTTCGAAGGGGTGAACCGCCTCTCCCGCTTCGTCCTCAACGAGGACGGGACCCTCGACAACGCCAGCGAGAAGAAGGTCCTCGACATCCCGACCACCCGTGGCATGTGCTGCCACGTGGGCGGGGACATCGACTTCGACGCGCAGGGCAACCTCTACCTCTCTACGGGCGACGACTCCAACCCGTTCGCGTCCGACGGCTACTCGCCGCTGGACGACCGGGCTGACCGCAACCCCGCGTTCGACGCCCGCCGCACCGCCGGGAACACCAACGACCTCCGCGGCAAGATCCTCCGCATCAAGGTGGCCGGCGACGGCTCGTACACCGTCCCGGACGGCAACCTCTTCGCCCCGGGCACGGAGAAGACACGCCCCGAGATCTACGCGATGGGCTTCCGCAACCCCTTCCGCTTCAGCGTCGACAAGGCCACCGGAATCCTGTACGTCGGCGACTACGGCCCCGACGCCGGCGCGGCCGACCCGAACCGCGGACCCGCGGGCCAGGTCGAGTTCGCCCGGGTGACGAAGCCCGGCAACTTCGGCTGGCCCTTCTGCACCGGCGACAACCAGGCCTTCAACGACTACGACTTCGCCACCGGGACCTCCGGCCCGCGCTTCGACTGCGCCGCCCCGAAGAACGAGTCGCGGTACAACACCGGTCTTGTGGACCTCCCGCCGTCGCAGGCCGCCTGGATCCCGTACGACGGCGCCTCCGTTCCCGAGTTCGGGACCGGCTCCGAGTCCCCGATGGGCGGGCCCGTCTACCACTACGACGCCGGCCTCGACTCGCCCGTGAAGTTCCCCGAGGCGTACGACGGCGACTTCTTCGCCGGGGAGTTCGGCCGGCAGTGGATCAAGCGCATCGAGCAGGACGGCGACGGAGCCGTGAAGTCCATCAACGACGTCCCGTGGACCGGGACGCAGGTGATGGACATGGCCTTCGGCCCCGACGGGGCACTGTACGTCCTGGACTACGGACTCTCCTGGTTCGGCGGCGACGAGCACTCGGCGCTCTACCGCATCGAGAACGCCACCGGCGGCCGCTCACCCATCGCGGAGGCGACCTCGGACAAGACGTCCGGTGTCGCGCCGCTCAAGGTGAAGTTCTCGTCCGCCGGCACGACCGACGGTGACGGCGACGCCCTGACCTACGCGTGGGACTTCGGCGACGGCGGCACATCCACCGCGGCCAACCCCACCTACACGTACAGGAAGAACGGCACCTACACCGCCACCGTCACCGCCGAGGACCCGACGGGCCGCACCGGCTCGGCGAGCGTCCACGTGACCGTCGGCAACACCGCGCCCACCGTCGTGCTGGACACCCCGCTCGACGGCCGGCCGTTCACGTTCGGCGACGAGGTGCCCTTCAAGGTGACCGTCACCGACCCGGAGGACGGGGCCGTCGACTGCAGCAAGGTCGAGGTCAAGTTCACCCTCGGACACGACAGCCACGGCCACGACATCACCACCGAGCACGGCTGCGAAGGCACCATCACGACGGCCATGGAGGGCGGCCACGACCCCAACGCCAACATCTACGGCGGCATCTCCGCGTCCTACACGGACGGCGGGGGCGGCGGCCAGGCCGCACTGACCGGCCGTGACCAGGCGAAGCTCCAGCCCCGCCACCGCCAGGCCGAGCACTTCGACCGGTCCTCCGGCATCACCACACCCAGCAAGAGCAGCGCCCACGGCGGGAGGACCGTCGGGGACATCGACAACGACGACTGGATCTCCTTCACCCCGTACATCCTCGACGGCACCACCAAGCTCACCGCCCGTACGTCCTCGGCGGGTGCCGGCGGCTTCCTCGAGGTGCGGGCCGGATCGCCCACCGGCAAGATCCTCGGCTCCGCGCCGGTCCCGGTGACCGGCAGCTGGGACTCGTTCCAGGACATCGACGTGCCGCTGCGCGGTGCGCCGAAGAAGGCCACGGAGCTCTTCCTCGTCTTCAAGGGCGGGAGCGGGGCGCTCTACGACGTGGACGACTTCGAGCTGTCGAACAGCCCCGTGGACAAGACCGCCAAGCGTGTCCTCGTCTTCTCCAAGACCGGCGGCTTCCGCCACGACTCGATCCCCGCCGGCGTCGCCGCGCTCAAGGAGCTCGGCAAGGACACCAACATCACGGTCGACTCCACCGAGGAGGCCGGCCAGTTCACCACCAGCAACCTGGCGCGCTACGACGCCGTCGTCTTCCTGTCGACGACCGGTGACATCCTCAACGCCGACCAGCAGAAGGCCTTCGAGAACTTCGTGGCCACCGGCGGCGGATACATGGGCGTCCACGCGGCCGCCGACACCGAGTACGACTGGAAGTTCTACGGCGGACTGGTCGGGGCGTACTTCTCCTCGCACCCGCAGATCCAGCCGGCGACCGTGCGGGTGGAGAACCACGACCACCCGGCGACCGCGCACCTGGACGAGGCCTGGGACCGTACCGACGAGTGGTACAACTACCGCAGCAACCCGCGGGACAAGGCCCAGGTCCTCGCCACGCTGGACGAGACCAGCTACACCGGCGGCACGATGAAGGGCGACCACCCGATCGCCTGGTGCCAGGCCTACGAAGGCGGTCGCTCCTTCTACACCGGCCTCGGCCACACCAAGGAGTCCTACGCCGAACCGGCCTTCCGCCAGCACCTGCTGGGCGGACTGCGCTACGCCTCGGGCCAGGTCAAGGCCAACTGCAAGCCGGACACCGGCTACCGGTCGATCTTCAACGGCAAGACGCTCGAGGGCTGGAAGCAGGCCGGTCCCGGCAAGTTCACCGTCGCCGACGGCGAGCTGCGCTCCGAGGGCGGCATGGGCCTGCTGACCTACCAGGCCAAGGAGCTGAAGTCCTACTCGCTGAAGCTCGACTGGAAGATGGCGGGCGACGACAACTCCGGTGTGTTCGTCGGCTTCCCGCAGTCGGACGACCCGTGGTCCGCGGTGGACAACGGCTACGAGGTCCAGATCGACGCCACCGACGCGGCGGACCGCACGACCGGGGCCGTCTACACCTTCAAGTCCGCCGACATCAAGGCCCGTGACCGCGTCCTGCGGCCGCCCGGGCAGTGGAACAGCTACGAGATCAAGGTCCAGGGCGAGCGCCTCCAGGTGTTCCTCAACGGTGTGAAGATCAACGACTTCACCAACACCGTGCCCGCCCGCAGTCTGAAGGACGGCTTCATCGGTCTCCAGAACCACGGGGCCGACGACCAGGTGTCCTTCCGTGACATCCAGCTGAAGGAACTGCCCTCGACGTAGGGCGGCCACCTCCTGCGCCGACGGTGGGCGGGGATGCCCCGGCTCCCCGCCCACCGTCCACCACCCCTCTACATCCCCCCAGGGAGGCAGCCCGTGACCGCACATGCCGTTCGTACCGGAGTCTGGTTCATCGGAGCCCGCGGATCGGTCGCCACCACCGCGACCGCCGGATGCGCGGCCATCGCGGCCGGCCTCCACCCGCCGACCGGCATGGTCACCGAGACACCCCCCTTCACGGACATCGGGCTGCCACCCCTGACCTCCCTCGTCTTCGGCGGCCACGACACCCTCGACTGCCCGCTGCCCAAGCGGGCCGAGGCCCTCGCGGCCGGCGGCGTGCTCCCGCACGGGCTCCCCTCGGCGGTCGGGGCCGAACTCGCCCGCGCCGACGCGGAGATACGCCCCGGCGGACCACTCGCCGGTGACACGCGCACCGACGAGGAGCTCATCAGCGCCTTCGCCACGGACCTCGAGGACTTCGCCCGCCGCCACGAGCTGGCCCGCACCGTCGTCATCAACGTGGCGTCGACCGAGCCCGCACCCGCCGAGGACGACGACCGGCTCCCGGCCAGCTCCCTCTACGCGGCCGCCGCACTCCGCGCCGGCTGCGCGTACGCCAACTTCACCCCCTCCACGGGCCTGCGCAGCCCCCGCCTCCGGGACGCCGTCGAATCCAGTGGACTTCCCCACGCCGGACGCGACGGCAAGACGGGGCAGACCCTGCTGCGCTCCGTACTCGCCCCGATGTTCGTCCAGCGCGCGCTGCCGGTGCGGGCGTGGTCGGGCACGAACCTGCTGGGCGGCGGCGACGGGGCGGCGCTGGCCGACCCCGCCGCGGCGGCCGCCAAGAACGCGGGCAAGGAGCGTGTGCTGGCCGACACGCTCGGGGCCGCCCCCGAGGGCGAGGTCCACATCGACGACGTGCCGGCGATGGGCGACTGGAAGACCGCGTGGGACCACATCGCCTTCGACGGCTTCCTCGGCTCGCGGATGATCCTCCAGACGATCTGGCAGGGCTGCGACTCGGCCCTGGCCGCACCCCTGATCCTGGACCTGGCCCGGCTGCTCGCCCGCTCCCACGAGGCGGGCCTGACCGGCCCGCTGCCCGAACTGGGTTTCTACTTCAAGGACCCCGACGGAGGGCCGGCCGCACTGTCCGAGCAGTACGCCTCCCTGCTGGCCTTCGCCGGCCGTCTGCGAGCCGCCCGGTGAGGCCGCTCCGGCCGGCCGCCGACACGGCCGGGACACCGCGGGTCCCCGGAGCCCGGCCCCTGGCCGCGGTCCCGGTGCCGCGGCCCTCGGACAGCCTGTCCGGTGCGAGCGGGACTGCGCCCGCACCGGACAGGCCCCGGACCGGTGGCCGCCTGCGCGCCTGGGCGGAACTGCTGCGCGTGTCCGCGCTGTTCAGCGTGCCCGGCGACGCCCTCGCCGGGGCCGCGGCAGTCGGCCGCCGCCCCGGCCGCGGCACGGCACTCGCGGTCGGTGCGTCGCTGTGCCTCTACGAGGCGGGCATGGCCCTCAACGACTGGGCGGACCGCGAGGAGGACGCCCTGGACCGTCCGCACCGCCCGATCCCCTCGGGCCGCGTCGCCCCCGGCGCGGCCCTGGCAGCGGCCGGCGCCCTCACCGCCGCGGGCCTGGCCCTGGCGTCCCGCGCCGGCCGCCCGGCCCTCGCGGTGGCAACGGGCCTCGCGGCCACCGTCTGGGCCTACGACCTGCACCTGAAGCACACGAAGCTGGGCCCCGCGGCGATGGCCTCGGCCCGCGCCCTGGACCTGTTGCTCGGCGCCACGGCGACGGCGGTGCCCGGAACCCCGCAGGCGACGCTGCCGAGTGCCGTCGCGGCACCGGGACGTGGGGGAGAGACACCGAAGGCAGCCGGACCCGGCGGCCGGCCGGCCGCCACGTACCCTCGCCGGGGCGCCGGGAACGCGGGCTCCGCGCGCGCCCTCCGCTCCGCGGTCCCGTCCGCGCTCGTGCTCGGCGCACACACCTACGCCGTCACCGCGGTCTCCCGCCACGAGGCCCAGGGCGGCTCCTCCGCCGCGCCGTCGGCCGCGCTCGCCGGGGTCGCCGCGCTCGGGGCGGCCGTCCTGCGCGCGCGCCCGGCGCCGCGCGGAAGCGGCGACGTGCCGGGGAGCCCCGTGAAGGCCGGCGTCGCCGAACGGCTCCTGCTCCCCGCCTTCACCGGCGCCTACCTGCGCACCTCCGCGGTGCCGCTCCTCCACGCCGCACTCAACCCCTCCCCGCCCCTCACCCAGCGCGCCGTCGGCGGCGGCATCCGGGCGATGATCCCGCTGCAGGCCGCACTGGCCGTCAGGGCGGGGGCACCCGTCAACGGGCTCGCGGCCATGGGACTCGTCCCCCTGACCCGCGCGCTCGCCCGGAAGGTGAGCCCCACATGACGCTCCGCTTCGGCTACGGCACCAACGGACTGACCGACCTCCGGCTCGACGACGCCCTCGGACTGCTCGCCGACCTCGGCTACGACGGTGTCGGGCTGACCCTCGACCACATGCACCTCGACCCGATGGCCCCGGACCTCGCCGCCCGGACCCGCCGGGTCGCCGGCAGGCTCGCGGAACTGGGCCTGGGCGTGACCGTCGAGACCGGAGCACGGTACGTCCTCGACCCCCGGCGCAAACACGGCCCCTCCCTCCTCGACCCGGACCCCGAGGCCCGCGCCGCCCGGACGGCCCTGCTGGTCCGCGCCGTCGACGTGGCCGCCGAGCTGGGGGCCCACGCCGTGCACTGCTTCAGCGGTATCACCCCGCCGGACACCACCACCGACACCGCCTGGGAGCGGCTGACGGAAGCCCTCAGCCCCGTGCTGGACGCCGCCGGGCGCGCAGGCGTCCCCGTCGCCGTCGAGCCGGAACCCGGCCACCTCCTCGCCACGCTCGCGGACTTCCACCGGCTGCGCACCCTCCTCGGAGACCCCGGGCCGCTCGGGCTCACCCTCGACATCGGCCACTGCCAGTGCCTGGAACCCGCACCGCCCGTCGAGTGCGTGAAGGAGGCCGCGCCCTGGCTGCGGCACGTCCAGATCGAGGACATGCGGCGGGGGACGCACGAACACCTGCCGTTCGGCGACGGCGAGATCGACTTCCCGCCGGTGCTGGAAGCCCTGGCCGCCACCGGGTACAGCGGTCTCACCGTCGTCGAACTGCCCCGGCACTCCCACGCGGGACCCGAACTCGCCCGCCACTCGATCGACTTCCTCCGAGCGGCCGCCGGGACCACCGGGCCGGCCCGCGTGAGGACGAGCACGCCCCGGGTCGCGGCCGACCCGGCCACCGGGGCGACGAACGGAGGCGCACCGTGCTGATCGACCACAAGGAACTCGACGGCCTGCTCCCGGGTGCGGCGAGGGCCTGGCTCGACGAGGCGCTCGACGAGGCCGCCCACGCCGCCGCCCACCCCGGCTCCGACAGCGGCACCCCGCCCTGGGAACTGCGGTTCGCCTCCGCGGGCCGGCACTGCGGACTGGATCACGCCGACTCCGTACGCGCGCTGCTGCTCGTCGAGGCGCGGGCCGGGCTGTCCGCGGTCACCCGGCTGTACGAACAGGGCACCGCGGCCGAGCGGCGTGCCGTCCTCCTCACCCTGCACCGGCTCGATCTCGGGGCCCGCGCGCTGCCGCTCGTCGAGGACGCACTGCGCACCAACGACACCCGGCTGGTCGCCGCGGCGGTCGGCCCCTACGGTGCGGCCCACCTCGACGCCCACGGCTGGCGGCACGCCGTCCTCAAGTGCCTGTTCACCGAGGTCCCCGTGGAGGCCCTGGACCGGCTGGCGGCCCGCGCCCGGGGCGACGCCGAACTCGCCAGAATGCTAGGCGACTTCGCCGCCGAGCGCATCGCCGCGGGCCGCCCCGTACCCCCCGGTCTGCTGATCGTCCTCGAACATACGGCCCCCGGTCCCGCCCCCGCCCCCACGGAGGAGTCCTGATGCGCATCTTCGACCCCCACATCCACATGACCTCCCGCACCACGGACGACTACCAGGCGATGTACGACGCGGGTGTCCGGGCCCTGGTGGAACCCTCTTTCTGGCTCGGCCAGCCCCGCACCTCGCCCGCCAGCTTCTTCGACTACTTCGACGCGCTCCTGGGCTGGGAGCCGTTCCGCGCCTCGCAGTACGGCATCGCCCACCACTGCACGCTCGCCCTGAACCCCAAGGAGGCGAACGACCCGCGCTGCACTCCCGTCCTGGACGCGCTGCCCCGGTATCTCGTCAAGGACTCCGTCGTCGCCGTCGGTGAGATCGGCTACGACTCGATGACGCCCGCCGAGGACACCGCCCTCGCCACCCAGCTCCAGCTCGCCTCCGAGCACGGTCTGCCCGCTCTCGTCCACACCCCCCACCGCGACAAGCTCGCCGGGCTGCACCGGACCATCGACGTCGTCCGGGAGTCCGACCTCGCCCCGGAGTTCGTCCTGCTCGACCACCTCAACGAGACGACCGTCGAGGACGCCCTGGACAGCGGCTGCTGGGCCGGCTTCTCCATCTATCCCGACACCAAGATGGACGAGGACCGGATGGTCTCGGTCCTGCGGAACCACGGCAGTGACAGGATCCTCGTCAACTCGGCGGCGGACTGGGGGAAGAGCGATCCGCTGAAGACCCGCAAGGTCGCCGACGCCATGCTGAAGGCCGGGTTCGACGAGGACGAGGTCGACAAGGTGCTCTGGCGCAACCCCGTCGCCTTCTACGGACAGAGCGGCCGGCTCCAGCTCGACACTGTCGCTCCCGGACAACTCCACGAAGGAAACTCCATCCTCCGCGGCGGGGAGTGAGCGATGCGCTTCCGTCACCCCGACGGCTCCGTCGTCCATCTCGCCTACTGCACGAACGTGCACCCTGCCGAAACCCTCGAAGGGGTGCGCGCCCAGCTGCGCGACCACTGCGAGCCCGTACGCAAACGGCTCGGGCGTGACCGCCTCGGCATCGGCCTCTGGCTCGCCAAGGACGCCGCGCGTGCCCTGATCAACGACCCCGCGGCGCTCCGCTCGCTGCGCGGTGAGCTGGAGCGGCGCGGCCTGGAAGTGGTCACCCTCAACGGCTTCCCCTACGAGGGTTTCGGCGCCCAGGAGGTCAAGTACCGGGTCTACAGCCCGGACTGGACCGACCCCGAGCGCCTCGCCCACACCACGGACCTGGCCCGGCTGCTCGCCGCCCTGCTCCCCGACGACGTCACCGAGGGGACCGTCTCGACCCTCCCTATCGCCTGGCGCACCCCGTTCGACGACGACCCCACGGCCGCGGGCACCGCCCGTAAGGCGCTCACCGTGCTCGCGCAGCGGCTCGACGCCCTCGCCGAACTGACCGGCAAGTCCATCGGCATCGGTCTCGAACCCGAACCGGGCTGCACGGTGGAGACCACCGCCGACGCCATCGCGCCCCTGACGGCCGTGGGGCACGAACGCATCGGCATCTGCATCGACACCTGTCACCTCGCGACCTCCTTCGAGGACCCGGACACCGCGCTCGACGCCCTGGGGGCGGCCGGCATCCGTGTGGCCAAGGCGCAGCTCTCCGCCGCGCTGCACGCCGAGCACCCCCATCTGCCCGAAGTCCGCGCCGCTCTCGGCGCGTTCGCCGAGCCCCGCTTCCTGCACCAGACACGCGCGTCGACCGCCGGGGGCCTCCGGGGGACCGACGACCTGGAGGAAGCGGTCTCCGGCGGTGCGCTCCCCGACAGCACACCCTGGCGCTCGCACTTCCACGTCCCCCTGCACGCGCCCCCCGCGCCGCCGCTCACCTCCACCCTGCCCGTCCTCCAGTCCGTGCTGACCCGGCTCGTCGGCGGGACTGTGCCCCTCACCCGGCACCTCGAAGTCGAGACGTACACCTGGCAGGCGCTCCCCGCCGAACAGCGGCCGCGCACCCGCACCCAGCTGGCCGACGGCATCGCCGCCGAACTGACCCTCGCCCGCGACCTCCTCGTCGACCTCGGGCTGAAGGAGCTCCCATGACCGCACCGGAAACCGGTACACGCCCCACCCCACTGCTCGTCCTCGACGTCGTCGGACTCACCCCCCAACTGCTTGCGCACATGCCGAATCTGCGGGCCATGGCCGGGTCGAAGGCACCGCTGTCCACCGTGCTGCCCGCCGTCACCTGCGCCGCCCAGTCCACCTTCCTCACCGGCACGACGCCCTCCGAGCACGGCATCGTCGCCAACGGCTGGTACTTCCGGGAACTCGGCGACGTCCTCCTGTGGCGCCAGCACAACGGACTCGTCGAGGGCGACAAGCTGTGGGACGCGGCCCGGCGGGCGCACCCCGGGTACACCGTCGCCAACATCTGCTGGTGGTACGCCATGGGCGCCGACACCGACTGGACCGTCACTCCCAGGCCCGTGTACTACGCCGACGGCCGCAAGGAACCCGACTGCTACACCAGGCCCCCGGCGCTGCACGACGAGCTGACAGAGAAGCTCGGCACCTTCCCCCTCTTCCACTTCTGGGGGCCCGGTGCCGACCTCGTCTCCTCGCAGTGGATCATCGACGCCACCCGTCACGTCCTCGCGACCCGCACCCCCGACCTGGCGCTCTGCTACCTCCCGCACCTCGACTACGACCTCCAGCGCTACGGCCCCGACGACCCGCGTTCCCACCGGGCGGCGGCCGACCTCGACCGTGCCGTGGCACCGCTGCTCGACGACGCCAGGGCCCAGGGCCGCACCGTCGTCGCACTCTCCGAGTACGGCATCACCCGGGTCGACCGCCCCGTGGACATCAACCGTGCCCTGCGCCGGGCCGGCCTGCTGGAGGTGCACACCCAGGACGGCATGGAGTACCTCGACCCGATGACCTCACGCGCCTTCGCCGTCGCCGACCACCAGCTCGCCCACGTCTACGTGCGCAGGCCGGAGGACCTCGAAGCCACGAGAGAGGCACTCGCCGACCTGCCCGGGATCGCCGAACTCCTGGACGACGAGGGCAAGAAGGCGAACCACCTGGACCATCCCCGCTCCGGCGAACTGGTCGCCGTCGCGGAGAAGGACGCCTGGTTCACGTACTACTACTGGCTCGACGACGCACGCGCGCCCGACTTCGCGCAGCTCGTCGAGATCCACCGCAAACCGGGCTACGACCCCGTGGAGCTCTTCATGGACCCCCAGGACCCCTACGTCCGGGTCAAGGCGGTCTCGGCGGTGGCCCGCAAGAAGCTCGGCATGCGCTACCGCATGGCGGTCGTCCCGCTCGACCCCTCACCTATTCGCGGCAGCCACGGCCGCCTCCCCACGAGCGACGACGAAGGTCCGCTCATCCTCTGCTCCACCCCCCACGCGTTCACCGGCCGAGTCCAGGCCACCGAAGTGAAGTCCCTGCTCCTCCAGCTTGCCGGACTGCACTGACAATCCGCCCGCCCGCACATCCACAGGGAGATACGTGATCATGAGCCGCACCCCGAAGGACCCGGAACTCGCGAGCCGACTCAGCCGTCGCAACGTCCTGGGCGTCGCAGCCGGAACCGCTGCCGCCACACTCATCGGCGGCGCCGCGCAGGCGGCGACCCCGCAGAGCGGGCAGGACAAGGGCCAAGGGCACGGACACGGGCACGGAAACGGCCACGGCAAGGGCCGTCCCGTCCTGCCCCCCGGCCGTCTCGGTATCCAGCTGTACAGCCTGCGGGACAAGGTCTCCACCCTCGGCTTCGCGCCGGTCTTCGCCGAACTGGAGAAGTACGGCTACGACGAGATCGAGTTCGCCGGGTACACCCAGGGCTCGGCCGGCTCGATCACCCTCGCCCAGCTCAGGAAACTGGCCAAGGACCACGGGCTGAACCCCATCGGAAGCCACGTCGGCTACTCCGACGACAACAACCCCGGTGCCTACACCTTCGCCCAGAACCTCACCAAGGTCCTCGACGACGCCGAGGCCCTCGGCCTGAAGCACATCGGCACCGCCTCCGGGCCCTTCCGCTACGGCTCCACCGTCGACGGCTGGAAGCGCGCCGCCGAGGACTTCAACACCTACGGCGCCGCCGCCCGCAAGCGCGGCATGAAGTTCTACCAGCACAACCACGCGGAGGAGTTCTCCTTCGCCACCGACAAGCCGAACGTACGGCTCTACGACGTCCTGCTCGCCGAGACCGACCCCGACCTCGTCTACCTGGAGATGGACATCTACTGGGCCTTCTGCGCCCAGTTCCGCTTCGGCAAGCGCGCGGACGGCACACCGGCGCCCTTCAACCCCATCGACTACGTACTCAAGCAGCCCGACCGCTACCCCCTCTTCCACGTCAAGGACGGCACCCGCAACGACGCCGCCCGCGACGGCTACGACATGACCGACGTCGGCGACGGCGACATCGACTACAAGAACTTCCTGAGCCGGGTCACCGCGCGCACGCACCGCGGCCGCACCTACCACCACTGGCAGACCGAGCACGACAACCCGGTCGAGTCCTTCGCCTTCGCCCGCAAGTCCAGCGAGCACCTGCACTCGCTGCGCGAGAGCCGCTGCGGCGACTGACACCCGACGGCACATACGTGTGGGGCCCGGTTCCGAGAACCGGGCCCCACACGTATGTGCCGTCGCTGTGGTGATCAGTCCGTCTCCCGGCTCACCGGGGCCGGAGCCGGGGCCTTCAGCAGGTTGCCCTTGCGGTCGCGGCCGGGTGCCGCGAGGAACAGGGCGAGGAATCCCGCGAAGAACGAGATGCTGCCCGCCAGGATGAAGGCGCCGTTGAGGCCCCAGGCGTCGACGACCATGAAGCCCATCCCGGCCCCGAGTCCGGAGACGAGCTTGGAGCTGTAGACCATGCCGTAGTTCGTGGCGTTGTTGTTCTCACCGAAGTAGTCCGCGGTCATCGCGGCGAACATCGGGAAGATGGCGCCGCCGCCGAAGCCGGAGATCGCGGAGAAGAGCAGGAACAGCGGCAGACTCTGCATGTCCGCCGACCAGATGATGCCGAACTGGGCGAGCCCCAGGATGACGCAGACGTAGAGCAGGCACTTCTTGCGGCCGTAGAGGTCGGAGAGCCAGCCGATGACGCCGCGCCCGGTGCCGTTGACGATCGCCTTGAGCGACATGGCGGTGGCCACGATCCCCGCCGCGAAGCCCGCGTCCTGGCCGATGTCCACCTGGAAGGCGATACCGAAGATGTTCACGCCGGAGGTGCAGGCGAGACAGACCCACATCAGTGCCACCCGGCCGGTCTTCCACGCCTCGCCCGGGGAGTACTGCTTGATGGCCGGCGGGTTCTTCTCCAGCGAGCGGCGGGCCCGCGGGTCCTCGGGCGGGTTGAGCGGGTCGATCTCGGAGGGCCACCAGTTCTTCGGCGGGTCCCGGAAGAAGAAGCCGGCGCACGCCACCATCACGGCGAGGAAGACACCCACAGAGACCAGGACCCACCTGAAGTTGGTGATGTCCATGTACCCGGTGAAGATGAAGACGAAGGGCACCGAGCCGTAGGCGAAACCGCCGTTGACGAAGCCCGTCTTGCCGCCCCTGCGCTCCGGGTACCACTTGCCGACCATGTTGACACAGGTGGCGTACACCATGCCCGCGCCCATGCCGGAGAACACACTGAAGCCGATGTACGCGAAGATCACGTGCGGCGCGTACGCCAGCGACAGGTAGCCGAGGAGCGTGCCCACCGCCCCCAGCATCATCGCCCAGCGGGCCGGCAGCCTGCCGGTCTCCCGCAGTCTGCCCGCGGGCATCGCGACCGCGGCCTGGAAGAACACCCAGACGGTCATCATCCAGTAGATGTGCCCGCTGTCCCAGTTGTGCGCGTGGTGCAGCGTGTCCTCCGCCGACGCGAAGGCGTACTCGGCCGAACTGATGCCCATCATGCCGACCCACGGCAGGATGACCATCCACTTGCGCTTGCGGCCCAGTATGTCGATGTCGCTCTCGCCGAGCCGGTAGGTGCGGCCGTTGGCGTCCGTCACCTCCCTGAAGGGGACGGATGTGGAGAGGTTTGCAGTCGTCATGTCGATCGAACCCCTTGCGTGGAAGAAGTCTGGCCAGCGCCCCCTGCCCGTTCTCACTTCGCGCCGGGGTCCGCAGCCGAGCGGTACGCCGCGGACCCCGTGGTTCGAGCCGTCGTCATCAGGTCATCGGCCACCGCCCAGCAGACCGGCGGCCCTGGCCCACCTGTACTTCGCGCCGAGCACGGCGACGGGCCGCTCCGTGGTGTACGGATAGGCGACGACACCCCGCTCGAAGAGGTACGCGCAGGCCTCCTCGACCTCGGTGTCACCCGCCAGCGACGCGACCACGGGCTTCTCGATGCCACGCGCCCGGAACTCCTCCACCACCCGGGCCGTCAGCTCGGCGAAGACCATCGGCGGAGTGACGATCGTGTGCCAGTAGCCGAGGACCAGCGCGTGGATCCGCGGATCCTCCATCCCCAGCCGGATCGTCGCCTCGTACGTCGACGGCGGCTCACCGCCCGTGATGTCGATCGGATTGCCGGCCGCGCCGAAGGGCGGGATGAACGCCTTGAACGCCGTGTCGAGATCCGGCGGGATCTCCATCAGGGAGAGCCCGTTGTCGACGATCGCGTCCGAGAGGAGCACCCCCGACCCGCCCGCCCCCGTGATGATCACGACGTTGTCGCCCTTGGGCGCCGGCAGCACCGGCAGCGCCCGCGCGTACTCCAGCATGTCGTTCAGGCCCGGCGCCCGGATGACCCCCGCCTGACGCAGGATGTCGTCGTACACGGCGTCGTCCCCCGCCAGCGCACCGGTGTGGGACCCCGCCGCCCTGGCACCCGCGCTCGTCCGCCCCGCCTTGAGGACCACGACCGGCTTCTTCGGCACGGTCGCCCGGGCCGCCTCCACGAAGGCCCGCCCGTCCTTGAGGTCCTCCAGGTGCATCGCGATGCACTCGGTGTTCGGGTCCTCGCCGAACCAGGTCAGCAGGTCGTCCTCGTCGATGTCCGACTTGTTGCCGAGCCCGACGATCGCGGACACCCCCGTCTTCGTCGACCGTGCGAAGCCCAGGATGGCCATGCCGATGCCACCGGACTGCGAGGTCAGCGCCACCGACCCCTTGACGTCGTACGGGGTGCAGAAGGTGGCGCAGAGGTCCTGCCACGTCGAGTAGTAGCCGTAGATGTTCGGCCCGAGCAGCCGCACGCCGTACTGCTCGCCGACCGCCACGATCTCGTCCTGCAGCGCCTGTTCGCCCGTCTCGGCGAAACCGGACGGAATCAGCACGGCGTTGGGGATCCCCTTGCGGCCCACCTCCTGGAGCGCCGATGCAACGAACTTGGCGGGGATCGCGAAGACCGCCACATCCACCTCACCGGGAACGTCGGTGACACTCTTGTACGCCTTGCGGCCCAGAATGTCATCGGCCTTGGGGTTCACCGGATGGATCTCGCCCGCGAAACCCCCGTCGATGAGGTTCCGCATCACCGAATTGCCTATCTTGCCCTGCTCGTTCGAGGCTCCGATGACCGCGACCGAACGCGGCTCCATCAGCCGGCGCATCGAGACGAGGATCTCCTCCCGGCTGTAGCGGCGCCGCGGCTTCACCTCCTCGGTCGCCAGCAGGATCCGGATGTCGGCGGCGACCGCGCCGTCCGGCGAGGCGATGACCGGGTTGAGGTCCACCTCCGCGATCTCGGGGAAGTCCGTGACCAGTTGCGACACCCGCCGGATCTGCTCCGCCAGCGCCCACCGGTCCACGGCCGGCGCCCCACGCACCCCCTTGAGGATCTCCGCGGCACCGATCGAGTCGAGCATCGACTGCGCCTCGTCCGCGGTCACCGGTGCCAGCCGGAAGGTGATGTCCTTGAGCACCTCCACCAGGACCCCGCCGAGCCCGAACGCCACCACCTTGCCGAAGGTCGGATCGGTGACCGCGCCGACGATGACCTCCTGGCCGGGCGGCACCAGCTGCTGCACCTGCACGCCGTCGATCCGGGCATCGGCCGAATACGCCCGCGCGTTCTTCACGATCCTGCAGAAGGCCGCGCGCACCTCCTGCGCACCCGACACCCCCACCACGACGCCGCCCGCATCCGTCTTGTGCAGGATGTCGGGGGAGACGATCTTGAGGACGACGGGGCCGCCGAGCCGGTCGGCCAGGGCCACCGCCTCGTCGACGTCCGTGGCCAGACCTTCGCCCGGCACCGTGATCCCGTACGCGTCGGCGACGATCTTCCCCTCCGGGGCGGTGAGGGCGCTGCGCCCGTCGCCCCGGACGCGGTCGAGCAGCGCCCTGACGCGTTCCTGCTCCTGTGTCTCGACTGTTCCGGCCATGCTCAGATGACTCCGTTCGTCTTCAGCAGCCGCAGTTCCTCGTCGCCCAGGCCGAGTTCACCCACGTACACCTCCGCGTTGTGCTCACCGAGAAGCGGGGAGGTGACGATGTCGACGGGGGAGTCGGACAGCTTCAGCGGGCTGCCGACGGTGGTGAAGGTCCCGCGCTCGGGGTGTTCGACCTGGACGACCATCTCGTTGGCGGCGAGGGACTCGTCCTCGACGATCTCCTTCGTCGAGAGGATCGGGCCGCAGGGGATGTTGTGCGCGTTCAGCTGCTCCAGGACCTCCCACTTCGGGAGCCCGGCCGACCACTCCTCGATGAGCTGGAACATCTTGCCGAGCTTCGGCAGCCGCGACTCCGGCGTCGCCCACTCGGGGTCCTCCGCGAGCTCCGGGCGTCCGATGAGTGCGGACAGGGGCTTCCATCCGACGGGCTGGACGATGACGTACACGTAGTCGTTCGGGCCGCCCGGCGCGCACTTCACGGCCCAGCCCGGCTGGCCTCCGCCGCTCGCGTTGCCGCTGCGCGGCACCTCGTCGGCCTCCGCCGTGTCCTGGGCGTTCGGGTACTCGGCGAGCGGCCCGTGTGCCAGGCGCTGCTGGTCGCGCAGCTTGACCCGGCAGAGGTTGAGCACGGCGTGCTGCATCGCCACGTTCACCCGCTGTCCGCGGCCGGTGCTCTCGCGCTGGAACAGAGCGGCGAGGATGCCGGCCACCGCATGGATCCCGGTGCCCGAGTCGCCGATCTGCGCGCCGGTCGCGAGCGGTGGGCCGTCCTCGAACCCGGTGGTCGACATCGATCCGCCCATGGCCTGGGCCACGACCTCGTACGCCTTGAAGTTGGTGTACGGGCCCTCGCCGAAGCCCTTGATGGAGGCGTAGACGATCCGGGGGTTGATCTCCTGGATGCGTTCCCAGGTGAACCCCATGCGGTCCACCGCACCCGGTCCGAAGTTCTCGACCATGACGTCGCTGCGGCGGATCAGCTCCGTGAGGATCTCCTTGCCGCGCTCGCTCTTGGTGTTCAGGGTGATGCTCCGCTTGTTGCAGTTGAGCATCGTGAAGTAGAGGGAGTCGACGTCCGGCAGATCGCGCAACTGCTTGCGGGTGATGTCCCCGCTCGGCGCCTCCAGCTTGACGACGTCCGCACCGAGCCAGCCGAGCAGCTGGGTGGCGGAGGGTCCGGACTGTACGTGTGTCATGTCGAGGACGCGTACGCCCTCAAGGGCTTTGGTCATGCCGACGGCTCCTCTACTTGTACATGGTCTGGTTCATCGTTCCGGGGGCGTACGCGTCCGGGTCGACCCAGACGTTGATCAGTGAGGGCAGCCCGGACTCACGGGCCCGCTGCAGAGCGGGGGCGATGTCCGCCGGGTCGCGTACCTCTTCGCCGTAACCGCCGAGCATCTGGGCGAACTTGTCGTAGTGGACGTCGCCCAGGGTGTTGCCGATCCGCTCGCGCTCGTCGCCGTACTTGGCCTTCTGGCCGTAACGGATCTGGTTCATCGACGAGTTGTTGCCGACGATGCCGACGAAGGGGAGGTTGTAGCGGACCAGCGTCTCGAAGTCCCATCCGGTCAGCGAGAACGCGCCGTCACCGAACAGCGCCACGACCTCCTTGTCCGGCCTGGCCTGCTTGGCGGCCAGCACGAACGGCACCCCGACGCCGAGCGTGCCGAGCGGTCCCGGGTCCATCCAGTGGCCGGGTGTGCGGGGCTGGACGACCTGGCCGGAGAAGGTGACGATGTCCCCGCCGTCCCCGATGTAGATGGAGTCCTCGGTGAGGAAGTCGTTGATCTCGCTCACCAGCCGGTACGGATGGATGGGGGAGGCGTCGGACTTCAGCTGCGGCAGCCGCTTCTCGATCGCCGTCTGCTCGGCGGCCCGCAGCTCGTCCAGCCACGCCTTGCGTGACGCCGATCCGCCGTTGAGCCGGCCGCTCGCGGCCTCCGTGACCGCCTTCAGCACCAGCGAGGCGTCACCGACGATCCCGAGGTCGACGTCACGGTTCTTGCCCACGGTGCGGTAGTCCAGGTCGATCTGGACGACCGTGGCGGACGGTGAGAGCCGCTTGCCGTAGCCCATCCGGAAGTCGAAGGGCGTCCCCACGATCACGATGAGGTCGGCGTTGGAGAACGCGTAGCGCCGCGACAGCTGGAAGTGGTGCGGGTCGCCCGGCGGCAGGGTGCCGCGGCCCGCGCCGTTCATGTACGCGGGGATGTTGAGGGTACGGACGAGTTCGGTGGCCGAGTCCGTCGCCCGCGTCGTCCAGACCTGGCTGCCGAGCAGGATCGCCGGTTTCTCGGCGTGGACGAGCAGATCGGCGAGCTTCTCGATGTCCGCCGGGTCACCCGCGGCCCGGGTGGACGCGCGGTAGCGGCCCTCCTCGGGGACGCGTGCCTTGCTCACCGGCACCTTCGCGTCGAGCACGTCGCGCGGGATCTCCAGGAACGACGGCCCCGGCGCGCCGTGGTAGCACTCACGGAAGGCCATCGACACCATGTCCGCCGCGCGTGCGGTGTCCGGCACGGTGGCCGCGAACTTCGTGATGGGCGTCATCATGTCGACGTGCGGGAGGTCCTGCAGCGAGCCCATCTTGTGCTGTGTGTGGGCTCCCTGACCGCCGATCAGAAGCATGGGTGACTCGGCGCGGTACGCGTTGGCGACGCCGGTGACGGCGTCGGTCGTACCGGGGCCCGCGGTGACGACGGCACAGCCCGGCTTGCCGGTGATACGTGCGTATCCGTCTGCGGCGTGGGCGGCGACCTGCTCGTGGCGCACGTCGACGACCTCGATGCCCTCGTCGACGCAGCCGTCGTAGATGTCGATGATGTGGCCGCCGCAGAGGGTGTAGATGCGTTCCACCCCCTCCGCCTTGAGTGCCTTGGCGACCAAGTGCCCACCGGAGATGAGGTTCTGGCTGTCCTGGCTGTCCTCGGGCATGGCGATGTCCTGTCCCTTCGTAGGGGGTGCGGGAGCCGTTCGCCGCTCTCGCGGTACATTGCATACAGTCGACGAATACTGTATGAAGATTGTTATCCCGCATCCGGTGGGTGGTGTCCAGGGGGCGTGCGGCACTTTCACAATCGGCACGATCGGGAGTGGCTATGGATCTGTACGAGCACCAGGCAAGGCAACTCTTCGCGGACCACGGCATCGCCGTGCCGGAGGCCGAGGTCGTGGACCACGCCTCAGCAGCCCACGACGCCGCCGAGCGGCTCGGCGGCCGCGTCGTCGTCAAGGCGCAGGTGAAGACCGGCGGCCGGGGCAAGGCCGGCGGAGTGAAGGTCGCGGCGGACCCGGGGGCCGCCGTCGTCACCGCCCGGCAGATACTCGGCATGGACATCAAGGGCCACCTCGTCAGGAAGGTGATGCTCGCGCAGCCCGTCGACATCGAGGCGGAGTTCTACGTGAGCTTCGTCCTGGACCGGGCCGCCGGCACCTTCCTCGCCATCGCCTCCGCGGAGGGCGGCATGGACATCGAGGAGATCGCCGCCACCCGCCCCGAGGCCGTGGCCCGCATCCCGGTCGACCCGGCCGAGGGCGTCACGGCGGCAGCGGCGGCACTGATCGCCGAGGCGGCCTCGCTCCCGGCGGAGACCGCCCCCGTGATCCAGGCGCTGTGGCAGGTCCTCACCCAGGAGGACGCCCTGCTCGTCGAGGTCAACCCGCTGGTGCGCACGAAGGACGGCCGGATACTCGCACTCGACGGCAAGGTCACCCTCGACGACAACGCGGCCTTCCGGCAGTCCCGTTGGGGCACCGACTCCGCAGACCCGCACGGTGACCCGCTGGAGGCGGCGGCAGCCGCCAAGGGGCTCAACTACGTCAAGCTCGACGGCGAGGTCGGCATCATCGGCAACGGCGCGGGGCTCGTCATGTCCACCCTCGACGTCGTCGCCGGCTGCGGTGCGCGCCCCGCCAACTTCCTCGACATCGGGGGCGGCGCCTCGGCCCGCGTCATGGCCGACGGGCTCACGGTCATCCTCTCCGACCCGTCCGTGAAGTCCGTCTTCGTCAACGTCTTCGGCGGCATCACCGCCTGCGACGCCGTCGCCGACGGCATCGTCCAGGCGCTGGACTCCGTCCACCTCACCAAACCCCTGGTGGTCCGGCTCGACGGCAACAGCGCGGCACGGGGCCGCGCGATCCTGGACGAACGCGCGCACCCGATGGTCCAGCAGGTCACCACCATGGACGGCGCCGCGGACCGGGCGGCCCGACTGGCCCTGGGAGGGCACTGATCATGGCTATCTTCCTCAGCAAGGAGAGCAAGGTCCTCGTCCAGGGCATGACGGGCGCCGAGGGCATGAAGCACACCCGCCGGATGCTCGCCGCGGGCACCCAGATCGTCGGCGGCGTCAACCCGCGCAAGGCGGGCCGGACCGTGGACCTCGACGACCGTACCGTTCCGGTCTTCGGCTCCGTACGCGACGGCATGGAGGCCACCGGCGCCGACGTCACGGTCGTCTTCGTCCCCCCGCCCTTCGCCAGGGCCGCCGTCGTCGAAGCGGCCGACGCGGGGATCGGCCTGGCCGTCGTCATCACCGAGGGGATACCCGTCCACGACGCGGTGGCCTTCCACGCCTACGCGAAAGAGCGCGGCACCCGCATCCTGGGACCCAACTGTCCCGGGGTGATCAGCCCGGGACAGTCCAACGCGGGCATCATCCCGGCCGACATCGCGACGAAGCCCGGCCGCATCGGACTCGTCTCCAAGTCCGGCACGCTCACCTACCAGTTGATGCACGAACTCCGCGACACGGGGTTCTCCACGGCGGTGGGGATCGGCGGGGACCCCGTGATCGGCACGACGCACATCGACTGCCTGGCGGCCTTCGAACAGGACCCGGACACGGAACTGATCGTCCTCATCGGTGAGATCGGCGGCGACGCGGAGGAGCGGGCCGCGGCCTACATCGCCCAGCACGTCAGCAAACCGGTGGTCGGCTACATCGCGGGCTTCACCGCCCCGGAAGGCAAGACCATGGGCCACGCGGGAGCGATCGTCTCGGGCTCGTCGGGCACGGCGGCGGCCAAGAAGAAGGCACTTGAGGCCGTGGGTGTCGCGGTGGGAGCCACCCCCACGGAGACGGCCCGGCTGGCGGAGGACCGTCTCCGCGCCACGACCCGTCCGGGCCGCTGAGCCCCGCACCTCCCGCCCGACGCCCCGTCCCCGTCACCCGCACCCAAGAGCGGAGACCCATGACACCCTCAGCGACCACCACACTCACCCTCAAGCCCGGAACGGCCTGGCAGGACGCCTGGCGCCGCTGTCTGACCACAGCCCCCGAAGCCTTCCAGGACGACCGCGTCAGCAACCTCTGGGGCGCCGCCTGGCGCGTGGACGGGCGTCCCCTTCCCGCTGCCAGCCCCGTCGACGGCACCCCGATCGCCGGACCGCCCCGCCTCGACGCCCCGGCCGCCCGGCAGGCGGTGCGGGCAGCGCTCGACGCCCACCGTGCCTGGCGCCACGTCCCGCTCGCCGAACGGCGCGCCCGCGTCTCGGCCACGCTCGACGCACTCACCGAACACCGCGAACTCCTCGCCCTGCTCCTGGTCTGGGAGATCGGCAAGCCCTGGCGTCTCGCGCAGGCCGACGTGGACCGCGCCATCGACGGCGTCCGCTGGTACGTGGACCACAGTGACCGCCTGCTGGCCGGCCGGACGCCGCTCGCCGGCCCAGTCTCCAACATCGCCAGCTGGAACTACCCCATGTCCGTGCTGGTCCACGCCATGCTGGTGCAGGCGCTCGCCGGCAACGCGGTGATCGCCAAGACCCCCACGGACGGCGGTGTCGCGTGCCTGACCCTGGCCTGCGCCCTCGCCGCCCGTGAGGGGGTTCCGCTCACCCTCCTCAGCGGTAGCGGAAGCGAACTCTCCGAGCCCCTGGTCCGGTCACCCGAGATCGGCTGCGTCTCCTTCGTCGGCGGCCGGGACACCGGCGCACGCATCGCCACCGCCGTCACGGACCTCGGCAAGCGGCACATCCTCGAACAGGAGGGCCTCAACACCTGGGGCATCTGGAACTACACCGACTGGTCCGCCCTGACCGCCGTCATCCCGAAGCTCTTCGACTACGGCAAGCAGCGGTGCACCGCCTACCCCCGATTCGTCGTCCAGCGGACGAGCTTCGCCGAGTTCCTGGCCGCCTACCTGCCCGCCGTACGGTCCCTGCGCACAGGACATCCGCTCGCGGTGCGACACCCCTCCGACCCGCTCCCCACCCTGGACTTCGGCCCCCTGATCAACGCCACCAAGGCCAAGGAGCTGCACGACCAGGTCACCGAGGCGATCGACCGCGGTGCGGTGCCCCTCCATCAGGGATCGGCGACCGACGCCTTGTTCCTCCCGGGCCAGGACACCAGCGCCTACCTCCACCCGGTCACGCTGCTCAACCCCCCGCCCTCCTCCCCGCTCCACCACGCCGAGCCCTTCGGGCCGGTCGACACCATCGTCCTGGTCGACACGGAGGCCGAACTCCTCGCAGCGATGAACGCGTCTAACGGCGCCCTGGTCGCCACTCTGTCCACCGACGACCCGGCGACGTACGAGCGGCTGGCTCCGCAGATCCGGGCGTTCAAGACCGGCCACGGAACGCCGCGTTCACGAGGAGACCGGGAGGAGCTCTTCGGCGGCTTCGGCGCCTCCTGGCGTGGCGCGTTCGTGGGCGGCGAACTCCTCGTGCGTGCCGTGACCGACGGTCCGGGGGAGGAGAGGCCGCCGGGCAACTTCCCGGACTACCACCTCATGCCGTAATCCGGGCGACTCAGCAGATGCCCTGCCGGTCGGGGCGCAGCGCGAAGGCCCGGTCGGCGGCCTCCGGCACCGTGCGCTCCACGGCCTGCACCAGGAGCGCACGGTGCCGGAGGAGCGCTGCCCTCCGCCCCTCCGGGGCGAGCAGCAGCAGATCGTCGAAGGCTGCCAGCAGCCGTCGTGTGACCTGCGGGTTCCCGGCCGCGCACCAGCGGATCTCCTCGAAGGCGAGGTCCACGAGATCGGTCCACCCCGGTACGTCCTGGACCAGCCGAACCCCGCCCCGCCGGTCCCGGTGGAGCAGTGGGCCCAGCGGCAGGTCCGCGGCCGCCGAGAGGAACTGCACGATCCGGTCCAGGCACTGGACGGCGGTCGTCGGATCGTTGACCGCCGGCGACAGGGCACGCAGAGCGATGTCCGACAACTGCCGCAGGCCGAAGGCCGGGTCCTGGTACAGGGCCCGGTCGACCCCGACGAACAGGGTGCGCCCCAGGGCCCGCGAGGACGGCACGGCCCCGCCGTGCACGGACAGGACCGGTGTCCCGGGCACCACGAAATCCCCCGTGCGCGGCAGGAGTCGCAGCACGGTGCCGTGACGCTCCGCTGCCCGCACGAGCCGTGCGACGTGCACTTCGCGCAGCACGCCGGCCCTGCCCCGGTGCATCACCCGTGCGGTGGCCGGCCCCAACAGGGGCTGTGTCCCGGGCCCGCCGGAATGCCGCGCCAGTGCACGGAGGGACTCGCGGGCGATGTGGTCGAGGACCGGGCCCACCTGCATCAGCCGCAGGGTCGCGGAGACGTAGGCCACGAACAGCAGCAGGCTCAGGCCCACCAGACCCAGGGTCAGCAGGCTCTGGAGGAGCGGCACCGAGGTCACGCGCCGGGGGTCGGGGTCCGTCCCGCCCTCGTACGAGGTCAGGACGAGCAGAGAGAACGCGAAGGTGGCCAGGAACACCGTCAGTGTGAGCTTGCTGATCCTGCTCCGCACGAAGATCCGCACCAGGCGAGGGGTCATCTGCCCGCTCGCCATCTGCACGGCCACCAGCGAGATGCTGAAGACGACACCGATGAAGGTCATCATCGCCGCGCTGACGGTGGTCACGATGGTCCGTGCGTCCACGGCGAAGGAGAGGAGATCCCCGAGTTCCGCGTACGCCCGTTCCTTCTTCAGATGCGCGACGATCGCGCTGTCCAGTTCGGCAAGGCCCCACCACAGGCAGAAAGCCACCACCAGCCCCGCCGTCGGCGCGAACCAGAAGCTGTCGCGCAGCCGCTCGCGCAGCGAGGTCAGCGCGCGCGGCGGCCGGTGGACGTGCCTGCCCCGGCCGCTCTCGCCCCGCGGGCCGCTCTTGCCACTCATGCCCGCGAAGGTAGCCCGACGCGACGGTACGCACACGCCACGCCACGGAGAGTGCCAGCGGTGACGTCCTGTGCGTGCGGGTGTCCCAGCACCGCACTGACCACCTAAAACGCAGGTGAGAGGCACCCCGAACCCCTGGTATTGTTTTCTTTGTCGCCACGGGGAACACACCGTGAACGGCAGACACCTTGTCCGGGTGGCGGAATGGCAGACGCGCTAGCTTGAGGTGCTAGTGCCCTTTATCGGGCGTGGGGGTTCAAGTCCCCCCTCGGACACCAGTGAGGACCCCAGTCGATCTGGGGTCCTTTCGCGTTCCCGGGAGTGGGGCGGGGCGGGAGCTCGGCTCCCCCGCATGTTGTTTGGGTCACATCCGACCTCCAGGTACTTGTTTTCGGCCATGTAATCGATTCCAATCAACTTTGTAATCGATTCCACGGCTCGTTCCGTAGGTCTCGATGCTCACGGAAACCACAAGGAGGTGGTCCGGAAATGGCGAGCATCAAGGATGTCGCGGCCCAGGCGGGAGTGTCTGTCGCCACGGTCTCCCGCGTCCTCAACAGCCATCCCTCCGTCAGCCCGGACGCACGCAGACGCGTCCTCGCCGCCGTCGACGCGCTCGGCTACCGGCCCAACGCCGTGGCGCGCTCACTGCGCACCGACCAGACGCGCACCCTCGGCCTCGTCATCAGTGACGTACTCAATCCGTACTTCACCGCCCTGGCCCGCTCCGTGGAGGAGGAGGCCCGCGCGCTCGGGTACAGCGTGATCATCGGCAACGCCGACGAGCGGCCCGCACAGCAGGACCACCACGTCCGCACGCTCCTGGACCGCAGGATCGACGGACTCCTGGTCTCGCCGGCGGACGGCGAGTCCCCGCTGCTGCTGGACGTCGCACGCACCGGCACCCCGATGGTCTTCGTGGACCGCTGGATGCCGGGGGTGGACGTCCCGGTCGTCCGCGCGGACGGGCACCTCGCCATCCAGGACCTGGTGGCCCATCTGTACGCGCTCGGCCACCGCAGGCTCGCCATCATCGCCGGCCCGGCGGCCACCACCACGGGCAACGAACGTGTCGAGGCCTTCAGGGAAGCCATGAGGGCCCATGGGCTCGCGCTGCCCGACGCCTACATCGGGCAGGGCGACTTCCAGGCCGACAGCGGCCGGCGCGCCACCGAGCACTTCCTGTCGCTGCCCGAACCGCCCGAGATCGTCTTCGCCGCCGACAACCTCATGGCGCTCGGCGCCCTGGACGCCATCCGCGCCCGGGGCCTGCGCGTCCCGGAGGACATCGGGATCGCGGCGTTCGACGACATCCCGTGGTTCGTCCACACCGGTCCGCCGATCACCGCGATCGCCCAGCCGACGGGCGACCTCGGCCGCGCCGCCGTCCGCGCGCTCGTCGACATCGTCGAGGGCCGCTCCCCGCAGTCCGTCACCCTGCCCGCGCGCCTCGTCGTACGCAGCTCCTGCGGCGAGCGCATCCCAGTCCCGGGAGCAACGAGTGAGTGAATCGGTCGAGTTGCTGCGCATCGAAGGCGTACGCAAGACCTTCCCCGGTGTAGTCGCCCTGGACCGGGTCGATTTCGACCTCCGCAGCGGCGAAGTGCACGTCCTTCTCGGTGAGAACGGTGCCGGCAAGAGCACCCTCATCAAGATGCTGTCGGGTGCCTACCGCCCGGACAGCGGCCGGATCTTCGCCGGCGGCCAGGAGGTGCGCATCCACGGCGCACAGGACGCCGAGAAGCTCGGAATCGCCACGATCTACCAGGAGTTCAACCTGGTTCCCGATCTCACGGTCGCCGAGAACATCTTCCTGGGCCGTCAGCCGCGCCGCCTCGGCATGATCGACCGTGCGCGCATGGAGGCCGACGCCGAGGTGCTCCTGCGCCGCGTGGGCCTGCACGTCTCCCCGCGGGTCAAGGTCCGTGAACTGGGGATCGCCCGGCTGCAGATGGTCGAGATCGCCAAGGCGCTCAGCCTGGACGCGCGCGTCCTGATCATGGACGAGCCGACCGCCGTACTGACCTCCGAAGAGGTCGACAAGCTCTTCGGGATCGTGCGGCAGCTGCGTGCCGACGGCGTCGGCATCGTCTTCATCACCCACCACCTGGAAGAGATCGCGGCCCTCGGGGACCGCGTCACCGTCCTGCGGGACGGCCGCAGCATCGACCAGGTGCCCGCCACGACACCCGAGGAGGAACTCGTCCAGCTGATGGTCGGCCGCAGCATCGACCAGCAGTACCCGCGCGAGCGGCCCGAAACGGGCGAGGCACTGCTCTCCGTCCGGGGACTCACCCGCGACGGCGTGTTCCACGACATCACCTTCGACGTCCGGGCCGGTGAGGTCGTCGGCCTCGCCGGACTGGTCGGAGCGGGCCGCACCGAGGTCGCCCGCGCCGTGTTCGGCGCCGACACCTACGACTCCGGCTCGGTCGACGTCGCCGGCGAGCGGCTCGGCAAGCACGACGTGACCGCGGCCATGGGAGCCGGCATCGGACTCGTCCCCGAGGACCGCAAGGGCCAGGGGCTCCTGCTCGACGCCTCGGTGCAGGAGAACCTCGGCCTGGTCACGCTGCGCTCGGCGACCCGTTCGGGAATCGTCGATGTCAAGGGGCAGCGTGCCGCCGCCGCCCGCATCGCCGAGCAGCTCGGTGTGCGGATGGCCGGCCTCGGCCAGCACGTCCGCACCCTGTCCGGTGGCAACCAGCAGAAGGTCGTCATCGGGAAATGGCTCCTGGCCGACACCCGGGTCCTGATCCTCGACGAGCCCACCCGGGGTATCGACGTCGGAGCCAAGGTCGAGATCTACCAGCTCGTCAACGAGCTCACCGCCTCGGGACACGCCGTGCTGATGATCTCCAGCGACCTCCCCGAGGTCCTCGGTATGAGTGACCGGGTCATCGTCATGGCCCAGGGCCGCATCGCCGGGGAACTCCCCGCCCAAGAAGCCACCCAGGACGCTGTGATGGCACTCGCCGTCAGCGCCGCCCCCACAACCGCACCCACCGAGAAGGCAGAGGAGAGCCCCCGTGGCCACTGACACGCATCCGAGCACCAAGGGCGCCGGCGGCGCCGGGAACACCCTCCGCCGCCTCCTGCTCGAGAACGGCGCCCTCAGCGCCCTGATCGTCCTCGTGGTGGCGCTGTCGCTGCTGTCCGGCGACTTCCTCACCACCCAGAACCTGCTGAACGTCGGTGTGCAGGCCGCCGTAACGGCGATCCTCGCGTTCGGCGTCACCTTCGTCATCGTCTCCGCCGGCATCGACCTCTCCGTCGGATCGGTCGCCGCACTGTCCGCGACCGTGCTCGCCTGGTCGGCCACCTCGGCAGGCGTGCCCGTCTGGCTGGCGGTCATATTCGCCATCGCCACCGGTCTGGTCTGCGGGCTCATCAGCGGCGCCCTCGTGGCGTACGGCAAACTGCCCTCGTTCATCGCGACGCTGGCCATGCTCTCGGTCGCCCGTGGTCTGTCCCTGGTCATCTCCCAGGGCAGCCCCATCGCCTTCCCCAGCTCCATCTCACACCTGGGCGACACCCTCGGCGGGTGGCTGCCCGTCCCGGTCCTCGTGATGATCGCGGCGGGCCTGATCACGGCGCTCATCCTGGGCCGCACCTACATCGGCCGATCCATGTACGCGATCGGCGGCAATGAGGAGGCCGCACGCCTCTCCGGGCTGCGGGTCAAGAAGCAGAAGCTGGCGATCTACGCCCTGGCCGGCCTCTTCGCCGCCGTGGCCGGCATCGTCCTCGCCTCCCGCCTGACCTCCGCGCAGCCCCAGGCGGCGCAGGGTTACGAACTCGACGCGATCGCGGCGGTCGTCATCGGCGGTGCCAGCCTCGCCGGTGGTGTCGGCAAGGCGTCCGGCACCCTCATCGGTGCGCTGATCCTCGCCGTCCTGCGCAACGGCCTCAACCTGCTCTCGGTGTCCGCCTTCTGGCAGCAGGTCGTCATCGGTGTCGTCATCGCCCTCGCGGTGCTGCTGGACACCCTGCGCCGCAAGGCCGGCTCGGGTGCCCCGTCCGCCGCCGGTTCGTCCGCCGCGGCCGGGTCGCCGGGGTCGAAACGCAAGAAGACGATGGAGCTCGGCATCGCGGTGGTCGTCGTGGCCGCCGTCGTCGCGGCGGTGTCGTTCTTCCACTCCGGCTCCTCCGGAGACACCAAGAAGATCGGTGTCTCGCTCTCCACCCTGAACAACCCCTTCTTCGTCCAGATGAAGCAGGGCGCGCAGCAGGAGGCCAAGAAGGCCGGCGTCGACCTGACCGTCACCGATGCCCAGAACGACGCCTCGCAGCAGGCCAACCAGCTGGAGAACTTCACCAGCTCGGGCCTGGACTCCATCATCGTCAACCCGGTGGACTCCGACGCGGTGGGCCCCAGCGTCCGCAGCGCCAACAAGGACGGCATCCCGGTGGTCGCCGCCGACCGCGGCGTCAACAAGGCCAAGACCGCGACGCTCGTCGCCTCCGACAACGTGGCGGGCGGCAAGCTGGCGGCGAAGACGCTCGCCGAGCGCCTCGGCGGCAAGGGCAGCATCGTCGTCCTGCAGGGCACGGCCGGTACCTCCGCCAGCCGTGAGCGCGGCGCCGGCTTCGCCGCGGGCATCAAGGCCTACCCGGGCATCAGGATCGTGGCCAAGCAGCCCGCGGACTTCGACCGCACCAAGGGTCTGGACGTCATGACCAACGTGCTCCAGGCCCACCCCGGGATCACCGGAGTCTTCGCCGAGAACGACGAGATGGCGCTCGGCGCGGCCAAGGCACTCGGCAGCAAGGCCGGGAAGACCGTGTCGGTCGTCGGCTTCGACGGGACCCCGGACGGCCTCAAGGCGGTCAGCACGGGCACCCTGTACGCCTCCGTGGCCCAGCAGCCCAAGGAGCTCGGGAAGATCGCCGTGCAGAACGCGGTCCGCGCGGCAGACGGCAAGAAGGTCGACAGCACGGTGATGGTGCCGGTCAAGGTCGTCACCCGGCAGAACGTCGCCGACTTCTCCTGATCAAGGAAGGCACGATCCAGATGTACGTCAACGAGGACCCCGCACCCTCCCGGTACGACCTCCTGGTCGTCGGCTCGGCCAACGCCGACCTGGTCGTCGGCGTCGACCGCCGGCCAGGACCCGGGGAGACGGTGCTCGGCTCCGACCTCGTCGTCCACCCCGGCGGCAAGGGCGCCAACCAGGCGGTCGCCGCCGCCCGCCTCGGAGCCCGCACGGCTCTGCTGGCCCGGGTCGGCGACGACGCCCACGGGCGGCTGCTGCTCGCCTCGCAGCAGGAGGCGGGCGTCGACACCGGCGGGGTCCTCGTCGGCGGCGCGCCCACCGGGGTCGCCCTCATCACCGTCGACCCCTCGGGAGACAACAGCATCGTCGTCTCGCCGGGAGCCAACGCGCGGCTGACACCCGGGGACATCAGGGCGTCGGTCCCGCTGTTCGCGGCGGCCCGCGTCGTCTCCGTACAACTGGAGATCCCGCTGGACACCGTCGCCGAGACGGCGCGCGCACTGGGCCCGGACACGCGCCTGGTCCTCAACCCGTCCCCCCCGGCGCCGCTGCCCGACGAGGTGCTGGCTGCCTGCGACCCGCTGGTGGTCAACGAGCACGAGGCGCGGTTCATCCTCGGGGAGGGCGCCGGGGACACCCCGGAGTCCTGGGCACGGGGGCTCACCGGCCTCGGCCCGCGCTCCGTCGTCATCACCCTGGGCGCGGGAGGCGCCCTGGTCTCCGACACCCGCACCGGCGAGGCCGTACGCGTGCCGAGCCCGAAGGTCGCGGCTGTGGACACCACCGGCGCGGGCGACGCCTTCACAGCGGCCCTGGCCTGGCGCCTCGGGCTGGGTGAGGAACTCGTCCGGGCCGCCGGGTTCGCCGTGCGGGTCGGCGCGGCGGCCGTCACCAAGGAGGGCGCACAGGCGTCCTTCCCCACCTCGGAAGAAGTCGCGGCACTGTGAAGAAGACCGGCATACTCAACCGCCACCTCGCGGGAGCCGTGGCCGAACTCGGCCATGGCGACGGCGTCCTGATCTGCGACGTGGGCATGCCCATACCGGCCGGTCCCCGGGTCGTCGACCTGGCTTTCATAGCGGGCGTCCCGACGTTCGCCGAGGTCCTGGACGGACTGCTGGCGGAACTGGTCGTGGAGAGCGCGACGGCGGCCGAGGAGATCGCGGAGGCCAACCCCGAGGCGGCCGGTCTCCTGGCCGCCCGCCTGCCCGCGCTCACGCACGTGTCGCACGAGCGGCTGAAGGAACTCACCCGATCCGCCCGCCTGGTGGTGCGGACGGGTGAGGCGCGCCCCTACGCCAACGTGCTGCTGCGGTGCGGCGTCTTCTTCTGACCGCCCGACCGCCTTACCGCCCGACCGCCGCGGGGCGCATCCGCTCACCCGCGGCGGGCGGGCGCGGGCTCGCGCGCGTCGCCGGCTGAAGACGATGTCGACCACCGGAGCGATCGGGCAGGCCGACTCCGGATCCGACTGCCCCGGCAGCCGGGCGCGGCACGACCTGCGGGGCGCGACGGCGATCGGGTGCGGGCCGCCGTGCGCCGTCGCCCTACGGCGTCAGCACCCCCCGGAAGGTGTACACACCCGAGGGTTCCATCCGTACCAGCGCCATGGGTTTGCGGTCGGGATTGCCGTCCGGGGCGAAGGAGATGGGCCCGCTGAGTCCCGACACCGAGGCGCGTCCGCTGAGCTGGAGCAGCATCTGCAGTGTGGCACCGGTGTTGACCTGCCCCTTGCCGTCCGGGCCCGCCGCGTTCCGTATCGCGATACCCAGGGTCCAGACCGCGTCGTGCCCCATGATCACCTGACCGTCCTGGAGCACCTGCATCGTCTCGTCGGGCGCTCCGCCGAACTCCGTCCTGTACAGGCCCAGGAAGTCCGGCAGCGGGTTGTTCGCCTCGGCGTAGAGGCGGCCCGCGAGAGCCGGGTGGGCGAGCGACGAGTACAGGACGGTCACCCTGCTGTCGGTCCACTCCGTCCGGAACTTCTCCCGCCGCGCCTCGCTCTCCAGCGAGCCGTAGTACGCGCCGACCGCGTCGTCACCCGTGATCAGCGTGACCGGGCACCGGCGGTCGGGGGCGGACATCGAGTAGATGAAGTTACGGATGTTGACGCCCCGGCCGGCGAAGAACACCGCGTCCGGGCGGAGGTCGCACACCTTGTCCGCGACGGACGAGAAGGCGTTGGAGACACCGTCCACCCCGGACAGGAACTCCAGCGGGGTCCCCTCGATCTCCAGGCCCCGCCCGGCCGCCGCCGTCGCGAACGCGGTGGACATCGACGTGTTGTAGATGTCGTCCTCGTTGCGGTCCCGTATGACGGCGACCTTGAAACCGGGATCTTTCTTCTGCTGAGCCCTCAGGTAGTTGACCGCACCGACCGCCTGGTCACGGTTGGGCGCGGAGGTCCGGAAGAAGCCCGGGCGGGCCGCGTCCGACAGACTGTCGGCGGTGACCGTCGCCCCCATCATGGGGATGCCCGCGTCGCGCAGCGCGTCGACGGCGTTCTTGGTTCCGCCCCGGCTCTGGCCGAAGCCCGCGACGGCGACGAGGTGGTTGTCGTCCTTCGCCATCGCCACGAGGTCGCCGGTGAGGGTCCGCCACTGTTCCGAACGCAGACCCAGGTTGCCGACGAGCAGGCGTACCTGCGGGAGATCGCCCCGCCCGGCGCCGAGGTCCGGGTCGTTCAGTTCGCGCTGGGCGAGGTAGGCGCCCATCAGCTCGCCGCGCAGCCCGTACTTCGCCTCCTCCTCGCCCTTGACCGTGGTCAGGGGCTCGATGTACGCCACGGAGACGAACTGCTTGCCGGACTCCTCGACCCGTTCGTTCTCCGCCTCGATCTTGCCCATGACCTCCTTCAGCGAGGGGTCGAAGGCGAAGGAGCCGTCGCTCACGCCGATGCACTCCTCCCGGGCCCCCTTCCTGAGGATGCCCGGAGCGCATTCCGCCTTCTCGTGCTGCCAGGCCCGGTACGCCTCCGCACCGCCCCACACCGCCGCCGCGAGGACCACCGCGCCCGCGATGATCCACGGCGCCTTGCGCCGGGGCGGACGCGGGGGGACGAACGTGCCGTCGTCGGAGCTCACCACCACGGCTTCCTTTCGTAGCGTTGCGCCATGCGCAGCAGCACATGGCGGTCGTGTTCGTCACCGATCGGCCGGCGGAGGGTCAGGAACTCCTCGACGATGTCCGGATACAGCTCCGCGTAGGGGTCGCCGAGCGGATCTCCGTATGGCTGGGCCGCCCCCTCCGGCCGTGGATGCGGGGTGATCCAGCCGGCCGCCAGCAGCCGGGTGATGGCGCGCCGCGGGGCGTCGCCCCCAGCGACACCGACCAGCCGCTCGTACCGGTCGCGGGCCGACTCGGGCAGGGCGCCGTCCCAGCGGCACGGGGCACGCTGCAGCCAGGCCAGGTCCGCGCACCACGCGTCGGCGCCCACCTCGTCGAAGCGGTCCCGGAGATAACCCACGGCCGAGCCGAGGTCGTCCAGCGCCAGGTCGTGATACGCGACGGTGCGCAGGTCCCCCCGCGCGACCGCCGCCGCACGCAGCGCCCGGTGCGCGCCCGTCCACGAGCCGGGCCCGCCGTTCTCCGGGGCGCCGTCGAGGCGGCGCAGCAGCAGGAAGCGGGTCAGCCGGTGCAGGGCGGGGAGTCCGTCGTCGGGTTCGGGCACGGTTCGCAGGTCGTCCGCGCAGTAGCCGACGAACTCCCGGAGCACCGGTTCCTGCCCCTCCCACAGGGACTCGCAGGTCTCCGCCCGGCCGAGGGTGACCCCGGCGGCCGCCCGAGGCATCAGCCGGGCCAGTTGCCCGGAGCAGTCGCGCAGCAGGAGTTCGAGCAGTCGCGGGCCCGCGGACACCGCCGGGACCGGCTCGACACTGCCGTCGAGAGGGGCCAGGCACTGGTGCATGCGCGCGTCCCACGGCATGTCGGCCGGCATGCGGCGCAGACCGTCGAGCACCTCGGCCGTCCCCGCGGGGTGGCCCCGGGTGACCTCGTACACGATCCAGCCCAGCCACTGCACGGCGTTGTCCGTCCGCGGCAGGACGGAGCCCGCGGGCAGCCTGTCGAGGGTGGCGGCGGCATGGGCCTCCACCTCGCGTCGGCTCAGGTCGCGCAGCTGACCGGCCACCACGAGCGGTCCCGCCGACAGCGGCCTGAAGTGGGAGTGCCGCGGCCAGCTCTCGCGGTAGTCGGGACGGTGCCCGCTGCCGGTCTCCGCGCGGACCAGCGTCTCGGGACGCCGGCGTGCGGTCGTCACGACGAGGAGCGGGTCGGGACGGCCCGAGCGCTCGCGCGATTCGAGCAGGAGCGTCAGGAACGCCTCGCCGGCCGGGGAGTCCGCGTTGTCCAGCAGTGCGAGGCAGTGCGTGGTCCGCAGCCGGTCCGCCCGGCCGGAGGCGTACGCGCCGCGCAGGTCGGCCAGGAAGGAGTCCAGCAGGACCCGTTCGGCCTCCGCGCGCTGCGCGGGATAGCCGTGGTACAGCCGGTTCACGCCGACGAGGAAGTCGGCTGTCGCGCCCCGCCCCGGCCCTGCGGCGGACGTCTCGGCGAACCTCCTGCGCAGGCGCAGCCCGAGCCGCAGACGCATCCCGCCCTGGACGAGGGGCATGACGACGGAACTCCAGCCGGGCAGCCCGAGCCCGGCGAGCTGGGCGACGCCGTCGACGATCCCCTGCAGTTCCTCGTACGAGTGCTCCCGGGCCCGCCCCGCTCTCAGCGCCTCGGCCATGTCGCGGACCGCCCGTTCCCGGCTGCCCGCGTCGACGGCCGTGCCCACGGCGGCGAGCAGGGCCCCCAGTGCCGGGAATCCCAGCCGGGGGATGCCGTCGTGGCGGGCGCTGAGCTGGAACGCCATCTCGATCAGTACGTCGATGGGTGTGCCACCGCGCTCGCCGACGGGCTCCAGATCGATGCTCGCCAGCGGTACACGCTGCGCCCAGTCGCGCAGATGACCGGTGAGCGCGGTCTTTCCGCTCCCGCGCGTGCCCAGCAGCATCAGGGCGGGTATCGGACGCAGCGGCCCCTGCTGCCTGCTCAGGGTCTCGGCCACACGTCCGCGCACCGCGATGTCACGCTCTGATCTGCCGGCTCTGCCGTCGGCCATCCACGTCCCCCCGCCGACCGGACGGCGTCCCGCCGGAACGCCGTAACTCGCCTGCGCCACAAGGGTATTCGCAGATGTTTCGGCAGGGAGGGGATCTCGCCACGGGCGCCCCTGGTGAGCCTCCCATGCGCCCCCTGCGCGCCCTGCCCGTACCGTCGGGGGCGCGCGCGGGGCGGTGCGGCGCCCGCTAGGATCACCCCCGTGACTGCCGGGTCGGCCATGGGCCACGTACGAGAGAAGCGCCCGGCCCCTGCGTGAGCGCGTGGCGGGCCCGGGCCCCGCCGTCCTGTCGTGCATTCCGGAGCGCCCTGCCAGGCGCCCCCGTCCCAGCGGAATCCACGACACGGAGACGTATCCGACATGACCCCCGCACAGCAGCAGTACCCGCCCGTGACCGATCAGGGCACCACCGTCGTCCAGTTGAACCACACGGCGGTGTACGCCCGAAACCGCGGCCGGTCGGCCGAGTTCATCGCCGCCGTGCTGGGCCTGGAGGTCGGCGCGCCGTTCGGGCCCTTCCTGCCCGTCGACCTCGGCAACGGCGTGACCCTCGACTACTACGAGCTGCGGGACGCTCCGGTGCAGGCGCAGCACTACGCGTTCCTGGTGCCCGACGCACAGTTCGACGACATGATCGCGCGCCTGCAGATGCTCGGAGTCACCCACTACGCCGATCCCGGGCACACCGAACCCGGGCGGATCAACCGCCTCTTCGGCGGTCGCGGAGCCTACTTCGAGGACCCGGACGGCCACAACATGGAGATCATCACCAGGCCCTACACCCGGCCCCGCTGACCGGGCCCCGGACACCCACCGAGTCCACCAGTGCCGCCAGCGCCGTGGCCAGCGCACCGAGTCCGGGTCCCGCCGGGCCGCCGGGCTCGGACATGTACAGGTCGCGGCGGATCTCGATCATCAGCGCGCCGACCCGGCGGTCCGTCCCGTAGTGCTTCAGCGGGACGTACGTGCCGGGGAACGGACTGTCGAGCCCCGTACCGCCGAATCCGGCGAACGCCGCCTCCGCCCGGGCCAGGAGCCCGGGCGGGGTG
This sequence comes from Streptomyces sp. NBC_01341, assembly GCF_035946055.1. Lineage (NCBI taxonomy): Bacteria > Bacillati > Actinomycetota > Actinomycetes > Kitasatosporales > Streptomycetaceae > Streptomyces > Streptomyces sp. NBC_01341. The sequence continues at coordinate 1,090,361 of NZ_CP108364.1, read as the reverse complement.
TGGAAGCCGTCGGTGCCCAGACAGACGGGCGGGCGGGGCCCGGTGCCGTGGAGTTCGTAGGGGAGAGCGGCGGTCGGATACGAATGGACGTCGATGACGACGGCACGGCCCGTGGCGGCGAGCCGTGCGTCCACCGCGGCGGTCATCGCCTCCGCGTACGGGTGGAAGAAGCGGTCGAGCAGCGGCTGCGGACGGTTCCCCGGAGGGCGCAGGCGCTCGCGGTGGGTGGTGTGCGTATAGACCGCTCCCATGCCGACGGCCAGCATCTCCTCCCGGTCGTCCGGGAAGCGCTCGGGGTCGACGACGAGCCTCGACAGGCCGTTCACGAACGTCCAGGGGGTCACCGCGCAGGCCTCGGAGGCCAGGTCCGCCAGTTCGGCGGTATGGGAGTCCGTGATGTGGTCGAGCTCCGCCTCCAGCGCCTCGTCGTCGAGAGAGATGCCCTCACGTACGTCTGCCGGGACGGCCCGCGAGGAGTGCGGGACGTGCAGCAGCACCGGCGACTCGGCCGCGCCTGCTGTCAGTCGGTACGGTTGTGGCTCTGGGCTCAAGGACCGGTCCTCCGAGGTGTGGCGGGGTGGCGACAGGAGGGGAAAGGCTACGCGGGTCGGAGCCGGATGCGCCCGTACGAGCGGCGGCGGTGTCCCCCCGTGGTCCCCTACAGTCGGCGGATGCCCGAACACTCCTACCTCGCCGCGGTCCGGACGTCCTACGACGCCGTCGCCGCTGACTACTTCGCTCAGGTCAAACCCCCGGAAGAGCTGGATCCCCTGTCGCGCGGGATGCTGAACGCCTTCGCCGAGACGGTGCTGACCACCGGCCTCGGGGCCGTCGCCGACGTGGGATGCGGACCGGGCAAGGTGACGGCGTACCTGGCCGGACGCGGGGTGCCCGCCTTCGGCGTCGACCTCTCCCCGGAGATGGTCGCACTGGCACGGCGGGCTCACCCGGACCTCGAGTTCGCCGTCGGCTCCATGACCGCGCTGGCGATCGACGACGACTCGCTCGGCGGCATCCTGGCCTACTACTCCACCCACCACACGCCACCGGCCCAGCTGCCCGCCGTCTTCGCTGAGTTCCACCGCACGCTCGCCCCGGGCGGCCACGTGATGCTGGCCGGTCATGCGGGAGCCGGAGAGCATCTGCGCCCGACGCGGGCCTACGGCGGTCACCCGGTGTCCTACGAGTCCTACCTGTCACCGCCCGACCGGATCGCCGAGCTTCTGCAGGGGGCCGGGTTCGTCCTCACCGCCCGGCTGGTGGAGGAACCCGCCGAGGGCGCCACGAGGACCCATGCCACGCTTCTCGCGCGGAAGCCCGAACGGGCCTGAGGAGCGCGGTCGTCCGGGGAACGGCGGGTGCGTGAGCGCCCCGAGCCGAGGTGAACCGGGCGGCGGACGCCCTGCCCCGTCCGCCGCCCGGGTGTGCCCGGACCTCAGTCGGCCCAGACGTCCGCGTCGTCGGCCGGCACCGTGGTGGCCAGCTTCAGTTCCTTGCGGGCACCGACCGTCCTGCTGGGGTCGATGCCGGTGAAGGCAAGGTCGTACGCGATGTAGAAGGCGTCCGTGTCCTTGGCCTTGGCGGCGTCGTCCCATGCACCGGCCGTCTCCTCCAGCTTGGTGCGGAGCTTGACGGTCTCCGGCTGCTGGATGCCCTTCATCGCCCTGAGGTGGCTGTCGAGCGCGGCGGCGACGGCCTTGGCCTGTTTCTTGTAGGCGGCCAGGTCGTCCTCGATCAGCTTGGCCTCGGGCTGGTTCGCCCACAGCGCCTCGTATACGGCGTTCGAGCCTTTGAGGTAAGCGAGCTGATCGGCATTCAGGGACTCGTTCTTCAGCGAGCCGGTGACGCTGCCCGATTTCTTGGTGTAGGTACAGCTCACCCCGCGGTCGCCGGTCCGCCAGCTCTGAGCCGTCGGGTAGTAGTAGAAGAGGTCGACGCCCGCCGGGACCGCCCAGGTGTCGGAGACGAACTTCTGGGACTCCACCGGGCAGCGCTCGTCGGCGATCTTCGACGCACCGTCCTCACCGGGGTACTCCGTGAGGCCGTCGATCGAGAACTCGCCCACGACCTGCCCCTTGTGCGGCTCCTTGCACGGGACGATCTCGACGGCGAACTCCTCGCTCGCCGTCGCCTCGCTGTTCGGGTTGAAACAGTCGCCCGGCGTGAGGGTGAAGACGGAACGCTGACGCAGCGCGGTCTTGGCGCCGGCCTTCGCGCTGTCGATGGCGTCGGAGCAGCCCACCGCTCCTACCGCGAGAAGGGCGACAACGGTCGATATACCGCGTACGGAGCGGGACGTGACACCGAAAAGCATGACGTGGGCATCCTCAAACGGAAGGGATGTGAACAGGTGTGCGCATCGTATGGCATAAGTGTGACGGTTCTGTTCATGGATGATTCATCGGCCGATGGCCCCGCGACGAGGGGGCCCGGCGGAAGGGCGCCCGGGCGGCAGCCGACCCGCAGAAGGCTTCGTGGCAGGCCCCGGCCGTCACCGCACCCCGCGACGAACTGACGAGAAAGGGCTGCGCGCGGAGACCGCCGAGACTACGATGCGCTGCGCCAAGGCCCGTGCAGCGAAGACCTGTTCCGGTACAACAGGCCCCGATGGGGGCCGCCATCCTTCACCGAGCGGGCGGCAGCCCCGGAACCGGAGTTTCCGTGAGAGCACTGCAGACCACGACACTGCTGGCGGCGACCGTCGGGGCCGCGCTCATGGCGGGCCTGTTCTGCGCCTTCGCGTACGCCGTCATGCCCGGCCTGTCCCGTACGGACGACCGTGCGTTCGTCCAGACCATGCGGCAGATCAACCGGGCCATCATCAACGGGTGGTTCCTGCTGCCCTTCCTGCTGCCCCTGCCCCTGCTCGTGCTGGCGACGGTCCTCGCGGCCAAGGGGCACAGCCCCGGCACCCTGCCCTGGATCATCGCCGCGCTCGCGCTGTATCTGGCAGCCTTCGTGGTCACCGGCACGCAGAACGTGCCGCTCAACGACGCGCTCGACAAGATCCCCGCGAACGCCGGGTCCGACGCTCTCCGGGACGCACGCGCGGCGTTCGAGGACGGCTGGGTCAGGTGGAACACGGTGCGTGCCGTCCTGCACACCGCCTCCCTCGGCGCCCTGCTCTGGGCGGTCCACCTCCACGGCGTCGCAGTACGGGAGTTGAACGCCTAGGGGAGGCCCTCGCACCCCCTGGTGAGACGTCCGCTCGCGCGATGGCCCGTCAGGCAGCCATGGCCAGTCCCGACGTGCCGGTCGAGGCGCCCGTCGTGGAGACGGGGTGAGCGAAGACGACATTCGCGAGGAGCAGGGGCACCCGGTCGCCGACCAGCACCAACGCCCCGCTCGACGCCAGGCCGACCCCGCCGCCGCAGACGACGAAGCGGAGGAACGCCAGGACGAGCGACGAGGTGGTGCGCTGCGCCTGCCGGCGCGCTGGGGCGGTCACGGAAGATCCTCCGGAAAGGGGTACGGAACGGTGATCCGATTCCACCCCACACGCCAGGGGTGACGCGTCACCCGAGCGGTGCGGTCGGCCCCTGCTTCCTCTGAGGGGTGTCCCCCAGAGGGGACTGGGGGACACCCCTGCCGGGCGGCGCGGAACCCGGTCACGCGAGGCACCAAGTCCACCGCATGTGAGGTGAGTTCGACCCCTTCGGCCCGCGGCGTCCGCCTGTCCGTGTCCTGCCGCGATCCCCCTCGTTGACCAGTGGCGGGCGGTCCCGGGACGGGACGGAGCGGCTGCGATCACGTCCGGCCCTGTGCGGGCGGGCGGGTGATCAGCCGCCACCTGCTCAGATCTTCGGCCCGGCGAGGAGAGCCATGCATGAGACCCGGGTGCGGACGACGGCACCGGAGCCGGCCGTCACCGCGCCGCACGACCGGCCGGGCGGTCCGCTGCCGTGGCTCACGGCCGTCGGCCTGGCCTTCCTCGTCCTGCAACTGGTCGTCGTCGTGCCGGGTTCGGGCCTCGCCTGGGACGAGACCGTCTACGTGAGCCAGGCCGGGGGCAACGCCCCACCCGCGTTCTTCAGCGCGCCACGCGCCCGGGGGATCTCCTACCTCGTCGCTCCGGTCGCCGCACTGACCGCGTCCACCGCCGTACTGCGGATCTATCTCGCCCTGCTGTCCGCAGGTGCGCTGGTCGCTGCGCTGTACGTCTGGCGCAAGGTGCTGCCCACGCCGGTTCTCGTCTGTGCGGGGGCGTTCTTCGCCGGGCTGTGGCCCACCCTGTTCTACGGCTCGGCCGCCATGCCCAACCCCTGGTGCGCCCTCGGAGCCCTGGCCGCAACGGGTTGGGTCGCCAGGCCGGTGCGCGACGGCGCGGCCGGCCGCAGGGAGGCGGTGGGCGCGGGCGCCGCAGTGGCGATCGTCGCCCTGATGCGGCCCGCCGACGGCTTCTGGCTGGCGCTGCCGCTGGTTCTCGCCGTCGTCGTGGTTCCCGGCAGGCGCCGCCCCGGTGTGGGTGCCGCTCTCGTGGCAGGGCTGGTCGCGGGGTGCGCCCCGTGGACCGCAGAAGCGTACGCGCGCTACGGCGGTCTCGGTGCGCGGCTTCACCGGGCCGGTGAGATCCAGGGCGGTCTGGGATGGAACATCGCCGTGGACGACCATCTGCGGGCGCTGGCGGGACGCACTCTGTGCCGCCCGTGCGACATCGGGTGGGAGAGTCCGGGAACGGCGCTCTGGCTGACGGTCCTTCCCGTGCTCGTCGTCGTCGGCGTCGTGGTGGCCCGCCGGTCCGGTCGCGGCGCCGTGGTGCTGCTCGCCGCGCTGACGGGACTGTCCATGGCCGTGCCGTACCTCTTCCTCGTCGGATACGCCGCCCCCCGCTTCCTGCTCCCCGCGTACGCGTTGCTGTCCGTGCCGCTGGCCGAGTGCCTGGTCCACCTCTTCATGCGCGCCCGGCATGCCCGCCGGCCGGGTGGTGTCGCCCTGCTCGCGCTGGTTCTGGCGGCCCACCTCACCGCGCAGTTCCTCGTCGTGAGCCACGTGGTCCGCGTCAGCCGCGCCACGACCGCACGGTTCACCGCGATGGCCGGGGCGCTTAACCGCTCGGGGGTGAAGCCGCCGTGCGTGGTCAGCGGGGCCGACGCCGTGCCGATCGCCTACTACGCGGGCTGCGCGTCACGGCAGACCGCGGGCCATGACGCGAGCACCACCCCCGCAGCGCTCCGGGAGGCCGCCCGGCACGTACCGACGGCGGTTCTCGTGGCCCCCGGCGAGGCGCCGCCGGCGTGGGCCGGCGACCGGCGGACCGTCCCCCTGCCACCGGGCAACGGCGCTGCGAGTTACCGGGGTTACGTGTTGCCGGTGGTCGCACCGGACGGGACGGGCCAGGCCCGGCGACCGCGCTGACCGGTCAGGCGGTCGACGGAGACCTCCGGTTCGTCCCGGCGGGGCAACACGTGCGGGAGAGCCCATTCGGCCCGCCTTCCGGGTTCGCGGGCGGGGCAGCGCGGTGCCACGCCCGGGCGGGGAGAGAGTGGGAGACGAAACCACGGCCGACAGAGGGAAGTTGCACGTGGCGGGTGGGCTGCGGTGATCATAGGGCGCGTCGGCGGCTGCGACTGCTGCACGCGTGTTACGAATGCCCGGACAGTGGATGGCCACCCCGGATCCCATCCGGGTGCCGCCTGAAACGTCCCCGTAATCCGCCCGGCGCGGGAGCTTCCTACTCTCGCTCGGGAATCGTCGGAACAGCGGACGGAGGCGGTGCCGTGGCCGGCGCATCAGCGCGCGGACGACAGGCCGACCACGGTGTGGGGCTGTCCCACCGCGTCATCCACGGCTACCGCCGTGCCTACCGGATCGCGGGGGAGGGCCCCGTCATCCTGCTGATCCACGGCATCGGCGACTCCTCCGCGACGTGGGCCGACGTGATCCCCGAACTGGCCCGGCGGCACACCGTGATCGCTCCGGACCTCCTCGGCCACGGAGCGTCCGACAAGCCCCGCGCGGACTACTCGGTCGCCGCCTACGCCAACGGCATCAGGGACCTGCTGGGGGTCCTCGGTATCGAGCGGGCAACCCTCGTCGGCCACTCCCTGGGCGGCGGCGTGGCGATGCAGTTCGCCTATCAGTACCCCGAGCGGACCGACCGCCTGATCCTGGTGAGCGCGGGCGGCGTGGGGCGCGAGGTGAACCCGGCCCTGCGGGCCGTGTCGCTCCCCGGTGCCGACCTGTTGCTGTCCACGCTGCGCCTGCCCGGCATGCGGCGGCAGGTCGGCCTCTTCACCCGGCTCATCAAGCTCCTCGACACCGACCTCGGCCAGGACGCCGGCGAACTGATCGACCTCGTCGACGCCCTCCCCGACGGCACCGCGCGCAGCGCCTTCATCAGCACTCTGCGCGCGGTGGTCGACTGGCGGGGGCAGGCGGTCACGATGCTGGACCGCTGCTACCTCACCCAGGGCATGCCCACCCTGCTGTTGTGGGGCTCGCGCGACAGCGTCGTACCCGTCCACCACGCCCGCGGTGCCCATGCGGCGATGCCCGGAAGCCGCCTCGAGATCTTCGAGGGCGCGGGCCACTTCCCCTTCCACAGCGACCCCGTCCGCTTCCGGGCCCTGGTCGAGGACTTCATGAGCACCACCGCCCCGGCCGACTGGAGCCCGGAGCGCTGGCGCGAACTCCTCCGCGCCGGCCGCCCGGGCACCGAGGACGGCGCACCGGATCCCGCGTTCGAACGCGCGGTGGACCAGGACCTCAAGGAAGCGAGCGAGCGGAGCGCCACCTGAGGCCGGTCGGAGCACCAGCGGGCCCGGCGCGCACGAGTGTGCGGCCGGGAGGCGAAGCCGGATCCGATCCGATCCGCTCAGTCCTGCCCGCCCACCACCTTGGCCACATGAGCGGCGAGATCCGCTCTCATCCGGTCCTCCGTCATGTGCTTCTCGCCCGCCAGGTGTTCCACCAGATCGGCGCGGGTCGCGGCCAGTAGCGCGTGGGCGGTGAAGTCACCGGCCGGGGCCGAGGGGATCTGCCGGAGGGCGTCGCGCAGTGTGCGGTGCCACCACGCGTAGTGCCCGGCCTCGTAAGGGCTGCCGCTGCCGGCCTCCTCCAGGGCGAGCGCGAGGTGGCGGTTGTCCAGCTTGAAGCGCATGACCGCGTCGAGCAGGGCAGGCACCCGCTCCCTGGGGGGCGTCGAGGGCCCGAGGGGGGCGGGGCCGGATTCCACGGCATCGCGCAGCGGCTGGATGCGGGCCTCGTACAGCGCCTGGATGAGACCGGTGCGGTCGCCGAACCGGCGGAAGAGGGTTCCCTTGCCCACGCCCGCGGCCGCCGCGACGTCGTCCATGGACACTCCGCGAGGGCTGTCGCTCCGGGCGAAGAGGGCATCTGCTGCCGCGAGTACGGCCTCGCGGTTGCGTACGGCGTCGGCGCGCTCCTTGCGCTCGGGCATGGCCGCTCCAGTTGCTAAACGGACCGACGGTCCGTATGGTTTCCAGCGTAAACGGACTTGCAGTCCACATCTTAGGGGTGATTCGGATGACTGACGCACAGGGCCCGGCGGAGCTCTACCGCCGGAGTCTGCGGCTTCTGCTGGACCATGACATCGACGGCTGGATCGCCCTGATCGCCGACGAGGCCGTCTTCGAGTTCCCGTACGCCCCGGCAGGCTTCCCGGCGAAGCTGGAGGGGAAGGAGGCGGTTGCCGCGTACATGCGTGGATATCCCGAAGCCATCGACCTGCGCGAGGTCGTGGGACTGCGCATCCACGAACTGCGCGACCCGGACACCGTCGTCGCCGAGTGGCGCGGAGTGGGCCGCATCGTGGCGACCGGAGCTCCGTACGAGATGCCCTACGTCGCCGTGGTCACGGTCGAGGACGGACGGATCGCCCACTACCGCGACTACTGGAACCCGCTCGCGATCCCCGGGAAGCTGTCCGACGCCGTGTTCTTCGATGCCGCGTGAGGGGGGACGCGCGCGACCACGTACTGGTCACCGGAGCGACCGGCACCACGGGAAGCCGGGTTGCCCGGATGCTCGTCGAGCGGGGGCACGCGGTCACCCTGGCCACCCGCACGCCCGGCCCGCGCACCGGTGCACGAGACGTCCGCTTCGACTGGTACGACACGGACACCCACGACCCCGCGCTGCACGGCGCCGACCGCGCCTATCTCGTCCCGCCGGTCGGCGACCCGCATCCGGTGGACGTCATGCTGCCCTTCCTGGAGCGGGCCCGGTCCGCCGGGGTGCGGCGTGTGGTGCTCCTGAGCTCGTCGGCCATCCCCGCGGGGGGACCTGGAGTGGGGCAGGTGCACGAACTGCTGGCCGACGGGCTGTTCGGGGAGTGGACCGTTCTCCGGCCCTCCTGGTTCATGCAGAACTTCACCGGGCGGCATACGCACGCCGACAGCCTCCGGACGGACGGCGTCGTGTCGAGCGCGACCGGCGGCGGACGGGTCGGATTCGTCGACGCCGAGGACATCGCGGCCGTCGCCGTGCAATCCCTCACCACGCCCGGAGCCCCGGGTGCCGAACTCCTGATCACCGGTCCCGAGGTGCTCAGTTACGAGGAGATCGCGGCCGTCCTGCGCGAGGTCACGGGGCGGCCCGCCGTACATCGTCGGCTCACCTACGAGCAGATGCGTGACCGTCTGGCGGCCGACGGGATCCCGCACGAGTTCGCGGCCATGCTGGCCCGCATGGACCTGGCCATCGCCGAGGGGGCGGAGGACCGGGTCACGGATACGGTCCAGCGGATGACGGGCCGGCCGCCCATCACGTTCCGGGCGCATGCGGAGGCGGCGATGCGGCGGGGGCGCGACGCTCCGTAGAGCGGGCGCCGGTTGTCCCGCCGCCGGCCGTGGTTCCGGCCGGGGCCGCCCCGGTGACCGTGACCTCGGCTGTGCTCCTCACCTGGACCTCGGGCGTGCCCGTCACCTGGTCCTCGGCCGGCGCGGACGGCACGGGTGGGCGGACCAGGCGGCGCTGCGCCAGGCAGGCCCCCACCAGCGTGACCCCCAGCACCGGCCATGCGAGCGCGCCGGTACTCACCGCGACCCCGACGACCACGGGACCCAGGCTGCGCTGCGCCGACTGGGCCAACCCGTGCACCCCGAGGTAGGCACCCTGGGCCTCCCCGGGTGCGAGGGCGAGGGAGAGCTCCCAGGACGCGAGTGCGTGCAGGATCTCCGCCATCGAGAAGGCCGCGGCGGCGACCAGGACGGCAGCCGTCGCGAACCACGGCCCTCCGGCGGCGGACGCCGCCAGCGCGACCCCGCCGGTCAGGAAAGCCGCCCCGATCGGGAGGAGCAGACGGCGGGCGGCGGCGCGGTTCTCTCCGAAGCGGGACAACGGCACCTGGAGCGCGATCACCAGCACGCTGTTGAGGACGAGTACCAGCGGCGCCAGCCCGACGGGGGCCTCGGTGGCGTGGACGATCCACAGGGGGAACCCGACCTGGAGGATGCTGTCGTCCAGGAACAGCCAGACCTCGGTGGCGGTGAACGAGAGGTAGCGGCGGTCCCGCCAGGGATTCGCCTTCCCGGCCGGCGTGGCGGGAAGGCCGGACTCGGCGACGACACGGCTGGGCGCCGGTGGTTCGGCGCACCGGAGTGTCAGTACGCCGATGACCAGGTAGGACGCGACGTTGGCGAGCAGGAGCGCCTGGTAGGCGGTGGTGGTGCCCACCGTCAGCGCGGCGGCGGCACCGGTGGCGCCGACGGCCCAGCCGACGTTCACCGCCGTGCGCTGGATCGCCTGGTAGCGGATGCGCTGCGGCCCGGCGACACGTGCGGCGAACAGCTTGGTCAGGACACTCGACGCACGGTCGGGAAGCGCGCCCAGCGCCGAGAACAGCACCAGCGGCACATAGTCGTCCGTCGTCAGGAGCGCCAGCAGGGCCGCACCACGGGCCAGTTGGGCGACGACGAGGATGCGGGTGACCGGGAAGCGGTCCGCGAGCCGTCCGGCGAGGGGAGGGCCGGCGATACCGAGGACCCCGGACAGCCCCATGAGCAAGCCGATCTGAGAGACCGACAGATGGGCGACGTAGATGAAGTAGAGCGTCGAGGCGCCGCTCCACAGGCCGGTACCCACCTTGTCGATGACGGCTACCACGAGCATTCGCCGTCCGTCGCGGCCGCCCGGCACGGAAAAGCGCCGGACTGCCTGGACGCGGCTCGGTGTGGGTTCCATCCGTTCCCCCTTGACAGGTGCTTTGTATCGGTACAAACTGTCTTCTGTGGCAGAACAATATGGGATCACGGGCGGAACGGCCAGGGACATTTCCGCCTCGGTCGAGAGCCGGGTCGCCGACGGCACGCTCCGGCCGGGCGCCTCGCTGCCTCCGGTGCGGCGGCTCGCCGGTGAACTGGGCGTAGGCGCAGGCACAGTCGCGGCGGCGTACAAGGAGCTTCGCGGGCGGGGCGTCGTGGTGACCCTCGGTCGCGGCGGCACGGTGGTCGCGTCCGCCCCCGCCGTCACCTCGCGGAGGCCGCCCCGCGTGCCGTCCGGCCTGCGTGACCTGGCAGGGGGCCACCCCGATCCCGCCTGCCTCCCGGTGCTGTCGCCGCCGCCGCGCGTCGAACCCGTCCCGGGATCACACCGCGCCTCCCCGAGACTCTCCGCCCTGGAGGACGCCGCCCGCGCGTGGTTCGCCCGGGACGGCGTACCCGCCGGGGCAGTGACGTTCGCGCACGGGGCTCTGGACTGCATCGCCCGGCTGCTCACCACCGAACTCAGACCCGGTGACGCGGTGGCCGTCGAGGATCCCGGCTTCCACCACCTCCTGGACCTGGTCCCCGCCCTCGGGCTGCGCATGCTCCCGGTCGCCGTCGACGACGACGGCATCCGCCCGGAGGCCCTGCGCGGAGCCCTGCGAGCGGGCGCCCGGGCCGTGGTCTGCAGCCCTCGCGGACAGAGCCCGCTGGGCGCGCGCTTCACCCCGGAGCGCAGGGACGAACTCCTGGCAGTACTCGGGGACTTCCGGGACGTGCTCGTGGTCGAGGACGACCACAATGCCGAGATCTCGGGTGCCGGGGCGGTGACGCTCGCGTCCGGCGACCTGCCACGCTGGGCGCAGGTGCGCACCGTCTCCAAGCACCTCGGCATCGACCTGCGCTGGGCCGCCCTGGCCTGCGACCCCGCGACTCTCGCGCGTCACGACGGACGGATGCTGCTCACCTCCGGCTGGGTCAGCCACATCCTCCAGGCGACCGTCGCCGACCTGCTCACCGACCCGGCCGTGACCCGCTTGGTGGCCGGCGCGTCGCGTACGTACACGGCTCGCCGCGACGCACTCGGCGCCGCTCTGGGGGAGTACGGCATCGCGTCCCACGGGGAGAGCGGACTGAACGTGTGGGTACCCGTCCGGGACGAGTCGGCCGTCGTCAACGGCCTGCGCAGCAGGGGCTGGTGGATCGCGGCCGGCACCCGCTTCCGCATCGCGTCCCCGCCCGGGGTGCGCGTCACGACAGCGACCCTGACACCGGCCGAGGCCGGCGTGTTCGCGCGCGACTTCGTGGACACGCTCACGGAGTCACAGGCGGTCTACGGTGGGTAGGTGCGGTTCGGCGGTGCGAGCGCGCGCTGAGGCGCCCTCGCCACCCCGTTCGTCAGGATGCCACCGGGGTGCGGATGGCGGCGATGTCGAACTGCAGCCGGAGCCTCTCGCTGACCATCGCGCCGCCCTCCGCAAGCCTCGTGTTGTACGTCAGGCCCCAGTCGGAACGGTTGATGGTGGTGGTCCCGTCGAAGCCGACACGCTCATAGCCGAACGGGTCGGTGACGTAGCCGATGTACGTGAGTTCCAGGACCACGGGGCGGCTCGTGTCTTTGATCGTCAGTTCGCCGGTCATGCGGTAGACGTCCTTGCCCACGAGCTGCACGACGCTGCTGATGAAGGTCATCCGCGGGTGCCGTCCGGCATCCAGGAAGTCGCGTCCCGTCAGATGCGCGTCCCGCTGCTCCACACCCGTGTCGACGCTCGCCGTGGACACCGAGATCTCGGCGCGGGAGCGCGCGGGGTTGCGCCCGTCGAAGTAGAGCCGGCTCTCGTACTCCGGAAAGGAGCCGCGGACCGTCGTCACCATGGCGTGCCGCACGGAGAAACCGATCCGGCTGTGCGCGGGGTCGATCATCCACTCTCCGGTCAGGGCTGCCAGGGCGGGATCCGGCAGGACGGCCCCACCGGTGGCCGCGGACCCGGCGGACGGCTCCTTGACGGGGGCCTCCGGTCGTCGGAGCAAGGAGCTACGGCTGAAGAGGTTCATGACACACTTAGTTACCTGCGCGTAAGAAGTGCTCGCAAGCCCCGACCGGGAACCCGAACATTGCGGGTCGAACCTTCACAAGGTGGTGCCTGTGCGACGCGATGGCAGAGAACGGTGGGCCCGGGCCGGCCCGGGGGGCCGGTTGCGCAGGCCGCACAGCCGCACTTATCACACGCCGGCCTCAGCCAGGACTCACTAGGGCCGCCCCACCAGGACCTGTACAGCCGGTCCCGGGCAGCGGTGCGAGACCCGCCCGGGGCGGGGGCGGCTGGAGCAGGTGGCCGAACGCCACCGCCGTCCAAGCGCCCCGGCCCTCGGTTCTCAGCCCTTCAGCTGGGTGAAGCGGAGGTGGTTGCCGAAGGGGTCGCGCAGACCGCAGTCGATCCCGTAGGGGCGCTCCGTCGGCTCGTCGGTGAACTCCACGCCCCGGGCCAGCAGCGTCTCGTACGTCTTGCGGCAGTCGTCCGTGGTGAGGATGAGCGCGCTGCCCAGTGCGCCCTTGGTCAGCAGTTCGCGGACCTGCTCGGCCGTTTCTTCGGAGATCGCCGGCGGACCGGGCTTCTCCAGCAGGACCTGGCGGTCGGGGTGGCCGGGGACGCTGACCGTGAGCCAGCGCATGAAGCCCATGTCGACGTCAGCGTTGACCTCCAGGCCGAGCTTGCCGACGTAGAAGTCGAGGGCCTCGTCCTGGTCGAGGACGTAGATCTGTGAGTGTGTGATCGCGTTGAACATGTGGACCACGCTAATCGGCGGGCCGGGAGAAAACTTATCCGAAACTGCTCATCCGGCCGCCCGTGCGGAGGGGCCGCGGAGGCGCTCAGGCGGTCGGCCGCGTCCACGCCTTTGTGAAGCACGTGGGTACGTTCACGGCCGCCGTCTCCTTCCGGTACGTCCTCGGCGACCGGCCGACGATGTCGCGGAACGTGCGGCTGAAGGTACCGGTGCTGCCGAAGCCGACCTCGTAACAGATGTCCGTGACACTGCGGTCGCTCTCCCGCAGCAGGAACATCGCCCGCTCGACCCGGCGGCGCTGCAGATAGCGGTGCGGTGTCTCGCCGAAGGTGGCGCGGAAGGTGCGGGCGAAGTGCGCCGGGGAGACGTGGGCGATCCGCGCCAGGGCCGGTACGTCCAGCGGCTGCGCGTACGCGCGGTCCATCGCGTCCCGGGCCCGGAGCATGCGGCGGTTGGTCTCTTCGGCGGTGCGGCTCACAGAACCATCCCACCACGGGTTCCAGGCCCGTCGACGACGGTTCGGCCGCAGCAGGGGATGCCGGTCGCGGAGCAGAGCGGACGGCTGCGCTCTTCCCACCCTGTCAGAGCACTCGCGGCTGCAGCTCGCTGCTATAGGGGTGCTCGTATTGCCGGCCGCCACTCCGCAGAACCGCCGGTCGGGCTAGCGGGTCAGCGTCGTCAGGGCGTCCAGGGCCTCGGTCGCCTCGGCCGGTGTGCGCCCACGCGTACCCGAAGCGGGCCATGCGGTCGCGCAGCCCCCACTCGTCCAGCGGGTCCCCGTCCAACAGGGCGAGCACCTCGTGCGTGAAGTCGTGCTGCTTGAGCATGCGCCCGAGCTTGAAGGGATCGAGTGCGCGCCTGTTCAGCAGCAGATACGCCAGCTCGTCGAGGTCGAGACGGTCCGGCCGGGACTCGATCCCCGGGCCCCCCGACGCCTCGATCACCTCCTTCGGTGTGGGCGGATCGGGCAGCTCGTAGTTCACGTCACCGACGAACTGGTCGGCCGTCAGCCGCTCCTCACCGATGATCGATTCCGCCCCGAACGGCACCCCGAAGACCTGCTCGGCCACCTCCAGGATCCCGCCGAGCCCACCGGTGCCCTCACCCAGCGTCGCCGACGTCGCCACCGGGCAGATGTCACCGAGCGGCCGTCCCGCCCGTGAAGCCCCGACCGTCGCCCCGAGCCGGCGCAGCAGCTTCGCGACATCGGTGCCCTGCGCCCCGTCGTACGTGTGGAACTCGTCGGGCACCACATACGTGAGGTCGGCGCCCTCCCACAGCGACCGGTCCTCGGCCCGCTGCAGCAGCAGATCCAGCATCTTGTAGTTGGTGACCAGCACATCCGGCGGCGTCCTGCGCATTTCCTCGCGCCGCGTCATCACCCGTCGGAAGTCGGTGTCGGGCCGGTCCCCGATGTACAGCCCGGCCGTGACCTGCGCCAGCTCCGGCTGCGCCAGATACTCGCCGATACGCCCGGCCTGGTCCGTCGCCAGGGCGTTCATCGGGTACAGCAGAACCGCCTTCACACCCTGCCGCCCCAGCGCTCTCTGGCGACGACAGTGATCCAGCACGGGTACCAGGAACGACCCGGTCTTGCCCGAACCCGTCCCTGTCGTCACCAGCGTCGGCGCCGCCGGCCCGCGCAGGGTGCTCAGCCGTTCCCACGCCCTCGCCTGGTGGCGGTACGGCGGTTAACCGGGGTCCCACTCCAGCGCCGACTGCCATCCGTCGTCAGCCGTGTGGAACGGCGTCCGGATCCGCAGGTAGGGACCCCGGAAGATCCCCGACTCCGGGTCTCCGAGGAACCGCTCCAGCGCAAGCCTGGTGTCCTCGTCGGCCAGGGCGTACGTCGTCGTGAGGTACTGGGTCAGACTGCCGCGCAACTGTGCGGCGGCCGAGGTGGGCTTCACGACGGCGCCTTTCGTGTACACGCCCCGCGAGGGGCGGGTGTCGGCGACAGCCGACGATCACGGACCATGCCGAAATCGATGACTTTCGGTCCGTCCGGCGTCAGCAGCACGTTGGACGGTTTGAGATCCCGGTGGACGATTCCGGCCTCATGGATGGCCATGAGCGCCAGAGCCATCCGGTTGGCCAGGACATGCGCGGAGGCCGACGGCAGCGGACCGAAATCGCTGTCCACCACCTGCTGCTCGGTCGCCGGCCAGGGCTGCTCCGCCTCGGGGTCCGCGCCCAGGAAGGCCGCGATGCGCGGGCCCCATACGGTCTTGAGGATCTCGATCTCCTGCGCGAACCGCTGCCGCGACTCGGAGTCCACCACCGTCGGCTTGATGACCTTCACGGCAGCAGGCTCGCCGCCCTGCGATTCACCGAGGAAGACCTGCCCCATACCTCCGTGACCGAATGCTCGGTCTCATGGCGTCGGTTGCGAACGCAGAAGCCTGCACAGAGGGGCGATGTGCTGCACCAGCCGGGAGACGTCGGAGATCCACGGCCCCAAGGTCATCGACTTCGGCCTTGCCGTCTTCGCCGAGTCGAACGTGTCACTCACCGCGCCCAACCAGGTGGTCGGCACCCCGGTCTGCATGGCACCGGAGTGGTCGGCGACGGACTGTCAATGACGCGTAGAGAGGTGCCTCGGGAAAGCCCTCGGCTCGGGCCGGGAGTTGTCGCGCCTGGTCCAGATGCCGCGACCCCGGCCTCACTCTGCGCCTCTCCCCCGCCGGTCCGTAGTTCCGGTCGCTTCGCCGCCAGTTTCTGGTCGGCGAGCCGGCGCAGGCGCGCACAGGCACGGGACGAGCGGGAGCGTGCGGTGCCCACCGGGACCTTGCCCCACTCCGGTGAGGGTTCTGGCGACGCGCACCATGTAGCCCCCCAGCCCCGTCGGCGCTGCGGAGGCGCGGGCCTACGAGCCCGGCCGCCGTGAAGGCTCTCCGCCCGGACCGGCGTCACGATCCGTGCCCAAAGCCTCACGCAACCTCCCTATAGTGGAGCCGCGTTGATCGTATGGCCCCAACGCGCGAAGCCGTCTTCGAGGAGTCCGTACGATGACGAACCCGCACTTATCCGGCGTTCCCGCGTCCGCCGGAGGCTGCCCCGCGCATGCCGCGACCGCTCCCGTTCCCCTCGGCGGACCCGGGTTCGACGTCGAACCGCAGGCTCTGTACCGGAGTGTGCGCCATTCGCACGGCCCCGTCGTGCCCGTCGAACTCCCTGGTGGTCTCCCGGCCTGGCTGGTCGTCGGATACCGCGAGCTCCATCAGGTGACCAGCGACGGGGAACTCTTCCCGAGGGACGTCGGCCTGTGGAACCAGTGGGAGCACGTTCCCGAGGACTGGCCTCTGCTTCCCATGGTCGGCCGGCCCATGCCGTCCATCTACTTCACCGCGGGAGCCGAGCACCGGCGGCACTCCGCGATGGTGGTGCCCGCGCTCGAAGCCGCCGATCCGTTCGAGATCCGCAGTCACTGCGAGCAACTGGCCGACCGGCTCGTGGACGCCGTCTGCGCCCGTGGCGCGGCCGATCTCGTCGCCGAGTTCGCCGAGCCACTTCCCGTGCTGGTGCTCTCCCGCCTCGTCGGCTTCCCCGACGCGGAGGGGGCGGACATCGCCCGCGTCCTGAAGGACCTGGCCGACGGGGGCCCGGGGGCCCAGGAGGCGTACGGTCGCTTCGGCGACCACATGCGGCGGCTGGTGGCGGTCAAGCGGGTCGCGCCCGGTGACGACGTCACCTCCCGGATGCTCGCCGACCCGGAGCCCTTCACCGACGAGGAGTACGCGCTCGACCTGATGGCCGTCACCGCGGCCGGGCACCTCACCACCGCCGACTGGATCAGCAACTCCCTGCGGCTGATGCTCACCGAGGACCAGTTCGCCCAGTCCCTCGCCGGCGGGCGGCGCAGTATCGGCGACGCGATGAACGAGGTCCTGTGGGAGGAGAGCCCCACCCAGATCCTCGCCGGGCGCTGGGCGGTCCGCGACACCCGGCTCGGCGGACGGGCCATTCGCGAGGGTGACATGCTCCTGCTCGGCCTGGGCGCCGCCAACACCGACCCGCTGATACGCCAGGATCTCGGCACCGGCGAGGCCGGCGGCCACGCGAGCAACGGATCGCACCTGGCCTTCAGCCACGGCGAGTACCGCTGCCCGTTCCCCGCGCAGGAGATCGCGGAGACCATCGCCCGTACCGGAATCGAGGTGCTCCTCGACCGGCTTCCAGATCTCGAACTCGCCGTATCCGCCCAGGATCTCGTCCGCAGGCCGTCCGCCTTCCTGCGCGGGACGAACGCGCTCCCCGTCCGTTTCACCCCCGCCGCACACTCGACAGGAGCCCCGCTGTGACATGCCCGTACGCGACGGTGGTCATCGACCCCATGGTTCAGGACCTCGACGGCGAGACCGAGCGGCTGCGCGAGGCCGCCCCGCTCGCCCGCATCGAGCTGCTCGGGGTGCCGGCCTGGACCGTCACCCGGCACGCCGAAGCCAGGCGCCTCCTCGTCGACACCCGCCTGGTGAAGGATCTGGACGCGTGGGGTCTCTGGCAGAGCGGTGAGGTCACCCACGCCTGGCCGCTGATCGGCATGATCGACGCGGGACGTTCCATGTTCACCGTGGACGGGGAGGAGCACCGCCGCCTGCGCGCGAAGACCTCGCAGGCGCTCACCCCGCGCCGGCTGGAGGCCATCCGGCCCGCCATCGAGAAGTTCACCGACGAACTGCTGGACGCCCTCGCGGAACAGGGCGCGCACGGGGCCGTCGATCTCAAGGCCGTGTTCGCCCAGCCGTTGCCGATGCGTGTGGTCGGTCTCCTGATGGGGGTGGACGAGGAGCTGCACCCCATGCTCACCCGGCAGTACAAGGCCTTCTTCTCGATGCTCACCCCGCACGAGGAACGCCTGGCGCTGCTCGCCGAACTCGACGTGTTCTACACCGAACTGGTGCGGGAGAAGACGGCGCACCCCACCGACGACCTCACCAGCGCGCTGATCCTCGCCGACGAGGGCGGGGAGCCGCTCACCGAGGAGGAGGTCGTCGGGAACCTCAAGGCGATGGTCGCCGCCGGGCACGAGACGACGATCGGGCTCGTGCTCAACGCCGTACGCGCCCTGCTCGCCCACCCCGACCAGCTGAGGAGGGTGCTGGACGGAGAGGTCGCGTGGGAGACGGTGATCGAGGAGACGCTGCGCTGGGACACGCCCACCACCCACCTGCTGATGCGTTTCGCCACCGAGGACATACAGGTCGGCGAGCAGGTGATAGCCAAGGGGGAGGGAGTGGTGATCTCCTACCGCGCCATCGGACGCGACACCGCCCACCACGGGGACGACGCAGGCACCTTCGACATCACCCGGCCGACGCCGATACGGCACATGACCTTCGGGCACGGTCCCCACATCTGCCCCGGGGCCGCCCTGTCCCGGGTGGAGGCCGCCATCGCGCTGCCCGCGCTGTTCGAGCGATTTCCCGGACTGAGACTCGCGATCCAGGACGACGAGATCCGCAAGCTGCCGGTGATGACGCAGAACGACATGGAGGCCTTCCCGGTACTGCTGCACGGGTGACGGGTGACGGGTGACGGGTGACGGGTGACGCGTGGCGGGTGGGGGCGGCGGGCCGGTGGGATCGGGGCCGGGGCTCCTGGGCCGCCGACGGGTGGGCGTGTGGGCGTAGGCTCCGGCGGCATGGCCCGCCTCCTCGCCCTCGCCCCGCACCGTTCCGTCACGGCCGCTCTGCTTGCGGAGGCTGCGCGCGGTCGAGGGATGGACGTCGTGGTCGTCCCGGCCGGCGGCGGGACCCTGCCCTCCGGGAGCCGGGCGCACTACTACGGCGGTCCGCGCTTCGCGGACTCGGCCGCCGGCAGACTCGGGATCGCGCTCCTCGAGCCGGAGAGCGGCTGGCTGGACGCCCTGCCGTACGCCTTCACCGGTCGGCGCGTCAGTCGTTTGCCCCTTCCCGAGGCGCGGCGCATGCCGGGGCCGTTCTTCGCGAAGCCGCCCACCGACAAGAGTTTTCCCGTCGGCGTGTACGAGGACGGGCGCGCCCTCAGCGTGCCCACGGGACCGGAGGGCGACGCGGACCCGCTGGTCCAGATCAGTGAAGTCGTCACCTGGGTAAGGGAGTTCCGCCTCCATCTGCTGGACGGGGAGATAATTACGGGGTCGCAGTACGCCGTGTACGGCCGGCTCGATGCCGCGCCGCTCGCCGGGCATGCGGACGAGCAGGCGGTGCGCGCCTTCGTCCGCGAGCTGGTCGGAGTGTGTGCGGACACCCTGCCCAGCGGTGTGGTGGTCGACGTCGGTCTGATGTGGCGGGACGACGGCCCGAAAGCCGGGCGATGGGCGGTAGTCGAGGCCAACATGGCCTGGTTCAGCAACGTCTACGCGGCGGATCCCGCGCGGGCCCTGGATGTCGTGCTGCGCGCCGCCGGCCCGGTGACCGAAGTCGGAGAGGCGGACGTACGTTTTCGCCGAACATGACGCGACGACACGGCAACCTTCGGGGCCCCGGCGGCGACCAAGAGGTGTCTGCGAGGCCTCACCTGGCCGGGTGAGGCCTCGCAGACACCAGGCGGCGCGGAGGGGGAGGGGGAAGCCCTCCTCTTCGCCGGTGCCACGACCAGCGATACGCATGGTGGTCGGACTGTGCGCCGCCGCTGTCATAGCCATTGACCGTTCGGCCATATCGGCGGCTGCAGGAATGTCAGCCTGTTCGAGCATCGTTTCGAGTTGAGGTGACCGGCCGGTCACAGCGTGCCGCGTCTCTCGGATGGGTGTTGATCAGCCGGCGTGGTGCGAGCCTGGTCGATCTTGGTTGGCAGGATTCTCGCCGGGACGCTGGCGCTGGTGCTCCGTACATTGGAAGGGAAGACAGACCTAGCGGGGACTGAGCGGGGACTGGCAGTGATTCGCATGACGGCACCGGAGATCGATTACAAGGCACTTTTCGCTGCCCATCCGAGTCCGTCCCTGGTGCTGGGTCCTGACCTGGTGATCGTCGCCGCTAATCGTGCCTACTGTCGGGTGATAGGGCGTCCGTGGAAAGATCTGGTCGGGCAGTATTTTTTCGATGCGCTACCGGGCAACCCCGCCGACCCGGAAGGCGTGGGGGCTCAGAAGCGAACCGCGGCATCGATACAGCGAGTCCTCACCTCTGGTCAATCGGACGTCATAACGTTGCAGAAATACGACATCCCCGTCGTCCAGGCTTCCGACAGGTTCGAAGAGCGGTGGTGGTCCGTATTCCATATCCCCGTTCCCGGGCCGGACGGCAAGGTGGTATTGATCATCCACCGCGTGGAGGACATGACAGAGTTCGTCCAGCCCCGCCATGCCGACCACGACCGCTCGGGCAGAAGCGGGCGAGTGCAGGATATGAGGGCCGAGCTGTATGCCAGAGCGCAGGAGTCGCGGCGGCTGACCGAGGAACTGCAGGAGGCTCATGCCCGTGAGCGGCGGGTAGCCGTCGCCCTCCAGGAGGCCATGCTGCAATCGCCGGATCTCGCGCAGCACCAGGACGTCGCTGTGCGGTATCTGCCGGCGGTGGCTTCGCTGGATATCTGCGGGGACTGGTTCGACGTGGTCGACTTGCCCGGGAACCGCTTCACTGTCGCGGTGGGTGATGTGGTCGGGCACGACCTTGCGGCTGCGGCCGTCATGGGAATGCTGCGTAGCGCATTGGGCGCCGCGAGCCGGTCGAATTCCGGGCCCGCGCAAGCGCTGGAGGTGTTGGGGAATTATGCCCACTCGGTCGAGGGGGCGTCGGCGGCCACGGCCGTACAAGTGCTGATCGACATCGGCATGCATATGTTGGTGTACAGCACCGCGGGACATCCGCCGCCCATCTTGTTGCACGCCGACGGCAGCTCGGAGCTGCTGGATCACGCCGCCGACCCGCCACTGGGTGTCTGGGCCGAGAACGTCCCCCGCTCGCAAGTCGCTCATATGTACAAGCGTGGCGACGCTCTCGTTCTCTATACTGACGGCTTGATAGAGCGTCGCGGCGAAGACATCGATGTCGGTCTGGCTCGCTTGAGAGCCGTCCTAGCCGCCTGCGCCGGGCTGGATGCAGAGCACCTCGCCGATGTCGCTCTGGATCGACTCGGCGTCAGCGGAAGTTCTGGTGACGACATCACCCTGGTCGTCGCGACCTTGTGACCGGAACCGTCGGGCCGAGGCCACGGGGTTCGCTGCCCTTGGGCCAAAGGGTCCCGGATGTGTCGCCCCGGCCTGACGCGGCAGGGCCGGCCCCGTGGCGCGTACCCCGAGGCAGCTGGACCGGGCGGCTCACCGGCGGGCACGTCACCGGCGAGCCGTCGCCGGTCCGGGGCCCGGTCCCGGGGCACGTGCGCGGTACCGGGCCGGAACAGGCCGACGCGGTGACCGCCGTAGCGTGACACCGGGGCCGCCATGCCCACGGTCGGGCCCCACGATGACGGCCCGCCCGCCCGGCCTTCACGGAGGGTATCCATCCGGTAACGCACGCACCCGCGCCGACGTGTCCACGCGCGCAGGGAGCCCCCGTACGCACGCACGCGGCGGCCGCACCCCGTCCGTAACCCGGTCATTTCTCGGAGGGCTGCCGGCTTCGGGCCGTATCCTCCCGTAATTTTCCCCGGCCTGCGCGGCTCACGTCCCCCCGCCGACGGGTCGCCGCAGTGAGTCGCATCACCCAGGGTGAATTTCTCGGCATACATTCCGCCGGACCGGAGAGGTGTCCGGGCTGCTGGTGTGCCCCCATCCCGGTCCACCGGCGCGGAACAGTGCTCGGCCGGACCGGTGCGGAGCAACTCAGGCACGGAAGGCAGATCGCTCTATGTCGGCTCACCTCTCGTCGGCCAGTCCGGCAGCGGCACTGGAGACCATCCACATCGACGGCACCTGGCGCGCCGCGGCCTCGGGCGACACGCGCGAGATCCTGGACCCCGCCGACGCCACCGTCCTGACCCTCGTCTCCGAGGGCGGCGCCGAGGACACCGACGCCGCGGTGGCAGCCGCGCGCCGCGCCTTCGACGACGGCCCCTGGCCCCACAGGCCCGTGGCCGAGCGGGCCGGACTCCTGCGCCGTGTCGCGGACCTCCTCCAGCGGGACCGGGAGGAGATCGCGATCACCGAGAGCCGTGACACCGGAAAGACCCTGGAGGAGGGCCGCGTCGACGTCGACGACGTGACCAATGCCTTCCGCTACTTCGCCGACCTCGTCATGAACGAGAGCGGCGGCAGGGTCGTCGACGCCGGCGACCCCGACGTGCACAGCATCGTCGTGCACGAGCCGGTCGGCGTCTGCGCCCTGATCGCCCCCTGGAACTACCCCCTGCTCCAGGCCAGCTGGAAGATCGCCCCCGCCCTCGCCGCCGGCAACACGTTCGTGCTCAAGCCCAGCGAGGTGACCCCCCTCTCCACCGTCCACCTGATCCGGCTGCTCGCGGAGGCAGGACTCCCGGCCGGGGCTGCCAACCTCGTCACCGGCGCGGGTGACCCCGTCGGAGCCAGGCTGTCCGAGCACCCGGACGTCGACATGGTCTCCTTCACCGGCGGCCTCGCCAGCGGCACGAAGGTGGCCCAGGCCGCAGCGCCGACGGTCAAGAAGGTCGCCCTGGAGCTGGGCGGCAAGAACCCCAACGTCGTCTTCGCCGACGCGTGCGCCACCGAGAGCGGGTTCGACACCGCGGTCGACCAGGCGCTCAACGCCGCGTTCTTCCACAGCGGCCAGGTCTGCTCCGCCGGTGCCCGGCTCATCGTCGAGGAATCGGTCCGGGAGCGCTTCGTGACCGAGCTCGCCCGTCGCGCCGACGCGATCCGGCTCGGCCGGGGCACCGTGGACGGCGTCGAGTGCGGCCCGCTGGTCTCCTCGCAGCAGCTCGCCAAGGTGGAGGCCTACGTGGCGTCCGCCCGTGAGGAAGGTGCGGTGGTCCGTTCCGGCGGCGCGCGCCCCGAACCCTCGGACGTCCGGCCCGCCGGCGGCTACTTCTACCGCCCGACGGTCCTGGACGGCTGCCACCGGGAGATGAAGGTGGTCCGCGAGGAGACGTTCGGCCCGATCCTCACCGTCGAGACCTTCCGTACCGAGGAAGAGGCCGTCACGCTGGCCAACGACACCGACTACGGACTGGCCGGCGCGGTGTGGACCACCGACGCCGGCCGCGCCCGGCGCGTCGCCGGCCGGCTGCGGCACGGCACCGTCTGGATCAACGACTACCACCCCTACCTCCCGCAGGCCGAGTGGGGAGGCTTCGGCAAGTCCGGCACGGGCCGTGAGCTCGGCCCCGCCGGCCTCGCGGAGTACCGCGAGGCCAAGCACATCTACCAGAACCTCAACCCGCGCCCCCAGCGCTGGTTCGCCGGCTGAACGCAACGCCCCCGCCCGGCTGTACACGACTCGGCCGTCCCACGCGTCTTCCCCCACCCGCCCGGCGTTCCGGGCTGAACGCATCTCCCCCCACCCGCCCGGCTGTTCGCAGCAGCACGCACACGTCAGCACCTTGCAGAAGGAGCAACCGATGCCCCCGTCCCCCAGCACCGCACGCCCCGGACCCGTCGACTTCGTGATCGTCGGAGGAGGCACCGCAGGATCGGTCATCGCCTCCCGGCTGACCGAGGACCCCGACGTCACCGTCACCGTGATCGAGGGCGGGCCGACGGACATCGACCGCGAGGACGTCCTCACGCTCCGCCGCTGGCTCGGCCTGCTCGGGGGAGACCTCGACTACGACTACCCCACAACGGAGCAGCCACGCGGCAACTCCCACATCCGGCACAGCAGGGCCCGGGTGCTGGGAGGCTGCTCCTCGCACAACACGCTGATCAGCTTCAAGCCGCTGCCCGGCGACTGGGACGAGTGGGCCGAGTCCGGCGCCGAGGGCTGGGACGCGGCGTCCATGGACCCCTACTTCGCCCGGCTGCGCAACAACATCGTGCCCGTGGACGAGAAGGACCGGAACGCCATCGCCCGCGACTTCGTCGACGCGGCCCAGGCGGCGGCCGGCGTCCCGAGGGTGGAGGGATTCAACCGCAAGCCGTTCCACGAGGGTGCGGGCTTCTTCGACCTGGCGTACCACCCGGAGAACAACAAGCGCTCCTCGGCGTCCGTCGCCTACCTCCACCCGCACATCGAGGCCGGCGACCGCCCCAACCTCTCGATCCTGCTGGAGACATGGGCGTACCGGCTGGAGTTCGACGGCAACCGTGCCACCGGTGTGCACGTACGCACCAAGGACGGCGAGGAGCAGCTGCTGCGCGCCACGCGCGAGGTCATCGTCTGCGCGGGTGCGGTCGACACGCCCCGGCTGCTCATGCACTCCGGTGTCGGTCCGGCGAAGGACCTGGCGGGGCTCGGCATTCCCGTCGTCCACGACGCGCCCGGCGTCGGCGAGAACCTGCTCGACCACCCCGAGTCGGTCATCGTGTGGGAGACGGACGGCCCCATTCCGGAGAACTCCGCGATGGACTCCGACGCCGGCCTCTTCGTCCGGCGCGACCCCGGATCCCGGGGCCCCGACCTGATGTTCCACTTCTACCAGATCCCCTTCACCGACAACCCGGAGCGCCTCGGCTACGAGAAGCCCGCGCACGGTGTGTCGATGACCCCGAACATCCCCAAGCCGCGCAGCCGCGGCCGCCTGTACCTCACGAGCGCCGACCCCGAGGTGAAGCCCGCCCTGGACTTCCGCTACTTCACCGACGAGGACGACTACGACGGCCGCACGCTGGTCGACGGGATCAAGCTCGCCCGCGAGATAGCGAGGACCGAGCCGCTCGCCCACTGGCTCAAGCGCGAGGTGTGCCCGGGGCCCGAGGTCACGTCCGACGAGGACATCAGCGAGTACGCCCGCAAGGTCGCGCACACCGTCTACCACCCGGCGGGCACCTGCCGCATGGGAGCCGCGGGCGACCCCACCGCCGTCGTCGACCCGCAGCTGCGGATCCAGGGCCTGGAGGGCATCCGGATCGCCGACGCGTCCGTCTTCCCGACCATGCCCGCGGTGAACCCCATGATCGGCGTGCTGATGGTGGGCGAGAAGTGCGCCGAACTGCTCCGAGCGACCCCGACCACCGGAGGCGATGTCCGATGACCGAAGCCCGTACCCCCGTGTTCAGCGTCAAGGACCTCTGGAAGGTCTTCGGCCCCAAGGCCGACCGCATCCCCGGCAGCGAGTACGCCGCCCTGCCGCCCGCCGAACTGCGCGAGCGCACCGGCTGCACCGCCGCAGTGCGTGATGTCTCCTTCGACGTGGAGAAGGGCGAGGTCTTCGTCGTCATGGGCCTGTCGGGATCCGGCAAGTCCACGCTCGTGCGCTGTCTGACCCGGCTCATCGAACCCACCAGCGGCACCCTCGCCATCGACGGCGAGGACGTCCTCGCGATGGACACCACCCGGCTGCGCGAACTGCGCCGCCACCGTGCCGCGATGGTCTTCCAGCACTTCGGTCTGCTGCCGCACCGCACCGTCCTCGACAACGTCGCCTACGGCCTGGAGATCCAGGGCCTCGGCAAGTCCGAGCGGCGCGCCAAGGCCGCCGGACTGGTGGAGAAGGTCGGCCTCGCCGGGCTCGAGGACCGCCGCCCGGCCCAGCTCTCCGGCGGCCAGCAGCAGCGCGTCGGGCTCGCCCGAGCCCTCGCCGTCGACCCGTCCGTACTGCTCTTCGACGAGCCCTTCAGCGCCCTCGACCCGCTCATCCGCCGCGAGATGCAGGACGAGGTCGTCCGGCTGCACCGCGAGGAGGGCCGCACGATGGTCTTCATCACCCACGACCTCAGCGAGGCGCTCCGGCTGGGCACCCGCATCGCGCTGATGCGTGACGGCGGCATCGTGCAGGTCGGGACCCCCGAGGAGATCGTCGGCTCGCCCGCCGACGACTACGTACGCGAGTTCGTCCGCGACGTACCGCGCGAGCAGGTCCTCACCGTCGCCACCGCCATGCGCCCGCCGGCCGCCGGGGACGCGGACGGCGGTCCGGCCGTACGGCCCGGGGCCACCGTCTCCGAGGCCATCGAGGCCGTCTCCCGCTCGGGCGGTTCCGTCGCCCGGGTGATGGAGGACGGCAGGCTGCTCGGGGTCGTCGACCACGCCTGCCTGCTCGATGTGGTCGCGGGCACGGGAGCCCGTGGGGTGACCGTCTGATGGCCACCGCACAAGCGACCACACGCACCGCCGCCGGCCCTCCGGGCAGCGGCCCGCTCGCCGCCCTGCGTGGCCGGCCGGCCCTCGGGAAGATCCTCCTGCTGATGGCGGTCGCCGCAGTCGCGGTCCCCGTCGTGCACGCCCGCTGGGGCGGCGGTGCCTGGCCCGGCGCCCTCACCGTGGACCTGACCGGCCCCCTCGGCGAGGTCAACGACTGGATCATCGGCAACCGGGACAGCCACCCGCTGTTCCTCTACTTCTTCGGGCACATCAGCAACGCCGTCGTCCTGTCGGTGCGCGCCGTCTACCTCACGCTGCTCGCCCTCGGCTGGGCGGGCGTCACCGCCGTCGCCGCGCTCGTCGCGTGGCGGGCGGCCGGATGGCGCCTGGCGCTGACCGCCGGTCTGTCCTTCCTCGTCTGCGGAGTGCTCGGCATGTGGGTGCCGACCATGCAGACCCTGGCCCTGATGATCGTCGCGGTGCTGGCCTCCGTGGTGCTGGGTCTGGTCCTCGGGCTCGCGGGCGGGCTCTCGGACCGTACGTTCCGCGTCCTTCGCCCCGTGCTGGACACCATGCAGGTGCTGCCGGCCTTCGCCTATCTGCTGCCCGTCGTGCTGGTCTTCGGCATCGGCGTGCCCG
This sequence comes from Streptomyces sp. NBC_01341, assembly GCF_035946055.1. Lineage (NCBI taxonomy): Bacteria > Bacillati > Actinomycetota > Actinomycetes > Kitasatosporales > Streptomycetaceae > Streptomyces > Streptomyces sp. NBC_01341. Next base: position 1,063,696 of record NZ_CP108364.1, on the reverse strand, counting down.
GCGCGGTCCTCGCGACCGTCGTCTACGCCGCCCCGCCGATGGCCCGGCTCACCGCGCTCGGACTGCGCGGCGCCGACGCGGGAGTCATGGAGGCCGTCGCCTCGCTCGGCGCGACCGGCCGGCAGCGTCTGCTGACCGCCCGGCTGCCACTGGCCCGCAAGGAACTGCTCCTCGGGCTCAACCAGACCATCATGATGGCGCTCTCCATGGCCGTCATCGCCTCCGTCATCGGTGCCGGTGGTCTCGGTGACCGCGTCTACCAGGCGCTGTCCTCCGTCGACGTCGGCGCGGCGCTCGCCGCCGGCATACCCATTGTGCTGCTGGCCGTCGTTCTGGACCGCACGACCGAGGCGGCCGGCCGGAGGATCGGTACGGAGCCCACCGGCCCCGCCGCCCTGCGAGGAGCGCGCGGCTGGGGGATCGCCGCCCTGGCCGCCGCAGTCGTGGCCGTGGCGGGCCGCTTCACCGGGGGCCGTCTCTGGCCCGACGGCGGCGTCGTCGCCGTCGCGGGGCCCGTCAACACGGCCAAGGACTGGATGGTCGACCATCTCTACACAGGCGTCCCCGTCATCGGCGGAACCGCCGACTGGGCCGCGCACTTCACCAGCTGGATCCTCAACCCGCTGCGCAGCGGGCTGCAGGGGCTGCCCTGGTGGTCCGTGCTCCTGATCGTCGCCGCCCTCGCGTGGACGATAGGCACCTGGCGTACGGCGCTCACCGCCGTACTGGCCATGGCGGCCATCGGGGTCCTCGGCGTGTGGGACCTGTCGATGGACACGCTCAGCCAGGTCATCGCCGCTGTCGCGGTCACCCTGGTCCTCGGCTTCGCCATCGCCGTCGGCGCCGCACGCAGCAGGCGCTTCGAGCGGCTGCTGCGACCCGTCCTGGACGTCTTCCAGACGATGCCGCAGTTCGTCTACCTCATCCCGGTCGTCGCCCTCTTCGGGGTCGGCCGCGCCCCTGCCGCGGCGGCCGCGGTGGTCTACGCACTGCCCGCCGTCGTCCGCATCACCACCCAGGGCCTGCGGGGCGTCGACCCCGCCGCGATGGAGTGCGCGCGCTCGCTCGGCGCCACCAGCGGCCAGCAGCTTCGGCAGGTGCAGATCCCGCTGGCCAGGCCCGCGTTGCTGCTGGCCGTGAACCAGGGAGTCGTGCTGGTCCTCGCCGTCGTCATCATCGGCGGACTCGTCGGCTCCGGCGCGCTGGGCTACGACGTCGTGTTCGGCCTGGCGCAGGGCGACCTGGCCACCGGTCTCGTCGCGGGCGCCGCCATCGTCTGCCTCGGACTGATGCTGGACCGTGTCACCCAGCCCACCGCCCGCCGCCAGCGGAAGGAGAGCTGACATGGCTCGCACCCGAACCCGTACCCGTACCCGCGCCCGTCTCCGTACGTCCGCGGTCGTCGCCTCCGCGGCGGCCCTGCTCGCCGTCACCGGTTGCGGCGCCGCGGACATGACCAAGCAGGCGAGCCCGTTCGCGGCGCCCGCCGACATCAAGACCGTCACCCTGTCCGTCCAGTCCTGGGTCGGTGCGCAGGCCAACGTGGCCGTCGCGCAGAAGATCCTCCAGGACGAGCTGGGCTACCGCGTCGACCTAGTGCAGACCGACGAGGTACCCGCCTGGGACGCGCTCAGCCAGGGCCGCGTGGACGCCATCCTGGAGGACTGGGGCCACCCGGACCAGGAGAAGCTGTACGTCAAGGACAAGAAGACCATCGTGCCCGGTGGCGACCTCGGCGTCACCGGCCACATCGGCTGGTACGTGCCCAAGTACTGGGCGGACGAGCACCCGGACGTCACGGACTGGAAGAACCTCGACAAGTACGCCGACGAGCTGCGCACCCCGGAGAGCGGCGACAAGGGCCAGCTGATGGACGGTTCGCCGTCCTACGTCACGAACGACAAGGCGCTGGTGAAGAACCTCGGCCTCGACTACAAGGTCGTCTTCGCCGGTTCCGAGGCCGCGCAGATCACCCAGATGCAGCAGTTCGCCAAGGAGAAGAAGCCCTTCCTCAGCTACTGGTACCAGCCGCAGTGGCTGTTCAACGAGGTGCCGATGGTCGAGGTGAAGCTGCCGGAGTACTCCGACGCGTGTGCGGCGAAGGCCCCGGCGGACATCGACTGCGCCTACCCGAAGACCCCGCTGCAGAAGTACCTGAACGCGGGCTTCAGCAAGCGCGGCGGAGACGCGGCCGCCTTCCTGAAGAAGTTCGAGTGGTCCGAGAAGGACCAGAACGAGGTCTCGGAACTGATCGCCTCCGAGCGCCTGTCACCCGACGAGGCGGCCGGCCGCTGGATCCAGGAGCACCCCGGCACCTGGAAGAAGTGGCTCGGCCGGTGAGCTGAGCCCTGGATCCCCGGCTCACGGCCGGCCGCCTAGGCACCGCCCGCGGCGGCCGGCCGTGAGCCGGGGGCAACCCTCTTGCGGGACCGGTGTTCCGGAGGTCGGGGGAGCGTCGGGCCCCGGAGGGAGGGGGTCGTCGTAGGGTGAGTGGCGCTCAGGTAGACAGACGGCCGAGGGAGCCAAGGATGGCGCGGTACCTGATCTCGTTCGACGATGGCGCGATGACCTTCCCCGAGGGGGAGTTGGCTGCGGTGGCCGAGGCCTCGCACGCGGTGGTGCGGGAGGCCCGGGACGCCGGTGTGTGGGTCTTCGGCGGCGGACTGGAAAGGCAGAGGGCGAGCGTCGTGGCCACCGACGGGGCCGTCGCCGACGGCCCGTTCCCGGAGACCAAGGCAGTGCTCGGCGGGTTCTCGATCGTCGAAGTGTCCACACGTGAGGACGCGCTGGAATGGGCCGCCAGGATCGCTGCCGCGTGCCGGTGCGCGCAGGAGGTCCGGGAGATCATGTCCGACCCGGCCTGACGGAGGACCGGCCGCGCGCCGCGACGACAAGGGTCGCCGCGACGAGCGCCGCGGCGAGGATGCCGGTCACCAGCACGGGCACCGGGGTGAAGGTCGACGCGAGCACGGCGAGGACCGCGACCGGGTGGACGAGGTCGGTGCGGGTGCGGATCTCCGACGCCCGGTGATGCAGCAGCCACACCAGCGTGACGAACACGGCCACCGGGACGGTGAACGCCGCCGCGGCGGCACGGTCCGAGAGGTGGCCGTGACCGGTGGTGTGCGCGACGTTCAGGGCCAGCCCCGCGCCGACGGCCGCGGCCGAGGCGAAGACGAAGTAGTGGCCGTAGCCCCAGAGGAGCGCGGACCTGAGCCCGGTGAGCCTGCTAGGGGCGTTCTGGGCGAAGTAGAGCCACCACAGGGCGAAGACCGTCAGTACGCCGCCGACGACCAGCGTCGCGATGTCGCCGATCGCCGCCTCGTCGTCCAGGGCGGTACGGACGGCGACGGTCGCCGCGGTGATGGTCTCGCCGAGGACGATCAGCGTGAAGAGGCCGTACCGTTCCGCGATGTGGTGGGGGTGCCAGGTGGTGTTGGCGGTGCTCTCCGCCCAGACGGGGACGGCGAGTTCGGCCACGACCAGGACGCCGAAGAGGGGGAGTCCCCAGTCGTCGGGTGCCGCCAGGCGTGCGACCCAGCCGATCTGCACGATCAGGATGCCGGCCGCGTAGCGCATGCAGCTGCGCCGGCGTTCGGGGTCGGAGTGGGCCGCTCGCAGCCACTGGGTGACCATGGCCAGCCGCATGACGACATAGCCCCAGGTGATGACGGTGAAGTCCTCGTGTTCCACGGCCTGCGACACACCCGCGGCAAGGACGAGTGCGCCCGCGATCTGGACCAGGGTGAGCAGGCGGTACGGCACGTCGTCGGTGTCGTAGGCGGACGCGAACCAGGTGAAGTTCATCCAGGCCCACCAGATCGCGAAGAACACCGTCGCGTAGCCGAGGACCCCGTGACCGATGCGCCCCTCGGCGAGTTCGTGCTCGAAGGCTCCCGAGGCCTGGGCGACGGCGGTGACGAAGCAGAGGTCGAAGAACAGCTCGAGGGCGGTCGCGGTGCGGTGCTCCTCGCTGGAGAGGCGGGCGACCATCGGCCGGTGCCATGCGTCGGCGGTGGACTGTGACTGGCTCATGCGTACCCGGTTTCGGCGTGGAGTGCTGTTCGGGCCGGGCCGGCCGCACGGGCCCGGCCCGGTCGGCCCACCCGGCGGCCTCCGGTCACGTTACGAGCGCGCGGCGAGCGGGCGCAACGCCGACAGGCCCGTGACGCGCGCCCGGCGGCGCCGTCCGTGCGCACGCGCACGGACGGGGAGGACCCCGAGGTCAGACGGCCGGTCGCACCTCCTCCGGCTCCGGACGCTCGAACTGGGTACGGTGCAGCTCCTCGTACCGTCCCCCGGCGGCCAGCAGTGCGTCGTGCGTGCCGCGTTCGACGATGCGGCCGTCCTCGACGACGAGGATCAGATCGGCCGACCGCACCGTCGACAGACGGTGGGCGATGACCACCGCCGTACGCCCTTCCAGTGCCTCGGCCAGCGCCTCCTGCACGGCGGCTTCCGAGGTGGAGTCCAGGTGCGCGGTCGCCTCGTCGAGGATCACCACCCGCTGACGGGCCAGCAGCAGACGCGCGATGGTGAGGCGCTGGCGTTCACCACCGGACAGCCGGTAGCCGCGTTCTCCGACCACCGTGTCCAGGCCCTCGGGCAGCGAGGCCACCAGTCCGTCCAGGCGGGACCGGCGCAGCGCGTCCCAGATCTCCTCCTCGGCCGCCTCCGGGCGGGCGAGGAGGAGATTGGCCCGCACCGACTCGTGGAAGAGGTGGCCGTCCTGGGTCACCATGCCGAGCGTCTCCCGGATCGAGTCGGCCGTGAGGTCGGTGACGTCCACGCCGTTCAGCCGGACGGCACCGGCATCGGCGTCGTACAGCCGGGGGAGCAGTTGCGCGATCGTGGATTTGCCGGCCCCGGACGAACCGACGAGGGCGACCATCTGCCCCGGTTCCGCTGTGAAGGTGATGTCGTGCAGCACTCTGACCCCGTCCCCGGAGTCGAGCGTGGCGACCTCTTCCAGTGAGGCGAGGGAGACCTTGTCCGCGGACGGGTAGCCGAACGACACCCCGTCGAACTCCACGGACACCGGTCCGTCCGGCACCCGGCGGGCATCGGGCTTCTCGGCGATCAGCGGCCGGAGGTCGAGGATCTCGAAGACCCGCTCGAAACTGACCAGTGCGCTCATGACCTCGACGCGTGCTCCGGCCAGCGAGGTCAACGGTGCGTAGAGGCGGGTGAGGAGCAGGGCCAGGGCGACGACGGCCCCGGGCTCCAGGGTGCCGCGCAGCGCGTAGTACCCGCCGAGCCCGTAGACAAGCGCGAGGGCCAGTGCGGACACCAGCGTGAGTGCCGTGATGAAGGTGGACTGCAGCATCGCCGTGCGAATGCCGATGTCGCGTACCCGGCCCGCCCTGGCCGCGAATTCCGCGGACTCGTCGGCGGGACGGCCGAACAGCTTGATGAGGGTCGCGCCCGGTGCCGAGAAGCGCTCGGTCATCCGGGTGCCCATGGTGGCGTTGTGGCCGGCGGCCTCCCGCTGGAGAGCCGCCATCCGCGAACCCATCCGGCGGGCGGGGACGACGAACACGGGCAGCAGCACCAGGGCGAGCAGCGTGATCTGCCAGGAGATGGTCAGCATGACGGCCAGGGTCAGCAGCAGGGTGACGAGGTTGGAGACGACACCCGACAGGGTGTTGCTGAACGCCCGCTGCGCCCCGATGACGTCGTTGTTGAGCCGGCTGACCAGCGCGCCGGTCCGGGTACGGGTGAAGAAGGCGACCGGCATCCGCTGCACGTGGTCGAAGACGGCGGTGCGCAGATCGAGGATGAGCCCTTCACCGAGGGTCGCCGACAGCCACCGGGTGAGGAGCCCGAGTCCCGCCTCCGCCACGGCGATCAGTGCGATGAGAAGGGCGAGCCGCGTGACCGTACCCGACTCCTCGCCCCGCACGATCGCGTCGACGACACCGCCCGCCAGCACCGGTGTGGCCACCGCGAGGAGCGCGGTGACCACGCTGAGCAGGAGGAAACGGCCGATCCGGCCCCGGTGCGGCCGGGCGAACTCACCGATGCGGCGCAGGGTGGCGCGGGAGAAGGGCCTGCGGTCCGCCTGCGCGTTCATCGCGCTGTGCAGTGAGTGCCACGCGGTGACTTCCATGTCCATGCGGGTGCCTCCGTAGTCGGTCGGTACGCACCGAACGCTAGGACCTGAAGCGGACTTGAGGTCAAACGTTCACCACGGGCTTCACCCGGCAGTGCGGTCAACGCGCCCGTACGGTCGCCATGACGTCCCGGTCCGGCTGCAGTGTCAGTGTCGGCACGGGGCCGACATCGCCGGGATCCACCCCCAGCTCGAAGCGCCGCGCGAGTACGGCGAGGACCAGGACCGCCTCCACCATGGCGAAGCGCGTTCCCAGGCAGACGCGCGGGCCGCCGCCGAACGGGTACCAGGCGTACTCCGGGATCTCCTCACCGCCCTCCGCGTCCCAGCGCTCTGGGCGGAAGGCCTGCGGCTCGGGGAACCACCGCTCGTCCCGGTGGGTGGCCCACTGGCTGCTCCACACGCGCGTGCCGGCCGGCATCGGCACACCGCCGAGCGTGGCCCCCTCCTTGGCCACGCCCGTGATGAGCCAGATCGTCGGATACAGACGCAGCGTCTCCTTCACCACCGCCTGGGCGTACGTCAGTCGCGCGTAGTCGTCGATGCCGGGGTCGCGGTCTCCGAGCACCCGGTCCAGCTCCTCGGCGAGCGCGGCCCGCGCGTGCGGGTTGCGGGACAGCAGGTACCACACCCACACCAGGGTCGAACTGGTCGTCTCGTGTCCGCCGATGTAAAGCGTGACCGTCTCGTCGCGTATCTCCTCGTCGCTGAGGTGCGCCCCGGTCTCGTCCACGGCCGTGAGCAGCCGGCTCAGCAGGTCGGGGCGCTCGCCGTCCCCCTCGCGGTGCCTGGCGACCACGCGCCCTACCTCCGCGTCGATCACGGCGGCGGCCCTCCTGATCCTCGCGCGCCCGCGTGTGGGCACCCAGTCGGGCAGCACCGCGCCGAGACCGCTGAACTCCTTGCCGATCTCCTGCTGGGCGATGTCCATCGCCCGTCCCATCGACTCCGCGTCGGCCGGAGTGTCCACCCCGAAGATGGTCCGGACGGCAATCCTCTGCGTCAGGGCCGCCATCTCCCGCTTGATGTCGATCCGCTGGCCTCCGGACCACGCGCCCGCCAGTTCCACCGCGCACGCGGTCATCGTGGAGGCGTACGACCTCACCTGCCTGGGCCGCACCGAGGGCTGGACGAGCGACCGCTTGCGCCGCCAGTCCGCTCCTCGCGCGACCACGACGCCGTTGCCCATCACCGTACGGAACGCGATGCCGAGCAGCGGCTGGTCGAAGGTGCGTTCCGTCTCCCTGAGCAGCTCGCCGATGCACTCGGGGTCGGCGACGAAGACGCAGCCGTGGCGGCCGAAGCGCCAGCTCACCATGTCCCCGTAGCCGCGCAGGCGCTCGAAGAAGGCGAGGGGGTTCTTGCCGAACTGCGGCAGACTTCCCAGGAGAGGCACCCCCTTCGGCCCCGGTACGAGCGTGTGAGCGCGGGGGGAGATGCCGAGGACCGCGCCGTCATCCGTGGACATGGCACTCCTGTCATCCGCTGTACGAAAAAGGTGAGTTGACGAGACTAGCGGCTGCCCGTCAGGTCTTCGAGGGTGCGGGAGCGGTATCGGCCGCCACCCCGGGACTCGCCGCTGACGCCCCGTCATGGTCGCCTTCTCCCCGAGCCGACTGCGGGCAGGACGACTCGTCGCCACGCAGGCACGTGTGCGTCCACGCGGGCGCTCCGCCGACGGCCGGCCTGACCGGCGGCCGGTCCGCGGGCCGCTCGGCCGGCCGTCGGGTGAGCAGGGAACGGTGCCACCCGGCTCGCCAGGGTTCGGCCGTCGTGGGCCCGGGGCCGGACAGCACGGCCGGGGCGGTCCCGGGAGGCGAGGCCGGGGGCGGAGGGATCAGCAACGCCGTGCAGAGGCAGGCGAGCAGATGGATGCCGAGCAGGGTGCCGGCCCGCTGCGCGGGGCGCACGCTCAGGACCTGCCCGGGCGAGCGGGCCGTGCCCGGTTCACGGTCGCGGTGTGCGCGCCGCGTGCTGTCGTGCGCGGGCGGTACGCGAAGGGGGTGACGTTCATGGCGCAAGCCTCGCCGCCGCCCCGTCCGCACGAGGCGTTCCTTCATCCGTTCGGCCCAGCGGACGCGCAAAGCGGTACACACCGCAGCCCCGGAGGGTGACCCCTCGCCGAGGCCTCGCCGGCCGCCGGACACGCCGTCACATGCCGGAGGGCCGCAGGCTCGATGCCCGCGGCCCTCCGGCCCGCTGGTCCTCGTCAGACGCCCGGCGGAACCCGGGAGGGGCGGCCGCCGCCCCTGGTCAGGGAATAGCCGAACACGGCCGCCAGCGCGGCGAGTACGCCTCCGCCCACGGTCCACAGCCAGCGGTCGGTCCACCAGCCGGAGGACCAGCCGTCCTCCGGGTCACCGGCGAGCGGCGCATCCGCATCCGATGACACGGACGTCCGGTCGGCCGAGGACGCGCCCGGCACGAGCGGCTTCGCGAGGGCGCCGTCGACGTCGTGCGCGCCGCCCTGGTCGGCGGAGGTGGCCTCGGTCTCGACGTGGACCGGGAGCCCCAGGTCCTCCTCGGCCAGGCCGACCACCGTCAGGCGGATGTAGTAGGTGCCGGGCAGGGGATCCGACGCCCACGGCTCGGACCACGCCCGCACGGTACGCAGCACACAGGACAGCTCGACGGCGCTCGCGTCCGGCGCGGCCTTCCTGGTCTGATGGCCGTACATGCAGGCCTGCCGGCGGCGGAGCCCGTCGTACACGTCCACCTGCCAGGTCGACGCGCCGTGCCGGGTGGCGCTCTCCGGGAGGCTCACCTTCGCCCGCACCGTGGCCCGTTGGCCCGCGTCGGCGGGGAAGGCCCAGTACAGGTAGTCGCCCGTGGAGGCGTCCGCCGTGGCCTTCGTGCCCTGCTGGATCGCCGTCGCCGTGCGGAAGGTGGTGCCCGCCTCGGTCGGCCCCGCGGCCTCGCCTTCGGCCGGGCTCGCGCTCGCCGACGGGTCGTCGGCGACGGCGGTCCCGCCCGAGGTGAGCAGCGCGACTCCCGCGAGCAGGACGCCCACGCAATCGCGCCCGAGCGTGTTTCTACGGGTGGTACGCATCAGTTGGTCCTCCATACGGCGACGCGCCAGCGCGAGATCCAGCCGGTCAGCAGACCGGCGATCAACCCGGTCAGGACCATGACCCCCAGGAGCCACCAGCCCCGCCCGAGGCCGAAGGCCGCGGTGTCGGCGGCCTCGTCGGGTGCGTCCACCAGGTCGATGGTCAGCTCGACGGGCATGCCGGGGGTCGTCTTCACGGACGGGGCCGCGGAGAAGGAATTGCTGAGCTGGAGACACACGGTCTCGGGTGCGGGGGCGGTGCCCTCCTCCGTGTCGTCCTCCTCGGCCTTCGGGTAGCGCAGGCCGGACGAGATCATGTCCGTACGTCCGGTGCCGGACTCCGAGCCACGGACGATCTCGCGCCCGTGCCTGGTCACCGCGCGCAGGAGTACGCCGTAGTCGTCGGCGACCGCGCGGTCCGCGGCCACACTGACGGAGGCACGCAGTTCCTGACCCGGCGCCACATCCACCCGGTACCAGCGGTGCTTGCCGATCTCCTGGCGGTCGGTGTAGAGACCGGCCTTCAGCTCGGGGGCCGCGGAACAACTGGCCGCGCCCTCGGTGGCCACCGGGGTGACGACGGGCTCGGCGGCCCGGTCGACCAGCTGGGTCACCCTGCCCGAGAGTTCGTCGGTGTTCTGGACCGCCGTGTACGTGCCGCCCGTGGCCTCGGCGATGCAGGTCAGCTGCTGGCGGATCTTGGCGTTGGGCACCAGGCCCAGTGTGTCGATGACCAGGTGGATCCCGCGGGCGGCGATGTCGCGGGCGACCTCGCAGGGGTCGAGCGGACCGCAGGTGTCCTCGCCGTCCGTGATCAGGACGATCCTCCGGGTGGAGTCACCGCCCTCGAGGTCGTCGGCGGCACCGAGCAGCGCGGGGCCGATCGGGGTCCAGCCCGTCGGCGCCAGGGTGGCGACGGCGGTCTTGGCCTCCGTGCGGTCCAGCGGCCCGACCGGGTAGAGCTGCTTGGTGTCCTTGCAGCCCACCTTGCGGTCGTCACCCGGGTAGTCGGCGCCGAGCGTACGGATGCCCAGCTCGACCTCCTCGGGCACCGCGTCCAGGACGTCGTTGAACGCCTGCTTGGCGGCGGATATCCGGGACTCTCCGTCCATGTCACGGGTGCGCATGGACCCGCTGACGTCGAGGACCAGCTCGACCTTCGGCGATGCGGCGGTGGGGGGTTCGTCGGCGGCGGCCGGGAGGGCGGTGCCGAGCCCGGCGGCCAGGGTGGCGAGCAGAACGCACACCCCGGCCGTCAGCCGTTTTCTTATGATCATCGCCGGATCCTATTGAAGATCCGCGGTCATCCCCAAAACCGGTCCGCCGGGCGCGATTTCGGGGCAGTCCCCTATCCGCCGAGCAGGGAACCCGCCGCCCTGTCGAGTACCGAGCCGACGCGCTCCCACGTCTCCGTGTCCCGCTCCAGCGGCGGGAGTCCGGCGTCGGTGCTGTCGGCCCCCGTGTTCCACCGGGTCGCGATGGCGACCGGATCGCCGCCGCCTGCCGCGGACGCTGCCAGGGCCGCGGCACCGAGGGCGACCAGTTCCCCGCTGCCGGGCACGATCAGCGGCCGGCCGGAGAGCCGGCGCACCGTCTCCACCCAGGTGCGGCCCTGGGCGCCGCCTCCGATCAGCCGCAGCGGCCTGCCGGCCACCTCGGGGTCGGCCGGGTCCAGACCGCACGCCCGCAGCAGCTCGTCCAGCGCCCGCAGCACGGTGAAGGCCGCGCCCTCGTACGCGGCGCCCAGCAGCTGCTGGGGCGTGGTGTCGTGCCGGAGCCCGGTGAGGAGGCCCGACGAGGTGGGCAGATCAGGGGTGCGCTCGCCGTCCAGGTACGGCAGGAGGACGGCCTCGCCGCCGGGTGCCGCGTCGTCGCGGTGCAGGCCGAGGAGGGTGGCCACCTTGTCGACGGCCAGGGTGCAGTTGAGGGTGCAGGCGAGCGGGAGATACGTACCGTCGGCGGCCGCGAATCCGGAGAGGGCCGCGGATGCGGGCCGGGCCCGGGAGGCGGCGAACACCGTCCCCGAGGTGCCGAGGCTGAGGACGGGGTGGTCCAGCAGTCCGGCTCCGCCGAGGCCGAGGCCGACGGCGGCGCTCATGTTGTCCCCGGTGCCGGCCGCGACCGCGATCCCGGCGGGCAGGCCGAGCGCTTCCGCGGCGGACGCGGACAGCGAGCCGATCCGGGTCCCGCCTCCCGCGGCGACCTCCGGCAGCATCGAGGCGTCCAGTCCCAGGAGTTCCAGGAGCTCGGGGTCGTACGCCCCGGAAGCGGTCGAGTACCAGCAGGTGCCGGACGCGTCGCCGGGGTCCGTCGCGGCCGTGCCCGACAGCCGCTCGGTGAGGAAGTCGTGCGGCAGCCGGATGCCGGCCGCGGCGTCGGCGCTGGCCGGGTCGTTCTCGCGCAGCCACCGCCACTTCGTGGCCGTCATGGACGCGACGGGCACGGTTCCCGTGCGCGCGGTCCAGGCGTCGGGCCCGCCCAGCTCGGCCACGAGCGCCGCCGCCTGCGGGGCGGAACGGGTGTCGTTCCACAGGAGTGCGGGGCGCAGCGGGCGGCCGGACCGGTCGAGGACGACCAGGCCGTGCTGCTGGCCGGCGACACCGATGCCGACGACGGAGGACGGGGAGATCCCCGACTCCTTGAGCCCGGCCGCGACGGCGTCGCACAGCGCGCGCCACCAGATCTCGGGGTCGCTCTCGCGCGCCCCGCCCTCGCCCGTGACCACATGCGGCGCGCGGCCGACGGCGAGCAGCTCACCCGTCTCGGTGTCGGTGACTGCGGCCTTCGTGGACTGGGTGGAGCTGTCCACGCCGATGACGACGGTACGCGGCGGCATGGCCTACCTCTTCTCGTGCGGTTCTTCCGGTGGTGACGATTTTGGGAGTGCGACAAACAAATTACGTGATCGACGTCGCGCCGAACAGGGGCGTCACTCGTTTCGTCGTCCGGGGGGTTACGTCCATCCCGTGCCGCGTGCATAATTAATCATGTCAGTGAACAAATAGGCCCGGGTGAAGGCGACGGTCCCGGACCGCAGTCAGACGAAGGCGGACAGACGATGACGGAACGCTTCACTCCCACTCCTGCGGACAGGTTCACCTTCGGTCTCTGGACCGTGGGCTGGCGTGGCAACGACCCGTTCGGTGAGCCGACCCGTCCCGCACTGGACCCGGTCGAGTCGGTGGAGCGGCTGGCCGAGCTCGGTGCGCACGGAGTCACCTTCCACGACGACGACCTGATCCCCTTCGGGTCCACCGAGAGCGAGCGGGCCCGCCTGATCGGCCGGTTCAAGGACGCCCTGGACCGCACCGGGCTGAAGGTCCCGATGGCCACCACCAACCTGTTCACCCACCCGGTGTTCAAGGACGGCGGCTTCACCTCCAACGACCGCGACGTCCGCCGCTTCGCCCTGCGCAAGGTCATCCGCAACATCGACCTCGCCGTCGAACTCGGCGCCACCACCTACGTCGCCTGGGGCGGACGCGAGGGCGCCGAGTCCGGCGCCGCCAAGGACATCCGCGTCGCCCTGGACCGCATGAAGGAAGCCTTCGACCTCCTGGGCGACTACGTCACCGAACAGGGCTACGACCTGCGCTTCGCCATCGAGCCCAAGCCCAACGAGCCCCGCGGCGACATCCTCCTGCCCACCATCGGCCACGCCCTCGCCTTCATCGAACGCCTCGAACGGCCCGAGATGGTCGGCGTGAACCCCGAGACCGGACACGAGCAGATGGCCGGACTCAACTTCCCCCACGGCATCGCCCAGGCCCTGTGGGCCGGCAAGCTCTTCCACATCGACCTCAACGGACAGTCCGGCATCAAGTACGACCAGGACTTCCGCTTCGGCGCCGGCGACCTGCGCCAGGCCTTCTGGCTCGTCGACCTCCTGGAAACCTCCGACTACGCCGGCCCCCGCCACTTCGACTTCAAGCCCGTACGCACCGACGGCATCGACGGCGTCTGGGAATCCGCGAAGAACTGCATGCGCAACTACCTCATCCTCAAGGAACGCGCCACCGCCTTCCGCGCCGACCCCGCCGTCCAGGAAGCCCTCACCGCCTCCCGCCTGCACGAACTCGCCCGCCCCACCGCCGACGACGGCCTCAAAGCCCTCCTCGCCGACCGCACCGCCTACGAAGACTTCGACGCCACCACCGTCGCCGAACGCACCATGGCCTTCGAAGCCCTCGACCAACTCGCCATGGAACACCTCCTCGGCCTCCGCTGAACCACCCGCCTCCCGGGCTGTCCGACGGTCCCACCGCCGGACACCCCGGGAGCGAGGCACGCGGAGCCCGTCAGGCGTCGGTCCCCGTCGGCGGGGCGTACGCCACCGGGTCGGCCAGCACGTCCTGCACCACCAGCGCCGCCGCGCCCCGCGCCGCGTCGCCCGCGACGGACGACGCGCGCAGCCGGCCGCCGTCGCGCGACCAGAGGCCGGACACCACACGGCCCGTCAGCTCCTCCGCGGCGGGCGGCGACAGCCACGGCATCAGGCAGCGGTATATCCCGCCCAGCACCACCGCGTCCGGGTCGAAGAGGTTCACCGCCCCGGACAGCACCTGTCCCAGCATCCGTCCCGCGTCGGCCACGGCGGCGAGCGCCCGCGGATCGCCGGCCCGCGCGCGCCCTTCCAGTTCCCTCACACCGGCGGCACCGCCGCCCGCCTCGTCGATGCCGGCCGACCGCAACAGGGCCGACTGGCCGGCGTACTGCTCAAGGCAGCCGCGCGAACCGCACCGGCACTCCGGACCGGCCGGATCCACCACCACATGTCCGATCTCCCCGGCGAAGCCGTGCGCACCGCGCAGCAGTTCGCCGTCGATCACCAGGGCGCCGCCGACGCCGATCTCACCCGTGAGGTACAGGAAACTGCGGACCTGGTCGAGCCCGCCGAACCACAGCTCGGCCAGCGCCGCCAGGTTCGCCTCGTTCTCCGAGCGCACCGGCAGCGGCCCGGACCCGGGCCGCAGGGCGGCGAGTGCCTCGGCGAACAGGACCTCCGCGGCGACCTCGTTCCAGCCCAGGTTCGGAGCCTGCCGCACGGAGCCGCCCGACACGAGTCCGGGCAGCGCGAGAGCCGCGCCGACCGGGTACAGGTCCTGCTCCCGCGCCGAATCCAGCGTGCGGGCGGCGATCCGTGCGGCCCTGGCCAGCACCTCGCCGGGCGGAGCCCCGCGGTTGTCCAGGTGCTCGGTCTGCCGGACCCGGCCGGTGCCGGCGAGATCCACGACGCACACAGAGACGTAGTCGATGTTGATCTCCACGCCGAGCCCGGCGGGCCCGGTGCGCGCCACCTTCAGCGCCGTGCCCGGCCTGCCCGCCTGCCCGCTGAACGTCTTGCCCGACTCCGTGACGAACCCGCTGTCGAGCAACTGCTCGACCAGGGACGACACGGCGGCGCGAGTGAGTCCGACCCGGGCCGAGACTCCCGCCCTGGTGGCCTCGCCGGCCTCGCCCTCGTCCCGTACGGCGCGCAGCACGAGGCTCAGGTTGTGCCGGCGCACGGTGTCCTTGTCGGCCTTGGACCCCAGGGGTGTGAGGTAGCTCTTCATATCGTCGACGAGCCTATGTGATGCCCCTGCCCGCGGGGGCCGCGGTACGGGCCGTCACCTCCCCGTCGCGTCCGCCAGCGTCCCCAGGTCGACGAACTTGAAGCCGGTCGCCTCGCGGCCCCCCTCGCCGCCCGCCGCGGAGGTCTCGTGGCCGTCCTGGACCACCAGCAGGCCGTGCGGGTAGCGCGAGCCCAGCGGCTCGGCGAGCGCGGCAGCCCCGTCGCACTCCTCACTGCCGTCCAGGTCGGCCGACACGGCGGTGATCCGGAAGCCGCCCTCGTACGCGTTGCGCCCGGAGATCTTCCGGTCGTACAGGGCGAAACTGTCGTCGCCCTGACCGGACGCCATCAGGTGGCCGTCGCCGCCGGGCTCCCGGAACAGGGTCAGGCCCTCCACGTCCGCCGCGAGGTGCCTGCCGCCGAATCCGGGGTCGGTCCCGGCGGTGCACTCCTCGGTCACCGGGTCGTAGGTGCCGGGGACGCCGTACTCCCGGACCTTGTCCATCAGGACCGGGCGGCCGTTCAGCGCGGCCGGCAGGCGCCAGATCCCGACGTCCTCCTGACCGGCGTAGAGCGTGCCGTTGTCCGGGTCGACGACCATGCCCTCGACCTGCGGCAGTTCGCCGGGCTCGCCGCACGGCGTCCACGAGGTGCCGTCGGGGAGCCGGAAGGCGGAGGGGAGCGACAGGGTCCGCACCGGGCGGTAGCCCACCGTGCCCGCAGCGGTCGGCCTCAGCTCCAGCAGCGCCAGATCGGTGCTGTTGCGCCTGCTCACCAGGGCGTACGAACGCCCGCTCGCCCGGTCCTGCCAGGTGGCCAGGCCGTATGCGGTCCGCTGCTCGTCGATCTCGTCCTGGTCCGCCGAGAAGACGGGGGCCGCGGCCGGATCGGTCACGTCCTTCAGCGGCCCTCCGGGCCGGGAGGGGTCGATGCGGTAGACGCGCAGGCGGTCGTTGCCCCGGTCGCTCACCACGGCGACGTCAGCGCGGCCCGACGGGGTACGCAGCCCCGTGACGAGGTCGACGTTGTTGAACCGGCCGGGTGCGTTCTCCTTCGCCGGGGGCCGCGGAGCCGGGACGGACTGCACCAGGGAGGCGTCCAGACCGTAGACGCGCAGGCCGCCCTCCTTGGCGGTGGCGATGACCAGGCTGCGCCCGGGGTTGGCGTCGTCGCGCCAGATCGCGGGGTCGTCCGCGTTGGCGTTGCCGCCCTGCTCGTCGTCGTACAGTGCGGCCGTTTCCGCCTTCGCGCCGACGGCCGGCAGGGACCGCGCGTGTGCGGGGGACAGCGGGACGAGGGTGATGAGTGCCGTACCGAGGAGAGCGGTGGCCGCCAGGCGGGAGGAGCGCTGTATCCGCACGGATGCTTCCTGTCGTGAGAGGGACATGTCCATGACTCGTCAGGAAGTGTCGGGCGAGGCGGCGGTCTCCGGGTGTCGCGTTCATGAGAACGGCGCGGGCGGCAGGTGAATTCGCGGTGGTGCGGAGTGCGGAGAGGTCCGCCCCGCCTCCGGACGGGGCCGGAGACCGGGCGGTGGCCGGAGACCGGGCGGACCCGGTGACTGACGCCACCGTCCCCGCCCGGTCCCGTGCCGCCGCGGCTCAGGGGTTCGCGCCCCGGGCCTCGAGCATGTCCGCCATGAGCGCGATCTCCGACTCCTGGGCACGGGCCATACCGGCGGCCAGTTCCCTGATCTCGTCCGTGGACGCCGAAGCTGCCGCGGCGCGGGCCATGTCGGCGCCCGCGCGGTGGTGGACGGTCATCAGGTGCAGGAACAGCACCTCGGCCGCCCTGCCCTCCGCCGCCCGCAGCCGGTCGAGCTGGGCATCGGTCGCCATGCCCGGCATGAGGGCCCCGTCCGTCGCGGTGGCGGGGTGGCCCATCCACTCCATGGGCGGACCCTCCGAGCTCTTGGGCATGTCCCAGGCATCCAGCCAGCCCAGCATCATGCCCCGCTGGTTGGCCTGCGTGTTGATGATGTCGTAGGCGAGGCGCCTCACGTCCTCGTCGTCGGTGCGGTCCCGGACGATGAACGCCATCTCCACCGCCTGCTGGTGGTGCACCGACATGTCCCGCGCGAACCCCACGTCGGCCGAACTCTCCGCGGGCGCACCGGCGGATACTCGGGTGGTCCCGGCACCGGAGGGCGAGGCCGCGGAGGGCCGTACGACCATCAGCAGCACCAGTCCAACGGCCACCACGAACACCACGGCCCCCGCCCACACCAGTGAACGGGGAGCGCGCGCCGCCGAGGTCACTTGGCCACCCCGCCGGAGCAGGCGGCGCCCGGCTCCGGGGTCTGCGCGCCCTGGACGTACTTGGTGAAGAACTGGGCGACCCGTGCGTCCGTGGCGCTCTTGACCGTGACCTGCTTGCCCCAGGCGCTGAGGATCAGGGGGTCCTTCTGGTCGGTCACGGGGCTCATGAGGGAGTACGGCGTCTTGGCGACCCGCTCGGCCAGGGCCTTGACGTCGGCGTCCTGCGCCTTGTCGTTGTAGGTGACCCAGACGGCGCCGTGCTCCAAGGAGTGGACGGCGTTCTCCTTCGGTATCGCCTCCGTGTAGACGTCGGCGTCGCAGTTCATCCAGACCGGGTTGTGGTCACCGCCGACGGGCGGGTTCATCGGGTAGTCGACGGGCTTCTGCACGTGGTTCTGGGTCAGCTTGTCCCAGGAGCGTTCGCCGGTGACCGGTGAGGTCTTGGCCTGCGTCTCGGCCTTGTCCTGCTCGTCGGCCTCGGACATCAGGTAACCGCCCCCTGCGACGAGGCCGGCGACCACGACGACCGCGGCGGTGATGGTGATGACGCGGCTGCGGCGCTCGCGGGCCCGCTCCTTGCGGCGGGCCTCGTCGAGCTTGGCCCGGCGCGCGGCGGCAGGGCTGTTCTGGTTCTTGGCGGAAGCCATGTCAGGTCCTCGGGTTCAGCGGATCGCGGGCGTGCGCCCGCGGGGATACAGGGCGTGCGGAGGGACGCCCCGGCGCGTGGGCGACGGAGGCGGCGGGTCCGGGCTCTAGATCCGCTGGATCTGCAGACGCAGACGATCGACGGCGCCCGTGCCGTCGTGGGAGGGGCCCCGGATCGTCCCGGTGCCGGAGAACGGGCCGGCCCCGGGTGCTGCCGAGGGGCAGGGCGGAGCGACGGGGGCGGGATGCCCGGGCAGCACGACCGCCGTCGAATGGTCCGTGGCGCCGTGACAGGAACTCCCGATCCCCCGCTCACCGGGGGCATCGGCCACGACGACCGACACGACGGCCGCCTGCACCGGGGTGAAGGCCCGGACCGCGGTCGCCGAAGGGGCCTCGGCGCGGGGCGCCGCCGTCGCGGAGGTGGAGCAGCAGAGGAGCACGGCCAGGAGCGCGAGTACCCAGCCCACGGCGACGGGCGGGCTGTTCGTGCCCCGCCACCGGTCCGCCCACCCACTCGCTCTGGTCATCGCCGCCATCGTAATGGTGTGTGAATCTTCAAAGACTCCGGCCCACAGCTTGGCAGGATACTGTGCCCCGGTGACGACGCAATCGAACGTACCTGCGGGCTGGCATCCGGATCCTCATGGCGCACCCCAGTTGCTGCGCTACTGGGACGGCTCCCGGTGGACCGAGCACACGCACCCGGCCGAGGGGCAGGCCGCCCCGGCGCCCGCCGCGACTCAGGCCGCGGTGCCGCAGCAGCAGGCCCCGGCCCAGCAGTTCGCACCCCAGCAGGCCCAGCAGGCCCAGCAGCAGTACGCCCCGCAGCAAGGTGCATCGCAGCAGGCGGCGCCCGGCGGCTCGCTGTTCGATCAGCAGGTCCTGGTCGTGAACCAGAAGGCCAAGCTGATCGAGGTCACCAACGAGTACCGCGTCTTCGACCAGCAGGGCAACACGGTCGGTTCCGTCGTCCAGGTGGGCCAGAGCGCCCTGCGCAAGGTGCTCAGGTTCGTCTCCAGCATCGACCAGTACCTCACGCACCGCCTGGAGATCCGCGATGCCCACGGGCAGCCGCAGTTGCTCCTCACGCGCCCGGCGAAGTTCATCAAGTCCCGGGTCCTGGTGCAGCGCCCCGACGGGCAGCCCGTCGGCGAGATCGTCCAGCAGAACGCCATCGGTAAGATCAACTTCGCCATCATGGCCGACGGCCGCAAGGTCGGGGCGATCAAGGCCGAGAACTGGCGCGCCTGGAACTTCGCCATCGTCGACCACAACGACGCCGAGATCGCCCGGATCACCAAGACGTGGGAGGGCCTGGCGAAGACGATGTTCACGACGGCCGACAACTACGTCCTGCAGATCCACTACCAGCTCTCCGAGCCGCTGCTCAGTCTCGTCGTGGCGACGGCCCTGACCGTGGACACCGCACTCAAGCAGGACGCCCGCGGCTTCGGCTGACCGGCCCGGCCCGACGGGACGCGGGCGTGCCGCCACTGGATTCTCCGCGCGCGTCCCGCGGGCCGTCCGAAGCGAACCCGTCCCGACGGATGGGGTCGGCGGCCTCGCGCAGCCATATCTTTTACAGGTGTAACACCTGCTAAATTAAATAGATGAGTGATACAGCCGTACGATCGCGGAAGCCGTCCGTCCGCAGCCTGCCGGTCATCGGGGCCCTGCGGCTGAACAGGCCCGCGGAGATCTGGTACAAGCCCGCGCTGAGCGTGGTCATCGCCTCCGCGGTGCCGAATCTGGTGCTGTACTCCCTCGGCCGTCTCGACCTGGTCATGTACACGATGGCCGGATCGCTCTGCGCGCTCTACGGACACCACCTGCCGTACGCGCGCCGGGCCCACACCGTCGTCCGGGTGGTACTCGGGATGGCCGCCGGCCTCGCGGTCTCCCTGGTGGCCGGGTCACTCATCAGCTCCACCGCCGTGCTGATCGCCGTCGGCGCGCTGCTCGCCGCCGTGCAGAAGACCTTCTGCGACGCCACGCGCATCGGGCCGCCAGGCAACGTGATCTTCGCCTTCGTCACCTCGGCCGCGCTCTTCGCACCGCAGGAGACCGGCCGGGTACCCGGGCACCTCGCGCTCATGCTGGCCGCCGGTGCCTTCGCCTGGCTCGTCACCGCCGGACCGGCGCTGTGGCACAGGGAGGGACCCGAGCGTCTCGCCACCGCCCGCGCGCTCGACGCCGCGGCCGCGTACGCGGCCGCACCCGGCACCCGGACCCGGCACGCCGCAGCCGCAGCGGTTCAGGGCGCCTGGCAGGCACTGCTCGCCGCAGGGCGGCCCACCCCCGTGCGCCAGGCGCTCGAACGGCTCGTGGTCCACGCCGAGCGGGCCCTCGCCGCACCCCCGGCCGACGATGCCCGTCCCGACGAGCTCCGCCGATGGGCGAAGGCGACGCGGGGCCGCGGTCCCGTCCCCGAGCCGCCGGCCGCGTCCGGGACCGTCGAGCAGCTCTTCGGCGCCGACGCCGAGCGTGCCGGGCAGCGGATGCGACGCGGACGGCGGGAGGCCCGGCAGAGGCTGTGGCGCGCACTCGCCCCGGGCTCCCCGGTCCTGCCGGTCGCCTTCCGTACCCTCGTCGGCTGCGCGCTGGCCGGCTACGCCTCCTGGGCGCTGGGGGTCGGGCACCCCTACTGGGCGATCGTGACCGCCGCCTCGGTCTACCAGCCCAACCTCTCCCTCTCCTGGAGCAGAGGCCTGCAGCGGACCGTCGGCAACCTCCTCGGCGTCCTGGTGTTCGCGGCCGTGATCCCCCTGGCGAGGATCAGCCCGCTCGTCCTGGTCCTGTGCGTCCTGTCCTTCAACTTCGCCGCCGAGGCCCTGATCACCCGGAACTACTGGCTCGGCTCCGTCGCCGTGACGCCGATGGCCCTGCTCGTCCTGGAGTTCGGCGGGTCCGCCCCGGCCGGAGGGCTCGTCGCCGACCGGGTTCTGGACACCGTGGTGGGCGTGGTGGCCGGACTGTCGGCCGCCGTCGCCGTCACCAACCGCAGGGCGGCCGGCCGCGTGGAAAAGGCGCTCGCGGCCGCCGAGGAGGCCCGGCTCGGCGCGGAGCGGACCGTCGCCGACCCCTCGGCCGGTGCCCCGGCGCTCGCCACGGCCCGCCGGGAACTGACCTCCGCCCTGGTCGAACTGCGCGACGCCCGTGACGTCGCATCGGGTGAATGGTGGCAGCGCGCCCTGCCGGAGGAAGAGCTGCTCGCCGCCGAGCAGGCGGGACACCGTACGCTCGCGGCGACAGCACAACGGCAGGGGCTCATCACCCTGGTTCGGGCGGACGGAGTGGTGTGACCGACGACATCGTGGCCTCGGTGGTACGGCAGTGGCAGGCCGTCGACCCCGCGCTGGACACCGGGCCGATGGAGCTCATCGGCCGCATCAACCGGTGCGCGGCCCTGCTCCAGCAGGCGGAGGACGCCCCGCTGCGCGCCGCCGGACTCAACCGGGCCGAATTCGATCTCCTCGGAGCCATGCGCCGTACCGGCCGCGAACTCACCCCCGGCGAACTGGCCCGCGAGACCTTCTCGTCGGGCGCCGCTGTCACCAAGCGTCTGCGGGTACTGCAGGACGCCGGGCTGATCGCCCGCCGCAGCGACGCCAGGGACCGGCGGGTCGCCCACGTCGGACTGACCGGGGCCGGACGTGAGCTGGTCGACCGGTTGCTGCCCGAACAGCTGGCCTACGAGCGGTCGGTGCTCTCCGGTCTGGACGAGGCTGCCCGCGGCGCGCTCAGCGGACAGCTCGGTGCGCTCCTGGTGCAGTTGGAGGGGCGTCTCGGGGGCGGCCGCCGCTGATGCCCCGGACCGCCCCCGGGCGGGCTGAGGAGGTCCGGCCGCCGGGTCGGCTTCACTGACGGTCACGACCTTGAGACCGGCGTGGCGGCGCGGGGCCGGCTCCGGTACGCCGATGGCACGCACACGGCCCACGGCGGCGTTCTGTCCGTACACATGTCCGTCGCTCAGGAGTCCGCTCCTTTCGGAGTGGTTCGCGCACCTGTGCGCTTGTCCTGCCCTGCGGTACAAAAAGATTCGCATACGCTCGCGAAGGTCGCTGCAAGACGCGGCCTAGCGGCGGATTTTTGCGCAAATCGACCTGTTCGGTTCGACAGCCCCGGGTTATATCCGTCCCGCTCTGCAGGACATCCCTGTCTGTTTTCGCCCGATTCGACTCCGGCGTCACTCCTCGCGCATGCACGGCGGCGCTGAGTACAAAACTGGTGAGTGTATTACTGCCCGCGTGCTCGCGCAGGGGGTTGGGTGAATGTGCCGAAGCACTGTTCTGATCTGGCTAGGCTCACGCGCAGTGAAGTCGAGTTGTTACGAATCCGAGCACTTGTTCACACCTGTCAGTACACGTGCTGGATCTCCCGAATACCTTCCCGAATCAACCGCCAGAGGGTTTAGATGGTCCGTGTTGAATCACCGCCGACCAACAGAGACGTCCCCGCAATCCGTGCCGCGCTGCCGCCCGTCGTGCTGATGGCCGGAGCCACGGCGGCCGGCGCGGTGCCGGTCACCGGAGGCGTGCGGGCGGCAGTCGTCTGGTGCGGGGCGATCGCCACTGTCGTGGTCGCCGCGCTCACCGTCGTGCTCAACCGCCGGCGCCGCGCGATGCGCGTACAGCGTGCCGAGTACGAACAGCGCATCGCGCTCCTGGAGCACCGCATCGCCTCGTACGACCAGGAGACCGTCCGGCTCACCAAGGAGCTCCTGCCCGCCGCGATCCGCCGGCTGCGTGCGAGCAACTCGCCGCAGGAGGTGATGCGCGACGTCGTCGACGCCGACGCGTCCTACCGCAGCCTCCCCGCGGCGCAGCGCGCCCTGGTCCTCCAGGTCCTCGACATCATCGACAACGAGGAGGCGATGCGTGACTCAGCGCAGCGCGCCTTCGTCAGTGTCGCCCGCCGGGTCCAGGCCATCGTCCACCGGCAGGCCAGTGAACTCCGGGAGATGGAGGACCACCACGGGCGCAACCCCGAGGTCTTCGACGACCTGCTCCGCATCGACCACGGCACCGCGCTGATCGGCCGCCTCGCCGACTCCATCGCCGTGCTCGGAGGTGCCCGCCCCAGCCGTCAATGGCCCAAGGCGGTACCGCTGTTCAGCGTGCTGCGCGGCGCGATGTCGCGGATCCTGGAGTACCAGCGCGTCGATCTGCACTCGATCGCCAAGGTCGCCATCGTCGGCACCGCGGTCGAGCCGCTCATCCACGCCTGCGCGGAGCTCCTCGACAACGCGACCCGCTACTCGCCTCCCCAGACCCGGGTGCACGTCACCGCGGTCGAGGTGCAGACGGGCATCGCGATCGAGATCGAGGACGGCGGCGTCAGCCTCAGCGAGGAGGCCAGGGCGCGGGCCGAGAACATGCTCGCCCAGGCCCAGGCCGGCATCAACATGAACGACCTGGGGGAGTCCCCGCGGCTCGGCATGGCCGTGGTCGGCCGGCTGTCCCGCATGTACCAACTCCAGGTCTCCCTGCGGCAGTCCGCGTACGGCGGGGTCCGAGCGGTGCTCATCGTGCCGCGCGACATGATCACCACCGGTCCCGCTCCCGGCATCGCCCACGGCATCGGTGCCACCTCGCGGCCCCAGAGCTCCCTCGACATGTCGCAGATGCAGCATGTCGTGCCTCCGCGGGGCAAGCACAAGGCGCCCCGTCCCTCGGCGACCGGCCCCGTCCCCTCGGTGGCCGTCCCCGCCGCCCCGGCGCCCTCGGCCTCCACGGCGCGGCCCGCACCCGCGGCCGCCGCCATGGGCGACGACGAGATCGTGGTGACGGAGTGGACCGCCGGCGGACTTCCGCAGCGCCGCAGCCGCGGCCGCGCACCGCTCGGCTCGCACAACCTTCCGCAGCAGTCCGCATCGGCGGCCCCCGAGCCCGCGGCCGCGCGCAACGGGCACGGCGGCGGCACGGCGGCACCGGGCCTCTGGCTGGAGGCCTTCACCCAGGCCGTCAACGGGGTGCCCAAGGAGCCCGACAACGGCGAAGAATCTGACGACGCGTGGGACAAGGGAGACCAGAAGTGATCCAGCAGCGGGGAAACATGGACTGGATGCTCAAGGAACTGGCCGACGACGTACCGAGCATCCACCAGATCGTGGTGCTCTCCGCCGACGGACTGCGCATCGCGCGGCACGGCGGCGACCCGGACGTCGCCGACCGTCTCGCCGCCGCCTGTGCCGGGCTGCAGAGCCTGGCAGCGGCCGTCGCCACCGAGATCCCTTACAGCGACGGCCTCATGAAGCTCGTCGTCATCGAGGTCACGGGCGGGTTCTTCTACCTGATGGCCGCGGGAGCCGGGGCCTACCTCGCGGTGCTGGCCGGCGAGACGGTCGACGCCGGGCTCGTGGGTGCGCGCATGCGGGACATGGTCGTCCGCATCGGTGCGCATCTGACGAGCCCTCCGCGCCATGACGGGCAGGCCGGATGAGTGCTCCCCGCCGAGAACGCAAGAAGGCCGACCCGGCGCTGAGCGATCCGGAACGGCTGTACGTGATCACCGGTGCTCCCGACGGTGAGCGCGCCGCACTCGACCTCGTCACGATGGTGGTGGCACAGGCCGAGCCGTCGCCCATGGTCCAGCCCGAACAGGCCGCGATCCTGCGGCTCTGCAGGGCGCCGTTGTCCGTCGCGGAGATCTCGGCCTACCTGAGCCTCCCCTTCAGCGTGGTCACCTCCCTCCTGACAGAACTCCTGGCGACCGAACTGATCGAGTCGCGCGCGCCCATCGTCCGCGCCGCACTCCCCGACCGGTCCCTCCTCGAAGCGGTGATGCATGGACTTCAGAAGCTCTGACACGGTTCCGGGCCCTCGCGGCGAGGACGTCCTCCCGAGCACGGCCACGGCCGCGGTGAAGGTCGTCGTCGTGGGCGGGTTCGGGGTCGGCAAGACGACCATGGTCGGCTCGGTCAGCGAGATCCG
Source organism: Streptomyces sp. NBC_01341 (assembly GCF_035946055.1). Taxonomy (NCBI): domain Bacteria; kingdom Bacillati; phylum Actinomycetota; class Actinomycetes; order Kitasatosporales; family Streptomycetaceae; genus Streptomyces; species Streptomyces sp. NBC_01341. The sequence goes on along the minus strand of NZ_CP108364.1, from coordinate 1,039,143 downwards.
TCCGCTGACGACCGAAGAGACCATGACCCAGGCCGGTGTCGGCGTGGACGACAACAAGGGCGTGGAGGCCAAGACCGCGACCACCGTCGCCATGGACTTCGGCCGGATCAGCCTCAGCGAGGAACTGATCCTCTACCTGTTCGGAACCCCCGGCCAGGAGCGCTTCTGGTTCCTCTGGAACGGACTGTTCGAGGGTGCTCTCGGAGCCGTCGTCCTCATCGACACCCGGCGGCTCCAGACCAGTTTCGACGTCATCGGCAGGCTGGAGGAGCGCGGCGTGCCGTTCGTCGTCGCGGTCAACACCTTCCCCGGCGCGCCGCACCACCCGGTCGAGGCCCTGCGCAACGCCCTCGACCTGCCCGAAGAAGTACCGATGATCGACTGCGACGCCCGGCTGCGCACCTCCAGCCGGGACGTGCTGATGACCCTGATGCGCTATCTGCACAGCCTGGCCGTACCGCTCGCCGGATGACCGCACGCGCACCCTTCCCCCCGAACGGGCCGTGTCCCCCCGCCCGGTCCCGGAACGCCTTATCCATGGAGCCACAGTGACAACCCCCTTCCAGCACGAACCCGGCTCGGCCGCAGGCCCGGTGCCACCCCCGCAGTGCCCCGCGCACGGCATGGGCATCGGCCCCGGGGGACTGCGCCGCCTTTACGGCGCCGAGGCCGAGTCGGACCCCGCGGGCCTCTACGAGAAGCTCCGCGCGGAACACGGGACGGTCGCACCCGTCCTGATGCACGGTGACGTCCCCGCCTGGCTGGTGCTCGGGCACAGCGAGAACCTGCACCTGACCCGCACCCCCTCGCAGTTCTCGCGCGACTCGCGCCGGTGGCACGCCCTGCGCGACGGGAGCGTGGCCCCCGACCACCCGCTGGCCCCGATCTTCACCTGGCAGCCCGTGTGCTCCTTCGCCGAGGGCGAGACCCACGAGCGACTGCGCGGAGCGGTCACCGACAGCATCGCCCGCATCGACACCCGCGGGGTGCGCCGGCACATCAACCGCTACAGCAACCGGCTCGTCAACGAATTCTGTCAGGAGGGCCGCGCCGACCTGGTCAGCCAGTTCGCCGAACAGCTCCCGATGATGGTCATGTGCGCGATCGTCGGCATGCCCGAGGACTACAGCGAACGCCTGGTGGAGGCGGCCCGTGACCTGACACGCGGCACGGAGACCGCCATCGCGAGCAACGCCTTCCTGGTCGACACGCTGAACCGCCTGGTGGAGCGCCGCAGGGAGACGCCCGCCGAGGACTTCGCCACCTGGCTCGTCGAGCACCCCGCGGGGCTCACCGACAAGGAGGTCGCCGAGCACCTTCGCGTAGTGCTCTTCGTCGCGTACGAGACCACCACCAACCTCATCGCGAACGTGCTGCGCATGGTGCTCACCGATCCCAGGTTCCGGGCGCGGCTGAGCGGCGGGCACATGACCGTGCCCGAGGCGGTGGAACAGACCCTGTGGGACGAGCCGCCGTTCACCTCGATCCTGGGACGCTGGGCGGTGGGCGACACCGAGCTCGGCGGGCAGCAGATCAAGGCCGGTGACGCCCTCATCGTCGGGATCGCTCCGGCCAACACCGATCCGGTGGTGCGGCCCGACCTGACCGCGGGCATGGAGGGCAACCGCGCTCACATGGCCTTCAGCAGCGGACCCCACGAGTGCCCGGGCCAGGACATCGGACGCGCCATCGCCGACGTCGGCGTCGACGCTCTGCTGATGCGCCTTCCCGACCTGGAGCTCAGCGTCGACGAGGACAAGCTGACCTGGGTGGGCAACTTCGTCTCCCGCCACCTGGTGGACCTGCCCGCCAGCTTCGCCCCGAGCCCCCAGCAGGAGATCGACGACGAACCGCTGCCCGCGGTGGCGAGGTCCCGTACCGCCACCGACTGGGAGGTGGCTTCGCCCCGGCGCACGAGCCCCGCGGGAGACGTTCCCGCCGGCCACGCACCGGCCGGTGTGCGCACCTCCGAGCCACTCGGGACGCCCGCGCAGGGAGCCCTGATCCCGGCTCAGCGGACCGGGCGGACGAAGATCTGGCACGCCGTCGTGCGGTGGTGGAACGGCCACTGAGGCCGGGCCGCGGGAACGGACCGGCGCCCCGGGCCTTCGGGTCCGGGGTACCGGGCCCCCGCCCCGTACCATCGAGCAGCGTGAAGCTGACAATTCTTGGCGGCGGCGGGTTCCGCGTGCCACTCGTGTACGGGGCGCTGCTCGGGGACCATGCCGAGGGCCGCGTCTCCCGTGTGACCCTGTACGACACGGACGCGGACCGGCTCACCGCAGTCGCCCGGGTGCTCCGTGAACAGGCGGGCGGAGTCGCCGACGCACCCGAGACCGTCGCCACCGACGACCTCGACGAGGCCCTGCGGGGCGCGGACTTCGTCTTCTCCGCCATCCGGGTGGGCGGACTCGAAGGCCGCGCGGCCGACGAGCGCGTCGCACTCGACGAGGGCGTCCTCGGCCAGGAGACCGTCGGGGCCGGCGGCATCGCCTTCGGGCTGCGCACGGTTCCCGTGGCCACCGAACTCGCCCGCCGCATCGCCCGGCTCGCCCCCGACGCCTGGGTCATCAACTTCACCAACCCCGCCGGCCTGGTCACCGAGGCCATGTCCCGGCACCTCGGGGACCGGGTCATCGGTATCTGCGACTCCCCGGTCGGGCTCGGCCGCCGTATCGCCCGGGTCCTCGGCGCGGACCCGAACCTGGCGTGGATCGACTATGTCGGACTCAACCACCTGGGCTGGGTCCGCGGGCTCCGCGTCGGAGGCCGGGACGAACTCCCGCGCCTTCTCGGTGATCCGGCGCTGCTCGGCTCGTTCGAGGAGGGCCGGCTCTTCGGGCCGGACTGGCTGCGCTCGCTGGGCGCGGTCCCCAACGAGTACCTGCACTACTACTACTTCAACCGGGAGGCCGTCCGCGCCTACCGGGAAGCCGAGCAGACCCGCGGCGCCTTCCTGCGCGAGCAGCAGGAGGGGTTCTACGCCCGCATGAAGGACCCGGACGCCCCCGCGCTGGCCACCTGGGACCGTACGCGTGCCGAGCGCGAGGCCACCTACATGTCGGAGAACCGGGACGTGGCGGGGGCCGGCGAGCGCGAGGCGAGCGACCTGGGATCCGGCGGCTACGAGCAGGTGGCCCTGGCCCTGATGCGCGCCGTCGCCCGCGACGAGCGGACCACGCTGATCCTCAACGTGCGCAACCGCGGCACACTCTCCGTGCTCGACGCCGACGCGGTCATCGAGGTGCCCTGCCTGGTCGACGCCAACGGGGCGCACCCGGTCGCCGTCGACCCCCTTCCGTACCACGCGGTCGGGCTGGTCACCGCGGTGAAGGGGGTGGAGCGGGCGGTACTCGACGCGGCCGGGACCGGTTCGCGGGGGGCTGCCGTGCGGGCCTTCGCCCTGCATCCGCTGGTGGACTCCGTCTCCGTCGCCCGGCGCCTGGTCGAGGGATACACCCGGGTCCATCCCGGCCTCGCCTACCTCGACCGGCCGTGAAGGAGACCGCCCGCGCCCCGCGTCAGGGGGCGGAGAGTGCCCTGGGACCGCCGGACGGGTCCCAGGACGGCGCCACACCCGTCACCTGACACACCATCAGAAACAGGGGGATCGGCGGCGTGTACGGCGTGCGGCTGTCCGGTGCGTGGATCAGCCGGGGCCGCCCGGCGGGCACGTAGGCCCCGGTGGCGTACGACGCCTGCTCGGGCCAGTCCAGATCGAGATCGGAACCGGACGGCACGATCCACCACCACTGGTGCGCGTCGGCGAACACGCAACCCGCGCGCGGCAGATGCGACATCAGCCGGAAGCCGTACCGCGCGGGAACCCCCACCGCGTCGCAGCCGAGGCTCGCCGACAGTGCGGGCGGCAGCGGGAGTCGCACCCGGCCCGCGGCGTCGTCCTCCTCGCCGGACCGGGTCCGTCGCGCGCCGAGCAGGTGGGACAGCGCATGCTTCAGCATGCCGCCCCCGTGCCGTCCGGGAGCTCCGCCCACACGATCCGGCCGGAGTGGTCCCCGGCGTCGTGGGAACCCCAGGCGAGGGACATGGAATCGACCAGCAGAAGGCCGCGGCCGTGTTCGCCGTCGGCCGTGAGTGACAGCCGCGGCCCGCCCGGCAGGTGCCCCTGGTCCTGCACGGCGACACGCAACCGCCCCTCGCGGCAGCGGAGCTCGCAGACGACCCGCGCGCTCGCCGTGTGCACGACGGCGTTGGTGACCAGCTCCGAGACGATCAGCACCGCCGCGTCGTGCGTGTCACCCGTCAGTCGCCACTCGGCGAGCCGCGCCCGCGTAAGGCGTCGCGCACCGGCGACCGATTCGGGGTGCGCGGGCAGGGCGAAGCAGTAACGGAGCGCCTCCGTCCCGGGGCTGAGGTCCATGAGCCGGGGGATGAGCGCACTGCCAGGTGCCACGACCGAATCCTCACAGTGGGGGCTGTGTCACGCTTCGCGCCGCCCCGGAACGGGGCGGGAACGATCACGCGAACTGGTTCACCCCCAACTCTCCCTCTGACATGAACACTTGGCAAGGGGCACTCTGAAAATTCCAGAGTGACAGTGTCCTTCGAGCGCACGTGCATGGCACACTGCTGACACACAGTGCATCGGGAGGTCTGAAGTGAGCGAACCGCGGTCCGCCCCGACCGTGGGCCAGGTAGTACTGGGCAAGCGACTGCAGGATCTGCGGGAGCGTGTCGGCCTGAGCCGCGACCAGGCTGCGAAGGTGCTCCGCGTCGCCCCGGGCACCATACGCAGGATGGAGACAGCCGAAGTCGGGCTGAAGATCCCTTACGTCCAACTCCTCCTCAAGGCCTACGGGATCGCCGACGACGAAGCCGACGCGTTCGTCGAGCTCGCGGAGGAGGCCAACAAGCCCGGCTGGTGGCAGCGCTTCCACGACGTGCTGCCCGACTGGTTCAGCATGTACGTCAGCCTGGAGGGCGCGGCGAGCCTCCTGCGCACGTACGAACCCCACTTCGTCCCCGGCCTGTTGCAGACGCAGGACTACGCCCGGTCCGTCCTGCGCACCGGAGCGGTCGGTCAGGCCCGGCCGGAGGACATCGAGCGCCACGTGGCGCTGCGCATGCAGCGGCAGTCCCTGTTGACCGAGGCGGAGGCGCCGAAGCTGTGGGTGGTGATGGACGAGACCGTCCTGCGCCGCCCCGTCGGCGGTCCCGACGTCATGCGTGGGCAGATCGACCGGCTGCTCGAGGCGACGGACCTGCCCAACGTGACCCTGCAGATCGCGGAGTTCGCGACCGGTCACCACCCCGGCACCTACGGGCCGTTCGTCCTCTTCCGGTTCGCGGTCCCGGAACTCCCCGACATGGTCTACAGCGAGTACCTGACCGGCGCCGTCTACTTCGACGCGCGCCCCGAGGTGGCTTCCTACCTCGAGGTCATGGACCGCATGGCGGCCCAGGCGGCGACTGCACAACGCACGAAGGAAATCCTCAGGGACTTCCGCAAGGAGCTGTGATGAACCACATATACAACGGCATGCCGGCCGCCGACCTCGGCACCGAAGGCTGGTACAAGCCGTGGAGCGGTGGGAACGGCGGCAACTGCATCGAGGCCATGAAGCTCGCGGACGGCAGGGTCGCCGTGCGGCAGTCCGCCGACCCGGACGGCCCTGCCCTCATCTACTCCAACGGCGAGATCGCCGCCTTCATCCAGGGTGCCAAGGCCGGCCAGGCCGACTTCCTGCTCACCTGACACACAGCCGCCCCGGACGGCCGGGGCGTCCGGGTGCCTTTACCGGCGCCCGTCTCCGGGCCGCCGGGACAGCAGGCCACAATGGAACCATGTCACGACGTACCTCCCGCCCTCGCGGATCCGCCCCCGCCGGAACGAGCCCCGGCCGGATCACCCCCCAGTCACCGTGCCCGTGCGGCCTGCCGGCCACGTACGGGGACTGCTGCGGCAGGCTGCACGCGGGGACGGCGGCCGCCCCGACGTGCGAGGCGCTGATGCGCTCCCGGTACGCGGCCTTCGTCGTCCAGGACGCCGGCTACCTGCTGCGCACCTGGCACCCGGAGACGCGCCCGCCGTCCGTGGACTTCGACCCGGCGATGCGCTGGACGGGCCTGGACATCCTGGAGACCACGGAGGGGAGCGCGTTCCACACCACCGGCACGGTGACGTTCCGGGCGCACTACACCGACGGCGGCCGCCCCGACGCCCTCCACGAGAAGAGCCGCTTCGTACGGCACGAAGGGGCATGGGTCTACGCGACGGCCGTCTTCGTCGACTGAGGCCCGCCGCCTTGGCACAGGCGCGACGCCCTCCCGGACGTTCGGACGGGGGCCGGCACATGCGCCGTCGACGGCCCGCGCTCCTGCCCGGGTCCTCCGCGAGGAGTGGGCCAGGGGCGCGGAAACAGGTCACGCCCGACGCGGCCGTCACCGGGCCGCATGTTCGGTCGCGAGACCGCACAGGAACGAGCCGGTGTCCCTCGCACCCGCCCACGGCCCGCGCATGCGGGCGCGGGCCCGAAGGGTCAGCTCAGCAGGTCCCTCAGCGACTCCTTCATCCGGGCGACGAACGACTCGCGCGACTCATCGGTGACCCGGTCGAGGGACAGGTACGGATTGAGGTCCTCCAGCTCGACGAGGAGCAGTTCGCCGCCGGCCGTCCGGCAGGCGTCCACCCGCTGGATGCCGTGCGTGAGGGTGTTCCACTCCACGAAGCGGCGCGCGAAGTCCAGGTCCGCCGCACCGGGCGCGTACGGCTCCAGCACCCAGCGCCGTTCCGGATGCGGTGCGTGCAGGGCGTACTGGAAGTCGTGGTCCACGAAGTAGAAGGACACCTCGTAGCGGAAGCCGATCCGGGGCTGCACGAGCAGGGTGTCCCCGGCGTCCGCCGGGAGCTCCGCGGCCGCCGTGAAGCGCAGCCCCACCGAATCCGCGCCGAGCTTCGGCTTGACGACGTACTGCGCCGCGCGGGGGAGCAGCCCGAGGTCCTCGGCACGGTCCACGGTCGGGATGACCGGGAAGCCGTCACGGCTCAGGTCGACCAGGTACTGCTTGCCCGCCATGTCGGCGCGTCCGTCGAGCGTGTTGTAGACACGGACGCCCGACTCCCGCGCCCTGGCCCGGAACGCGTCGTACGCCTCCCGGTAGTGGAGCACCGGACCGCTGTTGCGGACGACGGCGGCGTCGAACCGGTCGAGCAGGGCCGCGGCGTCACGGGGGTGACAGAGCGCGACGTCGAACGACTCGCGCAGGCGCGAGGTCAGGAGGATGTCCTCGTCGCAGTAGCGCCGGCCGCGCGCCTCGTAGGCGAGATCCGTGACGAACAGGACGGAGGGACGGGGTCCGCCGGACGCGGCGTTCAAAGGTACTCCCAAGGGGGTCGGTATCGGGTTGTCGGTCAATGGCCTTGCGAACACTGCCTGTTCACGACCATGAAGCACACTGATCTCTGCCCCACAGGAGTCACACGTGTCCCAGGCATCGTCACCGCCCGATATTCTCCCGCCCGTCTTCGCGGCCGCCCCCTGCAGGGCCTGCCGGCTGATGCGTGTTCGACCCGGTGGCCGCCTGAGGGCGGCTGGGTCCGGTCCGGCGGGCCGCCGCAACGGCCCCCGCCGACGTCAGCGGATGTGGCGCCCCGAGATCGCGCGGGCGATCACCAGGCGCTGGATCTCGCTGGTCCCCTCGAAGATGGTGTAGATCTTGGCGTCGCGGTACATCCGCTCCACCGGATGTTCCCTGCTGTAGCCGGCGCCGCCCAGGATCTGGACGGCCTTCTCCGTGGCCGACACCGCCAGCTCACCCGCGCGCAGCTTGGACATCGAGCCCTGTCCCGCGTCGAAGGTGCGGTCGTTGCGGGCCATCCAGGCGGCCTGCCAGATGAGCAGCCGTACGGCCTCGATCTCGGTGCGGATGTCGGCCAGCGCGAACGCGATCGACTGGTTCTCGATGACCGGCCTGCCGAACGCCTCGCGCTGCCCGGCGTACTCCAGGGCGTACTCGTACGCGGCACGGGCGATGCCCAGTGCCTGCGCGCCCACGGTGGGGCGGCTGACCTCGAAGGTGGCCATGGCGGCCTGGCCCTTGGCGTCGCCGCCCTCGCGGGCACGGGCCAGCCGGGCGTCCAGCTTCTCCTTCCCGCCCAGCAGGCAGTGTCCCGGCACACGTACGTCGTCGAGGAAGAGGTCGGCCGTGTGCGAGGCCCGCAGCCCGAGCTTCTTCACGGTGCGGCCCGGCACGAGGCCCCGGGTGCCCGGCGGCACGATGAACGCGGCCTGTCCGCGCGCGCCCAGGGACGGCTCGACCGACGCCACCACCACGTGCACCTCGGCGATGCCGCCGTTGGTGATCCACGCCTTCTGGCCCGAGAGCACCCACTCGTCGGCGGCCTCGTCGTAGCGGGCCCGAGTGGCCATCGCCGAGACGTCGGACCCCGCCTGCGGTTCCGACACGCAGAAGGCGGCCACCTTCGGGTCGTCCGCGTCGCCGTAGCACTGAGGGACCCACTCGGCGAGCTGGTCGGGCGTGCCCGAGGCGAAGATCCCGGCGACGGCGAGCGAGGTGCCGAAGAGGGCCATGCCGATCCCGGCGTCGCCCCAGAACAGCTCCTCGTTGGCTATCTGGAGGGAGAGCCCGCTGGGGTCGCCGTACATGTCGGCCAGCGACTCGAATCCGTACAGCCCGATCCGGGCCGCCTCCTGGATCACGGGCCACGGCGTCTCCTCCCTGGCGTCCCATTCGGCCGCCGCGGGGCGCACCACCTCGGCGGCGAAGCCGTGCACCCAGTCACGCAGGTCCTGCTGTTCCTCGGTGAGGGCGAGGGAGAAGTAGCTCATCGGCTCAGGCCTTCGGGATGTCGAAGTAGCGGGTGAGGCCGGAGGCCAGGCCGACGTCGCCGGCGATCTTCAGCCTGCGCATCATGAACATCGTCACGGGGTTGCCGTTGCCGGAGACGAGCCGGAGGAAGTCGGCGTCGGCCATCACCAGGGTCGTCCGGGGCTCGGAGTCGGAGCGGCCCGCGCTCACGGTGCAGACTCCGTCGGCGATGGAGGTCTCGTAGACCTCGTCGCTCTCGCCCGTGATCCGCCAGCGGATCAGTGCCTCCAGTCGGCCGGCCGCCTCGGGGCGGAACTGCTGCCGCATCCGGCCGAAGACCTCGCTCAGCACGCGGGTGCGCAGTTCGCCGCGCATCACCTCGCTGAGTTCCTTCGTGGACAAGCCCTTGACGAGCCGCGCGAACTCCTCGGGGGAGACGGTCGCGAAGTCGAGCCCGGACAGGTCGCCGGTGAGGTTGCCGCTGCTGTTGTCGGGCACGCCAAATCCTTACTCCGGAGTAAACTTACTTCAAAGTAAGGTAAGGGTGCCGCAGGGTCTTCGCAAGCGTTACCAGGTGCCGCCCGGACGCACGGCGAGAAGCGGGTCATGAGCCGACAGCACCTTGTTGGCCCACGCGAGCTCGGACAGGGCCTGCTCCCGGTCGGCCTGGTCCTCGATGCCCAGCCTCGGCCCCCGGAACCTGCGCACCTCGCGCGCGGCGCAGTCGGCGTCGAACTCCGCCTGCAGGATGTGCGGCGGGGTGCAGGAGCCGATGAGCGCGGCGACCCGGTCCGGGATCGGTACGGGGACGAGGAGGTGCGAGGCGGTCATGGGGGGTTCCCTCTCGGGTGGTCGGCCAGGAGGCGGTGCTGCGCGGTGACCTGTGGGCCACCACTCCTCCATATGTACGGGACGCAGTTCCTGGTTTCTCGTTGAGAACGTCTCCGTGTCGCAACCGTCTGGGACTGACCGTCTATTTCGCGTTACTTGGAGGTAAGTTGACGCACCGCGTTACGTGTGATGCACCATCAGTTGAGATTCTGGGCGCCGCGAGCCCGTAACTGCAGGGCCCGCAGCACGGCTTCCGTCGAGAAGCGGCTCTCGGGGTCGGTCAGCTGCTCACCGAAGATGGCTTCCAGGCTGCGCATGCGGTAGCGGACCGTCTGCGGGTGCACATCGAGCAGTTCGCCCATCTGTGCGGCGGTGCCGCGGGTGTCGAGCCAGATCCGGAGCGTCTCGATCAGCCGCTCGCGCCGTGTGGCGCTGATGCCGGAGACAGCGGCCAGTTCACGCTCGGCGAGCTGGTCCAGGAGAGCCGGGTCGGAGAGGAGCCACAGCGTGATGAGGTGGTCCTCACAGCGCACGAAGGGGGTGCCCTCGATGACGCCAGCGTCGACCAGTTCGAGGACGCGGCGGGCCCACCGGATCGAGTCGGCCGCCAGTGCGGTCGGCACCGTCAGCCCGATCGCCGCACCCCCGTTGGGGACCGTCCGTTCGAGCATCTGCCTGCGGTCCTCGTCGACGGCGCCGGGGATGAGGAGATGCGGCTGCGGGTCGCCGGGATCGATCAGCACGTCGTGGTCCGCGCTGATCCGGTCCAGGCCGGCCGGGGCGCGTACGGCGACGAGCGTGACCTGTTCGGGCAGCGTCCACCCGGTCTGCTCGCACAGTTCGGCGATGGCGCTGCGGGGCACGGGCCGGCCGGCCAGGACGAGGTGGAGCAGCTGACGCCGCATGGCCTCGCTCTGCTCGCCCGACCGTGACTGCACCTCCAGGAAGCCCTCGCGGGAGAGCGTCTCCAGCTCGTCGACGTAGGCGAAGAGCGCGTCAGCGAAACTCAGCATCAGCGACGGCGAGAAGTTGTACCTCCGGCCGACCTTCTTGGCCCGGCGCAGGGCGACCCGGGCGCCGAGGCGGTAGGCGCCCTGGAGCGTTTCCATGGTGCGGCCCTCGTAGGCCTCGAAACGGCCGAACCGCCGGCAGATGTCGTCGCGCAGCGGTGTGGCGGAGGTCGGTTCCGCGACCAGGTCGACGAATGCGGCGAGGCTCTGCTCCACGCCCACCCGGATGGCCTGCCCGTTGGGTCCCCCGAGCAGACGGGCGTACTCCGGATAGGCCCGGGTGACCTCGACGCCGATCTCCTTGATCAGGCTGGGGAGTTCGGGACGCATGATTGCGGCGAACTCCTGGGGGAGGGGCCCCAGCGGGTCGCCGGTGTCCAGCGGCTGGATGAGTCTCGGCATGACCGTCCCCTCGCTCATCGGTGCCCTGTGCGGGTGAGGCGGTGGAGGGAAAGCGCTCCCAAGGACCGATAGGTGTATACCAACATCGGCGCCGAAGATAGACCAAGTCGGACGGGCAGCACACCGCCTGGACAGGATCGAAGTGCAAGGGGCACACATCGTGGCCCTGTTATGGGGTTCCGGCGCAGGTGGGGCGGTACTGCTCACTTCCGGACAATGTTTTCGGCCTTATGCTCCCCGCGCGGCGCATTAGTGACCCCGGGTGGCGTCCGGGAACGTGCTTTCGTGCACCTGTCGTTGCGTCCGGGCCGACCGCCCGGCGACAAGGCCGGTTCCGTCCCGCCGGCGGCTTTCGAGGGCGCGAAGATCCCGGTCACAGGCCGATCTTCCTCGAATTCTGCGCACCAAGTGACAAGTGCTCCAGGCGAATTAGTGACGTACGGACGAGGAAACAAACTCGCGGCACCAATCTTGACCGGCGGCATTGTGCTCCAAGTTTCCCGCAAGTAACGTCACGCCCTGTCACAGAACGTGTACGGCTGAAAGCGCAGCACGGCCCCCCACGCAACTCGGTTCATCGCGGCACTCCCTGCACCTTTGCAGGATTCCGGGTGCTGTCCCCGCAACAGTGCGCCCGCACTGTCGAATCGGAGGAAATCACTGTGCGCAACTCTCTGAGAAAGATCGCACTGGCGGCCGGTGCCGCCGCAGCCGCCGTCACCCTCGGCGCCACCACCGCCAGCGCCGGCGTCGCGGCTCCGACCTGGACCGTCGGTCCCGCACCCTCTCCGGTGCCGGTCTCGGCGACCTCCACCGGCACCGTCTCGCTCAGTCTCAACGGCATCCCGATGACATGTACGTCATCGGCGGCCACGGCCGTGCTGGCGACCGCCTCCGGTACCTCGAACGTGACGGTCGGCACCATCGCTCCGCTGAGCTGGAGCGGATGCACCAGCCCGTTCGGCCCGGTGACGCCGGCCGCCAACACCTCCCCGGCATGGCAGCTGAAGGCGAACAGCTACAGCGCGGGAACCACCACCGGGTACATCTCCGGGGTACAGGCCACGGTGACGGTCCTCACCTGCACCTTCACGGTGACGGGTAACGTCACGGCGTCCTACAGCAACACCAGCGGGCAGCTCACGATCGGCAACAACGCCACGTACAAGCTGACCGTCGCCACCGTCACCCCGGGCTGCACCGGCATCGCGGCCGTGGGCCAGAACCCGATCTACACCGCCAAGTACAACGCGGTCAAGACGGGTACCACCACCAAGCCGACCATCGTGTACACCCCCTGATCCGGTCGCATCCCGGTCATGGGTGACGAGGGATCGCACGGCGGCGCCGCCCGCCGTGCGATCCCTGTGGGTACATCACCGACTGCCCGGGCCCCGCGGCTCAAGGTGACAACTGGTCGGCCACCACGGGTTGCCCGGTCGCCACGCCGGTACCGAGTGAGCGGGAAGTGTGCGGGGGTCCGTCCGGCGTACGAGGCACGTCAGGTTGTCCGAACAGGGGACATCGCCAGTGGAGGGAAGTCGAATGGCGGGAACGCGCAGGCGCACCGCACGCGGTGCCGCCGTGGCCACCGCTGTGCTGCTCGGGGGGATGCTCCCCGGCGCACAGGCCGCGTCCGGCATGCAGGAGATCGACGCGGGGCTGGCCTACACGTGTGACTTCCCTGAGGGGGAACATCCGGTGAAGGTCCGGATAGCCGTGAAATTCCCCGGATCGGCTCAGGCCGGACAGGTGATCCAGCCCGAGGACATGGCGCTCGACCTGACTCTGCCCGAGGCGGCGACGGCCGGCCTCGCCGGGTCCGGAGCGGCGGCCGTGAGCGCGGAGGCCCGGCTTTCGGTCGACGTCGCCCAGGAGGGCCGGTCGGCCCGGGCGGAGTGGGTCGGGACCGCCGGCGCGCCGGTACCGGTCCCCGAGACCGGCGAGTTGACGTTGAGTACGGCGGGGAGTGTTCCCTACGTGAAACCCGGCGCGCCGGGCGAACTGTCGTTCAAGGCATCGGCCCTCTCGGTGGAACTGGCCGTGAGGAAGGCTGACGGAACTCCGGCGGAACCGCCGAGTGTCTCCGCCACGTGCGTGGTGGACGCGGACCAGGAGACGACCCTGGCGACGGTCGGCGTCGGCGGTGGTGCCGAGACGCCCACACCTGGACCGTCCGCGTCCGATGAGTGGCCCGATGACGAGGAGCAGGGAGAACCCGTAGCGCCGGAGATCGGGAAGCGGGCGAAGGAGTCCGTGTCCGCTTCCGCTCCATCGTGCGTCGGGGACCCGATGAACGAGGAAGGCCGGGACATGGTCGCCTACGTAGCCGGCTACGCGAACGTGACCAAGCTCGACGGCGCCACCAAATTCCCCCCGGCCTGCGCACGGATTCACACGTACGACGGGGAGAACTACTTCGAGTTTCCCTACGTACACGCGATCCTGAACGCGGCGATCGTGCTGGATTACCAGGGAAAGCCGCAACTGCCGCCCACCAGGGGGACGTTCCTGACGTTCGGGTTCATGCCGACGACGGCCACCCTCGAGATGACACAGATACCTCCCGAGCCCGACTCGCCGAAGGACCGCAACGTGGTGTCCCACGGCATCACGGATCTTCTCAACGGTGGCTTCACCAAGACCACCACCACCGTCGACATGGACTTCGTCCTCAGGCTGTACGACGTCGAGGTCAACGGTGTGGCGCTGGACGTGGGGAAGAACTGCCGGACGGAGCGCCCGTTCCGGCTCTCGCTCGCCGGCCTGGGGACCTGGGACGCGGAGAAGGGCAACGTGGGCTACACGGTGGTGACGGGTGGGACGCTGACCGGGTCGGTGACGATCCCACCCTTCAAGGGCTGCGGTGCGGAAGAGGATCTGGACAGTCTCTTCACCGCCTCCCTGTCCGGATCTCCCGGATTCGTCAAGCAGGTACAGGGGGCGCCGTGTGTGCCTTCGACCGGTGGTGCCTGTACGCCCGAGTACCAGCCCCAGGACATCCCCAAGGCGTCGCGCTGACCCCGCGGCCGCCCCTCGACCACCGTCCCGAGCACAGCAATTCCTTCGAGCCCATAACCGAATTGAGGGAACAATGAGATCTGCCCCGAAGACCTGGATCAAGGCCACCGGAGCCGTCGCCGCGTCCGCCGCGCTGGTCATGCCCGTGACCGCGTCGCCGGCCGGTGCAGCCACCGCCGCGGCGACCCAGCTCAACGGCGCCTGGGCCCCGTTCGACCGCTGTCCGGTGGATGCCCCCGCGATGCTCGCGGCGGACGGCGACACCGACGTTCCCCTGTGTGTGACGTCCACCTCGCCCAACGGGTCGATCAAGCTGGGCAACACCGAGGCGACCACCGGCTCGACGAACCTGCAGTTCGGCGTCGTCCAGCACCCGGCCGAGGGGACCTACACGGTCGTCCCGCCGCCCGCCGGCTCCATCATCAGCGGGAAGACCACCATCCCCGGCGGACTGCTGGGCATCATGTGCCCCAGCAACGTCCCCGTGGTCTCCGCCGTGTGCGGGCAGATCACCAACGCCACCCTGAACAAGGTGACCGCCACAGTCGAATCCGCCGGTACGCCCACCGAGTTCAGCCTGGTCGCCGGCATATCCTCCGGGCCCATCGTCAAGCTGCCGGTCAGGATCCGCCTGGAGAACCCGCTGCTCGGCTCCAACTGCTACATCGGAAGCAGCAGCAACCCGGTCGTCCTGCGCCCCGGGAACCTGAGCCAGCCGAGTCTGGCCGCCTCCCGGTACAACGGTGACGGTTCGGAGAACGCGGACGAGGGCTCGCTCATCCAGATCGGCCTGTCCGGGGCCGCGCAGGGCGACAGCCAGTTCTCCGTGCCCAAGGCCGGCGGCTGCGGTCTCGGCGGACTCCTCAGCTGGGCGATCGACCTCAAGGTCGGCCTGCCCGCGGCGGCAGGCTCGAACAATCTCGTACTGAACGACGCCAAGACCTCCACGATCGGTCTCACCGCCCCCGGGCTGTCGGTGCCGGACGCGGGCAAGGAGCTCTCCCAGAACTGGCACTCCGCGGTGAAGTAGCCAATAGGGGAGGCCGGCACGCCGCCTTGTCACTTGGTGCGTGCCGCCACACCGCCCACCCGAGCCCGCCCCGACCGAAGGAATCCTGGTCGGGGTGGGCTTCCGTGTGTCTTCACCGCCTTTCGCCGCAGGGCGCGGACGTCCTCGAATGCCTCACTTATCGATAGGTTTCGCACGGCGGTTACTCATCGGGACACAAGAAAACAAGGCCGTTCCACAGCCTCGGAGAAAGTTCGTGAACCGCTATTGCGGACCGAGGTTACTGACCCGTAGCGTCCCGCTTGAGCGGCTCGGAAAGGGTCCGTAATCGCTCGCCCGACACACGTGGAGTCCTGGTCGCGCCCCTGCTGACCCGGGATTCCGCCGGGAGTTCCTCCGGCCCCGGACCTCCCACACCGGGGCGGGACCGCTCCCACCGCCGGGGTCCCGTGGCTCCGGCCCCGGACCGTGGTGCCCCGGCGGGCACGGAGTGCTTGCGCAGATGACGACAAACCCGCGACAGGGATTTGTCATCCGGTGACAAGTGGGCCGCCCGAAGATCGAAGTCCGGCGAATTCCGCTGCTCAACCGCTTGTCCTGGCGGTTTCGACGGACCTAACGTGCGCCCCTTGGTGCATGTGTGACAAGCCGTCCGTTGCATGTACCGGAGCCGGAGCGCTGACAGATGACGCCGTTCACCACCACCTCGAGGGAGGGCCGATGGGAATCGAAGTAGTCGTCGAAGGCCTCACGAAGTCCTTCGGCAAGCAGAACATCTGGCAGGACGTCAGCCTCACGCTGCCGGCCGGTGAGGTGAGCGTCATGCTCGGTCCCTCCGGTACGGGAAAGACCGTGTTCCTGAAATCCATCATCGGACTGCTGAAGCCGGAAAAGGGACGCGTCCTCATCAATGGCGTCGACATGGTGAACAGCCCCGAGCGGGAGATCATGGAGACCCGCAAACTCTTCGGCCTGATGTTCCAGGACGGCGCACTCTTCGGTTCGATGTCGCTCTTCGACAACATCGCCTTCCCCTTGCGTGAACACACACGGAAGAAGGAGTCCGAGATCCGGCGCATCGTCATGGAACGGATCGACATCGTCGGTCTGCTCGGCGCCGAGGGGAAGCTGCCCGGCGAGATATCCGGCGGGATGCGCAAGCGGGCCGGCCTGGCCCGCGCACTCGTCCTCGACCCGCAGATCATCCTCTGCGACGAACCGGACTCAGGACTCGACCCGGTGCGCACCGCCTACCTCTCGCAGTTGCTCATCGACCTCAACGCCCAGATCGACGCGACGATGCTCATCGTCACCCACAACCTCGACATCGCGGCCACCGTCCCGGACAACATGGGCATGCTCTTCTGCCGCAACCTCGTCACCTTCGGGCCGCGCGAGGTCCTGCTCACCAGCGACACACCCGTGGTCTCCCAGTTCCTCTCCGGACGACGGGAGGGGCCCATCGGCATGTCCGAGGAGAAGGACGCGGCCACTCTCGCGGCCGAACAGACCAACGGCCACGGCCACGCGGCGCCCCGCACCGTCGTCCCGCAGCTGGAGCCCTCGCCGGGCATGCCCGTGCGGCAGGGGGCGCTGCGCCGCCGGGAACGGGTGAACTCGATGATGGGCACACTGCCCGAAGCAGCCCGTACGGCGATCCTGAACAGCTACACGCCGGCTCTGGACGGTGGGCGCCGATGACGGCACCGCTGCCCCTGCGGCCGCCGGGCCCCGGCACCGAGAGGGCCGGGGTGACACCCGCGCAGCGGCCGCCCTCGCGGCTCCTCGCCCCGCTGCGCCAGACCGGTCAGCTCTTCGCCCTCGCCCTGGCGGTCGCCCGCGCGGTCTTCCGCCGGCCCTTCCAGCTACGGGAGTTCATCGAGCAGTTCTGGTTCGTCGCCAGCGTCACCATCCTGCCGGCGGCCCTCGTCTCCATCCCGTTCGGCGCGGTCATCGCCCTCCAGGTCGGCTCGCTCACCGAACAGCTCGGGGCCCAGTCCTTCACCGGAGGCGCCAGCGTCCTCGCGGTCATCCAGCAGGCCAGCCCGCTGATCGTGGCACTGCTCATCGCCGGGGCCGCCGGCTCCGCGATCTGCGCCGACCTCGGCTCCCGCAAGATCCGCGAAGAACTCGACGCGATGGAGGTCATGGGCGTCTCGCCCGTCCAGCGCCTCGTCGTCCCCCGCGTCCTGGCCACGATGCTGGTCGCGGTCCTGCTCAACGGCCTGGTGTCCGTGGTCGGGACACTCGGGGGCTACTTCTTCAACGTGATCATGCAGGACGGGACCCCAGGCGCGTACCTCGCCAGCTTCTCCGCCCTGGCCCAGCTTCCCGACCTCTACGTCGGTGAGATCAAGGCCCTGATCTTCGGCTTCATCGCGGGCATCGTGGCCGCGTACCGGGGACTGAACCCGCGCGGCGGACCGAAGGGCGTCGGCGACGCGGTCAACCAGTCCGTCGTCATCACCTTCATGCTCCTGTTCCTCGTGAACATGATCCTCACGGCGATCTATCTGCAGATCGTCCCCCCGAAGGGGGGCTGACCGATGTCGATGCTCGGCTGGCTCGACCGCTCGGGTGACCAGCTCACCTTCTACGTCAAGGCACTCCTCTGGGTTCCCCGGACCCTGCGCCGCTACCTCAAGGAGGTACAACGGCTCCTCGCCGAGGTCGCCTTCGGCAGTGGCGGACTCGGGGTCATCGGCGGAACCATCGGCGTGATGATCGCGATGACCCTCGCGACCGGCTCGGTCGTCGGACTCCAGGGATACGCGGCCCTCGACCAGATCGGCACCTCCGCCTTCACCGGGTTCATCTCCGCCTACTTCAACACCCGCGAGATCGCCCCGCTCGTGGCAGGTCTCGCCCTCTCCGCCACCGTCGGCGCGGGCTTCACCGCCCAGCTCGGCGCGATGCGGATCAACGAGGAGGTCGACGCCCTAGAAGCGATGGGCGTGCGCTCCATGCCCTACCTCGTCACCACGCGGATCATCGCGGGAGTCGTCGCCATCATCCCGCTGTACGCGATCGGTCTGCTCTCCTCCTACCTGGCGTCCCGCTACATCACGGTCCTGTTCAACGGACAGTCCGCGGGCACCTACGACCACTACTTCAACCTCTTCCTCTCCCCGGACGACGTCCTGCTGTCGGTCCTCAAGGTGCTGATCTTCAGCGTGCTGGTGATCCTCGCCCACTGCTACTACGGCTTCCACGCCACCGGCGGGCCGGCCGGCGTGGGCGTCGCGGTGGGCCGGTCGGTGCGCAACGCCATCGTGCTCATCAGCGTCACCGACTTCTTCCTCTCGCTCGCCATCTGGGGTGCGACGACAACCGTGAAGGTGGCCGGCTGATGCGTACCTCCACGGCGCAGACAGTGCGCCGCAGACTCGCGGGCGTGGCCTTCGTGCTCGTGCCCGCCGTGCTCGTCTGGGTGTCGGTCTCGGTGTACGAGAAGGACTTCGCGGACGACGCCACCGTGACCGTGCGCACCGGGAGCGTCGGCAACGAGATGCATGACAACGCCGACGTGAAACTGCGCGGTGTCGTGATCGGCGAGGTGCGCCACATCGCGGCCGACGGGGACGGCGCGCGTCTCACCCTCGCCATCGAACCCGGCAGGCTCGGCCGGATACCCGCCGACGTCACGGCCCAGATGCTGCCCACCACCCTCTTCGGCGAGCGTTTCGTCGCGCTCGTGCCTCCGGCGGTCCCCTCCTCGCAGCCGCTGAAGGCCGGGGCGGTGATCCCGCAGGACCGGTCCAGCAACGCCGTCGAACTCGAAGAGGTCCTCGACAACGTCCTGCCGATGCTGACCGCGGTCAAGCCCGAGAAGCTGGCCGCCACTCTCAACGCCGTGTCCCAGGCACTCGAAGGGCGGGGCGGCAAGCTCGGCGACACCCTGGTCACCCTCGATGCCCACCTGAAGGAATTCAACCCGCAACTCCCCACCCTGAACGCGGACATCAGGGAACTCGTGAAGGTGAGCACGCTGTACGCCGATGCCGCCCCCGACGTCCTGGACGCGCTCACCGACTTCACCACCACCAGCGGCACCATCGCCGAACAGCAGGCGGAACTCGCCGACCTGTACGGCTCCACCACGGCATCGGCGCAGGACGTGACCTCCTTCCTCCGCAAGAACAAGGACAACCTGATCCGGCTCTCCGCCTCGGGCAGGCCGACCCTGGAACTCCTCGCGGAGTACTCCGACGCCTTCCCCTGCACCCTGCGGACGATGGCCGGCTTCGTCCCCGCCATGGACAAGGCGCTCGGCAAGGGCACCGACGAACCGGGCCTGCACGTCACGCTCAGGCCCGTCGAGTCCAAGGGCAAGTACGTCACCGGCAGGGACACCCCGGTCTACGGCGCGACCGGCGGCCCGCACTGCTACTCGGTCCCCTACACCGGCAGGGCGGTACCGACCGCCGACGCCCGGACCGCGTCCGCCCCCGGCAGCACCGCGGCCAGGTCCGGGGACGCCGAGGCCGACGCCGACGGCACCGCGCTCGGAATGCCCAATTCCCCCGAGGAGAGCCGGCTCGTCAACGAACTGGTCGCCCCCTCACTGAAAGTCCAGCCGCAGAACCTGCCCGACTGGAGCAGCGTGCTCATCGGACCGGCCTTCCGCGGTGCGGAGGTGAAGCTCAAGTGAAGCGCCGCTCCCTCGCGGGTCCCCTCGTGAAGTCCCTCGTCTTCGTCGTGGTGACCGTCCTGGCCACCACCGTCCTCGGGCTGTCCATCGCCAACACGGGCGTCGGCGACACCACCTCGTACAAGGCACGGTTCACCGACGCCACCGGGCTCGTCGTCGGCGACAGCGTCCGGATCGCCGGCGTCGAGGTCGGCCAGGTCGAGTCCATCCGGGTCGCCGACAAGCGCCTGGCCGAGGTCGGATTCGCCGTACGCCGGGGCCGTGACCTGCCCGCCTCGGTCACGGCGTCGATCAAGTACCTCAACATGGTCGGCCAGCGCTACATCGACCTCGACCAGGGCGCCGGGCCCGTCGGCGAGAGCTTCGGAGCGGGCGCGACCATCCCGCTGTCCCGCACCAGGCCCGCGCTCGACCTCACGCAGCTGTTCAACGGCTTCCAGCCGCTCTTCGAGGGCCTGTCGCCACCGGATGTCAACCAGCTGGCCGGATCGATCGTGCAGGTCCTCCAGGGCGAGGGCGGCACCGTCGACAGCATCCTCTCCCACGTCGGATCGCTGACCGGCACCGTCGCGGCCAAGGACAAGGTGATCGGCGAGGTGATCAAGAACCTCAACACGGTCCTGAAGACCGTCAACGACCGCGAGGCCGGCTTCAATGACCTCGTCGTCACCCTGCAGAAGCTCGTCACCGGCTTCTCCGGCGACCGCAAGCCGCTGGGGGAGGCGGTCACGGCGATGGGAGCGCTGACCACCGTCACCGCCGGGCTCCTCCATGACGGCCGCAAGCCGCTCAAGAAGGACATCGCCCAGCTCGGGCGCCTCGGCAACCAGCTGGACAGGAACGCGCCCCAGATCGAGAACTTCCTCCGCCGGACCCCGGCCAAGATGGAGGCGATCACCCGCCTCACCTCGTACGGGTCATGGCTCAACCTCTACCTCTGCGAAGCGAGGATCAGCGGGGTGACGACCGAGGACGGCAGTGCCCCGCCCACCGGCATCACGATCGGTCAGCCGAGGTGCCAGGCATGAGGATCAAGCCCGTGCGGGAACGCAACCCCGTCGCCGTCGGCACCGTCGGACTCCTCGTCCTGGTCCTCGTCGGCCTCGCCGCCTACCGTGCCGACGCGCTGCCCTTCATCGGCGGTGGCACTTCCTACAGCGCCGACTTCACCGAGTCCGCCGGCCTCGACGAGGGCGACGAGGTACGCATCGCCGGGGTGAAGGTCGGCGAGGTCACCGGGGTCTCGCTCGACGGCGCCAAGGTGAAGGTCGACTTCGAGGTCGAGGACGCCTGGATCGGCAACTCCTCCACCGTGGGCATCGCCGTCAAGACGCTGCTCGGCGACAAGTACCTCGCGGTCGACCCGCTGGGCAACGCCCCGCAGGACCCCGGGTCCCGCATCACCGCGAGCCGCACGACCTCGCCGTACGACGTCACCCAGGCCTTCAACGGCCTCGGCGAGACGATCGACGAGATCGACACGGCCCAGCTCGCCAAGAGCTTCGAGACGATCTCCGACACCTTCAAGGACTCCCCGCCGGACGTGCGCAGCGCCGCCGACGGACTGTCCGCCCTGTCCAGGACCGTCTCCGAGCGGGACGCCCAGCTCGCCACCCTCCTCAAGGGCAGCAAGCGGCTGACGAAGACCCTCGCGAACAAGAAGAGCAGCTTCGAGACGCTCCTGGAGGACGGGAACCTGCTCCTCGGCGAGATCCAGGCCCGCCGGGACTCCATCCACCTGCTCCTCACCGGCACGAGGAACCTCGGGACCCAGCTCACCGGGCTCGTCGCGGACAACGACAAGCAGCTCAAGCCGACCCTGGACTCCCTCGGCAGGGTCACCGCCGTGCTGGTGAAGAACCGCAAGAGCCTCGACAAGGTGCTCTCGCTGGCCGGTTCCTACAACCGCCTCGTCGGTAACACCCTCGGCAACGGCCGCTGGTTCGACAACTACGTCTGCGGCGTCGTCCCGAAGAGCTATCTGCCGGCGGGCACACCCCCGGCCGACGGAGGGTGCATGCCACCGAAGCAGGGAGGGAGCTGACATGAGACGCACACGCGTCACCGGCATCGCGGCCGGACTCGCCGTCGTGGCCGTGGCCGCCACCTCCGGGGTGATGGCGATGGACGACCAGGGGAAGACGACCATCACCGCCTACTTCGACCAGGCCACTGGCGTCTACGCCGGATCGGACCTGCGGATCCTCGGTGTGAGGGTCGGCACCGTCGAGTCCGTGGAACCGCACGGCCGGGAGGTCCGGGTCACCCTGCGGCTCGACAAGGGCGTCAAGGTGCCCGAGGAAGCACACGCGGTGGTCGTCGCCCCGAGCCTGGTCGCCGACCGGTACGTACAGCTCGCCCCGGCGTACAGCGGGGGAGCGCTGCTGAAGGACGACGCCGTGCTGCCCGCGGCGGACAACGCCACGCCCATCGAGGTCGACCAGCTCTACGCGTCCATCACCGAACTCTCCACCGCGCTCGGCCCCGACGGGGCGAACACGGACGGGGCGCTCGCCGAACTCCTCGACACCGGGGCCAGGAACCTGGACGGCAACGGAAAGGCCATCGGCGACTCCATCGAGCAGTTCGGCAAGGCCACGAAGACCCTCGACAAGAGCAGCGGCAACCTCTTCGACACGCTGTCCTACCTGCAGACGTTCACCACGATGCTGAAGGACAACGACGGCAACGTACGGGCCGCCGAGCAGCAGTTGAACTCCGTCACCGGCTTCCTCGCCGACGACAGGAAGAACCTCGGCGCGGCACTCAAGGAACTGGGCAAGGCGCTCGGCCAGGTCAAGGGCTTCATCCAGAGGAACCGAGGGGCCCTCAAGGAGAACGTGGACCTCCTGGTGCCCCTCACCCAGACCCTGGTCGACCAGCGCGCCTCGCTCGCCGAGTCCCTGGACACACTGCCGCTCGCCGCGGGCAACGTGCTCAACGCCTACGACCCGGCGAACCGGACCCTGAACGGGCGCACCAACCTCAACGAACTGTCGATGGGCGGACCCCTCACCGGACCCGGAACGGGGAGAGCGGGCCCGGCAGGGCTCGCACCGGTGGACTCGGCCCGTCAGAAGAAGCTGCCCGCGCTGCCGCTGCCGGCCGTAGGCACCGTCTACGGCACCCCGGACAAGACCGGGACGCAGGAGAACAAGAAGGAGGCGACCCGATGAGCCGCGCTCCGCGCAGACCCGGCAACCGCGCGCTCGCGGGCCTGGCCGCCCTGGTCGCCGCCGGAGTCGGCCTCACCCTCGTCGCGACGGGTGTGGGCCTGCCGTCCCTCACGGGCATCGACCAGGTGACGCTGCCGGGCGGCGCCGACCTGGGTGACCACCCGTACGAGATCACCGCCGAGTTCGGCGACGTACTCAGCCTCGCCCCGCAGTCGTCCGTCAAGGTCAACGACGTCGCCGTCGGACGGGTCACCAGGATCGCGCTCACGCCCGGGGGCTGGACCGCGAAGGTCACCATGCGCGTCAACGGCACGATCGACCTGCCCGCCAACGCGTACGCCCACCTCGAACAGTCCAGCCTCCTCGGCGAGAAGTTCGTCCAGCTCTCACCGCCGAGCGCCGGCACCGCCCGCGGCGCACTGGCGGACGGCGACCGGATCCCGCTCTCCCGCACGAACCGCAACCCCGAGGTCGAAGAGGTCTTCGGAGCCCTTTCGATGCTCCTCAACGGCGGCGGGGTCAGCCAGCTCAAGACCATCACCACCGAGCTCAACAAGGCGCTCGCGGGCCAGGAACCCCAGATCCGCTCCATGCTGAAGCGCGTCGACACGCTCGTCACCAATCTGGACGACCACAAGGCGGACATCACCCAGGCACTCGACGGCGTGAACCGGCTCTCCGCCACGCTCGCCACCCGCAAGCAGGACGTCGGCACGGTCCTCACGGGGCTCACCCCCGGCATGAAGGTCCTGGAGAAGCAGCGCGGCTCCCTCCTCACCATGCTGCGCTCGCTCGACTCCCTGTCCACCGTCGCCGTCGACACGATCAACAAGAGCAAGGCGGACATGATCGCCGACCTGGAGGCCATCGCACCCACGCTCACCGCACTCGCCGACTCGGGGGACGACCTGCCGGACTCCCTCCAGGTGCTGCTCACCTACCCGTTCACCGACGAGGTGCTGCGCGGGGTGAAGGGCGACTACCTCAACGTCTACCTCGACGTGACGGCCGTGCCCGGCACCCAGATCATTCCGGCGCTCACGCCGGACACCACACCGGCGGCGTCCGGCACCCGCACGGGAGCGGGTGCGGCGCTGCCCCTCCCGCTGCCCTCGGTCACGGCACCCGGAACGGAAGGCACCCGCTGATGATCACCACAGCCGTCCGCCTCAAGAACGTGGCCTTCCTCCTCATCGCCGTACTCGTCCTCGGCTACCTCGGTGCGCGGTACGCCGACCTCGGCCACTACATCGGCCTGCGCGGCTACTACACCGTCACGGTGCAACTCCCGCAGACGGGCGGCCTGTACACCCACTCCGACGTCAGCTACCGGGGGGTGTCCGTCGGCAGGGTCGGGCCCATCGAGCTCACCGACGACGGGGTAGAGGCGGAACTGCGCATCGAGAACGACGCGCCTCCCATCCCCGACAGCCTCCACGCCGTCGTCGCCAACCTCTCCGCGGTCGGCGAGCAGTACATCGACCTGCGGCCCACCCGCGCGGACGGCCCGTTCCTCGGGAACGGCTCCGTCATCGACCAGGCCGACACGACCATCCCCGCCCCCGTCACCGACGTCCTCACCAGCGTCAACGATCTGACGGCCTCCGTCGACACCGAGGCCCTGCGCACGGTCGTGGAAGAGTTCGGCGCGGCCTTCGAGGGGCGGGGCGACGACCTCCAGGTCCTGCTCGACACCAGTGGCGAGTTCGTCGAGGCGGCCGACGAGGCCCTGCCCACCACCACGAAGCTGATGGCCGACGGCGAGACCGTGCTGCGTACCCAGTCCGAACAGGGCGAGGCGCTCAAGGGGTTCGCCTCCGGAGCGAAGGAACTCGCCGCCGAACTCAAGGGCTCCGACACAGATCTCCGCCGGCTCATCGCCGCGGCACCCGGAGCCACCGAGCAGATCAGCGGGCTGCTGCGGGACCTCGACCCCGAGTTCGGGGTGGTCGTCGCGAACCTCCTCACCACCTCCGAGGTCGCCGTGACCCGGCAGCGCGGACTCGAGGAACTCCTGGTGAAGGTGCCCGCCGTCGCGGCGGCCGGTTCCAGTGCCATCGACGGGGACGGCGCCAGGTTCGGGATGTCCGTCACCTTCTTCGAACCGCTGCCCTGCACCTCCGGATACGGCGGTACCACCTACCGTGAGGGCACCGACCTCTCGCCCGCGCCCGCCGCCAACACCAAGGCCCGGTGCGCCTCCACGCCCGGCAGCGGGATCAACGTGCGCGGCAGCGCGAACGCCCCGGACGGCGGGCCCGTCCCCGAACCGGCCGTACCCGGCTCGACCCTCCCCGGAGCCCTCGGTGCCGCCACCGGCACCCCGCGCGCGGCCGAAGGCATGGCCGGCCTGCTCGGCCTGGGAGGCGGCGCATGAGCGACCGTACGCGAGCCGGGCTCGGCTGGGCGGCGCTGCTCGCCGCCGCACTGGTCTGCGCCCTCGGCGCGTGGTCGTACGCCCAGGCGCGCGGCGACGACACGCTGGCATACGCGAAGGACCGCGACGCCGCGCTCGCCGACGGCAAGCGGCACCTGGCCAGGCTGACCAGCATGGACGGTGGGAGCACCGACGGCGTGGAATCCGGGCTCACGGCATGGCTCGGATCCTCCACCGGGCCGCTGCACGACCGGCTGGAGAGCTCCCGGAAGAAGGACGCGGCCGAACTCACCCAGTCCGGCGCCACCGCACGCGGCAAGGTCACCGACGCCGCGCTCACCGTGCTCGACGACCGGGCCGGCACCGCGGCGCTCATCGCGACGGTGGACGTCGAGATCACCCCGCGCACCGGCAAGGGCGGAACCGAGCGCAAGCGCTTCGAGGCGACCCTCGCGCGGACCGGTCAGGGCTGGAAGGTCAAGGCACTCGAAGCACTACCGGTCGGGAGCGGCTCATGAAGCAGAGCGCGGGCACGACGGCGATCCTGCCGGAGACCGGCCCCGTGACGGAACCCGGGCCGCCGGCCCCTCCGCGCCCGCGGCGATGGCCCCGCGCACTCGCCGCCGTCCTCGCCGTCGCGTTGCTGGCGACGGGCGGCACCCTGTTCGCCCAGGGGCGCCAGCTGCGCGACACCCCGGCCACCTCCAACCACGCGCTGACGGACACCGCCGCGACCACCCGGGTCGTGGGCGACGTGAGCAGCGCGCTGGGCAAGGTCTTCTCGTACAGCCCCCAGGCCACCGCCGCCACCAAGGAGTCGGCGAAGCAGCTGCTCGGCGGCAAGGCACTCCAGCAGTACGCCGCCCTGTTCGGCCAGGTCGAGAAGCAGGCGGCGGCCCAGAGACTGACGCTCACCAGCCAGGTCGTACGCGCCGGGGTCACCCGGCTCAGCGGCGGCAGCGCCCACCTGCTCGTGTTCCTCGACCAGGTCTACGAGCGCGAGGGCAAGGCGGCCACCACGGCGGCGGCCCAGCTGTCCGTCACCGCGGAACTGCGGGGCGGCCACTGGCGGATCGTCGACATCACGTCGAGGTAAGGGGAGAGGCACCGATGGCACGGGTACGGACGACGGGGAACCCCCTGACGGCGGCGGCGGTCGCGCTGACGATCGCGGCGGCCTGCGTCGCGGGCTGGGGCGGCTGGTCCCGCTACGAAGCCGCGCACGACGACTCGGCGGCCTACGCGCAGGCCCGCGACGACGCGCTGGCGGCGGGGGAGCAGGCCGTGCAGAACATGAACACGCTCGACCACGCCGAGCTGGACGAGGGGCTCGACAGCTGGGAGGACTCGACCACCGGCGATCTGCACAGACAACTCGTCGACGGCCGGGACGCGTTCGTCGAGCAGATCGAGGCGGCGAAGACGGTCAGCACCGCGAAGATCCTGTCCGGAGCCGTGACGGAGCTCGACGACCGGGCCGGCAAGGCCGCGGTGATGGTGGCACTCCGGGTCACGGTGACCGCGCCCGAGGGCAAGCCGGCGGTGAAGGAGAGCCGCATGCTCGGGCAGCTCACCCGCACCTCCGCGGGCTGGAAGCTCAGCGCCCTCGGCCAGGCGCCCGTCGGCAGCACGGCCGGCTGACCCGCCCCCTTCGAGAGGACCACCGCACATGTCGACGACCCGTCACCTCGTCAACCGGCGCCGCCGCCTGGCCGTCGCCGCGACCGCGACGCCGCCGCGTACTTCGGCTGCTCCGGCCGACGAACCTGGCCGCGACGAGAGCCGGCAGGAACCGGCGCAGGCCGGGAACACCCCTGAACCACCGTCCCGCGACGGGGCTGCCGCCGAGGAGAAGCCCGCGGGGGACGGACCACCGCGCGGGCGGCTGCCACGCCTGCGCATCCCGCTCCCCGCCCTGCTATGCGCCGCGACCGTCCTCCTCGGGGCCTTCGCCGTCTGGGCGTTCAGCACCGCCGCCGACCTGCGCGACGAACCCGCCCGGCAGAACACCGCCCTCACCGACATCGCCCGCACCAGCGAGGTCAAGGGCCGGATCACGGAGGCGGTCGGAGCCGTCTTCTCGTACGACTACGCCTCACCCGGGAAGTCCGACCGCGCTGCCCGCACGTACCTCGTCGGCAAGGCGGTCCAGCAGCACCGGGACATGCTCGCGGAGGTACGGGCCCAGGCGCCGAAGCAGAAGCTCGTGCTCACCACGACCGTCACCGGGAGCGGGGTCGAAGTACTCGACGGCGACCGGGCGAGGCTGCTGGTGTTCGCCGACCAGAGCAACACGCGTACCGGCAAGGAGGAGGAGACGACCTACGCGGCCGCCATGTTCGCCGTGGACGCCGTCCTGCGGGACGGCGCCTGGCGCATCTCGGCCATCGACACGTTCACCCGGTGACCCGGAGGAGAGGAGCACGCGTGAGGTTCAACGGAAAGATGCGCCGCGGACTCGGCGGCACCGCCACCGCGGTGGCCGCCATGGCGGCGCTGACGGCGTCGCAGGCGCCCGGAATCGCCGCGGGCGCGGACAGCACGGAGACGACGGCCGCGACGGACGAGGTCGTCTGGACCGAAGTGCCGAACGACGACAGCTACCACACGGAGCTTCCGCCCCTGACGTCACCGGAACCCCCCAGGGCCGGCCGCGAGCCGGGCTCCCCGGCCGTCGTGCGGTCCTGGGCCGAATCGGGTATCCCCGCCACCGTCCTGGCCGCCTACCGCAACGCCGAACGCTCGCTCGCCCGCACCGATCCGGGCTGCCGCCTGCCGTGGCAGCTGCTCGCGGCGATCGGCAAGGTCGAGTCGGGCCACGCGAGCGGGGGACGGGTGGACGCTGCGGGCACGACGCTCACACCCATCCTCGGCCCGGTCCTCAACGGCGCGGGTTTCGCCCACATCCCCGACACCGACGGCGGAGCCCACGACGGCGACGCGACGTACGACAGAGCCGTCGGGCCGATGCAGTTCATCCCCTCGACGTGGGCGCACTGGGGCGCGGACGGGAACGGCGACGGACGCAAGGACCCGGGCAATGTCGTCGACGCCTCCCTCGCGGCCGGCCACTACCTCTGCGCAGGCACGCGGAACCTGTCCGTCCGGGCGGACCTGGACCGGGCGGTGCTCAGCTACAACCACTCGGAGACCTATCTGCGGACGGTGCTGTCGTGGCTGGAGTACTACCGCAAGGGCGTCCACAGGGTGGCCGACGGCAGGGGAGTGGTCCCGAGGAGTCCCGGCGCGGGTGGCCCGCACGCGCCCCAGGCCCCGGTCGGCGGCCCCGGCGCCCCCGGCAAGGGCGGAGGCCGCATCGTCGTCGGCCCGCAGCCGACGGGCTCACCGAGCCCCTCCGCCTCGCCCACCACCGGGCCCTCCGGCCCCCCGAGCCCGACCGGTCCGGGCCCGGACCCGACCGGCACCGCCGATCCGACCGATCCGGCCACGCCGGACCCCACGCCCACGCCGGACCCCACCACGTCGCCCGACCCCACGACGTCACCGGAGCCGACGACCTCACCCGACCCGACGACCTCACCGGACCCGGACCCCGGCACCACTCCTCCGGAGTGCCCCACGGACCCAGACGGTCCCGGCCCCTCGCCCAGCAGCTCACCCACGGGCGGGCCGGAGGACGACCCGTGCACCACCCCCGCCCTCTGAGGGATCAGCCCGGCCGGAGCACCTCGGACAGGTCGTAACGCACCACTTCCTCCAACTGCGCGTAGGTGCAGCCGGTGGCCGTGCGGTCCGGCCGCCACCGCCGGAACTGGGTGGTGTGGCGGAAGCGGTCGCCCTCCATGTGGTCGTACGCCACCTCGCAGACCCGCTCCGGGCTGAGCGCCACCCAGGACAGGTCCTTCTTGCCGGACCAGCGGCTGGGTGCGCCGGGCAGTCGCGAGCCCTCGTGCGCCGTCGCGTCCGCCCACGCCGACCAGGGATGCGCGGCGGGGTCGATGCGCAGCGGGTCCAGCTCCTCCAGGAGCTCCGCGCGCCGTTTCATCGTGAAGGCGGCGCACACGCCCACGTGCTGCAGCGCGCCCTGGGCGTCGTACAGGCCGAGCAGGAGCGATCCGACCACCGGGCCGCTCTTGTGGAAGCGGTAGCCCGCCACCACGCAGTCGGCGGTCCGCTCGTGCTTGATCTTGTACATGGCGCGGGTGTCGGGCCGGTACGGCAGATCGAGCGGTTTGGCGACGACACCGTCGAGCCCCGCGCCCTCGTAGCGCTCGAACCAGTCCTGCGCGAGGGCCTGGTCCGTGGTGGCCGGGGCGAGGTACACCGGTGCGGACGCGCCGGCCAGCGCCCTTTCCAGGACCGTACGGCGTTCGGTTTGCGGGGCGGGCAGCAGCGACGTGTCGTCCAGCGCGAGGATGTCGAAGACGACGAGGGCGGCCGGCGTCTCCGCGGCCAGCAGCCGCACCCGGGAATCGGCCGGATGGATGCGTTCGCTCAGCCGGTCGAAGTCCAGACGCCCCTCCCACGGGAGGACGATCTCGCCGTCGATCACGCAGCGGGGCGGCAGGTTCTCCCGCACGGCGGCGACCACTTCGGGGAAGTACCGGGTGAGCGGCTTGCCCGTCCGGCTGCCGATCACCACCTCGTCACCGTCCCGGTGCACGATCGCGCGGAAGCCGTCCCACTTCGCCTCGTACTGCATGCCCGGGGGGATCGCGGACACGGACTTGGCGAGCATCGGCTTCACGGGAGGCATCACCGGCAGGTCCATGACCCGATTCTCACCCCGCGCACCGGGCACGTCTTCCGATATGCGGCATATGTGGGTGCCGCCTACGGTGTTCGGCATGGGCGCAGGAACAGCGGTGGAACTGGATGTGGACGGGCGGACCGTGCGGCTGTCCAACCCGGACAAGGTGTACTTCCCTGACAAGGGCTACACCAAGAAGGACGTGGCCGACTACTTCCTGGCCGTGGGACCCGGCATCCTCCGCGCTCTGCGGGAGCGGCCGACCACGCTCCAGCGGTTCGTCGACGGGGTCGAGGGCGACTTCTTCTACCAGAAGCGCGCGCCCAAGAACCTCCCCGACTGGACCCCCACCGCCCGGATCGAGTTCCCCAGCGGCCGGCACGCCGACGAGATGTGCCCCACCGAGCTCGGCGCCGTCCTCTGGGCGGCCAACCTCGGAACCCTGACCTTTCACCCCTGGCCGGTGCGCAGGGCCGACACCGACCACCCCGACGAGCTCCGCATCGACCTCGACCCGCAGCCCGGCACCGACTACGCCGATGCGGTGAGGGCCGCCCACGAACTGCGCTCGGTCCTGGACGACCACGGCCTGCGCGGCTGGCCCAAGACCTCCGGCGGGCGCGGCATCCACGTCTTCGTGCCGATCGTCCCCGAGTGGACGTTCACCCAGGTGAGGCGGTCGGCCATCGCGGTCGGACGGGAGCTGGAGCGCAGGATGCCCGACCGGGTGACCACCGCCTGGTGGAAGGAGGAACGGGGCGAGCGGATCTTCGTCGACTACAACCAGACGGCTCGCGACCGCACCATCGCCTCCGCCTACTCCGTACGCCCCTTCCCGCACGCCCCGGTCTCCGCACCGCTGCGCTGGGAGGAGGTCGACGACGCCGAACCCCGCGACTTCGACCTCCGGTCCATGCCCGCGCGCTTCGCGGAGGTGGGCGATCTGCACGCCGACATGGACGACCACGCCTTCCGCCTCGACGCGCTGCTGGAACTCGCGCGGCGTGACGAGCACGACCACGAACTCGGCGACCTGCCCTATCCGCCCGAGTACCCGAAGATGCCGGGCGAGCCGAAGCGGGTACAGCCCAGCCGCGCCCGCCACGACGACGGGGGCCTTGCATGACGTCCGGAGCCGACGGCGGACACGGGGCGCACGGCCGGCCACTGACCCGGCGGGAGAAGTGGGAAGCGTACAAGAAATCGCCCTACCTCCCCGCCATGGTCGTGGCCCTCATCATCTCCGCCTCGGCCGGTCTCTTCGCCGCCTCCTACACGTACGCGCTCGCGAACCCGACGCCTCGCGAGATTCCGGCCGCCGTCGTCGACACCCGGGCACCGCACACGAAGGAGTTCATCGCGGGGATGGAGGACGCGCTCGACGCCTCGCTGGATCTCCGCCGGTACCCGGACGCCACGCAGGCCCGCGACGCGCTCGACGACCAGAAGGTCTTCGTGATCTTCCGGACCGCCGGGCAGGGGGTGTTCATGCAGGTCGCCGGCGCCTCGGGCTCGACCGTGGCCCAACTGCTGGAGCAGACCGGGGCGAAGGTGGCGCGCACCACCGGCGTCCCGCTCAAGGTGCAGGACGTCATGCCCCTCCAGAAGGGCGACCCGCGGGGCCTCGCCCTCTTCTACATCTCGATCGCCGCCGTCATCATCGGCTTCCTCGGAGCCATCCAGCTCAGCGTGCACGCGCGCGCCCTCAACCCGCTGGAACGCATCCTGTTCACCGTGAGCTACTCGCTGCTCGGCGGATTCGCGATCGCCGCGATCGTGGACTGGGGGCTCGAGGCGCTCGATCTGCCCTTCGTGCAGTCGTGGGCGATCCTCGCCTTCACCATGTTCACGTCGGGCATGGTCTTCACGATGTTCAACACCCTCATGGGGCGCTGGGCGATCATCCCCACCTGGGGGGTCATGGTGCTGCTCGGCAACCCGTCGTCAGGCGGAGCGGTGTCCTGGCCGCTGCTGCCCTCGGCCCTCGGGCACATCGGCCGCTGGCTGCCGCCCGGCGCCTCGGTCAACGCGCAGCACACGGCGGTCTACTACCAGGGCCACCAGTACGTATTCCCCTACTTCGTGCTGACGATCTGGGCGGTGGTCTCGTGCACGGTCTTCTGGGTGTGGCGCCATCGGCATCCGGGAGGCCGTGGCCGCATGCCCGAGCATGCCGCCACGGCCTCCCGTCCGCGCCTCTGACCTACAGCTCCTTGATGCGGATGTCGCGGTAGGAGATCACGTCCGTGGTGCTGTGGACCTGGAGTCCGACATAGCCGGAGGCGTACCGCCGGCCGTCGGTCCCCGGGTCGTCGCCCCGCGGCGGCTCGAACAGCTGACCGCCGGTGTTGTCGAACTCGTTCAGCAGAACACCGTTGCGGTAGACCGAGTAGTGCTGGTCCACCACCCGGATCTCGTAGTCGTTCCAGGTGCCCTTGGGCGTGACCCCGGCGCCGCCGAGACCCACCCGGTCGAATCCGTAGAGGGACCCGGTCTTGTACATGTCGCCGTCGGGCCGGTCGTTGATCTGGACCTCATGGCCGTACTTGATCGCCGCCCACTCAGGCCGGGACTCCTCCGGCTGCTCGTGGACGTTCGGGAAGCGGACGAACACTCCGCCGTTGGCGTTGCCGGCGCCCGGGGCGTCGTCCCGCCACTGGAGCTTCAGCGAGAAGTCCCCGTACTGCCTGGCCGGGAACCACAGCATCCCCATGCCGTCGACGGTGGTGGAGCTGGTGATCGAGCCGTCCTCGGTGTTCAGCCCGAACTTCCCGCCGCCGACCTGCTCCCACTTCGCGAGGGACGCGGCCGTGCCGTCGAAGAGCTTGGTGTAGCCCTCGTCCTGGCCCGGCTTGCCGATGCCGGACTGCTTGGCCGCCTTGTAGATCTTCTTGTGCTCACGGGTGTCGATGACCCCGTCGGTGAGCAGCTTGTCCAGGACCTTGTCGACGTGCTTGAGGAACAGCGCGTGCGACGACCAGTCCTTCTCGTCCTCGATCAGTTCGTTGATCGTGCAGCGGTTGCCCGTGAGCCGGTTGGGGACTCCCGAGTCGACCGTCCCGACGATGACGGTGAGCCGCTCGTCGTACTCCGGGCAGTTGGGCGGCGGGACTCCGCCGCTCTCGGCGATGGTGAACGAGGACTGCTTCGCCGCCGAGGTGTTGCCGGCCTTGTCCGTCGCCCGGTGGGCGAAGGTGTGGTATCCGACACGGTCCACGATGACGGGGGAGGTGTAGGCCAGATACGGCCCGCCGTCGAGGGAGTACTCGACCTTGTCCACACCCGAGTCCGCGTCCGTCGCGGTCACCGTGGCCTTGGCGCTCGTGATGAACGCGCCGTCCGAGTTCTTGTCGCCCGTCACCGCCACGGAGGTCACCGGCGCCGTCTTGTCCTGCGACGGCGGCTCCACGACCTGGAAGTCGACGGACTTCTCGGCCGCCACGTTGCCGGACTTGTCGGTGGCGCGGTAGCGGACGGCGTGCGAGCCCACCTCGTGCACCATGACGGGAGCGGTGTACGCCTTCCAGGCTCCGTCGGCACCGAGGGCGTACTCGATGGTGTTGACGCCCGAGCCGGTGTCGGACGCGGTCACGGTGACCGTGGCCATGCCGAGGTAGGCGCCGGCGGCGTCCTTCTCGCCCGAGACGGTCGCCGAGGTCTCCGGCGGCGTCTTGTCGTCCGTCGGGGGTGCGGCCACCGCGAAGTCGACGGACTTCTCTGCGGCGGCGTTGCCCGCCTTGTCGGTGGCGCGATAGCGGATCGTGTGGGTCCCCACCTCGTTCACCACGACGGGCGTGGTGTACGGCTGCCAGGCCCCGTCGGCCCCGACCGCGTACTCGACGGTGCCGACACCGGAACCGGCGTCGGTGGCCGCGACGGTGACCGTCGCCTGGCCGATGTACGCGCCGTCGGCGTTCTTGTCGCCGGCCACGGTCGCCGAGGTCTCGGGAGCGGTCGTGTCCTCGCCGCCCCCCTCGGTCACCGTCAGGATGCCCTGCATCGATCCGTGGCCCGGCATCGTGCAGTGGTAGAAGTACCGGCCGGGGGTGAGGTTCACCTGGACGCTGTGCTTGCCGCCCTCGGCGTCACTGGGGTTGGCCAGGATGTTGACCGCGACGTCGTTGTTGAACTCCACGTCCGAGACGCTGAAGGTCAGGGTGTGCGGCATGCCCGTGGTGTTGCCGGTGGCCGCGCTGTTCTCGAAGACGAGCGTCGCGGCGCCGGCCACGGCCGTCTTGGGCGCCGACAGATAGCGGTCGATGGGGTCGCCCGCCGTCCAGGTCAGGACCTGGTCGGCCGCGGCCGCCGCCCGGTCGTCCTCCCGTCCGTAGGCCGCTGTCGAAGCCAGCCCGAGGACCATCAGGAACGAGCCGAACAGGGCGAGCCACCAGTGTGCGGGCCCGTACCGCTGTCGGGCGAGGAGCATGGGTCGTCTCACTGCGCTGCCGCCTTCCTGGCCAGGTCTGCGGCGGCCGGGGTCGGACCGCCGCCCTTGTAGGTCACGCGCCACAGCGCGGACTTGGAGTCGGAGGTGAAGAATCCGCGGCCGTAGTCCAGGACGTAGAGCGAGCCGTCCGGGGCGAACTTCCAGTCCATCAGGTTGCGGATACCGGTCGCGCCGACCGGGATGATCTTTTTCAGGGACTCGGCGTGCGTGGGCAGTCCGCCCTTGCCGACGGTCTTCGGGTCGGTCAGCACGGCGTGGCGGGGCTGGGTGTCGTCGTAGAAGTCACCGACGAACCACTTCCCGTCCCAGTACGAGGGCCACTTGGCCTCGCTGGTGCTCGCCGCGTCGTAGCGGTAGACCGGACCGTTCATCGTGGCCTGGCCGCCGCCCTTGAGCCAGGGAAGGAGCTGCTTCTGGTCCTCGACCTTGTAGCTCGGGATGCCGTTGGCGTCACGCGGGTAGTCGACGCCGCCGCCCTGGGGCGAGTACCAGATGGTGTTCGACGTGACCGGCGGCAGCTTGACCAGGCCGTCGTTGTTCGGCGACTCGTTCCTCGGCGCGTCGCAGTCGTACCAGCCGAGCGGCTTGGACGGGTCGGGCAGGTTGCGGTCCCGGTAGGGCTGCTTGTTGCCCATGCAGTACGGCCAGCCGTGGTTGCCGGCCTTGGTGATCGCGGCGAACGTGTCGTACTTCGCCGGACCCCAGGTGGTGCTGGGAGCGCCGGCGTCGGGGCCGACCCAGCCCGCGTACAGGGTGTCCGTCGACTTGTCGATGGAGATGCGTGCCGGGTTGCGCACGCCCATCACGTAGATCTCGCCACGGGTCTTGCCGCCGCCCTCGTCGGGCTCCTTGCCCGTGAACAGGTTGCCCTGCGGCAGGGTGTACGTGCCGTCGTCCTCCGGGTGGATGCGCAGGATCTTGCCGTTGAGGTTGTTGGTGTTGCCCGCGGTGCGGCGGGCGTCGGCGAAGGACACGCCCTTGTAGTTCGGCTGCGGGTTGTTGCCCGAATAACCGTCGCTGAAGCCGGAGGAGTTGTTGTCCCCGGTGGCGATGTAGAGGTTCTCCTTGGAGTCCCAGGCCATGCCGCCGCCCGCGTGGCAGCAGCTGTGGATCTGGACCGGCCAGGACAGCAGCACCTTCTCCGACGCCAGGTCGAGCTTGTTCGTGGCGTGATCGAAGGTGAAGCGCGAGACCTGGCGCACCGCCATCTGCTTGTCGCGGTCGATCTTCGCGTGCGGGGTGTAGTGCAGGTACACCCAGCCGTTGGTGGCGAAGTCCGGGTCCAGCTCGATGCCGAGCAGGCCCTCCTCCACCTTGACCAGCTCGTCGCCGCCGCCCTTGTTGCCGAAGATGCTCAGCCGGCCGGCGAGGGTGACCTTCTTGGTCGCCGGGTCGTAGACGTGGATCTCGCCCCAGCCCTTGCCGACGTCCGGGTTGTTCCAGTCGGTGACCACGGGCACGCTGCTGTCCGCGCCGCCGCGCCCGATGTAGAAGACCCGCCCGTCCTTCGCCGTCACCAGGCCGTGGGGCTCACCGATCTGGTCGTTCGTGCCGGGCTGGTTGGGCTGGGTGAGGCGCTCGGCTGTGTAGTTGGAGTCGATCGTGGCCTTGCAGTCGGCCTGCGACATGCGGCTCGTCCAGGCCAGGGCGCCGCGCAGGTGGTCCCGGAAATCGGTCTCGGCGAAGCTCGCCGCCGTACCGCCCATGGCGGTGTAGAACGACCGGCCGCCGTCGTAGTCACGGCACCAGGAGACCGGGTGGTCCCAGCCGTTGGCGCTCTTGCCCGGGGTGTAGGTGAGCTCGCGGACCCGGGCCACGGTGTGCACGGCACCGGACGGGTTGGTCTTCCAGTTCAGCCATGTGTCCGGACGTTTCCACTCCAGCGGGAGGTTCTTCGTCGCCGGGTGCTGCCGGTCGCCGATCTCCACGGTCGCGCGCTGGACGGCCGTGGGGCTGTCCGCCGCGGGACGGGCGCCGACGAGGCCGGTGAACCAGTCGGAGTACGGCTCGGTGCGCGCCGCGTCGTGGATGCCGAGGAAGCCGCCACCGGCCTCCATGTACGCCTCCAGGCCCGCTTCCTGCTCCGGGTCGAGGACGTCACCGCCGCCTGTCAGGAAGACGACGGCGTTGTACTTTCCGAGCTGTTTGCCGTTGGTGAAGACCCCGGCGTCGTCGGTGGCCACGGTTTTGAAACGCCCGGCCTCCGGACCGCTGAGCCCGATCTTCTCGATGGCCGCGATCCCCGCGTCGACGGTCGGCGACTCGTCGCCGGCCGAGGCGTGGAACACCAGCACCTTGACGTTGGCCCCGCCCGGCGGCGAGGGAAGGGACAACGTTGTCGCCATCCGTTCCTTCAGCCCCGGATCCGGATACGGGCTCGCGGTGGCGTTCCCGCCCAGCAGGGACGCGGTCAGGGCCCCGATCCCCACCGCCGCCGCGATACCGCGGCGCGATCTGGACCTGTGATGTGGTGTGCGCTGCATGTGGTCACCCACCCCTCTTGGTCGCTTCTCCGGTCACTTCTTCGTCACCGCACCTCTGAGGTCACTGCGACAGCGCACGAAGCTAGACCTCTTTTCGCGGCTCGCCAATAGGTATGGCAGCAATCGAACGAACTTTGTCCTGAGTGTGGATAAACGAGGTTCCCCCGGCTACGGTGTGGGCCGTCCAGGGGGTGCAGTGCGTCAGTTTCCGTATCTCAGTGGGGAGTTCGACATGGACCGAAGGACCTTCAACCGCCGGATGCTCGTGGGCGGCGGCGTTGCGGCGGCGACCGGTGTGACATCGATGTCACTGGGAGCGGTCCAGGCCACCTCGGCGGAGAACCCGGCGAAGACCGCGCCCGCCGGAGGAGTCGTACGCCATCTCAAGCTGTACGCCGAGAAGTTGGCGGACGGGTCGATGGGCTACGGCTTCGAGAAGGGCAAGGCGTCGGTCCCGGGCCCGCTCATCGAGATCGTCGAGGGCGACACGCTGCACATCGAATTCGAGAACACCACGGACGTCGACGCCAGCCTCCACGTCCACGGCGTGGACTACGACATCGCCAGTGACGGCACCCGCATGAACCGGAGCCACGTCGAACCCGGCGGCACGCGCACCTACACCTGGCGCACGCACGCCCCCGGCCGCCGCAAGGACGGCACCTGGCAGGCGGGGAGCGCGGGCTACTGGCACTACCACGACCACGTCGTCGGTACGGACCACGGCACCGGGGGCATCCGCAAGGGTCTGTACGGCCCGCTCGTCGTGCGGCGCAAGGGCGACGTCCTGCCGGACAAGACGATCACCATCGTCTTCAACGACATGACGATCAACAACAAGGCGGCCCACGAGGCCCCGAACTTCGAGGCGACGGTGGGCGACCGGGTCGAGGTCGTGATGATCACGCACGGTGAGTACTACCACACGTTCCACATCCACGGGCACCGCTGGGCCGACAACAGGACGGGCCTGCTCACCGGCCCGGACGACCCCAGCCGCGTCGTCGACACGAAGATCTGCGGACCCGCCGAGTCGTTCGGCTTCCAGGTCATCGCCGGTGAACACGTGGGGGCGGGCGCCTGGATGTACCACTGCCACGTCCAGAGCCACTCCGACATGGGGATGGCCGGGCTGCTGCTGGTCGCCAAGGCCGACGGCACGGTCCCCGGATACGACCCGCCGCACCACGCGGCGGGTGCGGCCGAGGCGCACGAGCACTGAGGGCCGTGGCGGGGCCGGTGCGGTCCCGCCACGGCGCGGACCTGACGGCTGCCCGGCGGGACGCGCGGGTGGTCCCGGAGGTGCGGGCGGGCGCCCGCACCTCCGGGCTTCGGGTGCGGCGGGGCTGCGGTTGTCAGCGCCCGGTGCAAGACTCGGAGGGGGTGGGAAGGCCCGTGCCACGAGGCGCGCGGGTCCACGTGACACGCCCGAGGAGCACACCATGCTCGACCCGTCCTTCGAGACCGGCGCCCCCAACTGGATCGACCTGGGTACCCCCGACATCGACGAGGCCACGGCCTTCTACAAGGGCCTCTTCGGCTGGGAGCTGGTGCCCGGCGGCCCCGAGACCGGTGGGTACGGGATGTACCGGCTGAGGGAGCGCACGGTCGCGGGCGTCATGACCGTGTCCAAGGAGCAGGGCAAACCCGCGTGGTCCGTCTACTTCCAGACCCCCGACGCCGATGCGACGGCGCGGACGGTCGAGCTGGCGGGCGGCAGAGCGGCGTTCGCTCCGATGGACGTGCTGGACTACGGGCGCATGGGCGGCTTCACCGACAGTGCGGGGGCCTACTTCGGGGTGTGGCAGCCCGGCACGAACACCGGCCTCGGCGTGATCATGGAGCCGGGCGCCCTGGTCTGGACCGAGCTGTACACCCCCGACGTACCGGCGGCTGCCGCGTTCTTCCAGACGGTCTTCGGGTGGCAGACCGGGGCGATGCAGTATCCCGGCGGCTCGTACACCATGATCCGTCCCGCCGGCACCGAGGACGACATGTCGTCGTTCGGCGGGCTCGTGCCCCTCGACCAGGCGAAGGACCGGGCAGCGGCCGGACCGCACTGGCTGCCGTACTTCGCGGTGGAGGACGCCGACGCGGCGGTCGCCGACGCGGAGCGCCTCGGCGGCACGGTGACCATGCCCGCCACCGATGTCCAGCAGGTCGGCCGGATCGCCACCCTCGCCGACCCGGCGGGCGCGGCGTTCGCGATCATCAAGCCCGCACCGATGCCCTGACCCGCACACGGCCGTCGGGCGCGGACGTCGAGCGATCGTTGATCACCTGTTTATCGCGACAGGGCACCGTGTCTCTCATGCCGATCAACACCATGACGACCGAAGAGCTCCCCTGGCAGGAGACGGCGCTGTGCGCCCAGGCCGGGCCCGAGTTCTTCTTCCCCGCACCCGGAAGCTCCACCCGCGAGGCCAAGCAGCTGTGCAACGCCTGCGAGGGCCGCACGGCCTGCCTCGAGTACGCACTCACCCACGACGAGCGTTTCGGCGTCTGGGGCGGGCTCTCCGAGAAGGAGCGGGAGCGGATGCGCAGAGGCCGCCGCGACGCGAGCTGACCGCCGGCCCGAACCGGGCACGATCGGGGGCCCTCCGCCGGCCCCCGGCACACCCCGTGCCGCGGTCCGGACGGGGTGAGGGCTCCGGGTGCGCCCGCCGCCCGCCCGCCCGTCAGCCCATGCGGAAGGTCTCGCCGTACACCTGCCACACCAGCGGCTTCTCCAGGCCGAGGTTTCCCTCACGCAGGAACACCCGCTGCGCGGTGTCGATCCGTGTCGTGTCGCGCTGCACCTTCCGCGCTTTGATCGCCGACCTGCTCTCGTCGAGGAAGGCGTTCAGGTACGCCTTCTCGTCGCCGCCCTCCGCGACCGTGTCCGCGGACGCCATCGCGGCGTCGCGGATGCCGTAGAAGCCGTCGGCCCCGACGCCGGGTCCGTGCAGCACCATCGCGTCGTAGTAGACGAACTGGCCCAGGGTGCCGAGGCCGTCCAGCTTCGCCAGCCTGACCGCGGGCTCGAAGTACAGCCTGTCGCGCGTGCGGTCCTGCGCCTTCCGGAACGCCGGGTCGTCGGCGGCCTCGCGCCACGCGTCGGTGAAGCCCGGATCCAGCCCCTCGTGCGAGTCGCTTCCGTCCACCTCGCGCAGGGCGGGGAGGAAGCGCGCGAGCGGATTGTCCGGGTGGCCCTCGGTGTAGGACTCGACCAGCTGGAGCATGTCGTTGGTCCCGGAACAGAATCCGATGATCCCCGCCGTGTAGCCCGTGCCGTCGCCGATGTCGTCGATCGCCCCGTACCGGCTGCGCCAGTCCAGGGTGGACGCCTCGGCGCTGGACACCAGCCGGGACGCGGTCTCCTTCATCGCGGGAGCGGCGAGGCCGGGTGGCAGCGACGCGATCCGCTCCGCGCTCTCGTCCGTCTCCTCGTCCGCTCCGCGCGTTTCCGTGTTCTCGTCCGTGGCTCCGGCGGCCTGCTGGACCACGGTGGGTGGCTCGGAGTCACCACTGTTGAGAATGATCGAAGCAACGATGGCTATCGGCGCGCCGATGAGAACAAGGCGGGTCACAGGTTTCACCCGGACGAGAATACGTTCCGTGAGGCCGTGGGGGTGGCTCAACCGGAGAGGCGGCGCACGCAGGAGCGTGCGCCGCCTCTCGCCGCGGTTCGGGGAGCGGATCCCGGGCCGGAGGGCGGCCGGCCCGGGATGTGTCAGGTCCGGCCGGTGTCAGGCCTGGGCGCGGGCCGCCAAGCGGGCCTTGCGTGCCGCCAGCTTCTCGTCGAACTTCGACGCCTCGCTGTCCAGGCCGCTCATGTAGAGGCCGAGCTCCTCCTGGGCCTTCAGGCCCTCGGGGCCGAGACCGTCGATGTCGAGCACCTTCAGGTAGCGCAGCACGGGCTGGATCACGTCGTCGTGGTGGATGCGGATGTTGTAGATCTCGCCGATCGCCATCTGCGCGGCGGCCCGCTCGAATCCGGGCATCCCGTGGCCGGGCATGCGGAAGTTGACGACCACGTCCCGCACCGCTTCCATCGTCAGGTCCGGCGCGAGCTCGAACGCGGCGGCCAGCAGGTTGCGGTAGAAGACCATGTGCAGGTTCTCGTCGGTCGCGATCCGCGCCAGCATGCGGTCGCAGACGGGGTCGCCCGACTGGTGGCCGGTGTTGCGGTGCGAGACACGGGTCGCGAGCTCCTGGAAGGCGACGTACGCCACGGAGTGCAGCATGGAGTGGCGGTTGTCGGACTCGAAGCCCTCCGCCATGTGCGTCATGCGGAACTCCTCCAGCTTGTCCGGGTCCACGGCGCGGGAGGTGAGCAGGTAGTCGCGCATCACGATGCCGTGCCTGCCCTCCTCCGCGGTCCAGCGGTGGACCCAGGTGCCCCAGGCGCCGTCGCGCCCGAAGAGGGAGGCGATCTCGTGGTGGTAGCTGGGGAGGTTGTCCTCGGTCAGCAGGTTCACGACGAGGGCGATCCGCCCGATGTCGGTGACCTTGGACTGGCCGGACTCCCATGCCTCGCCGTCCTCGAAGACGCCGGGGAAGTTCCGGCCGTCGGAGAACGGCACGTACTCGTGGGGCATCCACGCCTTGGCGACCTTGAGATGGCGGTTGAGTTCCTTCTCCACCACCTCCTCCAGTGCGTACAGCAGCTGGGCGTCGGTCCACGCCTTCGAACTGCCGGGGTGGGGAGAGGTGATCGTCACGGGGAGCTCCTGGGGACGGGAGGATTACCTACGGCTTCGTAGGTTACGTGACCGTAGGTTAAGGCGGCGGTAAGGCCGCAGCCAAGCCCGGTCCTCGCTGTGCTCGCTCACGTACGGTTATCAATGCAGCTCAGGGCCCTGCGGAGACGACAAGTCGGTCCTCTGGTCGAGGTTGTTGGTGGGCTTGTCGAGGAGCAGGACCGGCGGGCGGGCAGGCAGGAGCGCGATGGCATCGAGCGCGGCCCTCTTCGCGGCGATGCCCAGCGCCTCGTCCACCCGGCGCGAGGTGTCCAGGACGAGATCCTGCGGGAGGTGGCCCACGTCGCCCGTCGTGGTGAGGCGTCCGGCCGACGGGATGAGTTCACCCGCGACGAGCCGCAGAAGGGTGGATCTGCCGCAGCCGTTGAGGCCGATGAGACCGGACCGGCCGGGACCCGCGGACAGGTCGAAGCCGTCGAGGACGGTCCGTCCGTCGGGCCAGGCGAACGATGGGCGCTATCGAGGACGCGGCTGGTGGGTGGGGGCACAGGAGTCTCCCTGTTGTGTCGGTGGCTCACGGAGAACGGCTCGGACATCAGGGGTCGCACAGGGCGCGCGCACGTCGGGTGCGCGGCGCGGTGACGGACACCTCAGATGTGGAGCAACGTCCTTCTCCGGTCCGGCGACAACAAGGACTCCGACGACGTCACGAGCGGCTGCCGCGGCCCGCAACCGAATTCCGGCCGGGTCCCGCCTCAGCAGGCCCCGCCGAGGAGATCCGTCAGATCACCGTCGAGATCGAGGAACCGGTACTCGTCGCCCACCGGGACGAGTTCCTGCGCGCGCTTCAGGAAGCGGCGCAGCTCGGCCGTCCGCACGTGCACCATGGCGATGCCTTCGACGGCGTGGAACTCCAGCACCGTGCGGTCGTATCCGAACGGCCGGACTCTGACGTCACCGACACCCGCGGGGGCGTCCATCCCGGTGGCCAGGAGCTCGCGGGAGAACTCCCAGGACACCTCGGTGCCTTCTAGGGTCGCCGGCGCCGGGAACGCCATGCGGACGGCGAAGGGGTCCCCGCGGTCGTAGTGCAGAGTCGCGGGCAGGGTCTCCATCCGCGGCGCGGATGCGACCATGCGGGCCTGCACGGACTGCTCGATAACGCTGGACAAGACCTGCTCCCTCTCGCCTCGGACGAACGGCTCCCGCCATGGGAGTAGACGACGGAACTTCTCCGTCCGTGCACTGCCCGGCAGCGTGAGCTGCGTCACCGCCCGGCGGTCCTCCCCTCGGTCGACTGCCCCGTTTCACACCCCGCACCCTGGACGCCCGCAGCGGGGTGGGTTAGCTTCCAGCGCCATGAGGGCCATGCGGAAGACGAGACTGCTGGTGGCACTGGGACTCTGCGGGGCGGCGGTTGCCGCCGCGTTCGCCGCACCGTCGGCGCAGGCCGGGGAGGTGAAGCACCGTCATGGGACGCCCGTGTGGGAGCTCACGGCCACCGGGGCGGACCCACGGTTCCGCGGCCTCGCCGCCGTGGACCGCGACGCCGCCTGGGTCGCGGGGGCCGGGGGCACGGTGCTGCGCACCGAGGACGGCGGGAGGCGCTGGCGCGACGTGTCGCCGGCCGGCGCGGACGGTCTGGAGTTCCGTGACATCGAGGCCTTCGACCGGCGCAGGGCGGTGGCCCTGGCCATCGGCGAGGGGGAGGCGTCCCGGGTCTTCCGTACCGGCGACGGAGGAAAAACCTGGACGGAGTCCTTCCGCAACGCCGACTCCCGGGCCTTCTACGACTGCCTGACGTTCTTCGACAGCCGTCACGGGCTCGCGATGAGCGACCCGGTGGACGGAAGGTTCCGCATCCTGTCCACCTCGGACGGCGGCCGCAGTTGGCGTGTGCTGCCCGCTGCCGGGATGCCGGCGGCCCAGCCCGGCGAGGCCGGGTTCGCGGCGAGCGGCCAGTGCCTCGCCAGCGCGGGCGGCAGGGATGTCTGGCTGGCCACCGGGGGCGCGGCGACCGCCCGGATCCTGCACTCCGGGGACCGTGGGCTGACGTGGGCCGAGGCGCGGTCGGGCATCCCCGCGGGGGACCCCGCGCGAGGGGTGTTCGGTCTCGCCTTCCGCGACCGGGCACACGGCATCGCCGTCGGAGGCGACTACCGGGCCGACCAGGCGTCGCCGGACGCGGCGGCCGTCACCGCGAACGCCGGACGGACCTGGCGGCGCGCGACCACCCCGCCGCCGGCCTACCGTTCGGGCGTCGCGTGGCTGCCGCACAGCCGGCGGTCGGCACTGGCCGTCGGCCCCACCGGTACCGATGTCACGCGGGACGGCGGTCGCACCTGGCGGACGGTGGACACCGGCTCGTACGACACCGTGGACTGCGCTGCGGACGGCGGCTGCTGGGCCTCGGGAGAGAAGGGGCGGGTCGCACGGCTCGGCCGGCACCCGGGGCGGTGAGGTCCGGCGTGCGGAGCGGGGGCAGCCCTTAGG
Source organism: Streptomyces sp. NBC_01341 (assembly GCF_035946055.1). Taxonomy (NCBI): domain Bacteria; kingdom Bacillati; phylum Actinomycetota; class Actinomycetes; order Kitasatosporales; family Streptomycetaceae; genus Streptomyces; species Streptomyces sp. NBC_01341. The sequence continues at coordinate 995,060 of NZ_CP108364.1, read as the reverse complement.
ATGACCCGCCATGACGACATTCCGGATGCCCGCCGACGAGGCCGAGGCCCGCGCCGTGCAGGACGCGTTGCGGCCCCGCGTGGTACTGGACGAGCAGGGACCGCCGCCGGGGGCCGGCCTGGTCACCGGGGTCGACGTGGCCTACGACGACGAGCGGGACCTCGTGGTCGCGGCGGCCGTCGTCCTGGACGCCGCGACCCTGGAGGTGGTCGCCGAGTCGACCGCCGAGGGCCGCGTGACGTTTCCGTACATCCCGGGGCTCCTTGCCTTCCGGGAGCTCCCGGCCGTGCTGACCGCGCTGGAGGGGCTGCCGGTGGATCCCGGGCTCGTCGTCTGCGACGGCTACGGGAGGGCTCACCCGCGCAGGTTCGGGCTCGCGAGCCACCTCGGCGTCCTCACCGGCCTGCCCGTCATCGGCGTGGCGAAGAACCCCTTCACCTTCCGCTACGAGGAACCGGGTCCGCTGCGGGGCGACTTCACCCCGCTCCTGGACGGGGACGAGGAGGTGGGGCGCGCCGTGCGCACGCAGGACGGCACGAAGCCCGTGTTCGTCTCCGTCGGCCACCGCACCGATCTGGCCGGCGCATGCGCTCACACGCTCGCGCTGGCCCGGGACTTCCGCCAGCCGGAGACCACCCGCCGGGCCGACGCGCTGTGCCGCTCGGCACTCCGGGAGGCGGTCGGCTGACGGCGGCTCGGGCGGGTGCCGAGGCAAGGGCGGGGCGGTTCTGTTGCCAAGTGAGTACATGTACGGATGTTCCTCGTCGAACATCAGGGGCAGGCTGGTACACATGATCGACCACCACGCACCGCAGATGAGCACCGGAACCGTACGTCTCTCCCAGCGCGGCGTCGCCGTGGGCATGACCCTGGGCGTCCTCGCGGGAGCCGCCTGGACCGTGTCCATGGTTGTCACGCTGGCGTCCTGGATGAGCTGACCCCCGGGCCACGCCCGGCCCGCCGGCGGTCAGCGCACCGCCGCGACCCGGAAGCGCAGTCCGGCGGCCTTCAGCCGCTCCAGGAGCGCATCGCCCATGGCCACGGCGGTCGTGACCTGGCCCGACGTCGCCGGCAGCTCGTCCAGGGCGAGCGAGAGCGCCGATTCGGCCAGCATCTTCGCCGTCTCGCCGTAGCCCGGATCGCCGCCCGACACCTCGGTGAACACCCGCCGTCCGCCGCCCTCCCCGACGAAACGGACCGTGAACCAGCTGCGCCGCCTGCGCCGTTCGTCCGGGCCCGTGCCCGGCTCGACCCGGCCCGACAGCCAGCTCCGCGCCGCCGGTATCTGGGCGGCTCCCAGCAGCAGGCCCACGGCCGCGGTGCCGCCGAGCGCCATCGGCAGGCGCTTGACCGAGGCGAAGTGCCGGTAGCGGAAGTCGGGTCCGTAGCGCTCCAGCGCCCGCGCCGAGCGCTCCACGACGCGCGGGTCCAGGGTGGGCAGAGGCAGGGCCCAGGTGCCCGTCTCCGGGCTGAAGTGCGGTGAACCCTGCGGGGCGCGGGCGCGGCGGCCGACGATCCGTGGTTCGTGCAGCCTGCGTTCCCTGGCGGCGCGCAGCATCTGCGGGCCTCGCCCCATGGCGGTGAGGGCGGAGGCGAGCGTACCGCCCGAGAAGACCGCGTCGGTGCGTACGAAACCGTCTACGGTGAGGGGTACGCCCTCGGGGAGCTGCTGGACCGTGAAGTAGGCGCCGAGGTCGTGGGGCACGGAGTCGAATCCGCAGGCGTGCACGAGGCGGGCGCCCGTCTCGCGGGCCCGGGCGTCGTGCTCCAGGAACATCCGGTCGACGAACTCGGCCTCGCCCGTGAGGTCCGCGTAGTCCGTGCCCGAGTCCGCGCAGGCGGCGACCAGTTTCTCGCCGTACCAGACGTACGGGCCGACCGTCGAGGCCACCACGTGTGCCGAGCGCGCCAGTTCGCGCAGGGCCTCGCCGTCGTCGGCGTCCGCCGTCAGCAGCGGGAGGTCCGCGCAGTGCGGGTGGTCCGCGGCGAGGCGGTCGCGCAGCTGTTCCAGCTTGGCGCCGTCGCGGCCCGCCAGGGCCCAGCGGCAGCTGTCCGGTGCGTGGGCGGCGAGATATTCGGCCGTGAGTGCCCCCACGAAGCCGGTAGCTCCGAAAAGGACCACGTCGTAAGGGCGTTCTGCCTCGTTCTGCCTGTTCATGAGTGCCTCCGCGGGGGCCGGTGCCGATGTGGCAGGCAGAGGGTAGCCGAGGTGTTCGTGGCGCCGTGCGGCCGGGAGGGCTTCGGTGCGAGAGGATCCCGGGAGAAAGAACTAAGCGCTTGCTCGGCCAAAAGGGTTGTGCGGAGTGCGGCCGGTTCTTAGCATCATCGATGTTACATCAGTTGTGTCATACCGTTGGGGGCTTGATGACAACGACAGGGCTCGGGTCGCAAGGCCCCCTGACCGGGGTGCGCGTCGTCGAACTGGCGGGCATCGGCCCGGGTCCGTTCGCCGCGATGCTCCTCGCCGACCTCGGCGCCGATGTGGTGCGGGTCGACCGCCCGGGGGGTTCGGTGCTCGGCATCGATCCGGCCTTCGACCTCACCAACCGCAACAAGCGTTCCGTCCTCGTCGACCTCAAGGCCGAGGACGGGCCGGGGCAGGTGCTCGACCTCGTCGAGCGCGCCGACGTGCTGATCGAGGGCTACCGGCCGGGCGTCGCCGAACGCCTGGGGGTGGGGCCCGAGGCCTGTCTGGCACGCAACCCGCGGCTCGTGTACGGGCGGATGACCGGCTGGGGCCAGGACGGGCCGCTGGCCGACCGGGCGGGACACGACATCGCCTACATCGCCCTCAGCGGCACGTTGTCCATGATCGGCGGGTCCGGCGAGCCGCCGACCGTGCCGGCCAACCTCGTCGGCGACTACGCGGGCGGCTCGCTCTACCTCGTCGTCGGCGTGCTCGCCGCCCTCCAGCATGCCCGTACGCCCGAGGGGACGGGCCAGGTCGTCGACGCGGCGATCGTCGACGGCGCCGCCCACCTCGCCACGATGATCCACGGCATGCTGGCGGCCGGCAGCTGGCAGGACCGGCGCGGCGCCAACCTCCTCGACGGCGGCTGCCCCTTCTACGGCTGCTACGCCACCGCTGACGGCCAGTACATGGCGGTCGGACCCCTGGAGCCCAGGTTCTACGACGAGTTCGCCACGCTCCTGGAACTCGGCGACGACGCGCCCGACCGCAACGAGCCCGGACAGTGGGAAGCGCTGCGCGCACGCGTCGCCGACCGGTTCGGTACCCGTACCCGCGCCGAGTGGACCACGATCTTCGAGGGCACCGACGCCTGTACGGCCCCCGTGCTCTCGCTCCGCGAAGCCCCCGGCCACCCCCACCTCGCGGCCCGGGCCACCTATGTGGAGCACAGCGGCCTCACCCAGCCCGCCCCCGCGCCCCGCTTCTCCGTGACACCCGTCTCCGTCCGGAGCGGCCCCGCGCTGCCGGGGGCGGACACCGAGGCCGTCGCCGCGGACTGGGACCTGCCGGGCCTGCGGGTACACGGGAAGGAAGCGACCGGCTGATGGAACGCTCCGTGCCGCCGGACCGCGCGCGATCACCGCGTCGACGCGAACGGCTCCGCGATCACCGCGTCGGGCTCCGCGGGGCCGCGGTGACCACGGCCGACGCCACGTCCGCCGGAACCGGTCCGGCGCGCCCGATCTCCACCGTCAAGAACTGGCTCCAGGGGGCTTGAAGTGCAACGGCAGATCTTCACCGAAGAGCACGACGCGTTCCGCGGGACGGTCCGCACCTTCCTGTCGAAGGAGGTCCTCCCGTACTACGAGCAGTGGGAGCAGGACGGCATCGTCTCGCGTGACGCCTGGCTCGCGGCGGGCCGCCAGGGACTCCTCGGCCTCGCCGTGCCCGAGGAGTACGGCGGCGGCGGCACCACGGACTTCCGCTACAGCGCCGTGCTTGCCGAGGAGTTCACCCGGGCCGGGGTCTCCGGGCTCGCGCTCGGACTCCACAACGACATCATCGGCCCCTATCTCACCGGCCTCGCCACCGAGGAGCAGAAGCGCCGCTGGCTGCCCGGGTTCTGCAGCGGCGAGACCATCACCGCCATCGCCATGACCGAACCGGGCGCGGGCTCCGACCTCCAGGGCATCCGCACCTCGGCGGAGGACAGGGGAGACCACTGGCTCCTCAACGGTTCGAAGACCTTCATCTCCAACGGCATCCTCGCCGACCTCGTCGTCGTCGTGGCCAGGACGACACCCGAGGGCGGCGCGAAGGGCCTCTCCCTGCTCGTCGTCGAACGCGGCGCCGAGGGCTTCGAGCGGGGGCGCAACCTGGACAAGATCGGCCAGAAGTCCCAGGACACCGCCGAACTGTTCTTCGACGACGTACGCGTCCCCAAGGACAACCTCCTCGGCGAACGCGACGGCGCGTTCCTGCACCTCATGACCAACCTGGCCCAGGAACGCATGGGCATAGCGGTCGCCGGCATCGCCGCCGCCGAACACCTCCTGGAGATCACCACCGACTACGTCAAGGAGCGCGAGGCCTTCGGACGTCCGCTCTCCACGCTCCAGCACATCCGGTTCGAGATCGCCGAGATGGCCACCGAGTGCGCCGTCACCCGGGCCTTCCTCGACCGGTGCATCGTCGACCACTCCGAGGGGACGCTCGACGCCGTGCACGCGTCGATGGCCAAGTGGTGGGCCACCGAACTGCAGAAGCGCGTGGCCGACCGGTGTCTCCAGCTTCACGGCGGCTACGGCTACATGACGGAGTACCGGGTCGCGAAGGCCTTCACCGACGGCCGCATCCAGACCATCTACGGCGGGACGACCGAGATCATGAAGGAGATCATCGGCCGCTCCCTGCTCGCCTGACCTCCCCGCCCAGCACCGACCCCGAAAGGCAGCTGCCTTGAGTACCGAAGCATTCGTCTACGACGCGATCCGCACCCCGCGCGGCCGCGGCAAGGCCAACGGAGCCCTGCACGGCACCAAGCCGATCGATCTCGTCGTCGGCCTCATCCACGAGATCCGGGGACGCTTCCCGGACCTGGACCCGGCGGCCATCGACGACATCGTGCTCGGCGTCGTCAGCCCGCTGGGCGACCAGGGTTCCGACATCGCCCGTATCGCCGCGATCGCCGCCGGACTGCCGGACTCCGTGGCGGGCGTACAGGAGAACCGCTTCTGCGCCTCCGGTCTGGAGGCCGTCAACCTCGCGGCCGCCAAGGTCCGTTCGGGCTGGGAGGACCTCGTCCTCGCCGGCGGCGTCGAGTCGATGTCCCGCGTGCCGATGGGGTCGGACGGCGGCGCCTGGGCCATGGACCCGATGACCAGCTTCGAGACCGGCTTCGCCCCCCAGGGCATCGGCGCCGACCTCATCGCGACCATCGAGGGCTTCTCCCGCCGCGACGTCGACGAGTACGCGGCGCTGTCGCAGGAGCGCGCCGCCACGGCGTGGAAGGAGGAGCGCTTCGCCCGTTCCGTCGTCCCCGTCAGGGACCGCAACGGCCTCCTCGTTCTCGGCCACGACGAGCACATGCGCCCCGGCACCACGGCGGACTCGCTCGCCGGCCTCAAGCCCTCGTTCGCCGCGATCGGCGAGATGGGCGGCTTCGACGCCGTGGCTCTGCAGAAGTACCACTGGGTCGAGAAGATCGACCACGTCCACCACGCGGGCAACTCCTCCGGCATCGTCGACGGGGCGGCCCTCGTCGCCATCGGGTCGAAGGAGACCGGCGAGCGCTACGGGCTCACCCCCCGCGCCCGGATCGTCTCCGCGGCCGTCTCCGGCTCCGAGCCGACCATCATGCTCACCGGACCGGCCCCCGCGACCCGCAAGGCGCTGGCCAAGGCCGGGCTCACCATCGACGACATCGACCTCGTCGAGATCAACGAGGCGTTCGCCGGAGTCGTCCTGCGCTTCGTGCGGGACATGGGCCTCTCCCTCGACAAGGTCAACGTCAACGGCGGCGCCATCGCGCTCGGCCACCCCCTCGGCGCGACCGGCGCGATGATCCTCGGCATGCTCATCGACGAGCTGGAGCGCCAGGACAAGCGCTACGGGCTCGCCACCCTCTGCGTCGGCGGCGGCATGGGCGTCGCCACCGTCGTCGAGCGTCTCTGACCGTTCCCCTTCCTGCGGAGAAGACGAGCAATTGACTTCCTCCCCTCCCTGACGGGAGGGGATTCCAGCGGTCGCCCGCCGGCTTTCCTGCTTCATCACCGGTTGCCCGTCCGGCGTACGCCGGTCGGGTCTTACACCAGCTCCACAGGCTGTAACCGCCAGTCCGGCGGCCTTCAGGTTCTTCGCGGCGTTCACGTCACGGTCGTGACGGGCACCGCACGCGCATGTCCAGGTGCGGACGTTCAGCGGCATCTCGCCCTGGAGGGTGCCGCAGTTCGAGCACAGCTTCGACGAGGGGAAGAAGCGGTCAACCACCACCACGTCCCGCCCGTACCACCCGGCCTTGTACTCCAGCATGGTGCGGAACTCGGCCCACGACGCATCGCTGATGGCGCGGGCCGGCGAACGGTTTCTGACCATGTTGCGTACGTTCAGATCCTCGATCACGAGCGTTTGGTTTTCACGCACGAGTCGAGTGGTCAGCTTGTGCAGGTGATCCCGGCGCCGGTCGGCGATCCGGGCGTACACCTTGGCAACCTTCATCCGGGCCTTCGCCCGATTGCTGGAGCCCTTCGCCTTCCGGGACAGGTTTCGCTGCGCTTTCGCCAGGCTGGCCCGGTCGCGACGCTCATGCCTGGGGTTCGAAACCTTCTCTCCGGTCGACAGGGTCATCAGGGTGGTGAGGCCCACGTCGATGCCGACCGCAGCGTCCACGGTGGGCAACGCCTTCACCGAGGGGTCTTCGACGAGCACCGACACGAACCAGCGCCCCGCCGGATCCTGCGACGCCGTCACCGTGGACGGCAAAGCACCCTCGGGCAGGGGCCGCGACCACACGATGTCCAGCGGGTCCTTCATCTTCGCGAGAGTGAGACGGCCGTCCTGGTAACGGAAGCCGCTGGTGGTGTACTCCGCCGACCGGCGGGACTTCTTCCGAGACTTGAAACGCGGGTATTCGGCCCGCTTGGCGAAGAAGTTCGCGAAGCCGGATTGCAGGTGCCGCAGGCACTGCTGCAACGGCACCGACGACACATCGTTCAGATACGCCAGTTCGTCGGTCTTCTTCCACGCGGTGAGCACCGCCGGGTTTTGCGTAAAGATCGAACCTGCCGGTCGGAGTACGGCCTTTCGCCTGGCGGCGAAACCTCGCCGTTGCCTGCTCCGCAGGTTTTCGTTTCCTCCCCGGCCTGAAGGCCGGGGTATCCATGAAAGGACTCCGATGACCGAGAGCACGACCATTCGCTGGGAACAGGACGAGACCGGTGTCGTCACCCTCGTACTCGACGACCCCAACCAGTCCGCCAACACGATGAACCAGGCGTTCCGGGACTCCGTCGCGGCCGTCGCCGACCGCGCGGAAGCCGAGAAGGACACCATCCGGGGCATCATCTACACCTCCGCCAAGAAGACCTTCTTCGCCGGCGGCGACCTGAAGGACATGGTCCGGATCGGCCCGGACAACGCCCAGGCAGCCTTCGACGCCGGCACCGCGATCAAGAAGTCGCTGCGCCGCATCGAGACCCTCGGTAAGCCGGTCGTCGCCGCGATCAACGGCGCCGCCCTCGGCGGTGGGTACGAGATCGCGCTGGCAGCCCACCACCGCGTCGCCCTGGACTCCCCGGGGTCCCGGATCGGCCTGCCCGAGGTCACCCTCGGCCTGCTGCCCGCGGGCGGCGGTGTCACCCGCACCGTGCGGCTGATGGGCATCGCGGACGCGCTGCTGAAGGTCCTCCTCCAGGGCACCCAGTACACGCCGGCTCGGGCCCTGGAGAACGGCCTGATCCACGAGGTCGCCGCCACCCGTGAGGAGATGCTCGACAAGGCCCGTGCCTTCATCGACGCCAACCCGGAGTCGCAGCAGCCCTGGGACGTCAAGGGCTACCGCATCCCCGGCGGCACCCCGTCGAACCCGAAATTCGCCGCGAACCTGCCCGCCTTCCCCGCCAACCTGAAGAAGCAGCTGGCCGGCGCCCCCATGCCCGCGCCCCGCAACATCATGGCCGCTGCGGTCGAGGGCGCGCAGGTCGACTTCGAGACCGCGCAGGTCATCGAGGCGCGCTACTTCACCGAGCTGGTCACCGGCCAGGTCGCCAAGAACATGATCCAGGCGTTCTTCTTCGACCTCCAGGCCGTCAATTCCGGTGCCAGCCGCCCCGCGGGCGTCCCGGAGCGGCCGGTGCGCAAGGTGGCCGTCCTCGGCGCGGGCATGATGGGAGCCGGGATCGCCTACTCCTGCGCGCGCGCCGGAATCGACGTGGTGCTCAAGGACGTGTCCGCCGAGGCCGCCGCGAAGGGCAAGGCGTACAGCGAGAAGCTGCTGGCCAAGGCGCTGTCCCGCGGCCGTACCACCGAGGCGAAGCGCGACGAGCTGCTGGCGCGCATCACCCCGACCGGTGACCCGGCCGACCTCGCGGGCTGCGACGCCGTCATCGAGGCCGTCTTCGAGGACACCGCGCTCAAGCACAAGGTGTTCGAGGAGATCCAGGGAATCGTCGAGCCGGACGCGCTGCTCTGCTCCAACACCTCGACGCTGCCCATCACCGTCCTCGCCGAAGGCGTGGAACGGCCGGTGGACTTCATCGGGCTGCACTTCTTCTCGCCGGTGGACAAGATGCCGCTCGTCGAGATCATCAAGGGCGAGCAGACCGGCGACGAAGCCCTCGCGCGGGCCTTCGACCTGGTGCGCCGGATCAAGAAGACCCCGATCGTCGTGAACGACTCGCGCGGCTTCTTCACCTCGCGCGTCATCGGCCACTTCATCAACGAGGGTGTCGCGATGGTCGGCGAGGGCGTGGAGCCCGCATCGGTCGAGCAGGCGGCGGCACAGGCCGGCTACCCGGCCAAGGTGCTCTCCCTCATGGACGAGCTGACGCTCACCCTGCCGCGCAAGATCCGCAACGAGACCCGCCGCGCCGTCGAGGAGGCGGGCGGCACGTGGGCCACGCACCCCGCCGACGAGGTCATCGACCGGATGGTCGACGAGTTCGGGCGGCCGGGCCGCAGCGGGGGAGCGGGCTTCTACGAGTACGGCGAGGACGGCGGCCGGGGCGCCCTGTGGCCGGGACTCCGCGAGCACTTCACGCGCCGGGACGTCGAGATCCCGTTCGAGGACATGAAGGAGCGGATGCTCTTCGCCGAGGCACTGGACAGCGTCCGCTGCCTGGAGGAGAACGTCCTGACGACCGTCGCCGACGCCAACATCGGCTCCATCATGGGTATCGGCTTCCCCGCCTGGACGGGTGGCGTGCTCCAGTACATCAACGGTTACGAGGGCGGCCTGCCCGGCTTCGTGGCGCGCGCCCAGCAGCTGGCCGAGCGCTACGGCGACCGTTTCCTGCCGTCCGGACTCCTGCTGGAGAAGGCGGGCAGGGGCGAGACGTTCCACGACTGACGTCGCCCCCGCGGGCCGTGTTCACTCCTGCTCACCGGCGGTGAACGCGGCCCGCAGCTCCTCCTTGAGCGACCGCTGGAAGGCGGTCAGCAGCGCCTGAAGCACCATCGGCTGCATGTGGGCCGAGAGGGACTTCATCGCCTTCACGTGCTCCGGGTCCGACTCCCGCTCCCGGTAGGGGCTCCACACCTCGTCCCGGAACAGCCGCGTCAGCTCGTGGGCGGCCGACCTGGTGTGCTCCAGCAGGACCGTGCGCGCCGCCAGGATCGTCTCGTGCGCGATGGGCACGTCCAGGAGTTCCACCCCGAGCCGCAGCAGGCCCGGGTCCACCCTGAGCGGCCCCCCTGGCTTCTCCGGGCGCTCCAGCACCCCCATGGCCGCCAGCCGGTCCACGTCCTGCTCGCTGAGCGTCCGGCCCGCGCGCCGCTCCAGCTCGGCGCGCTCCACGTCCTCCGCGGAGTCCGGAGCCCACGAGGCCACCAGCGCGCGGTGGATCGCGAGATCCTGAGCGCTCAGGTCGGGCGGAAGCTGCTGGAGGTAGCGCTCGATGGCGGCCAGCGTCATGCCCTGGTGCTGCAGTTCCTCGATGAGAGCCAGCCTGGAGAGGTGTGCCTGGCCGTAGTGACCGACGCGCCGGGGGCCGATGACCGGAGGCGGCAGCAGGCCCCGGGTGCTGTAGAAGCGCACCGTACGCACCGTCACCCCCGCGCGCGCCGCCAGTTCGTCGACGGTCAGCGTCGGCTCCTCGGTCCCGGTCGCCATGCCTGCTCCTCGTAGCCGGTGCACCTGCCTGCGGGGTTCCGGGGGTCTCCCTCCGGCACGCGGCAGCCTGTGCGTCCCCAGGCGCAACAGTATTGCTGTCTCACCATTGTTGTGAAAGTGGCCCGCGCCATGTGCGTGCGGCCGGATCGCTCATCGTCCACCTCTGCGGCGACCTGGGCGGCTGGGGCGAGGGCTTCGTCGTCGCCCTGTCGCGCCGCTGGCCGCGCAGTTCGTCCGGGTCGATCCGTACGCATGGGTGGGGAACCTGCGGTTCAGGGAAGCAGGCGGGGTAACCCTGTTGCGCAGTCGGTAGGGTGGAGGCGCAACCGCGGACGGGGAGGGCCCATGGCGACACGGAGCGCCGACGAGACCCTGCTGGCCAGGGCGCTCGTCGACACCCCACCTTCCGACGCGCTGAACGAACAGATCCTGGATGCCGCACGCGAGCAGTTCGTGACGTTCGGGCTGCGTCGTTCGACCGTCGACGACGTGGCCAAGCGGGCCAAGGTCTCGCGCGTGACCGTGTACCGCCGGATCGGCAACAAGGACAGTCTGGTCTCCGCGTGTCTGCTCCGCGAGTACCGGCGCTTCGTGGCGGACGTCGACGAGGCCGTGGCGTCGCTGCCGACCATCGAGGACCGGCTCGTCGCCGGCTTCGTGGCCGTGCTCAAGCACATTCGCGAACACCCGCTGGTCGGGGGTCTGTTGCGGCTGGAGCCGGAGACGCTGCTTCCCTTCCTCACGCTGGAGAGCGGGCCCGCCTTCCTCGCGATGCGTGATTATCTGGCCGACCGGCTGCGTCATGCTCAGCGCGCCGAGGGCCGCCCGGAGACGGACCCGACCCCCGTCGCCGAACTGATGGTGCGGATCACCGTCTCCTTCCTCCTCAACCCGGTGAGCTGTTTCGAGCTGGACGACGACGAACAGGTGGGCGCCTTCGCCCGGCGCTACCTGGTACCGCTGCTCAGCGCGCGCTGAGCCGGCCGGGATGCGGGTGTGTGGTGTCGCGGGTCCTTCCGCGCCACTTCCGCCGGACAGGAACCGCGCTCGGCGCCGTCGCGGGTGCTCTCCGGCTCGGGCGGGTCACGGCGTCTCCACGGGCAGGGGTTCCAGTGGACGGCTCTGCGCCCAGTGCGGACCGAGGTCGTCGAGCCGGTAGCCGAAGGGGTAGCTGCGGGGCCTAGGCCTGGAAGGTATCCAGCGTGGCCGGGCGGGGAGCAGGCGTACCCCGTGCGAGCGTGCGCGTACGAGCCGTGCCGCCGCCGCCCGTGCCCACCAGGGCTGTGCGGGGAAGCCGAGCGCCCGCAGCAGCGGTTCGTCCAGCAGGGCGAGCGAGAATCTCGCGACCAGGGGGCGCAGCGGCGCCGGGTACCAGGCCGCCATGACCCGGAAGGTGGCGTTGGCGACGCGACGGTTCGCCGGATCGTAGGCGAACATCCGGGCCTCGTAGGAATCGAGCAGTGCCTCGAAGCCCGCGTAGGTGGCCGGAGCGCCCTCGATGCCCATCATCGCGGCCATGCGTCGCCCCACCTCCGCCAGTGCCGCGGTCTCCTGCTCGCACAGGGGACGCCACCCGAAGCGGTCGATCCAGCGTTTGGGGCCGACCACCGTGGTGGCCAGCACGTAGAGGTAGTCCTCGTTCGGGATGCGGTACTTGCCGTGGATGCGGTTGAGGTGACGGGCCGCCGCCCGCGCCCGCTCCGAGTCGAAGCCTTCGGCCGCCATCTCGTAGCCGAACAGGACGGTGTCGTCGTAGCGCTTCTGTCCGTTGCGTTCGAACTCCTGGGTCCGGTCGAGGAGTACGGAGATCCTCGGGACGCCGTAGTCGCGCAGGAAGGCGACGCTGATGCCCTGCCGGTAGTCCCAGGGGAATTCGTACTGCGACATCAGCCGGAGTATCTCGGCGCAGTCGCGGGCTGGATCCATCCGGCGGATCTCGCGCAGTCGGCTGTAGCGGCCCATGGTGTGCAACCTCCTCGGTGGACGGGAGCCGTTCAGGTGCGGACCCGCGGGGGAGGCCTCCGGTGCGGCCGTCGCGGGCTTCGGGCGGTACGTCGAAGGGAGAACGAATCGGCGTTCGGACAAGCGATGTGACGGGTCTTCGTATCCGGGGCTCTCCGGGTGTCCCGAGCGCCCCGGGCGTCAAAGTTACAAATACTATTGACTTGTTTCATCGGGTGCGTCAACACCGCAGGCACCCCTGCGCACGAGGGGTGCCGGGGTGGGCGCGGACCAGGTGCCGAGCGTCCCGCTCCGGCCCCTCCGGCTCGCCCGTGCTTCCCGGGATCGCATACTGGAAGGCAAGGGGCCGCCTACCGGTCCGCGTCCCGCCGACACCTGGGAGCACCCGCATGGACAGCGCGGGAGACCCCGCCCCGCCCCCGCCGGGCGGAGTCCTGTGGAGCCTCGCCGGCGACATCCGGGGCCTGCTCATGCTGCCCGCGGCCCTCACCCTCCAGGTCGCCCACCCGGCCGTCGGCGCCGGAGTCGACGACCACTCCGTGTTCCGCACCGACCCGTGGGGGCGCGGCGAGCGGTCCCTGCGCTCGCTCCAGCTCTGGGTGTACGGGGGAGAGGCGGCCGCGGAGGAGGGGCGCAGGCTCAGAAAGCTGCACCGCACCATCCAGGGCACCGACACCAGGGGCCGCCGGTACCATGCGCTGACGCCCGCGAACTACGCGTGGGTCCACGCCACGGGGTTTCCCGTCTACCAGCACGCCTCGCGCTACCTGGTCCGCCCGCTCACACAGGCGCAGGAGCGCGCCCTGTACCGCGAGTGGCTCCAGGTCGGCCGCATCCTCGGGCTCAGGGACGAGGACATGCCCGCGACGATCGAGGCGTTCTGGCCCTATTACCGGACCATGCTGGCCGACGAGGTGGAGGCCACCACCGTCGTGCGGGAGCTGGTGGCCGCGGATGCCCGCGTACCGCCCCCCGACCGGGGGCCGCTCGTCCTGCGGCTCGCACTGCGAGCCGCGTGGCCGCTCCTGCTGCCGCCCCTGGCCGTGTTCCGCCGCTTCATCACCGTCGGACTGATGCCGCCCGACGCCCGCGAGGCCATCGGGCTCGACTGGACTCCCCGGCAGGAGCGGCGGCTGCGGCGGTTCGGGGCGGTGGTCCGGGCGATCGTTCCGCTGCTCCCGGAGCGGCTGCGCTATCTGCCGCGGGCCCGCTCCGCCCGCGCCGCGTGGCGGGCCGGGCGAGCGCGGCAGGGGCAGGGAGACGTCAGGCCGACGCCCGGCGGATCAGCTCCGTAGGGGTGACCACGGACTCGGGCCATGTCCCGGTGTCACTGTTCAGCCGCTCCATCAGAAGACGCACCATCAGCCGGCCCATGCCCTCGACGTCCTGACGGATCGTGGTCAGCGGCGGTTCGGTGGCGACGGCGACCGACGTCATGTCGTCGAAGCCGACCACCGCCACGTCCTCCGGCACGCGTACGCCCCGTTCGCGCAGCACGCGCAAGGCGCCCGAGGCCATCAGGTCGTTGGACACGAAGACCGCGTCCAGATCGGGGTGGGCGTCCAGCAGGCCCGCCATCGCCCGGGCCCCGCCTTCGACGGTGAAGTCGCCGTCCGTGATCAGCTCCGTCCCCGCGTCCGGAAGGACATCGTGGTAACCGTCGATCCGGTCGAGGGCCGAGGTCTGGTCACGTGGCCCGGCGATGTGCGCGATGCGCCGTCTGCCGAGCGAGACCAGATGGCGCACGGCCTCGCGTGCGCCGCCGCGGTTGTCGCAGTCGACGTACGGCACCTGGGGTGTGTCCTCGGCGCCCTCCGCGGGGTGCTCGGGACGGCCCCCGTACACCGTGGGGACCCGGAACCGCCTGATGATCGAGGGCAGTTCGTCGTCGGTGTGCAGGGAGAAGGCGAGCACGCCGTCCACGTGCCCGCCGGCCAGATAGCGGGTGACGCGGTCGAAGTCGCCGCTGCCCTCGACCAGCAGCAGGACCAGCTGCGCGTCGTGCGCGTTGAGCTCCCGGCTGATGCCCCGTATCTGGCGGGAGAAGAACGGGTCGGAGAAGACGCGGAACTCGGGTTCGTCGATGATCACCGCGACGGCGCCGTTGCGCCGGGTGACGAGCGTCCGCGCCGCGTGGTTCGGGATGTAGCCGAGTTCGTCGACCGCCTTGCGCACCTGGTCCACCAGGGGCTGGCGCACGCCCGCACCCCCGTTGACGACCCGGGACGCCGTCGCCCGGGACACCCCGGCGCGGGCCGCCACCGCTTCCAGGGTGGGTCGTGCGTCACGCTGCGGTTCAGGGATCGGGTCGGGCAAGGGTTGCTCCTCGTACACGCGTGCCCCGGCGGGGAACGGCTGGAACCGGCGGGTTCGGCACGGACGCTCCAGCCTATCCGCCCCGCCGGACGAGCCCGCGCCGGAGACCGTCGGACCGTTCGGGCTCACCCGGCTCACACGGTCTCGCGCGGTCCTACGGGAGCACTCACACGGTCACAGGTGAACGGCCGCGCGTGAACCGCTCGGCGGTCCCCGTGGATGCGCACCGAGTGTGGTACTGCCTACGGAGAGCGAAATATTCGCATTGCCTGAAAGGTGCCATTTGTGTCACACGACGAGCAGAGAAGGGGTGGGCGAGGGGAGTATCTGCCGGTCACGGCCGAACTGCCCACCGATCCGCACCACGGACGCCGCGCATCGACCGACCGATGGGTGTTCGGCGTCTCCGCGGTCCTCACCGTCGCATTCGTGATCTGGGGCTCCACGGCCACCGACTCGCTGACGGACGTGTCGGACAGTCTGCTCACGGGGCTGATCCACAACGGCGGCTGGGCCTTCATCCTGGCCGCCTCCGGATTCGTGATCTTCGCCCTCTGGCTCGCGATCAGTCGCTACGGGCGGATCTCGCTCGGTCAGGACGGGGAGGAACCCGAGTTCCGCACGGTCTCCTGGGTGGCGATGATGTTCAGCGCCGGCATGGGTATCGGCCTGATGTTCTACGGGGTGAGCGAGCCGCTGGCCCACTTCGTCAATCCACCCCCCGGCACGCACCCCGCCGACGCCGCCGAGGCGGAGCAGACGGCGATGGCGACCACCCTCTTCCACTGGACGCTCCACCCCTGGGCGATCTACGCGGTCGTCGGCCTGGCCATCGCGTACAGCGCCTACCGCCGCCACCGCCGCCAGACCATCAGCGCCGTGTTCATCCCGCTCATCGGTGAGCGGCACTCCCACGGGGTCGTCGGCCGGATCATCGACATCCTCGCGATCTTCGCGACCCTCTTCGGCTCCGCCGCCTCGCTGGGCCTCGGGGCGCTGCAGATCGGCAGCGGTTTCCAGGAACTCGACTGGTTGGAGAAGACCGGGACCGGGCTGCTCGTCGTGATCATCGCGGTCCTCACGGCAGCCTTCGTCGCATCGGCCGTCTCCGGTGTGGAGAAGGGCATCCAGTGGCTCTCCAACATCAACATGGTGCTCGCGCTGATCCTGGTGGTCTTCGTCTTCGTCGTCGGTCCCACCATCATCATCCTGGACCTGCTGCCCACCTCGATCGCGGCGTACTTCGGCGACCTCGCCCAGCTCGTCGGCCGGACCGAGGCGACCGGAGAGGGGGAGGTCGCCGACTGGCTCGCCAGCTGGACGGTCTTCTACTGGGCCTGGTGGATCTCCTGGACGCCCTTCGTCGGGATGTTCATCGCCAGGATCAGCCGCGGCCGCACGATCCGGCAGTTCGTCGGCGGCGTGATCCTGGTCCCCAGCACCGTCAGCCTGATCTGGTTCGCCGTGTTCGGCGGCTCGGCGATCCAACTGCAGCGGGACGGACAGCTCAAGGGCATCGGCGACACCCCGGAGGCCCAGCTCTTCGGCGTCCTGCACGAATACCCGATCGCCACCGTCATGAGCATCCTGGTGATGGTCCTGGTCGGCATCTTCTTCGTCTCCGGTGCCGACGCCGCGTCCATCGTGATGGGCACGCTCTCCCAGAAGGGCGTCCTGGAGCCCGCCAAGTGGGTGGTCATCTTCTGGGGCGTCGTGACCGGCGCCGTCGCGGCGGTCATGCTGCTCATCGGCGACGGGCAGGGGGACGCCCTGGCAGGGCTGCAGAACCTGACCATCCTGGTGGCGGCGCCCTTCACCATCGTGATGATCGGGATGTGCGTCGCGCTCATGAGGGACCTGCGCCAGGACCCGATGATCGTCCGCAGGGAGTTCGGTGTGGAGGCGGTCGAGTCGGCGGTCATCGAGGGCCACGCCAAGTACGACGGCGACTTCGAGATCCGCATCGGCCCCGGGTCCGAGGTCACCAGCGACGAACGCCGGAGGCCCGAACCGCCGGCGTGACCGGGCGGGGCGGCGCGGGGCTCCCGTGACGCCACTTGCTCCGAGGCGGGCGGGCCGAGGCTCAGGGCACCAGCCGGGCCGTGGCCCGGGCGCACCCCCGGGCCACGGTCACGCCCGCGCCACCGTGACCGTAGTTGTGCACCAGCAGCCCGCCGCCCGCCAGTTCCTCCGCCTCGATCCGCACCCCGGCGTCCCTGGCCGGCCGCAACCCCACGCGGTGCCCGATCACACGTGCCCCGGCTATCTCGGGCCGCACCCGCGCGCAGCGCGCCACGATCTCCCCGGCCGTGACCGGGTCGGGATCCGTCCCCTCCTCGCCGGTCTCCGCGGTTCCGCCCAGTACCAGGCGGCCCGGCTGCGGGAAGAAGTACGTCGTCGCACTCGACGCCGGATCCGCCCGGGTGAACCACTCGTCGATGCCGGGGTTCTCCACCACGAGCTGGCCGCGGACCGGGTGCACCCCCGGATCCGGGACGAGCTCCCGGGCACCGAGCCCGGCACAGTTCACCACCACGGGCGCCTCGGAAGCGGCTTCGGTGAAGCCGCCCACCGTGCGCCGTTCGACCACACCCCCGGCCGAGGCCAGCCGTTCCTCCAGCCGGCGCAGATGGACGGGCATGTCGATCAGCGGGAGGGTCACCCTCAGTCCCTGAGGCACCTCGGCGACCCCGACCAGACCGCGCGCCCACGCCCCCAGCGCCGACAGCCGCTCGCCGCCGTGCACCCCGGCGACCATCCGCACGCCGGTCTCCCCGGGGGACGCCGACAGTTCCTCGTACACCCGCAGGGTCTCCAGCGACCACCTGCCGACCAGCTCCTCGGGTTCGATCCGGTACGGCCACCACAAGGCACCCGCCACCGCCGAGGTGGTGGCCGAGGACGCGTCCCGCGACCAGACCCGCACCCGCAGCCCCCGCTCCGCCAGCAGCAGGGCCGTGGTCAGACCGCTGCCCCCGCCGCCCACCACGATCACGTCCGCCACCGTGCCCACCCCGTCTCCGCCCCACCCGCGCCCGCCGGGGCCCGGGCAGGCCATGGTCGCACCCGCGGTCCAGCCGGGAGAACGGCCTCCCGGGTTGGTTAGGATCGTCAGCCTGATGACTGCCACTCTCGTCGCCAAGGAACTCGCCGCCGGGCACGGCGACCGCACGCTCTTCGCCGGACTCGACCTCGTGGTCGCGCCCGGCGACGTGATCGGTCTCGTCGGAGCCAACGGCGCGGGCAAATCCTCACTGCTCCGTCTGCTCGCCGGACTCGACCGGCCGGAGGAGGGGGAGCTGCGGCTCTCGCCGCCCTCCGCCACCGTCGGCCACCTCCCGCAGGAGCCCGAACGCCGTGCGGGAGAGTCCGTACGGGAGTTCCTGGCCCGCCGGACCGGGGTCGCTGACGCCCAGACCGCCATGGACGCGGCGACGCAGGCCCTCGTCGACGGGGCACCGGGCGCCGACGACGCGTACTCCGAGACGCTGGAGCGCTGGCTCGCACTCGGCGGCGCGGACCTGGACGAGCGCGCCGAGGAGGTAGCCGCCGAACTCGGCCTGACCGTCGGCCTCGACCTCCCGATGACGGCGCTCTCGGGCGGGCAGGCGGCCCGCGCGGGCCTCGCCTCGCTGCTCCTCTCGCGCTACGACGTCTTCCTGCTCGACGAACCCACCAACGACCTGGACCTCGACGGTCTGGAACGCCTGGAGCGCTTCGTCTCCGGACTCCGTGCGGGCACGGTCGTCGTCAGCCACGACCGCGAATTCCTGATGCGGACGGTCACCAAGGTCCTGGAACTCGATCTCGCCCAGCAGCAGATCAACCTCTACGGCGGCGGCTACGCGTCCTATCTGGAGGAGCGCGAGCGCGCCCGCACCCATGCCCGCGAGGAGTTCGAGGAGTACGCGGACAAGCGCTCCGCGCTCGAAGGCCGTGCCCAGATGCAGCGGGGGTGGATGGACAAGGGCGTCAAGAACGCCCGCCGCAAGGCGACCGACAACGACAAGATCGGCCGCAAGTTCCGCAGCGAGGCCAGCGAGAAGCAGGCCGCGAAGGCCAAGCAGACCCAGCGCATGATCGAGCGTCTCGACGTCGTCGAGGAGCCGCGCAAGGAGTGGGATCTGCGGATGGAGATCGCCTCGGCTCCGCGCTCCGGCTCCGTGGTCGCCACCCTCCGCGACGCCGAGGTGGTACGCGGTGGCTTCTCCTTCGGTCCGGCCACCCTGCAGATCGACTGGGCGGACCGGGTCGCCATCACGGGTGCCAACGGCGCCGGGAAGTCCACGCTGCTGGCGGCCCTCCTGGGGCGCCTCCCGCTCGACGCGGGCCACGCCACGCTCGGCTCGGGTGTCGTGGTGGGCGAGGTCGACCAGGCGCGCAAGCTCTTCCACGGCACGGAGAGCCTGCTGGACGCCTTCTGCGCGGCAGTCCCCGACACCGAGCCGGCCGAGGTGCGCACCCTGCTGGCGAAGTTCGGTCTGCGCGCCGCCCATGTGCTGCGCCCCGCGACCACGCTCTCGCCCGGCGAACGCACCCGCGCCGGCCTGGCGCTCCTGCAAGGCAGGGGGGTCAACCTGCTGGTCCTGGACGAGCCGACGAACCACCTGGACCTGCCGGCGATCGAACAGCTGGAGTCGGCCCTGGAGTCGTACACGGGCACGCTGTTGCTGGTCACGCACGACCGGCGGATGCTGGAGGCCGTCCGTACGACCCGCCGTGTCGAGGTGGCCGACGGCAAGGTCACCGAGGCCGTCTGACGGACGACGGCCTGCCCGCCCCGGAGCCGGGGCGGGCAGCCTGCTCGCGGGGCCTCAGCGCCTGGACCCGCCCTTGTCGGACCCGCCCGTCAGTCCCGCGCGCCGCAAGGCGTCGGCCATCGCACTGTTGGCCGGTGCCGCGGCGGGCCGTGCGGCGCCTCCGCTGCCGCCGCCCCGCCGGTCCCGACGCTGACCGGCGCCACCCTGACGGTTCTCCTGGCCTTGGCCCTGACCCTGGCCCTGCCGCTGTCGCGGCGGGCGCTCGCCGCCGCCCTGACCGTTCCGCTCGCCGCGTTCGCGCTTCGAGCCCTGTCCGCCGCCCTGTCCGGCCGATGCCTCGTCGTCGAGCCTCAGCGACAGGGAGACACGCTTGCGCGGGATGTCGACGTCCATGACCTTCACCCGCACGATGTCGCCCGGCTTCACGACGTCCCTGGGCTCCTTGACGAACGTGCGCGACATCGCCGACACGTGCACGAGACCGTCCTGGTGCACACCGATGTCGACGAACGCGCCGAACGCGGCGACGTTCGTGACGACCCCCTCCAGCACCATTCCCGGGGCCAGGTCGGCGAGCTTCTCGACACCCTCCTTGAAGGTGGCCGTCCTGAACGCCGGCCGCGGGTCGCGGCCGGGCTTCTCCAGTTCCTTCAGGATGTCCGTGACCGTGGGAAGACCGAACTTCTCGTCGACGAAGTCGTCCGGCCGCAGCGAGCGCAGCGTGTCCGTGTTGCCGATCAGCGAGGCGACGTCCCCACCCGTCCGCTTCACCATCGTCCGCACCACGGGGTACGCCTCGGGGTGCACGCTCGACCCGTCCAGCGGGTCGTCACCGCCCCGGATACGGAGGAAGCCCGCGCACTGTTCGTAGGCCTTCGGGCCCAGCCGCGCCACGTCCTTGAGCGCCCGGCGGGAGCGGAAGGGGCCGTTCGTGTCGCGGTGCGCCACGATGTTCTCGGCCAGTCCGGAACCGATGCCCGACACCCGGGAAAGCAGCGGTGCCGAAGCAGTGTTGACGTCGACGCCCACACCGTTCACACAGTCCTCGACCACGGCGTCCAGGGAACGCGAGAGTTTCACCTCGGACAGGTCGTGCTGGTACTGCCCGACGCCGATCGACTTCGGGTCGATCTTGACGAGCTCGGCCAGCGGGTCCTGCAGCCGACGGGCGATGGACACCGCACCACGCAACGACACGTCCATGTCGGGGAGTTCCTGCGAGGCGAAGGCCGACGCCGAGTAGACCGAGGCGCCGGCCTCCGACACCATCACCTTGGTGAGCTTCAACTCGGGGTGCTTGTCGCACAGTTCTCCGGCGAGTTTGTCCGTCTCGCGGGACGCCGTGCCGTTCCCGATCGCGATCAGGTCGACCTGGTGCTCCTTCGCGAGGCGTTCCAGCGTGGCGAGCGACTGGTCCCACTTGTTCGCCGGCACGTGCGGGTGGATGACGTCCGTCGCGACGACCTTGCCGGTGGCGTCCACCACGGCCACCTTCACGCCCGTCCGGAACCCGGGGTCGAGCCCCAGGGTCGCCCGGGTGCCGGCCGGCGCGGCGAGCAGCAGGTCACGCAGGTTGGACGCGAAGACCCGTACGGCCTCGTCCTCCGCCTCCGTGCGCAGCCGCAGCCGCATGTCGATCCCGAGGTGTACGAGGATCCGGGTGCGCCAGGCCCAGCGCACGGCGTCGCCGAGCCACTTGTCGCCGGGGCGGCCGCGGTCCGCGACGCCGAAACGGCGGGCGATCATGTTCTCGTACGACGACGGCCCGGGCTCCTCCGACGGTTCCTCCGGTTCGAGGACCAGGTCGAGCACGTCCTCCTTCTCGCCCCTGAGCATGGCGAGGACCCGGTGCGAGGGCAGCGCGGTGAACGGTTCGCTGAAGTCGAAGTAGTCCGCGAACTTCGCGCCCGCCTCCTCCTTGCCGTCCCGCACCTTCGCGACCATCCTGCCCCGCGCCCACATGCGCTCGCGCAGCTCGCCGGTCAGGTCTGCGTCCTCCGAGAAACGCTCGGCCAGGATCGCGCGCGCCCCCTCCAGGGCCGCCGCGGGGTCGGCCACGCCCTTGTCCGCGTCGACATACGCCGCCGCCGCGACGAGCGGGTCCACGGACGGGTCGGTGAGCAGCCCGGTGGCCAGGGGCTCCAGGCCGGCCTCGCGAGCGATCTGCGCCTTGGTCCTGCGCTTCGGCTTGAACGGCAGGTAGATGTCCTCGAGCCGCGCCTTGGTGTCGGCCGCACGGATCCGCGCTTCGAGCGCCTCGTCGAGCCTGCCCTGCTCGCGCACGGACTCGAGGACGGCCGCGCGGCGGTCCTCCAGCTCCCGCAGGTACCGCAACCGCTCCTCGAGCGTGCGCAGTTGCGCGTCGTCGAGCATCTCGGTCGCTTCCTTGCGGTAGCGCGCGATGAACGGCACGGTCGACCCGCTGTCGAGCAAGTCGACGGCTGCCTTCACCTGACGCTCGCGTACGCCGAGTTCCTCGGCGATCCTGCCTTCGATGGACGTCGTCACGGTTCTACCGACTCGCCTTCTCGTACTGGCTGTGCCACTGGGGTGCTCCACACTCCCGTGGGCACCTTCGCCTGCATTGTGCCGGGTCGTCGGGTGCCGTGTCGCGTGACCTCGTCGATCACGGCCCGCCCGTCACGGCGGACGGGCCGGTCGGGCGCGGCGGCCCCGCTTCCGCGTGACGCGCCGTGGCGGGGGCCTGTTCCGTACGCCGGTGAGGTCAGCCCCGGCCGACGAGGTCGTCCGGGAACGCGCCGGCGGAGGCCGCGGTGAACAGGAACCCGCGCCCCAGTTCGGTGAGTCGCGCCACGCCGTCGGCGCCCAGGTGCTCGTACGGCGCCGCGTCCATCCGGTCCGTCGCCTCCTCCAGTTCGGCCCTGAGCGCGGTACCCGCGTCGGTCAGGTCGCCTTCGGCGTCCAGGACACCGCGGCTGCGCAGCCGCTCGACCGCCCCGTCCCAGTCCGTGCGCCGCCATCCGCGCGTGGCGAGGATCCAGCGGGGTGCCATGCCCTTGCCGGTGGCGGTGTGGCTGACCAGGGCCTCCAGCGGGTCGAGGCCGGCGGAGAGGAGGGCGGCCAGATGCCCGTCACCGCGGTGCTCGCGCAGCAGCGTCGCCGCGTGCCAGTACGCCAGGTGCGGCTCGTCCGGGACCGCGAGATCGGCCTGCGCGGCGTACAGCGGGCGGGCGTGGCGGGTGCAGGCCTCAGCGGCGCGCAGTGCCAGCCGGGCTGCCTCCGCCATCTCCGCGGAGGCGACGACCTCCTCGCCGAGCACCCGGCGGAGCGTCGAGTCGGCGGCCCTCAGCCGTGCGTCGAGCGCGGCCCCGGGGGTGATCTCCGACCAGACGGCGGGCAGATGCCGGGCCACGAGTTCGTGGCTGAAGTTGTAGAAGGTGGAGGTCACGGTGCCCGCTCCGACCGCGCCCAGGGCCGCGCCGCGCGCGGCGAAGTAGACGGCTCGCGGGTCCTCGACGCCGAGCTCACCGAACTCCTTGCCGAGGTCGGGGGAGAAGTAGACGCACGAGTGCATCGGGTTGAGGGCGTTGTGGCAGCGGCGTCCGGCGCGCGGGGGGAGAGTGGTCATGCCCGCACGTTACCGACTGGTTGGTACGTCCGGTAGCCCCGGGGGTCACGAGGGCCGGACGACACCGGTGCTCGGCACGATCGCGGGCGACGACCACGCCAGGTCCGTCCAGCTGCTGGCCGGGTACGGCCCCCGGCCGCCCTACGACTCGGGCTCCCCGCACACGGCTCCGGCGGCCCTGGGCGAGGAGTGGCGTGCGAAGAGCAGGTTCATCCTGTCGTGGCCCCGGCCTCCGGCTGCCCGGTGGTCCACGTGAAGCGGGGAGTGCGGCGCTCCAGGAAGGCGGAGACCCCCTCGGCGGTGTCACCGCTGTCCTGCGCCTGCGAGGACCAGTAGGCGTCCCGGTCCGCGCGGCCGTCGGCGAACTCCTTCGCTGCCGCCTGCGTCAGCTGAGAGCGCGCGGCCAGGACCCGCGCGAACGCCCGGACCCGGTCGTCCAGCCCGCCCGCAGGCGTGACCTCGTCGACCAGGCCCGTCCGCAGGGCCCGCTCCGTGCCGATGAGCTCCCCGGAGAACAGCAGGTACTTGGCGGTGGAGGGGCCCACCAGTGACACCAGCCGGCGGGTGGAGGACGACGGGTAGACGATCCCCAGTTTGGCGGGGGTGATGCCGAAGGACGCGCCCTCCTCGGCGAACCGCAGGTCGCACGCGGCCGCGAGCTGGCTGCCGCCGCCCACGCAGTAGCCGCGCACGGCGGCCAGCGTCGGCCGGGGGAAGGCGGCGAGAGCGTCCTCGGCCCGGACGGCGAGTGCCTGCGGTCGCCCGCCGGGAGCCCGGAGGGACGCGATGTCCGCTCCCGCGCAGAACGTGTCGCCGGCTCCGGTGAGCACGAGGACGCGCACGGCGGAGTCGCCGGCCAGTTCCTGGAGGAGCACCGGCAGCGCCTGCCACATGTCCGAGGTCATCGCGTTGCGCTTGGCGGGGTTGCTGATGACGACGGTGGCCACGCCGTCCACGACGGTGTGCTCCAGCCGCGGCTCCGTGGGCGCCGGCCGTTCCGTGAGGTCCATGCGCCGGATGCTATCCGCAGCGGTCGAACGTGTGATCAAGCCGGCCGCTGCTCATCGGCTGCCTCGTCGCCCTGGGCGGCCGACGCGTCGTCAGTACGGTGACGGAGCAGATGGTGCCCGAAGAGGACGAGAAGTAGTCCAATCACCTGACGCTGTCATACCCAATCGATCAAATTGGTTCTGTAAGTGACCACTTACGGTCAGTGCTGCGGTCCGGACCATGCTGTTCCCGACACTCATTACTCGATGGTCAGTGAGATGCGAGTCGAGAGCGGGTGCCGGTCTATGGAGAGCCGCGGGAGTGTTCCGGCCCATCCGGTGTCGTACGAGGGGGTATGGCGCTTCACCGCCCCCGCCGTGGACGCCTCGGTGCCCCAGGCCCGGCACGCGGTGCGTGACCTGCTGAACCGGCAGGGGGTACCGGTCGAGGACGAGATCCTCCAGGGCCTGCTGCTCATCGTCTCGGAACTCGTCACGAACGCGGTCCGGCACGCGGCCCTGCTCTCGCCCGAGCTCGCCGTCGAGGTGGCCATCGGCGCGGAGTGGATCCGGGTGTCCGTCGAGGACAACCATCCCTACCGCCCCACGGCCCTCGTCACCGACTACGGGCAGACGGGCGGCCGGGGCCTGCTGCTGGTGCGCGAGATCACCGCCGAGGCGGGTGGCACCTGCGACGTGGAGCACACCGCCGGCGGCGGCAAGATCATCTGGGCGGCGCTGCCCCTCACGACGCAGCTCTGACCGCCCCGGCACCCCCGAGCCCGCGTCACCAGCCCGCGGACGTGCCCGTCAGCTCCCGGATCGCGGGCCGCGCGGCGTCCAGCACGGTCATGAACCACGCCGAGAACGGCGCGGCCTCGTGCCGCTCCGCCAGCTCGGTCGCGCTCACGAAGGCCGTCTCGCCGACCTCCTCGGCGTCCGGCCGCAGCTCCTCCTGCGCCAGCCCGACGAACAGGTGGTTGAACTCCTGCTCGACCAGGCCCGACACGGGATCGGGGTGGTTGTAGCGCACGGTGCCCGCGGTCGCGAGCAGCGAGGGCGAGATGCCCAGCTCCTCGTACGTACGCCTGGCGGCGGCCGCGAACGGTGCCTCCCCGGGGTACGGATGTCCGCAGCAGGTGTTCGACCAGACGCCGGGGGAGTGGTACTTGCCGAGGGCCCGGCGCTGCAGCAGCAGCCGCCCCTGCTCGTCGAAGAGGAAGACGGAGAACGCCCGGTGCAGCTGACCGGGGGCCTGATGGGCAGCGAGCTTCTCCGCGGTGCCGATGGTGGTGCCGCTCTCGTCGACCAGTTCGAGCATGATCGTGTCTGCTGTGCCGTTCGACGCGCTGTGCGCCGCGGTGGCTGGTGTGGTCGGCATACCCATCCTTCGCTTTGGTTCCCGGCCTCGTGCGCCGGACCCCTCGAGTGCGGTCAAGTCTGCCGTACAAAAGCCGCTTGTCCGCGCTTCGGGGGCTGGCATGTCCGTTCCGCCACCCACCCCCGGGGCGGCGGAACGGACATGGCCTCAGACGCCGAAGGCTTCCGGATAATGGATCGTGCCCACCGGGACCTGCGCGGAATCGTCGAGCACCAACGCCATGAACGCCTCGTCGGGCACGTCGAAGCCCGGCACGATCCCGAACCGCGAGGCCGGCACGAAGCCGAAGGCCGGGTAGTACTCGGGATGACCGAGTACCAGAACGAGTGACTCGCCCCCCATCCTCGCCGCGTCCAGCGCCGCACGCACGACCGCGCGGCCCGCACCCCGGCGCTGGTGGTCCGGTGCCGTCGACACCGGTGCCAGCGCGAGAGCGGGCACGTCCCCGACCGTGCACCGGGTCAGCAGCGCGTGGGCCGCGACGGAACCGTCCGGGGCCTCGGCCACGTACGAGAGACCGGGCAGCCACGCGCCCGGATCGGCACGCAGCGCGTCGACCAGACCGGCCTCGGCGGGCGTGGGGAAGGCGGCCGCGACGACGGCGCGCACCGCGTCATGGTCCGCCGGCACCTCCGGACGGGTCCGCCAGCGGGGATCGTGAGGTTGCAGCACATAGCCCGCGTAGCCGTACTCCGTGCCGTGCCGGACACGCACCGCGAGCTCCTCGCGGGTGGCCTCCAGCGCCCCGGCCATGCCCGGGGCCGAGGGATCGGCCGTGGCGACCCGCTCGGCCAGCGGGACGTAGTACTCGTCCCAGTCGCTGTCGGGCTGAACCAGCACTCCGAGTACATGACAGCCCGCCGCCACGGCGGCCGCCGTGTTCCCCGCGACGGGGCGGAGTGAGGCCTGCGGGTCCCAGAAGGCGCGGGCACCCGCCGACGGGGAGCCCGTGGTCCAGACGCACTCGGTGATCACCAAGGAGCCACCGGGCGCCAGGAACCGCTGCCAGTCCCTCACCGCGGTGTCGAAGCCGACGATGTAGGCGGAACCCTCCGCCCAGACCAGGTCGAAGGAACCGTCGGCGAAACGGGGCCCGTCGAGGCCGGCCATGTCGGCCCTGACGGTACCGACGCGGTCGCCGAGACCGCGGGCCCGTGCGGCCTCGGTGAGCTCGTCGAGGAACGGCTGGTGCAGATCGACCGCCGTCACCCGCGCACCCGCCTCGGCGGCGAGCAGCAGAGCAGCCCTGCCCGGGCCGCAGCCCAGGTCCAGGACGCGGGGGCGCGGCGGCAGCGGGCCCGCGAGCGCGAGGAGCCGCCGGGTCGTGGCATCGGATCCCGGGCTCTGCCGGGGCAGCCGGTCATGAAGTGCGAAGAAGGCGTCGTGCATGGGGTCGGTCAACGTCGGAACCCTTGTGTGAGAGGGCCCCGGCCGACACGGGCCGGCGTCAGCCGAGCGGTCGGCCGGTCACCCGGAAGATGAGGAAGGACCGGTTGCTGCGCGGTGCAGCCGTCGTCGTGACGGTCATCGACCTCAGCTCCTTCACTCTTCACGGGCTCCGGACCCGGAGACACGACGCAGACCCTAGCACCGCGACCGGCAGGGGTTCAGTGGCAGAGCCGAGCCTCGTGCTCCGCGTGCCCGCTGGGCTCCAGCTGGAAGGTGCAGTGCTCGACGTCGAAGTGATGTCCGAGGCAGCCCTGCAGGTCGTGCAGCACCTTCTCGTGCCCTATCGAGTCGAGCATCTCCTGGTGCACGACCACATGGGCGGAGACGACGGGCATCCCCGAGGTGATCGTCCAGGCGTGCAGGTCGTGAACGTCCAGGACGCCGGGCAGCGCCGTGATGTGGGCGCGCACCTTCTCCATGTCGACCCCCTTGGGAGCCGACTCCAGCAGCACGTCGAGGGTCTCCCGGAGCAGTCTGACCGTACGGGGGACGATCATCAGCCCGATCAGGAGCGAGGCGATGGGGTCGGCGGCCTGCCAGCCGGTGGCGATGATGACGCCCGCCGCCACGAGCACGGTCACGGAACCGAGGGTGTCGGCGACGACCTCCAGATAGGCACCGCGCACGTTCAGGCTGTCCCGCTGCCCGCGCATGAGCAGGGAAAGCGAGACCACGTTCGCGAGCAGACCCACGGCGGCGAACGCGATGGCCAGACCGCCCCTCGTCTCCGCCGGTGTCATGAAGCGGTCGACTGCCTCGAAGACGAGGTAGCCGCCGACACCCAGCAGGAGCAGGCAGTTCGCGAGGGCGGCGAGGATCTCGGCGCGTGCGTAGCCGAAGGTGCGGTTCGGGCCGGCGGGCTTGTTGGCGAAGTGGATGGCCAGGAGGGCCATGCCGAGGCCCAGGGCGTCGGTCGCCATGTGGGCCGCGTCCGCGATCAGCGCCAGCGAGTCCGCGAGCAGCCCGCCGACGATCTCCATGACCATGACGCCGAGCGTGATGCCCAGGGCCACCCGGAGCCGGCCCCGGTACGCAGCGGCGGCCGTCCCGGTCGGGGCCGGTCCGCCGTGCGCATGCCCGTGGTCGTGGCCTGCCCCCATGAGAACGCCTCCGTACACCCGTCGTGTCCATCGGACAGCTCGGACGCACCTCGCCCGATGCGGCCAGTGAACTACGGGGTCGGGGTACGGGGCAACACGGGACTGAACACCGTTGTCATGTGTTCTGACCTGCGGAAACGTCCGCAGGTCAGAGCGCCGGGCGCAACGTGGGCGCTACTTCGCGGCGCGGGCCCCGGGGTGGAGGAGGCACCAGCCCTCCCAGGCCGACTCCACCATCTCGCGCATCCCCCGCCGGGCCGTCCAGCCCAGTTCCTCCGTCATCCGGGCGGCCGACGCGACGGCCATGGCGGCGTCCCCCGGCCTGCGCGCCTCGACCACGGGCTCCGCGGGCAGACCGGTGACCTCCACCACCAGCTCGGCCAGCCGGCGCACCGAGACGCCCTCGCCCCGGCCGATGTTCACGGTGAGGTCCCCGCCGGCCGCGTCCCGGTCGAGCCGCTTGGCGACGGCCAGATGCGCCTCGGCCAGATCGGCGACGTGGATGTAGTCACGCACGCAGGTGCCGTCCGGCGTCGGGTAGTCGTCACCGAAGATCCGGGGCGCCTCGCCCCTCGTCAGCCGGTCGAAGAACATGGGGACGACGTTGAAGACGCCGGTGTCGGCAAGCTCGGGCTCGCCCGCCCCGGCCACGTTGAAGTACCGCAGGCAGGCCGTCGAGATGCCGTGCGCCCGCCCCGTGGCCCGGACGAGCCACTCCCCGGCGAGTTTGGTCTCGCCGTAGGGGTTGATCGGTGCGCAGGGGGTGTCCTCGGTGATGAGGGCGGTGTCCGGGACGCCGTACACCGCCGCCGACGACGAGAAGAGGAAGCGCCCCACACCCGCGGCGACCACGGCCTCCAGGAGCACCGACAGCCCCGTGACGTTCTCCCGGTAGTACATCAGCGGCTTCTCGACGGACTCGCCGACCTGCTTCTTCGCCGCGAGATGCACCACACCGGTGACCGCGTGCTCGGCCAGCACCCGGTCGACCACCTCGCGGTCGGACGCCGAGCCGCGCACCAGCGTGATGTCCCCGGGCAGCCGGGCGTCGATCCCGGTCGAGATGTCGTCGAGGACGACGACTCGCTCTCCGGCCTCCTTCATGGCTTTCGCCACGTGTGCCCCGATGTATCCGGCTCCGCCTGTGATCAACCACGTCATACGCGTCAGCTTAGGCGCTGTCCGGACGCGGTTTGTGGGGCGAGCCGTTGATCGACGATGATGATCGCGAACGGCTCCGCATCATGGCCGGATCGCCCGAACGGAGCACAAACGGCCGGTGAAATCGGTCTTCCGTTCATCCGATAGCCTCAGCCGACGTGCCGCCGGCCCACCTCGGGGCCGCACTGTCGCGCGCCGTCCCCAGTGCCAAGGAGTGAGTTCGTCTGTCGACCGCCATCCTCACCGGTGCGCCGGTACCCGGGTCGTCGCTCGAGGACGATCTGAGGTCACTCGGCTTCGAGGTGACTGCCGCCGCCGACGCCTCCGAGGCCGCCGCGCTGCTCGCCGCAGTCCCCGCCAACAGACGCGTCGCGCTCGTTGACCCGCGTTTCGTCGGCCATGTCCACGCCCTCAGGCTCGGACTCACCGACCCCAGGTTCCCCGTCGCCGCGATCCCCGGAGCGCTCACCGCACGGCCCGAGGCGCGCGCCGCGGCACTGCGGGCCCTGCACCGGTCCGTGACGCCCGTAGGGGTGGGCAGCCCCGCCCTGCCCGACGGCGCCGGAACCGACGGTGCCGCGACCCCCGCCGAGGACCGCACGGTCCCCGGCCGCCTGGCAGCCGCGCTGGCCGCCGAGGGCGCCGAGGTGAAGCGCCCCGAACTGGGCTCGCTCATCGCCGCGGTGCCCACCGGCCCCGAGGACCGCAGCAGCGCGCAGGCCGCGGTGGACGCGGTCGACGACGAGGCCGTACGGCTGCGCAGCGCGGTGAAGGCCCACGACGGCTTCTTCACCACCTACTTCATCAGCCCCTACTCGCGCTACATCGCCCGCTGGTGCGCCCGCCGGGGCCTCACCCCCAACCAGGTCACCACCGCTTCCCTGATCACGGCGCTCATCGCGGCCGGCAGCGCGGCGACCGGCACCCGGGGCGGTTACGTCGCGGCCGGGGTGCTCCTGCTCCTCTCCTTCGTCCTGGACTGCACGGACGGGCAGCTCGCCCGGTACTCCCTGCAGTACTCGACGATGGGGGCATGGCTCGACGCCACCTTTGACCGGGCCAAGGAGTACGCGTACTACGCGGGCCTCGCCCTGGGCGCCGCCCGCGGTGGCGACGACGTGTGGGTGCTGGCGCTCGGCGCGATGGTGCTCCAGGCGTGCCGCCATGTCGTCGACTTCTCGTTCAACGAGGCCAATCACGACGCCGTGTCCAACACCAGCCCGACCGCCGCGCTCTCCGACAGGCTGGACAGCGTCGGCTGGACGGTCTGGCTGCGCCGGATGATAGTGCTGCCCATCGGCGAACGATGGGCCATGATCGCCGTGCTGACCGCCGTGACCACGCCCCGCATCGTGTTCTACGCCTTGCTGATCGGCTGCGCGCTGGCCGCCTGCTACACCACGGCGGGCCGGCTCCTGCGTTCGCTGACCCGCAAGGCGCAGCGCACCGACCGCGCCGCCGGGGCGCTGGCCGACCTCGCCGACTCGGGGCCGCTCGCGCAGGGCGTGGCCGCTGTGCTCCGGCGCCCGCGCGGCGGCTTCACCGCCCCGCTGCTGGCGTTCGCCGGAGCCCTGGCCGTGGTCGCCGCCGCCCTCTTCGCCCCCTTCGGCGGCCCGCTGACCGTGGGTGCCGCGGGGGTCTACGCGATCCTCTCGGGCCTCGCGGTCTCCCGGCCGCTCAAGGGCGCGCTCGACTGGCTCGTACCCCCGGTCTTCCGGGCAGCCGAGTACTGCACCGTCCTCGTGCTGGCCGCCCGCAGCGACGTGCCGCACGCCGTTCCCGCGGCATTCGGCCTGGTTTCGGCGGTCGCCTACCATCACTACGACACGGTGTACCGCATTCGGGGCGGCACCGGCGCACCGCCCCGGTGGCTGGTGCGCACCATCGGCGGGCACGAGGGCCGGACCCTGGTCGTGGCCGTGCTCGCCGCCCTGCTGACCAGCGGTTCAGGTTTCACCACGGCGCTCACCGTGTTCGCGGTCGCCGTGGCCCTGGTGGTGCTCGTGGAATCCATCCGCTTCTGGGTGTCCTCCTCGGCCCCCGCCGTACACGACGAAGGAGAACTCGCATGATCGGCCTCGTACTGGCTGCCGGCGCCGGACGCCGTCTGCGTCCGTACACGGACACGCTGCCGAAGGCCCTGGTGCCTGTGGACGGTGAGAAGACGGTCCTCGACCTCACGCTGGCCAACTTCGCCGAGGTCGGGCTGACCGAGGTCGCGATCGTGGTGGGCTACCGCAAGGAGGCCGTCTACGCCCGCAAGGCCGAGTTCGAGGCGACGTACGGCGTGAAGCTGACGCTGATCGACAACGACAAGGCCGAGGAGTGGAACAACGCCTACTCCCTGTGGTGCGCGCGTGAGGTCCTGAAGCAGGGCGTCATCCTGGCCAACGGCGACACCGTGCACCCCGTCTCCGTCGAGAAGACCCTCCTGGAGGCCCGCGGCAAGGGCCAGAAGATCGTCCTCGCGCTCGACACGGTGAAGAACCTCGCCGACGAGGAGATGAAGGTCATCACCGACGGCGAGAAGGGTGTGCGCCGCATCACCAAGCTGATGGACCCGGCCACCGCGACCGGCGAGTACATCGGCGTGACGCTCATCGAGCCCGAGGCCGCCGAGGAACTCGCCGACGCACTGAAGGCGACCTTCGAGCGCGACCCCGACCTGTACTACGAGGACGGCTACCAGGAGCTCGTGAACCGCGGCTTCACGGTCGACGTCGCCCCCATCGGCGAGGTGACGTGGGTCGAGATCGACAACCACGACGACCTGGCCAGGGGCAGGGAGATCGCGTGCCGGTACTGACCCGCCTCATCCCGTCCCCCGTCGTCGTCGACATCCGGCGCGGCGCCATGGACGACCTGGCCGGTCTCCTCGCCGACCAGCGGATCTCCGCATCGGGCAAGCTCGCCATCGCGATCAGCGAGGGGTCCGGGCGCGCCCTGCGCGAGAGGCTCGCCCCGGTGCTGCCGGGGGCCGACTGGTACCCCGTCACCGACGGCACGATCGATTCCGCCGTGCGGCTCGCCGACGGCATCAAGGGCAACCGCTACGACGCGCTCGTCGGCCTCGGCGGCGGCAAGATCATCGACGTGGCGAAGTACGCCGCGGCGCGCGTGGGCATGCCCATGGTCGCCGTCGCGACGAACCTCTCCCACGACGGCCTCTGCTCCCCGGTCGCCACCCTGGACAACGACAACGGTCGGGGCTCCTACGGCGTCCCGACCCCGATCGCCGTCGTCATCGACCTCGACGTGATCCGTGAGGCCCCCGAACGCTTCGTGCGCTCCGGCATCGGGGACGCGGTCTCCAACATCTCCTGCGTCGCCGACTGGGAGCTCGCCCACGAGGTACAGGGCGAGGAGATCGACGGTCTCGCGGCGGCCATGGCCCGGCAGGCGGGCGAGGCCGTGCTCCGCCACCCCGGCGGGGTCGGCGACGACGCCTTCCTCAAGGTGCTGGCGGAGGGCCTCGTCCTGACGGGCATCTCGATGTCGGTCGCCGGTGACTCCCGGCCCGCGTCGGGCGGCTGCCACGAGATCAACCACGCCTTCGACCTGCTGTACCCGAAGCGTGCCGCCAGCCACGGCGAGCAGGTCGGCCTCGGCGCCTGCTTCGCGATGCACCTGAGGGGTGCCCGCGAGGAGTCGCGGCACATGGCGTCCGTCCTGCGTCGCCACGGGCTGCCCGTGCTGTCCGAGGAGATCGGTTTCACCGCCGACGAGTTCGTGCGGGCCGTCGAGTACGCGCCGCAGACGCGTCCGGGCCGCTTCACGATCCTGGAACACCTCAACCTGTCCACCGACCAGATCAGGGACGCGTACGCCGACTATGCAAAAGCCATCCATAGCTGAACTCCGCCCCGTCGTTCACCCTCCGGGCGTGAAGGACCGGCGCAGTGGCGAGCACTGGGCTGGTCGGCTCTACATGCGCGAGGTCTCGCTGCGCATCACCCGGCAGCTGGTGACGACCAAGGTCACGCCGAACCAGCTGACCTACGTGATGACCGTCGCCGGTGTGCTCGCGGCGCCCGCCCTGCTGCTCCCCGGCATCCCCGGAGCCCTGCTCGGCGTGCTCGCGGTCCAGCTCTACCTGCTGTTCGACTGCGTCGACGGCGAGGTCGCCCGCTGGAAGAAGCAGTACTCGCTGGGCGGGGTCTACCTGGACCGCGTGGCCGCGTATCTGTGTGACGCGGCGGTGCTGGTCGGCTTCGGCCTGCGCGCCGCCGACCTGTGGGGTCCCGGGCGCATCGACTGGCTGTGGGCCTTCCTGGGCACGCTCGCCGCGCTCGGCGCCATCCTGATCAAGGCCGAGACCGACCTCGTCGGTGTCGCCCGTCACCAGGGCGGCCTGCCGCCCGTCAAGGAAGCCGCGTCCGAACCGCGCTCCTCCGGCATGGCACTCGCCCGGCGGGCCGCCGGCGCGCTCAAGTTCCACCGGCTGATCCTCGGCATCGAGGCGTCGTTCGTCATCCTGGTCGCGGCCGTCCTCGACACGGTCAGGGACGACCTCTACTTCAGCCGTCTCGCGGTCGCGGTCATGGCGGGCATCGCCCTGCTCCAGACCGTCCTGCACCTGGTGTCGATCCTGGCGTCCAGCAGGCTGAAGTGAGCTCTCCCATGAAACTCGGCGCGGTCATCATCACCATGGGCAACCGCCCCGAGGAACTGCGTGCCCTTCTCGATTCGGTCGCCAAGCAGGACGGCGACCGGATCGAGGTGGTCGTCGTCGGGAACGGCGCCCCGGTCCCGGACGTGCCCCCGGGCGTGCGCACCGTCGAGCTGCCCGAGAACGTGGGCATCCCCGGCGGCCGTAACGTCGGCATCGAAGCCTTCGGGCCGTCCGGGGCCGACGTGGACGCGCTTCTCTTCCTCGACGACGACGGGCTGCTGCCGAACACGGACACCGCCGAGCTCTGCCGGCAGGCGTTCGAGGCGGACCCGAAGCTCGGAGTCGTCACCTTCCGCATCGCGGACCCGGACACCGGCGTCACCCAGCGGCGGCACGTGCCGAGGCTGCGCGCGTCGGACCCCATGCGTTCGTCCCGGGTCACGACCTTCCTGGGGGGCGCGAACGCCGTGCGCAGCCAGGTGATCGCGGAGGCGGGCCCGCTGCCCGGCGAATTCTTCTACGCCCACGAGGAGACCGACCTCGCCTGGCGTGCCCTGGACGCCGGCTGGATGATCGAGTACCGCGCCGACATGGTCCTCAACCACCCCACCACCGCGCCGTCGCGGCACGCGGTCTACCACCGCATGGTGGCCCGCAACCGGGTATGGCTGGCCCGCCGCAACCTGCCCGCGCCGCTCGTCCCCGTCTACACGGGCGTCTGGCTGCTTCTCACTCTTGTGCGCAAGCCCTCACTGCCTGCTCTGCGCGCATGGTTCGGTGGTTTCCGGGAAGGGTGGACGACGCCCTGCGGACCCCGGCGGCCCATGAAGTGGCGTACGGTGTGGCGGCTGACGAGACTGGGCCGCCCACCGGTGATCTGAGAGGCTCTTCCTCTGAGAGCATGAGCCGTATTCATTCGTACGGGGACCCTGTCCGCCTCGGCCGCGCCTGGCTGCGCATTGTGAAGACGAGAGTTCTTAACTGTGAGTGACACGACCCATGACGGCGGGATTGCGCTGAGCAGCCCACCGTCCGCCGACGCGGGACTCAGTCCGTCCCAGTTGGCCGAAAAATACGGCCTGACGGTGAGCGGCGCCCGGCCCGGGCTGTTCGCGTACGTACGTCAGCTCTGGGGCCGCCGGCATTTCATCCTGGCGTTCTCGCGGGCCAAGCTGACGGCGCAGTACAGCCAGGCCAAGCTCGGCCAGCTGTGGCAGGTGGCGACACCGCTGCTGAACGCGCTGGTCTACTTCCTGATCTTCGGGCTCATTCTCGGCACGTCGAAGGGAATGCCCCAGGAGGTCTTCATCCCGTTCCTGGTGACGGGTGTCTTCGTCTTCACCTTCACGCAGAGTTCGGTGATGGCCGGAGTGCGCTCCATCGCGGGCAACCTCGGCCTCGTCCGGGCGCTGCATTTCCCCCGGGCGTCGCTGCCCATCTCGTTCTCGCTCCAGCAGCTGCAGCAGCTGCTGTACTCGATGATCGTGCTGATCGCCGTGGCCGTGGCGTTCGGCAGCTATCCCAGTCTCTCCTGGCTGCTGGTCGTACCGGCTCTCGCCCTGCAGTTCTTCTTCAACACCGGCCTGGCGCTGATCATGGCCCGGCTGGGCAGCAAGACCCCCGACCTCGCCCAGCTGATGCCGTTCGTCATGCGTACCTGGATGTACGCCTCGGGCGTCATGTTCTCCATCCCCGTACAGCTCGCGGGCAAGCCGGCCTGGATCGCCGACGTGCTCCAGTACAACCCGGCGGCCATCTACATGGACCTGGTGCGCTTCGCGATGATCGACGGATACGGCTCGGAGAACCTGCCGCAGCACGTCTGGGTGGTCGGACTCGTCTGGTCGCTCCTGGTGGGCGGCGTGGGCTTCGTGTACTTCTGGAAGGCAGAGGAACGGTACGGCCGTGGCTGAGGAATCGTCCCAGGGGCACATCCCGACCGTGATCGCGGACGACGTGCACATCGTCTACCGCGTCAACGGCACGAGCGGCGGCAAGGGGAGCGCGACCGCCGCGCTGAGCCGCATGATGCGCCGCGGCAAGGGGGAACCGCGCGGTGTGCGCAAGGTCCACGCGGTGCGCGGTGTGTCCTTCACCGCCTACCGCGGTCAGGCCATCGGGCTCATCGGCACCAACGGCTCGGGCAAGTCCACGCTGCTGCGTGCCATCGCGGGCCTGCTCCCGACCGAGCACGGCAAGGTCTACACGGACGGCCAGCCGTCGCTGCTCGGTGTCAACGCGGCGCTGATGAGCGATCTCACCGGTGAGCGCAACGTCGTCCTCGGCGGTCTCGCGATGGGGATGAGCCGTGAGGAGATCCGCAGCCGGTACCAGGACATCGTGGACTTCTCCGGGATCAACGAGAAGGGCGACTTCATCACGCTGCCGATGAGGACGTACTCCTCCGGCATGGCGGCGCGGCTGCGCTTCTCGATCGCGGCCGCCAAGAACCACGACGTCCTCATGATCGACGAGGCGCTGGCCACCGGTGACCGCAAGTTCCGGGTGCGGTCCGAGGAGCGGATCCGCGAGCTGCGCAAGGAGGCGGGCACCGTCTTCCTGGTCAGCCACAACAACAAGACGATCCGGGACACGTGTGACCGGGTGCTGTGGCTGGAGAGAGGCGAGCTCCTGATGGACGGCCCGACCGAAGAGGTCCTCAAGGCCTACGAGCGGGAGACCGGCAAGTAGCCGTGGCGTGCGCGTGGCCCCCGCCGGGAGCATTCCGGCGGGGGCCACGCGCTGTGCCCCCACGGACATGTGCGGGCGCGAGGCGGGACCCGGGGTGATCTCCTCCCGGCGGATGACGTCAATCACCGCGCATCCGGGGAACGTTGGCGGCGGACGAAGTGTTGTATCAGGGCGCGCTGCACCCCGGCGCGGCCCTGTGAGCTGTACAACGTAAGCTGTACCGGTGCTGATTCGCGGCAATGTGGGGCGATACGCCCCCCGGCACATCACCCGTAGCGCGCATGTCGCACTCGGGAGGACTAACGGCGTGTCCGAAAAGGGATGTTTTGGGTCAGCAGTGTAGAACGGGAGATATGACGGCAACGATGGAAAATCTCCAGCTCCGACGGGGTTTCGCCGTCCCCGCGTCGGGTGGTACGCAGTGACCGGTACCCAGGAGGCGCGCGCCGATGCCGCCACGACCGGAACGCTCGCCAAGGCCGCGGACGAGAACTTCCCCGTGGCCCCCTTCTTCCTGCCGCGCGCCTGGCGCGACGACCTCATGGCGGTCTACGGATTCGCCCGCCTCGTCGACGACATCGGGGACGGCGATCTGCCGCCCGGCGGAGCCGACGCCCGCCTGCTCGGTCTGGAGTCCGGACAGCAAGCGGACCGGCCGGCCATGCTGGACGCCCTCGAAGCCGACCTGAACCGCGTCTTCGCGAGCGTCGGCGACGGCCCCCGCCACCCCCTGATGCGCGCCCTGCGTCCCACGGTGCGGCGCTGCGCGCTCACCCCCGAGCCCTTCCTCGGCCTCGTCGAAGCCAACCGGCAGGACCAGAAGATCCGCCGCTACGGGACCTACGGCGAGCTCCTCGCCTACTGCGAGCTCTCCGCCAACCCGGTCGGGCGGCTCGTCCTGCAGATCACCGGCACCGCGAGCCCCGAACGGATCCGCCGCTCCGACGCCGTCTGCACCGCACTGCAGATCGCCGAGCACCTCCAGGACGTCGCCGAGGACCTCGGTCGCGACCGCGTCTATCTGCCCGCCGAGGACATGGCCCGCTTCCACGTCGGTGAGTCCGAGCTGGCCGCCCCCTCCGCGGGCGCGGCGGTGCGTTCCCTGGTCGCCTTCGAGGCCGAGCGAGCCGGTCACCTGCTGGACGAGGGCATCCCCCTCGTGGCCGGCGTCCACGGCAGGCTCCGGCTGCTGCTCGCCGGATTCGTCGGCGGTGGACGCGCCGCGCTCGGTGCCGTCTCGGCCGCCGGTTTCGACGTACTGCCCGGACCGCCCAAGCCCACCGCGCCGAGGTTGCTGCGCGAGGTGGGAGCCGTCCTGCGAAGAGCGCACAGAGAGGGGTGAGCCGGACCGTGGAGGGACAGACGACGTACATGTCGGCACCGGTACAGGCCGCATACAGCTACTGCGAGGCCGTCACCGGACAGCAGGCCCGTAATTTCGCGTACGGCATCCGGCTGCTGCCGTACGAGAAGCGGCAGGCCATGTCGGCGCTGTACGCCTTCTCCCGTCGGGTCGACGACATCGGCGACGGCGAGCTGGATCCGGAGACCAAGCGCGTCCGGCTGGAAGGCACCCGCGAACTGCTCGACCGGATCCGTGACAAGGCGGTCGACGAGGACGACACCGACCCCGTCGCGGTGGCGCTCGCCGACGCCGCACGGCGCTTCCCGCTGCCGCTCGACGGCCTCGACGAGCTCATCGACGGCGTGCTCATGGACGTGCGCGGTGCGACCTACGAGACCTGGGACGACCTGAAGACGTACTGCCGGTGTGTCGCGGGTGCCATCGGCCGACTCAGCCTCGGTGTGTTCGGTACCGAGGAGGGCGCACCCGGCGCCGAGCGCGCGGCGGAGTACGCCGACACCCTCGGCCTCGCGCTCCAGCTCACCAACATCCTGCGCGACGTGCGCGAGGACGCCGGGAACGGGCGCACCTACCTGCCCGCCGACGACCTCGCCAAATTCGGCTGCTCCGCCGGATTCCACCGGGCCACACCGCCCCCCGGATCCGACTTCGCCGGACTGGTCCACTTCGAGGTCCGGCGCGCCCGGGCGCTCTTCGCGGAGGGCTACCGGCTGCTGCCGATGCTGGACCGGCGCAGCGGTGCCTGCGTGGCGGCGATGGCGGGCATCTACCGCCGCCTCCTCGACCGGATCGAGCGCGACCCGGAGGCCGTCCTGCGCGGCAGGGTCTCGCTCCCGGGCCACGAGAAGGCCTACGTCGCCGTGCGCGGCCTGTCGGGCCTCGACGCGCGCTACATCTCGCGCCGCACGACCAGGGGGCGCACCTGATGGCACATCCTGCGCGATACGCCGGCGCCGCGCGCGCAACCCGGCAGGGTTGCGGCGCGTCCCTGACTGCGACGACACGCCGAAGGGGGCAGCCATGAACGACCGGAGTGCACGCTCCTCCCGCGCGGTGGTCGTCGGCGGAGGCCTCGCGGGGGTCACCGCCGCGCTGCGTCTCGCCGACTCCGGGGTGGACGTGACCCTGCTCGAAGGCCGTCCCCGGCTCGGCGGGCTCGCCTTCTCCTTCCGGCGCGGCGATCTCTCCGTCGACAACGGCCAGCACGTGTACCTGCGCTGCTGCACGGCCTACCGGTGGTTCCTGGACCGCATCGAGGGTTCCCACCTCGCCCCGCTCCAGAACCGCCTCGACGTACCCGTACTCGACGTGGCCCGGCGCGCAGGGCCACGGCTCGGACGGCTGCGCCGTACCGGGCTGCCCGTGCCGCTGCACCTCGCAGGCGGGCTCGCCGCCTACCCGCACCTCTCGGTGGCCGAGAAGGCGGGCGTCGCCCGGGCGGCGCTCGCGCTGGGCCGGCTCGACCCCGCCGATCCCGCGCTCGACGGCATCGACTTCGCCACCTGGCTCCGCCGCCACGGCCAGTCCGCGCGGGCCATCGAAGCGCTCTGGGACCTGGTCGGCGTCGCCACACTCAACGCCACCGCCCCGAACGCCTCCATGGCCCTGGCCGCGATGGTCTTCAAGACCGGACTGCTCTCCGACCCGGGCGCCGCCGACATCGGCTGGGCCGCGGTGCCGCTCGGCGATCTCCACGACACCCTCGCCCGCAAGGCGCTCGAATCGGCGGGTGTCCGCATTCATGTGCGTACCAGGGCCGGATCGCTCACCCGCACCGAGGACGGACGCTGGGCCGTCGGGACGGACAGCGAGCGCTTCGAGGCGGACACCGTTGTGCTCGCCGTGCCGCAGGGCGAGACCCACCGGCTGCTGCCCGACGGGGCGCTGGACG
Organism: Streptomyces sp. NBC_01341; assembly: GCF_035946055.1. Classification (NCBI taxonomy): domain Bacteria; kingdom Bacillati; phylum Actinomycetota; class Actinomycetes; order Kitasatosporales; family Streptomycetaceae; genus Streptomyces; species Streptomyces sp. NBC_01341. The sequence goes on along the minus strand of NZ_CP108364.1, from coordinate 955,555 downwards.
ACCCCGGCAGGCTGCTCGACCTCGAGGACGCGCCGATCCTCAACGTGCACGTCGTCTACGACCGCAAGGTGGTGCGGAGACCCTTCTTCGCCGCACTCGGCTCACCCGTGCAGTGGGTCTTCGACCGCACCGAATCCTCCGGCCTCCAGGGCGGCGGCCAGTACATCGCGGTGTCGCAGTCCGCGGCCGGGGACGAGATCGATCTGCCCGTCGCCGAGCTGCGCAGGCGCTACGTGCCCGAGCTGGAGAGGCTGCTGCCGGCCGCGCGCGGGGCAGGCATCCGCGACTTCTTCGTCACCAGGGAGCGCACGGCGACCTTCGCGCCCGCACCCGGGGTGGGCCGTCTTCGGCCCGGCACGAAAACCCGTGTCGCCGGGCTGCAGTTGGCGGGAGCATGGACCGCGACCGGCTGGCCCGCCACGATGGAGGGTGCCGTCCGCAGCGGTTTCAGTGCCGCGGACGCAGCGCTCCAGGCCCTCGGCCGGCCCCACGTACATCCGCTGCAGGAGGCGGCATGAGCAGTACCACCGGAACAAGAGGAGAGTCTGTGACCCCGGCGAATCCGGCTTCCGACACCGTGGCGGACACCACGGACGTCACCGCGCTTCTGGAGCGTGGAAGGGCCCTGTCAGCGCCGGTGCTGCGAGCTGCCGTGGACCGGCTGGCGCCGCCCATGGACACCGTCGCGGCCTACCACTTCGGCTGGATCGACGCCCAGGGCCGGCCCGCCGACGGCGACGGCGGCAAGGCCGTGCGCCCCGCGCTGGCGCTGCTGTCCGCGGAGGCCGCGGGCGCCCCGGCGGAAGCCGGCATCCCCGGCGCCGTGGCCGTCGAGCTCGTGCACAACTTCTCGCTGCTGCACGACGACCTGATGGACGGTGACGAGCAGCGCCGCCACCGCGACACCGTGTGGAAGGTACACGGTCCCGCCCAGGCTATCCTCGTCGGCGACGCGCTCTTCGCGCTGGCCAACGAGGTGCTGCTGGAGCTCGGCACCGTCGAGGCCGGCCGCGCCACCCGCAGACTGACCACCGCGAGCCGCAAGCTGATCGACGGTCAGGCCCAGGACATCTCCTACGAGCACCGCGAGCGGGTCACCGTCGAGGAGTGCCTGGAGATGGAGGGCAACAAGACGGGCGCCCTGCTCGCCTGCGCCGTCTCCATCGGCGCCGTGCTCGGCGGCGCCGACGACCGCACCGCCGACACCCTGGAGGCGTACGGCTACCACCTCGGCCTCGCCTTCCAGGCGGTCGACGACCTGCTCGGGATCTGGGGCGACCCGGAGTCCACGGGCAAGCAGACGTGGAGCGACCTGCGCCAGCGCAAGAAGTCCCTGCCCGTCGTGGCCGCGCTGGCCGCCGGCGGACCGGCGTCGGACCGGCTGGGTGAACTCCTCGCCGCCGACGCCAAGAGCACCGATTTCGACAGTTTCTCCGAAGAGGAGTTCGCCGCGCGCGCGGCGCTCATCGAGGAGGCGGGCGGCCGCGAGTGGACCGCCGGGGAAGCACGCCGCCAGCACGCCGTGGCCATCGAGGCGCTGCACGGTGTCGACATGCCCGAACGAGTGCGGGCACAGCTCACCGCGCTCGCCGACTTCGTTGTCGTTCGAAAGAGATGATCACCATCCAGATATGACTCGCAGTCGCCGGCGGGCGCCCGATACGGGCGCCCGCCGACGGAGACCCCAGCACAGCAGAGGACCAACTGCACGAAGGGGAAGCCATGACAGCGACGACCGACGGAAGCACCGGGGCCGCGCACCTCCGCGCAGTGCCGGCAAGCGATCCGGCCGAATCAACCATCGCCGCGGACGACATCTTCGACGTCGCGAGGCGGGCCGCGGAGCGCTCTGTCGAGCACCTCCTCGGCAGGCAGGACGAGCAGGGCTGGTGGAAGGGGGACCTCGCCACCAACGTCACCATGGACGCGGAGGACCTGCTGCTGCGTCAGTTCCTCGGGATCCAGGACCCGGACACCCTCCGGGCGGCCGCCCGCTTCATCCGGGGCGAGCAGCTCGGCGACGGTACCTGGAACACCTTCTACGAGGGACCGCCCGACCTCTCGGCCACCATCGAGGCGTACGTCGCCCTCCGGCTGGCCGGGGACCTCCCCGACGACCCGCACATGATGCGTGCCGCGGGCTGGGTCAGGGAACAGGGGGGCATCGCGGAGTCCCGGGTCTTCACCCGGATCTGGCTCGCCCTCTTCGGCTGGTGGAAGTGGGACGATCTGCCGGAACTCCCGCCCGAGCTGATGTTCTTCCCGAAGTGGGTTCCGCTCAACATCTACGACTTCGGGTGCTGGGCGCGGCAGACCATCGTGCCGCTCACCATCGTGTCCGCGAAACGGCCGGTGCGGCCGGCGCCCTTCGCCCTGGACGAGCTGCACACCGATCCGGCATGCCCCCGCCCGCCCAAACCCGACGCCTCGGTGGTCAGTTGGGACGGGTTCTTCCAGAGACTCGACAAGGCCCTGCACCTCTACCACAAGGTCGCGCCGCGCCGGCTGAGACGCATCGCCATGAACGCGGCGGCCCGCTGGATCATCGAGCGCCAGGAGAACGACGGCTGCTGGGGCGGGATCCAGCCCCCCGCGGTGTACTCCGTCATCGCCCTGCACCTGCTGGGCTACGACCTCGACCACCCCGTCATGCGGGCCGGCCTCGCCTCCCTCGACCGGTTCACCGTGTGGCGCGAGGACGGCGCCCGCATGGTCGAGGCCTGTCAGTCGCCGGTCTGGGACACGTGTCTCGCGACCATCGCGCTCGCGGACGCCGGCGTCAGCCCCGATCACCCCGCGCTCGTGCGGGCCGCCGACTGGATGCTCGGCGAGGAGATCGACAGGCCCGGCGACTGGTCGGTGCGCAGACCTCAACTCTCGCCCGGCGGTTGGGCGTTCGAATTCCACAACGACAGCTACCCGGACATCGACGACACCGCAGAAGTCGTTCTCGCGCTGCGACGCGTCCGCCACCCCGACCCGGCCAAGGTCGAGGCGGCCATCGAACGCGGGGTGAACTGGACCCTCGGCATGCAGTCCCGCAACGGCGCCTGGGGCGCCTTCGACGCGGACAACACCAGCCCCTTTCCCAACCGGCTTCCCTTCTGCGATTTCGGCGAGGTCATCGACCCGCCGTCCGCCGACGTCACGGGGCACGTGGTGGAGATGCTCGCCGTCGAAGGCCGCACGGGCGACCCCCGCACGCGTCAGGGCGTCGACTGGCTGATCACCGAACAGGAGCGCAACGGCGCCTGGTTCGGCCGATGGGGCGTCAACTACATCTACGGGACCGGCTCGGTGGTGCCCGCTCTCGTCGCGGCCGGGGTGCCGGCCGCGCACCCCTCGGTGCGACGTGCCGTCGAGTGGGTGAAGTCCGTCCAGAACGACGACGGCGGCTGGGGCGAGGACCTGCGCTCCTACCGCGAGGAGAAGTGGATCGGCCACGGCAGTTCGACCGCCTCCCAGACCGCCTGGGCGCTCCTCGCGCTCCTGGCCGCCGGGGAGCGGGAGACCCGCTCCGTGGAGCGAGGCGTCGCCTGGCTGGCCGAGACCCAGCAGGCCGACGGATCCTGGGACGAGCCGCACTTCACCGGCACCGGCTTCCCCTGGGACTTCTCCATCAACTACCACCTCTACCGGCAGGTGTTCCCTCTCACCGCCCTCGGCCGGTACGTGTACGGCGATCCCTTCGCCACCGCCTCCGGTATCGGTGCCGCCACCGGTGAAGGGGCCTGATCCGGTGGACGGTGCGGAGGAAGCGCCACCCGGCCCGGCCACACCCCTGCTGATCGCCTGCGCGCTCGGCATCGAACGCCTCGCCCTGCGCACCGGCAGGCGGGGCGACGCGCCGGGCCCCGTCAGCGTCATCAGCACGGGCATGGGTCCCCGGGCGGCGGAGAGCGCCGTCCGGGCCGCTCTGGGCCGCCACGGGGCCGGAGGTACGGCGGTCATCGCCTCCGGTTTCTGTGCCGGTCTCGCTCCCGGCATGCACCCCGGCGACCTGGTGGTGGCGGAGGAGACCCGCGACGCCACGGGAACGACGGCCTGCACGGGGACCGGCGTGCTCGTCGACGCGCTGACCAGAGCGGTGCCGGGCCGAACCGTCCACACCGGCCCGCTGGCCGGCTCCGCGCACGTCGTGCGGGGCCCCGAGCGGGCCGGCCTGCTGGCCACCGGGGCCATCGCCGTCGACATGGAGTCCGCGGCCACGCTCCGTACCGCCGTACGCACCGGGCCACGTCCAGTTGCGGCCGTACGGGTGGTCGTGGACGCTCCAGAGCATGAGCTCGTCCGTATCGGCACGGTCCGCGGTGGAATATCGGCATTCCGCGTTCTCCGTGCTGTCCTTCCGGCTTTCCATGAATGGCACCGATCTTTGTTGCTCCCCAGGAGGTGAGCCCAGATGGCCATGCCGCTCCGTCAGTCCATCAAGGTTGCGACGTATCTCATCGAGCAGAAGCTCCGCAAGCGGGAGAAGTTTCCGCTGATCGTCGAGCTGGAGCCCTTGTTCGCCTGCAATCTGGCATGCGAGGGCTGCGGGAAGATCCAGCATCCCGCCGGTGTGCTCAAGCAGCGCATGCCCGTCGCGCAGGCGGTGGGCGCTGTGCTCGAATCAGGTGCCCCGATGGTGTCCATCGCCGGCGGTGAGCCGCTGATGCACCCGCAGATCGACGAGATCGTGCGTCAGCTGGTGGCGAAGAAGAAGTACGTCTTCCTCTGCACCAACGCCATGCTGATGCGCAAGAAGCTCGAGAAATTCACCCCTTCGCCCTACTTCGCCTTCGCGGTGCACATCGACGGGCTGCGCGAGCGGCACGACGAGTCCGTCGCGAAGGAAGGTGTCTTCGACGAGGCGGTGGAGGCGATGAAGGAGGCCAAGCGGCTCGGCTTCCGGGTGACGACCAACTCCACCTTCTTCAACACGGACACCCCGCAGACCATCATCGAGGTGCTGAACTTCCTCAATGACGACCTCAAGGTGGACGAGATGATGATCTCGCCCGCCTACGCCTACGAGAAGGCCCCCGACCAGGAGCACTTCCTGGGTGTCGAACAGACCCGGGAGCTCTTCAAGAAAACCTTCGCCGGTGGCAACCGCCGCCGCTGGCGGCTCAACCACTCCCCGCTCTTCCTGGACTTCCTCGAAGGCAAGGCCGACTTCGACTGCACGGCCTGGGCGATCCCCAACTACTCCCTGTTCGGCTGGCAGCGGCCCTGCTACCTGATGAGCGACGGGTACGTGCCCACCTACCGCGAGCTCATCGAGGACACCGACTGGGACAAGTACGGCCGTGGCAAGGACCCGCGCTGCGCCAACTGCATGGCGCACTGCGGCTACGAGCCCACCGCGGTGCTCGCCACCATGGGATCGCTCAAGGAATCCCTGCGAGCGGCGCGGGAGACCATCGGCGGGAACCGGTGACGTCATGACCACTGGAGTACCAGTCGCCCTGGGCCTCCCCGGACTGCCGGCCCGGCCGCTCGCGGTGCGCCGCCCCTCGCGGCGCATCCAGGTCGGGTCGGTGGCGGTCGGTGGGGACGCGCCTGTGTCGGTGCAGTCGATGACGACGACGCGGACGTCGGACATCGGTGCGACGTTGCAGCAGATCGCGGAGCTGACGGCGTCGGGCTGTCAGATCGTGCGGGTGGCGTGTCCGACGCAGGATGACGCGGACGCGTTGGCGACGATCGCGCGGAAGTCGCAGATCCCGGTGATCGCGGACATTCATTTCCAGCCGAAGTACGTGTTCGCGGCGATTGACGCGGGGTGTGCGGCGGTGCGGGTGAATCCGGGGAACATCAAGCAGTTCGACGACAAGGTCAAGGAGATCGCGAGGGCGGCGGGGGACGCGGGTACTCCGATTCGTATCGGTGTGAACGCGGGTTCGCTGGACGCGCGGCTGTTGAAGAAGTACGGGAAGGCGACGCCGGAGGCTCTGGTGGAGTCGGCGTTGTGGGAGGCGTCGCTGTTCGAGGAGCACGGGTTCCGCGACATCAAGATCTCGGTGAAGCACAATGACCCGGTCGTGATGGTGAACGCCTACCGGCAGTTGGCGGCGCAGTCGGACTATCCGTTGCACCTGGGTGTGACGGAGGCGGGTCCGGCGTTCCAGGGGACGATCAAGTCGGCGGTGGCGTTCGGTGCGCTGCTGTCGGAGGGTATCGGGGACACGATCCGGGTGTCGTTGTCGGCTCCTCCGGCGGAGGAGGTCAAGGTCGGTCTGCAGATTCTGGAGGCGCTGAATCTGAAGCAGCGGCGTCTGGAGATCGTGTCGTGTCCGTCGTGCGGGCGTGCGCAGGTGGATGTGTACAAGCTGGCGGATCAGGTGAGTGCGGGTCTGGAGGGTATGGAGGTCCCGCTGCGGGTCGCGGTGATGGGCTGTGTCGTGAACGGTCCGGGTGAGGCGCGTGAGGCCGATCTGGGTGTGGCGTCCGGTAACGGCAAGGGTCAGATCTTCGTGAAGGGCGAGGTCATCAAGACCGTCCCGGAGTCGAAGATCGTGGAGACCCTCATCGAGGAGGCCATGAAGATCGCGGAGGGTATGGAGGAGGCGGGAATCCCCAGCGGGGCCCCCGCCGTGACCGTGAGCCGATAACAGGAACCGAAGAGAGGGGGCCCGGGTATGACGATGCTGGAATCGATCAAGGGACCGCAGGACCTGGAGGCGCTGAGCCTGCCGGAACTCGGTGAACTCGCGGAAGAGATCAGGGTGTTCCTTGTCCGAGCGGTGGCGAGGACGGGTGGTCACCTCGGCTCCAATCTCGGAGTGGTCGAGCTCTCCGTCGCCCTGCACCGGGTCTTCGACTCGCCTGTGGACCGCATCCTGTGGGACACGGGGCACCAGAGCTACGTGCACAAGCTTCTGACGGGGCGACAGGACTTCTCCAAACTGCGCGGCAAGGGCGGCCTCTCCGGCTACCCCTCTCGCGAGGAGTCCGAGCACGACGTCATCGAGAACTCCCACGCCTCCACGGTGCTCGGCTGGGCCGACGGCCTCGCCAAGGCCAACCAGGTACTCGGACGACCGCACCACGTCGTCGCGGTCATCGGGGACGGGGCCCTCACCGGCGGCATGGCCTGGGAGGCGCTCAACAACATCGCCGCGGCTGGCGACCGCCCGCTCATCGTCGTGGTGAACGACAACGAGCGGTCGTACGCCCCGACCATCGGCGGTCTCGCGAGCCATCTCGCGACCCTGCGCACCACCGACGGCTACGAGCGCTTCCTGTCCTGGGGCAAGGGTGTGCTCCAGCAGACGCCCGTCATCGGTCAGCCGCTGTACGGGTCCCTGCACGGCGCCAAGAAGGGTTTCAAGGACACCTTCGCGCCCCAGGGTATGTTCGAGGACCTGGGCCTCAAGTACGTCGGCCCGGTCGACGGACACGACACCGCCGCGGTCGAGGCGGCCCTGCACCTGGCCAAGCGCTTCAAGGGGCCCGTGCTCGTGCACTGCATCACCGAGAAGGGCCGGGGCTATCCGCCCGCCCTGGCGGACGATGCCGACCGCTTCCACACCGTCGGCAGAATGGATCCGCTGACCTGCGCGCCGCTCGTCGTGCCGGCCGCCCCCTCCTGGACCTCGGTCTTCGGCGACGAGATCGCGGAGATCGGCGCCGTCCGCCCGGACGTCGTCGCGATCACCGCGGCGATGCTGCACCCCGTCGGACTGACCAGGTTCGCCGAGGAGTTCCCCGACCGGATCTGGGACGTCGGGATCGCCGAGCAGCATGCCGCGGTCTCGGCCGCGGGTCTGGCCACCGGTGGGCTCCACCCGGTCGTCGCCGTGTACGCCACCTTCCTCAACCGGGCCTTCGACCAGTTGCTGATGGATGTCGCCCTGCACCGGTGCGGAGTGACGTTCGTGCTGGACAGGGCCGGTGTCACCGGCGTCGACGGACCCTCCCACAACGGCATGTGGGACATGTCCGTGCTCCAGGTCGTCCCCGGTCTGCGCATCGCCGCGCCGCGCGACGCCGACCGGCTGCGCGAGCAGCTCCGTGAGGCCGTGGAGGTCGACGACGCACCGACCGTGATCCGGTTCCCCAAGGCAGCGGTGGGGGAGCCGGTCCATTCCGTGGGGAGGATCGGCGGGATGGACGTCCTGCGCCAGGAGCCGGAACCCCAGGTCCTGCTCGTGGCCGTCGGGGCGCTCGCTCCGGTCTGCCTGGAGGCGGCGGACCTGCTCGCCGGGTCCGGAGTCCGCTGCACCGTGATCGACCCCCGCTGGGTCAAGCCGGTCGACGCCCAGCTGCCCGCCCTCGCCGCGCGGCACGCGCTCGTGGCGGTGGTCGAGGACAACAGCCGTTCGGGGGGTGTCGGCTGGGCGGTCGGGCAGGCGCTCCGGGACGCCTCCGTCGACGTACCCCTGCGGACGTTCGGCATTCCCGAGCAGTTCCTCGAGCACGCCGGACGCGACGAGGTGCTGGCGGACATCGGGCTGACCCCCGTGGAGATCGCGGGACGCATCGGCGCGGTGCTGGAGCGCCGCGGCGCAGCAGGGGAGCGCGGCACACCGAAGGAGCTCGGGGCATGACGGACGAACGGCCGGACTTCGATCTGGCGCGGCTCCTCGCCGAACGAGGAGCCGAACGCTACGAGCTGCACACCCGCCACCTCAACCACCAGCTGCCGCGGATGCTGCGCACCATCGGCTTCGACAAGGTCTACGAGCGCGCCGAGGGTGCGTACTTCTGGGACGCCGAGGGCAATGACTACCTGGACATGCTCGCCGGGTTCGGGGTCATGGGGCTGGGCCGGCACCACCCCGTCGTCCGCAAGGCGCTGCACGACGTCCTGGACGCCTCGCTCGCGGACCTCACCCGGTTCGACTGCCAGCCGCTGCCCGGACTGCTCGCCGAGAGACTGCTGGTGCACAGTCCGCACCTGGACCGGGTCTTCTTCGGCAACAGCGGCACGGAGGCGGTCGAGACCGCGCTGAAGTTCGCCAGGTACGCCACCGGCAGGCCACGGATCCTCTACTGCGGCCACGCCTTCCACGGGCTGACGACGGGGTCGCTCTCGGTGAACGGGGAGAAGGGGTTCAGGGACGGCTTCGCGCCCCTGCTGCCTGACACCGCCATCGCGCTGGGCGACCTCGACGCGCTGCGGCGCGAGCTGAAGCGCGGGGACGTGGCCGGGCTGATCGTGGAGCCGATCCAGGGCAAGGGCGTGCACGCCGCGCCTCCCGGATTCCTCCGGGAGGCGCAGGAACTGCTCCGCCGGCACAAGGCCCTGCTCATCGTGGACGAGGTGCAGACCGGGCTCGGCAGGACGGGGGACTTCTACGCGTACCAGCACGAGGAGGGGGTCGAGCCGGACCTTCTCTGCGTTGCCAAGGCGCTCTCCGGCGGGTACGTCCCCGTGGGTGCGACGCTCGGCAAGGACTGGATCTTCAAGCGTGTCTACTCCTCCATGGACCGTGTCCTCGTCCACTCCGCCAGCTTCGGATCCAACGCCCAGGCCATGGCGGCCGGGCTCGCCGTCCTCTCCGTGATGGAACAGGAGGAGACCGTCGCGAACGCCCGCCGCACAGGCGACCTGCTGCGCCAACGGCTCGCCGCGCTGGTCGGCCGCTACGAGCTGCTGCACGAGGTGCGGGGGCGGGGGCTGATGGTCGGGATCGAGTTCGGGCGGCCGTCGTCCCTGAGGCTGCGCAGCCGCTGGACGATGCTGCAGGCGGCCCGGAAGGGACTGTTCGCGCAGATGGTGGTGGTGCCGCTGCTGCGGAAGCACCGCATCCTCACCCAGGTCTCCGGCGACCACCTGGAGGTGATCAAGCTGATTCCGCCCCTGGTCATCGCGGAGCCCGAGGTGGAACGCTTCGTGGCCGCGTTCACTGCGGTCATGGACGACGCGCACAGTGGCAACGGGCTGATGTGGGACTTCGGCAGGACGCTGGTGAAACAGGCCGCCGCGAACCGTTGAGCCAGTGTTTTGCCCCTGAGGCAAATAATTTGCCTCAGGGGAAAGTTCCTGGCCCAATGGGAGTATGAATCCTCCTGACGGAGGGGTGGCCGACGACCTTCCGGGAGTCGCGCCACGCCTGCGCGAACTACGCCGCGACCGCGGTCTGACCCTGGAGAGCGCTGCCGGGCGGGCCGGACTCTCTCCGGCCCACCTGTCCCGGCTCGAGACCGGCCGCAGGCAGCCGTCGCTGCCGATGCTGCTCGGTCTCGGCCGGATCTACGGTACGACCGTCTCCGAGCTCCTGGGGGAGATGCCGCCCGAACGTGACGCGATCGTCCGTGGCGGGCCGATCGGCGATGCTCCCGGCGACGGGTCCGGCGGCTGGCTCTACCAGCAGGCGGGCGGCTCGGGACGCGCCATGCAGGCGCTGCGCGTCCACGTCCCCTACGGTACCGAGAGCGAACTCGTGCGCGTCCACCCCGGTGAGGAGTGGCTGTACGTCCTCGACGGCCGCCTCGGGGTCGTCCTCGGGGAAACCGTGCACGACCTCGATCCTGGCGACAGCGCGCACTTCGACTCCCTCACCCCGCACCGGATCGCAGCCCTCGGGCGTGGCGGGGCCCGGCTGCTGTTCGTCCACACGCTGCTCCAGAGCCCGGCCGCCGAGCTGTGCCTGGGCCCCGCCGTCCGGCTCTGATCCCGCGCACCCCTGTTTCCGTTCCGGCCCGGACTGCCCATGGCGGCCCGAGTGCCGTCGCCCCGGCCCCGAAGGGCCGCAAGGAAGGACTGTCATGTCCGATTCTGAGTACTACGACCCGCTCACCCCGCGCACCCGGCGCGGGGACGACGACGGGGACACGCAGGAGAAGCGGATGCCCCGCGGGGTGGTCATCCGGCTCATCGCCTACCTGGTGGCCGGGCACGTCGTCGCGGCATTTCTCTTTCTCCTCTTCACCGTGGCGGGCAAGGGCTGAACGCCGACGCCGGGCCCGGCCCGGCCCGCTCCTCTTCGTGCCGGGCCGGGCCCGGCCACCGCCGTCAGGCGCCCTCGACGAGGCGTACGCGCAGCTTGTCGCGCGTCTCGTGGCTGATCTTCAGCCCTTCGCGGAGATAGCGGTCGGTGCTGCCCCAGGTCTCCTCGATCGCGGCGAACGCCGCGTCGAGATATTCGCGGTGTGCGCCGAAGAGCGGGTTGAGCAGTTCCATGACCTCGTCGGACATGCCCACCGGTGACGTGTCGCTGCGGCGGACCTTGTAGCGGCGGTGGGCGTCGTTGGACTTGAGGTAGTCGGCCTCGATCGCGTCCTTCTCGACGCCGACCGCCAGCAGCGAGACCGCGACCGACAGGCCCGCCCGGTCCTTGCCCGCAGCGCAGTGCATCAGCGCGGGAACACTGTCCTCGGCGAGTGCGTGCAGGACCCGGCTGTGCTCGGCGGTCCGGTCCGTGATGATCGAGCGGTAGGACAGGACCATGCGTTCAGTGCCCTTGCCGTCGGCCAGGATCGAGCGCAGCTGCTGGATGTTCCCGTCGCGGACCAGTCGCCAGAACTCCGCGCCGTCGGCGGGGTCGGAGAGCGGAATGCTGACATTCCTGACGCCGGGCAGGTCCACGTCGTATCCGTCGAGTTTGTGGTCGGCGGCGTTGCGGAAGTCGAAGATCGTGTGCAGGCCCAGTCCGGCGAGGAACGCGGCGTCGGCCTCGGTGGCGTGGGCCAGGTGACCGCTGCGGAAGAGGCGCCCGGAGCGCACGGTGCGGCCGTCGCTCGTCGGCAGCCCGCCGACGTCGCGGAAGTTGCGGACACCGGTCAGGTCCACCTCCGTCGGCTCGGGGCCGGCCGGGGGGACCTCTGGCAGCTGCGTCACAAGGGCTCCTGGAGGGTCTGGTGCCGGCGCCGCTCGCCGACGGGGCACGCTCGCGACGATACGACATGGCTGCATCGCGCATGCGTCGCGTCCCTGTCGTATCGGCCGACGGGGGAGGGGTGGGCACGTGGTGTCCGTATTGGTGCATTTAATGGAACATGCCCCACTTGTGCGGGACGTGGGGGGACGCGGGTGAGCGGGATCATATCCGTGACGGTGTGTGGTGAAGGCGCCTGTGAGTATTCCGGACGCCTTACGGAAAGCCAAGATCCGTAATCCACGGAGTGTGACGGTAATTCTGTAACGGAATTGAATCGGGGATTCCGCTCGGGAATCCGAGGCTTGTTACCCGCGTCCTCGCTCGCCTACGGTCACGGTCAATCCGGACGGAACGCCGAATCCTGCCGCCGCCCGGAATCCGCACCGACTCACGTGTGGCAGGAGCGGGGGAACCAGGTAAGTCGCCGGCCGGAGCGATCCGGAACGGCTCGGGGTCAAGACGCGTCACCACGCGGCCGGGCATCTCCAGCCCGAACCCGACAGCTCACCTCGCAGGCGCCGGAGAGGAACTCCCCATGCCCGCAACAGGCAAGCACCGTCGCAAGAAGTCCGGTCCGCTCTCCCGCGGCATCCTTGCCGCAGGGGCCGGCGGCGCCGTACTCGCCCTCCCGCTGATCGGCGCCACCGGTGCCCACGCGGCGGAACCGGCGTCCCCCGCGGCGAAGTCCGCTGCCGTCACCCGGAGCGCGCCCGCCGCCGTAGCGAAGGACTCCCCGAAGACCTACACCGTGGTGTCCGGCGACAACCTCGCGAAAATCGCCACCGCCAAGAAGATCAAGGGTGGCTGGCAGAAGCTGTACAAGGACAACCGCGACGTCATCGGCGACAACCCCGGCCTCATCGTCCCGGGCATGAAGCTGACCCTCGGCGCCAAGGCATCCGGCACCGCCGGGAAGCCGACGGCCGCCACGCACGCGCAGGCCGAGACGAAGCCGGCCACGAAGGCCGCGCCCGCCGCCGAGAAGGCCGCCGCGTCGGAGAGCACCGCCTCCGGCTGGGCGGCCCCGGTCGAGAACCCCACGGTCACCACCCAGTACCACGTGGCAGGCGCCAGCTGGGCCAGCGGCTACCACACAGGTTCCGACTTCCAGGCCGCCTCGGGCACCAGCGTCCGCTCGATCGGCCCGGGCACCGTGGTCTCCGCCGGGTGGAGCGGGGCGTACGGCAACGAGATCGTCATCCAGCACAGCGACGGCATGTACTCCCAGTACGCGCACCTGTCCTCGCTCGAGGTCTCGGCCGGTCAGACCGTCACCGGCGGCCAGCAGATCGGTCTCTCCGGAACCACCGGGAACTCCACCGGCCCGCACCTCCACTTCGAGGTCCGCACCGGCCCGAGCTACGGCTCGGACGTCGACCCGATCGCCTACCTGCGTTCGCACGGCGTCTCCATCTGAGGGACCTGACCCAGAGGTCGAGAGAGGGGCGATGCGCCGCGGCGCATCGCCCCTCCGCTTATTCCGGCTTTACCAAAACCTGACCGGGTGGTCTTTCTCACCACCCGTCAACCCCCTATTGCGGTCGCGTAGGTCACATTCGAGGGTGCAGGATAAGCCCTTGTGGCAGACGATTCGAGAAACAAACAACACGTCATCATCGGGTCGTACGCAGCGATTGGCGACAGTTTCACCGAGGGTGTGGGCGACCCCGGCCCGGACGGGAGGCTCGTCGGCTGGGCGGACCGTTTCGCCGTCCTCCTCGCGGACCAGCTCCCGGTCCCCGACGCGATGGCCGGCCCGGTGGACGACCCGCACGGAATCTTCCGGTACGCCAATCTCGCCGTACGCGGACGACTCCTCGACCAGATAGTCGAGGAACAGGTACCCCGCGCGAAACAGCTGGCCCCCGATCTGGTCAGCTTCTGCGCGGGCGGCAACGACATCCTCCGCCCGGGCTCGAACCCGGACGACGTGGCCGAGCGCTTCGAGCGCGCGGTGGCCGACCTCACCCAGGCCGTCGGCACCGTCATGGTGACCACCGGCTTCGACACCCGCGGCATCCCGGTGCTCCGGCACCTGCGTGGCAAGATCGCCACCTACACCGCACACGTCCGGTCCATCGCCGACCGGTACGACTGCCCTGTTCTCGACCTGTGGTCCCTGAGGTCCGTTCAGGACCGGAGGGCCTGGGACAACGACCGGCTGCACCTCTCGCCCGAGGGACACACCCGGGTCGCGCTCCGCGCCGCCCAGGTCCTCGGACTCGACGTGCCGGCCGACCCCGACCAGGCGTGGCCCCCGCAGGCACAGAGGGGCACCCTGGAAGTGCGCCGCGACAACATCAACTGGGCACGGGAGTACCTCGTCCCGTGGATCGGACGACGGCTGCGCGGTGAGTCCTCCGGAGACCACGTGGAGGCCAAACGCCCGGACCTGCTGCCACTGTGACGGGCCGCCCGGATCCTCAGCGGCCGCTGACGAAGGGCAGGAGCGGCCGGGCCGGATCCGCGGACACGAGCGGAGCGGACGCGAGCCCGTCCGGAGCGGGCATTCGCACCGGGCGGGCGGGTATCCGCTCCAGAACGCCGCCCGCGAAGACGTCGTACAGCGGCAGCGTCTCCAGGTGCACGTAGCCGATGTGACAGTCGCACACGTCGAGCGGGCAGCCGCGCGGACCGAGGGCGTCACGGTAACTGCCGTCGTAGAGGTTGCCGAGCTCGGCGCGGACGAAGTGGCAGCGCCGTACCGTCCCGTCGCCGTCCACCGAGACGACCGACTCACCGGTCCGGCAGGGCAGACCCGCCGAGCGGTGGGGGTGCCTGCTGTACGGGAACAGCGGGTCCAGTGCCGTCCAGTCGGCCGCCTCCTCGTCCGTATAGGTGTGCCCCTCGGCGGCGTTGACCCAGAGGTAGACCTCCGGAGGCAGCGCGGCGCGCAGCCGGCGGGCCTCGGCCAGGTGCTCGTGCAGACCGACGATCCCTACGCTGTGGCGCACCCCCAGTGCCGTGAGCTCCCGGCACCGGCCGAGGAACCGCTCGTACGGCGTCTGGCCCGGGTGGTAGGTGCACCACAGAGCGACCTTGTCCCGCTCCGCCTCCGCCAGCCACGCCGTACGGCCGCTCAGATTGGTCTGGACGGCGACCCTCGCGATGTGCGGCAGGCGGGACAGCTCGACGAGTGCCCGCCGGTACCAGGAACGGACCAGCGCCTCGCCCCACGGCGTGAACAGCACCGACAGCCGGTCGCCCGACTGCGCGGCGGCCCAGCCGGTGAAGCGCTCCAGGGCCGCACGGTCCGCGCGCAGCCGCTCACCGCTGTCCCGACGCTTGGCGAACGGGCAGTACGGGCAGTCGTAGTCGCACGAGGCCAGCGGGCCCCGGTACAGGATGGTCAGGTCCTTGCCCACCGGCCGGCTCACTTCGCCTCGTACGCGGCCATCGCGGCCCGTACCTCCGGGGAGAACAGCTCCGGCCCGAGCGCGTCGGAGTGGGCCAGCCCCTCGGGGGAGAGACGCAGCAGGCCAGGGTCCGTGGTGCCGTCGAGCCAGCCGCGCGTGGCGAAGAGTTCCAGCTCGGCGCGGAAGTCGGCGTACGGATCGGCACCGAATCGGTCGCGGTACTCGGCGGTCCTCATGCCCCGGGCCTGGAGGAGCGACTGCAGCAGATGCCGCCTGCGTGCCTCGCCCTCGTCGACGTAGCGGCCGACCTCCGCCCGGGAGAAGTCCGCCGTGGCGGTGAAGCCGTCGATGATGCCCCTGACCTCCCGCATCTCCACGGCGTAGTCGAAGGAGTAGTGGAGGGAGGAGGTGTACGACCGGGCCCCGCAGCCCAGCCCGATCATGCCGTCGGTCTGACAGGCGTAGTCCTCCGGCCCCGTCGGCGTGGCGTCCCCGCGGCGGAACATCCGCATCGACACCTGCTCGTAGCCGTGCGCCAGGAGGTGGTCCCGGCCCGAGCGGTACAGCCGGAGCCGCTGTTCGTCCCAGGCGGCGTCCGGAGCGGGCCCCGTCCCGGCCACGGTTCCGGCGCTCCGGCGCCCGAGGCCGGTCAGCGGCCGCACGTACAGCGGGTAGAGGTACAGCTCCTCCGGGCGCCAGGCGAGAGCTGCGTCCAACGAGGTGCGCCAGCTCGTCTCCGTCTGGCCGTCCATGCCGTAGATCAGGTCGATGTTGAGTACCGGGACGCCTGCCTCACGGATGCGGCCGAGGGCGGCCTCCACCTCGGACCGGTGCTGAGGGCGCACCGCCGCGCGAGCCTCGGCATCCACGAAACTCTGTACGCCGATGCTGATCCTGGTGGCTCCACGGTCGGCCAGGACGGACAGCCGGTCCGCGGTCGCGGTCGACGGTGAGGTCTCCACCGACAGGGGAATGGAGCGGAGATCGGCGCCCATCCTCTTCTCCGTGATGTCGCAGAGGCGCTCCAGCTCCCCGGCGTCGAGGTAGGTGGGAGTGCCGCCGCCGAACGCCGCCGCCGCGAAACGCACCGGAGTGTCGTCGCCCAGCGCGTCACGGACGGCCACGGCCTGCCGGTCGAGTGCGTCGAGGTACCGGGTCGTCAGCTCGCCGGGTGCGCCGATCCTCGTGAACAGGTTGCAGAAGCCGCAGCGGACCTCGCAGAAGGGTATGTGCGCGTACAGGGAGAGCGCGTCCTTGTTCTCCTCGGCCCACAGCCCGCTCAGAAGCGGGCGCCCGGCGGGATGGGAACCGAGCGGGCGGTAGGCGGTCTTGTGGGGATAGGCGTACACGTAGCTCACGTAGGGGCTCGTGGTGGTGACGGTCATCGTGCTGCCCCCGGGTCGAGGAAGAAGTGGGCGTAGGGCACGGTCCACACGGCTTCGTGCCCGAGCCGGTGTCCGGTGTAGCCGTCGTCCCCGTACGCCGTGCCGTGATCGGAGCAGACGATCGCGAAACACCTGCGGCGGCTGCTCGCCGCGTCGAAGAGCCGGCCGATGTGCCGGTCCACGTACTCCAGGGCGGCGGCGTGGGTGGCTTTCGAGTCACCGGCTCCGGCCGTGGCACCCGACAGGTGGAACCAGTTGGGCTGGTGCAGCGCCGACACGTTCACGAAGAGGAAGAGCGGCTGCTCCTCGGGAAGTTCGGCGACGACCTGTTCCGCACGCGTGACCTGTGCCTCGAAGGACGTGGGTGAGCCGACACCGAACTCCGGCTCCCAGTGGCTCTCCTGGAACATGCCGGGCAGCACCGAACCCAGCGGCGGTCGGCGGTTGAAGAAGCCCACGCCGCCCACGCAGACCGTGCGATAGCCGACCGCGGCAAGGCCCGAAAGGATGTCCGGAGTCTCGTGCACGAAGGTGCCGTCCGCGGTCGACTCGCTGCCGGCGAAGCGGGCGGCGAACAGGCGCGGGTGGGGGCCCGGGGCGGCGGGCGTCGGCAGGAAACCCGCGAAGATCGCCTGGTGGGAGGCGTAGGTGAAACTGCCCGGTGCGTGCCTCTTCTCCCAGACCCCACCGGGGAGATGACGGGCGAGATTCGGGATGCGCCCCGCCGCGGCCAGATCGCGGGCGACGTCGAACCGCAGCGTGTCCAGGGTGACCAGCAGCAGATCGTGGCTCCCCACGACCGCGTTCATGTCCGGGTTCGGGCTCTCCACGCCGGTGTGCGTGGGATCAGGGTGCGTAGGTGACACGGTCGTTCCTCGTCCGGTCCAGTACGGCGGCGATCTGCGCGCCGTAGGTGTCCAGGTCCTCCGCGCCGCTGCCCGGAAGTCCGGTCAGACGGGGCAGGAGGTCCCCGAAGGCGTTGACCTCGCCGACGGTGAAGCGCCGCCAGCCGGTGGCGGGCAGCAGGTCGACCCCCACGCAGAGCGTGCCGGGGAAGCAGGCGGCGGCCCGCTCGCAGACCGCCAGGGCGGCGTCCCAGCTTCCACCGGCCGTCTTCACCGCGGCCCGGACCTGGTCGAGATCACCCCGAGCCCCTCCCAGGTGCAGGTTCGTCATGGGGTGCCTGCTGGTCCGCACGACTGCATGCGTCGCCCGGCCCGCGACCACCACGACCCGGAGGTCGGCGACCCGGCCCCGCTGGGATGCCTTGGGCAGCCAGCGCTCGATGTGCAGCCCGTCGGGCGCCAGAGCGTCGATCAGAGCCGCCACCTCGCGCTCCGTCGTGCACCTGCGCACCCGCAGCGAGTTGAACAGCCGGCCCTCGGCGTCCCGCTCCACCGACGTGGCCGCGCGGACCCTTCCGGGGCCGGCCGTCTCCAGTGCGACCACGCCGGAGGCGGACGAACCGTGGGCCGGCTTCACGAACACCCGCGGCATTCGGTGATCAGTCATCAACGCCCTTACGTCCGCCCAGCCCCGCACCGGCCCGGCAGCGGGCCCGGAAGTGGGGGAGTCCGGTACGGGCACACCCCCGCTGACCAGGACACCGTGGCAGATCCGCTTGTCGAACAGCACCGCGATGTCCCCTGGATCGTCCAGCAGGTCGGCACCCGCGGCGCCTGCGGCCCGGGCGACATCCCGCACGGCCGCGGTGAAACGGACGTACCAGCGGGCCGAACCCTCCACCCTCGTCGGATCGTCCGTCCCGCGCAGGAGCCTGTCCACCTCGGCGTCTTCACCCGGGGAGTCGACGCGCACGGTCTCCCCTGGCAGGAAGCGGACATCGCCCCGGAGCACATCGAGCCAGGAGACCGTGCGCGCGGCCGGAAGCCCGGCGGCGCGCACGGCGTCCTGGAAGAGGCCGACCCTGCGGTTGCCGGGGATGCCGACGACCGCGAGGCGCGGGAGCGCGCTACTCACTGACTGCGACATAGCGCGACTCGTCGTCCTCGTCGTCCCAGTCCTCGGCTCCCTCGAGATCGACCCGCACACCCGCCCGGGCGCACACCTCCTCGATACGGGAGACGTACGGGCCACTGAGGTAGTGGTGGTGCAGATCAAGGGCGGAGAGGTGGGTGAGCGGCTGCCCGCCCAGCAGGGCCTCGGCGCCCGTGTCGCTGAGGGTGCCCATCGCCAGGGACAGGGAGTCGAGCCGCGCGACGACCGGCGCCGAGGCTACCGCGACGGCTATCTCGTCCTGGATCTCGCTGTTCTGCAGACCGAGATGGCGCAGCGCCGGGTACGCGGCGCCGGACAGCACGGGTGCCAGGTCGGCCACGGAAGCGTCACCGCCGTACCACTCGGAGCCCAACCAGAACTCCAGGTGTTCCAGCGACGGGAGTTCGGAGGCGCCCACCGCTCGGACGATGTGCCCGGGCAGGCCACCGGACTCGAAGCGCAGCGACTTCAGCGCCGCGTGCCGGACAGGGCGCAGCCGGAGGTTCTCCCCGTCGGGAACGGCCTCTCCGCAGCCGCGCACGGTCAGTTCCTCCAGAAGCGGAAAGACTTCGAGAACCGGGGTGATGTCGCACATCTGCAGCCAGGACAGCTCGCACTCCTCGCTCTCCACATCGGCGAGGAACAGCGCGCGCAGGGCCGGGAAACGGTGTGCGTCCGCGACGATGGCGTCGACCACGGGCTGGAAGGAGGAGTACTCGTCCTCCCACCAGGGCCCGATCAGCAGCGCCCGCACCCCGGTCGGGTCGACCTCCGTGAGGAAGCGCCGCCAGTGCTCCGCGAAGGTCTCCCCGCCCCAGGCGCACTCCAGCCGCCAAGCCACGGATCCGGGTGCGGAGGGTGTCCCGGGCTCCGGGGCGTCGGCAGCGGGCAGGGTGAGGACCGGCAGGCCGTGGAAGACGTCCGGGTGAATGATGTCGGTCATCGCGCGCCCCTACTCCGCGACCGCGGTGTAGCGTCCGGCGGCCCCGCGGTCGTCCCAGGGTTCGCAGCGCTCGGACAGGTCGACGGTGACGCCGTGCGGGGCGAGTGCCTCGGTCAGCCGACGCTCCATCGGTTCGGACAGGAAGTGGTGGTGCAGGTCGAGTGCTTCGAGATGGATGAGTGGCTGGCCCTCCAGCAGGGCGGCCGCGCCCTCGTCACCGAGCGTGCCGTTCGACAGGTCGAGCGTGTGGAGCCGGGCGACGATTGGCGCCGAGCCTATCGCGGCCGCGATCTCGTTCTGCAGTTCGCTGTTGCGCAGACCGAGGTGCCGGAGCCGGGGGAAGCGGGTACCCGTGAGCAGCGGCGTCAGGTCCGGGACGACGGCGTCGCCGCCGTACGAGGACACGCCCAGCCAGAGGTCCAGCCTTTCCAGTGCGGGCAGTTCGCTGTCCAGCACACCGCGCAGCGCCTCGGCCGGAAGTCCGCCGCTCTCGATGGTGAGCTCACGCAGCGACGCGTGCGCGACGGGTGGGAAGAGCAGCCCCGTGCCCCCGCGGACACCGAGATGGGTCAGGGCAGGGAAGGCCGTGAGGAGGGCGGTGACGTCGGACTGCTCGATCCAGGAGATCTCCGCCTCCTCCATCACCAGGTCTCCGACGAAGATCGCCGTGAGCGAGGTCAGCCGGCCGGCCGCGGCGACGACGAGCCCGATCGGATAGGACGAGTCCTCCTCGTACGACTCGCCCCACTGCCCGATGATCAGGGCCCGGACGCGGGACGGGTCGACGGCGTCGAGAAAGGCGTTGAACTCCTCCTCCCAGCTCACGTCCCCCTCGGGGCCGAACGGGTCGACGCTGATGCGCCAGGCCGCGGCTTCGGCGGCTGGGCGCGCCGGCTCCTCGGTCTCACGCTGGAAATCGACGGCCTGAAGGCCGAGCAACTCGTGCAGACGGTCCGCGTCGGACATGGCACTGAGCTCCTGTTGCTGGGGACGGCTGATGTCCGCAAAGGTTTATCAAGAGCCACTGACAACACCGTGACCGGGGCCGCGCCCGCCGACGGATTGTCAGACCCCTCTCGTAGCGTTTCATCTGTGACCGGCACAGGGGGTGCCGGGGCGGAGGGGAGACGTCTGTGTACCGGCAGGGCGACGTACTGATGGTGGCGCTGGACGAGTCGGAGGTGCCCGCGCACTTCCTCGACGCGCCGGGTGAACTGCGGGACGGCCGGGGGAGGCTGGTCCTGGCGCTCGGCGAAGTCACCGGCCACGCCCACGCCGTGCAGGGACCCGGCAGGCTGATGCGGGAGGCGGGACCCTTCGGTCCGATGCTGCTCCACCTTCCCGACGGCGGACGTGTGGTGCACGAGGAACACGCGGCGATAGCGCTGCCGAAGGGCTGGTTCCGCGTCGTCCGACAGCGCGAGTACGCACCGGGCGCGGTCCGGATCGTTGCGGACTGACGGGTCCGGGTCCGTCGGGTGCCGGCCGTGAGGTGCGGACGCCCGGCCGGCACAGCAGTGACAGCAGGTATGACAGGCAGAGCGGGATCAGAGGACGGGGAACAGCGATGGAGTGCGTGAACGCGTGGCGGGCGGTCGCGGCGGCGACCGGCCGGGCGGACCGGGGTGCGGCCGAGGACGGTGTGCGGCTGGCCTACCGTCGTGCGGGGCTCGCCGAGCCCGAGCGCGTCATCTGGGCGGACTCGCCCAAGGCGGCGGTCGAGGTGGTGGAGAAGCTGGTCGGTGCAGGCCGCTCCGTCCGCGAGGAGGTGCGCACGCGCCCATGGGCACAGGAGCGCCGCAGGATCTACGACGAGCTGGGCCCTGCCGGGTGGTCCGCGCTGTGGTCCGCCACCGGTGCCCAGTTGTGGGAGACCACCGCCGCACTGGCCGACCGGATCCGGACGGGGGTCGTCGCCGAGCTCGCCCCCCGGCCCGAGGACGAGTCCGACGTCCGCCTCGTCCTGCTGGACGCGGTTCTTGGCCAGCACGACGCGGCCTGGCTCGCTGCCTTCGACGGCCGGGGCGACCGGCTGACCGGACTGGCGGAGGTCGCCAGGAACGCGGGCTGGTGGTGGCCCTATGAGCACGCCGTGGTGATCAGCGAGCGGCCCGAGGCGCTCCACCGGGACGAGGCGGGACGGCTCGATCGGGGTGACGGGCCGGCCCTCGCCTACCCCGACGGCTTCGCCCTCCACGCCTGGCGCGGAATGCCCGTGCCCGCCGAGTTCCTCGACTCGCTGGGAACCCTCACCCCCGAACGCATACGTGCCGAGGAGAACGCGGAGCTGCGGCGCGTGATGCTCGAGTTCTACGGCTACGACCGCTACCTCTCCCAATCGGGTGCCCAGCCCGTGCACCAGGACGAGACCGGAGTCCTGTGGCGCATAGCAATGGAGGGCGACGAGGACGTGGCGATGGTCGAAGTGGTCAACTCCACGCCGGAGCCGGACGGAACGCACCGCACCTACTGGCTCCGGGTCCCGCCGAGGACCGGGACCGCGAAGGAAGGCGTCGCGTGGACCTTCGGGCTCGACGGGGAGGCCTACGCACCGATGCGGCAGACCTGACCGGATCGCGGCGCCGGCGGCACCCGTGGAAGG
This sequence comes from Streptomyces sp. NBC_01341, assembly GCF_035946055.1. Lineage (NCBI taxonomy): Bacteria > Bacillati > Actinomycetota > Actinomycetes > Kitasatosporales > Streptomycetaceae > Streptomyces > Streptomyces sp. NBC_01341. Next base: position 933,461 of record NZ_CP108364.1, on the reverse strand, counting down.
CGTTCCACGCGGCCGTGCCGGGTTCGGACGGTCGGCACCTCCTGCGCGCCGGCCGTCAGGCGGTCAGTGCCTCGTGGTCGATGCCGAGTTCGCGGGCGAGCGCCTCATCGGTCCACCGCAGCATGGTCGCTCTGGACAGCGGACCCGCGTACGACGTCATCTGGACCGCCAGGCCGTCCAGCAGCGCGGTCAGTCGCCAGGCCACCGACATGGGGTCGTCGCACCGGAACTCACCCGCCGCGGCGCCCTCCTCGATGACCTCCGCCAGCTCCGCCTTCCACTGCTCGTCGAGATCGCCCGCCACCTCCCGGAGCACCGGATCCCGCAGGGAGGACGCCCAGCCCTCGATCCAGAGCCGCCACCCCTTGGCCTGGCCGGTCGGCGCGTACCAGCGCACGGCGGCGCGCAGCCGCCGTACGGCGCTGGTGCGGCGGGTCAGCAGCCTGCGCAGATGAGCCAGATCGGCCTCCGCGGCGTAGGCGAACGCGGCGGCCACCAGCTTCTCCTTGGACGAGAAGTGGTACAGCACCAGTGCGTTGCTCACGCCGAGGACGGAGGCCACGTCGGCGATCCGGACCGCGGCCACACCCCGCACCTCGATCTGCTCGACGGCAGCACGCAGGAGCTCTTCCCGACGCTCCGCCACGCTCAGCCGTACTCTCGCCACGGAGTCACCCTAACCAAGCCGACTCCCCGACCGGACCACCGGGCCACCCGGGCGCTCATACCTGTGCGTACCAGCCGAACCTCTCCGCCATCACCGGGAGCCGGTCCGCCACGAGCGCGTGCGCCGCGGCCCGCGGGGTACAGCCGTCCGCCTCCGCACGCTCCAGGACGCGGCCGATCAGGGACCGCATCGAGCGGCGCGTGTGGGCGAACGCCTCGTCGGCGTCGGCTCCGATGTCCCCGAACAGTGTCCACCACCACCAGGCGTTCGTACCGGAGTTGACGACCACGTCCGGCAGCACCGTGATCCCGCGCCGGGCGAGCAGCGCCTCCGCGTCGGGCAGTACCGGCATGTTCGCCGCCTCGACGATCCAACGAGCCCTGACCGACGCCTGCTTCACGGTGTCCACGGCGTACGACACCGCGGCGGGGACGAGTACCTCGGCGTCCGCCGCCAGCCATGCGTCGGCAGGCAGCTCCTCATCCCCCGGGCGCAGTGCCCCCCGGTCCACCGTCCCGAACGCGTCCCGCGCGGCGAGCAGGGACTCGACGTCCAGCCCCGCCGGATTGGCGATGGTGCCCTTCACGTCGGCGACCGCGACCACCGCGAGCCCGGCGCGGGACAGGAATCGCGCCGTCGCTCCGCCCATCGTGCCGAGACCCTGAAGGGAGACACGCGCATCGCCGTGGGCCACGCCGGCCCGGTCGAGTGCGACGAGAGCGGACTCCGCGACGCCGCACCCGCCGACCAGCTCGTCCAGTCCGATCCCGTCCACCGTGACCGCGAAGGCGTCCGCCAGGCGCCGGCGGGCCGCCGTCTCGTCGTCGAGCAGGGGAAAGACCGCCTGCACGGTGGAGACGAGGCCTGCCTCCACGGCCGCCCGGTCCACCAGTTCCTGGCTGAGCCCGAGATCCTCGCCGGTCGTCCAGACGTTCTCCACGTACGGACGCATGGCCCGCAGGAAGCGAACGAGAATCCCGTATGCCTCGGGCGCGCGCGGATCACAGTCGAGGCCGCCCTTGGCGCCGCCCAGCGGGATGTAGCGCGCCCGGGTGTCGTCCGCGTCGAAGTGCAGGGCTTCCTTCATGGTCATGCCCCGAGCCAGGCCCGCCACCTCTGCGAGGGTGCAGCCCTGCCTCATACGCAGCCCTCCGCTCGACACACCGCGCACCAGGCGGTCCACGACCAGATAGCCCTCGGTCCCGGTGATGTGGTCCGTCCAGGTCAGGGAGATCAGCGGGGCGGTGGAAGGGGGTGTCACAGGGCGGCTCCGGGCGGGTCGGTGTGGATTTACTGAACCGTGAGTCAGTATCGAGAGATGCGCACTGCCTGTCAACGCGCGAAATCCGGCCGGATGCGACCGGTCGGCACCTCGTTTGCGGAATCCTGGAGCCCGTACGGACGTTGGAGTCGGCATGACGGACTTCGAACCAGGGCACGAGGCGCTTCTGCGGCTCCTCGGCGAGCACGACGGCGGCGTGCTGGTCACGATCAAGCGTGACGGCAGGCCCCAGATGTCCAATGTGAACCATGCGTACGATCCGGGCGAAGGGGTGATCCGGGTGTCCGTCACCGAGGGGCGGGCGAAGACTCGCAACCTCCGCCGGGACCCGCGGGCGAGCTATCACGTGACCGGTCACGACCGGTGGGCATGGACCGTGGCGGACGGCTCCGCCGAACTGACCCCGCCGGCCGAGGACCCTCACGGCGAGACCGTGGAGCAGCTGGTGCGGCTCTACAGGGACATCCGGGGAGAGCACCCCGACTGGGACGAGTACCGGCGTGTGATGGTCGAGGACCGCAGGGCCGTCCTGACTCTCCGGATCGAGCACGTGTACGGGCAGCCGCGTGCCTGAGGTGTCACCCGCAACCGGCGGGGCGTCGGCCGAGCCTGCGGAATGCTCCGTTCACCGTCGATCCCTCGCTCCGTTCCGCACCCCGACCATAATGAGACGACACCCACTCCCTCAGGAGAAGCTGTGACCGGCGCCGACAACCAGCCCTCGCTCCGTACCCGACTGCGCTCGTTGCGCCCGGACGCCTTCGGGGCGGATCCGGCCGGGGCGAGGATGGAGCGGATCCGCCGCTCGCCCAACTTCGCCGACGGGGTGTTCCAGAATCCCGAGGGGGCCAGGACCAAACCGTCGGGCTCGATGCTCGAATTCGCCAAGGTCTTCTTCCGCAAGGAGGAGCGCGTCCGTCGGTCGCCCTCGGGCACGGTCCCCATCCATGCCACGACGCTGGCCGACCTGGCCACCCCACCGGAGTCAGGCCTCCGGCTGACCTGGCTGGGCCACTCCAGTGTGCTCACCGAGATCGACGGTCGTCGGGTGCTCTTCGACCCGGTCTGGGGTGAACGCTGCTCGCCGTTCGCCTTTGCCGGGCCCAAGCGCGTGCACCCCGTGCCGTTGCCGCTCGCCTCCCTCGCCCCCGTGGATGTCGTGGTGATCTCGCACGACCACTACGACCACCTGGACCTGCCCACCATCAAGGCGCTGGCGGGGACGGACACGGTCTTCGCCGTTCCCCTCGGCGTCGGCGCGCACCTGGAGCGCTGGGGAGTGCCCCTGGAGCGCATCCATGAACTCGACTGGAACGAGACCGCGCAGATCGCGGGAATCAGCCTGACCGCCACCCCGGCCCGCCACTTCTGCGGACGAGGGCTGCGCAACCAGCAGCACACGCTGTGGGCGTCGTGGGTCGTCGCGGGGCCGGACCACCGCGTGTACCACAGCGGGGACACCGGCTATTTCTCCGGGTTCAAGGATATCGGTGCCGAGCACGGCCCGTTCGACGCGACCATGATCCAGGTGGGCGCCTACTCCCAGTACTGGCCGGAGAACCACACCGGCCGGACGCCGCTTCCCGGGGCGTGGCCGGACATCCACATGTCACCTGCCGAGGGGGTCCAGGCGCACCTCGACCTGCAGGGCGGGCACCCGCACGGAGTGCTGCTGCCGATCCACTGGGGCACCTTCAACCTTGCGCTGCACGCCTGGGCCGAGCCGGGGGAGTGGATGATGGACGCTGCCGAGGAGGTGGGTCAAGCTGCCGTGTTCCCTCGGCCGGGCGAGCCTTTCGAACCGGCGGGGAAGCTTCCGTCGGACCCCTGGTGGCGTGCGGTGTCGGCACCGGTCGCTCGCCCGTGGCGCGGCCCTGCGACGGGCGACGCGGTATCGGTTCGCAAGGCGGAAGTCGACCTGGCCGGAGAGCGCTGACCGACGGGGGCACGAGGCTCGCCGCACCCGGCCCTCGTCGCCCCCCCGGCCCTGGCCGTCCCATCCTGGCTGCGTTCGCTGCCCGTTCGAGCGAGTGACACGGGATCCGGCGCTGCCAGGACGACATCAAATTCGAACATGCGATCTAATATGGGAATGGATGACAGCACCTTCCCCCACGAACTCGTCCAGGCCCAGCGAGACTGGAACGCCGCGTACGCGGAACTGGCCCGGCCCCGCGTCCGCCGCTCGACAACCGAAGTGCGTCGGACCCTTCTGCGGCTTTCGGCGTGGATCCGGTGGCACCCGTACTGGACCACCAGTGGCGCCGGCCCGGCCGCCCGGGTGCGGCTGCGTGAAGCCGCACGTACCCGGACAGGGCGTCAGGACGTGAGGTCGGCCTGACGCCGCGCCGCCCACGCACTCATCCAGCCGTGATCCGCAGGACCCCGGTCACGGTGCCCTGGAGGTAGGCCCCGTCCCGTGTGACGGTGCCCGCCATCTGCAGGGAGTCGTAGAGCGATCCCATGCCCACCTTCACGGAACGCGTGACCTGACCGCTGTCGGGGTCGATCTGCACGTACCGGTACGGATCGAGGAAGCTCGTCCCCCTGGTGCCGGGGATGGGTGGATCACGTACCACCGTGTGGAGCAGCCCGTCGCCCGTCGACAGCTTGGGTACGGCGGCCGAACGCAGGGTGTTGTCCCACTTCAGCGAGCAGCCCGGTCCCGTCCGACCGTACGTCCACCCGGGTGAGGCCACCGGCGAAGTCGGCCGAGGCGGGCACACTGGCGCCGACGCCCTCGGGGACGGCGGGGTACGGGTACCCGTAGGTGCCGGCCACGAAGACGCTGCTTCCGGCACCCACGGGCGAGTTCTCGCTTCAGGCCCGGGGTCCGGGCGGTCCGACGCGAATGGACGCGGTGTGCCGGGACCGATGTCAGGAGCGAGGTGCGGGCGACGGTGAGCGCCGGTAACGCTGCGCGGAGAAGGCGAAACGGTGTCCGGGCCGTCGAGGAGCAGCGGTCGTGGGCACCAGGTCGCTGCCCATCGGGGTGCTCAGAGCGCGCGGAGACAGAGGGCGCCGGCGGTACGCGCGAGATCGACATGGAGTCGTCGCGTGAGTTCCCGGCTGCGCTTCAGGATTCGGCGGACGGTGTGGACGGCGCGGCCCGAACCGGAATGATGGGCGGAGCGCCGTACGTTCACAGTCGGTGCCGTCCGGCACCCCGTGAGACCCAGAGGACCTGATGACCGACGCGAAGCGCTACATCATCGAGTCGTTGGACACCGGACTGCGCCTCATGCGCCTCTTCCTCGTCCATGACAGCCTGTCGGTCACCGGAGCGGCCAGGGAACTCGGAGTGGCGCGCTCCACCGCGCACCGGGTGCTCACCACCTTGGAGGTGCGCGGATTCGCCACCCGCGACATGTCGGGTCGGGGCTATTCCGCAGGACCCGAACTGGTCACTCTGGGACGGCCGGCAGGCTACGGACCGGGGATCGCGGCCCGTCTGGAGCGCGTGCTCGACTCGGCGGCCGAAGCCACGGGCGAGACGATCAGTACCGCTGCCCTCATCGGTGACCAGGTGATCATCACGGACGGCCGGGAATCCTCGCACGCGGTACGGGCGGTTCTGGAGACCGGCCGCGCCCACCCGGCCCACGCCACGTCGGCCGGCAAGGTGCTGCTGGCCCAGCTGACGACCGAACAGGTCTGCGCCCTCTACCCGAACGAGCGGCTGCCGGGGGTCACCGAACGCACCCTGACCTCGCGCACCGCCCTCCTCGCAGAACTGGAACGCACCCGGGCCCTCGGCCGGGCCGACTGCACGGGTGAGGCCGCACGGGGGATGAACGAGGTGGCCGTGCCCCTGATGGGCAGCAGTTGGCGGGACCGCCTGGCCCTGACGGCTTCCATGCCCGTGGACCGGGGGAGCGAACCCGAGCTCTCCCGGCACGCCGTGGCGTTGCTTGCGGCCGCGACGTCCCTGCCCCCGGCGGCTTCGTGATCCACGCCGTCCCGGCGATCCTGCCCATGGGGGCTGCCTGATCCAGGCCGGGGGACGCTCATGCCGCTCCCGTGCCCGCACCGCTCCGGGGACGCCCGTACCGCCACCAGAGGGAAATCGCACGCGCGGCCGAGGTTCGGACCTGCGGGCGGGGGTGGTGGCGTACGTAATCGGCTGCCCGTGCGAGGTGTCATACCAGAGCGGGACGCCTGGCGGGCAAGTTCGACAACTGCACGTCGAGCATGGGCGATTGGCGACTACCGTGTGTGGTCGGTGATCAACGGTGGGCTCATATCGGTCGAGCCTGCCCCAACCGTTGACCCGGGCCTGACCGACCACCGTAGGTGTCACCACACGAATGCCGATTCCTGGTGCCCCCACGTACCGAGGACGCTGATGTCTCAACTTCGCGCACCCACCGCGCGACCGGAACGCCGCGAGGGCGGACGGCACGGCCGTCCGGGTGGCCGTTCGCACTCGGCCCCGAGCCGGCCGCGTGCCGCACAGCCCACCGCACCCGAGGGACGGCTGCGACCGCAGTTGCTGCGTACCGCCCTCCTACCGACCGTGGCCGCGGTGCTCAGCGGGGCGGCAGCCGTCATCTTCACCATCAGGGCCTCCGGCGTGCGCCCGTCAGGCAGTCTTGTCGCGGCCCTCGGAGGTTCCGGGGCGCTTGCCGTGGCAGCCGTGGCGGCGGCCTTCATCGGCGCAGGCCGCGTCGCCACCGGAGTGCTCGACCGGTGCCTCGCGCTGCGCCGCACAAGTGCCCGGCACCACGCGGAACTCAAGGGCCTGGTGGAGCAGCTCCGCGACGGCGAACCCGTGCCCGCACGCCCGGCCACGCCTCCCGCCGCTCCCGACGCCGACGCCTTCGAGCTGCTCGCCCACGAGATGGGACGCGCGCAGGACGAGGCGGTGACCGCGGTCGTCCAGGCTTCCCAGTTGTTCCGGGGCAACGGGAACGACCAGAAGGTCGAGGTCTTCGTCAACCTCGCCCGGCGCCTTCAGTCCCTGGTGCACCGCGAGATCCAGATCCTCGACGAACTGGAACACGAGGTCGAGGACCCCGACCTGCTCAAGGGCCTCTTCCACGTCGACCATCTCGCCACCCGCATCCGGCGGCACGCCGAGAACCTCGCCGTACTGGGCGGCGCCGTGTCGCGGCGCCAGTGGAGCAGCCCGGTGACCGTGACCGAAGTGCTGCGCTCGGCGATCGCCGAGGTCGAACAGTACCCGCGCGTCGAGCTGGTCCCGCCCATCGACGGCACCCTGCGCGGACACGCCGTGGCCGATGTGATCCACCTGCTCGCCGAACTCGTCGAGAACGCAACGGTGTTCTCCGCTCCGCACACCCAGGTGCTGCTGCGCGCCCAGCGCGTCACCGCAGGGCTCGCCCTGGAGGTCGAGGACCGCGGCCTCGGCATGCCAGGACCCGAGCAGAAGCGGATGAACACCCTGCTCTCGGACCCGGACCAGGTCAACGTGGCCCACCTGCTGCAGGACGGCCGCATCGGGCTCTTCGTCGTCGCCTCACTGGCGCGCAGGCACGGCATCGCCGTGCGGCTGCAGAGCAACATCTACGGGGGCACACAAGCCGTACTCGTACTGCCCCAGGTCCTCCTGGGCATCGACATCGATGCCACGGCCGCACCTGGCGCGGCGGCGGTCGCACCCGGCACAGCGCCGGTGGTGCCGTCCGGGACCGCGCCCCTGCCCGCCGGCGACGTCCAGCGCGCCGACTCCGCGCCGCAGCCGACTCCCGGGCGGGGGCAACAGCCGCCACCCAGCCGGCTCCAGGAGCAGGGACCGCCACTGCCACTGCGCGCGGAGCGGGTCGACCGTCCGAACCTCGCCGCCTTCCCCCCGGTCGCCCGGACCGCCGAGCCCCTGGGTCCTCCGGGGGCGGCGCCGCCCGAGGCGACGATGCCGCCGGCCGTGTCCGCCGAAGGCTCCGGCACTCGCTCCCCGGCGGCCGCCCCGGCGGCCCCGGCACCCGCGCACGACGGCGCGGGCCGCCCGCAGCTCCCGCGGCGCAGCAATCAGGAGCATCTGGTTCCGCAGCTCCGCGAGGCACCTGTCCCCAGAGCGGAGGACGACAACGCCCTGCACGACCCGGGCCTGATGGCCGCCTTCCGGCGCGGGGTCGATCTGGCGGAGGCCCAGACCGCCGACGAGGTGGAACTCGCCGAGGCGTCCGGCGCAGCGGGTACCGAGCCCGCGACCACGGCCGTGACCGTCGGCGCACAGCGTTCCCACGGCCTCGCTCCGCTCCCCTTCCGAGGATCGGCCGGAACCGTGGTGGCGGGAGCGGACCCGAGAGGCCCGGGTCATCCGGCACCGCAGCCGCCCGATCAGGATCCCCGAACCGAGAACATGTTCAAGGAGTAGATACACCATGACCAGCGAAATGCCGTCCGGACAGGTCTCGGACCTCGACTGGCTGCTGAGCGGCCTCGTCCAACGTGTGCCCAACACGCGCAGTGCGGTCCTCCTCTCCGCGGACGGGCTGGTGAAATCCGTCCACGGCATGGACGCGGACAGCGCCGACCACATGGCCGCACTGGCTGCCGGTCTGTACTCGCTCGGCCGCAGCGCGGGTGCCCGCTTCGGTGACAACGGGGACGTGCGGCAGGTCGTCGTCGAACTCGACTCGACTCTGCTGTTCGTCTCGACCGCGGGTTCCGGCACCTGCCTCGCCGTCCTCGCCGGCCGCGAGGCGGACGCCGCCGTCCTCGGCTACGAGATGGCCATGCTCGTCAAGAGCGTGCGGCCCTACCTGATGACGCCGCTCCGGCAGCCGGCCGGAGCGCCGTTCACTCCGGGGCTGTGAGGATGCCGGCTCCGCAGGACGGGCCGTTGCTCGACGACGCGGCCGGCCGGCTCATCCGCCCGTACACCGTGAGCAACGGCCGCACGAGGCCGACCACCGTTCTTGATCTGCTCTCCCTGGTGATGGCCACGGGGAACACCCCTCGGGCACACCTCGGCCCGGAACACACCGTCGCGCTGGAACTCTGCGGCGGTCCCACGTCCGTGGCCGAGGTCGCCGCCCACCTCCGGCTGCCCGCGGTCGTCACCAAGGTCCTCCTGTCCGACCTGGTCGACTGCGGAGCGGTCACCGCACACGCCCCCGCATTTCATGACATGCCCACCGACCGATCTCTGCTGGAGGCAGTGCTCGATGGTCTACGACGACAGCTCTGACAGCTCCGAATACTTTCCCGTGGCCCTCAAAATCCTGGTCGCGGGCGGGTTCGGTGTCGGCAAGACGACGTTCGTGGGCGCCGTCAGCGAGATCGCGCCGCTGAGCACGGAGGAGCTTCTGACGCAGGTCAGCGCTGCTACGGACAGTCTCGAGGGCATCGAATCCAAGACCGCGACGACCGTGGCCATGGACTTCGGGCGCATCACGCTCTCCGAACACCACGTTCTCTACCTGTTCGGCACCCCCGGTCAGGAGCGGTTCTGGTTCATGTGGGACGAGTTGTCCAAGGGGGCGCTCGGTGCGGTCGTGCTGGCCGACACCCGGCGGCTGGCCGAGTGCTTCGCGGCCGTGGACTTCTTCGAGCGGCGCGGCATCGGCTTCATCGTCGCCGTCAACGAGTTCGACGGCGCCTACCGTTACGAGCCGGACGAGGTGCGAGCGGCACTCGACCTCGGGCCGGAGGTTCCGGTGGTGCTCTGCGACGCCCGCATCGCGAGCTCCGGGACCGGTGCGCTGGTCACCCTCGTCCAGCACCTCATCAACGCCACCGCGCCGGCCCCGCTGTCCGGTTCCGGGGCCGCCCAGGTGTGACCCCGGTGCGTCCCGTCGAGCGGTGGTAAGTGATCGGGTCCTCCCTCCGCCGTTGCCCCCAGCGGCGGACCGCACCGGTGGCGGCTTGCCTGCAGCCTTCCCCCGGCGCGTTTCGCGATCCCGGCGTGGTCATGTCAGCGCGAACGCGTCCGCGAGCTGGTCGAGCTGGGTGGTGAGCAGGGTGTCGCCGCTGTGCCCCATGCCCGCGAACTGTCCCGCCGCCTCCAGCCCCACCGAGCCGTGCAGCTGGGCCCACACGAGAACGGCGCCCGCCAGTCCGTACGCCGCGCGCCGCTGGTCGGTGGCGGCATCCGGCGCGTACTCGGCGACCCACGAGGCCACGCCCGCGGTGTCGGCGCCGAGCCAGGCCCTCATCTCGGCCACCAGGGCGGAGTGGCTCGTCCCCGGTGACCCGTCCGCGAAGAGCGGAAGGAACGGGCCGAGAACCGCCCGCGCCCGGTCGCGTGTGTCGTCCGGAGCGATGTAGCCCGGGACGGGAGCGCCTTGGATCAGCAGGTAGCGGTGCGGCTCGGCCACCGCCCAGGCCCGGTAGGCCGTGGCCAGCGCGTGCAGACGGGCACGCGGGCTCAGCTCCCCGGCCTCGGCCTCGGCGGCCGCGTGGGCGACGGCCGAAGCCGCGTCGTCGTACGCATCTCTGATCAGTGCGCTCAGGAGATCGTCCCGGCTGGCGAAGTAGCGGTAGAGCGCAGGTCCTGAGAGGCCCATCTCCTTGGCGATGCGGGTCAGCGCCAGAGCCCCGACCCCCGATTCGGCCAGCTGCCGCAGTGCGGTGTCCTTGATCTCCGCCCGGGTCTGCTCCCGGTACCTGGCGCGTGGGCCTTCCTGTGCTCGGACCATCACCGCTCCTCCAGTCGATCGACGACGCGCGCAGGGAACTGCAAGGCGCGCTCACTTTTGTTACGGAGTCTAACGCGGCCCCTTGCGACGCCCCATTGCAGGAGTTACAGTCTCTAACAGAAAATAGAAGGCATCACATCGCTTGAATCGAAGGGGCACATCATGACCACCGCATCCGCTCTCCACGTCGTGCTCGGTGCAGGTCCTGCCGGCACCGCCCTCGCACGCGAGCTCTCCGGGCGGGGTCATCGCGTCCGCCTCGTCGACCGCAAGGGACAGGGCCCTGCCATCGGAGGTGTGGACCGGTTCGCCGGCGATGTGTCGACCTTCGAGGGTGCGCGCGCGGCTGTCGAAGGTGCGGACGTCGTGTACCACTGCGTCAACGTCGGTTACCACCTGCAGGTCGAGGTCATGCCCCGCATCCAGGCGGCGGTCCTGGCGGCCGCCGAAGCGACGCGCGCACGCCTGGTCGTCCTCGACACTCTCTACCCGTACGGCGAGACCCATGGTGCCGTGATGACCGAGGACACTCCGTGGCGCGCGACCAGCCGCAAGGGCGTGATGCGCGCCGAGCTCGACGGCCGCTACCTCACGGCGCACGCGGAGGGCAGGCTGCCCGTCGTCCTCGGCCGATCCGCCGACTTCGTGGGCCCCGGTGTGCTCAGTTCGACGCTGGGAGGAGCTGTCTTCCCTGCGGCGCTCACCGGGGGAGAGGTTCCCGCCCTCGGCGACATGGATCTGCCTCACAGCTACACGTACATCGGTGACGTCGCGGCGGGACTGGCCACGCTCGGCGAGAACCCGGACGCGGACGGACGCGTGTGGCACCTTCCCACGGCTCCCGCGGTCACCACCCGGGAGATATTCGCCATGATCGAGGAGCGCGTCGGCCGACCCCTGGACCTCACCGTGATCGCTGAGCCGCGCCCCTTCGGGCCCTTCGACGAGGTGTTCATGGCGGAGTACGCCGAGATGTTCTACCAGCACACCGAGGGACAGACCGTCGACTCCTCCGCCATCGAGAAGGCGTTCGGGCTGTCGCCCAACCCGCTCCCCGACAGCGTGGACGCGACGCTCGCCTGGTACCGGGACTTCCTGGGCGGTCGCTGAGTGCCCCATCAGGGGCGGTCGCGGTGGACGAGGGGGCGCGTCGTGTCCGCCGACCGGCCTGGCCCCAGGCGCGCAGGAAGGGCGTCGGTGCCGTCGCGGTGTCGGGCCCGCCCGCCCGGCGCTGCTTTGCCGGCGGGCTTGACCGGCCCGTTCTTCCCGTTCGTGGACCGGTCGGTACATCGCCCCGCCCCTGGCGTGGTGGTAGACGCCGGGCAAGGTCGAGGTCGGCGACCGGAAACGGGTTCGTGAGCACCGGTGCAAGTGCGGTATTGTTCTCATGCGCGTTCGGCCCAGGGGAAACCCCAGGTCAGACGGTCAGCGGGACGTGGCGCAGCTTGGTAGCGCACTTGACTGGGGGTCAAGGGGTCGCAGGTTCAAATCCTGTCGTCCCGACTCGTGAGAGTCGTAGTTCGAGGGGCTGGATCGGAGCATTCCGACCAGCCCCTCGAACGTTTTCGGGCGGGTGCGTGCTCGGGGGTCGCACCTGAAGCGTCCGGTGCGACCCCCGAGAGGCGTTGGAGTGATCAGGCGGTCTCGCCGGCGCCGGCCCCGGCCGCCTTCTTGATGCCCTTGGTGATGTCGTCGAGGACCGAGAGTTTTGGTGCCTTCGCATTGACGTCGAAGCCGGAGCGAATGACGACCAGCATGCTCTTCAGGTTGGGTGAGGGGAACGCGAGCGACTCGACGTAGCCGTCGTCGCCGTTCTTCGTCACCACCTTCCAGCGCACCTTGTAGCCCTTCTGGCCGGCGACCGTGACGGCCTCGGAGACGAGCTCCTCGTGCGACGTGATACCGCCGTAGATCTTCTCGCCGTAGGACTCCTCGGCGTTCACCTTGATGTCCGCCTCGGCCGCTGCCTTCGCCGTGGTCGAATTGATCTTCAGGGCCTGCGCGGGCGCGGAGAAGATTCCGCCCCGGACGCACTTCTGGGCCGTGTCACCGGGGCAGGCGTAGTCGCCGGTGGTCAGGCCGGCGCCGATCGGGCCGGACTGGCCCTTCCAGCCGTCCGGTACGGGGATGCTGATGCCGCTGGCCGCGTCGGTCGCGTACCCCTTCTCGGTTTCCGGCATCTGGCCCGGGTTGTGGTCCCGGCCGCCGTCCTGGCCGCCGTCCTGGCCGCCGTCTCCCTGGCCGCCGTCCGGTGCGCCCGGGAGGCGAGGACTGTCCGAGGGGTTGCGGGGCGCCGTGGCCGAGGCGTCGTCCGTGTCGTCGGAGCTACTGCCCAGCATGTAGGCGCCGCCACCGACGGCCGCGAGGAGGACGACACCGGCGGCTATACCCGCCCCGATGCGTATCCGGCGACGTCGGACAGTCGCCGGGGCGATCCGGAGCTGGTCGGTCCAGCGGCTCCCGTCCCACCAGCGTTCCTGTGCGGGGCCGATTCCTGAGTGCCCGGGGTCTGCGTGCCAGCCGGGCGGGGTCGTCTGGGTCACGAGAGCACCGTAGGCGCACTGACTGAGAATCGTATGAATCGCACAGCGTGGTCGTGGTCACGTCCCAGGCGCTCGGGCCGTCGGAACGGGGCACGGGCCGGTGCGTGTGCTGCGCCGGGCCGGCAGCCCTCGGCGTGAGGGGATGGGGTCCGCACCCACTGGCTCCTACGGTTCGATCAGTCCGGCCCGGATGGCGTACCGGGTGAGCTCCAGTCGGTCGCGGAGGCCGAGCTTCCGGAGCAGGTTGGCCCGGTGCCGTTCCACCGTCTTCACGCTGATCACGAGCAGGCCCGCGATCTCCTTCGGCGAATGCCCCTCGGCGACCAGCTTGAGGATCTCCTCCTTCCGCTCCGTGATCGCCCGCGCGGGCAGGTCCCCACCCTCCCTGGCCCGGTCCAGGTAATGCCGGATGAGGGCGGTCACCGCGCCGGTGTAGGGGAACGGCTCGTCGCGCATGGCCGCCCGGCACGCCTCGACGAGGTCCCGGTCGGCATGCTGTTGATCGTCTCGATCAGGGCGGCGGCGGCCTCCCCTTCCCCGGCGACCTCGGGACGGGGCCGCGGGCTGAGGAGGCCGATGGTCGTCATGGCCCTGGTGACCCTTTGCAGCGGAGCGAGCCCCAGCCGCAGCAGGAGGGCGTTCGCGCCGAGCATCAGCGCCATGCCGCCGGCCAGGATGAGGGCTTCGGTCAGTACGACGGGAGCCGAGACGGTGATCGGGCCGAGCAGCAGGAGTGCCCCGGCGGCCACCGGTACCGCGGCGTTGAGCAGGAAGATGCGCCAGAACAGGGGCAAGGTCGCTGGGCTTCCTTCGGGCGGGTTTTGCGGGCGGCTTGTCCCCCACTATCGCGGGTTCGTGGCGGCGGACGGCTGCACGAGGGCTCCGCAGCCGCGTCTGCATGGCGGACCCCGCGAAAGATGGGTGCCAACCCCTATGGTCCTGGGCCCCCGTTCGCCCCGACGATGGAATCGGCCCAACGGGTGCTGATCCGGGAGGGAGTCACCATGTCCAACGACCACGAGGGGCTGAGCGGTCTCGAGCGCGGGCCCCGGGAGGCCGGGCCGGAACACGCGGGCACACCTGCCGGGGACACCCCACGCGCACGCGGCTACGGCTCCGCATGGCTGTGGCTGGCGATCGGCATCGCAGGGCTGGGGGCGGGGATCGTCATCGGTCACGGTCTGCTCATCGCCGGGGGCCTGGTGCTGGCCGGCATGGCGGGCCAGCTCTTCGACCCGGACCGGCGCAGGGCCCGGAGGCGGTTGTCCCGCCCTCGGTGAATCGAGTGGTGGCAGGCAGCCTGCCGGTGGCGTCCGGCGTGGCGTCCGGCCCTGCGTGACAGCCCTGGCCAGTGTGCCCTCCCCAGCTTCCGGGTTTGGTCCGACCACACACTCTGTGTGACATAGTCGGTCCATGTGTATCGCTCGGAACAGGGAGTAGCGGATGCCCGTCGAGTGGCAGCCCGTGCGGCAGTCGCGCACCCATGAACTCGTGCTGCAGAGCATCGAGGAGCAGGTTCTCGCCGGGGAGCTCAAGGCAGGCGACCGTCTGCCGCCCGAGCGGGAGCTGGCGCCGGTACTGGGAGTCAGCCGGTCCGCGCTGCGTGAGGCCCTCAGGGTGCTGGAGACCATCGGAGTACTGGTCGCCCAGCCGGGCCGCGGCCCCGACTCCGGTGCGCGCATCGTGCGCAACCCCGACGATGCCCTCGGCCGCCTGCTGCGTCTGCACTTCGCGCTCGGCAGCTACAGCCTGCACGACGTGCTGGAGGCGCGCGTCGTGCTCGAGCGGTCGAGCTGGGAGGCCGCCGCGCGGCATGCCCGGGCCGAGGATGTCGACGCGGCGGAACAGCTCGTGAGCCGGATGGGGCAACCGGACGTCGGCGTGGCCGAGTTCAACGACCTCGACACGCGCTTCCACGTCCTCATCGCGGGCAGCTCGGGCAATGCGCTGACCTCGACACTCACCTCGGCCGTGCGCGAGTCCGTGCGCCCGCTGATCCTCCACGCGCTGGAGAACGTCGATGACTGGGCGGCGACGGCGGGCGCGCTCAACACCCAGCACGCGCAGCTTCTGAGGCTGGTCCGGGAGGGGCGGGGCGGCGAGGCCGCGGACCTGGTCGAGGAGCACATCCGCGGCTTGCACGGGACGCTGGTCGACGAGAACGACGAGAACGACGAGAACGACGAGAACGACGGTTGCAACGGGATCGACGGGCGCGATGTGCGGCCGGCGTGACGGGCGCGGTGTGACCGGGGCGCACAGTCCGCCCGCAGGGGAGCGAGGGCGGGAGCGGACGAGGCGGAAACGGGAGCGGGGACGGTGCGTGGGCACCGTCCCCGCTCCCGCGCGTTTCAGCGCGTTTCACGCGTGCCGACCTGGTTCCACATTCGGACCGAGGCTAGTATGGTCGGACCATAAACCGAGGAGGGCCCATGCGTATCGGACTCTTCGCCACCTGTCTGGGAGACACGCTCTTCCCCGAGGCGGTGAAGTCGACCGCGCTGCTGCTCGCACGCCTGGGCCACGACGTCGTGTTCCCGCCCGGCCAGACCTGCTGCGGCCAGATGCACGTCAACACCGGCTACCAGCGCGAGCCTGTTCCGCTGGTGCGCAACTTCGCGGAGCAGTTCGGGGACGCCTCGATCGACGCCGTCGTCATGCCGTCCGGGTCGTGTGCCGGCTCCGTACGTCACCAGCACGAGATCGTCGCGAAGCGCTACGGTGACGCCTCGATGCGCGCCGGGGTCGCCGCGGTCAAGGCCAAGACATACGAGCTCTCCGAACTCCTCGTCGACGTCCTCGGCGTCACGGAGGTCGGGGCGTACTTCCCGTACCGCGTCACCTATCACCCCACCTGCCACTCCCTGCGCATGCTCGGAGTCGGCGACAAGCCGCTGCGGCTGCTGCGCGCCGTCGAGGACATCGACCTCGTCGAGCTGCCGGAAGCCGACTCGTGCTGCGGATTCGGTGGCACTTTCGCCGTCAAGAACGCCGAGACGTCCACCGCGATGCTCCAGGACAAGATGCGCCACATCTCGGAGACCGGGGCCGACGTGTGCACCGCCGGGGACTCCTCCTGTCTCATGCACATCGGCGGAGGACTCTCCCGCATCAGGTCCGGCGCGCGCACCCTGCATCTCGCCCAGATCCTCGGCTCCACCCGGACCACGCCCTACACCCTGCTGGAGGCCGCCCGATGAGCACGTTCCTCGGCATGCCCGCCGCCCCGCCCCGCTCGCCGTACGGTACGGGAAACCTGCGCGGTGACCGCACGTTCCCGGAGGCGGCGCACGACGATCTGCGCAACGAGCAGCTGCGCCGGAACCTCGGCAGGGCCACCCGCACCATCAGGGCCAAACGGCTGCACGTCACCGGCGAACTCCCCGACTGGGAGGCCCTGCGCGACGCCGGATCGGCAGTCAAGACGGACACCATGAACCGGCTTCCCGAGCTTCTGGAGGAGTTGGAGCGCAAGGTCACCGAACACGGCGGCACCGTCCACTGGGCGCGTGACGGCGCAGAGGCCAACGAGATCGTCACCCGGCTGATCAGGGAGACCGGCAGCAGCGACGTCATCAAGGTGAAATCGATGGCCACGCAGGAGATCGGCCTCAACGAGCACCTCGAAGCGGCAGGCATCACACCGTACGAGACCGACCTCGCCGAACTCATCGTGCAGCTCGCCGATGACAAGCCGTCGCACATCCTCGTGCCCGCGATCCACCGCAATCGCGACGAGATCCGGCAGATCTTCCTCGAAGAGATCCCCGGTGTCGACCCCGGACTCGACAACGTGCCCGCGCACCTCGCGGCCACCGCCCGCACCTACCTGCGCGAGAAGTTCATGACGACGCGGGTGGCCGTGTCCGGCGCCAACTTCGGCATCGCCGAGACCGGGACCCTCGCCGTCGTCGAGTCGGAGGGCAACGGCCGCATGTGCCTGACTCTTCCCGACACCCTCATCACCGTGATGGGGATCGAGAAGGTCCTGCCGCGTTATCAGGACCTGGAAGTCTTCCTGCAGTTGCTGCCGCGTTCCTCGACCGGCGAGCGGATGAACCCGTACACCTCGATGTGGACGGGCGTGACCCCGGGGGACGGGCCGCAGAACTTCCACCTGGTCCTCCTCGACAACGGCCGTACCGCGGCCCTCGCCGACGCGATCGGCCGTGAGGCCCTCAACTGCATCCGCTGTTCGGCCTGCCTGAACGTCTGCCCCGTGTACGAGCGGGCCGGCGGCCATGCCTACGGATCGACGTATCCCGGTCCGATCGGCGCGGTCCTCACCCCGCAGCTGGCGGGCATGCACGAGGCCAAGGACGACCCCAACAGCTCATTGCCGTACGCCTCAAGCCTCTGCGGAGCCTGTTTCGACGCCTGCCCCGTCAAGATCGACATTCCCTCGATGCTCGTCGAACTGCGCCATCAGCACACCGAGGAGTCGGGCACGACCGCGGAGAAGCTGGCCATGAAGGCCGCTGCCGCAGTGATGAGCAGGCCCAAGCTGTTCATGGCAGCGCAGAAGGCCGCCGCCCTCGGCCGGGTCGTCGGCGGACGCGACGCGACGATCTCCCGTCTGCCCGCCCCGTTCGACGGCTGGAGCGACAGCCGCGACACAGCCGCCCCGCCCAAGCAGTCGTTCCGCGCGTGGCTCGCGTCGGGCGAGGGCGCGGCGGCCATGCGCGCCGCCGCCGACGAGGGCGTCCGGGGCACCGCCCAGGACCAGAAGGAGGACCGGTGACCACCACGGAGGCACGCGACACCGTGCTGGGCAGGATCAGGGACGCCCTGTCTCTGGCGCCCGCCCCCGAGGCGGCGATCCCCCGCGTGTACCGAACCGGGCGTACGCTGCCGGACGACGAACGCCTCGGGCTCCTGACCGACCGGCTCGTCGACTACAAGGCGCAGGTCCACCCCTGCACCGCCGACCGCACGGCCGACGTCATCGCCGCCATCCTGCGGGAGCGCGGCGCCCGGCGCATCGGGGTGCCGCCCGCCCTCGACGAACAGTGGCTCACCGGGTACGACGGCGAGACGCAGCGGGACTCCGCGGACATTCCCGCACCGGCTCTCGACGTGCTGGACGGGGTCGTGACCGCCTCGGCGGTCACCTGCGCGGAGACCGGCACGATCTTCCTGGACGGGTCGCCGGACCAGGGCCGGCGGGCGCTGTCACTCGTACCCGACCTCCATGTGTGCGTCGTCGACCTCTCCTCCGTCGTGGCCGGGGTGCCGGAGGCGGTGGCCAGGCTGGTGCCGGAGCGGCCGACCACCCTGATCAGCGGGCCCTCGGCCACCTCCGACATCGAACTGGAACGGGTGGAGGGCGTCCATGGACCCCGCACGCTCGCGGTGGTGATCCGTACGGACGTCTGAGGGCGGGCTCCGCACATGACGGCCACCCCCGCCGGTCCGTCACGCGTGGAGCCCGCTCCGGCGTGCCACCCGGTAGCGGAGATAGACGACCCCGGAGCCGTAGGGGCGCGTTTCGACGAGTTCGAGGTCGACCCGGCGCTCGTGCCGGGGGAGGAAGGGAATGCCACCTCCGACCAGCACCGGATAGACCATGGCCTGGTACTCGTCGATCAGATCCAGCGCGGCAGCATCGGCGGCGAGAGACGCCCCGCCGATCGCGATGTCGCCGTCCCCCGGCTCGGCCCGCAACCGCTCGATCTCCTCCGCCAGACCGCCGGAGGCCAGACGGGCGTTGCCCTGCACCGCCGACAGCGTGGTGGAGAACACCACCTTCGGGAGCGGCTTCCAGAGCGAGGCCCACTCGAGCATCGCGTCGTCGAGCGCCGGATCCTGGTCGGCGGTCTCCCAGTACAGCATCGTCTCGTACAGCCGCCGCCCCAGCAGATGGGTGCCGATCTTCCGGATGTCGTCGATCCAGAATCGAAAGACCTCCTCATCGGGCTCCGTCCAGTCGAAGTTGCCGTCCGGTCCCACGATGTAGCCGTCCAGGGAGACGCCCATGGAGTAGGTCACGCTGCGCATCAGAAGTCCTCCTCGGTTGGGATCCGACAGTACGGCTGCCGGGCGGCGGCTGCCGCAGGACTCGTCATGGATCGCGGGATTCCCTCAGATCCGTCCCTCCCCGTGAAGCGGATGCGTGCGGCGAGGGGCGGAGACCCGACCGGAGTCGACGGCCGGGTGGCGGCCGGCAGGATCCCGTCCCTACGGCGTATGGGTCACCTCCAGCGGAGCGAATGACACATGGGACACCGCGCCGTCATCGGCCCAACGGACTTCGACGGTCTCCCCGTTCACGTCCACCGCGCCCACCGCCGTGACGAGCGGGGTGGCGCCCGGATCCGCCGTCAGCGAGGCCACGGCCACCAGCACCTCCGTGCCCTCCACCTCGGCGGACAGCCGGGGCAGCACCGCCCACCGCGCGAACGCCGTGCCCTGCGGCGCCCGTACGGTCTCCTCCTCCGCCCAGCCGTGCAGGGGATGCAGCGCCGAACGCACCTCGCCCGCAGGATCTGTCGCCCACCCCGTCTGTTCGGCCCGGGCACCCGCCGGGGCGCCGAGTATCCGGTGCACCCGCAGTTCGTACGGCCCCCGGACCAGGGTCACGCTCTCCACCCGCAGCCCCGGCGCGGTGGGCGCGCCCTCCGGGAAGACGGGGGTGTGCCAGGAAGCCGCCCAGCCCCAGCCGTCCCCGTGCCCCGCGCCCAGCGGGTGGATACGCACCCGCCGGCTGCGCGAACCCGCGACCCGGATCGACAGGTGGTTGTCCGCGGCGTTGCCGGACGCCGTCGGGCCGGTGGCCGTCGAGTACGCGAGGCGGGCGTAGAGGGGGTCCGACACCTGCGCCGTCTCGGCTTCATGGGGCCGGACGTGGTCGCTGCCGTGGTTGTGCAGGCGCACGATGCCGTCCGCCCGCGTGGTCTGCACCAGCAGTCCCGGCGACGGCAGGGACAGCACCCGGTCGGGACCCTCGCTGGGCGCGGGTTGCTCGGCCGCCGTCCACAGCGGGTGCTCCGCCGGGGCGAGCAGAGCCACGAACGCCTTCGACGCCCAGTACGGCGACGAGGGACCCGAGTACTCCTGGAGCGTGGCGTCGTGCGGCCCGTGCCAACCCAGGCTCAGCAGGCCGTCGTTCCCAGCCGCACCCCGCTCCAGGAAGTACCTGAGCGAGCCGCTGATCAGCCGGCGCGAGACGCCGTGGGGCAGTGGTGTGTGCCCGGAGACCGCGCCCATGGCGACGGCCGCTCCCGCCGCGAAACGGTAGGTGAGCGAGCGGCCGAAATGCAGTGGAGCACCGTCCGCGCCGAACATCAGCGAGAAGCTCTCCAGATGCTCGCGCAGACGCGCGCCGTGGTGTGCGGACAGCTCCGCTTCCCCGGACAGGTACCCGTCCAGTACCGGATACAGGTGCAGCGCCCAGCCGTTGTAGTGGTCGAAGGCGCGCCCGTCCCCGTCGGAGTACCAGCCCTCGCCGCGATACCACCCCTCCAGCAGGTCCAGTGCCCGCTGCCGCGCCCGCGCGGTCTCTCCGTCGCCGCGGCCGACCGACTCGAGGAAGCCGGCCACGGAGTAGGGGAAGAGGTACCAGTTGTTCGGGGCGGGCGTGTGCCGCAGCGCGCCGCGCAGCCACGCCTCCGCCCTGTCCTGGGTACCCGCGTCCAGCCGGTCCCACAACCAGGGCCGGGTGAGCCGCAGGCCGATGGCGACGGACGCCGACTCGACCATCGGCTGCCCGTACACGGTGTGATCCAGGATCAGGGGCCAGGACTCGGCGTCGTCCCTCCCGGCGGTGCGGGTACCGGCGGTGAGGCCGTCGGCGTAACGCTCCAGCCAGTTGCGCGGGTCCTTGCCGTCCGCGCCCGCGACCCGGAAGGCGGCGGTGAGGAACGTGCGCGCGTAGCCCTCCAGGCCGTCGGAGCGGACACCGGAGCGTGAGGGGCGGCCCGGCAGGTCGAGCATGGCGCTGCCGGGCGTGGCCCACTTCCAGGCGGCGTCCAGCAGACCGTCCGCCACCGCCTCCCAGTGCGCCCGGGTGAAGCCGGTGCGGGGGCTCGATTCACGGTCGTCGGAGGGGAGCCGGAAGGGAGTGGAGGTCATGCGAGGAACGCCAGCCTTTCGCGTCGTACGGGATGGGCGAAGCCGTCGCCCGCCGCCCAGCGGGCGACCTCACCGACGGCCAGGTCGGCCAGCCGCCGCAGTTCGTTGCCCTGGGACCCCGCGAGGTGCGGGGTGATCAGGGCGTTGTCGCAGTCCCACAGCGGATGGTCCGCGGGCAGCGGGTCGGGGTCGGTGACGTCGAGCACCGCCCTGATCCGTTCGGCCCGCAGGACGTCGGTGAGTGCCTGCTGGTCGACGACCGCGCCCCGGGAGGTGTTGACGAGGACGGCGTCGGGCCGCATCGAGGTGAGCAGGTCCCGGTTCACCAGCCCCGTGGTCGCGGGCAGCAGCGGGGTATGGACGCTGACCACGTCGCTCCCGGCGAACAGGGCGGGCAGGCCGACGGGGTGGGCGCCGAGTGCGGCCGCCTCCGCGTCCGTGACGTACGGGTCGTGCAGAAGAATCCGCAGGTCGTAGGGGCGCAGGAGCTCGATCACCCGCCGGCCGATCAGCGAGGCGGACAGAATGCCCACCGTGCGCCGGTAGTTGCCCACATCCGGGGGCGTGGCGAGCCAGGCGTCGCGTGCCCGCGTGGCGCGGTAGTCCCGGGCCCGTTCCAGGACGCGCTTGCCGGACAGCAGGATCATCGCGACCGTGTACTCCGCGACCGGCAGGGCGTTGGCCGCGGCGGCCGACGACACCTCGATGCCCCGGTCCCAGCAGGCCTCCGTCACGTGGCCGCGCACCGTGCCCGCGGTGTGGACGACGGCCCGCAGCGCGGGCGCGGCGGCCAGGACACCGGCGTGGATCGGCGGGCAGCCCCAGCCGGTGACAAGGACCTCCGTCTCCGCGAGCACGGCACGGGCCGCTCCGGTCGTGAAGTCGTCGAACGCCGGCAGCGGCGCGAGTGCGCACACCTCGGCCAGGGCTGCCAGAGTGTCGGGGGAGAGCACCGCGGCGGCGGCGTCGGCTCCCATGGCGAGTGCGGCGCGCGGCCGGCGGTGGGCGGGGGGAGTGCTGGGCATGGTTCTCCTGAGCGGTCGTCCGGGCGGGGCGGGGCGGCTACTTGACGGCGCCCGCCGTCAGTCCGGAGCGCCAGAAACGCTGGAGCAGGGCGAAGGCGAGGATCAGCGGCAGCACCGCGAGAAGCGAACCCATGATCACCACGGGGTAGTACTCGGGCGACACGGACGCCGCGCTGTTCCAGGTGTAGAGGCCGAGGCTGACCGGATAGAGGTCCTGGTCGGAGAGCATCACCATGGGCAGGAAGAAGTTGTTCCAGATGGCGGTGAGCTGGAACAGGAACACGGTGACCAGTCCGGGTCCCAGCATGCGGAGCGCCACCCGGAAGTAGGCGGTCAGCTCGCCCGCGCCGTCCATCCGTGCGGCTTCCAGCACCTCGTCCGGCACGTATCCCTGGCTGAAGATCCGGCCGAGGTAGACCCCGAAGGGGTTGAACAGGACAGGGATGAAGACCGCCCAGAAGGTGTTCACCAGCCCGGCGCCGGACGCCATCAGGTAGAGCGGCAGGGCGAGCACCGTCTGCGGCACCATCACGGCCGCCAGGACCGTCCCGAACAGCTTCTCCTTGTGCGCGAAGCGGTACTTGTCGAAGGCGTAGCCGCACGCGACGCTGATCAGCGCGCCGAGCGCGGCCCCGACGACCGCGTACAGCAGGCTGTTGGCGTACCAGCGCCCGTACAGCCCGCCGTCGATGGCGAAGAGGTCCTTCATGTTCCGTACGAAGGAGAAGTCGCCCAGCGACAGGATGTTGCTGCTGAACAGCGCGTCCCGGTCCTTGGCGG
This sequence comes from Streptomyces sp. NBC_01341, assembly GCF_035946055.1. Classification (NCBI taxonomy): domain Bacteria; kingdom Bacillati; phylum Actinomycetota; class Actinomycetes; order Kitasatosporales; family Streptomycetaceae; genus Streptomyces; species Streptomyces sp. NBC_01341. The sequence continues at coordinate 910,491 of NZ_CP108364.1, read as the reverse complement.
AGGCGAGCACCAGCCAGAGGACGGGCAGCAGGGTGTAGAGCACGGACACGAACACCACGAGGTTCACGACGGAGCGCCCCAGCAGGCGGGGACGCAGGGGTGAGGCGGTGCGGGATGCGGTCGGCGCGCTCATTATCGGGCACCCTCCTCGGCGTCGGAGCGGTTGGTCCAGCGGGTGACGCCGTAGGAGAGGGCGATCGTGCACAGCAGCAGGATGACCGAGGCAGCCGCCGCGAGGCCGTAGTTGTTGCGGGTGAAGGCGGCGTCGTAGATGTACATGCTGGGTGAGAACCGGGAGTTGATCATCGGGGTGGACTGACTCAGCAGCATCGGCTCGGTGAAGAGCTGGAGCGCGAAGATCAGGGTGAACATCGCGACCATCACGATCGACGACCGCACCAGCGGGGCCTTGACCCGCAGCGCCGTGCGGACCGGGCCCGCGCCGTCGACGACCGCCGCCTCGATCACCTCGCGCGGCACGGCCTGCAGTGCGGCGTAGAAGACGACCATGTTGTAGCCCAGGTTGCTCCACAGTGCGATGTTCACGATGGACGGGAGCACGGTGTGCACCCCGAGGAAGTCGACCGTGATGTCGGCCTCGGCGAGCAGGCCGATCACCGGGCTGATGCCGGGGGTGTAGAGGTACAGCCAGATCAGGGCGGCGATGATGCCCGGCACGGCGTGCGGCAGGAAGAGCGAGAGCTGGACGGTGCCCCGGAGCCGGACCACGCCGGAGTCCAGGAGCAGCGCGAGCACGAGCGCGCCGATCACCATCAGCGGGATGTAGACCAGGCAGTACAGGGCGACGATGCCGAGCCCGCCGAGGAAGGTCGGGTCGGCCAGTACGGCGGTGTAGTTGCGCAACCCGGCGAAGACCGTGCGTTCCGGGCCGAAGCCGAGCCCCGGCTGGTCGTCGCTGAAGAAGCTCAGGTGGACGGCGGTGGCCACCGGGATCAGGAAGACGGTCACCAGGAGGACGAAGAAGGGCGTCATCAGGACGCCGCAGGCGCCGAGTTCACGCCGCCTGGCGGACCTGCGGGTGGACGCGGGCGCTGCCTCGGCCGGACTCCGCGGTGACGGCCGGGCGGGGGCGCCCGGGGCATCCGCCGGGACGGACACGGGGGTGGCGCTGGTCAAGGGTGTCACCTGCCTCTCTGCTGATGGTTACGGGATGCCGGACTCCGGTCAGGTGGAGCGCCGGGTGGTCGAGAGACCGAGGGCCTTCAGGTCCGGCATGGTGCCCTCCTGCGCCGCCCGGACCGCTCCGATGATGGAGCCCTGGCCTCCGCTCGCCCGGGCCAGTCCGTCCTTCATGAGCTTGCCGGTCGCCGTCATCCGGGGCCCCCAGATCCAGCCCGGACGGATCTTGTGGGCCTCCTGCTCGAAGAGGCTGTAGATGTCCTGGCCGCCGTAGTAGGCGCGGTCGAACGCCTGGCGGCCCACCTCGACGAGTCCGGGGGCAGCGGGGTACTGGCTGCTGGCCCCGCTGGAGAGCCGGGCGCGGAGGGCGTCGGGGTGCGAGACCTGCCATTCGATGAACTCCATCGCGGCCTCGGGGTGGGCGCTGTCCTTGGTGACGGCGAACGTCGAGCCGCCGTGCGTCCCCACGCCGGGGTCGCCCGGGTCCCACTGGGGGATCGGCGCGAGGGCCCACCTGCCCTTCTGGCCGGGGCGGGCCTTCATCTGGGCACCCGCGTCCCACGCGCCGCTGAGCCTGCTGAGCACCAGGCCGTTGCCGATCTGGACGTCGCTGTGCCGGCTCTCCACCGCGTTCATGAAGACCAGGTCCTGATCGGTGAGCCGTTGCCAGAACGCGGAGACCCGGCGGGTCGGCGCGTCGGCCAGCGAGACGTTCCAGGCCCCGCCGGCCGTGTCGAACCACTGCGCGCCGGCCTGCCACGCGAACGCCGCGAGATGGGTGTCGCCGTCCGTGGGGAAGAGGGCCATCCGGCGCTCACCGCTCCTGCGGCGTACGGTCCTTGCCGCGTCCTCGAAGTCCTCCCAGGTGCCCGGGACGGTCAGTCCGTACCGCTCGAAGAGGTCGGTGCGGTAGTGCAGCACCATCGGTTCTATGTCGAGCGGGACGCTGAACACACGCTTCTCGAAGGTCGTCAGCTCCAGCGCCTGCGGCAGCAGTCTCGCGCGCAGCCGGTCGCTGACGAGGCCGGTGACGTCGCGGCAGACCCCGTCGATGGCGAAGCCGGGCACCTGGGGGTATTCGATGGTGGCGACGTCCGGGGCGTTGCCGGCCCGGGCCGCGTTGCTGAGCTTGGCGTAGCCGCCCTGCGCCCCCGAGGGGATCTGCTGGAAGTCGACCTGGATGCCGGCGTGTCCGCGGTTGAACGCGTCGACGACCTCCTGACTGCCCCGCAGCGCGGACCAGAAGGTGATCCGTGTCTTCCCGCCGTTCCTGCCGTTCCTGCTGTTCACGGTCCTGCCGGTACTGCTCGTACCGCCCGATCGTGTGTCCCCGCCACCGCTCCCGCAGGCGCTGAGCGCGCCCGCGAGAGGGAGTGCGGCGATCGTGGCGAGCACGGATCGACGGCTCTGTCGACCGGGCATGTGCGCCTCCCGCGGCTCTGGTTCGAGACACGGGGAATACTGATCGGCTGATCGATAGTGGTCAATAGATCGATCAAAAGAAGATTGAAGTGTTCAAACGATCAGTTCTCCGGAGCCGTCAACCTCCTGGTCGATCCCCGCACTTCGAGGCGGGGCAGCAGTTCGATCCTGCGCACCGGACCCGTCGTGCCGGCCGGATGCCCCAGCCGGTGCAGCATCAGCTCCGCGGCCGCCCGCCCGATGTCCGCCCGGGGCGGGGCGACAGCGCTCAACGAGGTGGTGCCCAGGGCCGCGACCACGTCGTCGTACGCCACCACGGAGCAGTCCCTCGGCACCCGTATCCCGCTCTCCGCCAGCCGCTGGACCAGCATGAGGGCGTCCTCGTCGCCGTGCAGGACGGCGCCGGTGATCCCGCGCTCCCGCACGAGCGCCGCGAGGTCGGGTGCGGCCTCCTGGGGGCCGTCCCCCGGGCCCGCCGTCGGGGAACTGAGGACCACCGACCAGTCCTCCACCTCGGGACGGGCCGCCGCGATGTCGGCGAAGGCCGTCCGAATCGCACGCGCCGTGGGGCTGTCGTTCCGGGCGGCGAGCACCAGGCGCCGGTGGCCGAGCGACACCAGGTGGTCCACGGCCAGATGGATTCCGTACCAGTGGTCGGAACACACCGAGTCCAGGGCGTGGAGTGCGCTGCCGGGCCGGGCGCGCCGCTCCATCAGGACGGTCGGCACCCCGATCGCCGAGAGCCAGCCGTAATCCGCCTCCTCGACGGCCGCGCTGCGCCACCGCGGAGCGATCAGCAGTCCGCGCACCCCCGCAACCAGGGCCCTTTCCACCTGAGGCCGTTCGGCTCCGGCCGCCTGCGGGGCGATACGCAGGGTGATCCGGATCCCGGCCTCCTCCAGGGCGGTCCTGGCGCCGTGCAGGGTCTCGTAGAGGTACGAATGCCGCTCCGGGACGACCAGGGCCACGGCGCCGCCGTCCCCGCCGGACCCCTCACCCCGGGCGGCGGGCACCGTCTCCGTCCGCTCCGCGTCCTCCATGGGGCGCACCACCCCGTGCCCGCGCCTCAGCATCCCCGCCAGGGCGAGTTCCTCGACGTCCCGCCGCAGCGTGACCGCCGAGACGGCGAGCTCGGTGGCGAGCGAACTCACCTTGACCGAGCCCCGCGCGTGCACCACCGCGAGTATGCGTTTGCGCCTCAGCTCGACCGGCTCCCGCATGCTGGCCCCCTTGCCTACCGCTGTGCCGTGTTCGTTTGAACGTTTCCGTGAGCGGTCGCAGCATAGCGAGGGGGCGGGTCGCGGTGAGCTCGGAAGACGGAACGATGATCCGTACAGAGGAATATGTGTCTACCATCTGACCCGCAATGGACACCATCACACTCTGGCAACTGGCCGCGCTCGCGGCGGCATCCACGCTCGTCGGCTTCTCCAAGACCGCCGTCAGCGGTGCCAACACGATCAGCCTCGCCGTCTTCGCCGCCGTGCTCCCGGCACGCGAATCGACCGGTGTGCTGCTCCCGATCCTGATCGCGGGCGACACGCTCGCCGTGCTCGTCTACCGCCGTCACGCCCATTGGCCGACCCTGCTGCGGCTCTTTCCCGCCGTCGCCGTGGGCGTCGTGGCGGGCACCGTCTTCATGATGTGGGCCGACGACGCCGCAGTACGCACCTCGATCGGTGCGATCCTGCTCTTCATGGCCGGGGTCACCGTGTGGCGACGGCGGGCGCGCCCCGAGGTGGCCACCAAGGAGGACGCTTCCGGCCCCACGCGCGTCGGGCGCCTCAAAGCCCGCTCGTACGGGGTGCTCGGGGGGTTCACCACCATGGTCGCCAACGCGGGCGGCCCCGTGATGTCCCTCTACCTGCTGTCCGCCGGCTTCCGGAAGCTGGGCTTCCTCGGGACGTCCGCGTGGTTCTTCCTCATCGTCAACACGTCCAAGGTCCCCTTCAGTGTCGGACTCGGCCTCATCGACGCGCAGTCGCTCCTGCTCGACGCCGCCCTCGTGCTGTTCGTCATCCCGGGCGCGTACCTCGGCCGGGCCTGCGTCGGCCGGATCGATCAGCAGCTCTTCGACCGGATCGTGATCGGAGCCACCGTCCTGGGCGGCCTCCAGCTGCTGCTCGTCTGAAGGCCGCCCAGGGGTGTGATCAGACGATGCCCTCGGCGATCTCGGCCTGCTCACGGGCGTTCCCGTAGGCGACCGGGGTGCTGTAGGTACGGCGTGCGACGAACCACCAGACCGTGGCCAGTACCAGGACCGCGACCAGTGCGACGGACGCGTAGTTCATCGAGTCGATGGTCACCGGCGAGGACTGCGGCAGCAGGAACAGCACGGTCACGACCGCCACCCATGCCACGGCGATCCAGCCGATCGGCTTCGACCAGCGGCCGGCCGGCGTCTACACCACCGGCGAACTCCAGCAGGCGGTCCATCTCTACGGGCAGCGCATCGGCACCCGCGCCGTCGTCGTCGGCGACGACCCGGTCGGGTACGCGGCGGCCGGCACGCTGCGCGTCGCCGGCGTCCAGGTCGTCGCCGTCGTCACCGACCGGCGGGAGCCGCGGCTCCGCCCGCGCGGGCGCGTCCCGCTGCTCACCGGCGCGACCGTCACCGGTCTGCGCGGCAGGAGCCGGCTGTCCGGGGTGGAACTGCGCCACCAGGACGGCCGTACCACCACCCTGAGCTGCGACACCGTGGTCCTGACCGGCGACTTCGTCCCCGACCACGAACTGGCCCGCCGGGGCGGCCTGGTACTGGACCCCGGCACCCGCGGACCCGCCTACGACGCCGCGTTCCGCACCTCGCGGCCGGGTGTCTTCGCGGCCGGGAACCTGCTCCACGCCGTCGAGCGCGCCGGGTTCGCCGCCGAGGAGGGCCGGGCCGTCGCCGTTCCCGTGCTCCACCGTCTGCTCGGCACCGAGGAACCCGGCGGACAGGGGCCGTCGCTCGTCGTGGACGCACCGCTGCGGTGGATCGCGCCGAACATGGCCGGGACGGTGGGGGTACGCCCGCCCCGGGAGCGGTTCCTGCTCCGTGCCGCCCGGCCGTTGGCCCGGCCGGTGCTCGTCGTGACCCAGGACGGACGCGAACTCCACCGGCAGCGGAAGCTGTCGGCCACCGGGCCCGGCCGGTCCCTGCACCTGGCGGCGGGCTGGCTCGACCGGGTCGATCCGCACGGTTCGGCTGTGCGGATCACGGCGCTGTGAGGAGGCGGGCCGTCCTGGCGAGGCTTCGGCCGGGGCCGCCCGTCCGCTCGTCAGGGAATGACCAGCCAGTCCGCGCCGACCGCGGCCACCAGCCCGATCGCGAGGAGCCAGCTGCCGAGACGGGTACGGCCGTTCCTGCTGAGCTCGATGACCACACCGCAGAGGATGAGGGCGAGGCCGTACACCCCCACGACCAGGACGGAGGAACGGCTGGCGATGCGCAGTGCGAGGACGGCGGCCATCACCGCCATGCCCACCGAGGAGAGGACGATCCGCAGCCGCCGTGCCTGACGCGGCGTGAGTCTGTGCTCCCGCTCGGCGGGCTCGGGTATCACCGCGGTGGTCACGTCCGGGGCCTGGTCCTGCTCCGGGGCGGCCTGGTCCTGTTCCTGGTCAGAAGTGCTCATGAGGCCGGATCGTAATGGCTGCGCACCGGGTTGTTCGCCGGACGGCCGGATCGCCGGGCACGATCAGGCGATCGACGCCGACACGATGGCGGACACCGCCAGGTTGCAGGCCGCGGTGACCCACACCGCAGGGTGCGGTTCCCGCTCCACCAGCGTGGCACCCAGTTTCCCGGGCGTCACGAGGTCGACGACGAGGAAGGCGACGGCCATCATGACGAGCCCGAGCAACCCGAAGGCGGCGGTCGAGACGAGCCCCTTGCCGAAGTCCTCGTAGGTCGTCCAGATCGACGTGAACACGATGCCGCCGATTCCCACGAGCGCCGAACTCAGGAGTACCGCGGCGTTGCGGTTGCGCTCCTCCCATATCTGGCGCCCGAGCTTGCCCGGGGTGAGGGCGTCGATCAGAAAGATTCCGAGAACGAGCAGTACGACGCCGAGGGCCCCGTATGCGGTGGCACGGCCGAGGCCGTTGATGATGTCAGTCATCGGGGCGTCCGTCTCCTGAGCGAGTGGTCGAAGAATGGAACCTAAGAGTGACAGGCGTGATCAACATGCCGTCAGGAAAGCCCAAAACCTATCGCACTCCGATGCTCACTTCCCGGGCCGGTCTCCCCGTCGCAACCAGGGAGCTTCCGCCGCCGCGTCCACGACCTGTACGCCCCCGTCCCCCGGCACCCCGGACCCACCCGTCCCCGGGTCCACCCGTCCCGCCAGTTCCAGTGCCCAGCGGATCAGCCCGCCCACCCCGATCCCGTGCGGTTCGGCCTCCCGGAACGCCTCGACAGCCCCCGCCCCGCGCCTCAACAGCCGCGCCCCGCCTGCCGCGTTGCCCCGAGCGGAATGTGTGAGGCCCACCGCCATCTGCGCGAGGCCCCGCCACAGCTCGCGCTCGGCGTCCGGCCCCGACTTCCAGGCGTCCTCGAAGACCTCGTGGGCGTGGAAGGGCATCCCCGAGTCCAGCAGCCGCTGCGCCTCCCGCACCGTCTCGGCGGGGGAGCGGACCACGCCTTCGGGCTGCCGCTCCACACCCTCGGTGCCGTAGGGGAGGGGGCGCCCCAGTCCGTCCCGGGGGCGCGCGTTGCGCGCCCGTCCTTCCTCGTCACGGTCCCTGCGCGATTCTTCCACCGTCCGATTGTGCCCCGTACCTGCGGGGAACCGGCTGAACCCTGTCCGTAGGCACCCGCGCGCGACTAGGCTCGGAGACCTCCGCAATCACCCTGGGAAGGGGAGGCATGAAGCCGTCCCGGCCGTTGTACGAGCGCGAACCGGAACTCGCCGCAGCCGCACAGGCGGTGGACGCCCTCTGCGGGGGCCAAGCGGCAGGCGGGCTACTGGTGTTCAGTGGCGAAGCCGGCATCGGCAAGACCGCGCTGCTCACCGAGATCCAGACCATGGCCGGCGACCGCTGCACCATCTGGTCGGCGCGCGGCGGCGAGACGGTGACATCCGTGCCGTTCCACGTCGTGCGCCAGCTCCTGCAGCCCGCCCTGGACCGCTTTCCCGCCGACGAGACCCGCGCCCTCTTCGGCGACTGGTTCGAGATCACCGCACCGGCACTCGGCCTGACCGAGCCGAGTGGCCCGCAGCCCGACCCGCAGGGCGTCAGGGACGGCCTCGACTACGTGGTGTCCAGGCTCGCGTCCCGCCTCAGCCACCGGCCGTTACTCCTCATAGTGGACGACGCGCACTGGGCGGACGGCGAATCCCTCGCCTGGCTCGCCGGCTTCACCGCGCGGCTCTCCGAACTGCCCGTACTGGTCATCCAGGCGCACCGGCCCCAGGAGCTCGCGGACCGCAACGCCGACTGGGCCATCGACCGGACCCCGGAGAACGGCGGGGTCTCCGGCCACCCCACGATGATCAGGGTGGCCCTCCGCGCCCTCACCCCCGACGCCACCGCCGAACTGGTGCGGGCCGGACTGGGTGACCACGCCGACGACCCCTTCTGCCGCGAGGTCTGGGCCGTCACCGGGGGCAACCCCTACGAAGCGGTCGAACTCGTCGCCAAGGCGCAGGACCGTGAGCTCCCGCCGGTCGAGGAATCCGCCGGCATGCTGCGCGAACTCGGCGCGTCCGCACGGGGCAGCGGCCTCGTCGCCCGGCTCGAACGCCTGGGCACCAACGCCAACCGCTTCGCCTGGGCGGCGGCCGTGCTAGGCACCGAGATCTCCCAGGAACTCGCCGCAACCCTGGCCGGGATGAGCTCGGCGGAGGCCGCCGACTGCACGGCCCGGCTGCGCGACGCCCGCATCGTCAGCGGATTCGACCCGCTGGAATTCGTCCACCCGCTCATCGCCAGCGCCGTGTACCGCTCCATCCCGCCCGCGACGCGCACCGCCATGCACGGACGTGCCGCCTGGGCGATCACCCAGGCGGGACTCGGTGCCGCGGCGGCCTCCCGCCATCTGCTCGAAGTCCACCCGGACGACGACCAGGAACTCGTCTCCCAACTCCGCGAGGCGGCGCGCCAGCACCTCGCGGTGGGTGCCCCCGAAGCGGCCAGGCGCTGCCTCGAGCGGGCGCTGGAGGAACCACCGCGCCCCCACGACCGGGCGGCGCTGCTCTACGAACTGGGCTGTGCCACGCTGCTGTCCTCGCCCGCCACCACGGTCCAGTACCTGCGTGCCGCACTCGACACGCCGGGACTCGACGGGACGCTCCGGATCGACGCCACGTTCCGGCTCGCCTCGGCGCTCTCCCACAACAACCAGCTCAAGGAAGCGGCTCTGTCACTGGCCGCGGAAGCCTCCCGCACGGCTCCCGGCCCCGGCCTGATGCGTCTGCAGGCCGCGCACTTCCTCTGGGAGGGCATGCAGGCCACCGAGGACGACGGCCCCGCGCGCTCGGCCCGGCTGGCCCGCAACGCCGACCACCTCAAGGGTCGCGACAACGCCGAACGGGCCCTGCTCACCCTGCGGGCCTTCGACTCCATGCTCCGCGGCGAGAACGCGCAAGTCGTCGTCGACTTCTGCGAACGCGCACTGGTCGACGGCCGCCCCGCCCGCGGGCTCGGCTGGACCGACTCCGAATGGGGCTTCGAACTCCCCGCGATGGTCGGCATCACCTACGCGTTCACCGACCAGCTCGACCGCGCCGAGGAACTCTTCGCCGAGGCGGTCCGCGCCTTCGAGATCTCCGGCTGGAGCGGCGCCCATCTCGCCTTCGCCCACACCCTCCTCGGCCTCGTGCACCGCCGCCGCGGACGGCTCGCGGAGGCGGAGGGCTTCCTGCGCGAGGGCCTGCGGCTCGCCGACCGTGCGGGCAGCGGACTGCCCGTCCACTGGGACGCCGCCTGCCTGCTCGTCGACACCCTGGTCGCCCGCGGCCGGACGGCGGAGGCGCGGCTGGTGGCCGACCGCTACGACTTCGGCCCGCCCTACCCCAGCGCCATGGTCCTGCCGGACGCACCCTGCGTACGAGGCCGCCTGCTGCTCGCCGAGGGCCGGACCAAGGAGGCCGTGGCGGAGCTGGAGGCGGCGGGAGCGGCACTGGAACCCCGGGGCCGGTTCAACGGTGTGTGGGCCCCCTGGGCCGGTGACCTCGCCCGTGCGCTCGCCGACACGGACCCGGTCCGCGCGGCCCAGCTGGCGACCCGCGCCCGCGTACACGCGGAGCGCTTCGGCACGGACACGGCGATGGGCGAGGCCCTGCGCTGTGTGGCCCTGTTCGCGCCGCCGGAGGAGGCCACCGCGCTGCTGGCCGATTCGGTGCGCCACCTCGAGGCGTCCTCATCGGCGTACGAGCACGCCATGGCCCGTTTCGAGTACGGCGTCGCCATCCGTTCCCAGCGGGAGGTCGCCCGTGCCCAGAAGCTCGCGGTGGCGTGCGGCGCGGAGGGGCTGGCGACCCGTGCCCAGCAGGTGCGGACGTCGATGCGGTCCTCGGAGTGAGGTAGTCTTTGTCCTGCGCGGCCACCCGGGAAAAACGGGCGGAATCGCATCGGGACGTGGCGCAGCTTGGTAGCGCACTTGACTGGGGGTCAAGGGGTCGCAGGTTCAAATCCTGTCGTCCCGACTGGTGACAGTCGTAGATCAGGGCCGGTTTCGGAGAGATCCGAAACCGGCCCTTGGTCATTCCCTGAGAACCGGGCGGGGACCCGTGTTCGCCGCACACCTCGCGTGCTGCGCCGCGCCAGGGCCGTCACAGCCGGCGGCTGTCAGGCGGATCAGGCCGCATTCTGGCAGCACCGCGCGGGTCGCTCAGGCCCCACCCTGCCGCGGGCTCTGGCTCGATTGGCCCCGTGCCGGCGCTCTCGCCGGGCGGTGCCGCCCGGCCGAAGTCTTGTTGTCGCGGGCCGTTGAGCCGGTGCATGAGCCCGGCGTCCTATCGCGCAGCCGCGCATCCCACGAGATGCGCGGCAGGAGCGAGTAGGCAAGGCTCCAAGAGCCGTCCCGTGACCCCTGGCGGGCGCACGACGACAGTCACGGCGCCTCGCCGCGTTGTTGGAACGCCCGCATTCATCCAGTACGCGTGCGACCTTCCGCCTTGCGATGCACCGCATCTGACGCCCCGCGCCGATCCACCAGGCACTACGGGACAGCCCTTGGTCCGGGTAATCGAGAAGGGGAACCGAGATGATCGTCAAGAAGCTGCACGAGGCCGGCCTGAAGAGCGAGCACGCATACGTGGCTGCTTTCGGCTCGATCGGGCTGTCGTTGGTTTCGTGGCTCGCGTCCAACAAGCAGGAGAACATCGAGCGTGCGGACCGCTGGGGCATCTTCGTAGGTGAATGGGCTCCCACGTTCTTCGCACTCGGACTCGCACTTGCCAACTACGAGAAGGAGGCCCTCCCGTTCGTGGCGGGCCACAAACACGGATAGCCCTCGCCCTGCATCGCTGACGGCTCGGCCGGCGGTTCGGTCGATGCAGGTCCAGAAGGACGGCGTGGAGTCAGGCGTCGCAGTCCGGCACATGACGGTCCGCGACGCCCGCCCGGCCATGCGGAAGCGTAGGAGAGCGGCCGTGAAGTCCACTCTGCCGACCGGGTGACGCGACCCTTACTCTCCACCGCTTCGGTGCTGCTTCGCCCCTGCTCTCAACGCCAGAATTCTGCGCCAGAACGGGGACGGACGCAGAACAACACCCACGCACGACAGGGCCCTCTCCCCTCGCTTGGGAAGACGATGGCATGAGCAGCCTTACTTCACTGCTCAACCTTGCCGGCGCCGTTGCATCGGCCTGCCTTCTCGGCCGCCCGACAAGGCTCCTTGAGCGGCTATGGAAGATCTGTGTGACGCTGGAGGACGTGTGCGCGGGATCGCGTATCGGCAGCGACGCCGGACGGGCTCGCGCGCCGGCCGAATTCCGGCTCCGTCGAGGCACAGACCTCCCGGACGAGGAGACATCCCATGAACGTCACCCGGATCCACCGCTCCGTCTTCGCCGCGTCAGCGGCAGTGGTCTTCTCCGCAGTGATGGGAATCGCTGCGCCCCCGGCATCTGCCGACAACGGCACGCAGCCCTTCGGCTCCGGCTGTTCGTCCCTACCCGCAGACGGCCAGGGCAGCCTTGCCGGCATGGCCAACGACCCGGTGGCCACCGCAGCATCCAACAACCCCGAACTGTCGACGCTGGCCGCGGCGGTGAAAGCGGCCGACCTGGGCGACACCCTGAACAACTCGAAGGACATCACGGTCTTCGCTCCGACCAACGCGGCGTTCGAGAAGATCCCGAAGGCGGACCTCGACGCTCTGCTGGCCGACAAGAGCCAGCTGACCAAGGTCCTCAAGTATCACGTCGTGGGCGAGAAGATCACCAAGAGTGACCTCGCGAAGGGCGACTTCAAGACCCTCGAGGGCAGCAACCTCACCACCTCAGGGTCGGGTGACTCCTTCACGGTGAACGACTCCGCGAAGATCGTCTGCGGTGGCATTCCCACCGCCAATGCCACGGTGGAGCTCATCGACACGGTCCTGATGCCCGAGTAGTGGACAGGTAGCAGGAACACCAGCACCCTGCCTTCGCACGGAGACGGCAGGGTGCTGCCGGCCTTCGGAGTGGTTGGTGTCGGTGCGTATCGGACCGCGCCCCCGACCATCCTGACCCAGGCCGAGCACCGCACTCGTACGGGCACGGCCCAGGGATGCCCAACACCCTGACCGACGCCGGCCACGCAGCCGCGGCGCTCAGCCGGCGTCCGGCAGGGCCTTCAGGAACCTCGCGGCCACCGGGCCCGCGTCGGCGCCGCCCGAACCGCCGTCCTCCAGCATCACGCACCAGGCCAGGTCGCTGCCGCCCTGGTAGCCGATCATCCAGGCGTGGGTGCGCGGCGGCTTCTCCTCGCCGAACTCGGCCGTGCCCGTCTTGGCGTGCGGCTCGCCGGGGATGCCTGTCAGCGCACTGCCCGCCCCGTACGTCACCGTCGCCCGCATCATGTCGCGCAGGGCGTCCGTCACCGACGGGTCCAGCCTTGCCGCCGCCTCGTGCTTCTTCCTGACCGCGTCGGGCACCAGCACCGGCTGCTTGAAGGTCCCCTCCTTGACCGTCGCAGCGATCGAGGCCATGACCAGCGGCGAGGCCTGCACCCGGGCCTGGCCGATGGTCGACGCCGCGAGGTCGTTGTCCGACGTACTCACCGGCACCGAGCCGTCGTACGTCGTGTCACCGACGTCCCAGACGCCGCCGATCCCGAAGGCCGCAGCCGCGTCGTGCAGCGCGGAGCCGCCCACCTTCGCACGGTGCCCGACGAACATGGTGTTGCAGGACTTCGCGAACGAGTCCTTGAAGGTCGAGCCGGCGGGCAGGGTGAACTGGTTCTGGTTCTCGAACCTCTGTCCGTCGACGTGGGCGAACTTGGGGCACTCCACCACGTCCGACGGCTTCATCCCCGCCTTCAGCATCGCCGCCGCCGTGACCACCTTGAACGTCGACCCGGGAGGGTACTGCCCGGCCAGCGCGCGGTTCAGCCCGCCCGCAGGGCGATTCGAGACGGCGAGGATGTTCCCCGTCGAGGGCTCCACGGCGATCAGCGCCGCGTTCACCTTCAGCCCCTCCATGGCGGCGGCCGCCGCTCCCTGGACCTTCGGATCGATCGTCGTCCTCACCGGCTTGCCCGGCTCGGCCGAGCTCTTGGTCAGGGAGGCCTCCGCCCGGCCCGACTGCCGGTCGGCGATCACGACCTCACTGGTGGCCGCGCCCCCGCCGCCACGCAGCTGCTTGTCGTAGCGCGCCTCGAGCCCGAACACACCCTTCCCCTGCTCGTCCACCGAGCCGCGTAAGGAGGCCGCCTGCAGGTCGTCGCCGTTGGTGTCGAGCACAGCGGCCCGTTCGGCCACCGTCTTCAGGGCGAGCGTCTGGCCGGGCTTCAGCCGCGGGTGGATCATCGGGGAGGTGAACTCCACGGTCCACTGCCCGGCTTTCTCGACGACCGACGCCTCGGATTCGTAGGCGAACCTGCCGACGGCCGGAATGCTGAACCGCGCGGTGAACGGGACCGTCACCTCGCCCTTGTCGTTCTTGTCGCCGTCCCCCGCCGCCAGCTCCGACTTCGTCGGTTTCAGGTTGTTCATCACCGAGGTCAGCAGGGACTCCGCGTTCTCCGGGGAGTCGGACAGCGCCCCTGCCTTCGCCGCCTCCCCGGCCCCCCACGCGTCCAGGAACGACTGCAGCCGTTCGGTGGCGGCGGTCACCTCGGGGTCCTGACCCGCCCCGTTCCCGGACCACGCCCGGTACCCCCACCAGCCCGCGCCCGCCGCCAGGACGACGGCCACCGCGACGCCCAGTACCGGTGCTCTGCGTGGCCGGCGTCGACTCGCGCGGTCGTGACGTGCCATCTGCTGCAAGGTGGGGTCCGACACTTGGCGTTCTCTCCTCGTCTGCTGCGGATACCTCTCCCGCGACCGGACCGCTCCCGATCACCTGTCCGACACGCTAACCGCTGCCCCCGGGCGCCGGGCCACCCCGGAGAGCGGCGGGAGAGTGAGCCGAGAGCGGCCCGGGAGCGGGCAGCACGACGGGCGGGCCGGCGGCGCTCCGCACGGTCGCGGAGTGCCGCCGGCCCGCCGGGCCGTGCATGTCCGGTCAGGCGCGAGGGGTGAAGGCGACGACGTCGCCCGCGTGCTCACCCCCGGAGAGCTGCCCGAAGCGGTCGGTGCGGATGTAGACGCGGTGCAGCCACCGGTCCGCCCCGTCCCAGCGTGGTGTGAACGGTGTACGGGCGTGCGTCGTACGGAAGTTGTCGACGATCAGGACGTCACCGGGGACCAGGTGGACGGCTTCGGTGACCTCGTCCAGCGCCTTCGAGAGTGACTCGACGGCCTCGACGTCCCGGGGGTCCTCGGGGGCCAGCAGCTCCCGGTCGTAACCCAGCAGCGGGTCGGAAGCGTCGCCGTACAGCGCCTTCACCTGGGCTATCGCGCCCGGGTCCTCGACGCCGCCGCGGAACGCGACGTCCACGCGGCAGGGCACTCTGCGGTCGAAGAGGTGGTTGCGGAAGCCCTCCGGCACCAGAGGCAGTGCCTTGCGGACCGAACCCACCAGGGTCGCGGCCCTGCGCTCGTGGTCGGCGCGGGAGCAGGCCAGCATCACGTAGTTGGGCTGGAGCTGGTGGTACGCCATCTCCGTGTGGAACTCCAGCAGGGTCTCGGAGGTCTCCGAGGACAGGTGGTGAGCGCCGGGGGAGGGATACACGTCGTGGTAGACGGTGCCGCTGCGCAGTTCCTGGTAACCCGTGTGCAGGCCGAGCCGGCGGCCGACGATGCCGAGCATCGCCTCCATCGTGAGGAGAGGGCGCTCCGCCGGCGCGGGGGTGGACTCGGGGGTGCGGGGCAGCTGGTCCTCGGGCTCCACGGGGAGACCGCGCAGCAGGAGGTAGCCGTCCTCGTTGCCGGAGACGTTGAAGGCGTCGAGGGCTTCGGCGAGGCGGGCCGGGAGGTCGGTGGACGCCGCCTTGGCGGCCTCCAGGAAGGCGGGGAGGTCCGCGCGCGGCACCGTCGGCAGGCGCGAGGCCAGTTCCAGGAGTTCGTCGCGGAGTTCGGAGCAGTCGATGACGGTCACGCGTCGTTCCTTTCTTTGATGTGAGCACGGGCGTACTGGTAGAGCAGCTCCGCGCCTATCTCGGTCGCCAGGACGGAGGTGATCCCGGCGTGGTCGTAGAGCGGCGAGACCTCCATGACGTCGAAGCCGACCGGCCGCAGCTCGCCCACGCACCGCAGCAGGGCCAGGACCTCGCGGGAGGAGAGCCCACCGGGTGCCGGGGTACCGGTACCGGGGGCGAAGGCCGGGTCGGCGACGTCGACGTCGACGGACACGTAGACGGGGCGGTCGCCGATGAGCTCCTTGATGAGCGCATGGGTACCGGCGACACCGGTCTCCACGAACTCGTCGGTGGTGACCACCCGCACCCCCTTGCCGCGGGCGTAGTCCAGCGAGTCGGGGCGGGGGTTGTGGCCCCGGATGCCGATCTGCACCGTGCGCGCGGGGTCGATGACGCCCTCGTCGATGCCGTGCCGGAACGGGGTCCCGTGGTGGAACTCGCCCCCGTAGAAAGCGGGGTTGGTGTCCGAGTGCGCGTCCAGGTGGACCACGGCGACGGGACCGTGCTGCTCGGCCACGGCGCGCAGGGCCGCGAGCGTGAGCGAGTGGTCGCCGCCGAGCATCAGGAAGGCGGCGTTGTCCTGGAGGAGGCCGCGCAGATGGCGGTGGGCCGTCTCCATCGCGATGTGCATGTTGAACGGGGTCAGGTCGATGTCCCCGCCGTCCACACAGTCGATGAGCTCGAAGGTGCCGGGCCCCCGGTCGATCCCGACGCCGTGGATCAGGCCCGACTCGTTGCGGATGGCACGCGGGCCGAAGCGGGCCCCCGGCCGGTAGCTGGTGCCCCCGTCGTAGGGCGCCCCGATCACGACGACGTCGCGGCCGGTGGGCTGGGGGTCGTGCGGCAGGCGCATGAAGGTGGGGATCTGCGCGTAGCGGGGCGAGATCGCGGTGTCGACACGTTCCACGACGTCATCCCTCCTGTCGGATGGGCCGCGGGCGGCCGGTACGGAGTAGGGGGCGGGTCACTCGGTCTCCTTCAGCCGTGCGGCCACCTGGTGCACGGCGTCGGCGGTGCTCACCTCGGCGGGCGGCAGCCCCTCGACCACCACCCGGTCGAAGATCTCCCGCACCACCAGTGACTTGGCCCGGTGGACGTCCGCGTCGGGCACCCCGGCGTCCAGCAGCAGGAGGCTGAAGGAGGACGTCGTCCCTGAGCCCTCGTGCACGCCGAGCTTCGGCCGGGTGACCGTCTCGTGCGGGAGCAGGGGGCTCATCGCCTCGCGCAGGACCCATTTGTCGCGGCCGTGGCGTCGTTTGAGCCCGGCCTCCAGCGACACGAGCAGGTCCAGGACGTCGCGGTCCCAGTAGGGGTGGGTCGACCAGTGGCCCTGGATGCCGGAGAGCACCGGCGTCATCTCGTTGAGGCCGTCGAAGGTGGCCATGTCGAACGCCACCGCCGTGTCCAGTTGCGGCAGCCTGTCCTCGCGGTGCATGCCGGCGAGCGGGATGTCCGCGCCGTATCCGGTGAGGATGCGGCGGGCGGGCCCGTCGAGCGCCCGGTACAGGGCGGTGAGCGGCAGCAGGTATTCGATGATGTCGGGGTCGACGGACTCGGACGCCCATATCGCGTGGGGGAGCTGGCCGAGCAGGTCGGCCGTGGGCACGGTGATCTCCCGGTGCGCGGAGCCGAGGTGGGTGGCGACCACGCGTGCCTCGGCGAACTCGTCCGAGGTGTCGGTGCCCATGGAGAGGGTGTCCAGGGGGCCCTCGGTGTGGGCGGCGGCCAGTGCGGCCACGCCCGAAGAATCGATTCCGCCGGAGAGCACCACCAGCGGAGTGGTGCCGCCGGTGCGGGCCCGGACGGCTCGCCCCAGGGTCTCGCGCACGGCAGCGGTCGCGTCGGCCTCGGGGAGGATCCGCCGGGACACCGGCGGGGTCCAGGTCCGCGAGGGCGCTGCGGTGCCGGTGCGGACGTCGAGGTCCAGGACCGTCCCGGCCGGGATCTGGTGAACCCCGGGTACGCGGCGGATCCGGCGCGCGTCGGCGACGGGCCGGCCGGACAGCGGGGCCTGGGCCGCCGCCGGGACGAGTGCCTTGATCTCGGTGGCGGCCAGGACACGGCCGGGCGCCGGGAGGGCGTAGAGCGGGACGGAGCCCGCATGGTCGGTGGCCAGGAGCAACCGGTCGCCCAGGGCCGCGGCCGCCGCGAACCGGCCGTTGAGCAGCCGGAAGGCGTGCAGGTCGTAGATGCCCAGCAGGGCGAGCACCAGGGCCGCGTCCGTTCGGGCGTCGGCGCCGGACGGGAGGAGGGTGAGCAGTTCCTCCCGGTTGTAGAGCTCGCCGGCCAGGACGAGGGCCGTGTCGCCGGAGCGGGCCACGGCGTCCCCGGCCGAACCCGAGTGCACGAGTACGGCGTTCAGGGTCTGGGCGCGGAGGGCCTCGGCCACGGTCTCGTGGGCGCCCCGGGTGGCGAAGACGGGCCGGGGGGCCCGGTCCCCGCCCTGATGGGCGGAGACCAGGAACCCCGTGGCGGCGGGGAATGTGTGCGCCATGATCAGATGCTCAGGGCACCGAAGCCGCCGGAGGTGAAGTCGTAGTTCACCGGGACCTCGATCAGGAACGGGCGGCCGAGCCCCGCCCCCTTGCGCAGAGCGGCGAGCAGGTCCTCGCGGGAGTTTGCCCTGACGGCCTCCACGCCGTTGGCGCGGGCGAGTTCGGTGAAGTCGACGCCGGTGAACTTCACGGCCGGGTCGTGGGAGCGCTGGTGGCCGAGGTTCTGGTAGAGCTCGATCAGCCCGTTGGTGTCGTTGTTGACGACGACCGTCACGATGGGCAGGTTGAGCCGGGCGATCGTCTCCAGGTCGGCGCTGTTGGAGTGGAAGCCGCCGTCGCCCGCGATGAGGAAGGTCGGCTGGCCGGGCCGGGCCATCTGGGCGCCGATGGCCGCGGGGATGCCGTAGCCGAAGCTGGAGCAGCCGGCCGAGGTGAGGAAGCCGAAGGGCTGGTCGGCGCGGGCGAAGAGCACCCCGTAGTGCCGGAAGAAGCCGATGTCGGACACGATCGTGCCCTCACCGGCGGCGGCGGTCTCCTCCATCACCGTGTTCATGGAGTCCATCACCTGGTGGACCCGCATGCCGTCCTCGTACTCGGTGGGGTCGGCCAGGAACTCCGCGATGCGCTCGCGCAGCGGGGTGATGTCGTGCGGGGTCTTCTTCGCGAGGTCGGCGGTCGCGGCGTCCAGGTGCTCGACGAAGGCCAGCACGTCGGTGACGACGTCGACGTCCGGACGGTAGACGCGGGGGATCGGGTTGACGGTCGGGGAGACGCGCACGGTCTTCTTCTCGCCGCCGCGTGCCCACATCGAGGGGCGCAGGTCCTCGGCGTAGTCGTAACCGAGGGTCACGACGACGTCCGCCGGGCCGAAGAGGGTCTCCAGGGCGGGGAAGGACAGGATGCCGTCCATGTAGCCGGTGACAGCCCCGTAGTTGAGGTGGTGACCGTGCGGAAGGACGCCCTTGGCGATGTACGTCGTGATGACCGGGACGTCCAGACGCTCGGCCAGGGCGCGGATCGCGGGCACCGCGCCGGAGCGGATGGCAGCCGCGCCGACGACGAAGACCGGGTGCTCCGCGCCGGAGAGCAGCGCGGCCGCCTCGTCGGCTGTGGCCTCCCAGCCGGCCTGCACGGCGCCGGTGGGCTTGGCCGGGGTGTGGGCGGCGGGGTGGACGACGGAGGCGTCGATGTCGGCGCCGAGCAGGTCGACGGGCACCGAGATGAAGCTGGGTCCCACGGGCTCCGTCATCGCCGCGGCGACGGCCGAGTCCACCAGGTCGGTGATCTCGTCGGGGCGCTGGAGCTCGACGGCGTACTTCGTCATGGGGCGCATGACGGAGACCGAGTCGAGGCACTGGTGCGTGTCGTTCGGGAAGATGTCGTGCGACTCGGACTGGGCGGCCAGCGCGATGACGGGCGAGCGGTCGAGGATCGAGGTGGCCACGCCGGTGGCGAGGTTCGTCATGCCGGGGCCGAGCGTGGCCCAGCAGGCCTGCGGCCGGCCGGTGATGCGGGCCAGGACGTCGGCGGCGACGCCGGCGGTGAACTCGTGCCGGGTGAGGACGAAGTCGATACCCGGCGCCTCGTCGAAGAGGATGGAGGCGGCCTCACGGCCGACGACACCGAACACCGTCTCCACACCGTGCTCGTGGAGACGCTTGAGCAGCGCGTGTGCGGCCGTCGGGTTGTTGCTGGGCTTGGTCGATACACGGGACATGCGGCGTCGTCTCCAGGATGTCGACGGGATGCGGAATGCCGTCACCGTGCCGGTGGCCTCTCTCCACCGCCTCTCCAGCGCCTATCCGACCGTGCTGTAGTGCGCTTCGAGGCGGCCCGCGGCCGGTTCCGGCCCGGTGCACCCGTCTCCTGTGATAGATGAATAGACATACAGTCGAGCGCATAATGCAGGCACTGAGGGAAGAAGGCGATCATGACCGGTACGACGACCCGGGACCCCGCGGGGTTCGTGGTGCACACCGCTCCGGTGGGGCTCACGGGTGACGGGCGGGACGACTTCACCGTGCTGGCGTCGACCGTTCCGGCGCAGGTCAGCGCGGTTTTCACCAAGTCACGCTTCTCCGGCCCGAGCGTGGTGCTCAGCCGCGCCGCAGCGGCCGACGGACAGGCGCGCGGAGTGGTCGTCATCGCCCGCAACGCCAACGTCGCCACCGGACCGCAGGGGGACAGCAACGCCCGCGAGGTGCGCGACTCCGTGGCCGCCGCCGCCGGGCTCCCGGAGGACGAACTGCTGATCGCCTCCACCGGCGTCATCGGCCTCCAGTACCCGATGGAGCAGATCCGCGATCACATCAAGACGCTCTCCTGGCCCTTTCCGGAGGGCGGGTTCGACCGGGCGGCCCGGGCGATCATGACGACCGACACCCGGCCCAAGGAGGTCAGGGTGCGGTGCGGCGACGCGACGCTGGTCGGCATCGCCAAGGGCGTGGGGATGCTGGAGCCGGACATGGCGACCCTCCTGACCTTCTTCGCCACCGACGCCCGGCTGCCCCGGGACGTCCAGGACCGGGTCTTCCGCAGCGTCATGGACCGCACGTTCAACGCCGTCTCGATCGACACCGACACCTCGACCAGTGACACAGCGGTGCTGTTCGCCAACGGGCTGGCCGGTGACGTGGATCCGGTGGAATTCGAGGAGGCCCTGCACGAGGTGGCGCTCGCCCTGGTGAAGAACATCGCCTCGGACGGCGAGGGGGCCAGCAAGCTCATCGAGGTGCGGGTCACCGGGGCGCGGGACACCGCGCAGGCCAAGCGGGTCGGCAAGACCGTCGTCAACTCACCGCTGGTCAAGACCGCGGTGCACGGCAGCGACCCCAACTGGGGCCGGGTGACGATGGCGATCGGCAAGTGCACCGACGACACCGACATCCTCCAGGAGAAGGTCACCGTGGAGTTCGGCGGGACCCGGGTCTACCCGCAGAGCGTCGACGGCCCCGGCGACGCCGAACTGCGCGCGGCCGTCGCCGAGCACATGAGCGGCGCCGAGGTGGTGATCGGCATCGGACTGGGCATCGGGGACGGGGAGTTCACCGTCTACGGCTGCGACCTGACGGAGGGATACGTGCGCCTGAACTCCGAGTACACGACCTGACCCACGGGCCGGGACCCGGACGCGGCACCCGATCCGCCACGCCCGGAAGCCGCTGACTCAAATGTGCCGCCTCGTCCGCATCGCTCCGTAGTGTGACGTGTGATCAGCACAACGTGAACGAGGTGGCGCATGGGTCAGTCGCGAAGGTCGGTTCTGCAGGGCGCGTTCGGCGCCGGGGCGGCGGGGCTGCTGGTCGGCGGCGCCGCCCCCCTGCCGGCCGCGCAGCGGCGCCCGATGCCCAAGGGGGTGGATCTCGGGCTGCGCTGGCTGGGCGTCGCCGGGTGGGAGCTGTCCTTCGCGGGCCGCAGCGTGCTCTTCGACCCGTACCTGAGCCGGATGCCCTACGCCGGGGAGGGGGGCGCTCTCGATCCGGCGCTGCCCCTGCGTCTGGACCCCGACGCGGTGGAGCACGTGGCGGAGAAGGAACTGACCGGGGCGCCGGAGCTGATCCTGGTCAGCCACGGCCACTTCGACCATCTCGCCGACGTCCCGCACCTGCTGTCCCGGCCCGGCTGGGCAGGCCGGCGTGTCCGGACGCTCTGTGACGCCACGTCGCGTCACCTGCTGGCCGCGATGGGCACACCCGCGCACCGCATGGCGGACGTGGTGGCGGTGGAGGGGGGCGACCACCTCCAGTTCGACGGCTACAGCGTGGAGGTGTTCCGCAGTCTGCACAGCAGGCAGGACGACTACACGTCCTTCGCCCCCGGGGAGCGCGACGCCGTCCCCCCGCGGCCCCGGACCCTCGGCGACATGGTGGAGGGGCGGACGCTGGCCTTCCAGGTGTCGGTGGAGGGCGGACCTTCCGTGCTGCTGACGGGCACCAGCAACGTCGCGGAGCGTGAAGTGGCGGGCGCGCGGCCGGACATCGCGGTGATCGGGATGAGCGGTCACGCGGCCCTTCACGGCTACCCGGACCGGCTGCTGGCCGCGCTGGGGTCGCCGCCGGTCCTCCTGCCCTGCCATCACGACGACATGGTGACCCCGCTCGGCGATGCGGGGATCTCACGCACGTCGTCCCCCGACGCGGTGACGGCGCTCGCACGCGCGGCCGAGCGGAAGGCGCCGGGCGGCGGCACCCGGGTGCTGACGCCTCGTCACCTGGAGTTGCTCGACGTCACCGGGGCCGCGTGACCCGGCCGCACGGCGGCCGGTTGTGCGGGATTGCGACGCCTCCGGGGGGCCCGTTTCGGCCGCAAGGGCGCCCGATCCCGCTCATCGGACACCGGGCGCCGCATTCCGGTGCGGAGGTCCGTTCGCACCGTCGAAGCGACGTACGGTTTTTGCCATCACTGGTCTAGACCGGTGGGGCGATCGCTCCGCGTCCGGATCGGTGCGCTGAGTAATCACACCCTCCATGCCCGGCCCCCATATCCTTCACACCGGACGCACATCTTCCGCAGAGGCGTGACGTTCCGGGGGTTGCCCGCGGCCGCGTCCGCGCTGCCGTGCGGGCCGACGACTACTCCGTGCCATGCGCGATCATGAGCCCCCGGCCACCCGGCCCGGCAGGCGTTATCCGGGTTTTTCCCACGTCCTCATTTTCTCTCGCATCGGGACGACAGTTTTCAGCCGTGCCCATCCGGGCCTCGTTGACGCCGTCCGGATGGCTTATTACTGTCCCGACTCGATGAGGTAGGAGGGCCGCTACGCGCGTAGTGGCCGCAGTCACGACCACTGCATTCGCTCCATCGATCAGCGCGACCAAAGACATTGCGTGTGAAATCCAGCAGTTCATGGCAGGGGAATTGAGTCATGGACAGGCAGAACGGGAGACCCCCTATGGCCGGCGTGCAGATTCGCATACTGGGTCCGATCTCCATGCTTTCCCGGAACATGCCGGTCCCGCTCGCCGGACAGCGGCAGCTCCGGGTGCTCACCGCCCTCGCACTTGTGTCGGGCAGGGCGGTGAGCACGCCCGAACTCATCACCCACCTCTGGGGTGAGCGCCCGCCGCGGACCGCCCCTGGTCAGCTCCAGACGAGCGTGTGGATGATCCGCCGCTCACTGGCCGCGGTCGGCGCGCCGCAGGACACCGTCCTGTCGACGGCTTCCGGATACCAGCTGGATTCGGCTCTCTGTGAGATCGACAGCGATATCTTCCGGCGCAACGTCGCCACGGCGAAGAAAATGGTACGCGCCGACCTCAAGGAGGAGGCGCTCGACCTGCTCAGGGAGGCACTCGCCCTGTGGCGGGGACCTGCCCTGGCCACGATTTCGAGCAGTGCGTTGCAGACCCGCGCGGCCAGGCTGGAAGAGGAGCGTGTTGCCGCACTTCAACAGCGTATTTGCCTGGAAATAACTCTGGGCCAATACGAGGAGGCCATCGGGGAACTCACCGACCTCATCGCCCTCCACCCTTTGCGCGAAGAGCCCTACGCGCATTTGATGCAGGCCCTCTATCTCTCCGGGCGGCAGGCCGACGCGCTCGCCGTGTTCCGCAGGGCCCGCAACACCCTGACCGACGAGCTGGGCATCTACCCCGGCCCCAGGCTGACCACCCTGGAGCGGGCGATCCTCCGTCAGGACGCCGACATGCTCTCGGCGGTACCGGGCATGGCCAGCCGCTGACCCGCGTCATCAACACGCACGGCTGTGTCCCCCGGCCCATGGGCCGGGGGACACAGCCGTGCGTCATGCGCCCGAAGCGGTCCGGGCGGGAACCCCCGGACCGGTGTGCCCTCCCCGCACCTCGCGGGAAGGGCACACCGGGATGCCGTGGGTCAGAGACCCATGCCCTGCATCGTCCGTTCCAGGGAGTCCGCGTACAGCCGGGCCCCTCCGACCTTCGGGTGGAACGACTGGGCGGACGCCCCGAGTTGCAGGATCGGCCAGTCGATGGCGGGCTCGTCGCTCTCCACCAGGTCCAGCACGATCCCGTGGACCTGCTCGGGGTCACCGCATACGGCCTTGCCCGCGAAGTTCTGCGCGGGGTTGGAGTACCAGGCCTTGGTGCCGGCGGCCTTCGCGTCGTCCACGGCGCCCTGCATCTCGGTGGCGAGTGTGCCCGCCATGCCGTTCAGCCAGGGAGCCTCCTCGGTCCCGATGCCCGGGATGCACGACCCCGACCGCTCCAGAAGGGGCGGGTACCCCATCAGCACGATCTTGGCGTTGGGCGCCTTCGCCTGGATCTTCTTCAGCGCGTCGGTGATGGCCGGCCGCACCCGCTCCTTGGCGAGGCGTTCTGCCGCCACACCGATGTCCAGCCCCTGGTAGGCGGCGTCGTCGACCCGCGAGTCGTCGTCGTCGAACTTCTGGTCCTGGCACAGCGTCGGCCAGCCCACACCGCCGAAGATGCACTTCTGGATGATGTAGGCGAACCGGGCGTCGTTACCACCGATCGAGATGGTCACCAGCGTGGTGTTCTGGTCGAGGTAGCCCTTGGACAGCTGAGGCAGCTCGCCGTTCTCGCCGACGCTCGCGATGTTGTACGTCCGGGCCCCGGAACAGGCGATCAGATGGTAGTCCATCGCCGCCGACCTGCTGTCGTCCATCGATCCCACGGACGCCGAGCGTCCCGGGATCGTGGCCTGGCGCGACCACGCCTTGGTCGAACGGTGGCAGGCGTCCCGCGTCGAGGGGTTGCTCGCGTCCCGGTAGTTCGTCTCCTTGTAGTAGTCGACCCCGCCGGCGGCCGAGGCGCCCTCACCCGAGGAGTAGGAGTCGCCCATCGCGACGACCATGTCCTTGGGCTTGGCCGACAGCGGCTGGAAGCCCGCCGCGTCCCACGCGACGTCCTCCGACCCGCTGCCGTCGGCCGCGTGCGTGGAGAGCGAGACCTTCGGGGTCGAGGTGAACTGGAACACCCCGAGGGAGACCCACTTGTTCTCCCCGACGCGCTGCGGGTGCACGCGTACCGGACTCGTGCTGTTCGTCCCGGAGACGGTGTACGAGGCCTGCCGGGTGTGGGCGCCGTGGTCGGGCAGGTGCACCCAGACCCTGGCCCAGCCGGTCATGCCGTTGGTCAGCGTCCAGGTGCCGGTGGTGCGCATCCGCGCGCCCTCGGTGGTCGCCTGGTTCCTGGTGTGCGAGAACCAGAAGTGGTTGCCGTAACCGGCCCCGATCTGATGGGTGTCGATCTTGCCCGGGTAATTGGCGCCGTCAGCCGTGAAGGTGAAGCCGAAGGTGCCCGGTGACGTCGTCGCCCCGCAACTTCGTCCCGATGAGCCCGCCGGTGTGACACCCGAGGCCACGTCGTCGATCACGTACGTCCCCGAGGGCAGACCGCTGGAGCACCGCGGCGGGTACGCGCTGCCGTCCGGCTGCTCCGGATAGGTCGCGTCGAAGCGGTGCAGGGCGTATCCACAGGCACCGCCCGCACAGCTCTTCCAGCTGGACTTCTTGTTCCACCAGCAGTGCAGGAAGAACTCGTCGGCCGGGTTGTTGAGCTGGCACGCGCCGTTGGTGTCGGTGTCGCCGTCCTTGATCTTGCTCGGGTCGCAGTTGTTGGAGCTGTCGCAGAACTGTCCGACCGGCGGCTTGGCCCGCGTCCGCTGGTCCGTGGCGGTCCACCACGCGGCCCGGTAGCCGGGCTGGAAGTCGCCGGGCGCGAACATCGCGGAGATCGGGCGGGCGGCCCAGCCGATCACCTTCTCCTGGTACGGCCAGTCCTGGGGGTGGGCGGCGTGGGAGTAGTCGTCCCCGCCGGCCGAGTTCTCCAGGAACGGGGTGCGGTTGGCCTTCCACAGCGCGTTGGCCGGGTTGTTGGTGTAGCCGACGCCCCAGTGGCCACCGTGCGAACCGGCGCTGGACTGCGGGTAGAAGCCGGAGTTGTAGGCCCAGAGCGCGAAGAACCAGTTCTCGATGTACGAGGGGCCGCCGTCGTTGACGGTCATCCCGGCGCTGTACGTCTGGTTCCACTTGTCCACGAGGATGTTGACCCCCGCCGCGATGTTGGCGGTGTAGTCGAGGGCGACGGCCTCCTGCTTCTGCACGGACAGCGCGGTCTCGCCGGGCTTCTCGTGACCCGCCTTGCGCATGCCGTCGGTCACCTGGACGATGCCGTAACCGCAGTCCGCGTTGGCCCAGTTGATCGCCCACGGGTCCGGGGTCTCACCGTCGGATCCGTGGCTGATGCCGTAGAAGTTGCCGATCAGGGTGTTCGCCGTGACACCCGGCACCGCGAAGCGGGTGGCCTGCCACATGTTGGATTCCTGGGCGGTGACGCCCAGCATCACCTGCGCGGGGATGTGGTACTCGTCGGCGGCGTCGGGCGTGCCGTTGGGGTCGCCCGCCATGGTCTTGAGCGGGAAGAGGGACTGCGGCTGGTAGGCCGACATCCCGGTGTTCTTCCAGTTGGCGGCGCGCGAGACGTGCGAGTTCAGCTTGCCGACCACGGCCTGGTCCACCGCCCACTCGACCTGCCGCGGGGTCGGCTGGAAGGCCTGCTTGCGGACGTCCCCGCGCGGCACCGAGCAGTAGCGCTCGTCCTCGACGGGGTTGGTGGGCGACGCGGCGGCGAGCTTCGGGGAAGCCGTTGCCGTCCCGGTCCCGCGGGTGAGTGCCGGTGAGGTCGCGAGGCCCGCCGCCGTCCTGGCGGTGGAGCCGACGGTCGTGCCGGGCCTGGCGTCCAGGGTGACGCTGCGGCCGGTCTCCAGCAGCTTCATCGAGGTCCGCGCGGTGCGTGCGGAGGCGGCCTCCTGGGGTGAGATCCGGGAGTCCTTGCCGTCGGCCCAGGCGGTGGTGACGGCGGCCTCTCCCCGGGTGGACAGCGCGGCGCCCTTGGCCACTCCCGCGGGCATGCGCACGGACGCGGGCAGGGTGCCCGCGGCCTTGGCCTCGCCCGTGACGTACACCGTGCCGGTGCGGGCCGAGCGGGCCAGGTCGAAGTCGGTGAGCGCGCCGGTCGCGAGGCGCCGGGTGCTTTCGCCGGACTTGCCGGCGGCGCCGAAGAGTGACGCCGGGGCGCGCCGGACCTCGGCCCGCTCGGAGGCGGCTCCGGCGGTGCGGTCGATGTAGACGACCGAGCCGTCGGCGGCTGCCGTGAGCTGGAAGGGGGCGGTGCCGGCGCGCGAGGCGACGCGCACGTCGCCGGTGGGCGCGACCCGGACCAGGCGGGAGCCCTGCGCGGCGGCGTAGCCGTCGGCGAGGGGGACGGCGGACGTGACCTGGCCGGGCAGGTCCAGCGGCTTCGCGGCCTTTCCGCTTGCCGTGTCCACTCCGACGAGACGGGTCTCGTTGCGCTTCGACGCGTCGTCGGAGAACTGCGAGAAGACGGCCTTCTCCGTCGTGCCGCAGCCGGGTGAGAAGTAGCTCAGGCTGGACTGGACGGGGAGCTTGGTGACCGCGCCGGTCGTCAGGTCCACCACCGCGGTGAAGGCTCCGCGGGTCATCAGTGCCGGTCTGTTGGTGAAGGTGCGGGGCGCGTAGGTGACGGCGGCGCGCTCTCCCGACGCGGTGATGCAGGCGTTGCCGATCCAGGTGTCGGTGTCGAAGCCCGGCTCGGACAGGGTCGCGGCGGTCCGCCACCGGTAGCCGTCCTCGGCGGCGGCGACCATGACGTGGAAGCCGGTGGCGTCACCCGACGTGGTCCATGCCAGGTCGTCGGAGGCGCGGTATCCGGAGCCGAGGAGTGCCGTGCGGTCGTCGGCGGGGACGGCCTCGGGGAGCTCGGCCGGACCGGGCTTCGCGGCGTCCGCCCGGTCCTTCTGGTTCCAGCCCTGGGCGGCGCCCGGGGGAGGGGTGGGGGATTTCGCCATCGACACCGACGGGTAGCCCGCCAGCAGTGCTGTCGCGGCGATAGTTATGACGGGTACATGCCATTTTCTTCTTCGGGACACGTTCGGCTCGCCTTTCCTGCGTACACCCGCGTCGCGCGTGGGGGGAAGCGGGCGTCCGCTTCGCGCGTGGGGGGACGCGAGCACATCAGCCGGACCTCTTCACCTCCTCTCACCCGTCTCTTCCGCTATACCGACCCGCGGTCGGCTATGCGCCCGTACCTCGTCGCGGCGCACCGGAGCCCCGCACCACCGCAGAATGGCGCGGAAATCACCGCGAGAAGGGCTGGGACATGGAGACCGAACAGTCGGGCAGCACCGGCTTCGACGCCGCCGTAGACGGCGTGTTCGCCCCCACCGACAAGCTGGGCGGGACCCTCCGCCTGGTGCGCACCGACGACTTCGACTCGCTCGATCCCGGCAACACGTACTACGCCTACACCTGGAACTTCCTGCGCCTGATCGGCCGGACCCTGGTCACCTTCGACACCGCGCCCGGCAAGGACGGCCAGCGGCTGGTCCCCGACCTGGCGGAGTCGCTCGGAGAGAGCTCGGACGGCGGCCGGACCTGGACCTACCGGCTGCGCCCCGGTCTGCTCTACGAGGACGGCACGCCCGTCGTCGCGGCCGACGTCAAGTACGCGATCGCCAGGAGCAACTACGGTACGGACGTGCTGGGCGTCGGCCCCACCTACTTCCGCCACCTGCTGGGCACCGACTACGGCGGCCCCTGGCGCGAACCCGAGGTGGACGGCCCGGTCACCGTGGAGACGCCCGACGACCGCACCCTGGTCCTGAAGCTGACCGAGCCCTTCGCCGGCATGGACCTGCTCGCCACCATGCCGAGCACCACACCCGTCCCGAAGGACCGCGACACCGGCATCGGCTACCGGCTCGGCCCCGTCGCGACCGGCCCGTACCGTGTGGAGTCCTACGAGCGCGGCAAGCTCGTGGTCCTGGAGCGCAACCCGCGCTGGGACCCGGAGACCGACCCCGTACGCCGGCAGCGGGCCGAGCGGATCGAGGTGCACCTGGGCAAGGACCCGCACGAGGTGGACCTCATGCTGCTCTCCGGTGAGGCGCACGTCGACCTCGCGGGCTTCGGGGTGCAGCCCGCGGCCCAGGAGCGCATCCTGGCCGACCCCGAGCTCCGGGCCAACGCGGACAACCCGCTGACCGGCTTCACCTGGATCTACTGCCTGTCCAGCCGGATCACCCCGTTCGACAATGTGCACTGCCGCCGCGCGGTGCAGTTCGCCACGGACAAGGCGGCCATGCAGGCCGCCTACGGGGGGTCCGTGGGCGGGGACATCGCCACCACGATCCTGCCGCCGACCATCGACGGCTACCGGCCCTTCGACCGCTACCCGGTCGGCGACGACGGCACCGGGGACCTCGATGCGGCCCGCGCCGAACTGGTCCTCGCCGGCATGCCGGACGGGTTCCGCACGAAGATCGCCGCCCGCAAGGACCGCCTGAAGGAGTACCGGGCGGCCGAGGCGCTGTCGGCCGGACTGGCCCGCGTCGGCATCGAGGCCGAGGTGCTGGACTTCCCGTCCGGCGACTACTTCGACCGGTACGGCGGCAGCCCCGAGTACCTGCGCGAGCACGGCATCGGGATCATCATGTTCGGCTGGGGGGCGGACTTCCCCGACGGCTACGGCTTCTTCCAGCAGATCGTCGACGGACGCGCCATCAAGGAGCGCGGCAACCAGAACATGGGCGAACTGGACGACCCGGAGATCAACAGCCTCCTCGACCAGGGGGCCGTCAGCGCCGACCCGGAGGAACGCGCGGAGATCTGGCACCGTATCGACCGGCTGACCATGGACCACGCCGTCATCGTGCCCTACCTCTACCCGCGCTCCCTGCTCTACCGCCACCCGGACGTCCGCAACGCGTTCGTCACGGGCTCCTTCGGGATGTACGACTACGTGGCACTGGGCGCGCGCTGACCACGGCGCGGTGCGGCCGGCGGCGGACGCGCCGGCCGCACCGCCGCCTCAGCTCCGGCCGGCGACCGCGGGCCGCACCGCCGTGCGGTCGGGCGCGGCCCGTCCCGGGCGCACCGCGCCACCCCGGGGGGCCCGGTGCGCCCGGCGCTGCGCACCGGCGGACGGTTCGGCGGCCGGCGGGGCATCCCCCGGTACCGCGCCCACCGCCCGGAGTTCGGCCTCGAAGCCGGCCAGCCCGGCCAGGAACTGCCGGGTCGGCGCAGTCAGGTCGGTGCCGCGCGAGCTACGCAGCAACAGCCGCGCCCCGAGCCTGAGTTCGAGACGGTGGATGCGCCGGGTGAGGGCCGACTGGCTGATCGAGAGGACCGCCGCGGCGCGGTTGATGCTGCCGTGGTCGGCCACCGCGCGCAGCAGATGGAGGTCCTCCACGTCGACCTGGACCGACTCGTCGGGCAGGGCCGGCGGTGCCTGGAGCCCGCGGGCGGCGGCATCGGTGCGCCGCTCCAGCCCCGCACGCTGCCCGCGCAGCCAGTCCGCCCACCACGGATCGCGGAGCATGTCCCCGTGCTGTGCGGTGAACCTGCTGAGACAGCGGGCCGTGAGCAGCGCCGCCAGCTGCTGGGCCAGCGAGCCGGGCACGACGGCGGGATCGACCAGCAGACCCGCGGCCCGCCGGGGCCGCTCCACCAGCGAGCGGCGCACCAGCGAGGGGGTGAAGACGGCGGGGCAGGCCGGCGAGCCCAGGCCGACCGCGTCGCCGCGCCGCAGCATCCCCCGCGCGACCGAGGCGCCGGTCACCTGGATGCGGGCGGGCGGGGTGAGACCGGCCGACCGGTAGACCCCGCTCACCAGGACCTCCGCCTCCGGTCCGGCCTCCGACACCCAGTTCTCGTCGCGCAGATCGGCGAGGGAGAGCGCGTCGCGGCCGGCCAGCGGATGCCCCAGGGGCAGCGTCACCCACAGCGGGTCGTCCAGGACCTCGTACGTGCGCACGGTGCGCTCGACCCCGTGCGAGAGGGTGTTCAGCCCCCATGTGTGCGCGGCGTCCACCCGGTACCCGTCGAGCTGCCTGAGTACCTGGCCGGGTGCGTCATGGCTGACCGACAGGAGGATGCCGAGGGAGTCGGCCGCGTCCTCGACCAGATCCTCCATCAGCGGTTCGGCGGTGGCGATGTTCAGGATGCGGGGTGCGTTCAGGGCCTCGGCGCCCCGCCCGTAGATGTCCGTCTGCACGGCCTGGTCGACCTGGCGGAAGAAGCGCCGCCCGGCGACGAGCACCCGCGCACCGTCAGGACTCAGCCGGGCCGTACGCGCGTCCCGCAGTGTCAGCGTCAGCCCGGTGGCATGGTCCAGCCGGTCCAGCCGGCGCTGGGCGGCCGGAGGTCTCAGCCCCGCTCTGCGAGCGGCTTCGGCCAGGTCACCGCACTGTCCGATCGCGTCCAGCAGCCGCAGGTCCGGACGCGACAGGGGCAGGCGTGTGAGCCGGTCGGGAACGGAGGGCACGTGTATCGCAGAAGGCACGGACGGCTTCCTTACGGTTATGGATGACGCCTCTTCTTCACCTGTGACGGCCTGATGCGGCTCACGTTAGGCAGGCGTTCTCTTCGCTCGCTCCTCTCGCCCGGAGCGGCCCGGGCGGTCCCGGACAGCACGAAGGCGGGCACCGCGCAGTGCGGTGCCCGCCGTGGGGGTGTGTCTCAGGCCTGATCGGTGGGGCGGATGAAGATCTCGTTGACCGTGGCGTGCGGGGGAGCGGTGACGGCGTACAGCACCGCCTCGGCGATGTCCTCGCTCTGCAACTGCCGTATCTTCGCGACACGTTCGGTGATCGCCGCCTTGGAGGGCGCGTGCGTGATGTGTTCGCGCAGCTCGGTCTCCACCGTTCCCGGCTCGATGACCACCACCCGCACCCCGCGTTCGGTCACCTCCTGCCGCAGCCCTTCGCTGAAGCCGTTCACGGCGAACTTGGTGGCGTTGTAGACGGCGGATCCCCGTCCGACGACCCGGGCGGCGATCGACGAGATCTGGACGATCGTGCCCTGGTTCCTGATCAGTTCCGGGAGGGCGGCGTGGGTCGTGTACATCAGGCCCATCACGTTGGTGTCCATCATCCGGGTCCAGTCGGTGGTGTCGGCGTCCTCCACCGGCCCCAGCAGCATCAGCCCCGCGTTGTTCACCAGGATGTCGAGCCGGCCGAGTGTCCCGACGGCGGAACGCACGGCCGCGGCCACGGCCTGTTCGTCCGTGACGTCCAGCTCGAGGACCAGGACGGTCGCGCCCTTCGCCTCCAGTTCGGTGCGCAGTTCCTCAAGGCGGTCGAGGCGCCGTCCGGCGACGGCGACCGAGGCCCCGGCCCCGGCAAGGGCGCGTGCGGTGGCACGGCCGATTCCTGATCCCGCTCCTGTGACGAGCGCGACGTGTCCCTGTAGCGATGAACTCATGTGGTCCTCGTTCTCGGGGTGTTGGGCCGGACCGGGAATCCGGCCGAAAAGCGTCCGACGGTACGGCGCGCCGACCGTACCAGCCCGGCGTACGCACGGTGAACGGCCTTCGGCGGCCGTTGTTATGTGCGTTCGTGGCTTGTTATGCGGGTCGGGTCCCCCCGAAGGGGAGGCCGGGCGGCGGGCGGTGAGGATGGGGGCGCTACTTCACGTCGGCATGCCCGTGCAGCGATAGGTGGGACCCATGACGCAGGACGCAGCATCCCCGAAGGTGACGGCCGCACCGTCCTACCCGATGGAGCGCGTCTCCCCGATCGATCCACCGCCACCGCTCGCCCTGCTGAGGTCCGGCCCGGCGGCGAGCCGCATCACGATGTGGGACGGCAGCCAGGTGTGGCTCGTGACGGCGCACCCCCACGTCCGCGCGGTGCTCGCCGACCGCAGGTTCACCGCGGTGACCAGTGCGCCCGGCTTCCCCATGATGACGACCACGTCCGTCCTCGTACGGGACAAGCCGCACACCGCCTCCTTCATCCGCATGGACGACCCCGGCCACTCGCGGCTGCGGTCCATGCTCACCCGCGACTTCCTGCACGGCCGGGCGGAGGCGATGCGGCCCGTCCTGCGGGAGCACCTGGACGAGATGCTCGGCGCCCTGGTCGGGGGCGAACGCCCGGTCGACCTCGTGCGCGGGCTGACCATCCCCGTCCCGTCCCGGGTGATCGCCCTGCTCTTCGGGGTCTCCGACGAGCAGCGCGAACTGATCGAGAGCCGCGCCGGCATCCTCATCGACCGTGGCTACCGGCCCGAGCAGGTCGCCGCCGCGCGCGACGAACTGGACGGCCTGCTGCGCGAGGTGGTCGAGGAGCGCATGCGGACGCCCGAGCCCGGTGACGACCTGCTGAGCCGCCTGGTCGTCGACCAGGTGCGCAAGGGAGCGCTCACCGTCGAGGAGATGGTCCCGATGTGCCGGCTGCTGCTCGTCGCCGGCCACGGCACCACGACCAGCCAGGCCAGTCTCAGCCTGCTGAGCCTGGTCACCGACCAGGGCCTGGCCGACGCGCTCGCCAAGGACCCCGAACTCCTGCCGAAGGCCGTCGAGGAACTGCTGCGCTACCACTCCATCGTGCAGAACGGGCTCGCCCGCGCGGCACTGGAGGACGTGGAGCTCGGCGACGTGACGATCCGGGCGGGCGAGGGCGTGGTCGTGTCGCTCTCGGCGGGCAACCGTGACGAGTCGGTCTTCCCCGTCCCCGACGCGCTGGACCCCGGCCGGGACGCCCGCCGCCACCTGGCCTTCGGCCACGGCATCCACCAGTGCCTCGGCCAGTGGCTGGCCAAGGTGGAACTGGAGGAGATGCTCGCGGGTGTCCTGCGCTGGATGCCCGGCGCCCGGCTGGCCGTGCCGTTCGGCGAACTGGACTTCCGGCACGAGGTGTCCAGCTACGGGCTCGCCGCACTGCCGGTGACCTGGTGAGCGCCGGCCGGCTGACCGTGGCCGTGGACACGGACGCCTGCTGCGCGATGGGCCGGTGCGCGGCGACCGAGCCGCTGGTCTTCGACCAGGACCCGGACACCGGCACCGTGGTCCTGCTCACAGCCGAACCGCCGCCCGAACTGCACGACACGGTCCGGCTGTGCGCCGAGCTCTGCCCCTGCACGGCCATCACAGTCACCGAGGACTGACACCAGCGGCCGGCAACGGCCGTCGAGGAGCGATGATGATCGATCTGCCCGGTTCCGACGCCTCCGTCCACCCGGACGCGCAGGCCGTGCTCGACGGGGACGACACCCCGCTCGGGCGCCGCACCCGCTGGGCGGTGGAGCTGCTCACCGGCCCAGCGGCACCCCGGGAGGAGGACCTGTCCGGGACTTTCGTCCCCGTCTTCCTCGCCCGGCATCCGCAGGGCTTCGCCGCGACGGTCGAACGGTGGCGGGGTCTCGGCCCGTTCACCGTCACCGACTACCAGCCGGTGGCACACAAGTCGTGGGTCACCCTGGAGGGTCCGGCGGGAGTCCGCTCGACCCTGTCGCTGACCCTCGACTCCACCGGGCTGATACGCGTCCTGCACCTCGGACCGGAGATCGTCACACCCCCGGTACGCGCATGGGACGACCTGGCGCGGGCGCTGGAGCAGCCGGGTGTGACCTGGTCGGCGCTGGTGACCCGTGAGGAGGACGGGGTCACCGGGACGCTCTACGCCAAGGACGCGGACCGGCCGATGCCCAACGGCTCGTCGTACAAGCTGTATCTCATGCGGGCGCTGGCACAGGCGGTCACCGCGGGCGCCGTGCGGTGGGACGACGAGGTGACGGTCACCCCGGCCCTGCGGAGTCTGCCCACCGGGGACATGCAGGAACTCCCGGACGGCACCCGGGTCGCAGTCCGTGAGACCGCGTACAAGATGATCGCGATGAGCGACAACACGGCCGCCGACCTGATCCAGGACCTGCTGGGACGGGACGCGGTGGAGCGGGCCGTGGTGGAGGGCGGGCACAGTGATCCTTCGCTGCTGCGGCCGTTCCTGACGAGCCATGAGGTCTTCGAGATCGGCTGGGGCGACCCCGGGCTGCGGGCCGAGTGGGCCACCGCGGACGAGGACGGCCGCCGGCGACTGCTGGAGCGGATCGACGGCCCGATGACCGTAAGCGGGTCGGACCTCGGCCCCACCGTGCACCAGCAGGGCCTGGACTGGCACATGAGCGCCTGGGACGTGACACGGGTGCTGGGCGCCCTGGCCGACGACGCGGCACGGGACACGAGCGGTGTCGTCGACGACATCCTGACGGCCTATCCCGGGGTCCCCGTCGACTCCGCACGCTGGCCGCGGGTGGTGTTCAAGGGCGGTTCGTGCCCCGGCGTCATGATGTTCTGCTGGCTGCTGGAGGACCCCGAGGGCGTACGCCACACGCTGGTGCTCCAGCAGTGCGCCGACGACCAGAAGCTCATCGGCGACGGACAGTTCCTGAGGGGCATGGGCGCCCGCGTCATCGGATCCGGCCTGCTCGGCGGTACCACCCGGTGACCGCCCGGGACCGCTCGCTGGCCGTCCTGGTGGCCGTGCTCTGGGGGCTGAACTTCCTCGCGGTACGGGTCGGCCTCGACCACTTCCCGCCGTTCTTCCTGGCAGCGCTGCGCTACCTGGTGCTCGCGGTCCCGGTGGTCCTCTTCGTGCCCCGCCCCGCGGTGCGCCTGCGCTGGCTCCTCGGATACGGACTCGGCTTCGGAGTCGCCCAGTTCGGGCTTCTGTTCCTCGCCATCGAGCAGGGCATGCCCTCGGGGCTGGCCTCCGTCGTGGTGCAGGCCTCGGCGCCGTTCACCGTGCTGCTAGGGGCGCTGCTGCTGCGCGAGCGCGTCACCGTACGGCAGCTGGCCGGCATCGGGCTGGCGGTGCTGGGCATGGCCGTGATCGCGGTGGACCGGGCGCGTACGGCGCCACTGCTGCCCCTGGTGCTGACCGTGCTCGCCGCGCTCGGCTGGGCGGTCGGCAACCTGGCCAGCCGGCAGGCGAGGCCGGAGTACCCCCTGCGTTTCGCTCTGTGGATGGCGGTGGTCCCGCCGCTCCCCCTGCTCGCGCTGTCCGCGGTGATGGAGGGGCCCGCGACGGGGTGGCGCGCCCTGGGGTCGGCCTTCGGTCCGGAGGGCTGGCCGGGCCTGGTCGCACTCGTCTACATCGCGGTGCTGGGCAGCGTCGTGGGCTCAGGGATCTGGACGGCCCTGCTCAAGCGCTACCCGGCGGGTGTGGTCGCGCCGTTCTCGATGCTGGTGCCCGTGGTCGGCATGGCCGGCGCGTGGCTGGCGCTGCACGAGCGGCCCACCGGATGGGCCGTGGCGGGCGGGACGGCCGTGGTCGCCGGGGTTCTGCTCGGCACGGGCTGGCTGCCGCGCTTCCTGCGGGCACGCGACGACACGGCGGCCGCCCCCCGCCTCCCGGAGGGCGGAGGGCGGCCGCCGGGCGGTCAGCCCGCCGGGGCGACCGGCGCCTCCCAGGAGACCAAGCGCTCCTGAGGGACGAAGCCCATCGCCCGGTTGAGGGCGATCATCGGGTGGTTGTCGTCGGCGTTGGCCGTCTCGATCAGCCGCACCCGGGGCTCGTACTCGCGCACATGGACGAGGTTCGCGAGCTTGAGCAGCAGTCCCAGGCCGTGACCGCGGTGCCCTCTGGCCACCACCGTCATGCCCTGGAGCAGGTGCCGGGGGTTGCCTGTCGTCTTGGAGGCGCTGGTGAAGCCGGCGAGTTCACCGGTCTCCTCGTGGACCGCGCCCACGTGGTAGGCGCGTCGTCCACGGCCCACCCGCATCCGCTCGTAGCGCCGCACATGGCTCGTGCGGACCGCATCGGGCCCCTCGCCCCAGGTCTCCGGCATGCTCTCGCCCAGCGACTGGCCGAGCTCGGACACGGCGATCGCGAACCCGTCGGGTGTGACGGTCCCCCACCGCTGGAGCCGGTAACCCGCCGGGACTTCGGGGATGCCGCCGGCCGACGGGTCGTGCCGGTCCAGGTCGAGCCACTGGTGGACGCCCTCGGGGCCCCCTGACCGGGTGGCGCCCAGCGAGGTGGCGAACGCGGCGGGGCCCGCGTGCCGTACGGGCCCTTCCGGCAGCGCCTCGACCACATCCCCCACCAGCAGGGTGCGGCCGTGCTGCCCGGCCAGCGCGCGTGCCCGCCGGAACAGGGCGGTCCCGATTCCCTGGCGGCGCTCCTTCGGCGCGGTCAGCAACTGGTCGACGACGGCGACCGGTGCCCCGTCGGGAAGCACGAGCCGGAGCGCGCCGACCGCCTGCCCGTCCAGGAAGGCGACCTCGCCGGCCAGAGAGGTGTCCGGCGGTGCGAAGCGCACCGAACCGGTCAGGTCCGCCGCGCAGGGCGGGGCGGCGGACAGCGGGACGTCCTCGGCGCTGTCCGTGGTCAGCCGGAGCCAGGCGTCCGAGGTGGCCGGGTCGCCGGCGTCCAGCGGGACGAAGCGGAGGTCCGCTGCTGCGTAGTTCATACGGTGTCGTTCTCCCGGTCGGTGCGGGTATCGGTCACGCCCATGGCCTGGATGTCGTACAGGCCGAAGGCGGGGTGGACATACACGTTGGTCGTGCGGGGGCCCCGGTAGTGCAGGGTCTTGTCGTGGACCAGCGGGAGGATGACCGCGTGGTCCATGACCCGGCGCTCCACCTCGCGCCACAGCTCGGCACGGGCGCCCGGGGCGGCGGTGTGCAGCCCGGTGTCGATCAGCTCGTTGACCTTCGGGTCGTCGAGCTCGGCGATGTTCCAGTTGCCGCCGCCGGGGCGGATCAGCCGGCCGTCCACCAGAGGGGCCAGGAAGCCGTACTCGGTGGGGAAATCGGCGCCCCAGTCGGTGACGATCAGGCCGAGCCCGTGCTTGCGGACCGTCTCCGGCGAGCCCGCGCCCTGGCTGAAGTAGGTCGCGACGTCGAGTTCCTTGACGGTCAGCCGGATACCGACCCGGGCGAGGGACTCGACGACCGCGTCGGCGACCAGCCGGAACTTGCCGCGCTGGGTGCCGATGACGGCGTCGAAGCCGTCGGGCAGCCCGGCGGCTCGCAGTTCGGCGCGTGCGGCGTCGAGGTCCCCACGCAGGTCGGGGCCGGTCGGATAGCGGTCCAGCGGCTGGTGGGCGGGGAGCTTCGGAGGGAACAGCGCGGTGGTCAGATCGCCCCCGGTGACCGGGCCGCCGCGGGCCTCCTGGAGCAGGATCTTGTCGGCCGCGTAGTGCACGGCGCGCCGCACGTGCACATTGTCGAACGGCGGGATGTGCGGCTGGAGCGAGACGAAGTGCAGGAAGCTGGTCTTCGGGTTGTCGGTGCGCGAGCGCAGCACCGGGTCGTCCGCCAGGCGGCCCTGGGCCGCGTGCTGAAGGCCGCGGCCCTCCAGGTTGATGTCGAACTCCCCGGCTGTCAGGCGCTCGTCCATGTCGTCGAGGCCGAGCCCGATGGTGACGTCCACCAGGTCCGGGAGTGCCGGCCGCACCGGGTCGGTCGCCCGGTCCCAGCACGGGTTGCGTTCCAGCAGGAGCCTGCTGCCCGGCACGTGTTCGGCGACCCGGTAGGGGCCGGTGCAGCGCGGGTCGTCGCCGTAGCGCGCACCGGTGTCCGCCTCCCGTGGCACGGGGGAGACGCACGGCTGCGCCATCAGGTGGTCGAAATCGGAGAACGGGGTGCGCAGCCGGAACACGATCGTGCGCGCGTCGGGGGTGAGCACGGCGGGCAGGCCGTCGTCACCACCGTCCCGGTAGGGCCCGGCGTACGGGCGGTCCGGGTCGTCCAGCAGCGGCACCAGATACGTCGGGCCGCCGGGGAGCACGTCCTGCGCGAATATCCGCTGCACGGCGTAGCGTACGTCCGCCGACGTCACCGGCGTGCCGTCGTCGAAGCGGACGCCCTCCCGGAGCCGGTAGGTCCAGGTCCGGTTGCCGTCGCTCGCCACGCCGGGTGCCTCGGCGAGGTCGGGTACGGGCACCAGGCCGGCGGGCCCCGGATCGGTGGGATAGGCCATCAAGGTGCGGTTCATCAGCCGTTGCAGCAGCCACACCCAGACGTAGTAGGTCCGCGCCGGGTCGAGGGAGTCGACGTCGGCGGAGGAGACCAGCCGCAGGGTGCCCCCGCGCCGGTCCGAGGGATTGACACGCGCTCCGACGGCGGCGTTCCAGCCGCCGCCCTCCATGGAGCCGGTGGCGGAACTCATCGTGTGGTCGTCTCCCGGTCCTCGGCGAGCGAGCCCGCGGTGTCTTCGGTACGGGGCAGCGGCAGCAGGTAGGAACGCTGCTCACTGACCCGGCAGCCCCGGGCCAGCTTGGCCTTGACGCTGCCGATCCCGGCGTGCAGGACGGTGGCGCCCTCCTTCGCGGCGGCGTCCAGCACCTCGTAGTACAGGACGTCGTAGTAGAGCGGCAGCTTGCCCTGGGCCTCGTAGTCGAACCCGGCGCGGTGGCCGTACCACTGCTCCTCCCCGCGGGCCCGCGAGCGCAGCACCATGCCGAAGCCGATGACGGTGTCCTGCTGCCGGGCCACCGACACCAGGACGTCGTCGCCCATGATCTCGGCGATCCGGCCGATCATCCGGGCCGAGCCCTCGTCACTCGCCGGGTTGCCGTACTTGCGCAGGAGGTTGGCGTCGAGCTGCCCGAGGCGGGGGCAGAGCTCCTGAGTCAGCGGCTCGACGGTCACCTCGACCCCCGCCTCGGCCAGTGCCCGGCGCTCCAGGCGCACCCGGCGGCGGCGGTGGGCGCTCATCTCCTCGACGAACTGCTCGAAGCCGCCCTGCGGGATGTCCAGCCAGGCGTAGTGGTCCGAGGGATGGTGGTGATAGCCGCGGCTCTCCAGCAGCGCTACCAGGGACGTGTCGCGCACGTCCACGTGCGGGAAGCAGACGGTGGCCGCTCCGCGGTCCGCCGCCATCGCCTCGGCCCTCTCCACCAGGGCGGCGACGTCCTCCTCGGTGGCTGCGGCCGAAGCGAGTGTCCGGGTGCGGCCCAGGTGCCGACCACCGCAGACCAGGGAGGGCAGCAGACTGTCCGGGTCGCCCCCGGCGACCTCACGCAGCACGGTGGCCGCCTCGGGAACGTCCTGCTCCAGGGCGCGCTTCAGCATCGCGTCCGGCCGGGCGAGCAGCCAGGCCACGGACGTGTCGGCCCAGGCGGTCACCAGCCCGGCGACGGGGACGCCGCCCCGTTCACGTACCAGGAAGTCCATCGCCGTACCGGAGTTGTGCTCCTGCACGGTGAGCCACCGGGGGGTCTGGAAGAAGTCCTCCGCCCCCAGCAGCGAGTCCCAGCCGGCCGCCTTCAGCCCCGCCGCGCCCGCGACCGCCCGCACACCGTCCCGGCCCTCGGTATACGGGCTCACCGGAGGTCTTCCTCGACGACGAAGTCGAGCAGGGCCGCGGCCTTGTCCGCGAGCTCCTGGGCGGCCACCCGGTCGGGTCCGTTGCAGTAGGTGAAGCCCACGCAGGAGGAGTTGTCCATGCGCTGGAGCAGGTGGTCGCCCTTCTCGACGTGCAGCAGCACCTGGACGTTCTCCACGGCCTCCGCGGCCTCCAGCCCGTCGATGCGGGCCAGCGTCCCGCGCCGGGACGGATAGATCATGCGGACGGCTGCGCCACCTCGGTGGACGACGGGCTCGATCGGAGGGGTGACCCCGATGGTGAGCAGCCAGGCGTCGAGGATGGGGCTGCGGCCGGTGACGTCGGTGACCAGCATCGTCATACAGCTCGACGGGGTACGGGGGTTTGCCTCGATGATCCGCCAGCCGGACTCGGTGCGCCGGACCTCGGTGTGGCAGGGACCGTGCCGGTAACCGATCATCTCCAGGGTCGTGCGGACCACGTGGTACAGCTCGTCGCGCTCGTCGTCGGACAGCGGCACCGGGAAGGTGTGCCCGCACTCGATGTAGGCGGGGTCGCCGAAGAGGTCCTTGGACGTCACGCCGAAGACATGGGTGTGCCCGTCCACGGTCATCGTCTCGACGCTGACCTCCACCCCCTCGACGTACTGCTCCAGCAGCACGTCACCGCTGCGGGGCTGGCCGCGCAGGCTGTGCCGGACGGTGGAGAGGTCCTCCCACGCCTCGACCAGACCAGCCATGTCGTCGACCCTGCGGACCCCGTAACTGATGGCCTCCGCAGGGGGTTTGGCGATCATCGGGAACCCGAGGCGGCGGGCCGCCTCGTCGAGCTGGCTCCGGTGGCCGACCAGCACGTGGGGGATGTTGAACGGCTGGTCACCGAGCGCGATCCGCAGCTGGTCCTTGATGTTGGCGGTGCGCACGGCGGCCGGGTCGGGACCGGGCAGGCCGAGGCGGCCGGCGGCCAGGGCCGCGAGTTCGGTGTGGTAGTCGGAGAACGACGTGATGCCGTCCACCAGAGGCGCCCCGTCCTCGCCGGTGACGACGGCGAGCACCGCGTCGAGATCCGTGGTGTCGACGTCGATCACCCGGTCCACGATGGCCAGCGGGTGGGTGTCCCAGTCGTGTCCGTGGGTGTACCAGGACCGGTCGCCCGTCAGCAGCCACACTTCGAGGCCGTGTTCCTGGGCCTGCTTCAGCCCCAGGACGAAGGGGTGGTTCTGCATGTGCTCGACGATCGCGATCCGCTTCCCGGCGAACCGCGCGTAGTCGGCCAGAGGTGTTGTCATCGGACGCCTCCCGTGTGGGTGATGTGCAATCGACCGGTTCCGGGTTCTCGGGGATCAGTTGAACCGCCTCCGGGCCGGCCGTGCCATGCCCCGGGCGGCAGGACGCATAGGCGGCGGGCGAGGCGCATAGGAGGCCGGGGCCCGGGCGGGGTGCCGAGGCCACCGGCCGTGGCGCGAGCGGCCCGCCACGCCGCGAAGCGCCGGCCGGGCCCCGGCCGCCCATGACGCCGTGAAGCGCCCGTACAGAAGAGAGGCGGTACCGGACAGGTCCGGTACCGCCTCCGACGTGCTCCGCGCCTCAGATCCCGCGGTCGTCGTCCTGGATGTGCACCGCCGCCTCCTCCGCGGAGGCGGCGCCACCGTCGATGCCGACGTCGCGGCCCATCACCCTGTTGTTGCGCAGCTGGTCCGCCTCGTCCGCGTCGGCGACGCGTCCCGCACGCTCGTCCCCCGCGTCGTCCTCCTCAGGCCCGTTGTCCTCGGGCCCGTCCTCCAGGACCGGGTCCGGCTCCGGTTCCTCCTGCGAGAGGCGCAGGTCGAGGGACTCGCCCTCCCGCTGCTCCTCGTCGGTCGTGCCGTACTTGGTCACGCCCAGGGGCTTCTCGGGCGGGGAGTAGCCCGAGTCCAGTACGTCGTCGAGGTCGGGCTCGTCGAGCACGTTCTCCGGATCGAGCTCGTCCGTCGGCCGGTTGTCCGCATCGGACCCGTCCGGCTGATAGACGTCGTCACCGCGTCCTTCGTCCGACATCCGGTCGCTCCTTCCCTTGAGGTATGCCGTGTCCGCCGTTGCCCGTAGCCGGGTCGTGCGGCGTCGCCGCTCTCCTGCCCACGTGGGGGCGAGTCATTGATCCGTCTTCCCACGGACGGGCTTCCGCCCTCCCGGGCGGCCCACGGCAGCCGGGGGAAAAGAACGCCTGGTCAGCCCCATCGAGGCCGCGACCCCTCGGCCCCGGCAGCTTATGGCCGATCCCAGGACGGTGCGACCGGGGGCCGGATCGCCGGCCCCCGGGGCACAGGTGCGGACCGCCGCGGAACGACAGGTCTCAAGAGGCCGGGAGCGGGCAGACGGCGAGACGCCGGGATACAGCCCCGCACCCACTCGCCCACGCGGCACCGAACGACGGGAACGACATGCCGACCGACATACCGGAGAGACCCGCAGCCCTCGCGGACGCCCACGTCGCCGCCGCGTCCTCGTATCCCGCCGACAGCGCCGTATCCCTGCCGTCCCGGACCGGCGGACGGGCCGGTGGCGTGAGCTCACGGCGGACTCCGGAGACCGCCGGGGGGAACGGCCGGGCCGTGGGCATCATCGCCTCGATGGCGGTCTGCCAGGCCGCTCTGATGGTGGGTCTCGGGCTGCTCATCACCGGGCCGGCCGCCGACGTCTGGCCGCTGACGGCCGAGGACGGGGTGACCGACGGGCTCGAGCGCGTCCGCACCGCGACGCTCGACACCGTGTCCCTCGTCGTGTCCGAGGCGGGGAACACGGCCACCGTGGTCATCGGCACCCTCATCAGCTGCCTGGTCCTCCTCCTCGTGCCCAGGCTGCCCCGGTGGCGCGACGCGATCTTCCTGGCCGTCGGAGTCTCGCTGCAGTCCCTGGTGTTCCTGGCCATCACCGAAGCGGTGGACCGCAACCGGCCGGACGTCGAACGCCTCGACGCCTCACCCCCGACGTCGAGCTACACCTCGGGACACACGGGGGCCGCGACGGCGCTCTACGCCGGTCTCGCCGTGCTCGTCCTGCACCGCGTGAAAGGCCCCTGGCGCAAGGTCCTCGCGGCCGTGCTGCTGCTCGTGCCCCTCCTCGTCGGCCTCGCCCGGATGTACCGGGGAATGCACCACCCCACGGACGTCGCGGGCGGCCTCGTCAACGGTGGCCTGTCCCTCCTGATCGTCGGCCGCGCCCTGCTGACCGGCCCGCACGTCCCCGCGCCGGCACCTGCCGGCGAAGCGGTGGCCGCGCCCCGCCCGGCCAAGCCCGAGCAGCCGGCCGGCCGTACCACCGTCGTCTTCAACCCCACGGTCACCGACGACGACGCCCGCAGCGCCCTGCGGCAGGTCCTCGAGGACCACGGACACCACGGCGCCGTGTTCGTGCCGACCACCGCCGACGACCCCGGCGAGGGGCAGACGGCCGAAGCGATCCGGGACGGCGCGACGCTCGTCGTGGTCTGTGGCGGCGACGGCACGATCCGTGCGGCGGCCGAGTCGCTCGCCGGCACGGACGTACCGCTCGTCGTGGTGCCGTGCGGGACG
The DNA here is from genome assembly GCF_035946055.1 of Streptomyces sp. NBC_01341. Taxonomy (NCBI): domain Bacteria; kingdom Bacillati; phylum Actinomycetota; class Actinomycetes; order Kitasatosporales; family Streptomycetaceae; genus Streptomyces; species Streptomyces sp. NBC_01341. The sequence goes on along the minus strand of NZ_CP108364.1, from coordinate 867,159 downwards.
GGCAACCTCCTGGCCCGCAACCTGGGCCTGCCGGTCAAGCCGGCGGAGGCGCTGGCCGTCGCGCTCGGCGGCGCCCCGCGCCGGATCGACCTCGGTCTGATCGAGGGCGACGGGCTGGCCCCCACGCACTTCACCGTGATGTCCGGGGCGGGTCTCGACGCCGCGATGCTGGAGGGCACCAGCGACCGCGCCAAGGCCGTCATCGGATGGCCCGCCTACGTGATGGCGGGTCTGCGCGAGCTGCGCGCGCCCCGGATGCGTCTCACGGTCTCCGTCGACGGGGCCAAGCCCCTGCGGCGCAGCGCCCGGATGGTACTCATCGCCAACACCGGCAAGGTGCAGGGCGGGGCGGCCCTGGTGCCGGACGCCCGGCCCGACGACGGCCTGCTCGACCTGCTGATCCTCGACCCGCGCGGACCGGCGGGCTGGCTGAGTGCCGCCGGATCGCTCCTGCGTCCCCACCCGCACGCGAAGTCCGGCCCGGACGGCCCGCATGCCGCGGGGGAGCACCGGTCCGTCGAGTACTTCACCTTCCGCCGCGCCGAGATCCGCTTCGACGCACCGCAGCCCCGCGAGCTGGACGGCGACCCGGCCGGTTCCGGCCGGCACCTCACCGCCCAGGTCAGGCCCGGCGCGCTGTCCGTGCTCATGCCCGCCCGGGGGGAGTGACATGGGTACCGCCACCAGGGTCCCGCAGACCCGCGACATGATCGGCAGTGAACTATCCGGTGACGAGGCGCTGGCCACCCTCCGGCGCTACGGCCGCTGGCCGCTGCTGCGTGACTCCTTCGTCCGCTTCCGGTACGCGGACGGCTTCAGCCACTCCCGGGCGCTCGCCCTGCAGACCGTGCTGGCCGTGGTCCCGCTCGTCATCGCCTTCGTGGGGCTGTCCACCGCCCTGCACACGGAGGACCTGGGCAGGGTGGCCGAACTGACGATCCACCGCATCACGGCGGGGCCCAGCGCGGAGGTGGTGGACGACGCGCTCGACCGCAGCCGGCGCCACGCCGACGACGGGGCCCAGCTGGCCCTCTGGTTCGGACTGGTCTTCTCGCTCACCAACACGACGACCGCCATGTGCCAGATCGAGCGCGGCGCCAACCGGATATACGGGGTCGAGCGGGACCGGGTCTTCCACCGGAAGTACCTGCGGGGCCTGGTCATGTCCCTTACCGCCGGTATCCCCCTCGGTATCGGCTTCGTCGCCATGGTGGCCGGCGGTGACCTGGTGGCCGCCGTCGTCGACGTCTACGACCTCGAAGAGGGATCCCGGTCCGCCTGGGACCTGCTGCGCTGGCCCGCCGGGGTGCTGCTCGTCATCCTCTCCGCGAGCGCGATATTCCGTCGCTCACCGAGGCGCCGGCAGCCCGGCTACACCTGGCTCGCCTTCGGCGCGGCCGTCTACCTGGTCCTGTGGACCACGCTGACGTGGCTCCTGAGCCTCTACCTCTCGGTCAGCGGTTCCTTCGACACCGTGTACGGCCCGCTGACGGCGTTCATGTCGCTGCTGCTGTGGGCCTACCTCACCTCCATCGCCCTCTTCCTCGGCCTTTCCTTCGCCGCCCAGCTCGAGGCGGTGCGGGCCAAGCGCCCCGGCCCCGTAGAACCCGATCCAGGAGCCTGAATGTCTGTCCGCCCCGCCGCACCGGCCGCCCTACGACGTACCCGCCAGGACGCCGACCGGAGGTTCGGCATCCGGCTGTTCGGCTCCGTCGCCGTCGGAGCCGTCGCGGCGGTCCTCTTCGGCCTCCTGCTGGTCCTCGTGGAGAGCGGCTGGCATCCGCTGCGGCGCCTCGACGCGGGCGCGGCACGGTGGCTGAACCGGACCGCCCTGGACCATCCGGCCTGGACCGGCACCCTGCGCTTCTTCTCGGACGTGGTGTGGGATCCGGTGACCCTGCGCGCGGCGGTGGCGGTGCTCACCCTGTGGCTGGTGTACCGCCGCGCGTGGCGGCTCGCCGCGTGGTCGGCCGTCACGGCGATCGCCGGGGGACTGACGGGGCTGCTGGCGAAGACCGTGGTCGAACGGGCGAGGCCGGTCCTTCCGGATCCGGTGGCGCACGCCCCGGGCTTCTCCTTCCCCTCCGGCCACGCGATGACGGCCACGACCTCCTTCGCGATCCTGCTGCTCGTCCTGCTGCCCGTGGTGCGCAAGGGCCTGCGGCCCCTGTGCTGGGCCGTGGCAGCGGTCTCGGTGCTCGGGGTGGGGTTCACCCGGATCGCGCTGGGCGTCCACTGGTTCAGTGACGTGGCCGGCGGCTGGATGCTCGGGCTGGCGGTGGTCGCACTGACCGGCTGGTCCTTCGAGGCGTGGCGTTCGGACGCGGGTATGCGACGGACCGAGGTGGCCGAGGGTCTGGAGCCGGAGCTGAGCGGAGACGATCCCGAAGCGTCGGACCCCGAAGGACCCGGACCGGAAGCACCCGGTCCGAACCCGGACGGTCCGGAGTCGCCGGGGCCGGAGACGTCCGGCCGGGGCCCGGCGGGTCCCCGGTAGACGGGCGGCGGTGATACGCGTCCGGCGGGTCCATCCGGCTCTCGCGCGGCCGCCATCCACAATAAGGGAACGTGTGTTCTAATGCACCGCTAGGCTGGCTCCCATGTCCCTTCCTCTCCAGGGTTCGCTGTTCGACCAGGCCGACCGTCCGGGCCTCGGCCCGCTCACCGGGCTGCACCGCACGGTCCTGGGCGACGGGGCCTGGATCGACCTGTTGCCGGGCTGGCTGAGCGGCGCCGACGACCTCTTCGGCGAGCTCGTGGCCGACGTGCCCTGGCAGGCCGAGCGCTGGCAGATGTACGACCGGATGGTCGACGTGCCGCGCCTGCTCGCCCACTACCGCGAGGGTGACGCGCTGCCCGCCCCGCTCCTGGCCGACGCCCGGGAGGCGCTGTCCTCCCACTACGCCGACGAGCTCGGTGAGCCCTTCACCACGGCGGGGCTGTGCTACTACCGGGACGGCCGCGACAGCGTCGCCTGGCACGGCGACCTGAGCGGGCGCGGCAGGTACGAGGACACGATGGTGGCGATCCTCTCCCTCGGCGCCCCGCGCGATCTTCTCCTGCGCCCGGTCGGGGGTGGCGACGTCGTGCGCCGGCCGCTGGGCCACGGCGACCTGATCGTCATGGGCGGGTCCTGCCAGCGCACCTGGCAGCACGCCATTCCCAAGACCGCGCACGCCAAGGGCCCGCGGATCAGCGTCCAGTACCGCACCCGCGGGGTGCGCTGACGCGGTCCGACGAGGAGGGCCGGGCGGCACGCCGCCCGCGGCACCGGGGTGCGACGAAGGGTGCGTACGCATCGGTCGGCGGCCACGGGGCACGCGAGCCGCATGCCCCCCACCCGCACGTCCGTCGCCGCCTGCCCCGGAAAAGGTCGCCCCGCATAGGGGTCGTCCGACCGGGCAGGCGATCTGACGTGCCGGAGCATTTCCCCCCGAAAGGATACGAACGTGCCCCAGGAGCAGCCCAAGAACGTTTTCGTCATCGGCCTCGACGACGCGAACCTTCCGACGCTGGAGGCGGTTCCGGACGCCGGCTCGTACAGGTTTCACCGCCTGCTGGACATCGACGAGCTCCAGGAGGGCGAAGTCTCCGTACCCGTCCTGATGGACCGTGCCCGCGCCGTCCTCGACGCGCACGACGGCAGCATCGACGCGATAGTCGGTTACTGGGACTTCCCGGTGAGCACCCTCGTCCCGATGCTCGGCGACGAGTACGGCGTGCGCACGACGAGCCTCGAGTCAGTGGTCAAGTGCGAGCACAAGTACTGGAGCCGGCTCGAACAGCAGAAGGTCATCGACGAATATCCCAGCTTCGGACGGGTGGACCTCGCCACCGACGACCCGAAGCCGCCCGAGGGCGTGAACTTCCCCATGTGGCTCAAGCCCGCCCTCGCCTACTCGTCCGAGCTGGCCTACGGAGTGTCGGACATGGCGGAGTTCAGAACTGCCGTGGACAGGATCCGCGAGGGCATCGGCCGAGTCGGCAAGCCCTTCGACTCGGTTCTCGAACTGCTCGATCTCCCGCCGGAGATGGAGGGCGTCGGAGGTCAGGTCTGCCTGGCCGAGGAGACCATGACCGGCATCCAGGTCGCCGTCGAGGGCTACGTCCACGAGGGTGAGGTCACCGTCTACGGCGTGCTGGACTCGATCAACTACCCGGCCTCGCCGTGCTTCCTGCGCCACCAGTACCCGAGCGCCCTCCCGGCACCGGTCATCCGCAAGCTCCACGACGTCAGCGAGCGGACGATGCGTCAGATCGGCATGGAGTCGGCCACCTTCAGTATCGAGTACTTCTACGACCCGAAGACCGCCGACATCGCCCTGCTGGAGATCAACCCCCGGCACTCGCAGTCCCACGCCGAACTCTTCGACTACGTCGACGGGGCCCCGAACCACCACCGGATGCTCAGCCTCGCCCTCGGCAACGACCCCGCGCTGACCGGCGCCCGGGGCCCCTACGCGGTGGCCGCCAAGTGGTACTACCGCTGGTTCGGCGACGGGAAGGTCCACGAGGTGCCCACCCCGGAGCGCATCGCCGCCATCGAGGCGGAGATACCCGGAGTGCGCATCGACGTGGTGCCCGAGGAGGGGCAGAAGCTCTCCACCGTCTCCCAGCAGGACAGTTACAGCTACGAGGTCGCGCACATCTTCACCGGGGGCGACGACGAGGACGACATCCGCCGCAAGTTCGACCGGTGCGTGGCCGCCCTCGGCCTGACCTTCGACGAGACGGAGCCGGGGGAGCGCGGCACGAAGACCCGGTGAGGGGGCCGGACCAGCACGACGAAAGGAGGTCGCACAGGCATGCGCTACGTGGACCAACTGCCCTGCGCGGTCAAGGAAGAGAACAACGTCACCATCCCGATGCCGGACGGGGTCCAGCTCTCGGCGCGCATCTGGCGCCCGACCGCGTCGGACGCCGAACCCGTACCGGCCGTACTGGAGTACATCCCGTACCGGAAGAACGACCTCACCTCCACCCGTGACGCCATCCACCACCCCTACATCGCGGGGCACGGATACGCCTGTGTGCGGGTCGACGTGCGGGGGACAGGTGAGTCGGAGGGGGTGCTCCTGGACGAGTACCTGGAACAGGAGCAGTCCGACGCCGAGACGGTCCTGGCCTGGCTCGCCGAACAGCCGTGGTGCGACGGCAGCACCGGCATGATGGGCATCTCCTGGGGAGCCTTCGCCGCACTCCAGGTCGCCGCGCGCAGGCCGCCGAGCCTGCGGGCCATCTGTATCTCGTCGTTCACCGACGACCGGTACGCCGACGACATGCACTACCTCGGCGGCGCGATGCTCTCCGACAACCTGGCCGAGGCCGGGACCATGTTCGCCTACGCGACGTGCCCGCCCGATCCCGCCGTGGTCGGCGAACGCTGGCGCGAGATGTGGCGCGAGCGGATGGACGCCGCGCGCCCCTGGGTCCTGGAGTGGCTGCGCCACCAGCAGCGGGACGACTACTGGCGCCACGCCAGCCTGAGCGAGGACTACTCCGCCCTGCGCTGCCCGGTGCTCGCGTCGAGCGGCTGGGCCGACGGCTACTCCAACGCCGTGACCAGGCTGCTGAGCCACGTCGACGTACCGCGCAAGGGCCTGATCGGCCCGTGGTCGCACAAGCTTCCCCACCTCGGCGAGCCGGGGCCGGCCATCGGATACCTCCAGGAAGTGGTGCGCTGGTGGGACCACTGGCTCAAGGGTGCCGACAACGGCGTCATGGACGGGCCGATGCTCAAGGCGTGGATGCAGGAGAGCGTCCCGCCCTCCACTTCCTACGAGGAGCGGCCGGGCCGCTGGGTCGGCGAGCCGTCCTGGCCCTCGCCGAACATCGGCGAGTCGGTCTTCCCGCTGCTCGACGGCACCCTCGGCATGCCGGACGACGGCAGCGAGCAGGAGGACCGCGTCCACACGGTGCAGTCGCCGCTCTCGGTCGGCCAGTTCGCCGGCAAGTGGGCCTCGTACAACGCCCCGCCGGATCTGCCGTACGACCAGCGAGAGGAGGACGGCGGCTCGCTCGTCTTCCAGACGGCGCCGCTGGCGGGCCGCATGGAGATCCTCGGTGCCCCCTCCGTCGTCGTGGAGGTGTCGGCCGACGCGCCGCTCGCCCAGCTCAACGTGAGGCTGTCCGACGTGGCCCCGGACGGGCGCTCGACCCGTGTCACCTACGGCGTGCTCAACCTCGCGCACCGCGACGGCGAGGAAGCGCCGGAGGCCCTGGAGCCCGGGAGGCGCTACCGGGTGCGCGTACCGCTCCACAGCGTCGCGCAGGCATTCCCGGCGGGGCACCGCATCAGGCTGTCGCTGTCGACCTCGTACTGGCCGCTCGTCTGGCCCGCCCCCGAACCGGTGCTGCTCAGCGTCTACGAGCGGGGGAGCAGCCTCACGCTTCCGGTCCGCCCCGCGGACGTGCCCCAGGACGCGGCCCTGGCGCCGTTCGGCGAGCCCGAGGGCTGCGCGCCGCCCGCCGTCACCCGGCTGAGCGAACCCGAGCAGGCGTGGACCGTCTCCAGGGACCTGGTCCACTACCGCTCGGTCCTGGACATCGTGAAGGACCTGGGACTCCAGCGGTACGAGGCCAACGGGATCGAGACGGGACTCCGGGCCCGCGAACAGTACAGCTGGGTCGGTGAGGACTTCGGTTCGGTGCGCGGCGAGTCTGCGTGGGAGATGCGATTCCGCCGCTCCGACTGGGACGTCCGGGTCGATACGCGGACCGTGCTGACCTCGGACGAGGAGGCGTTCCACGTGGACGCGACCCTGGACGGCTACGAGGCCGGACGCAGGGTGTTCTCCCGGACCTGGAACGAACGGATCCCGCGGGAGAACGTCTGACCCCCGGTCCGTACGTGCGGGGGCGGCACCCGGATCTCCGGGTGCCGCCCTCCAGGGGTGTCAGACCAGAAGCTTCTGCTTGGCCTTGTCGTACTCCTCCTGGCTGAGATGGCCCTTGTCCTTGAGTTCCGCGAGCTTGGCCAGGTCGGACACATGGCCACCGCTGCCTCCAGGCTCGCCGTCGGAGCTCGCGGCCTGCTTCACGTACTGCCGGAACGACGCTTCGCGTGCCTCCGCCTCCTTGGCCTCGCGTCGTCCCATGCCCTTGCCGCGGACGATCAGGTAGACGAGCACGCCCACGTAGGGCAGCACGATCACGAAGATCACCCACACCGCCTTGGCCCAGCCGTGCAGCGAGTGGTCGCGGAAGATGTCCGTGACGACCTTGAACAGCAGGAAGAACCAGAGCACCCACAGGAACAGGTACATCATGGTCAGGAAGAGGTTCAGGAGCGGATAGTCGTCCATGGGCCTACTCCGATCGTGCGGACAGTCCCTTATTGGTACATCCGCTCACGCGTGGCCGCATTTCCTGCCTTTCAGGCGGCGAGCAGGTCCAGGAAGGCCGACAGCTTGTTCCGCGTCCGCTCGATCTGCTGCTCCACGGTCAGCGACTCCTCGAAGCGCCCTCCGGGTGCGGGCGACTTCCTGCCGCGCACGTACAGCGAACAGGCGAGGTCCGTGCAGACGTAGATCCCCACCGAGTTGCCGTCCCTGCCCGCCTGCCCGCGCTTGCGGGCGGTCATCAGGGAGACGCCGCTGCCCGGGTGTGTGGTCAGGCAGACCGAGCACATGCTGCGGTGCAGGAAGCCTCGCTGCTGGGACGGGAAGCGGAGAGTGATCCCCGTCAGTTCGCCGCGCAGTTCGGTGACGATGTAGCTCCGGTCCGGTGCGGAGAGGTCGCGCCACCCCAGGAAGTCCAGGTCCTCCCAGGGGCGCTCCTCCAGGTCGCGGGGCAACGGCAGACGCTTCGCCTCGCCCTTGGAACAATTGACGAACGACGCTCGAATGTCCTGCTCGCTGACTGCTCTCATGACAGCGAAACTAGCTCTGCCTACGAGGCCTAGGCAAATAGTTAATTACCTTAGGTCGTAGCCGGGCCCGCAGCGGGCAGGGGGGTGGGCCCGATCGGCAGACGGTGCGCAGCGGGGTGCCGGATGCCCAGCTCGGGGCGCCAGGCGGCCAGGATCTGGGCCGAAGGGTGGAACAGCGGACCGGGCAGCTCGTCGAGGGCGGTCCACCGCCACACGCTGATGAGGTGGGGTTCGGTGACCCGGGCGGTCTCCGCGCCCGCCCGCACCAGAGCCGCCATGCTGATCCTGTTGATGCCGCCCACCACGTCGTGGAGCATCGCAAAGACGGTCACCGCCTCCTCGGGCACCCGCAGACCCGTCTCCTCGCGCAGTTCGCGGACGGCGGCCGCGGCCACCGACTCGTGCGTCGGGTCGATCTTGCCGCCCGGCAGCTCCCATGTTCCGTCGCGGTGCCTGCCGAGGAGGATCCTGCCGTCCTCGTCCTCGACGACGACACCCACACCGAAGGCCGCCTGGGCCAGCGGTGGACGGGTGTTGCGGGTCTGGGCGTCCGTGGAATCACTGGCCATGCGCTGCACTGCTCCCGGTGGGTCGGATGCGGGTCGTCGGGCTCCGTCATCCTCACACGCGGAGCTACGCGACCAGGTTGAGCGAGGTGTCCGAGACCCCGAGGCGGACGGACTGGCCCCACGTCAGCTCCAGTGCATCCGATTCCATTCCGTCGCCGAACACCACCATCCGGTCCGACTCGACGGTGAGCCTGAGGCCGTCGCCGGGTCCCAGCTCACCCGCGACCACCGAGGTGCCGGTGACCGGCGAGGGCCATGCCTCGCGCACGAACCAGACCAGCCGGGGTTCGGAGGGGGCGGGCAGTCGTACCGGGCTGCCTCGTTCGAGCCAGAGGGAACGCAGCCAGCCGGTCGAACCCGTGCCCGTGCCGACCAGGACCCCCGACGAGGCCTGCGCCTCGGTGGCGTCGGGGCCCGCGTCCGGTCCGATGCGGTAGCGGGCGGTCTGGTGCCCGGGTGAGCCGAGGTAGATCTCGTTGAGTGCGAGGAGCCGCTGGGTGTCGTCGGCCACGGCTTCGGTCATCGTGAGTGCGTCCGTCCGGGCGCCGGGACCGAGGGCGGCGCGGCAGAGCGCCGCCGTGTCCTTCGACCGGTGGCGCACGAGGACTCCGGGATTGCGGCCCGGGTCGGTGTCGATGCCCACGACCGGCTGGCCGGACAGGTACTTCGCGACGTTCGCGACCAGACCGTCCTGCCCGACCACGACGACCACGTCCTCCGGGCCGAAGAGGAAGCGGTCCAGGCCGGCCCGCTCCACCCGGGTCCGGCGCCACCTCAGGGGCAGCGCCGCGGCGACATCGCCGAGTGCCCGGACGTTGCGCCGGTGGCGCTCCGCCACCTCGTCGAGGGACCGGCCGCGGCCGGCCAGCACGAAGGCGGCCTGGCCGTGCGTCCCGTGGCGCGCCAGCAATTCCTCGTACTCGGTCGTGCGGTGCACGAGCACCGCGCGCGGGGCCAGGGTCACTCCACCGCCTCCGTCCCCGCCTCCGGCCTTCCCAGCCTGGCGAGCAGTCCGGTCAGCACGTCGGGGGAGAGGGTGAGGCTGTCGATGCGCGGCAGGTTCTCGGCCAGCCGGGTGGCGGCCAACGCGTGCAGCGTGCGCGGGTCCACGTCCCCGTGTGCCCGCAGCCACGCGGCCTGCGCCTCGGCACGGGCCGCACCGGTGCTTCGCGCCGCCTCCGCCTCGGCGGCTGCCAGGCGGACGGTGCGGGACGCCTCCGCCTCCGTGCGCACCCCGTCGGCGGCCGACTTCTCCTCGGCCTCCCGGCGCGCGTTGGTGCCTCGCTGGTCCACCAGCTGTTCCTCGCGCCGCGCGAGCTCGATCCTGCTGGCCAGTTCGTTCTCGGCGATGGCGCGTTCGCGTTCGACCGCGACGGCCCGGCGCTCGTACACCGAGCGGTCGGCCTCCTGCTGGATCTGCTCCCTGGCCGGGGTGCGCAGGGCCCGCTCGACCTCGGCCTCGGGGCGGATGGCGACGACGCGCACGGCCACCAGGTCGATGCCGGTGGCGGGCAGCCGCGGCTCCGCCGCCAGGCCGGCGGCGACCCGTTCCCGTACGGCGGAGACGCCGTCCACGAGCGCCGCCGCGAGAGGGGTCCGGGCCAGGACGTCCAGGGTGTGCTGCTGCGCGGTCTCGGTCAGCAGGGTCGCGATCTGCTCCAGCGGTGCGCCGCGCCAGACCCCGGTGTCGGGGTGCACGGAGAAGTCGAGCCGGGCGGCGGCCTCCGCGGGATCGCTGATCCGATAGGTCACCGTGGCCTGCACGGTGACGTCCTGGAAGTCGGCGGTACGGGCGTGGAACGCCATCGCCAGTTCGCGGTCGTCCACCGGCACCTCGGAGAGTGCGGCGGTCAGGGGGCGGAACCAGAAGCTCGCGCCGGGACCGTCGTGGGCGAGCCGGCCACGCTTGTGGTGGCGGATGTGGGCGGTGGGCGCGGAGCGGACGTGCCGCCAGCCGAAGCGCCGGGTGATGTCGGCCATCTGGTACCCCCTCGTTTCTCGTCATGGAGACGATAATGACCGCTCCGCTATATCGTCAAGAGGACGAAAAGGGGGGGTGTGAAACGCGGCAGGCCGGCGGTTTCCGTAGAAACCGCCGGCCTGCCGTCCGTGCGCCGACCCCGTCCCCACGGTGCGGCGCGCAGGTGGACCGTCGTCATCCGCTGGAGCGACGGCCCACGTTCATCGGCTCCCGCTCTCCGGGGGGTCGGTCGGGCAGTTCGGGGGGCTGGTCGGGCAGTTCGGGAGCCCGAGGGAAGGGAGTACGGCGCATTCGATGAAGCGGGTCAGGAAACCCGCGTCCGGATAGCGCCCCTCCAGCAGGGGCCTGCTGCGCATCGCTCCGATCACCTGCGCGGCCACGAAGTCCGCGGCGGGGTTGTCGGCCGCGATCTCCCCGCGCCGCACGGCGCGCTCGACCATCGTGTCGATCGCGGCGATCGACGGCGCGATCAGTGTGGAGCGGAGTGCGATGAGGAGGTCGGGATTCTGGAGCGCGGCGTGACCGAGTGCGTGCATCAGGGCCGTGTCCTGGCCGGATGCCGCGTCCACAGTCCGGGCGGCCTCGTGCAGGTCGCCTGCCAGGCTGCCCGTGTCGATGTCCGAGAGCAGTGTCCTGCGGGCGCAGCGCAGGGCGGCGACGACCAGTTCCGGCTTGGACCCCCACTGCCGGTAGAGCGTGGACTTCCCGCACCGTGTGCGCGATGCCACGCCCTCCATCGTCAGCGAGTCGTACCCGCTCTCCCGGAGCAGGTCCAGCACCGCGGCGTACAGCTCTTGCTGGCGCTCCGGTGTGATCTTCGACCGGCGTGACGCGAGCGATGTCTCCTGTGCGGAACCGGGCGACGGCATCTGATTCCCTCTCTGCGGCTGCGGCGGGACCCTCGGTACGCCAGTGTACCGAAACACACGTGTACCGATACGCCGACGTATCGGTACACTGGCGTATCGATGCGGCACGGACTGGCCATGCCGACGCGATGACAGCGCACCGTCAGCAAAGGGGCACGGGTGATGTACACCCGCAGCGAGCCTGCGGACCGGGAGCCGGACACCTCAGCCCGACCGCCCCTCGTCCGCGAGCTCCTTCTGGTCGCAGGACTCTTCCTCGTCTACAAACTCGGCCGCCAGGCCGTGAACGGACACGTCGAGGAGGCCTTCCGCAACGCCGGACACGTATGGAACTTCGAGCGGGCCGCCGGCATCCCCGACGAGGGGAGCGTGCAGGGTCTGCTCATGCACGGCCGCCACCTCGTCGAGGCCGCGAACACCTACTACGCGACGGTGCACTTCCCGGCGACCCTGGCGTTCCTGGTCTGGCTGTACCTGCGCCGGCCGCGCCACTACGTCTGGTCACGTCGCATCCTGACCGCGCTCACCGGCGCGGCGCTCGTGCTGCACCTGACCTTCCCGCTCGCACCGCCGCGCATGCTGCACGCGGCCGGCCTCGTCGACACCGCTCAGGTCTACGGCCCCTCGGTGTACGGGGACAGCCCCGCGGGCGACTCCATGGCCAACCAGTACGCCGCTATGCCGTCCCTGCACTTCGGCTGGGCACTCGTCGTCGCCGTCGGACTGATCGTCGCGACCCGCTCCCGGTGGCGCGTGCTCTGGCTGCTGCACCCGCTGATCACCCTGATCGTCATAGTGGGCACCGCGAACCACTACTGGCTCGACTCGCTCGTGGTCGTGGCCCTGCTCTCCCTGGCCTACGCCGCCCTCCAGCTGCCGCGCACCAAGGGCCCCGCCCACCTGCCGTGGCCGGGCGCCGTCCCCGCCCAGACGTACGCCTCGCCCGCCCTCGCACGCCCGGGGGCGCGCCGATGAACGCCACACTGATCGCCGTCGCCCTCTCCCTGGTCTCCGCCGCCGCCTACGCTTCCGCCGCGGTGGCCCAGGCCCGCCTCGCCGCCAGGACCGACCCCTCCACGGGAACGCTGCGCCTGCTGGGCCGGGGCGCCTGGTGGTCCTCGGTCGGTCTGAACGCGGGTGGGGCACTGCTGCACGTCGCCGCCCTGAAGTACGGCCCCCTCACCCTCGTCCAGCCGCTCGGCGCGCTCACCCTCGTCGCCGCGGTGCCGCTCGGCGCCCGCTCGGCCGGACGCCGGGTCAGCCGCACGGAATGGCGCGGCACGCTCCTCACCCTCCTCGGCCTCGGCGCACTGCTGCTGGCCGCGGGCGGCGCCGCACCGCACGACACCCTCAGCCTCCCCGAGGCCCTGGGTGTCGGTGCGGTGACGACGGCGCTCGTGGCGACGCTGAGCCGCCCGGGTGCCCGGCCCGGCCTCCGGCACGCGGCGGCATCGGGCATCACCTCGGGAGTGGCCTCCGCCCTCACCCAGACCCTGACCGTCGCGGCCACCGACCACTCCGGTCCGCTGCTCAGCTGGCGGCTGGTGACTGTGGCGCTGCTCGTCTCCCTCTTCGCCGTGGGCGGTCTGCTGCTCGCACAGACCGCTTACCGCGGCGGTCTCGGTGCCCCGCTCGCGGTGGTGACGCTCGCCAACCCGGTGGCGGCCGCCGCGATCGGGCTCGTCCTCCTGGGCGAACGACTCCAGGGCGGGGTGGCCGGACTGGCCCCCGCGCTCATCGGCGGCCTCGCCGCCGTTCGGGGGGTGGTCCTGCTCAGCCGGGCACAGGCGGCGAGCCCGGCCGAGGCCGCCTCGGTGCTGCCCGCACCGCCCACACCGTCGAGGGTCGTCATCTCCAACCCCGTACCCGTCGCTCCGCGAGCCGCGGAGCAGGGTCCCCCGCGCGCCGCGGAACCGTTCGCCGCGCGTCCGAGGCCGAGGCCGGCACGGGTGCTCAGGAGGCGCCCGCTAGAGACCGTCGGGCACGGGGCGGGACGCGACCGGCGGGACTGAACCGTCCAGCTCGTCGATCGCCCGGCTCAGCCAGCCCGTCCAGAACGTCTCCAGGTCGATCCCTCCCCGCAGCACCAGATGGCGCAGCCGGTCCTCGTCCGAGGTCCGCCCGGGAGGGAAGTCCCTCTCCTCGATCTCCAGATACTCGCCCAGCTGCTCCCGGTGCAGCACGAGGTGCCTCCGCAACTCCCCGGCCAGCCCCTGGGCCCCGACCACCGCCGCCGCCCGCATCCGCAGAAGCAGCGGATCGCGGACCGGCCGCGGGTCCTCGGTGAGCCGGACCCAGGCCGACAGCTCGTCGCGGCCCGCGGGCAGCACCTCGTACTCCTTCTTCCGCCCGCGGGCCGGCTGCGCCGCCGGCAGGACCCTGATGTGCCCGGCCTGTTCCAGCCTTCCCAGCTCGCGGTAGATCTGCTGGTGCGTGGACGGCCAGAAGTAGCCGATCGACCGGTCGAACCTCCGCGTCAGCTCCAGCCCCGACGAGGGCTTCTCGAGCAGAGCGGTGAGGATCGCGTGCGGGAGTGACATGGCTGCATCCTAGAGACGGCTGCCAGGGCCCCGTCACAGCTCCGCGGCGACCTCCGTGCCCTGGCGGATCGCACGCTTGGCGTCCAGCTCGGCGGCCACGTCCGCGCCCCCGATCAGATGCACCGGCCGGCCGGCGGCGCGCAGCTCCTCGTACAGGTCGCGACGCGGTTCCTGCCCGGCGCACAGCACCACCGTGTCGACCGGCAGGACGTGCTGCTCGCCGTCCACGGTGAGGTGCAGGCCCTCGTCGTCGATCAGGTCGTACGAAGCGCCCGCGATCATCGTCACCCCGCGGTGTCGCAGCTCGGTGCGGTGGATCCACCCGGTCGTCCTGCCGAGCCCCGCCCCGACCTTCGTGGCCTTGCGCTGGATCAGGTGCACCGTGCGTCCCGGCTTCGGACGCTCCGGTGCCCGCAGCCCGCCCCGGTCCGCGTAGTCGGTGTCCACGCCCCACTGCCGGAAGAAGACCTCCGGGTCCAGGCTCGCCTCGTGGCCCCCGTCGGTCAGGAACTCCGCGACGTCGAATCCGATGCCGCCGGCCCCGACGATCGCCACCCGGTCACCGACCTGCGCGCCGTCGCGCAGGACATCCAGGTAGCTGACGACGCTGGGGTGTCCGACGCCCGGGATCGCGGGGGAGCGCGGCTCTACGCCGGTGGCCAGGACGACCTCGTCGAAATCCTCGAGCGCGGCGGACGTGGCCCGGGTGTCGAGCCGGAGTTCGACGCCCTCCTCGGCGAGCCGGGTGCGGAAGTAGCGCAGGGTCTCGTTGAACTCCTCCTTACCGGGGACCCGCCGCGCGACGTTCAGCTGGCCGCCGATCTCACCGGCGGCGTCGAACAGCGTCACGGCGTGTCCGCGCTCCGCGGCGGTGACCGCACAGGCCAGCCCCGCGGGGCCGGCGCCCACCACCGCGACGCGCTTGCGGACACGGGTCGCCGAGAGCACGAGTTCCGTCTCGTGGCAGGCCCTCGGGTTCACCAGGCACGAGGTGATCTGCAGGTTGAAGATGTGGTCCAGGCACGCCTGGTTGCAGCCGATGCAGGTGTTGATCGCGTCGGCACGGCCCTCGGACGCCTTGCTCACGAAGTCCGGGTCGGCGAGGAAGGGCCGCGCCATCGACACCATGTCCGCGCGGCCGGAGGCCAGGACCTCCTCCGCGAGTTCGGGGGTGTTGATGCGGTTGCTGGTCACCAGCGGCACGGAGACCGCGCCGCGGACCTTCTCGGTCACCCAGGTGAAGGCACCGCGGGGGACGGATGTGGCGATGGTGGGGATGCGCGCCTCGTGCCAGCCGATGCCCGTGTTGATGATGGTCGCGCCGGCCGCCTCGATCTCGCGGGCGAGGTGGACGACCTCCTCCAGCGTGGAACCGCCGGGCACGAGGTCGAGCATGGACAGCCGGTAGATCAGGATGAAGTCCGGTCCGACGCGCTCGCGGACCCGTCGCACGATCTCGACGGGGAAACGGATGCGGTTCTCGTACGAGCCGCCCCAGCGGTCCTCGCGGTGGTTGGTCGCGGCGACGATGAACTCGTTGATCAGATAGCCCTCGGAACCCATGATCTCGACACCGTCGTAACCCGCGCCCCGCGCGAGTTCCGCGGCGCGGACGAAGTCCTCGATGGTCTCCTCGACCTCGTCGTCCGTCAGCGCGTGCGGGGTGAACCCGCTGATCGGAGCCTTGAGGGCGCTCGGCGCCACCAGGTCCGGGTGGTGGGCGTACCGTCCGAAGTGCAGGATCTGCATCGCGATCCGGCCGCCTGCCGCGTGGACGGCCGCGGTGACCTGCGCGTGCTGTTCCGCCTCCGCCTCGGTGGTCATCCTGGCCCCGCCGGGGAAGGAGCACGCCCGGTCGCTGGGCGCGATCCCACCGGTGACGATGAGGCCCACCCCGCCGCGCGCGCGGGCCGCGTAGAAGGCGGCCATGCGCTCGAAACCGCGCTCGACCTCCTCGAGGCCGATGTGCATCGACCCCATCAGCAACCGGTTGGGGAGCGTGGTGAATCCGAGGTCGAGCGGGCTCAGCAGGGTGGGATACGGGCTCATCCGGGTCTCCTCGCAGGTGTCGTCGAGCCAGTTGTAGACCACCCGAACGGCCTTATGCAACTAGTTGCACAATGACGTACGTCGCAGTCACCGCACGGCTGATTCGCAGTCGCCGCAGGACTGCGTCCCGGTCCTCGCAAGGGCGGCCCACGAATGGAGTAACACTTTCGGACTCCCGAGCCCAGGCCGAGGAGAGTGGATCGCGTACGGCTCGGCGCCGTTACTCCTCCTCGTCGACAGGAGAAACCCATGACTTGCAGCTGCATCAACCGGCGTGATCTCGGACTCCTCGTGCTCAGGGCCGGTACGGGCGCCGTCCTGGCCGTCCACGGCGCCCAGAAGCTGAGCCACCTTTTCGGCGGCGGAGGAATCGAGGGGACCACCGCGGCCATGGAAGCCATGGGCTTCCACCCGCCGAAGCACAGCGCCCTGGCGGCCGGGCTGGGCGAGGCGGGCGGAGGAGTCCTGCTGGCCCTCGGTCTCGCCACTCCCGCGGCGGGTGCCGCGGCAGCCGGCACGATGGCGGGAGCCGTCGCCGTGCACGCGCCCGCGGGCTTCTTCTCGACCGGCGGGGGATACGAGTACCCGGCCTTCCTGGGCTTCACCGCCGCCGCCATCGGGCTGACGGGCGCCGGACGATACTCCCTGGACCATGCCACCCGGCACGTGTTCGACCAGTCGTGGTTCGTGGCTCTCGCGTTCGCGGGCAGCGCTCTCGCCGCTGCCGCCGTGGTCGGCCGCCGGGCCAAGGGGCAGGCGGCGCAGGCGCAGGCGGCCACCGACGAAGACGCGTGATCAGGCGTGTGACCTCCGAGGCGGACGTGCGGCACTCCCACGCGGTGGCTCTGCTGCATTGATCGCCGTTTCAGGGGCATCAGGCAGTGCATGAATGCGAACGCACTGTCGACGAACGCGCGAGGTCAGGCGAGAAGAGCCGCGCGGAGCCGCGCCATGGACGTCGGGGCCCGCGCGGGCTTCGTCGCGCGCGGCGTGATCTACCTCCTGGTGGGGGTCCTGGCCCTGCGCATCGCCTTCTCCGACGGGGGAGGAAAGCAGGCCGACCGCGGCGGCGCCATCGCGGAGATAGCCGAGAAGCCTTTCGGGAACGTGCTGCTCTGGGCGCTCGGTGTGGCGCTGGTGGGGATGGCCCTGTGGCGCCTCTCCGAAGCGCTGTTCGGCCAGGCCGGCGCCGACGGAGACAAGCCCGGGAAGCGCGCCATGGCTGCGGCGCGGTTCGTCTTCTACGCCTTCGTCTCCTACTCCGTCCTGTCCTACGCTGCCGGCGACAAGTCGAGCGGCAGCGGGTCCAGCGACCGCCAGACCGACGACGTCACCGCGCGTGTCCTCGAATGGACCGGCGGCCAGTGGATCGTGGGGATCGCCGGAGCCGTGGTGACGGGCGTGGGCCTCTGGATGGCCTTCCGCGCTCTCGCACGCAAGTACCACAAGCATCTGAAGATGGCCGAGATGTCGAAGAGGACCCGTCAGGCGGTCGACGTCGTAGGCGTGTTCGGCGGCACCGTCCGGGGCGCGGTCTTCGCCACGGCGGGCGGATTCGCCATCGCCGCGGCCATCCAGCACGAGCCGGGCCGGGCCAAGGGCATGGACGACACCCTGCGCTCCTTCACCGAGACGCCCGCGGGCCCCTGGCTGCTCGTCCTCATCGCGCTCGGGCTGGCCGCCTTCGGCCTGTTCTCCTGGGCCAACGCCCGCTGGCGCAAGGTCTGACCGGAAGGCGGCTCCGGCCCGTCAGTCGAGGCCCCTGGCCTCCTTGAAGCGGGCCAGCCCCTCCGACAGCCCGACGACCGGCTCCGGATAACCGGAGCCGGACCGCTCCCTCGCCGGCCGTTTCCAGGGCTCGAACACCGCGGAACCGGAAACCCCGGCCAACTCGGGTACCCAGCGCCGCACGTATGCGCCGTCCGGGTCGTACCGCCTGGCCTGCGTCACGGGATTCAGTACCCGGTTGGGCCGGCTGTCCGTCCCGGTGCCCGCCACCCACTGCCAGTTGAGCTGGTTGTTGGCGATGTCCCCGTCGACGAGCAGGTCCAGGAAGTGACGTGCTCCGGTCCGCCAGTCCACGTACAGCGTCTTGGCGAGGAAACTCGCCGCGAGCAGCCGTCCACGGTTGTGCATCCACCCCTCATGGCGCAGTTGCCGCATCGCAGCGTCCACCAGCGGGTAGCCCGTGCGGCCCTCCTTCCAGGCGTCCGTGTCGCCCGCCACCGCGTTGTCCGTGCGCCAACGGTCATGCCGGGGGCGGTAGTCCGTCCGGGACGCGCCGGGGCGGGCGGAGAGAACCTGATGGTGGAAGTCCCGCCAGCACAGTTGCCGTACGAACGCCTCCGCGCCGGCGCCTCCGGCGGCGCGGGCGAGGTGCACCAGCTCGACGGACGACAGGGTCCCGAAGTGCAGGTGGGGCGAGAGCCGTGAGGTCGCGTCTCCCGCGAGGTCGTCGTGGAGGTCCTCGTACGCGGTGATTCCGCTGCGGCGCCACGCGTTGACACGCTTGCGGCCCGCCACCTCGCCGCCCTCGGCCAGGCCGGGGGAGAGCCCCTTGACACCGGTCCGGGAAGGCAGCGCGAGTGACCCGGGGCCCTCCGGCACGCGCACGGTGCGAGGGGCCCGGAACGGCTCGCGCAGCCCTTCGGCGGACCACTTGCGGAAGTAGGGCGTGAACACACCGAAGTGGTCCTTCCCGGAGCCCGAGGGAACCAGGGCTCCGGGGGCGACCGCGGTGATCACAGCATCGTGCACCCGCACACTGCAGCCCGTGGACCCGAGCGCCTCGCGGAGCCGTTCCTCGCGGCGATGGGCGTAGGCGCTCACGCCTGCCGCCATGTGCACCGAGCCCGCGCCGGTCTCGGTGACGACGCGGCCCACCTCCTCGGCCACGTCGCCCTTCCGCACGATCAGCCGCCCACCGCGCTCGCGGAGCCCCGCGTCCAGGTCGCGAAGACAGTCGGCGAGGAACGCACGCCGGTTGGGGGCGTCGAACCCGGCGGCCTTCACGGCCTCGTCGAGGACGAACAGCGGCACCACCTCGTCGGCGGACGCGAGCGCGGCGTGCAGCGGCGGATGGTCGTGGAGACGAAGGTCGGAGGTGAACAGGACGACGGCGGTGGTCATGCCGGACCACCCGACCTTCCCTGATTCGCCGCCCGCGCGATGTTGCGGGCCATCCCGCCGAAGACCACGGCGTGGAACGGCGAGACGCTCCACCAGTAGGCGTGGCCGAGGAGCCCGAGAGGATGGAAGATGGCCCTCTGCCGGTAGTGCGACCGGCCGTCCTCGCTCGTCTCCGCGTACATCTCCAGCCAGGCCAGGCCGGGCAGCCGCATCTCGGCGCGCAGCCGGAGCAGACGGCCAGGCTCGATCTCCTCGACCCGCCAGAAGTCCAGCGAGTCCCCGACCCGCAGCCGCTGGGCGTCGCGCCTGCCCCGGCGCAGCCCCACACCACCGACCAGCCGGTCCAGCCATCCTCTGAGGGCCCAGGCAAGGGGGAAGGAGTACCACCCGTTGACCCCGCCGATGCCCTCGATGACCCGCCACAGGGCCTCGGGCGAAGCGTCCACGTCGAGTTCGCGGACGTCCGTGTAGAGGCTGCCTCCCGCCCAGTCCGGGTCGGTGGGGAGCGGATCGCTGGGAATGCCCGGGGTGGAGGCGGAGGACCACCGCGTGGTCACGTTGGCCTCGCGCACCCGCTTCAGAGCCAGGGTCAGGGCCTTGTCGAAGGAGAACGGCTGCCCGGGGCCGTCCGGGACGTACTGGGCGATGTCGTGTTCGTTGCACACCACCTCGTACCTCAGCGACTCGGCGAGTGGACGGGCGAGCTGACGGGGGACGGGGGTGACCGCGCCGATCCAGATGCTTGACAGCCCCGGACTCAGCATCGGCACCGGCAGGATCACCCGGCGGAGACCGGCCACCCGTGCGTACTGCTCCATCATGTGGCGGTACGTGAGGACGTCGGGACCGCCGACGTCGAAAGCGCGGTTCACATCGGCGGGCATGTGCGCGCTGCCGACGAGGTACCGCAGGACATCCTCCACCGAGATCGGCTGGATCCGGGTGGAGACCCAGCTGGGGGTCACCATCACCGGCAGTCGTTCGGTGAGGTAGCGCAGCATCTCGAAGGACGCCGAGCCCGAACCGAGAATGACCGCCGCGCGCAGCACGGTCGTCGGCACGCCGGAGTCGAGCAGGATGCGCCCGACCTCCGCGCGCGAACGCAGGTGAGGGGACAGCTCCCGCGCCGGTACGTCGTCGGGGGTGAGCCCGCCGAGGTACACGATGCGTCCGACGCCCGCTGCCCGCGCCTGTTCACCGAAGATGCGGGCGGCCTCGCGGTCGGTCTTCTCGAA
This sequence comes from Streptomyces sp. NBC_01341, assembly GCF_035946055.1. NCBI lineage: Bacteria > Bacillati > Actinomycetota > Actinomycetes > Kitasatosporales > Streptomycetaceae > Streptomyces > Streptomyces sp. NBC_01341. The sequence goes on along the minus strand of NZ_CP108364.1, from coordinate 846,917 downwards.
GCCCGGCCCGCCGGCCAGCGCGTGCACCAGGTAGTAGGCGACGTCGATGTCGCGCATCGCCGCGGCGACGGAGTCCGCGTCGGTGACATCCCCCTTGGTCACTTCCGCGTCCCCCGCCCACGGGTAGTCGCGGAGCTTCTCCGGGCTGCGTGCCAGGCAGCGCACCCGGTGGCCGGCCTCCAGGAGCTCGGGCACGAGCCGGCCCCCGATGTATCCCGACGCGCCTGTCACCAGACACCGCAATACGCCGCTGTCGTCCTTGCCGCTGTCGTCCTTGCTCTCGCTCTCCATGACCCCTCGCTCCGGCTGGTGTGTCCTGCGTCCACCGTGTCCCGGTACTGAGTATTCCGCTTGTCGATGGCACTCCAACACGCCGAAGCCCACCCCAGGGATGGCGGAGTGGACATCAGTGCGGGCGGGGAGGGTGGCGGGCTCGCGGGTCCTCCTTCTTGAACACCATCGTGGCGTTCACTCCTTCTTCCGTACGCGGGAACGCGTTCGGCCGTTCTTCTAGGCGGCTGTCGAAACGTAAAGGCCGGATGAGCTGCGCAAGCGGTCTTCGCGTGATCTCCGTATGCGTCCTGCCGAGGAAGTCCGGAAGTCATCGCACCCGGCCTAGAATGAGGCGGTGGACAGAGCAGACGACGCTCGCGACGTATCGCGCTCGGAAGCGACGGGAGTGTCGGACCTTCAGGCCCTCGCCGTGGAGCTGCGCCGGATGAACGGCGAGATCAACCGTCTGGTCCACGCCTTCGCGCATGCCCAAGGTCTCCACGCCACCGACGTGCAGGCGCTCGGCGCGATCCTCGACTCGGAGGAGCCCCTGACCCCCGGCCGGCTGCGCGAACACCTAGGCCTGACCTCCGGTGCGGTTACCGCGTGCCTGGACCGGCTCGAACGCGCCGGCCATATCCGGCGCGCGCGCGAGAGTGCGGACCGGCGGGTCGTGCATCTCCATTACGAGTCCGGGGCCAAGGCGGCCGCACGCTCGTTCTTCATGCCCCTCGCCCAAGCGGCTGCGGGTGCGCGCTCCCGGTCCGAACCGCAGGAGCTCGCGGCGGCGCTGCGTTTTCTCGGTCGTATGAACGAAGAACTTTCCGGGATGCAGGTCCCCCGGCGCTGAGTCGGGGCCATTCGGGTAGGCGGTGGAGAACGACTCGGTTCGGCATGTAATCTCAATCATTGAGATACATCACTATTGAGAGATCGCGGCCGACCCTGGAGTGCCATGTCCACCGCATCGAAGCCGGTTCGCCGGCTGATTCTTGTACCCGTCTTCCTCGTCCTCGCCTGGCTGGTCGTCGGGGGAGCGTTCGGCTCGTACGCCGGGAAGCTCGGGGAGGTCGCCACCAACGACCAGGCGGCGTTCCTGCCGCAGAGCGCCGAATCCACCCGTGTCATCGGCGCCCAGAAGGCGTTCAGCAAGCAGGAGACCGTACCCGCGATCGTCGTCTGGACGTCCGAGGAGGACGGCGAGCCGCTCGGCGCGGCGCAGCGGAAGGCTGCGACCGCCGCGCTCACCTCGGTCGAGGGCGGGCCCGGAGTGGCCGGCAAGGTCAGCCCCGCGCTGCCGTCCAAGGACGGCAAGGCGCTGGAGGGCGTCGTCCAGCTCCGGCCGGACCTCGGGGACGAACTCCCCGACGCACTCGCGGACATCCGGACCGCTGCCGAGCGCGTCCCGGGGACGGTGGTCCAACTCGCAGGCCCCGCCGCCTCCCAGGCGGACCTGTCTGACGCCTTCGCAGGCATCGACGGACTGCTGCTCGGAGTCGCCCTGGTCACCGTGCTCGTCATCCTGCTCCTGGTCTACCGGAGTGTCCTGCTCCCCCTGATCATCATCATCGGTGCGGTCTTCGCACTCGGTGTCGCCTGCGCGATCGTCTATGTACTGGCGGATCACGATGTCGTCCGGGTCGACGGGCAGGTCCAGGGCATCCTGTCGATCCTCGTCATCGGTGCCGCGACCGACTACGCCCTGCTGCTCACCGCCCGGTTCCGCGAGGAGCTCGGACGACTGCCCGACCGGTGGACCGCGATGCGCGCCGCACTCCGCGAGTCCGCCGGCCCGATCGTGGCCAGCGCCGCGACCGTGGCACTGGGACTGCTCGCCCTCCTGCTCAGCGACCTGACGAACAACCGGGCATTGGGGCCGGTGGGTGCGATCGGCATCGTGTGCTCCGTCCTGAGTGCTCTCACCTTCCTGCCTGCCGTGCTCGTCCTGCTCGGCCGGGCTGCGTACTGGCCCTCCGGCCCGAAGAAGGGGGAGACGCAGCCCGATTCCGGTTCGACGGGGATCTGGTCGCGGATCGCGGCGCTGGTCGACCGTGCCCCGCGCAAGGTGTGGGCCGTCACGCTGATCGGCCTGCTCGCCTGCGCGGCGTTCATGCCGACCCTGAACTCCAAGGGCGTGCCGCTGGAGGAGATCTTCGTCAACGACGCACCGTCCGTCGCCGCGCAGGAGACCTTGAGCCGGCACTTCCCCGGCGGCTCGGGCAACCCCGCCGTCGTCATCGCCGACGCGAACCGGTCGCAACAGGTCGTCGAGGCCGCCGAGAAGGTGAACGGCGTCGCGAGTGCCTCCGTGCTGACGACCTCGGGCCGCCCGGGTGGTGGGGAACCGCTCGTCGTGGACGGCCGGGTGCGCATCGACGCCACGCTGTCCGCCGCGGCGGACAGCGACGCCGCCAAGGAGACGGTCACACGACTCCGCGAGGCGGTACACGCCGTACCCGGGGCCGAGGCGCTCGTCGGTGGCTACACGGCGCAGCAGTACGACACGCAGAGGACCGCCGAACACGACCGCAACATCATCGTGCCGGTCGTGCTCGTCATCATCCTCGTCATCCTGATCGGCCTGCTGCGGTCCCTGCTGATGCCGGTGCTCCTGGTGGCGACGGTAGCCCTCAACTTCCTCGCCACCCTCGGAATCTCGTCGCTGGTGTTCCGCCATGTCTTCGGGTTCAGCGGCACGGACTCCTCCGTCCCGCTGTACGGATTCGTCTTCCTGGTCGCGCTCGGCGTCGACTACAACATCTTCCTGATGTCCAGGGTCCGGGAGGAGTCCCTGATCCACGGCACCAGGCAAGGTGTGCTGAGGGGACTGACCACCACGGGTGGAGTCATCACGTCCGCCGGTGTCGTCCTGGCGGCGACCTTCGCCGCCCTTGGCGTCATTCCGCTCGCCTTCCTGGTCCAGATCGCGTTCATCGTCGCCTTCGGTGTCCTCCTGGACACCCTCGTCGTGCGGTCCCTTCTGGTGCCCGCTCTGGTCAGGGACATCGGGCGCACCGCATGGTGGCCCGGCGCACTGAGCCGGGACGACAAGGAGACGCAGGCACCTGACGGAGTGAAACCTGTGGCATAGCCTGGCCCGATGCCGACCGGGAAGATCGAACTGCACGTCCATCTCGAGGGTGCGATACGTCCGGCCGCGCTGCTGGAGATCGCCCGGCGCAACGGGGAGGCTCTTCCGGCGGACACGGTCGAGGGCCTCACCGCGCTCTACACGTTCACCGACTTCCGGCACTTTCTCGACGTGTGGCGGATGACCACCAACTGCCTGCGCAGGGCTGACGACTTCCGCCAGGTGGTGGTGGACTACGCACGAGAGGCGAGCGGCCACGGCGCCGTGTACATCGAGGCAATCTTCTCGCCGGCCGAGCGGATGGAGTCCCACGGCATCGCGTGGGACGAGATGTACACGGGCTACGCCGAGGGGGCGGTCGAGGCGCGGGAGAGGTTCGGGGTGACGGTGACGTTCACCCCGGACCTCTACCGCGGCTGCCCGGTCGAACTGGCTGAGGAGTGTGCCGTGGTGTCCGCGCGCTACCGGGACCGGGGAGTCGTCGGAATCGGCATCGGCGGGGATGAACGGCGAAGCGCGCTCGCCCCGTACACCACCGCCATACGGATCGCGCGGGACGGCGGCCTCGCGTTCGTCCCGCACGCGGGGGAGACCGACGGGCCGGAGTCCGTGCGGGAGGCGCTCGCCCTGGGCGCAGCCAGGGTGCGGCACGGATTTCGGGCGGCCGAGGATCCGCACCTGCTTGCGGAGATCGCCGAGCGTGGTGTCGTGCTCGATGTCTGTCCGACGTCCAACCTCCGCACCGGTGTGGTCGCGGACCTCTCCGGGCATCCGCTGCCCCGGCTGCGCGCAGCCGGAGTGCACTGCTCGATCAACACGGACGACCCCGCCATGTTCGGCACCGATCTCGGCCGTGAGTACGAACGTGCCGCACGGTTGGGTGTGACCGCCCAGGACGCCTATGCGGCTGGCCTCGCCGGAGCGTTGTGCGACGACGGCACCCGGCAGAGGCTCCGGCGCGGGGGAGCCGCGACCTGACCGTACTCCGCGGAGCACAGGCCCTTCCGCGACGCGGCGGAACATGACCGGGGCGCTGCGCAAGTGAGGTGCGGGGCTCAGCAGGTCCGTGCGGTTGCGTTCGTCGTTGCTCATGAGCCAACCGTGACAGTGGCGTGCGCGCCGTACCTCCCCAGCGAGTGGGACGCGTCTCCCTCCGGCGGGGGAGGCCCCGGCGGAGGACGACCGAGAGCATTGACCAAGAAGCTCCCGCCGCTCTTCCCGAATGCGTCGTACAAGCCTTCGACGCTCTCTCCGTGAACCTGCGGGAATCCGCGCAGGCCGGGTCCGCGCCGCACAGCACCGAGCAAGGAACTACCTGATGACCACCAACCTTCCCACCGCTCAGCAGGCGGAGTTCGACGGCAGAATCGCCCTCGTCACCGGCGGCGCCTCCGGTATCGGCCTGGCCCTCTCCCGTCGGCTCGCCGCGAGCGGCGCGACCGTCGTCGTCGCCGATCACAACGAGGTGAGCGCCCGCAAGGCGGCCGATGGTCTGGTGGCCGCGGGCGCCCGTGCGGCCGCCGTCGTCCTCGACGTCACCGACCCCGCCTCCGTCGAGGCCGGCGTGCAGTTCACCGTCGACACCTTCGGAGCCCTGCACCTCGCCGTGAACAACGCGGGCGTCGGCGGTCCCGCCCAGCCCACCGGCGCGTACGGCATCGAGGACTGGAACAGGGTCGTCGCCACCAACCTCAGCGGCGTCTTCTACTCGATGCGCTACGAGATCCCCGCCATCCTGGCCGCCGGAGGCGGCGCCGTCGTCAACATGTCCTCGATCCTCGGCACCAACGGCTTCGCGAACTCCCCGGCATACGTCGCCGCCAAGCACGGTGTCGTCGGTCTCACGAAGACCGCCGCACTCGAATACGCGGCCCACAACATCCGCATCAACGCGGTGGGGCCCGGCTTCATCGACACCCCCCTGTTGCGTGACACCGACGGTCCGGCCCGCGAGCACCTGATATCCCTGCACCCCGCGGGCCGCCTCGGAACCTCGGAGGAGGTCGCCGAGCTCGCCGCGTTCCTGCTCTCCGACCGGGCGTCCTTCATCCACGGCAGTTACCACCTCGTCGACGGCGGCTACTCCGCCTCCTGAGCCCCGAGTGGCACGCCGCCGTCACGGGGGTCACAAAGGAAGCACGGAGAACGAAGGAGAGTCATGAAGGCCGTCCAGTACCGCACCGTCGGCGCAGCCCCCGAGGTCGTCGACATACCGGAACCCGTAGCGGGCCCGGGACAGATCCTGCTCAAGGTCAGCGCGGCGGGTGTCTGTCACTCCGACATCGCCGTGATGAGCTGGCCCGCCGAGGGGTTCCCCTACGACCTTCCGCTCACGCTCGGTCATGAAGGGGTCGGCACGGTCACCGCGCTCGGTGAGGGTGCCGTCGGTGTGTCGGTCGGCGACGCCGTCGCCGTCTACGGCCCCTGGGGCTGTGGCACCTGCGTGAACTGTGCGGAGGGCCGGGAGAACTACTGCCTGCGGGCCGCGGACCTCGGCATTCACCCACCCGGGCTGGGCAGTCCGGGTGCCATGGCCGAATACATGATCGTCGATGACGTCCGTCATCTGGTGCCGATCGGCGGCCTCGACCCGGTCAGGACGGTCTCCCTGACCGACGCGGGACTCACGCCTTACCACGCCATCAAGCGCTCGCTGCCGAAACTGTGTCCGGGTGCCACAGCGGTGGTCATCGGCACCGGCGGCCTCGGCCACGTCGCCATCCAGCTGCTGCGGGTCATGACGGCGGTACGGGTCATCGCCCTCGACGTCACCGAGGAGAAGCTCGCACTCGCGCGCGCCGTCGGCGCCCACGAGACCGTGCTCTCCGACGAGAACGCCGCCGCCGCGGTCCGCGAGCTCACGGGCAGCATCGGTGCGGAGGTGGTCCTCGACTTCGTCGGCGCCGAGCCGACGGTGAAGACGGCGGGCGCGGTCGCCTCCATCGACAGCGACGTGACCATCGTCGGGATCGGTGGCGGGCTGCTGCCCGTCGGATTCGGAGTCCTGCCCTTCGCCACGTCGGTCAGCGCGCCGTACTGGGGGTCGCGCAGGGAACTCGCCGAGGTCATCGAGCTCGCCCACGCCGGCTCCGTCGAGGTGCACGTCGAGACGTACTCCATCGACGAGGCCCCGCTCGCCTACGAGCGGCTGCACGCGGGCAAGATCAACGGCCGCGCGGTGATCCTGCCCAACGGCTGATCGCGGACCGACAGCCCGCCGGGCTCCCTTCAGGGCCTCCCGGCGGGCCGTTCGTCTGCCCGCACACTGCTGGTGCAGCCGTCACCCTGCCCGCCGGCTCAGGGGCTGCCGTCATCGCATCGGTCCGGGTCAGGGGGCTGTCGTCACCGCATCGGTCCGGGTCAGTCGCACCGGCTCGGTCCCGGACGCACTGTGCCGTTCCGCCCAGTTCTCCAGGGCCGTGCGGCAGGCATGGTCCAGGTGACTCAGGCCGGACAGGTCAAGTGAGATGGGCCGGTCGTCGGGGAGGGCCTCCAGGCTGTCGAGTATCTTCGGCAGGCGCAGGAAGGTGGCGTTGCCGGACAGCCGTGCCCGAATGCAGCCGTCGCTGCGGTCGACGACCTCCAGCTTGATGTGCGAGGCGTCCCAGGCGGCCTTGGCGACCGATAGTGCCAGTCCGGTCAGAACCCCCTCGAACATGTTGACCGCAACGATCGCCACGGCGGTGACGACGAGGATCAGCGCCTCGCCCCGGTGCTCGCGCCACAGCGTCACGATCGCGCGCAGCGGGATCAGCTTCCATCCGGCGTGGATGAGGATGCCGGCCAGCGCCGGAAGGGGGATGAGCTCCAGCGCGGAGGGAAGCAGGGCTGCGAAAAGGAGCAGCCAGACACCGTGCAGCACGCGTGAGGCCTTGGTCCGCGCACCTGCCCGCACGTTGGCCGAACTACGGACGATCACGGCGGTCATCGGGAGTGCGCCCAGCAGCCCGCACACCGTGTTTCCGGCACCCTGGGCCATCAGTTCCTTGTCGTACCGGGTGCGGGGTCCGTCGTGCAGCCGGTCCACCGCGGCCGCGCTGAACAGGCTCTCGGCCGAGGCGATCAGTGTGAACGCGGCGATGGTTCCCAGGAGCCCGAACATCGCCGCCCCGCCGAGCTCGTCGAAAGCGGGGAGTTGGACGGCGTCGAGCACGCCCTGGACCCGCACGGTGGCGACGGGCAGACCGAACACCAGCGTGAGCACCGTGGCCAGGGCGACCGCGGCGAGTGCGCCCGGAACGGCGCGTACTCGCTTCGGCGTCCTGTTCCACGCCGCCACCAGGACGATGGTCCCGGCACCCATCGCCAAGGACGTGAGTGCGGCTGTGCTGGACGCCGCCTCCGCGACCATGCCGGGAAGCCCGGTGATCTTGCCGGTTCCGGTGCGCGGGGCCACGACGCCGGCGGCGGCGTAGAGCTGGCCTGCGATGAGGACGAGGCCGATGCCCGCCAGCATGCCCTCCACGACGGAGACGGAGATGGCCCGGAACCAGCGGCCGAGCCGCATCGCACCCATGGCGAGTTGCAGCAGCCCCGTCGCCAGCACGATGACACCGAGTGCGGCCGGCCCGAAGGACTGCACCGCCTCGAAGACGAGCACGGTCAGGCCGGCGGCAGGCCCCGAGACCTGCAGACTGCTGCCACGCATGACGCCCGTGACGAGCCCGCCCACGATGCCGGTGATCAGCCCCAGCTCAGCGGGAACCCCGGACGCCACGGCCACGCCCACGCACAGGGGCAGCGCGACGAGGAAGACGACGACGGACGCGGCGAAGTCCTGCCGCAGATAGGGAAACTTCGTTTCACGGTCCATGGCGGCGCTCACCCCGTGGGGCGGGGCGCCGGGCGGACGTCGCCGGGCGGGCGCGCCCAGGCAGCGGTGTCGCTGAAGCGTGGGACCTCTGAGGTTGAGGGATCGACGAGATGTTGCATACCAGTGGTTCCTCCTGGCGCGCCGAAGGACGGCACGTCGGTGTACGTACGAACTGGGGCTCGGGAGGGCCGCAAGACACGGCTCCGCGCCGACGTGTCACAGGGGACGCCGGCAGGAGCGGGTCTTCGAGCGCCTCGGGTCAGCTCAGCAGCGGAACACTTGGAGTACGTGCGAGGAGTGCGCGGTCGAGGATCTGGAGGTGTGCTGCGCGTTGCCCATCGCCGCGACGGCGGCGGGAGCGAGCAGGCCGGCGGTGTCATCCGCGACGGCGGACCGCGCCGGTGTGTCGACGGCGGATGCGGTGGTGGACCGATGGCGGTCCCGGTGGCGCAGGAGGCCGTTCGGCTCGCCCCGGCGATCGGGCGCGCCGCACGTGCCGTATTCCCGGTTCGGCTTCTCGGGAGCCGTTTCCGGGATCCGGTCCGCGTCAATTCCCTGAGCGGAGGCGTGGCTATGGGGGCCGGATGTACCGGCGAGCGGGAGTTGCGGCGCGAGGAGGAGGCTCATAAGGAGCGCGAGTACGAACCGGACTGCCGCTGCCCGCACTTTTCTCCTCCTCCCTCGCTCCGCACCTTCCATGCCTACTTCGTGACGCTAACAGGCGGAAGCGCTTATGGAGTTAACCCTTTGTGAAGAGTCCGGAAGTCGACGCGCGAACGAGTTGGCACGTGCGCCGGGGTGCCGATGGCCTGCGCAAGTACCACCGGCCGCGCCCTCGGTCCGCGACGACGCCTGAGACCGGCGGCGATGTGCGTGGTCACTGAATCCGGAGGTGTGTGCGGAATGCGTGATATTCGCACATCGGTTCGGTGGCACGTAGGGGGCAGTGGGCGCGACATGGCGCAAACGGAATGAAGAGCCGGTGGTCCGGAACACCTGAAGCCGAATTCGCCGTCGAATATTGGCCGCAAGGTGGAGTGCTGTGGCCGGAAATGCATGTCGGTGGGGTTCGCGTCGAGTACGTCCCTTCCTCGGCGCCCTCGGCGGGCCGATACGGGGGGCGACTGAGTTTCGCGGCCACAGCCCTCAGGCCCTGTGGGATGGCGGCCACAGCCCTCAGGCCCTGTGGGATGCTGGGCGTGTGAACCTGGAGGACCTCGTCCGGCTCCGTCGGGCCCGTGACCGGATGGACCGTGACTACGCGGGCCCGCTGGACGTGCCCGCCCTCGCGCGCACGGCCCTGATGTCGCCCGGTCACTTCTCCCGCAGCTTCCGGGCTGCTTACGGGGAGACGCCGTACAGCTACCTGATGACGCGCAGGATCGAGCGGGCCAAGGCACTGCTCCGGCGGGGTGACCTGTCGGTGACGGACGTCTGCTTCGCGGTCGGATGTACATCGCTGGGATCGTTCAGCTCCCGGTTCACCGAGCTCGTCGGCGAGAGCCCCAGCGCCTACCGGGCCCGCGACCACGTCGACGGCGCCGCCATCCCGGCTTGCGTCGCCAAGATCCGCACGCGACCGGTCAGGAATGGAGAAGCAAAACCCGAACCCCGCCCGTAGCGTGACGTGCATGGACATCAAGCTCTCGCAGTGTTTCATCGCCGTCGACGACCACGACAAGGCACTCGCTTTCTACCGGGACGTTCTCGGCCTGGAGGTGCGCAACGACGTCGGGTTCGAGGGAATGCGCTGGGTGACCGTCGGGCCGCCGACGCAGCCGGGCGTCGAGATCGTCCTCGAGCCGCCGCTCGCGGACCCCAACGCGTCGGCCGCCGACAAGGAGGTCATGGCGGAACTCCTGGCCAAGGGCCTGCTGCGCGGTGTCATCTTCAGCACCGACGACGTCGACGCCACCTTCGAGCGGATCCGCGCCGCCGGCGCCGACGTGCTGCAGGAACCGATCGACCAGCCCTACGGCGTCCGCGACTGTGCGTTCCGCGACCCCGCGGGCAACATGCTGCGCTTCAACCAGCCCCGCGAGCGGTGATTCCTCGCCCCGCAGGGGGGCGGGCGCTACGCTTCCGGGCCTGAACGCCCGGGCGGCGCCCCCGTGCACACCCCCGGGCGTCCTGGGAAAGGGACGCACGGAATCGGACGAGCCGTGCCCGGTGCGGGTCCCGCACCGGGCACGGGGCTGTATCTGCGGAGACCGCTGCCGCGGCCCCGCGTGACGGATGGAGACAGGAAGAGCATGGCCACGAGGACGGGCACGCCTACGCCCGAGCTGGACGCCGCCGACAGCCACGATCTGATCCGTGTGCACGGCGCGCGGGTGAACAACCTCCAGGACGTCAGCGTCGACATTCCGAAACGGCGGCTGACGGTGTTCACCGGAGTTTCCGGATCGGGCAAGAGCTCCCTGGTGTTCGGCACCATCGCCGCCGAGTCGCAGCGGCTGATCAACGAGACCTACAGCGCCTTCGTGCAGGGTTTCATGCCGACACTGGGACGTCCCGAGGCCGATGTGCTGGACGGGCTGACGACCGCGATCACCGTCGACCAGCAGCGGATGGGCGCCGACCCCCGCTCCACGGTCGGCACCGCGACGGACGCCAACGCGATGCTCCGCATCCTCTTCAGCCGTCTCGGCAAGCCGCACATCGGACCGCCCAGCGCCTACGCCTTCAATGTCCCGTCGGTCCGGGCGAGCGGTGCGATCACCGTCGAACGCGGGGCGAAGAAGGCAGTGAAGGCGACCTTCAACCGCACCGGCGGCATGTGCCCGCGCTGCGAAGGCAGGGGCACGGTCTCCGACATCGACCTGAGCCAGCTCTACGACGACTCGAAATCGCTCTCCGACGGTGCTTTCACCATCCCCGGCTGGAAGTCGGACAGCTTCTGGACCGTCCGGGTCTACGCCGAGTCCGGCCTCCTCGACCCGGACAAGCCGATCCGCAGGTTCACGAAGAAGGAGATGCACGACTTCCTTCACCACGAGCCGGTCAAGGTGAAGGTCGAAGGCGTCAACCTCACCTACGAAGGTCTCATCCCCAAGATCCAGAAGTCGTTCCTGTCCAAGGACAAGGAAGCGATGCAGCCGCACATCCGGGCGTTCGTGGAGAGGGCGGTCACCTTCACCACCTGCCCGGAGTGCGACGGGACACGGCTCAGCGAGGGAGCCCGGTCGTCGAAGATCGGGCGGATCAGCATCGCCGACGCGTGCGCGATGCAGATCAGCGACCTCGCGGAGTGGGTCCGCGGCCTGGACGACCCGTCGGTCGCTCCGCTGCTCACCGCGCTCGGCCGGAGCCTCGACTCCTTCGTGGAGATCGGGCTCGGCTACCTCACGCTCGACCGGCCGGCAGGCACACTGTCGGGCGGTGAGGCGCAGCGCGTCAAGATGATCCGCCACCTCGGGTCCTCGCTCACCGACGTCACCTACGTCTTCGACGAACCCACCATCGGACTGCACCCCCACGACATCCAGCGGATGAACAACCTGCTCCTGCGGCTGAGGGACAAGGGCAACACGGTCCTGGTCGTGGAGCACAAGCCGGAGACGATCGCGATCGCCGATCACGTCGTCGACCTCGGTCCCGGCGCCGGGTCGGAGGGCGGCACCATCTGTTTCGAGGGCTCCGTCGAGGAGTTGCGCGCCGGAGACACCGTCACCGGCCGTCACTTCGACGACCGGTCCGTCCTCAAGGAGACGGTGCGCAAGCCCACCGGCACGCTGGAGATCCGCGGCGCGACAGCGCACAACCTCCAGGACATCGACGTCGACATCCCCCTGGGGGTGCTCGTCGTCGTCACGGGTGTGGCCGGCTCCGGCAAGAGCTCCCTCGTGCACGGGTCGATCCCGGCCGGCGAGGATGTCGTGTCCGTCGACCAGAGTCCGATCAAGGGATCGAGACGGAGCAACCCGGCGACGTACACCGGACTCCTCGACCCGATCCGCAAGGCGTTCGCCAAGGTCAACGGCGTCAAGCCGGCACTGTTCAGCGCCAACTCGGAGGGTGCCTGTCCCACGTGCAACGGGGCCGGCGTCACCTACACCGACCTCGCGATGATGGCCGGCGTGGCCACCGTCTGCGAGGAGTGCGAGGGCAAGCGGTTCCAGGCGTCGGTGCTCGACTACCACCTCGGCGGACGCGACATCAGCGAGGTGCTCGCGATGTCGGTCACCGAGGCCGCCGACTTCTTCGGCGCGGGGGACGCCCACACGCCGGCCGCGCACCGCATCCTCGGCAGGCTCGCGGACGTCGGACTGGGGTACCTCCGCCTCGGCCAGCCGCTCACCACGCTGTCCGGCGGCGAGCGCCAGCGGCTCAAGCTGGCGACGCACATGGGCGACAAGGGCGGCGTGTACGTCCTTGACGAGCCGACCACCGGCCTTCACCTCGCCGATGTCGAGCAGTTGCTCGGCCTCCTCGACCGGCTCGTCGACTCGGGGAAGTCGGTCGTCGTGGTCGAGCACCACCAAGCGGTGATGGCCCACGCCGACTGGATCATCGACCTCGGTCCCGGCGCCGGACACGACGGTGGGCGGATCGTCTTCGAGGGCACCCCTGCCGACCTGGTCGCCGACGGTTACACCCTGACCGGCGAGCACCTCGCGGCCTACGTGAAGGCCTGACGGCCCGGGCCTCCGGGCCGTAGGCGTCGAGGGGTCCGTGACCGTCCGGTCATGCACCCCTCGACCCGATGGGGAGCCCGGCCGGACTCAGCGGCAGCGCGCGGTGAACCAACGCGCCACCGGGCAGGCGACGGCGGAGCGCCCGGGCCGTCCGGATGCGGCCGGACGGGTGAAGGCCGGCGGCCATGTTCCGGCGCCGAGGGCGCGGGGGACCGCCCCCGTCCAGGTGTCGAGGCGCTTCGGGCCCGTGGTCCGGCCCCGTGACGGCGTGGGCGGAGATTTGCCGAGGGAAGCCGCGACTTTGCAGGCTGTCCGTTGCTGATCCCCTCGGACGGGCAGTCGGTAAGGGGACAGCAGCAGTCAGCCTAGGGAAGGAAAACCGCCCCGTGTCCACCGGACTCTCGGACGACCTCAAGAAGCTCATCGACGACACCCCGGTCTTCGCCACCCTGGCCACGATCCAGCCGGACGGCAGCCCCCAGCTGTCCGTCACCTGGCTCGGCCGGGACGGGGACGACCTTCTGGTGTCCACGACGGTCGGCCGCCGGAAGGAGAAGAACCTGCGCGCCGACCCCCGGGTCAGCGTGATGATCAACCCGCCGAACGCGCCCTACACCTACGCCGAGGTGCGGGGCTCGGCCGTGCTGACCACCGAGGGCGGGCAGGAGCTGATCGACGTGCTCTCGCGGAAGTACACAGGCAAGGCCTACGCCGACTTCAACCCGGCCTCGCACGAGGACGCCGAGCGGGTCGTCGTCCGCATCACCCCGCGCAAGGTGGTGGGCTCGATCTGACACCACGGCCGTCGCGCACGACGCCGCCCGATGTGTGGCCGGTCGGCGCCGCTCCCGTCCCGTGGGTGACGGCGCGGCGCCGTCGCCGGTGCCGGTGGTGTCCTCAGTGCTCGCCGCGGATCCTGCCCTCTTGCCCGCGGGACGGCCTCGCTCTACCTTACTCCGAAGTAAGTTTACTTTCTGGTAAGGGGGTTGTCGCGGTGGCCTATCGGACTGTCATGGTCGGCACGGACGGATCGGAGTCGTCGTTCGCGGCGGTCGAGGGCGCGGCCCGACTCGCCGCCGTGTGCGAGGCCGAACTCGTCATCACCTGCGCGTACATGCCCATGCGCGGGCCCGAACTGGCCGTGGCGCAGGACCAGCTGGGCTCCGAGGCGTACCAGGTGGTGGGCTCGGCACCCGCCGAGGACACCCTGCGTATCGCCAGGGACCGGGCTCGCGGCCAGGGTGTGGTGACGGTGCGGTCGGTCGCGGTGCAGGACGAACCGGTTGCCGCCCTCGTGCGGGTCGCCCGGGAGACCTCGGCCGATCTCCTGGTCGTCGGCAACCGCGGACTGCGCTCGCTCGCGGGGCGCATCCTCGGCTCGGTGCCCGCCGACATCGCCAGGAAAGCGGGCCTCGACGTGCTGATCGTGCACACCACATGAGTGCGCCGGAGGACATACCCGCCTCGTCCGTCCCCGGCGAACCGCACCTGACCGTCGAGAAGGTCCTGCTCGGCGGTGGCCGCGTCTGGACGAGGCGGGACATCGTCGAGCGGTCCGGTGTAGGGCCCGGACGCACCGTGCAGATCTGGCGTGCGCTCGGCTTCCCCGTGGCCGACGACGACGCGAAGGTGTTCACCGACGCCGACGTCGACGCCCTGCGGGCGGGGGAGCGGCTCATCGAGGCCGGACTCATCACCGAGGAAAGCGAGACGATGATGGCGCGCGCCCTGGGACACCACCTGTCCCGGCTCGCCGAATGGCAGGTCTTCGCCCTCCGGTCCTGGGTGAACCGTGACGCCGGTGACCCCGCCGACGAAAGCGCGTGGCTGGAACGCGCGGGGCAACTGCTCCCGGAGCTGGAACTACTGCAACGGCATGTGTGGCGCCGGCACCTCGCGGCGTATGCCGGGCAGGTGCTCGCCGCGGCGGAGGACACGCCGGCCGGACACCGGGTTCCCGGACCGGGAGACCAGGGGGAAGCCCGGCCGGCGCCGTCCCACGAGGACGCCGACGTCCGCGACCGGGCGGTGGGCTTCACCGACATGGTCGGTTACACGCGCATGACCCGGGGACTGGACAGCAGGGCACTGGCCGGGGTGCTCGACCGCTTCGAGAGCCTCACGGGCGACGTCGTCGCCGAAGGGCACGGCCGTGTGGTGAAGACCATCGGCGACGAGGTGCTCTTCGTCTGCGAATCCGCTTCCGCGGCCGCCGACATCGCCCTGGAACTCACCGCGCGCGCCGCAGCCCAGCACGGCCTGCCGCAGATGCGGACCGGACTGGCGCACGGTGCCGTCCTCGGCCGCTACGGCGACGTGTACGGAGCGGCGGTGAACATCGCGGCCCGCCTCACCGCGGTGGCCCGCCCCGGCACAGTCCTGGTGGACACGGCCTTCGCAGGTGAACTCGCCGGCATGACGGCGTACGCGCTCAGGGGACTCCGCCCCGTGTCGGTGCGTGGGTACAGCAGGCTGCGTCCGGTGTTGCTGCGGCCCGCCTCAGCCCGCTAGGGGCTCCCGGGACCACACACCGAACCACTGCTCGGCGCCGTACTCCTCGAACCGCTCCACCTCGGTGAACCCCAGTCTCGCCGCGAGGCGCAGCGCGCGGTCGTTGGCTGCTTGCGTGGACAGCACCAACGGCTCGCCGGGAAGGGCGGCGGCGAACCAGGCGAGTGCGGCTGCGCAGGCCTCGGAGGCGTAGCCGCGTCCCCACGCCTCCGGGAGGAACATGTAGCCGAGCTCGGCCTCCCCGGCCTCCGGACGGACGTGGCCCGGACGTTGTGCGTCGCGGCGATCGAACGTGATCATGCCGATCATCACTCCGTCGAGGTCTGCCACGAAGAGACCGGGGCGCCGGCCGGGCACCGCGGGCACCGCGCGCTCGAGCTCATCACGACGCCGCGGGCCACCGATGTGCGTGCCCACCTCAGGCGAGGCGAACAGCTCGATGAAGGCCGCACGGTCCCGGGCCTCCGACGCGCGGAGTACGAGCCGCTCCGCCCTTATCGGGGCGGGCGGCCAGGCGGCGGGCCCAAGTGCAGTCATGGCGGGCAACCTATCGCACACCCCCATGACACCCTTCCCGGCTCAGAACCCGGGAGCAGAACTCCGGCACCTCGTTGAACACCCTTCCGAGGGCACGCTGCTCGGGCTGGCCGTCGCACCACTCTGCTGAGACTGTCGCCGACGAGCCCGACCCGGGAAAGGGCCGGCGAAGCGCTGCACAATTCCGGCCCCAACTATGCTTCGACGTTAGCTAGTTGTGGGGCCATAACATTCGGTGACGGCATTCGTCCCGGCCGACGTCGCCAGGATCTGGCTGTATTACGGGATCGGGTAACCCCGCGGGGGACGGCGCCGCGCGCCACGTCAGTGGCCGGTATGTGATTTCTGTCCGGCCGGAGCATTGCTCAGCAGGGCATCCGGCATTGCGGAGAGCACGCACGTGGCATCAGACCAGGCCGGATGAGGGCAACGGCCAGGAGAGGCGATGGTGCGGATCGCCTCGGAGAGCGGATCGCGGCCGGCCCGGCAGGCGGCTTTATCGGGACGAGACACACGTAATACCTGACGGTCCCCGTCCCGCTGGCAATGTCGCGGCGGCGGGCGGGGCGACGCGTGTCGCTGATGAGACATGTCGCAGGGTCGACACCCGGCACTAGTGACGATTCGGGCGCTGTTAGCCAATCCTTGCGGAGGGTTTCATGTTTAGCCGTACGCATCGTTTCTTTTCAGCGCAGTAGTCGCCACCACAACGGCCACGTCCGGCCTGTCTGCGCCGTCAGGTCCAACCGGGCAGCACCGAATGCCCCCTACGCAAGCTGTTCGTCGGCCGCCACCCCATGGCTGCCGCAGAAGGAGTCCGAGTGAGACCATCCCCTCGCAAGTCGGTCGCAGGCGCGCTGATAGCCGGCGCAACGGTGCTCGCTGTCACCGCGTCGTCCGGCACCGCGATGGCCGGTACGGCCCAGGCGCACGCCGGTGCGGTCCGGGTCCAGCCCCGGGCGGGCGCACTGCCCGTCCAGCTCTCAGCCGCGGAGCAGGCGAGGCTCCTCGGAGCGGCTCTGACGGGCCGGGCGGCAACCGCCCGGTCGCTGCACTTGGGAGCACAGGAACAGTTGGTCCCCAAGTCGGTCCTCAAGGACGCCGACGGCTCCGTGCACACCCGCTACGAGCGCACCTTCGCGGGACTCCCGGTCCTCGGCGGCGACCTGGTCGTGCACACGGCTGCCGACGGGGCTTCGAAGGGGGCCGACAAGGCCACCGAGGCGCGCATCAGCGTGCCGAGCACCACCGCGACCCGTTCCGCCGCATCGGCGAAGACCCTCGCGCTCGGCCGCGCCAAGGCGAAAGGGGCCACCAGCCCGACGGTGACCAGCTCCCGCAAGGTGGTCTGGGCGGCCTCCGGAGCCCCGGTCCTGGCCTGGGAGTCCGTGGTCGGTGGCCTGCAGGAAGACGGCACCCCGAGCCGGCTGCACGTCATCTCGAACGGCGAGACCGGCACCAAGCTGTTCGAGTACCAGGAGATCAAGACCGGCGTCGGCAACAGTGAGCACAGTGGCAAGGTCGACTTGGGGACCACGCTGTCGGGCTCGACGTACAGCATGACCGACAACACCCGTGGCGGTCACAAGACGTATGACCTGAGCCACCGCACCTCGGGCACCGGAACGCTGTTCACCAACTCCACCGACATCTGGGGCGACGGCACGGCGTCCAACGCCGAGACCGCCGGCGTGGATGCCGCCTACGGTGCCCAGGTCACCTGGGACTTCTACAAGGACGTGCTGGGCCGCAACGGAATACGCAACGACGGAGTCGCTGCCTACTCCCGCGCCCACTACGGCGTCGCCTACAACAACGCCTTCTGGGACGACGGATGCTTCTGCATGACGTACGGCGACGGTGACGGCGACAAGCACCCGCTGACCTCGCTCGACGTAGCCGCCCACGAGATGAGTCACGGCGTCACCAGCGCCACCGCGAATCTGGCGTACGGGGGTGAGTCCGGCGGCCTGAACGAGGCGACCTCGGACATCTTCGGCACGTCGGCCGAGTTCTACGCCAGTAACGCGAACGACGTCGGCGACTATCTCATCGGCGAGAAGATCGACCTCTACGGTGACGGCACCCCGCTGCGCTACCTGGACAAGCCCTCGCGCGACGGCCTTTCGCCGGACAACTGGTCCGCCGGTCTCGGCAATCTGGACGTGCACTACTCGTCCGGCCCTGCGAACCACTTCTTCTACCTGCTGTCCGAGGGAAGCGGGGCGAAGGTGATCAACGGCGTCAGCTACAACAGCCCCACCGCCGACGGTGTGGCGGTGCCCGGCATCGGCAGGGAGAACGCCGCCAAGCTCTGGTTCAAGGCCCTGACCGAGCGCTTCACCTCCACCACCGACTACTCAGGCGCCCGCTCCCAGACCCTGCAGGCCGCTGCCGACCTCTGGGGGGCAGGCAGCGCCACCTACAACACGGTCGCCAACACCTGGGCTGCCATCGGCGTCGTCGCCCGCGTCACGGTCAGCAAGCCCGCGGACCAGAA
Source organism: Streptomyces sp. NBC_01341 (assembly GCF_035946055.1). NCBI lineage: Bacteria > Bacillati > Actinomycetota > Actinomycetes > Kitasatosporales > Streptomycetaceae > Streptomyces > Streptomyces sp. NBC_01341. The sequence goes on along the minus strand of NZ_CP108364.1, from coordinate 828,555 downwards.
CACGGTTGTCAAGACCCCCGCGAGCCTGCAGGTCGAGGCCGGCAGCAACAACCCAGGAGCGCTGTCGTACTCCGCCACCGGTTTGCCGGCGGGTCTGTCGATCAACGCGACCACGGGTCTGATCTCCGGGACGCCGACCGCCACCGGCCTCAGCACCGTGACGGTCAAGGTCAAGGACTCCTCCAAGGTCGCCGGTTCGGCGACCTTCGGCTGGGGGGTCTCCACGGCCGGCGGCAATGTCTTCACCAACACCACCGACGTGCAGGTGCCGGACGCCGGTGCGGCCGTGTACTCCACCGTCAAGGTCTCCGGTCGGGCCGGTAACGCGCCGAGCAGCCTGGCGGTCGGCGTCAACATCGTGCACCCCTACCGCGGTGACCTGGTCGTCGACCTGGTCGCCCCCGACGGCAGCCTCTACCACCTGAAGAAGTCCAACGGCTTCGACTCTGCGGCCAATGTCGTCGCCACCTACACCGTCAACGCCTCCAGCGAGACCGCCAGCGGCACTTGGAAGCTGAAGGTCCAGGACGCGTACCACCATGACAGCGGCCACATCAACAGCTGGAAGCTCACCTTCTGAGTGGTGCCCCGCCCCCCAGCCGGACAACGCTGGTGATCGCAGCCGATCGCCCCAGCCATACGAGAGGTGCCTTACTGATGTCTAGAATCCGCCTGATGGCGGCGACGTCGACAGGATTGATACTGGTTGCCGGAGTCGTGCCGGCCGCGTTGGCGGCGCAGCCGGACCGCACCGGGACCGCCACCCGTCCCACCGCCGCGCCCGCGGCCCACTCCGCGACCGTACGTCTGGTGACCGGCGACCGGGTGACCGTGACAACGCTCCCCGACGGCCGGCACACCGCGTCGGTGCAGCCCGGCCCCGGACGCGAGCACATCCCGTTCCGGACGCTGGAGGGGGACGACAAGGCGCTGACCGTGATGCCGTTCGACGCCCAAGGGCTGGTGTCCGCAGGAACCCTGGACCGACGCCTCTTCGATGTGACGGCGCTGATCGCCGATGGCTACGACGAGGCCCACACCTCCGCGCTGCCACTGATCGTCTCCTCGCAGCCGGTGCCGACGCGCGCCGGGGCCAGAGTCACGGCGCAGGCGTCGAAGGCCGCCACGGCCACGGCCGACCGGCTCGTGGCACTCAAGGCTGCCGCGACCCCCTTCCGTGACCTGGAGAGCATCCACGCGCGATCGCTACGGATCGCCGACGACGACCTGGGCACGTTCTGGAAGACCCTGAACCGGGGCGGATCGTCGGACGCCACCCGCTCGGCAGTCACCCCGCGGATCTCACTGGACGGCAAGGTGAAGGCGCTGCTCGACCGCAGCACCGCGCAGATCAACGCCCCCACCGCGTGGAAGGCGGGCTACGAGGGCCAGGGCGTCAAGGTGGCCGTGCTGGACACCGGCGTTGACGCCGGCCACCCCGACCTCGCCGGGCGCATCTCGCAGGCCAGGGACTTCTCCGGCAGTGGGAACACCGGTGACCACTTCGGGCACGGCACGCACGTCGCCTCGATCGTCGGCGGCAGCGGTAGCGCGTCCAGCGGGACCCGCCGCGGTGTCGCCCCCAAGGCCGACCTGCTGATCGGCAAGGTGCTGGACGACAACGGCTACGGCGACGAGTCGGGCATCATCGCCGGCATGGAGTGGGCGACCGACGAGCGCGCCAAGGTCGTCAACATGAGTCTCGGTGCGCCCATCGAGACCGACGGCACCGACCCGCTGAGCGAGGCCGTCAACACCCTGACCGCCTCCACCGGAACGCTCTTCGTCGTCGCGGCCGGCAACGACGGCCCGGGACCGTCCACCGTCGGCACGCCGGGCGCGGCTGACTCCGCGCTTACGGTGGGGGCCGTCGACCGTGACGATTCCCTCGCCCCCTTCTCCAGCCGTGGCCCGCGCTTCGGCGACGGGGCGGTCAAGCCCGACGTGACGGCCCCCGGCGTCGGCATCGTCGCTGCCCGCGCGGCCGGCACCACCCTGGGCGACCCGGTCGACGCCGACTACGTCTCGCTGTCCGGGACCTCCATGGCCACCCCGCACGTCGCCGGCGCCGCCGCCCTGCTGGCCCAGCAGCACCCCGACTGGCAGGCGCAGCAGCTCAAGGACGCACTGACCAGCACCGCCCACATGGTCGCCGGCACCAAGGTGACCGAGCAGGGTGGCGGTCGCATCGATCTCGCCACAGCCATGGGCTCGGTCAGGGCCACCGGCTCCGTCACCCTCACCCCGCTGCACATCGGTGGCGCGGCAGGGCAGCAGCAGACCGCCACCGTTCGCTACACCAACACAGGCGATCAGCCGCTCACCCTCTCCCTCGAGGCCGGCCTGGCAACCGACACCGGCAGAGCACTCCCGCCCGGAGTGGTCAGCCTGGGCTCCAGCACCGTGCAACTGGCCGCCGGCGCCACCGCCGACGTGCCGCTGCGCGTCGATGCGACGAACGCCGTCCGCGGCAACTTCTACGGATACGTCACCGCGAAGTCCGCGGCCGGCGACGTGGTCGCGCACACCACGGTCTCCCTCGTGGTGCACGCCCCGCAGCACCGGCTGACCGTGGTCGTGCGGGACCGCAACGGCAAGGTCACGCCGGGCGTGCTGCCCAACATCTGGAGCCCCGCCGGCTGGGTGCCGTACGCCGACAGGGACAATGCGGTCGCCGTCGTGGAGGAAGGGACGTACTACCTCAACGCCGGTTTCTACGACCAGACGCCGGACGGTGACCAGGTGGGCGACATCGTCGTCCCCGAGGTCAAAGTCACCAAGGACATGACGGTGACGCTGGACGCCGCCGACGTCACGGAGGTGAAGATCCGCACGCCGCGCCCCGCCGAACAGCACGGCGTCATCAGCACCATGCTGTACCGCCAGATCGACGGTCACGGTCTGCTCCAGGGCGCCCTGTACTTCGACACCGTCAATCATCTCTACGTCAGCCCCACCGCTCCGGTCACCGACGGTGCCTTCGAGTACACCTCGCGCTGGCAGATGGTGGCCCCCCAACTGCAGGCGAAGATCGCCGGCAGCTCGCAGAAGTTCACTCCGAACTACGAGCCGTTCTCCCCGGTCTTCGGGGACAAGGGTGCACGGCTGACCGCCGTGGACGCCGGGTCTGTGACGGTGCCAGATCTCCGCAATGTACGCGGCAAGCTGGCTGTGGCCCGATACACCTGGCCCGAGGGCGACTACGCCGGGTTCTCGCGGCTCGCCGCTGAGGCGGGGGCGAAGGCGGTGCTCTTCGCCTGGGAGCCGGTCGGAGGTGCCGCCTGGACCCGGTGGCAACCGGACGGTGACCGCCTGGAGCTGCCGTCGATGCGGACCAACTGGAAGAACGGGGGCCCACTGCTGGATCGCATCAAGAAGGGCACCACGACGCTGGAGTTCTCCGGCACGGTTCGCAGCCCGTATCTGTACGACGTGATGCCGGTCTCGAAGGGCTCCATCCCTCAGCGGATGGTCTACATCGTCTCGGATCGCAACACCGCGCAGGTCCGTGCCACCTACACGCGCACCGGCGCCTCGACGTGGGCGAGCGAGCAACGGTTCGGATGGCGCAAGTACCAGGACACCGCGTGGAACCAGTACAGCCGCTACGTGCCGGTGGGTCAGGAACGCCTCGAGTACGTGAGCAGTGACGCGGACACGCTGTGGAGCCACACGGTGCACCACAACGTCGTCCCGAATCCCGACCTCGCCCTGGGCGCCGGGTCGCAGGACTCCCCGCACACCTACCGGCCCGGCCAGCGCGCCACGGAGCGATGGTTCGGAGCTGTGGTCCGCCCCTCGATCCCCCGCGGCTTCTCCTCGAAGTCGGTACGCAACGGCGACACCCTGTCGGTGTACGTGCCGGAGTTCACCGACTCCGGCCCCGGACACTGGTCGTTCTCCGAGCTGCCGGCCTTCGGCGGCGGCATCGGCGACGGCGTCGGCGGCGAGGGCGGCGCAGGCACGGCCACGGCGGACAACAGCAGGCTCGACACGGTGCCCGACACCGCCAAAGCGGTGCTGTACCGCAATGGCAAGCAGATCGCGGTGTCCGACCTGGGCGCCTGGGGCAATTTGGAGGTCCCCCCGGGCAAGGCCACATACAAACTGGATCTGACGACGACACGCGAATCGGACGACTGGCAATTCGCCACCGACACGCGCACGTCGTGGACGTTCCGCTCCGACACCGTGGCACGCCCGACCATGCTGCCGCTGCTCCAGCTCGACTACGACGTACCGGTCGACGTCAAGAACGCGGTGGACCGGGCACGCACCCACAAGGTCGGCTTCAACGTTCGCATGCAGGACGGGATGCCCGCCCCGCGATGGGTGAAGATGAAGGTCGAGGCGTCCTACGAGGACGGGAAGAACTGGACAACGGTGCACGCGACGCAACGCGGCAAGCGCGGGCAGTTCATCGCCGACCTGCAGCGACCGTCGTACATACACGGCGACGCTTACGTGACACTGCGGGTGACCGCGACGGACAGGGAAGGCAACGGCATCCAGCAGACCGTGGTCCGCGCGTTCCTGCAGCGCGGCCCCAAGTGAGTCGCCGGCAGCCACCGGTGACGTGAACCGCCCCGGCGCAAGAGGCGGGTGCCAGGGCCTTCGGGCCCTGGCACCCGCCTCTTCGTCCGGCAGCGCCCAGGACGCCCGGCGAGATCACTGTCCGTAAGGCCGGGCGCGACGCCAGTCAGCAAGTGGTCAGCACAGATTCTGAGAAACTCCCGCCACGCTGACATCCTGATGCCGGTGCTCGCAGCCCGTCGGACCTACAGCAGCGAGACGTGGTGGCGCTGTCCTGGACCTTCGCCGACGGGCGAGGTATCAGATGGCGCAGGCGGTATGACGGCATCGGGGGTTGCTGCAGTGGTGCCGGAGCTCGTGCTCGGCCGGGAGGCTGAGCGCCCGCACCGCGGGCCCCCTCGAAGTGTGTGCAGAGGTCGGCGGAAGCCTCACCATGCTCCCTGACGGTGCGTCAGGACAGTCGGCATTGGGTTCAGCATCAGTCCTGAAAAACCTGCTGACCCTGCCCGGACATGCGACTCGTAGTACTCTGGCCGCACCGCCCTTGACCTGCAAAAACGCAGGCAGGGAGCCTAGTCGACGGAGTGCCCGGGTCAGGGGCATCATGTGCCCCCTTCAGGTCAGCACGCGTCCCGGACGTGTCCCGCTTGCTGACCTGTGACCTGCAGTGCGGCGCCTGGGCATGATTCTTGGGCTGGAGCGGATGGCGCGTCACATGGCCCGACGGCAGGCGGTCCCTGTCCGACTCAGGCCACGGGGGCGGCGCAGCGCAGCACGCAGGAAGTGCAACGTGCCGTGTGTCGGGAAGGGAAAGAGGTCACGCAGCCGGGACTGAGCATGGCTGTGGTGGTCGGGCTCCGACGCCACCGAAACCACCGTCGACCTGCTCTGGCAGGCATTCCTGCGACGCTTCGACATCGAACACACCTTCCTTCTCCCGTCGGCAACATCTGGGCGTCCTACTCTCACCGTCGGCGAGCCTCCGAATGCCGGCCCCTCGGAACTGGTCGCTACGAGCGAGCGGGGTCGCCCACGAGGATTCCCCAGGAACACGCGGTGGGCCTACTCGTTGCCGCCGACGGACCGTACCGGCGCCAGCGGCACCTCCACCTCGCGCCAGGGGTGCATCTCCACCGGGCCGATCAGTCCTGAGACGACCTTCTCACCGCGGGTATTGGCGCCCGTGTTGGTCACCCGAACACGCACGGTATTGCGTCCCGGGCGCAGCGCCTCGGTGATGTCGATGCGGTAGGGGGGCCACAGCCGCGAGCCCAGCGGTTGGCCGTTGACGACGATGTGGGCCATCTCCCGGACCGTACCCAAATCCAGCGTCCAGCGTCGGCCGGCCAGGGTGGCCGCATCGACTTCGACGGTCTTCTCGTAGTCGGCCGACCCTGAGTGCCGGGCGTCGAGCTCGGTCCAGGAGCCCAGCGGCCGTGTGAGGCTCTCGGCCCCGTCCCGGTCGAGGCGGATGGTCCAGTCCCCGTCGAGGGCGACCGGAGAGAGCGTGTCGGTCACCTCGGCGCTTCCCTTGAAGCGGCGGTGGCCGTCGGTCGCGGTCACCGTGACCGTACCGGGCAGCTCCGCCCGGACCGTCGCCAAGGCGCTGCCTCGGTCCGCTCTGCGTATGTGCTGTACGGGCGCGGAAGCCGACTCCGCGTGGAGGGGTTCGCGGGATTCGGCCCGCACGACGACGAGCAGGGTGGCCTTCGACTCGATGCGCAGTTCCACGGCTGTTCCCGCGGCGCGTTGGCCGGGGAAGGGAGCGGAGCGCCATACGCCCGCCGGTGCGGTGCTTCCGGTGTCCGGGTCCCAGAGCTCCGGCACTCCGGACGCCGGGAGCGTGAGGGTGGTTTCCACCGTCTTCTCCGCTTCGTTGGCCACGACGAACGCGGTGTCCCGGCCGTGCTGGAGCCGCATCACCCGTACGTCGGCTGTGTGCGGGGAAAGCGACGCGGCGGCCGCGCCGGCGGACACCACCGCGGTGGCCGCCGCCGTCGCGTCGGATACGCGGTGGACCGACTGCTCATATGCGAACAGGCGGCGCAGGGCTGTGCGCAGGGCCGTGTGGTCGCCGCCTGCCTCCCGTTCGGGTGGGGCCCCGACGGCCACCACCGTGCCTCCGCCCCGCGCGAAACGCCGCAGTGTCTCGACCGTGCCCAGAGCCAGGGTGTGGGTGGGAGGAAGCACCACCACACGGTATTCCTGTCGGCCGACGACCAGTCGCGGCCCTTCGGGCCGCGCGGTCGCCCGAAGCGCGGGGTCGTCGTCGAGGGCGCCCTCGTCGAGGAGGTCGAAGTCGACTTGACGGTCCTCCAACGCGTGGACAGCGGCGGTGAAATCCCGGTCGAGCTGTTCGACGGCGGCTGTGTCCTGCGAGCCCTCGGCGGCTCGCTGAGGTTGCACCAGCGCCGTGCGCGGGCGCGCCGGGGCCCGACAGGCTTCCATCAGCCGACCGATCCACTCGTTCAGTGGCGCCGACTTGTCCCACCAGGGGTTCACCGGCTGGAACGGCGGCGGGTAGGCGATCTGCTTCTCGTCGCTGAAACTGGCGTGCAGGAGCGTGTGGTTGACGCCGCGCACCGCGAACGCACCGACGACCGCACGGGTCAGAGCCGGGGTGACCGGCCAGCCGGTGCCTCCCATCGCCTCCAAGTAGACACGTTCCTTGCCCAGTTGGTGGGCGGCGCTGGCGGCCCACCGCGGCAGGGTGCGGTGATAACCGCGCTGATAGTGGTCGAAGATGAGGTCCGTGCCCGGAACCTGTGCCCACTGGTGGCTGGTGTTCAGGTTGCCGGAGCTGCGCACCTGCTCCGCCGGGCCGTACTCGTCCCACAGCGGGTTGGAGATGAAGCGCAGGTCCCGCTTGTCCATCCACTCGCCCTGGCGGCGGTAGTACGCGGCGGAGAACCGGTTCGACACCGCACGCCAGAACGCCCCGCGCAGCTGTTCGCCCTCAGCGCCGAGGTCGGTGTGGACCGCCGACAGCGCGGGCCCCGGCCGCACACCGAGCCGGTGAAGTTCCTTGTTCAGAGACGGTGACCAGGGGACCGTGTTCAGGTGCGCGTCTGCCGATGCGAGGAAGGGCTCGTCGTCGGCGAAGCCGCGCAGCACCCCGCCGATCGCCCACGGGAACCGGCGGACGTACTCGCCGGGGACGGTGTCGAGGAACAGGTCGACCGCCTTGTCGTCCAGCAGGTCCAGGTAGTGGTGGCCGACTCCCGGACCTTGGGCGAGGTCCCGCAGCGGGAACAGCTCGACCCGCCACTTGCCGGGCGGCGCCTTCCACGTGTCCCCGGCGCGGGCGGCGTCGGTGAGGTCCACCAGGTCGTCCAGGGACGTCGACGTCGAACCCTGGGGCCGGGCGGTCGCCGCGACCAGTGGGGCGGGCTTGGGCAGAGCGAAGGTCTCCAGGGCATCGGAGGCGTCGAACTCCTCGCGGTACAGCTCCGCGCCGTCGGCGTCGCGCACCGACAGGGCGTTCCATGCGGAGCGCTGGTCCGCGGTGGCCCGGACGCCGACCTTGCCGGAGGTGAAGACGGCGTCATCGAGGTGGGGCAGGTCGGTCCCGTCCAGGGAGATCTGCACGCGGGCGCCGCGCAGCACAACCGCCAGGCTGTGGTCCTTGGAAGGGTCGAAGCCACTCACGGGTGAGCCTTCGCGGGCGTTCTCGAACCGTCCTTCCCGCTGGCGCCACACATCGATACCGCCGTCCGCGCGCAGATCGACCAGCAGGCCGTTGGCTTCGTCGGCGCTGCGCACCATCAGCCCCGCGGTGCCCTTCTCGATGCGAACGGTGGCGTGCACGTCGTAGTCCCGCCAGTCGGATCCGTCGCGCAGCAGGGTGACGCCGTCTCGCGCCTGGGCGTCCACCAGGAGCCGGCCGTCGGTGACCGACAGACCGCGGGCGACGAGGGGCACGCTGGCACCTCCAGCAACGTCCAGGTGCGTGAACCCGACGCCCTTCAGGCCATGTTCCGGTCGCGGCGGCAGTTCACGGCCCCCCACTCGGCCGCCGCCGACGACCAGTCCGCCCGCCCTGCCGCTCGGGAAGTGGCCGTCGTTGAACAGCCACAGGTGCATGTGGTGGCGCTCTGCCTCGCGGAGGGTGAACTCGATGATCGAGAACCACTCCTCGCTGAAGAACACCGGGCGCAACTGCTCGGTCTCGAAAGGGAAGACGAGCACTTCGTGGATCCCCTTGTCCCGCATGTCGGCAAGCTGCGCGCGGACGAGGTCGGTGGTCACGGTGCCGTTCCAGTACCACAGGATGGTGGGTCTGCTGTCGGGGCGCGGGTCGGCGAACCAGTCCGTCCGAAACGCTCCGGCGGCCGTCGCCGATGCGGTGGCCGCCGAAGCGGTGCCGGTGAGAGGGATGCTCGCGGCCAGTGCGGCTGCGCCTGCCAGCGCGAGTACCGACCGGCGAGAAAGTGGGGGGCCGTCCGCCGTGGTCACGATCCGTACGGCTGGAGTGTCGTTCAATGTCGCTCCTCGGAGAAGAGGGTGGCCGGCATGCGGAGGGCTCCAGTAGCAGACGTCCGGCAGCGGTAGGGCCCGGTGCGGGGCGAGGGCACATCAGGGCAGTGAGAGGCAGCACGACCCGGGCTCTTGAAACGTTTTACAAGACCTGAACCCTAGGACCGCGCATCATCAGCGTCAACGGGTACGGCGGTGTCCACCCGCTGCAGCCGATCCGGCCGAGGGGGCGCTGGTCCGGGTCCAATAGGGTGTGCAGCTGTACGGTTGGGAGAAGGTGGGTTGGCGGCATGACGAAGAAAGCCGGCGGGTCGACCTCCGCGCGGCGGACAGCCCGGATTCAGGACGTCGCCGCCCTGGCCGGAGTGTCGGTGGCCACGGTGTCGAACGTGCTCAATCGTCCCGGACGTGTCACCGCCCAGACGTCGGAGCGCGTGTTGCGAGCCGTACGAGAGCTGGACTACGTGGCCCACCCGGGGGCGGTCGGCCTGCGCAGCGGCCGGGTACGCGCGCTGGGTCTGGTGGTGCCCGACATCGTCAACTCCTTCTACGCGCGGATCGCGGGCAGCGCAGCCGACGCCGCCTACGAGCGCGGTTACTCACTGACCTTGTGCCACAGTGGCGACGATCCCGAGCGTGAGCAGTCGTACTTCGACATGCTCGCCAACCAGCGGTCCGCCGGCGTGATCGTCGTCCCGGTGGCCGCCGACCCCGGCCGCCTTGCCCGGCTGCGTCGGCGCGGCATTCCGCTGGTCACCACCGACCGCGCGGGTTCCACCGCGGACGGTTGCTCGGTCGCCGTGGACGACGTACGAGGGGGCCGCACTGCCGTCGAGCAACTCCTCGCGCACCGTGGCGGGCAATCCGGCGGTGCGACGGTCGTGGTGGTCAACGGCAGCCGGGACATCCAGCAGTGTGCCGACCGCTACCGGGGCGCCGAGGAGGCGGTCCGGGACCGGCCGGGAGTCCGGCTGGTGGAGGTCACCGTGCAGGAGATGACGCTCGCCACCGGAGCGGCCGTGGCCCGCACGCTCGCCACGGCGCCCGAACCGCCCGTCGGTGTGTTCTGCACCAACGACTTCCTGGCGGCAGGGCTGGTCCGCGGGCTACTTGAGTACGGCGTACAGGTGCCGGCGGACATCCGTGTGGCCGGGTTCGGCGACCTGGACGTGGCCATGCTGTCGGGGTTGCCGCTCACCACCGTCCGCCAGTCCGTCGAGGATCTGGGCCGCACTGCCGTCGAGCTGCTCCTCGACGAGGTGGAGGCGCCCCCGGGCGAACATACCCATGCCTCCCGGGTGTTCGCCCCCACCCTCGTCGTCCGCGACTCCGCTCCCTGACCAGGTCGCGCGCCGCGGGCACGCCCGGCGCCTGCCGTTTCCTGAGCCGTTCGGCTTCGTCGAGCGTATCGCGGTAGGCCAGCGCCAGGCTGTCCAGGACACAACGCACCAGCGCCGCCTGCCCGTACGCCAGTTCGGTGCCGCGCTCCCGGTAGACCTCCCGGATACGCGCGGGCATGTCACCCGGCGGCAGGAACCGCGGGTCGCCGCAGTCGACGACGGGACCGCCGGCGGGCAGCGCACCGGCGGCGGCCAGCAGTGCGTCCAAGTCGGCCGGGCCAATGACCTGCTGGCGATCGGCGCGGTGAACGCGGCGACGCGGCTGGGCGTTGCCGTTCCGGACGACCTGACGATCGTCGGCTATGACGACATCGACTTCGACTTCGACTTCGACGAGACCGCAGGCGTCGCCCTCACCACGGTGCGCCGGCCCGCTCGTGCGATCGGCAGGCAGGCTGCCGAAATCCTGCTGCGCGAGGTCACGGACGGGGCGGCGCCGACCGAGCCGGTGTTCAAGCCCGAGCTGGTGATCCGCCCTTCGAGCCTGCCGGTGAGGGCCGGCGTCACCGGGACCACGGCCGGACTGTAGTCCCGCAGCACGGCAGGGCGCCCAGGCATCCTGCACCGACCCTTGACGCCTCACCGTGTGCGCCTTACGGTCCTCTGAGCCCGCGATTGAAACGTTTTACAACTTCGTATTCCCCTGGCAGTAAGTCCTGAAGGAGCCGAACCGTGACCACGGAGACCCCCGCACCGGCTGAAGCGGGGCTTCCCCGCACGATCCCGCGCAAGACCCGGATCGGCCTCGTCGCCGGCGGACTCGGCGCGTACTGGCCTCAGTTCCCGGGCCTTCTGGAGCAACTGCAGCACTCGGCCCGCGAAGTCAGCGAACGGTTCTCCGGCATGGGATGCGAGGTCGTCGACGTCGGCTTCGTATCCGACCCGCAGGAGGCTGCCCACGCCGCCGACAAGCTGCGCACCGCCGACTGCGACCTGATCGTCACGTTCCTCACGACCTACCTGACTGCTTCCATGGTCCTGCCGGTTGCCCAGCGCAGCCAGGCTCCAGTGCTGCTCATCGATCTGCAGCCGACCGCGTCGATGGACCACGCCACGTTCGACACCGGCAAGTGGCTCGCCTACTGCGGCCAGTGCCCGCTGCCTGAGATCGCCAACGTCTTCCGCCGGGCTCGTATCCCCTTCCGGTCGGTCTCCGGCCATCTGCAGGACGAAAACGCCTGGATCCGCATCGAGCGCTGGATCCGCGCCGCCGGTGTGCGCGCCGCTATGCGGCACGGACGGCACGGCCTGATGGGGCACCTCTACCCCGGCATGCTCGATGTCTCCACCGACCTCACCCTCGTCTCGGCCCAATTCGGCTCGCACGTGGAGGTCCTCGAAGTCGACGACCTGCGGGTCCGCGTCGCCGAGATCACCGAGCAGCAGGTCGACGAGCGCGTCGCCCTGGCCCGTGACGTGTTCACGCTCGACACATCCGTCGACGAGGAGGACTTGCGCTGGGGCGCCAAGGTCTCAGTCGGTTTGGACCGCCTGGTCGACGACTTCGCCCTTGACTCCCTCGCCTACTACCACCGCGGCCTCGACGGTGAACTCCACGAACGCCTGGGGGCGGGGATGATCCTCGGTGCCTCACTGCTCACCGCGCGCGGCATCCCCGTGGCCGGTGAGTACGAGCTGCGCACCAGCCTGGCCATGCTCATGGCCGACCGGCTCGGTGCGGGCGGCTCGTTCACCGAACTCCAGGCACTGAACTTCGACGACGGCGTCGTCGAGATGGGCCACGACGGTCCCGCCCACCTCGCCATCAGCAGCGCCGACCCGTTGCTGCGCGGCCTCGGCGTCTACCACGGCAAGCGCGGCTGGGGCGTGAGCGTGGAGTTCGACGTACGACACGGCCCCGTCACCACGTTCGGACTCGGACAGGACGCGGACGGCACCTACATGGTGATCGCCTCGGAGGGCGAGGTCGTTCCCGGCCCGCTGCTGGAGATTGGCAACACCACCTCCCGCGTGGACTTCGGCTGCGATCCCGGCGAATGGACCGACGCCTGGAGTGCGTCGGGCATCGGCCACCACTGGGCCCTGTGCGTCGGACACCGCGCCAAGGATCTCCAGGCCGTCGCCGATCTGCTCGGATTGCCGTTCGTCCGGGTCACCGTCTGACGGCCGAGCAGGTACGACGCCGACGCTTCCGAGTGAGTCCGGCAATTCTGCTGCTTCTGATCTGACCTCCGGGAGGAATGACATGACGAAGACCACGCAATTTCGAAGGCGGCTGGCCGGGCTCGGGCTGCCCCTCATTCTGGCGCTCTCCGCGACGCAGGCGACCTATGCAGCTCCAGTTGATTGGGGCAAGCCCAGTGCGGGGCCCGGCGAAAGCACAGTCACCTTGGTGAACCAGGACGCCGACGGGAACCCCGCCATCCGATTCGACGTCAACGGCAACGCCATCGACGCCCACGACGGCCAGATCCAGCGCTTCGGCGATACCTACTACCTCTACGGCACCAGCTACGGCTGCGGGTACGAGTGGAACACCCCTGGGGCTCCTTTCTGCGGCTTCGTCTCCTACAGCTCGCCCGACCTGGTGCACTGGACTCCGCGCGGCCCGCTGTTCGACGCCTCCACGAAGACCTGGCAGAAGCAGTGCGACGGCGGCACCTACGGCTGCTACCGCCCCCACGTCGTGTTCAACAAGAAGACCCGGAAGTACGTGCTCTGGATCAATTCCTACGACAACGGCGTCGGCTACCACGTTTTCACCTCCGACCACCCGACCCACGGGTTCAAGGAGATGGACGTGCCGGACCTCGCGGCCCCCGAAGGTGCGCCCGGCGGCGTGAACTACGGCGATCAGCACGTCTTCGTCGACCACGACGGGACCGCCTACCTCTCATTCACCGACTGGACCCGGGGCGGCGACATCATCGTCGAGCGCCTTGACGACACATACACAACAGGCACCGGCGACTGGACCCGAACGAATCTACGCTCGACCGAGGCCCCGACGATCTTCGAGCGTGGGGGCACCTACTACCTCACCTACTCCGACCCCAACCGTGGGTACGCGACCACCGGCACCGGCTACGTCACGGCGCCCACGCCGCTCGGGCCGTGGTCGGGGACGGGCACCAGCCGCGACGCCTGGTCGGTCTCCGACGGGATGCTGAACATCGAGGGTGGTGACATTGGTCTGAGCCGCGGGGGCGAGGCCTGGCGGGACTACTCCTTCGAGGCCAAGGTCACGCCGCAGCGGGCTGAGAAGGGCGACTACGCGCAGGTCGGTCTCGTCGTGCGCGGATCAGCCGCGGGCAGTTACCAGTGGCTCATCGGCAACTACCCCCACGACGGAGCGACCGGTGGCAACCTCACCAAGTTGGTGCCGGGCAAGCCGGCTACGACCGAGAAGCTGCCCATGCCGATCGTCACCGGCCAGTCCTACGATGTGAAGATCACCGTCAAGGGCTCGCGAATCGAGACCCGGATCGATGGCCAACTGGTAGACACCACCGAGGACACCACGAGCGACCACGGTCGCGTTGGATTCCGCGAGAGCCAGGGCGACGGCGAGAAGGCGCGCATCGACGACGTCACCGTCACCGCGGCTGACGGAACGGTGCTGCTGTCCGATGACCTCTCCGGCGGGCTGGAAAAGTGGGACCGCCCGGCGTCGACCATCACCGGGACCAACATCACCACGACCTCGTGCGGTGGTCAGCCGACGGACGTCCTGCCGCTCAAGACCGGTTCCGGCACTATGTACCTCTACCAGTCGGACGTGTGGATGAATGCGAAGGCGAACGAGGCGCTCGCCAAGCACTACTGGCAGCCCCTGGAGTTCAACGGGGACGGCTCCATCCGGCCCATCGAGTGCGGCCGGTCCTACGACGTAACCGTGCCGGTCCGCCCTTATAGCGCGCAGAAGCGACCCCACGCGGTGGAGACCGGAGACGCCGGCTATCGCACCCACTGGGACGTCGCGGGTGGTCTCGAACGCGCGCAGGAGATCACGTTGCCGGGCGCCGGGCGACTGCGGGCGGTGCGCTTCACCACCTTCCAGTCCGGGCACCCGAACGCGCCGCTCGTCCTCGACCTGCGCCGCACCGGGGCCGACGGCGGTGGCGCCACCGTGGCCTCCGTGGAAATCCCCGCCGATGAGGTCTCATGGGCCGCGCAATGGGCCGAGTTGAAGCTCGATCGGCCGTTGCAGGTCCACGCCGGTGACCGATTCGCGCTGGTGGTTCGGTCCGCTACGACACAGGGCGCCTACGGCATCGCCTACAGCGACACTACGCCCTACGAGGGGGGTCGGGCCCTGATCAGCCACGACGGTGGCGAGAACTGGACCGCGGAGCCCGGCCGTGTGCTGCACGTCGAGGCCGACGTCTCGTGATGGCGCGCCACTGAGACGGGGGCCCCTGAAAACGTCAGGCCGGAGCGCTGGTGTCGATCTTGCTCAGGTCGCATAGCCGGGTACTGCTCACACGCCGTTCCCACGCCCTTGCTGGGGGCCGGGCGGCCGCCAGCCCCAGCCCTGGCCGACGGCGTGGCTGGGGCTGGTTGCCTCGCACATGATGCGGTGTCCGGAGAGCAGCGGGGTCCCTTGCCCCAGGCTGGCGCGGTGCTGGCGGGTGTTGATGGCGACCTGTTGACGACTGGTTCCAGCCGCCGGGACGCCGGCAGCCGGGTCCGTACCCGCTTCCGCTCTCAGGGCCGAAGTGGTCCGTGCGTCGCCGGCCTGCTCGGTTCGTACCGAGCCTCCGGCTCGCGAGTTCCACATTGCCGAGGGGCCTCGGGCAGACGGCAGGCAGCACTTCTGGGACGGTCGAGCGTCGACCGGGCGATGGCCGAACGGACTGTGTTCCATGAACCTGGGCGATGCCGGTTCCCGACAGGTGGGTGACGCGTGGACGCAGGTCGTCAGTGTGTGTGGAGGGGGCTCCCGCATGCCTGATGGCCCATCAGGTAAGTCGGCGTTCGCTCAGCATGAGTCGCCGGGCATTCCCGGAGGATTGCATGAACAGGCGTCGGTGACGGCATGAAAGCCCAGGTGAGGGCTCGTATCGCCTGACCGGGGCGATGTTCCTCACAAACATCGTTCGGCGCGTGCCGGTGTACAGTCGATACCGCCCTTGACCTGCAAGAAGCGGGCAGGGAGCCGTCTCAGAGGAGTCCAAAGTGCTGCGTACGATGTTCAAGTCCAAGATTCACCGGGCCACCGTCACCCAGGCCGACCTGCACTACGTGGGTTCCGTGACCATCGATGCCGATTTGATGGACGCCGCCGACCTGCTTCCGGGCGAGCTGGTGCATATCGTGGACATAGACAACGGTTCGCGGCTCGAGACCTACGTCATCGAGGGGGAGCGCGGCTCGGGCGTCATCGGGATCAACGGCGCCGCCGCCCACCTCGTGCACCCCGGTGACCTGGTCATCCTCATCAGCTACGCCCAGGTCGACGACGCCGAGGCGCGTGCGCTGGTGCCGAGTGTCGTGCATGTGGACGCCCGGAACCGCATCATCGAACTGGGCGCCGACGCGTCGGCGCCGGTGCCGGGCACAGGCACCGAGCGCAGTCCGCACGCCGTTCCCGCACGGAGCTGACCCGCCCCGCGCGCAGCAGCGAGGAGCACCCGCCATGGCAGCACAGCATGCCGCAGTCGACATCCGGGACGACCGGGAGAGCGGGAAACTGGTGGCCTACCTCGATGGTGCCGCCGCCGGGGTCGTCGCGTACTTCGTGATGGACGCCGGGCCCGGTGCCCTCGTGGCCGTGCACACCGTCGTGGAGCCGGAACACGAGGGCCGAGGCATCGCCGGTGCCCTCGTGCGTGAGTTCTACTCGATGGCGGCCCGTGAAGGGGTGCCCGTCGTGCCGCTCTGCCCCTACGCCGCCGAATGGGCCCGGCGCCACCCCGATCAGGCTCCGCAGGTCTCCGAGGAGCTCGTGCGGAGCGCCGGGCTACAGCTCGGAGCGCACCCGGAGCTGTTCTGAGGCAGCCGGCCGGGCACAGTCCGACGTCGTGTACGTGTGGACTCGGCAGGCGAGGGCAGCCGCACGGGGAGACGGTGGAGAGGAGATCCACTCGTCCTGTCCGATGCACTTGGAGGCACGACATGACGCACCCGTATCCCGATCCCGTACCGCCCGGGCCGACGCCCCCGCCCGTGCCTGGGCCGCCCACACCGGTCCCTTCCCCGCCGCCGGTGCCGCCGGGCCCGGTCCCGCCCGGTCCCGCGCCGGACCCGATCCCGCAGCCGCCGGGCCCCAATCCCGACCCGGTGCCCGAACCGGAGCCCTCGCCCCAGCCCGCGGGCTAGCCCGCCCGGGGGTCCTCGGGCGGCCCGAAGAGCGCGGTCAGCGCCTCGGCGTGCCCCAGGCCGCTCTCCGCCGCCACCGAGTCCAGGGACTGCGCGTCGCGCACCGGCGCGAAGCGCAGGGCGCCGGGTTCCCCGGCGAAGCCGTACACGGCCGGCCGGGGGAGACTGTTGTACGCCCACGGGGTGGAGAAGTAGTACGCCCCCGTGTCGTAGAGCGCCACGAAGTCGCCCTCCCGGAGTTCCGGCAGTTCCCGGGCGTGGGCCACCACGTCCCCGGCGAAGCAGCACGGTCCCGCGATGTCCTGGACCATCACCGGACCGTTCCGGGGGTGGCCCTCCGCGTCGAACGCGCCGACCCTGAGCGGCCAGGCGTCGGGCATCAGGACGGTCCGGGTGGCGATCTGCGCTCCCGCGTGGGTGAGCGCGACACGGCGCCCGCCCGCGTCCTTCGTGTACTCCACGCGGGCGCCGATGAAGCCGTTCTTGGCGAGCAGGGACCTGCCGAACTCGGTGACCAGGTCGTACCGCCCGTCGAAGAGCCCGGGAACGGCCGTGCGGAGCGCCGCGACGTACTCGGCGAACAGCGGCCGGGTCTCGTCGTCGTCGAAGTTGACGGGCAGCCCGCCCCCGATGTCGATCCCGGTGATCCGGCGCGTGCCCAGCCCGCCGTTGATCTCCTCGGCCAGGGCGTACGTCTCGGCGATCCCCGCCGCGATGAGCTCCAGGGGGCACCCCTGGGATCCGACGTGGGCGTGCAGCCGGGTCAGCCAGGGCCGCTCGGTGAACGTGCGCACGACCTGCTCGCGGGCGCCGGGGTCGCGCAGTGCCACGCCGAACTTCGACGTCGGCGTCGCCGTGCTCATGGCACCGATGGAACCGCCCCCGACCTGAGGATTCACCCGCAGCCCGAGGACGGAGGCCGAGCCGGAGGAGCGGAGCCCGTCGATGCGGCGGATCTCGCCGAAGCTGTCCGCGTTCACCGCGACCCCGAGAGCCAGAGCCAGCCGCAGTTCGTCGCGGGTCTTCGCGGGCGAGTCGAGGACGATCCGTTCGGGAGGGAAACCGGCCTCGAACGCAAGCCGCAGTTCGCCCGGCCCGGCCACCTCGCACCCCATGCCGCAGTCGGCGAGCAGCCGCAGCACGGGGATCAAGGAGGCGGCCTTGGCGGCGAAGGTGTGCAGCACGCGCACGCGAGGCTCCGCCGCGAACGCCTCCCGCAACGAGGCGACCGAGGCGCGCACCCCGTCCGCGTCGAGGAAGCCCGCGAGGGGCCGCGTCTCACCGAGCATCCCCTCCGCGACGGCCAGGCGTAGGGCCTCGGCGAACCTCGCCGAGCGCTGTGCGTGGACAGCGCCCCGGGCCGGCGCGGGGTGCGGCGGCGTACGGCGGGTCTCGTCCATGGGAGCCTCCCGGGTCGGCCTGCGTGCTCAGGCGATGAGCGGGACGACTGCCTCCGGGGTCAGCATCCGGAAGGTGAACGCCTGTTGGAAGTAGAGACGGATGTTCCTCGCGTCGTGATCCAGATATCCGATGGAGAGGTCCTGGCCCAGGCACAGTTCGAAGTCACCGCCCCGGGTGGACAGCAGCACACCGCCCGACACGGCGGGCGCCCACAGGATCGGGTCCTCCAGGATCCGGGCCAGGTGGGTCGCCACCGGGTAACCGTGGTCGGAGGTCTCGGTCGCCTCGGTGAACGCCTCGGCGCCGAGCAGCAGCCGGTACGGTCCGTCGACGCCGGCGAGCCGCAGCCTGGTCAGCGCCTGGCTCACCGTGGCCGGGTAGTCGCGAGCGTCCGCGGGCAACGGCAGCGGGCTGTGCGAGGAACCGTCGCGCAGTCCGGTGATACCCGCGGCCGCGTACCCGTCGATGACGGCCATGTCCTCGGCGAACGCGCAGGTCCGCGCACCGTCCTTGACGGGCTGCCAGTCACTGTCCTCGGAGCCGCGTTCGACGTCGTCGACGGCCGCCCTGGAGACGGTGAACGGCACCCGCCACTCGATGACCGGGGTCGCGGTGCGGGCGTGGGCGATCACATCGGGGGTGGGCGGGTCGATGTCGCGCAGGTGCCCGTCACCGACGGCCGAGAACTCCGGCCCCTGCGGATCGGTCACGTCCACGACCCGGCGGGCCGCGACATGCCGGCTGAACGTGCGCCGGGCCTCCTCCTCGATCTGAACCCAGGCGGCTTCGGTGACGGGGGCGAGTTCACGGTGGAGGTTGTTCATCACGGGGCGCTTTCTTGCAGGCTGCCGATGCGCAGCGAACCGTCCCGCACCACCGTCGGGTCCACGGGCCGTGACTCGGCGGTCTGCGGCTCGGGAGCGGCCGCGGCCGCCGTGGGTGAGGGCGGTGGGGGAGGGGCGTCGAGGAAGTCGGCGCTGGGGGCGTGGAAGAGGGTGCCGGTGACGGCGGTCGAGAAGTCGAGAATGCGGTCGTGGGTACCTGGTGGGCTGCCCAGGAACATGTTGCGGAGCATCTGTTCGGTGACGCCCGGGTCGGCGGCGTATCCGATGAAGTACGTCCCGAACTCGCCCTGTTCGAAGCTGCCGAAGGGCATGTTGGCGCGCAGGATGTCGTGTTCGGTGCCGTCGGCGTCCGTGATGGTGTTCAGGGCGACGTGCGAATCAGCCGGTTTGACGTCGTCGGCGAGCTCGATGTCGGAGAACTTGGTGCGTCCGATGATCCGTTCCTGCTCCTCCGTGCTGATCCGGTTCCATCCGGGCAGGTCGTGGATGTACTTCTGCACGACGACATAACTGCCCCCTTCGAAGTCGGGGTCCTCGGGTCCGACGACGGCCGCCATCCGGGCGTCGTCGCCCACCGGGTTCTCCGTACCGTCGACGAAGCCGAGCAGGTCGCGATGGTCGAAGTAGCGGAAGCCGTGGACCTCGTCGACGACCTTCACGGCGCCCCGGAGCCGGTCGAGGAGGTGCGAGGCCCACTCGTAGCAGACGTCCATCCGCTCCGCCCGTACGTGGAACAGCAGATCACCCGGCGTGGCCGGTGCACGGTGCAGCGGACCCCGCAACTCCTGGAACGGGTGGAGATGGGCCGGCCTCGGACCGGCGAAGAGGCGGTCCCAGGCGTCCGAGCCGAAGCCCGTCACACACGCGAGGCCCGCGCTCGGAACCCGGAAGCCGACCGACCGGGCGAACGCCGCGAGGTCCGGCAGGACGTCCCGTACGGCCGGCTCGCCGCCCGGCTCGATCGTCGCGACCAGGACCAGTGCGGCGCTGGTCAGCGGTGCGACGACGGGCTGGACCGCGACGGGGTCCGGTACTGCCTGGGACATGCGCGCACTCCGTGGGTGGTGGACGGGACTCCCTGCCACTTATCCACACCACGGCTCCCGCCGCATCCCACGCCGGTCCGGCCGGGCGACGCCCCCCCCTGCGGTTCGTGCCCTCCCGTCGGCGTACGGGGCCGCCGCGCGGACGGGATCACGTCCTTCCGGATCCGTCCGACGGCTGGTGCGGCACCCCCTGGGCGGACGGTTCGCGGAGCCTGGGGAGCAGGTGCCCGCCGATGCGTGCGATCTCCTGCTTGTGGGGGGTGTCGGACAGGACGAAGTGGGTGACCCCGAGCTTGCGGTAGTTCACCAGCGCGGCGGCCACCTCGTCCGGGGAGCCCACCAGCCAGGTGGCCGCTGCTCCGCCGCCACCGAACCTGCCGGGGGTGGTGTAGAGGCAGGTGTCGAGCACCTCGCCCCGGGCGGCGAGGCCGAGGAGCCGCTGCTGCCCGATCGCGTCCCGCTGGTTCGGGGCCCAGTGGACCCCGTCCGTGCGGGCCATCTCCGCCACTTTCGCCTCCGCCGCCCGCCACGCCTCCTCGGCGGAGTCACGCACCAGTGTGGTGATCCGCAGACCGAACTCCAGCGGTCGGTGACGGCGGCCGACGTGCTCGCTCAACGCCTTCAGCCGGTCGACGCGTTCGGCGATCCCGTCGAGGGGCTCACCCCAGAAGAGCTGGACGTCCGCCTCGGCCGCCGACACGCGTTCGGCGGCCGGGGACGCGCCGCCGAAGTAGAGCGTGGGGTGGTGCCGGTCGCCGTTCACGTAGGGGCGCGGTGCCACGGTGGAGGCGGTGACCTGGAAGTACTCACCGGTGTACGTGACGTTCTCCTCCGTCCACAGGCGCCGCAGCAGATGCATGAACTCCTCGGTGCGGGCGTAGCGCGCCGCGGGATCGACGTTGGTGTCGCCGTACGCACCCAGGTTGTCCTGTCCGCTGACGATGTTGAGGAGGACGCGCCCCCGGCTCAGCTGGTCGAGGGTGGCCGCCGCACCGGCGAGCTGCGCGGGCTGCCAGTAGCCCGGGCGGACCGCGATCAACGGTTCGAACGCCGTGGTCCGGGCCGCCAGGGCGGTGGCGACGGTGAAGGTGTCCGGCCGTCCCCACCCGGTGCCGATCAGGGCACCGCTCCAGCCGTGCGCCTCCGCCGCGCGGGCGAGGTCGGTGGAGTACTCGACGGACCCCCAGCCGGACGCCGTGTGATCGCCGCGGTGACCCGGCTCGACGGTGTTGGGGACGTACCAGAGGAACTTCGGGCTCGTCGTGTCTTCCGATCACTGATCGCCCGGACCGGGAGCGACGGACCGGGCCGTTGGTGCCGAGGAGGCAGGGGGCGGTTCCTGCCCGTGCCCGGACCGCTGCGCGGGGAGGCGTTGCCGTACCGCGTCCGGTCAGGGACGGCGGCATACGGGGCTGGACGCGCCGCGCGACCAGCCGGCGGCCGGCACGTCGGCGTGAACGGTCAGGACGCGACCGTGAAGCGGACGGGCGGAGGCGCGTGGAGGGGTGGGGTGAAGGTCAACACCCGGCGCCGAAGGCGCGGACGAGGTCGGGACAGCGCTCGCTGGGAAGGGGCTGAACCTCGGTCATGCGGTCGAGTCTCGGTGTGATCGTCCGGATTGTCAACGAACCCCGGGGCCCTCGGGGGACGCTGCGGCCGGCTGAACCGTGGTGGCCGTCTCGACGAGGAAGCCGCCGGACTGGTGGTGCCAGAGTTTGGCGTAGGCGCCGTCGGTGAGCAGCAGTTCATGGTGCGTGCCCTCCTCGACGATGCTGCCGTGGTCGAGGACGATGAGGTGGTCCATCGCCGCGACCGTGCTCAGCCGGTGGGCGACCACCAGTGCGGTCCGGCCCTCCATGAGCTGCCACAGGGCCTGCTGGACGAGGGTCTCGCTCTCCGAGTCCAGCGCGCTCGTCGCCTCGTCCAGCAGCAGGACGGGAGCGTCACGCAGGATCGCCCTGGCGAGAGCGACGCGCTGGCGCTGCCCGCCGGACAGCTTGACGCCGCGCTCCCCGACCATCGTGTCGAAGCCCTGGGGGAGCTGATCGGCGAACTCGGTGACGTGCGCCGCGTCGGCAGCGGCCCGGATCTCCGCGTCGGTGGCTCCCGGACGTGCGAACAGGATGTTCTCGCGCAGCGTGCGGTGGAACATCGCCGGTTCCTGGGGTACGTACGCGATCAGGCTCCGCAGGTCTGACTGGCGCATCCGGCTGATGTCCTGACCCCCGATCAGGATGCGGCCCGACTGGACGTCGGCCATGCGCAGGAGCAGCCGCGTGAGCGTGGTCTTGCCGCCGCCGGAGCGTCCGACGAGGCCGAGCCTCGTGCCACTGGGTACGTCCAGGTCGAGCCCCTCGAAGATCGGCCGGCTCCCCGTGTGTGCGAAGCCGACGTGCTCGAAGCGAACGTCGGCGGATCCCGGACGGACCGCCTCGGGGACCGGCGGATCGAGCACGGTGGGCGGTTCGACGAGCAGCTCGGTGAACTGCGCGGCCTCCGTCATCGAGCTTTCGAGCCGACGGTAGATCTGGTTGAACTCGAACATGATGCGCGTCGAACCGGTGTAGTAGGTGAACGCGACCACGATCGCCTCCACGCTTCCCCCGCCCGCTCCGAAGGAGACGGCGAGGAGCAGGCCGAGACCGTTCGTCAGCACCGACATGGGGGCGACCAGCGTGTCGATACGGAGGTTGCCGTAGTCCCACGAGCGCAGTGTCAGTCTGCGTGACTCCGCGACCCGGGACCGGTGTTCGGCGGCTTCCCGCTCCTCGGCGGCGAACGCGCGCACGGTGTCCATGTTCATCAGGGCGTCGGACACGTGCCCCGAGACCCGTGCGATGGCCTCCTCGCGTTCGTTGACCAGTTGCTGACGACGACGGATGAGAGGTGCGGCGCAGAACGCTGTCAGGACGATCATCGTCAGCAGGCCGGCGACCAGCAGAGGGTCGTAGTGCCAGAGGATCACCGTGCCGAACAGCAGCGGGGCCAGGCTCCCCACGACGTTGAAGGTCAGCGTATCGACGAACTCCTCGAAGCGGGCGGCGAAACTCAGCACCCGCTTGGTCAGCGAGCCGGCGAAGTTGTCCTGGTAGAACGACGCGTCCTTGGCGAACAGTGCGTCCATGCCGGTGACGTACAGGTGCTCGATGCCGCGGGCGTCGACCCGGTTCAGGCAGTGCAGACCCAGCCTCCACAGGGTCTCCGCGAGGAGCAGGACCCCGGCGAACACACCGACGTAGGGGAGCGCGTCGTGCAACCCGATGGCCCCGTCCTCCGCGATCCGGCCCACCAGCTTGGCGACGACCAGCGGAGCGAGGTAGGTGATCCCGATGTTGCCCAGTGCGGGGAGCAGGAGAGCCGGAAGGGACAGGTTTCGTTGGCGGGACAGTTCGTTCAGGTAGTGGCGGAGTGCGAGCCGGACCGGGCCCCTGTCCGGTCCGGTGCCTTGTGCGTGCTGCGATCCCATGCCGACCTCGTGTCGTTGCGCGGGCAGTTGCGCCGGGCCCCGCCACGGTGGCCGGCCTCCGCCCCGGGGCGCAGCGAACCACCGGGCACATCCGCGCATGGTGCGTGCGCGGCGAGGTGTCCGGGGCAGAGAGTCTTCCGTGACCGTGCGTCCGGCGTCCAAGTGTTTTCGGGGTGCACCGGTGGGTTTCGGCCTCGTTACCCGCGAGCCCCCGCACCACCCCGTGCGCCGCGCCCCGGCGTGTCCGCGCGGGGTCCTCGCGTGCCATGGAACGCCCCCGGCGCTCGCTCCGGTCCCACGGGGCACGCCGGGAGCGTACGGGTGCGCCGGGAGCGCTGACGGCCGCGCGGAGGGCGGAGGGCCCGGAGCCGCCTCCCGCAGCGGCTGCAGGGGTTCAGGCCCGGAAAAGGTCTGTCGGGGGCGTGCTGCGCCCCAGGGGTGTCAGGACCCGGCCTGCCGTGTCCGAGGGTCCGGCCCCGTCCTAACCGAACAGATCCTCCTCCTCGGGGATCAGATGCATGGCGGCTTCCTCCGCCGAGGCCGCGGCGCCGTCGATCCCCACGTCCTGCGCGGTGAGTGTGGAGGCCACGTGCCCGTCACCCTCCTGCGTGAGGCGGCCCGCCCGGTCGGTCCCGACTTCGAGGTCGTAGGGCTCCCCGTCTCCGTCCTCGAGATCACCGATGCCGTCCCCTGTGTCCGAGGTTTCCGGAACCTCCCTGTTCAAGCGGCTGTCGAGGGACTCGCCCGACTGCTGTTCCGCGGCCGTCGTGCCCTTGTCGTCGACCGCCCAGGGCCGCTCGGGCGGGGAGTACCCCTCGTCCAGGACGTCGGTGATCCCGGAGGTGTCCAGGGTGTCCTCCACGTCCAGCAGGTCATCGGGGTCCGAGGCCTCCGGCTCCTGCGGCTGGTAGACGTCGTCCCCCCGGTCGCTGACGGTCATGGCGTGCCCCTTCCTCCGGGTGCCCCTCTACGTCATTCCACTCCGGTCGGGCGGGAGGCGCAACGGAAGCAGTTTCCCCACGCGGATGACGCTGTTTCGGATGACAACGAAAACGATTGCCGATGACGTGAGTGGCGCCGGGCCGGGCGGCGAGTCGGCCGGGAGCGGCCGGCCGGCCCTGAAGCGGAATCCCGTACCCCCTTACGGCCGTACACTCGGCCACATGAGTCGCACCGCCGTCAGTGGGAAGTGCCTGCACCAGGCCGCCCCCGGTGTGCTCGCAAGCCGCCGTACCGCCCTTCACGGGCACGGCTAGCGACTTACCGAGGTTCACCTCACCCCGGCCACCCCGCCCCGCCCGTCCGCCGTGCCCTGCGCCCTCCTCGCGCGCACCGCGTCGACGTCGTACCCGCCTTACGTCACCACCGCAGCTCGGCGTACCGCCGTTGCCGCGCTCCGGCGACGGCCGCATCACGGCCCGAGCCACCCTCGAAGGGACCATCGTGAAGCTGAGCGAGCTGTTGGCCGGACAGAACCACCGCATCCTTCAGGGCGACCCCGGGGAAACGCACATCACGGCGGGAACCGCCTTCGACGCGGACCGGGCAGTGCCGGGGTCGCTGTTCATCGCGGTGCCCGGCCACCTGGAAGGCGGTCCGGGCACGGTCGCCCCCGTCCTGGCCCGCGGCGCGGCGGCGGTCATCGTGGAGGACGGCTACGAGCTGCCGGGTACGGTGGAAGGTGCCTGTGTCGTGCAGGTGCCGGACGTCCGGTCGACAGCCGCCGTCGTCACGTCCCGCTACTTCGGCGAACCGGGGCGGCGCATGGACGTGGTGGCTGTCACGGGCACCAACGGGAAGACGTCGGTCTCGTACATGGTCGAGTCCGTGCTGCGCATCTCGCAAGGCGTGAGGGCCGGAGTCATCGGGACCGCCGGGAGCCGGATCGGCGACGAACTGATCCCCATGCCCCGCACGGTGCTGACGACCCCCGAGTCCCCGGACCTCCAGTACCTCCTGGGGTGCATGCGAGACCGTGAGGTCGGCACCGTGGTACTCGAGGCCACATCGATGGGCCTGCTGACCCACCGGGTCGACCGCACCTTCGTCGACGTGGGGGTCTTCACGAACCTGAGCCAGGACCACCTGGACGACCACGGCACGATGGACAACTACCGTGA
The DNA here is from genome assembly GCF_035946055.1 of Streptomyces sp. NBC_01341. Taxonomy (NCBI): domain Bacteria; kingdom Bacillati; phylum Actinomycetota; class Actinomycetes; order Kitasatosporales; family Streptomycetaceae; genus Streptomyces; species Streptomyces sp. NBC_01341. Next base: position 802,986 of record NZ_CP108364.1, on the reverse strand, counting down.
TGCCAAACTCCGCCTCTTCCAGGGGCTCTGCCGGCACGCCGTGGTCAACGCCGACGACCCGGTGGGGGCTCGTATCGCGACGATGATGCCAGGTGCGGTGGCCACGTACGCCCTCGACGCCGAGGCCGACTACCGTGCCACCGATCTGGTCGTGGACGCCTCGGGAACCCGTTTCACGCTCCACCACGCCGGCCGTAAGTACCCCGCCGCCATCCCGGCCCCCGGCAGGTTCTCCGTCGCCAACGCCCTGGCCACGGTGGCTGCCTGCCACTTCCTCGGGCACGATCTGGCCGGGCTGGTCTCCGCGCTCGAACGCATGCCGCAGATCCCGGGCCGCTTCGAACGCGTCACGACCACCGGCGGTACTTCGGTGATCGTGGACTACGCGCACTCCCCGGACTCCCTGGACAAGGTGCTCGGCACCATCCGCGGCTTCGCCCGTGCCAAGGTCATCACCGTCTTCGGCTGCGGCGGGGACAGGGACACCACGAAGCGGGCCGAGATGGGCACGATCGCCGGGACGTACTCGGACCTGTGCGTCCTGACCTCTGACAATCCACGCAACGAGGACCCCGAGGCGATCCTGGACCAGGTCGCACCGGGCATCGAGGGGACGGGCACGCCGTACGAACGCCTGGCGGACCGCCGCCGGGCCATCGGCTTCGCGCTCTCGGTGGCGGGCCCGGAGGACGTCGTCCTGATCGCCGGGAAGGGCAGCGAGCCCTACCAGATCGTCGGTGACACCCTGCTGCCCTTCAGCGACATGGCCACCGTGCGGGAACTCGCCACCGTCACGCCGGCTCCGCCTCACCCGTCCCTGCGGTAGGTGCGTGTGGAGTACGGCCGGCGGGCCGAGAACGGCGGATCCTGCGTCCACTCACAGGCCCGGTGCCCGGCTCACTCCGGCCACGGCGAATCGAGGATGGCGCGGACGAAGTCACCGCGCTCGAAGCCGGGGACGTAGTGCTGGAGTACGTCGGCCTTGACGTTGCCGAAGGTCGTCTCCGGCCGGGGCCGGATGCCGTCGGTGAACGCCGCGAGGATCCGCCGCTTGAAGTCCGGCCGGGGGTGGAGTGCCACGATCGCGGCGCGGTCGGCGTCGGAGACCTCTCCGTAGCCGAGGCCGAGGACGTCGTACTCCACACCGGCGCTCACGAGGGCGACCTCCGGCTCCATGAAGGCGGGGATCCCGGGAGTGGTGTGGAGGGCGATGGCCGTCCACACCCGTCGCACACTGTCCTCGGGAACGCTGTGGGACCGGAGGAAGCGGCGTGCCTCGTCCGCGCTGTCCACCTCGAAGCGCCGGCCGCTGGAGCGGAAGCGCTCACCGAGGCCGAGGTCGTGGAACAGGGCGGCGACGTACAGTAGTTCAGGGTCGAAGGAGAGGTCCCGCTCGCGCCCTCGCAGGGCGCCGAACAGATAGACGCGGTGCGAGTGGTGGTAGACGAGGTCGTCGGTCGTGTCCCGCACCAGCTCGGTCGCCTCGATCGCGAGCTTCGTATCGGGTGCGTGTACGCCGGCTACCGGAGGCGGATCGGTCGGCATGGTGTCACCGGGCTTCCTGTGCGAATGATCCGGACTCTCCCAGGATCGGCGACGGGCACGCCGCGCCCCGGCCGACAGGCCGCACGCCGCCCGGCGGATCCACCTCGCGGGTGCGGGCGGAGACGACCTGCTCCCCGTGCTCGTGTGGATCCATGGTGGCGCGTACGTGTTCGGCTCCACCGCGGATCCTGGCCGACCACGGGGTCGTGGCCGTCACGCTCAACCACCGCCCCGGGTTCGAGGGTTCCGGGCACGTCCTGGCACCCGCGGATGACTGGGGGCGTCCTTCGTGCACCCTGGAGCGCCGCGGGACTTCCGCTGCTCTCGCCCTGAGCGCCCGCCCGAGGGGCAGAAGGCCGCCGAATCCCTTGACGTCATTGGCATGGACCTGCCTATCGAACTGGACTACAGTCCGTAGTGGCACCTCTGAGAGCGCTCTCACGGCTCTGGGGTGCTTCCTGTTCCACCCCCACGAAGCTGGAACAACAGAAGGGGCAACTCCCTTGAGACACACGACGATGGTGCGGACCGGTCTCTCCGCACTGCTCATCATCGGTACATGGGCGACGGCCGGCCTCACCCAGGCCTCCGCGGCGGACTCCCCCTCGGCCTCCGCGGAACCGCAGGCGTCCGCGGGGATCATCGAAGCCATGCAGCGCGATCTCGGGCTGACGAAAAGCCAGGCGCGGGCCCGGCTCACCGCCGAGAAGGCGGCGACGGCGCTGGAGGGCACGGCGCGGGGCGCGGCCGGAGCGGCATACGGCGGATCCTGGTTCGACTCCGGCAGTGGCAGGCTGACGGTCGCGGTAACCGACAGCGGCGCGGCGCGTGCCGTCCGGGCGACGGGGGCCGAGGTCCGGGTGGTCGACCACACGGCGCGCCAACTCGACGCGGTCAAGAGCCGGCTGGACGCCCTCTCCGCACCGCAGGGCATCAGCAGTTGGCACGTCGACCCCCGCGCGAACACGGTCGTGGTCAACGTGGTCGCGTCCGAAGAACGTGACAACGATGTCCGCGCCTTCGTCGCGAAGGCCCGCGAAGCCGGTCCCGTCGCGGTGGAGCGGACCGCTGAGGCGCCCCGGACCTTCGCCGCGGGAACGGTCGGCGGCGACCCGTACTACACCGGCAACGTCCGCTGTTCCATAGGCTTCTCGGTGCATGGAGGTTTCGTCACCGCAGGGCACTGCGGCCAGGCGGGTGGCGCCGTCAGGGGCTGGGACGGCTCGGCCATCGGCAACTTCCAGGGGTCGTCGTTCCCCGACAACGACTACGCCTGGGTGAACGTCGGCAGCGGCTGGTGGACCGTTCCGGTGGTCCTCGGCTGGGGCACCGTGTCCGACCAGTTGGTGCGCGGCTCGAACGAAGCCCCCATCGGCGCCTCTGTCTGCCGCTCCGGTTCGACCACGCACTGGCACTGCGGCAGCGTCCTCGCGAAGAACGAGACCGTGAACTACAGCCAGGGCGCCGTCCATCAGATGACCAAGACCAGCGTCTGCGCCGAACCGGGCGACTCCGGTGGCTCGTTCATCAGCGGTGACCAGGCGCAGGGTGTCACCTCCGGCGGCTGGGGCAACTGCAGCGGCGGCGGCGAGACGTGGCACCAGCCCATCAACGAGATCCTCAACCGCTACGGGCTGACCCTCCACACCGCCTGACGCAAGAACTCCGCCGGCTCCGGACGGACCGACGGAGCGTGACCGGTCTGCTGCGGCAGCAGGGTGGCCCCCTGCCGCAGCAGACCCGCGTGCGGGCGGCTCCGTCGTCCACCGGGGCCAGGGGCGTGGTGTGCCGTGACGTCGGAAGTCGAGCCCGGCGTCTACCGGCACGTCTGCGCAACCGCGCCCCGGCGAGTGCGCGGGCCGGAGCTGCGTCTCCGCGCGGACCCCCGGCGAGTACGCGGGCCGAACGGCCGCCCCTGTGCGGGCGGCTTCCGAGCGGTGGGGCGTTCCCCCCGGCCACGCCGTCACCGAGGTCGGCGACCGGGCCCCGTACGCCTCCCCGTGCCGTACGGAATCGTCGGACATCCCGAGCGAATCGTTCTCCATGCTCCGACGCCGCGCTTCCGGTGGCGATGCCCGGCCGCCCTCTCGCCGGCCTCCCCCTGCCGTCCCCTCGTTCGCCCGCGGGAGCGGCGCTCTGAACGCCCCCCGGCGGGAGCCCCGTTCACCAACTCTTGACATGTTCTCGGCAGTGGCGTAACACTTGGCAACGTCTGGGAGAGCGCTCTCCCGCAGTATTCGCAGGGCACGTTCTCGTCCCGCGTGTTCTCCCCAGGCGCGTTCACGCATGGCAGGTCTCGCACGGCGGCGCACCCCTGAGGGCTCTTCCGTCGCGACGCAGCATCCAGCTCCACTCTCCCCCCGCCGCGCACCCGATGTGCGCGGATGCAGAGCGGCACGGAGGTCCGCATGGCCGAAAGATTCAGCAGAAGCACCCTGATGTCCGCCCTCGTCGTCGTCGCGGCCCTGGCCCTGGTGGTCATGGGTCTCACCGCGATCACGGACGCCGGCGCGACAGCACCCGGTGGTGCTCCGACGGCAGCCGGTGAACCGGTTGCCGTCTCACAGGTCGCGCAGGGAGGTTCGGGACAGCACGTACAGGGCCACGTCATGGCCGCGGCCGCTCCCGTCCCCTCCGGTGACGACCCCGACGGTGACGGGTACATCCCGGCGAACCCGCCGGTCACCGGGGTGGTGCCGTCGACCGAGATCCCGCCCCACCGGTACTTCCACGAGTTCCAGGCGAACTGCTCGGTCAACCACACCGGATCGGTCGACCCGATCGTCTATCCGGGGCAGACCGGCAAGTCCCACAACCACACGTTCATGGGGAACAGCACCACGAACGAGAACAGCACCACCGCGTCACTCGGAGCGGGCGGCACCGTGTGCAGGGCGCCGGGCGACCGGTCCGCGTACTGGATGCCGACCCTCTACAACGGAAACCAGGAAGTGCGGCCGGTCGGTCCGCAGACCATCTACTACAAGGCGGGCGTCACGGACTACCGGACCGTGCGGCCGTTCCCCAAGGGGCTGCGTTTCGTCGTCGGCAGTCCGACGCAGACGGTCGACCAGTTCCGTGACCACCCGGGCACGGTCGAGGGTTACGAGTGCGGTGAGAGCTACCGCAACTTCGAGTTCCCGGCCACCTGCCCGACGAGCCGGGACACGCAACTCAACCTGCGCATGCAGGCACCCAGTTGCTGGGACGGCACGCACCTCGACACGCCGAACCACCAGGCCCACATGGCCTATCCGATCGTGATGGGCGCCAACCAGGACGTGTGCCCCGCCAGTCACCCGGTCGCCCTGCCGATGATCGAGTTCAAGATGGCCTGGCCGGTCAACGGCGACATGTCGCAGGTGAGGCTGGCCAGCGGCACCGGCCACTCCTTCCACTACGACTTCTTCAACGCCTGGGACGACGCCACGCTGGCCGCCATGGTCCGCCACTGCGTCGTGGGCGGGCTCCAGTGCGACGCCCGGGGCTATGACCAGAACAACCCCGGCGCCGGGGCCGCGCTGAACGCGAACTACGAACTGCCCTGATTCCCGGACCCTCCGGGTCTCCCCGCTGGGCGTGGATCATTCGCGCCCAGCGGGGAGAGCGCTCTCCCCGCTGGCGGCTCGGCGGAGCCGGCGGTCGGCTGCACCGGCCCTGTCGCACCGTCCCACTCCCCGCCGGCGGCGCGGCCGCGAAGTCTGCGGCGGGCCAGAGAATTCCTTGGCCCGCCGCGGACTTCGTGCAGGGGCGACGCGGGCCGGTGCGGGCGTGCCGCGCGGGTCAGGCGGACCCCTCGGCCCCGTCGGGGCCCTCGTCGTCGGAGCTCAGTTCCTCCGCCCGCAGTGCCAGGTCCTGGAGCACATCGGCGGATGTCACGTCCTGCTGCCCGGAGTCGTGGATCTGTGCCAGCGCGATGAACGCCAGGGTGAAGGCGCCGACGAGCTGCTCGACGGCGCCGCCCACCTCACGCCCGACCAGGACCGCCATCTCCTCGACGCTGGCGTCGGAGGGAACGGCGATGTGCGGCATCGTCTCGTTGAGGAGGGTCGTCACCATGCTTCCGCCCGCGTCCAGGTCGCCGCTGCCAGTGTCCTCCTCGGCCTGGCGCTGCATCTCGCCCGCCTCCGTGAGGATGCCGATCACTCGCTTGAGGACTTCGCTCTGCTCCATACGGTGAGCATATGTGCCGGGGCCTCCCGCCCCCCACGCATGCGGATGGTGCCCCCGAACGGCTTCCGGCGGTGCGCGGAAGGGCGGAGCCCCCGGTCACCAGCGGTCGGGGCCGCTGGGCCGGGGGCGCGGGCTCGGCCCGGAGACGGGGTCACACCGCCGTGCGCGGCCTGTCGCCGGTGAGCTCGCGGATGAGTTCCGCGTAGCGACGTCCGCTGCTCTTCACCGTGCGGCGCTGTGTGGCGTAGTCGACGTGGACCAGGCCGAAGCGCTTGTCGTAGCCGTACGCCCACTCGAAGTTGTCCAGCAGCGACCAGGCGAAGTAGCCGGCCAGCGGCGCTCCCCGGCCGACGGCGCGTGCGCAGGCGGCCAGGTGTTCCTCCAGATACCGGGTGCGCTCCGGATCGTGCACCGAGCCGTCGGCCAGGACGACGTCCTGGTAGGCCGAGCCGTTCTCGGTGACGTAGATGCGCTGCGCGCCGTACTCCTCGGTGAGCCGCATCAGCAGCTGCTCCAGGCCCTCGGAGTGGACCTCCCAGTCCATGTGGGTGTGCCGCGCCCCGGGGAGGTGGATCTGCCGGGCGTGCGGCACGGGTCCCTGGGGGTCAGCGGTGACGATCTGGCGGAAGTAGTAGTTCAGCCCGATCCAGTCGAGAGGAGCCGCGATCGTGTCCAGGTCGCCGGGCAGCACGGGCAGCTCGACGCCGTACAGGTCGAGCATGTCCTGCGGGTAGCCGCGGCCGTGGATCGGGTCCAGCCACCAGCGGTTGATGTGTCCGTCCGCGCGTACGGCGGCGGCCAGGTCGGCCGCTCCGGCGCTCGCGGGCTCGATCGGGCTGAGGTTGTTCACGATGCCGACCCGGGCATCGGGGGACTGGGCGCGGATCGCCCGTACGGCCAGTCCGTGCCCGAGGTGGAGGTGGTAGGAGGCGCGCACGGCTGCCGTGAGGTCGGTGAGGCCCGGGGCCATCTTCCCCTCGAGGTGGCCGATCCATGCCGAGCACAGCGGCTCGTTGAGGGTCGCCCAGTCCTTCACGCGATCACCGAGGCGTTCCACGACGGCGGAGGCGTAGGCCGCGAAGTGCTCCGCGGTCTCCCGGACGGTCCAGCCGCCCCGGTCCTGAAGCGCCTGCGGCAGGTCCCAGTGGTAGAGCGTCGCGAACGGGGTGATCCCGGCCTCCAGGAGGCCGTCCACGAGCCGGTCGTAGAAGTCGAGGCCGGCCTTGTTCACCGGTCCGTCGCCGCCGGGCACGACGCGGGGCCAGGCCACCGAGAAGCGGTAGGCGCCGGCGCCGAGCTCCTTGATCAGCCCGATGTCCTCCGGGACCCGGTGGTAGTGGTCGCACGCCACGTCGCCGTTGTCACCGTTGTCGATGGTGCCGGGCGTGTGCGAGAAGGTGTCCCAGATCGACGGGGCGCGGCCGTCCTCCGCGACGGCCCCCTCGATCTGATAGGCGGCCGTCGCGACGCCCCAGGTGAAGTCGGCCGGGAGGGCGTTGAGGTCGTTCACTGACTGCCTTTCCTTGTCGGTCACTTGACTGCCCCCGCGGTGAGCCCGGCGACGAGATAGCGCTGCAGGAGCAGGAATCCCGCGACGACGGGCACGCTGACGACGAGCGACGCGGCCATGACCTGGTTCCAGTACACGTCGTTCTGGGTGGCGTAGCCCTGGAGGCCCACTGCCAGGGTCCGGGTGGCGTCGTTCGTCATCACGGAGGCGAACAGCACCTCGCCCCACGCCGTCATGAAGGCGTACACCGACACGGCGACGATCCCCGGCACCGCGGCCGGCACCACGACACGGAACAGCGCGCGGATCGGGCCGCAGCCGTCCACCAGCGCCGCCTCGTCGAGGTCCTTCGGGATGGAGTCGAAGTATCCGATCAGCATCCAGATGGAGAAGGGCAGCGAGAACGTCAGGTAGGTGAGGATCAGCCCGCCCCGTGAGCCGTACAGGGCCAGGCCGGTGCTGTTGCCGATGTTGACGAAGATCAGGAACAGGGGGAGGAGGAAGAGGATCCCCGGGAACATCTGCGTGGAGAGCACCGTGACGGTGAACGCCCGCTTCCCGCGGAAGGTGTAGCGGCTCACCGCGTACGCCGAGAACACGGCGATGGTGACGGAGAGCGCCGTCGCGGCCCCGGCCACGATCAGGGAGTTCACGAAGTACTTGGCGAGCGGGACGGTGTCCCAGATGTCGAAGTAGGGCTGGATCGTCAGATCCCCCGGGATCCACTGGAACTTCCCCGACACATCCTGGAGCGGCTTCAGCGAGCTGCTGACCATGACGTAGACCGGCAGCAGGACGAAGCCCGCGAGCAGGGTGAGGACGATGCGGCGGGTCCAGAGGAAGGACTGGGGTGCCGCCATGGGGGACCGGACGCGTGACCGGGCGGGGCTAGGCATCAGCGCCCTTCCTTCCGCGTGAGGTGAAGAACAGGTAGACGGCCGTCACGACCAGGAGGAACAGGAGCAGCAGGACGGACATCGCCGATCCGCTGCCGAAGTTCCAGGTGACGAACGACGACTGGTAGATGTGGATCGAGATGAGGTCGGCGCTCTCCGGCGCCGACTTCCCGAACAGGACGTACGGCGTGTTGAAGTCGTTGAACGTCCAGAGGAACAGGACCAGCACCAGGACCTGGTTGACGGGCCTGAGCGATGGCAGCGTGATCCTCCGGATCTGCTGCCAGATGCCGGCACCGTCGATCGATGCGGCCTCGTAGAGCTCGCGCGGGATGTTCTGCAGCCCGGCCATGAGCATGAGGAAGGCGAACGGCCAGCCCTTCCACACGGAGACGATGATCAGTGCGTAGATGCTGTTGTCACCGATCAGCCAGAAGGACGGCTGGTCGGTCAGCCCCAGCTGGTCGTGGAGGACGTGGTTCACCAGTCCGTTGTCGCGCTGGAACATGAACGCCCACGTGATGACGGCGGCGTAGACGGGCAGGGCGTACGGGACGAGGAAGACGGCCCGCAGGAAGCCCCGGCCCCGGAAGCTCTCCTGCAGCATGATCGCCGCGGTGATCCCGAACAGCCACGCCAGTCCGACGGCGAAGAACGTGAAGACGCAGGTGACGAGGAACGAGTGGAGCAGGGCCTCCCCGATCGGGGCGTCGAAGTCGACGGCGATCCGGTAGTTGTCGAGGCCGCTCCAGGGCGCCCCGCCCCAGTTGTTGATGAAGAACTGTGTGAGCTGGCGGAAGCTCATCACGATCCCGATGATCATCGGGATGATGTGGATCAGGAGTTCGAGCAGGACGGCGGGGAGCAGTAGGAGGTAGGGCAGTCCGCCTTGGCGGATCCGGTCGGGGATGCGCGGCAGTCTCCTGCGCGCATCCCCGGTGCCCGTGCTCCTCACCCCGTCCGGCTTGTCGACCTTGGGATCGGTGGTCACGGCGGTCATGAAGAGTGCCTCACTACTGCTGCATCGTCTGCTGCGCCTTTTCCAGGCGCGCCTTGACTGACTCGGTCGTCACGGGCGTGCCGGCCGCGGCGTCCGCGAACAGCTCCTTGACGGCCGTACCCACCGCGGTCTCGAACTGCGACTCGTTCGGCACCTGCGGCAGCGGGGCCGCGCTGGTGGCGAGGGTGTCACGCAGGACCTTCAGCTCGGGAGCGGAGAACGCGGCGTCGGACTGGGCGGCCTTGACGGGCGGGATCGATCCGTAGGTCTTGCAGAGGATCTTCTGCTCGTCGTCGCTCGTCATGAACTTCACGAACTTCTTGGCACCGTCGATGTTCTTGGTGTTCTTGAACACCGCCATGTTGATGCCGGCCACCATGGAGTTGGTCTGCTTGCCCGTGCCGGGAGCACCCGACGGGACCGGGACGGGAGCGACGCCCCAGTCCTCCGGCTTCATGCCCTGGGCGGCGAAGGTGGTCGCGGCGGCCTGCCAGAGGACCATGGCCGTCCGGCCCTTGGCGAAGTCGGTCAGCGACTGGTTCTGGGCGTACTCGGCGTTGCCCGGGGCGATGATCTTGTCCTTGGCCATGAAGTCGACGTACTGCTTCACTGCCGCGACGGCGCCGTCGGACGTGAAGTCCGCCTTGCCCTGCTCGTCGAAGAAGTCGGCACCGTGCTGCTGCCCGAGGGCGAAGGCCTGGTGGATGTTGTTGGAGAGGTTGGCGCCCTCGGCGCCGAGGGCCCACTTGCCGTCCTTGGAGAGCTTCTTGCCGTCCGTGACGAGCTGCTCCCACGTGGCGGGCGGGGTGCTGATGCCCGCGTCCGCGAACATCTTCTTGTTGTAGTAGAGCGCGTACGACAGCGAGTAGAGGGGCACCGCCGCCGGCGGCTCGCCCTCCTTGCCGGCCGAGGCGACCGCCGAGTCGATGAAGCGGTCACGGCCGCCGATCGCCTCGAAGTTCTTGTCGTCCCAGGGGAGCAGTGCCCCGGTGGCCTGGAGCGACGCCGACCACGTGTTGCCTATGTTCAGCACGTCCGGGCCCTGTCCTGACGTGGTGGCGGCGAGGATCCGGTTCAGCAGGTCCGCCCAGGGGACGACCTCCAGCTTCACCTTGATCCCGGTCTCCTTCTCGAACTTCTTCAGTTCGGGGGTGAGGATCTTCTTGTCGGCCTCGATGCTCGGACCCTGGTTGGACGCCCAGTACGTCAGAGTCTTCGGGGACTCGTTGCTGCCTCCCGCCGACGACGTCCCGCCCCCGCAGCCGGTGACTCCGGCGGCGACGGACATGGCGAGGGTGACGGCTGCTGCGGCTCTGAGGTGACGCATGAAAGGTGGCCCCTTTCCGGGGAGGGCGGGGTCCGGGAGCCGAACCGCCCTTCCGCTCTTAATTTAAGATGTGATTTAAGAGGTGAGGAAAGTGCGCGTCAAGTGCTGGGGCCGGGGTATGTTGCCGGGACGAAGGGAGCACCATGGCTGAGCGCAGCAGACGGACCGTGCGTGACCTGCGAAGGGGCAATCGGGCGAGGGTATTGCAACGGTTGTATGTCGACGGCCCGTTGAGCCGTCAGGAGCTCGGCCCCGCGACGGGGCTGAGTTCGGGATCCATCAGCAACGTGGTCGCCGAGCTGGCGTCGGAGGGTCTCCTGGAAGAGGCCGGCATCGTGGACTCCGACGGTGGGCGCCCCCGCACCCTGCTGCGCATCGCCCCGGACAGCGGGCTGTTCGTGGGCATCGACATCGGTGAGACGCGGGTCCGCGTGGAGCTGTTCGACCTGTCGCTCACGGAACTCGCCCGGACCGACCGCCTGCTCGCCCAGCACGGGTACGACGTCGAGCGCATCGTCAGTCATGTCCGCACGGGCGTGTCCGACGTCCTGCGCGACGCCGGCGCCGACCCCCGCATGCTGCTGGGCATCGGGATCGGGGTGCCCGGCATCATCGAACGCGACGCCCCGGAGGCGATGGGAGGTCCCGGCGCCGTCGTGCACGGTCAGACCATCGGCTGGAGCGCCGTGCCCTTCGAGCGGATGCTCCGTGAGGCCGTGGACGTCCCGCCCGAGGTGCCGTTCTTCATCGACAACGGCGCCAAGACGCTCGGGCAGGCCGAGATGTGGTTCGGGGGAGGGCGGGGCGCCGGCGCTGCCGCGGTCGCACTCATCGGCTCCGGCGTGGGCGCGAGCGTCAACCGGGGGAACATCCTCGACGAGGACCTCTCCGACGCGGCCCTGGAGTGGGGCCACACCACCGTGCAGCTGAGAGGGCGGCGGTGCCGCTGCGGCTCCATCGGCTGCCTGGAGGCGTACGCGGGTGCCGAGGCGATGCGCGAGCGCTGGCAGGAGGCCGGCGGCCCACTGCCCGCCGACGCGGACGACGAGACGGCCCTCGCCGCCCTGCTCGCCGCTGCCTACCCGGACGCCGCCGAAGGTGTCCCGGACCCCGTCGCGGTCTCGATCCTGGACGAGACCGCGGAATGCCTCGGCGCGGCACTGGCCGACCTGGTCAACCTCTTCCTGCCCGAGCGCATCCTGCTCGGCGGCTGGGCCGGCCTGCTGATCGGCCCCCATCTCCTCCCGGACATCCGCCGGTACGCCCAGGAGTACGCCCTCCGCCACGCGGTCGCCCGCACCACGATCGACCTGGGGCACCTGGGCCCCGACGCGGTCACGGTGGGGGCCGCGACCCTGCCGCTGTCCGACTTCCTGGCACGCGGCGGAACCCGCCCCGCACCCGTCCACGTGGCGCCGGCGCCCGAGGCGCCCGAGCGCTCACCCGCCTCGATGATGCGGGCCCGCGGCCGTACGGCCACGAGCTGAGGGACATGAGGGCGTGAGGCCGCGGTGGGTGCCGACATCCCTCGCCTCCCGCGTGCCCGGGGGAGGCGGTGTGGCCTACGCGGAGTCCCGTACCACCAGCACCGGTTCGAAGACGACCGACGTCACGGGGCGGTCGGGTGCCGCCAGGCGGTCCAGCAGCAGCGCGCTCATCTCGGCCGCCATGTCCTCGACGGGCTGACGGATCGTCGTGAGCGGCGGCCTGCACGCGACGGCGGCGCTGCTGTCGTCGAAGCCGATCACCGCGACGTCCTCCGGCACCCGTCTGCCGTGATCCCGCAGCACGTGGCAGGCTCCGGTCGCCATCAGGTCGTTCCCGGCGAACACCCCGTCCACGTCCGGGTGTTCGGCGAGCAGCCGTTCCATGGCGGCCTCACCGCTCTCCTGGGTGAACTGCCCCTCGACGGAGGGCGCCGAACCGTGACCGTGGCGCTCCATCGCGTCCCGGAACCCCGCGAGCCGCTCCTGGGCCGCGAGTACGTTGAGCGGCCCGCTGATGGCCGCGATCCTGCGGCAGCCGCGTGCCACCAGGTGTTCGGCCGCGAGCCGGGCGCCCTCCCGATGGGCCAGATCCACATAGCTCATGCCCACCGGCCGTGCGGGGCGCGCGTACAGCACCGCGGACAGGCCCGCGTCCGTGATCATGCCCGGCAGCGGGTCCCGCGCGTGCGTCGACACGATCAGGGCGCCGTCCGCGCTGCCCTGACGCAGATACGACACCACTTCCTCCCTGGCGCGTGACGTCTCGGCGAACATCAGCACCGGATGCATCCCGCGAGGCCGGAGGTAGTTGACGACTCCCGTCACCACCCGGCCGAAGAACGGGTCGGCGAACACCTGGGCCGTGAAGGACCCCTCCGGGGCGGTCACGGCCCCGTCCTCGTCGTCCGGTTCGGCCCCCGCACCCGACACCACCAGGGCGATGGCGTCGGTGCGCCGGGTGACCAGGGAGCGGGCCGCGCGGTTGGGCGCGTAGCCAGTGACCGACACCGCCAGGCGCACCGCTTCCTGGATGGCCGGATCGACGTTCCGCACGCCGTTGATGACCCGAGAGACAGTGGCGCGCGAGACGCCCGCGGCCTTCGCCACGTCCTCCAGGGTGGGCGCCGCACCGGTCGGCCGCAGAGCATCCGTCATGAGCGCATTTATAGCATCGTGCGGGCACCCGGATAGAGCGCTCTCCCGCGAGGAGGTGTCCGCGATGACCTCGCGATCCCGGTCGGCCACCGGGTCGTGCGCCGGAGCGCGTGCGAGGCGGGTATGGGCCCTTCACTTGTCACCGGCCTTTGCCTGCCCATAAGTTGGCCGCTTGCGACGTGTCCTACTGCCAGTGGGGGAGCCTGATCATGGCCGCGAACGGACGGCACCGCAGATACCAGCCCAGCCGCATCAACCGTGCTTCGCTCACGGTGACGGCCGGAGGAGCGGGCATCGCGCTCCCGCTGCTCACCGCCGCCTCGGCCGGCGCCGGCTCCATCGACGTCTGGGAGAAGGTGGCCGCCTGCGAAGCAACCGGCAACTGGCACATCAACACGGGCAACGGCTACTACGGGGGACTGCAGTTCACCCGGTCGACCTGGGCCGCCTACGGCGGCACGGCCTACGCCCCCCGGGCCGATCTGGCCACCAAGGGCCAGCAGATCGCCGTCGCGGAGAAGGTGCTCGACGGGCAGGGCCCGGGGGCCTGGCCCACGTGTTCGGCGCGCGCGGGGCTGAAGCGGGGCGACGGCACGCCCGACGTCCTCCCCCAGTCGCGTCCCGGCGCCGAGCGCGTCGGGACCGCGCGCGACAAGACCTCCGGCGCGCCGAAGGGCACGGCCCGTGACGCGGCGGCCAGGACATCGCCGACGTCCGTGCCCGGCAAACGCGACTCGTACACGGTGGCGCACGGGGACTCCCTCTCCGGCATTGCCTCCGCCGAGCGGGTACGGGGCGGATGGCAGCGTCTGTACGCCGCCAACCGTGCGGTGGTCGGCTCCGATCCCGACCTCATCCTCCCGGGCCAGCGGCTGTCCCTCGATGCCGCCGCGACGCCGAAGACCGCTCCGAAGCCGGCCACGGCCGCCCCGCAGCGGAAGGCCGCACCGGAGAAGCCGGCCCCGAGGCAGAAGGCCACCGAGAAGACCGCACCCGGAACCACTGCTCCGAAGGCCGCGCGGAAAGCCGCCCCGGAGCCCGCCGCCCGCAGCGAGAAGAAGACGGCCCGTCCGCACTCCGGATTGACGGCCCCCGTGACGGCACGGACCGGGACCCCTTACCACCAGGCGGGTTCGTGGTCGAGCGGCTATCACACGGGCGTGGACTTCCCCGTACCCACCGGCACCTCCGTGAAGGCCGTCGCATCGGGAAAGGTCGTCTCGGCCGGCTGGGCGGGCGCGTACGGCTACGAGATCGTCATCCGGCACAGCGACGGCAGGTACAGCCAGTACGCCCACCTCTCCTCACTCCACGTCCGCGCCGGCCAGCAGGTGGGCGGCGGCCAGCGGATCGCGCGCTCGGGATCCACCGGCAACAGCACCGGGCCGCACCTGCACTTCGAGATCCGCACCGGTCCCGGCTACGGATCCGACGTCGACCCCCTCGCCTACCTCAGGGCGGGCGGCGTCAGCGTCTGAACGGCCCCTGTCCGGTCCGCTAAGTCGTCCCGGCGGGACCGGCCCCCGGTGGCGGGCTGTCTCCCGGTGAACTCCACACGCCCGCTGCCGTGGTCCAGGGGGAGGGTCAGCGGCAGGGAGAGCGCTGTGGGCGCCGGGAAGGGCGCCGGCAGACGCGTGCCCGAGCGGGCCGCAGGCTTCGCCGGTTCCGGCAGCTTCACCTCGGGAGGCGAGCCGGCCTCCTCCGCCCCGTCGACCGCGGGCTCCGGGTCACCCGTCCCGGTCTCCGGTGGCTCGGGGGTTCGAGCCAGGGTGCCGGCGGGCTCCGGCGAGCGCCGCTCCCGGCTCACCCGCTCGGTGGTCAGCAGTACCAGACCGGCCGCGGCCAGCGCCCCGCAGGCCAGGGCGAGCAGGGTTCCCGTCAGGCCGTAGCGGAACTGTTCCCCGAACAGGGTGATGCCCACCGCCGCGGCGACCACCGGGTTGACCACGGTGACCGTCGCGAGCGGCGCCGTGAGGCCCGCGCCCCGGTAAGCGGCCTGGGAGAGCAGCAGTCCCGCGGCAGCGAGTCCCGCGATCACGAGCAGGGTGGGGAGCCCGGAGCGCACCGACCCCGAGGTCCACTCCACCGCCACGGTCTTCGTGAACACCGATGCCATACCGAAGGTGATCCCCGCGCCGGTGGCGAGCACCACGCTGCGCGGCATGGGCCGGTGCAGCCCCTTGGCGAGGACGAGCACGACGACCACGGCGCCCGCCGTCCCTGTCGCCAGCATGAACTGCTCCCGCCCGGCCAGCGAGTGCGATCCCGCGCTCCCCGTCAGGGCCAGCAGCCCCGCCAGGCCCACCGTGGCCATCACCGCACCCCGCCACGCCGTGCGGCCCGCCCTGCGGTGCACGAAGACCGCGGCCATGGGCAGTGCGAAGACGATCGTGAGCGCGCCGAGGGGCTGTACGAGGCTGAGCGGTCCGTACGCCAGTGCCACCACGTGGAGGAGCGCCCCGACGCCGTTCAGGCCCACGGCCACCCACCACGCGCGGTTGCGCAAGGGCGCGTACGGGCGGGTGCCGTCGGCTGCGGCCACGCGCTCCTGGACGATCGCGCCGGCCGCGTAGGCGACCGCGGAGACCAGTGACAACAGCACGGAAAGCGCGAGGGAACTCATGTACACCACGATGTCCCGTCGGAGCCGCCGCGTCGTCGTCCCTGAGGCGGCGATTCGGCGTACTGCTCCAGTAGTACGTACATCACTCCTGGGTCCTCCTCCCGACGGTAGTCCTCCTGGCCCGAGGGCTCAGAAGTTCCCGCAGGAGGTGACGCCGTGCGGCCGCGCCGTAGCGCCAAGTATCCGAAAGCTATGCGAATCGCCCCGGCCGACGTGATCGGCAGGGGCGAGCGGAGGTGTGCGGCGCGCGCTCAGGTGCTGAGCTGGAACTCGGCGCGGATGCGCTTCCCCACGGGCACCCGCTCGGCGGTGAGACGGTCGCAGAGCGCGACCACTATCTCCATGCCGTGACCCCCGAGGCGGCCGGGGTCGGGGGAGTAGAGGACCGGGAGCGCCGTACTGGTGTCGTACACCGTGACGCTGATGCGCCGGGCGTTCCCCTCGAGCTCGAGCAGATAGGGGCCGTGGCTGTAGCGGTCCGCGTTGGTGATGAGCTCGCTGACCGCCAGCATCAGGTCGCTTCGCGTGTGTTCACCGAGGACGGCGAGCCACTCCGAGACGAGCCGCCCCAGGAAGCGGTCGGCGAGGGCGCGGGCCTGTGCGATGCACCCCGGCTCGCCGTCGAACACCTCGGCAATGAGCAGAACATCGGAGGACGACGACCCCTGACAGGTGTCGTCCGGCCGTGAAGTGGCCTGTTCGTTCATGTGCTCCAGCCAAGGCGCCGCAGGGGAGGTCAGGGACCTCTTCTCGCCGTTCGTCTACCCGCGTCGAGAGATCCCACTCCGGGGGATCTCTCCAGATCTTACGCACGCGGCGGAAGCCGTACCACGCTCACGAAGAAGTCGTCGATCTGGCGCACCGCGCCGATGAACTGCTCCAGGTCGACCGGCTTGGTGACATAGGCGTTGGCATGCAGCTTGTAGCTGCGCAGGATGTCCTCCTCCGCCGAGGACGTGGTGAGGACCACAACGGGGATCAGGGCGAGTTCGGGGTCGGTCTTGATCCGCTCGAGCACCTGCCTGCCGTCGTACCTCGGCAGATTGAGGTCGAGGAGCACCAGATCCGGACGCGGGGCGTCGGCGTACTCGCCCTGGCGGTAGAGGAAGTCCAGCGCCTCCTGACCGTCGCGCACCACGTGGAGGGTATTGCGGATCTTGTTGTCCTCGAAGGCCTCGCGGGTCATCAGTTCGTCGCCGGGGTCGTCCTCGACGAGCAGGACCTCGATGGGCTTCACGGCGTCGTTCACGGGGCGTCTCCCGACCGGGGGGTCAGTGCGGCGGGGGCCAGCAGCTCCGCCGTGGTGTGTGTGGGTGCCTCCGGAAGGACGGGCAGAGTGAAGTGGATCAGTGTGCCCTCGGAGGGTGCCGGGTCCAGCCAGATCCGGCCACCGTGGAATTCGACGATCTTACGGCAGAGCGACAGTCCGATCCCGGTGCCTTCGTACTCGTCCCTGCCGTGCAGCCGCTGGAAGATGATGAACACCTTGTCGGCGAACTCCGGCGCGATGCCGATGCCGTTGTCGGCCACCGTGAGGTGCCAGTTCTCGTCCTCCCGCACACAGCCGACGGTGATCCGGCACGGTACGTCGGGCCTGCGGAACTTGACCGCGTTGCCGATGAGGTTCTGCCAGACCATGGTGAGGGACGTGGAGTCCCCGAGCAGCTCCGGCAGGGCGTCCTCGCGGACCACGGTGGCCCCGGACTCCTCGACGGCCAGGGTCAGGTTGGACATCGCCCGGTCCAGGGAGCTGCCGAGGTCCACAGGCTTCCAGGTCTGCTGCACCCTGCCCACCCGCGAGAACGTCAGCAGGTCGTTGATGAGCACCTGCATCCGCTTGGCGCCGTCGACCGCGAAGTCGATGTACTGCCTGGCGCGGTCGTCCAGCTCGGCGCTGTAGCGCTTCTCCAGCAACTGGCAGAAGGACGCCACCTTCCGCAGCGGTTCCTGCAGGTCGTGGGAAGCGACGTAGGCGAACTGCTCCAGCTCGGAATTGGAGCGGCGCAGCTCCGCGGTCTGCTCGGCGAGCAGCGTCTCCCGCTCCTGGGACTCAGCCAGCTCGGCCACCAGGCGCCGGCGCATGTCCTCGGCCGCGGCGGCCACCGCCCTCACGTCCGACGGACCGCTCACCTCGATCCTGCTGGAGAAGGCACCCGACCGCACGCGGTTGGACGCGGCGGTCAGCGCGTGCAGCGGCCGGCCCACCACGCGGTGCAGCAGCAGGCTCAGCGACACGATGGTCAGCACGAAGCCGAGGACGAGAGCGACGAGGACCCGGTCGCGCGTCCTACGCGCGTCGCCGAGATCGGCACGGGCGTGGTCCCGTGCTTCGTCCAGATGACTCTGCTGGGCGGTGTAGAGGACGCGCAGGGCGTCGAACTCCGCCTTGCTGCGCAGGATCGGTCCGGACGACGCACCGGTGGGCCCGCTCGCGCGCACGGCGGCGATGAGCGGCTCCGCGTGCTGGGTGCGCCACTCCTGGGCCGCCTCGGCGATCCGGTCCAGGTCCTCGGCGTAGGGCTGCTGGTGGCCGATCAGCGTGCGGACCCTGTCCATCCGCTCCCGTTCCGCCTGCCTGCCCGCTTTGTAGGGCTCCAGGAACGACTGGTCGCCGGTGAGCGCGTAACCGCGCACCCCGGTCTCCTGGTCGAGCAGCGAGTTCTGCAGCTGGAAGGAGGAGGACCGGGCGGGCTGGATGCGGTCCACCAGGTCGGTGGTCCGGTCCGAGATGCGGGACAGTACGAGCCCGCCGACGACGAGGCACCCGCAGACGACCACCACGAAACCGGCGAGGATCAGATGGACCCAGTTCTGTACCGACAGCCGCGCTATCGGACCGGGCCGTACGGCCGATGTGTCTCCGGTGGTCATGACGTGGCCCTCCAGCCCAGATGGAGGACGGCGACGTCGTCCGCCAGTCCGCCGTACGGCGCCGCGCTCGCGGTGGCCTCCGCGACCAGTGAGTCCACGAACGCGCGCGGTTCCAGCGCTCCGTTCTTCGCTGCCATCGCCAGAAGTCCTTCCTCGCCCAGTCGTGACTTGGGCCCCGTACGCCCCTCGAAGAGGCCGTCGGTGAACAGGACCAGCTCGCTGTCGGGTGACAGCTCCAGCTCCGTGATCGTCCAGCGGCCCGCGCCGGGCAGTAGTCCGAGCGCCATGCCCATGTCGGGCTCCACCCAGCCGACGTCCGTGCCGCGCCGCCGGAGCAGTCCGGGGTGCCCGGCGCGCGCGATGTACACACGGTCCCTGCTCGGCGGGAACACCAGCGTCGTCACCGTGGCGAAGACATGGGGATCCGAACGCTCGGCGACGAGTATCTCCTCCAGGAGACCGATCTTCTCGAGCTGGTTCACGCCGGTCAGCACGGCGGTGCGCCACGCCACCCGGAGACAGACCCCGAGGGCGGCCTCCGCGGCACCGTGGCCCGACACGTCGCCGATCACCGCGTGCACCGCGCCGTCGGCGGTCTGCACCACGTCGTAGAAGTCACCGCTGAGCAGTCCGTGGGCGCGTCCGGCCTCGTAGCGGGCGGCGACCCGGAAGCTGTCGTCCAGCAGCAGCGGAATGGGCAGCAGGGCGCGTTCGAGCCGGGCGTTCTCCTGCTCGATCAGTCTGCTCGTCCGCATGGCGGCGGCCGAACGCTCGGCGCTCTTGCGCTGGAGGGCGTAGCGGACGGCACGGCTCAGGGACTCGGGATCGATCCGGCCCTTCACGAGGTAGTCCTGGGCGCCGTGCGCCACCGCGGACAGTCCGGTCTCGGACTCGGCCATGCCCGTCAGCACGACGATCGCGGCGTCCGGCGCCGATCCGACGAGCCGGCGGACGGCGTCGGGTCCGTTCACGTCCGGAAGGTGGAGGTCCAGCAGTACGCAGACCGGCGTGCGGCAGGCGAGCAGGAACTGCCGGGCCTCGGCGAGCGTCTTGCACCAGGTGAGCGGGGCGTCCAGGTCGCTGTCCGTGAGCATCTCCTCGACGAGGAGCGCGTCACCCGCGTCGTCCTCGACCAGGAGAAGAGTCGCGTCGATGTCCCAGACGGACATGTCGGCGGGGGTGAGCGGCCCGTGCTGCTCCGGGATCCGGCTGAGATCTGCCACGCGCGCAGGGGTGTCCAACGGCTCGGTCACACTCCACTCCCTCCGACGGACGGCTCGGGACACCCACGGCCGTTTCGGCAGGAAGCATATGTGACCGGGGCCCGGCATCAGGCCGGGCCTCGGTCATTCGGATACGTACGCTCTCGGGTCAGGCTTCGACGCTCATGCCGGCACGCAGCCGCGTCACGATCCGGCTGAGGAGCCGGGACACGTGCATCTGGGAGACGCCCAGCTCAGCACCGATCTGGGCCTGGGTCATCTCCATGCCGAAGCGCATCTGGACGATCTTGCGCTCACGGTCGTCCAGCTGCTGCAGCAGGGGGGCCAGTGTGTGCAGGTTCTCGACGCTCTCCATGGCCGGGTCGTCCTCGCCGAGCAGCTCGGCGTAGGCGCGCTGCTCGCTGCCCGACTCGCTGTCGGCGCTCGGGGTGTCCAGAGATCCGGCCGAGTAGCCGTTGGCGGCGACCAGACCCTCGATGATCTCTTCCTCGGAGAGGTCCAGGTGCGCGGCGAGCTCGGCGACCGTCGGGTCGCGGTCGAGCTTGCCCGACAGGAGCTCCTTGGCCTTGGCCAGTTCGACCCGCAGCTCCTGGAGCCGTCGCGGCACGTGCACGGACCAGGTGGTGTCCCGGAAGAAGCGCTTGATCTCACCCACGATGTAGGGCACCGCGAACGTGGCGAACTCCACCTCGCGCGACAGGTCGAAGCGGTCGATCGCCTTGATCAGGCCGATGGTGCCGACCTGGATGATGTCCTCGGTGTCGTCCCCGCCCCGGTTGCGGAACCGCGAGGCGGCGAAACGCACCAATGAGAGATTCATCTCGATCAGGGTGTTGCGCGCGTACTGGTACTCGTGGGTCCCCTCCTCCAGGGACTGGAGCCGGTCGAAGAACAGCTTCGACATCGCGCGCGCGTCCTGCGGGGCCACCTTGCCGGCGTCCTCGATCCACGGGAGAGCGGCCGCGCCGGAACCCTTGCCCGCCTCGTCGCACTGCGTCGCCGCCATGCCGATCGCTTCGGTGGTTCGCACTGCCGTCATGGTGTCGCCCTCCCTGGAACCCGATGTGGTGATCCGCGCATGCCCGGCTTCGCAGGTCTCATGCCTGCGCATCCCGAAGTTTTTCCACGCGCCCTCACATCCTCGGGCCGTCGGATGCCGGTGCCGCCATCGGTCGCAGGGATTCGACACGTTTAGGGGGGATTTGAGCACCCTCTTTCCCAGGGGCGTGTGAGGAGCGCCTCATTCCGGGCACGAGTGGTGTTCCCGGAGAACAGAAGGAGGGGCCGTGAGCGATATCGGCGCGGCAGGGCAGAGGACGGTCACGACCAGGATTCCCGCCCGGCTGGACCGGCTGCCCTGGTCCCGATGGCACTGGATGATCGTCATCGGGCTCGGCACCGTCTGGATCCTCGACGGACTCGAGGTGACGGTCGTCGGGAACATCGCCAGCAGGCTCTCGGAGGAGGGAAGCGGACTGGCCATCAGCGGTGCCCAGGTCACCGGCATCGCCGCCGCGCTCTACGTGGCGGGAGCCTGTAGCGGAGCGCTGGTCTTCGGCTGGCTCACCGACCGCTTCGGGCGCAAGAAGCTGTTCCTCATCACCCTCGCCGTCTACCTGGCGGCCACGGCGCTCACCGCGGTCTCCTTCTCGGCCTGGTGGTTCTTCCTCTTCCGCTTCCTCACCGGCTTCGGGATCGGCGGGGAGTACGCGGCCATCAACTCGGCCATCGACGAACTGATCCCCAGCAAGTACCGCGGGCGGGTCGACCTCATCATCAACGGCAGTTTCTGGCTCGGGGCGGTGGCCGGCTCCCTGCTCTCCGTTGTGGCGCTGGACAGCGACATCTTCCCGAAGGACATCGGCTGGCGGCTCACCTTCGCACTCGGCGTCGTCCTCGGCCTCGTCATCCTGCTGGTGCGCCGGCACGTGCCCGAAAGCCCGCGCTGGATGTTCATCCACGGGCGCGACGAGGAGGCGGAGAAGCTCGTCGACTCGGTGGAGCACGAGGTCGAGGAGGAGACCGGAACCCGCCTGCCGCAGGCGGAACCCGCCATCACCGTCCGGCAGCGCAAGAGCATCGGCTTCGGGCTCATCGCCCGGACGGTCTTCCGCTCCTACCCGAAGCGGGCGGTCCTCGGGCTCTCCCTCTTCGTGGGCCAGGCCTTCCTCTACAACGCCATCACCTTCGGGTTCGGCTCGATCCTGGTGACGTTCTTCGACGTGTCGAGCGGCACCACCGGCTACTACTTCGCGGTCATCGCGTTCTGCAACTTCCTTGGGCCGCTCCTCCTCGGCCGCCTCTTCGACACGGTCGGACGCAAGCCGATGATCGCGGGGACCTACATCCTGTCCGGTCTGCTGCTGTTCGGGACGGCGGCACTGTTCGGGGCCGGGTGGCTCACCGCCGTCACCATGACCGGCTGCTGGTGCCTCGTCCTCTTCGTCGCGTCCGCGGGGGCCAGTTCCGCCTACCTGACCGTCAGTGAGATCTTCCCCATGGAGACCAGGGCGATGGCCATCGCGTTCTTCTACGCCGTGGGCACGGCCGCCGGAGGCATCACCGGCCCCCTGGTCTTCGCCGACCTGACGGGCAGCGGCGAGGTGGGCGACACGGTCCTGGCGTTCTGCATCGGGGCCGCTCTCATGGTCGCCGCCGGACTGGTCGCCTCCTTCTTCGCGGTCGCGGCCGAGCAGAAGTCCCTTGAGGACATCGCGACCCCGCTGTCGGTCAGTGAGGACAAGGGATGACGGCCGAACGGGACTGGGGCCTCTCGTTTGGATCATGCCGGGCTCGCGTGCCCCGGCCCCGCACCTCGCGGCGTTGTCCTCGGTCCGAGTCATGGCAGACTTGACCGGGGCATTCGGCCCGTGGCGCGCCGGCCCCCACCGGCTCCCCGCCGGACCCCCTCCCCACCGAAGCCCCGCCGAAGCCCGGCGGCGGCGCGAGTGACGAGTGACAGAGGAACGGCAATGACGGTGACAGAGGACAGCCCGGAGCTCGCTCCCGGTACCGACGAGTTCGGTCCCGGTGTCGACCCGGAGAGGCTGGCCGTCTGCCTGAGCGTGCTGGACGAGCTGAACACCATCGAGGTGGACCACCCCGACGCCGTCGCCGTGCGCCGGGCCACCGCGGGTATCTACCGCACCGTGAAGCAGCGCCGGCGCCAGGAGCGGCGTGCCGCGAAGACGGCGCACGACAAGGCCGTCACCGAGGCCACGGCGACCGGTTCCGCCGAACGCATCGACGACGAGACGCAGGGGGTCCTCCCGTCCTCCTCGGCCACCGCCGAGATCGCGGGCATCCTCCAGCGCCCGCGGTCCTGCTACATCTGCAAGACCCGGTACGTCGAGGTGGACGCCTTCTACCACCAGCTCTGCCAGTCGTGCGCCAAGGAGAACCGGGACCGGCGCGACGCACGGACGGACCTCACGGGACGCCGCGCCCTGCTCACCGGCGGCCGGGCGAAGATCGGGATGTACATCGCGCTGCGGCTGCTGCGCGACGGCGCGCACACCACCATCACCACACGCTTCCCCAACGACGCGATCCGACGCTTCAAGGCGATGCCCGACAGCGACGACTGGATCCACCGCCTGAAGATCGTCGGCATAGACCTGCGCGACCCGGCCCAGGTCGTGGCCCTCGCCGACTCGGTCGCCGCGGAGGGCCCGCTGGACATCCTGATCAACAACGCCGCGCAGACCGTACGCCGCTCCCCGCAGGCCTACAGCGAGCTGCTCGGTGCCGAGTCCGCGCCGCTGCCCCCGGGGGAACTCCCCGCCGCCGAGGTCATCGGGACGTTCGGCAGCGGCACGGTCGACCGGGTGGCGGCCCTGCCCGCGGCGCGGCAGGAGAGCCAGGGGCTCAGCGCGCAGGACGTCACGGATCTCGCGCTGGTCACCGGGTCCGCCTCACCGGCGCGCATCGCCGCCGGCACCGCGATCGACGCGGGCGGCCTGGTCCCGGACCTGCACGACACCAACAGCTGGATCCAGACCGTCGAGGAGGTCGAGCCGATCGAGCTCCTCGAGGTCCAGCTCTGCAACTCGACGGCGCCCTTCATCCTGATCAGCCGGCTCCGCCCGGCGATGGCCAGGACAGCGTCGAAGCGTGCCTACGTGGTCAACGTCTCCGCGATGGAAGGCGTGTTCGGCCGTGGTTACAAGGGCGCGGGCCACCCGCACACGAACATGGCCAAGGCGGCGCTGAACATGCTGACCCGGACCAGCGCGCAGGAGATGTTCGAGAAGGACCGCATCCTGATGACGGCCGTGGACACCGGCTGGATCACGGACGAGCGCCCGCACCCCGACAAGATGCGCCTCGCGGAGGAGGGCTTCCACGCCCCCCTCGACCTCGTCGACGGCGCGGCGCGGGTCTACGACCCGATCGTCCGCGGCGAAGAGGGCGAGGAGCTGTACGGCTGCTTCCTCAAGGACTACGCGCCCGCCGGCTGGTGACCGCTGGTCCCCTCCGGCAGCTCTGATCCCTCCCGCTCCTCCCGCGTTTCGTGCCCCTCCCGCGCCCTCGGTGTCTTCAGCACCGCAGGTCACGCAGGTGCACCGGCACCACGGCGGCGGGCCCGAATTTGCGGGCCCGCCGCCGTTCCTGTTGGCTGAAAGTGATCCAGGCCACACGTTCTGTCGAGCGGGATGGCGCTCATTTGGTTAGTCTGAGATGAACGGACGCCACCAAGGAACCCACAAAACTTCCTCGGCCGTCCCGGGACAGGTCTTATGCAGTCCGACGTCCCGCCCCGTACCGGCGCCACCGCGACCGAACTGTTTCTGCCCCTGCCCTCAGAGGGCGGTCGACACGGTTCTCACAGCCGCAGCGTCGCCACCGCCCCGGGGATACGCGACACGAAGGAGTCCGCGGTGACACCTGAGATGACCAAGAGCGAGACGCGCCCGGCCGATCCGGCGCGGGAGCGGACCGGCCGGCCCGAGAAGCTTCGGAACATCGAGGTCTGGGCCCGGTCGGCCCCGATCAGGCTGGCCGGATACGAGGACGACCTCGCCGAGCCGCACATCCTGCCCGGCATCGACTGACGCTGCGGTCGCCCCGTACGGCGCTCGGCTCCGGCCCCCGTCTCCCGACGGGGGCCGGAGCCCTGTCGGGCCAGCCCGTGATCAGGCCGCCCCGTCGTCCGGCCGGAGCGGAAGCGGCCTTGCCATCGGTCGCATGAAGTCGCGCACGTAGGTCCGTTCCCACCAGCGGCCGGTCGCACGCAGTTCCCGCACGTCCGTGAAGCGGTAGTGGAAGACCCTGGCCCGGATGTGCGCGGGCGGCCCCTCGGGGAACGGGTTGTGGCCCAGGAGCCGCAGCGTGTCGCGGTCGCCCCGCAGCAGCCGCTCGACGAACGGCCCGAACCAGGGGCGCGCGTACGCGGGGGAGAGCGCCGCGAACCACATCATCCAGTCGAGCCGCAGGTGGTAC
Source organism: Streptomyces sp. NBC_01341 (assembly GCF_035946055.1). NCBI lineage: Bacteria > Bacillati > Actinomycetota > Actinomycetes > Kitasatosporales > Streptomycetaceae > Streptomyces > Streptomyces sp. NBC_01341. The sequence continues at coordinate 777,734 of NZ_CP108364.1, read as the reverse complement.
GGGGCGAACTGGCGAGGAAGCCTGCGCGGGTCGCCGGGTTTTCCGCGGAAGCCGTATTCGAGCCAGCGCGTCCCCTCGTGGACCACGGGCTCACGGGTCCCCTCGACCACCACCTCCAGCCGCATCCTGCTGATGCTCCCGAAGGCCCCGTAGGTGTTGACCAGGTGCAGCGGGTCGAACGACCGGTTCATCGCCTGACGGCGGGAGGCGAGGTTGCGCGCCGGCCGGTAGCTGAGCAGCACGACCAGGGCGGTGACCCCGCACACCACCACCTCGTACCAGAGCGGTGGCGCGGCCTGCGCGGGTGGGGAGCCGGCGATCGGTGACCAGTCGACCGCGGCGAGGGCGAGCACGATCGTCAGCCAGTTCAGCCACGCGAAGTTCCCCGACAGGACCAGCCAGAGCTGGGTGGCCACCATCAGCCCCGCCGCGCCGCTCGCCACCGGCTGGGGGGTGAACAGCAGGAACGGCACCACCAGTTGGGTGACGTGGTTGGCCGCGACCTCCAGCCGGTGGACGGGTCTCGGCAGCCGGTGGAAGAACCAGCTCAGAGGGCCTGGCATGGGCTGCGTCTCGTGGTGGAAATCCAGACAGGTCAGCCGGCGCCAGCACTCGTCCCCCCGGATCTTGATGAGTCCCGCCCCGAACTCGACCCGGAAGAGCAGCCAGCGCAGGAGCCAGAGGACCAGCACCGGGGCAGCCGTGTCGGCGTTGCCGAGGAACACGGCGAGGAACCCGGTCTCCAGCAGGAGCGATTCCCATCCGAAGCCGTACCAGACCTGGCCGACCTGGACGATCGACAGATACAGCACCCAGGGCACCGCCCACAGGGCCATCGCGGCCCCCAGCGGAAGATGTGAGTCGGCCCCGGCCAGGAGGGCGAGCGACACCGCGGCGCCCGTCCACGCGACCAGGGCGAAGAAGCGGTCGGAGTAGTGCAGCCGGAACAGCCCCGGAGCCGCGCGCCAGGACGTGCTCCGCAGGAGATCAGGCACGGGCAGCATGCCCCGGGCGCCGATCAGCGCCCGGAACTGAAGCGCGGCGGCGACGAACGCGACCAGATACACGGCGGCCAGGGAGCGCTGGAAGACCAGCCTGCTCAGCCAGTAGCCCTCGGCGGTGAACCACTCCATCGCCTCCAGTATCCGGCGCGCGCCCTTCCGTCAGGCGGCCGACACGGAGCGGCGCAGCACGTTTCCGAGCCGGCGCGCGTACCACCGCTGGGCGAGCGGCACGAGTGGGCCGGCGAGCCGTGCGTACCACCGGGCGGGCCGCGAGAAGGCCGTCACGGTGAACCAGACGGTGCCGTCGTCCGCGAGCTCCACGACGAAGCTCTCCTCGCCGCGTTCGGGGTGCCGCGCGCGGGTGCCGTAGGCGAAGCCGGTGCGGTTGTCCTCGTACACAGCCCAGACGACCTCGCAGGGAGCGGTGACGCGGAACCGTCCGAACCCCGCCGATACCTCGACAAGGACTCCGGCCGCCGCCCGGGCCGCAGAGGCGCTCACACCTGCCCCGGCCGCCCGGTGCACGCGCCACTCGGTGACAGCGGTGCCCGCAGCCTCGAACTCCGCCCGTCCCCTGCCGACGGGGGCCCTGTGGTGCAGGTGGTGGTATCCCTCAGGGAGGGGGCCGAGCCGGGTGGCTCCGACCTCGGGGTAGGTGAGGGTGCTCATGCGGTTCCGCCTTCCGGCCGGGTGAGGTCCTGGAGCCGGCGCCGGGCGAGCAGCGCGCAGAGCGCGAAGCCCAGTGCGTTGCCGAGTCCGTGCGTGGCGGCCATCCAGGTCAGTGTGGGGTGGGGCAGCCCGGTGGCCTCGCCGAGCGCCCAGCTCAGCGCGAGCACCATCGTCGCCACGAGTACCGCGGCCGAGACGGCGAGCAGGACGCCCGTGGTGCGGTCGCGGCCGGGGGCACGTGCGGTGCGCCAGGTGAGAAGGGCGACGGTCCACATGCCGGCGGTGAGGACGACCGCCCCGGCCAGCTCGGTCCCGTCGCCGGTGAAGTAGCCGACGAGGACGAGCAGGGTGCCGGACGGCACGCTCAGGGCGGCGAAGCGGCCTGCCGGACCGTCCTCGGTCCGGCAGACGAGTCCGGCGACGAGGGCGGCGGCGAACCCGGCGAAGTGGAAGTGCGGCACCGTCAGCGCGAGGATGCCGAGCTCGAATCCGAACAGTGCGTGGCCGGAGCGCTCGGCCACGAGAGCGAGTGCGGCGACCGACGGGGTGACGAGCGCCGTGAGCAGTGCCACGTCCGCGGGACGCGCGCGGCGCGTGCGGGCCAGGCGCAGCGGGGCGTGGGCCGCGAGGGCCAGTGTCCCGAGTGCGTAGCAGAGGGCGAGTGCGCCGGCGGTGGTGCCGCGCGGGAGCCACAGGGACAGGGCTCCGGGGATCGCGAAGAGGGGCCACAGCCGTCGGATGCGGTCCAGTCCCGGGTCCCCGGCGAGCCGGAGGCCCAAGGGCACGATCACCAGCATGCCCAGCATCACGATGAGGCCGACCAGTACGGACACCGCGCCCACCCCCGTCTCGCGTCGGCGAACTGAATTGAACGCGTTCAGTTTCTGCTGTGCCGAGCATAGTGTTTGTTCTGAACGCGTTCAAGTGCGGTTCGGTCGAGGAATCGGGCAAATAATGGCAGAGTGGCGCATATGGATGATCGGGCGGGTGCCCTGTCACTCCCGGACGACTGGCCCGCCCACCCGGATCTCAGCCTCGCCCTGAACCGAATGGGCAGCTTCGACTGGGATCTGGACAGCGGCCTCATGCACATGGACGAGCCCGCCCTCGACGTGTTCGACCTGCGAGCCGACGAGTACGACGGCGACCCGGCGACGCTCGGACAGCGCGTGCCCACGGACGAGGCGGTCCGGCTCGACGCAATGGTCTCCCAGGCGCTGAAGAGCGGCCGGAGCAACTACGGCGCGTACTTCCGCCGCACGCGGCCCGACGGAACCCTGTGCTGGACCCACACCCAGGGGTTCATCCGCCGGGACGGCACCGGCCGGCCCCGCCGGATCATCGGCATCGTCCGCGACGCCACCCAGGAGCTGGCCGAGTCCACGGCGCGCCGGACGGTCGACGAGGAACGCCGGCGGCGCACCAGCCTCGTCGAGGGCACCACGGCCGCCCTGGCCCACGCGCGGACGGTCAAGGACGTCACCGAGGTCCTGAAGAGCTCCCGGGGTCTCGCGAACCTCGGGGCTACGAGCCTCGTCATGGGCCTGCTGGAGTCCGGCCGGATCCACCTCGTGGCCGACGGCCCCGAAGGGGCGTTCGTGCAGGGCACCCGCTACACCCGGGTGGACGAGCCGTACCCGATGAGCGAGGTGATCCGCACGCTCACCCCCCGCTTCATCGAGAGTGCCGACGACTTCGCCACCTCGTACCCGATCCTCTGGCCGAACATCAGCCACCTCGGGATCACCGCCGCCGCGTACATGCCGCTGATCGCGCAGGCCCGTCCGATCGGGGCACTCGGGCTCCTCTACGGCGACAAGGCCGGATTCACGGCCGACGAGCGGAATCTGCTCGTCGCCCTCGGCAGTTCGATCGCCCAGAGCCTCCAGCGGGCCATGCTCTACGAGCAGGAGCACGACCTCGCCGAGGGCCTCCAGCAGGCGATGCTGCCGCGCCGGATCCCGGAGGTGCCGGGGGCCCAGGTCGCCGTCCGCTACCGCTCCGCCCGGCTGGGCCGCGACATCGGCGGCGACTGGTACGACATCATCGCGCTTCCCGGCGGCCGGGTCGGTGCCGTCATCGGCGACGTGCAGGGGCACGACACGCACGCGGCGGCCGTCATGGGCCAGCTCAGGATCGTGCTGCGCGCCTACGCCGCCGAGGGCCACAGCCCGGCCACGGTGATGGCGCGGGCCTCCGTCTTCCTCCACGAACTCGACACCGACCGCTTCGCCACCTGCACCTACGCCGAGGCCGACCTGACCACCGGAGTGGTTCAGCTGGTCCGGGCCGGGCACGTCGACCCCGCTCTCAGGGACGTGGACGGCAGTTGTCGCAAGCTGCCCGTGGACGGCGGGCTGCCGCTGGGGCTCTCCGCCGAGTTCGGGCGGCTCGAGTACCCGGTCAGCACCGTCGACCTGGACCCGGGCCAGACGATGATCCTCTACACCGACGGCATGGTGGAACTCCCGGGAACGGACCTCGACGACGGCATGCGGCTGCTCGCCTCGACCGTGGCCGACGGTCCGGAGGACCTGCAGAGGCTGGCCGACAGACTCTGCGAGGTCGTCGACGAGCGCGGTGGCGAGGACGACATGGCGGTGCTGCTCCTGCGCCGTAACGCCGCCCACGCCCCGCACCCGGGCGGCCGGCTCCAGCAGCACGTGGCGCAGAACGACCCGGAGGCCCTCAGTTCGTGCCGCCACATGATCCGGGCCGCGGTACGCGCCTGGGGCGCCAAGGAGCGCGCGGACGAGGTCGAACTCGCCGCCGACGAGCTGATCACCAACGCGCTGATGCACACCGACGGAGGCGCCATCGTCACCATCCGGGTGCTCACCGGACCCGAACGGCGTCTCAGGGTCGACGTCGAGGACCGCTCCAGCGCGCTGCCGCGCCGCAGGGACGCGGGGGAGTCCGGGGTCTCGGGCCGCGGCCTCATGCTCGTCGACCGACTGGCCGATGTCTGGGGAGTGGAGTCCCGGGGCAACGGCAAGTGCGTGTGGTGCGAGTTCCTCATCCAAGGGCACCGGTAGCCCGCCGTCCGGGCGCCGAAAGACTGTAACAGTACGTAACATGCTCATGCTTGACCGTAACTGACCTGTGGGGATTGACTTCGATCCCGACGTTCCGTTGTCGACGACGCGAGGCCCCGTTGAGTACCGAGCTCCTGGCACCTCTTGATCTGGCTTTCTGGCACCTCGAAACCGATGCCCATCCGATGCACCTCGGCGCTCTGGCCGTGTTCGAGGCCGCGCCCGGTGCGCAGCCGCGCGAGCTGCTCGAACTGCTCGGAACCCGCGCCGCCGCCATCCCCCGGCTGCGCATGCGGGTGCGCGACGTCCTGCTCCCCGTCGGGGGCGCGGCGTGGTTCACCGACAAGGACTTCGACGTGCACCGGCACGTCAAGCGGATCGTGCTCAGCGGGGACGACTTCATGCCGCAGGCGACGCGGCTCGCCGGTGAGCTCATGGAGCAGCCGCTGGAAAGGGGCCTGCCCCCCTGGCAGATGTACCTGCTGGACAGCGTGGGCGACGGCCCGTTCGCCGTGCTCGTCAAGCTGCACCACGCCCTCGCCGACGGGATGCGGGCCGTTGCCATCGGCGCCGGCATCTTCGACCAGATCGCGTCCGCCGCGGCCGGCCGGGGTGCGGTGCGCCGCCTGAACCCGGTGCCGCCCCGTTCGTGGCTGCCCGGCCCGTACGAAGCCGCGGGGATGGCGCTGGACCGGCTCGGCGACGTACGCCGGGCGCTGGGAGTCGGGGCGTCCGTCGTCCGGGCCAGCCGGCTCGACCTCCGCGGATCGACGGCCCTGACGGCGCGCTCCAGCGGGACGCGCCGGCTGGCCACCGCCGAGCTCGACGCCGGCACGGTGCAGCGCATCCGCCGTACCGAGGGTGGCACGGCCAACGACGTCCTCCTCGCCCTGGTCGCCGGAGCGCTCCGCCGCTGGATGCTCGAACGGGGCGAGGCCCTCCCGGGCGTGGATCCGCGCGCCCTCGTGCCCGTGTCGCGCCGCCGGCCGGGTGGCGCGGCGACCGGCAACAGGCTCTCCGCCTACCTCCTCGGGCTTCCCGTCGGAGAACCCGACCCCCGCGAGCGTCTGCGACTCGTACGTACGGGGATGGACCGCAACAAGGCGGCCGGGCCCCTGCGCGGGGCGGGCGCGGTCGCCGTACTGGCCGATCAGCTGCCCGCGCTGGCACACCGGTTCGGTGCGCCGCTGGCCGGAAACGCGGCCCGGATGCTCTTCGACGTCCTCGTCACCAGCGTGCCGCTGCCGCGGTCGGCCCTCTCGCTCGGCGGCTGCCCCCTGCGCGCCGTCTATCCCATGGCGCCGCTGGCCTGTGGCCAGTCGCTCGCCGTCGCTCTCTCCACCTACGGCGGACGGGTACAGGTCGGACTCGTGGCCGACGGCAAGGCGCTCCCCGACCTCGACCGGCTGACCGCCGCGGTGCACGAAGAGCTCCGCGAACTGCACGCTCTCCTGCCGACGGTGCCCGCTCCCGCGTGACAGCACGCGGTCGCGGGGCCGGACCCGCGCCGGGACGCGCCCACGCCGACGCACCCCGCACGGCCCACGGGACGACGAGCGGCCCGGTGGGCGTCCGCGCGCCCGTTGCGGCAGGCTGGGGGCATGCCCGAACTGCCGGAAGTCGAAGCCCTGCGGGACTTCCTCGACGACCACCTGGTCGGCAAGGAGATCGCCCGCGTCCTCCCGCTCGCGATCAGCGTCCTGAAGACGTACGACCCGCCGCCGGCCGACCTGGAGGGATCCACCGTCACCTCCGTGACCCGGCACGGCAAGTTCCTCGACATCGCGGCCGGCCCCCTCCACCTGCTCATCCACCTCGCGCGCGCCGGCTGGCTGCAGTGGAAGGACAGCTTCCCCGCGACTCCGCCACGGCCCGGCAAGGGACCGCTCGCGCTGCGCGTGCAACTCGCCGGGGGCGACGGCTTCGACCTGACGGAGATGGGCACCACCAAGCGACTCGCCGTCCACCTGGTACGCGACCCCGCCGACGTCCCCGGGGTCGCACGACTCGGCCCCGACCCGCTCGCGGACTCCTTCGACCGGGACGCGTTCGCGACGCTGCTCGGCGGGGAACGCCGGCAGATCAAGGGAGCTCTGCGGGACCAGTCGCTGATCGCGGGCATCGGCAACGCCTACAGCGACGAGATCCTGCACGTCGCGAAGATGTCGCCCTTCAAACTCACCACGTCCCTCGGCGACAACGACATCACCCACCTCTACCACGCGATGCGCACGACGCTCCAGGAAGCCGTCGAACGCTCCCGGGGCGTCGCGGCGGGCCGGCTCAAGGCCGAGAAGAAGAGCAGCATGCGCGTCCACGGCCGTACCGGCCTGCCCTGCCCCGTCTGCGGTGACACCGTGCTGGAGGTGTCGTTCAGCGACTCCTCGCTGCAGTACTGCCCCACCTGCCAGACCGGGGGTAAACCCCTCGCCGACCGCAGGCTCTCCCGCCTGCTCAAGTAGCCCGCCCGGTCAGCCCCGCCGGCGTACCCGCTCCAGCCACCGGGGCCCCTGCGCACCGGCCGTCGAAGGTGCGGCGCCGGCCGGCATCCGGTGCGAGTAGGCCACCAGCCGGTCCACCACCTCGTCGAACTCACGCACCTGGATCACACACACGGAACACCACGTCAGGTGCTCCTCGAAACGAAAGGCGTCGGCAGCCCCGAGCACCCCGAGTGCGTAGGCTCCGGCGTCGCGGTGAGGTTCGATGGCGCGCATGCACTCAGGTACGCGACGGACCCGGGAATCACTCAAGCCGCAGCACCCGGACAGCACGTGGTCTCCTCCCCGCGGATCAGGGCTCCGGAACCGGGGGGTGCGAGCGCGGCGCGATTCGTACAAGAGGCCCTAAACTCCGGCCTCATGCTGCGCGTACTCGCCGTCGACGACGAAGAACCCGCCCTGGAAGAGCTCCTCTACCTCCTGCGCGCCGACCCCCGCATCCGCAGCGCCGAGGGCGCCACCGGCGCGACCGAGGCGCTGCGCCGCATCGGCGGAGCCGTCGACGCCGGACCGGACGATCCCTCGGCGATCGACGTCGTGTTCCTCGACATCCACATGGCGGGCCTGACCGGACTCGACGTGGCCCAGCTCCTGGCCGGTTTCGCCGCACCTCCGCTGATCGTCTTCGTCACCGCGCACGAGGGCTTCGCCGTGCACGCCTTCGACCTCAAGGCGGTCGACTACGTCCTCAAGCCGGTCCGCCGCGAGCGCCTGGCCGAAGCCGTACGCCGCGTCGCCGAACAGGTCGGCGAACGCACCGCCCCCGTCCACGACACCGCGGCCGGCCAGGTCGCGGTGGAACTCGGGGGAGTCATCCGCTTCGTGCCCGTCGACGACATCGCGTACGCCGAGGCGCAGGGCGACTACGCCCGTCTGCACACCGCCACCGGCAGCCACCTCGTCCGCATACCGCTCACCACCCTCGAGGAACGCTGGCGCTCCCGGGGATTCGTCCGCATCCACCGTCGCCACCTCGTGGCGCTGAACCGCATCGACGAACTCCGGCTCGACGCGGGCAGCATGAGCGTCCGCATCGGGGCGGCCGAACTCGCCGTCAGCCGTCGGCACACCAGGGCCCTGCGGGACCTCCTGATGCGGCAGACCGGCCGCTGACCTGGGCCTACCCGACCCCGGCCCCTTCCCAGCCGGCCCCCGCGCCGCCTACACTCCGGGCCCATGTCCGCAGAGAGCACGCCCCGGCGCGAGGTGGTCACGGGCGAGCCCCGGCGGGTGCGTCCGCTGCCCCGCTACCGCGCACAGTCGGAGATCGACGAGCAGACGGCGCTCGGCGGCGCCTACGTGCGTTCGCTGATGCGCAGCCAACTGCGGGCCGGACTGACCGCCTTCGCCGTGCTCGCGCTCGTCGCCGGCACACTGCCGCTCGTCTTCGAGGCGCTGCACAGCAACACCGTCGTCTGGGCGGTGCTCGGATTCGCCACCTACCCGCCCCTCACCCTGGCCGGCTGGTGGTACGTCCGCAGGGCGGAACGCAACGAGCGCGACTTCGCCCGGCTCGTGGAAGGACGCCCCGCACCGTGAGCACCCCGGGGCATCCGGCAGCGGTGGCCGCTGTCGCCCTCGTCGTCCTGGCCACCGTCCTCGTGGGCGGCTTCGGGCTGCGGATCTCCCGCACGACCTCCGACTTCTACGTCGCCTCGCGCACCGTGCGGCCGCGCCTCAACGCCGCGGCGATCAGCGGTGAGTACCTCTCCGCCGCGTCCTTCCTCGGTATCGCGGGCCTGGTCCTCGTGCACGGCCCCGACATGCTCTGGTACCCGGTCGGGTACACCGCCGGTTATCTGGTCCTGCTGGTCTTCGTCGCGGCGCCACTGCGCCGCTCGGGGGCGTACACCCTCCCCGACTTCGCGGAGGGGCGGCTCGAATCGCGGCAGGTCCGCCGGCTGGTGAGCGTGTTCGTCGTGGGTGCGGGCTGGGTGTACCTGGTGCCGCAGCTCCAGGGCGCCGGGCTCACCCTGAAGACCCTCACGGGCGCGCCCGGCTGGCTCGGCGACGTACTCGTCGCCTCCGTCGTCGTGATCGCCGTCGCGGCCGGGGGGATGCGGTCGATCACGTTCGTCCAGGTCTTCCAGTACTGGCTGAAGCTCACCGCGCTCCTGGTGCCCGCGATCTTCCTCGTCATCGCCTGGCAGGGCGACGGCCGCCCCCGTGTGACCTTCGACGAACAGATCTCCGTCTTCCGGGCCGACCATCCGCTCTACGCGACGTACGGGCTGATCGTGGCGACCTTCCTCGGCACGATGGGGCTGCCCCACGTCGTCGTCCGCTTCTACACCAGCCCCAACGGCCGCGACGCCCGCCGCACCACCGTCGCCGTCCTCGCCCTGGTCGGCCTGTTCTACCTGCTGCCCCCCGTCTACGGGGCCCTGGGGCGGCTGTACGCGCCCGAGCTCATGCACGGCGGTGACGCCGACGCCGCGGTGCTGCTGCTGCCCGCCCGGGTCATCGGCGGCCTCGGCGGCGATCTGCTCGGCGCGCTCCTGGCGGGCGGGGCGTTCGCGGCGTTCCTGTCCACGGCCTCCGGGCTCACCATGGCCGTCGCCGGTGTGATCACCCAGGACGTCCTGCCCTCCCGGGGGGTACGGCACTTCCGGCTGGCCACCGTCCTGGCCATCGCGGTCCCGCTGGCGGGCTCGCTGCTGGTCAGCCGCGTGCCCGTCGCCGACGCGGTGGGCATGGCCTTCGCGGTCTCCGCATCCTCCTTCTGCCCGTTGCTCGTCCTCGGCATCTGGTGGCGCCGCCTCACCCCGCCCGGCGCCATCGCCGGACTGCTGCTCGGGGGCGGCTCCGCCCTGCTCTCCGTGGCCATCACCGTCAGCGGGGCGGTGCGCCCGCCGGGCTGGCCGCACGCCCTGCTGGCCTGGCCGGCCGTGTGGTCCGTACCGGTCGGCTTCCTCGCCATGGTCCTGGTCTCCCTCGCCACCCCGGGCCGCATACCGCCGGGCACCAACGCCGCCATGACCCGCTTCCACCTGCCGGAGGCGCTCACGTCGGGGCGCGGCCGGTGACCGGGGCAGGGGTCGCCGCCATCGCGGTGCTGGCCCTGCTGCTGTTCGGCACTGGATTCCTGCTCGGGCGCACCGCCCGCCCCGTGCGCACCAGCGACGTGGGCACACCCGTCGAACACGCCACCTTCGAGACCCTGCACACCGCCTCTCTCGCCGCGCCCCCGCTGCGCGCCGGGCTCACGGAGGAGAGCGCGCGCCGCTCCGCGCGGGGGCTGCGCTCGCTGCTGGGCACGGACGCCCTCTGCCTGACCGACCGCGACCGGGTGCTCGTGTGGGACGGAGAGGGTGAGCACCACGGCAAGGACGTGATGCACCACGTCGAGGGCCTGCTGGCCAGCGGCCGCGACACCGCCTTCCACACCGACTGCGGTGACGTCGACTGCCCGCTGCGCTGGGCCGTCGCCGTGCCCCTGACGGTCGATCACCGTGTCCTCGGCACCCTCGTGGCCTACGCGCCCCGCGAGTCGGCGGTGCTCGCCAGAGCCGCGGGAGAGGTGGCCCGCTGGGTGTGCGTACAGCTGGAACTCGCCGAGCTCGACCGGTCCCGCACGCAGCTCATCGAGGCGGAGATCAAGGCGCTGCGGGCCCAGATCTCCCCGCACTTCATCTTCAACTCCCTCGCGGCCATCGCCTCGTTCGTCCGAACCGATCCCGAGCAGGCGCGTGAACTCCTGCTGGAGTTCGCCGACTTCACCCGCTATTCGTTCCGCCGGCACGGTGACTTCACCACCCTCGCCGACGAACTGCACTCCATCGACCAGTACCTCGCGCTGGTCCGGGCCCGATTCGGCGAGCGGCTGTCCGTCACCCTCCAGGTCGCCCCCGAGGTCCTCCCCGTCGCGCTGCCGTTCCTGTGCCTCCAGCCCCTGGTGGAGAACGCGGTCAAGCACGGTCTGGAGGGGGCCGTCACCCACCTGCGGGCACCCGGCACGATCCGGGGCGGAGACGCTCCGATCCGCATCACGATCAGTGCGCTGGACGCCGGTGCGGAGGCCGAGGTGGTCATCGAGGACGACGGGACGGGGATGGATCCCGAGCGCCTGAGGCAGATCCTGCGGGGCGAGGGCGGCACCTCCAGCGGTGTCGGCCTGCTCAACGTGGACGAGCGGCTGCGTCAGGTGTACGGCGACGACTACGGGCTCGTCATCGAGACGGGCGTCGGCGCGGGGATGCGGATCACGCTGCGGATCCCCAAGTACCGTGCGGGAGTGCACGGTTCGTGATCCGCCCGCGGCCACCCCCGCGCGCTTCCGGTGTCTCAGTACAGGTGGACGGCCAGATGACCGAGGGGCAGCCCGAGCTGCCACGCCGGCGTCCAGACCTGCGCCTCGCCGTCCTCGGTGCCCAGCGGCTCCCACTGCTGCGGACCGATGGCGTCGAGGTCCGCGGCCAGCAGTTCGGTCTCCTCCAGCCACCGCCAGGCCGCCCGCGCCATCACCAGGTCGGGATCGGTCCGCCCGTCGGCGGGGGTGGGCCGCTCCAGAGCCTCCAGCCGGGCGCAGACCCATCTGCGCCACGCCGCGCCGTACGCGGTGAGCAGCCGCAGCTCGTCCACCCGCACGGCGGGCAGTTCCTCGGCAGCCGCCCCGTCGGAGAGGAAGATCGTGAGGGCGAGCGCGTCGCGCCCCGCCCGGAACTCCAGGGTGGTCGGCTCCATGAGGTCACCGGTCACGAGCAGTTCGTCGGCGATGTACTCGGAGTACATCCATGCCATCGGGACCGGCAGCCCGCCCCCGCCGGTTTCGTCGCAGTAATCGGGACGCATCCCGTCTCGCCTCTTTCGTCTACTCGGCACCGGCCACACGCAGCATTGAACCGGGGGCGCGTGCCCCGCGTGGGCAGAAGGGCAGGATCCGTCGGGAGATTCGAGGTGTGATGACCGCCGACCGCGGCGACGACCCGCACGTACGGCAGTCGCTGGGCGCCTACGTGCTCGATGCCCTGGCCGCCGGCGAGAGCGCTCCGGTCGCCGCGCACCTCCAGAGGTGCGCCGCGTGCGCGGCCGCCTATGTGGAGGTCGCGGAGGCGGCGTCCCTGCTGGGGCTGGCGGACGAGGAGGACCTGCTCGAGTAGCCGGGAAGGTTGCGCGACAGGACGCGCAGCGCGTAGTACGAACGGGACTTCACGGTGCCGGCCGGTATCCCGAGTGCCAGCGCCGTCTCGCCCACGCTGAGCCCGCGGAAGTAGATCTGCACCAGCACCGCCCGGTGCTCCGGGCTCAGAGTCCGGACGGCTTCACGGACGTCCAGCGAGCGGGCCGCGGCCTCAGCGGTGTTGTCGCGGGCGGGCGCCGTCTCGAGGACCACGTCACTGACCTCGGCCGGCCGCGCCTGGCGGGACCGCCTCGCGTCGATGGCCAGGCGCCGTGCGACGGTGAACAGCCACGGCCGCATCGACTCGTAGGGGGCGTCGAACGCTTCGGGGTGCTGCCAGGCGCGTACGAGCGTCTCCTGCAGCAGGTCCTCGGCCCGCTGCCGGTCACCGAACGTCAGCCCCAGCAGGAAGTGGAGGAGTGCGGGGCCGTGTTCGCGCTGCATCCGGGCGAGGGCCCGTTCATCTGTCGTCGCGGTGATCATGGTGAACGTCCTTTCCCGAAGAGGCCCCTGACGCCTCGCTCCCGCCTGGCGTATACGAACGCATCAAGGCGCGGGGGAACAGGCGGTGCACCGAGGCGTGCGCCGAGCGGTCGCACGGAGCGGCGAATGGTGCGGTGAACGGTCACCCGACTCCGATACGGCCGATTCAGGTACTTCGTCATTTTTGTCCTTGACTCGGCGGTATGGATATATGTGTAGTCGGGTGGCTGAAACTGTCCGACCTGGGAGTCGTGCTGATGACGAAGCGCATCCGACCGAGTGCGGCGATCGCCGTCGCCGGCCTGCTCGCCACGGCGACGGCCTGCTCCGGCCCGCCCTCATCGCCCCCCGGCTTCGCGGGCCGTCATCTCACCGCCGTGCACGGCGCGAACGGTGCGGGCGGTGGCGGGGGAGGTGCCTTCACGCTGCTGGCCGCCGGGGGCATCCTGCCGGACACCCCGCTCATCGACCGGGCGGCACAGGACGCCGACGGACAGGGATACGACTTCCGCCCGATGCTGAAGGGTGCGGCCCGGGCCGTCTCGAAGGCGGATCTGGCCATCTGTCACATGGAGACGGTGTACGGACAGCAGGGAGGCCCGTACACGGGCGCTCCCGCCTTCATGTCGCCGCCCGAGGTCGCGACGGCACTGCGCGCCACAGGCTTCGACTCGTGCTCCACCGCGTCCGACCACAGCCTGGACGACGGCGCCAGGGGTATCGGACGGACGCTCGACGCCCTGGACGAGGCAGGCGTCGCCCATACCGGCTCAGCCCGTTCGGCGGCGGAGGCGTCCCGCCCCGCCCTGCTCGGAGCGGGCAAGGGCAAGGATGCGGCGAAGGTCGCCCATCTCGCCTACACCTATGGCACCTCAGGTGCCCAGATGCCGGCAGGACAGCCGTGGGCGGTCGGTCTGATCGACAGGGCGCGCATCGTCGCGGACGCGAGGAAGGCCCGTGAGGCCGGTGCGGACGTGGTGGTCGTCTCCCTGCACTGGGGCACCGAGTGGCAGGACGCACCCGACGGCGCCCAGCGCACCCTCGGCCGCGAACTGACGGCCTCCGCCACCGGCAGGCGTCCCGACATCGACCTGATCGTCGGCACCGCTCACGTCCCGCAGGCGTACGAGAAGGTCAACGGCACCTGGATCGTCTACGGCACGGGCAACCAGATCGCCGGTCCCACGGCCGATCACGACGGGGCTCAGGACCCGCGGGCCGGGGAGAGTTCCATGGGCCGCTTCACCTTCGCGCCGCCGGCGAAACCCGGGGAGCGCTGGACCGTGAGCAAGGCCGAATTCGTACCGCAGTGGTTCGACCCGGCGGCGGGCCGGATCGTCGGCCTCGCCCCGGCGTCGGTCGAGGCGGGTCCGGGAGGCGCTGACCTGCCCGGGATCCACGACCGCATCGAGCGCGTCGTGCTCAGTCGCGGCGCCGGCCAGGACGGACTCGTCGAAGGACGCTGATCTGCGGGCGGAGACGGGCCCTGCCGGCCGGAGGAGCCGCTAAGGCACCACGGTGACCGGCCAGCGCCCGGCCTTCACCAGGCGCACCGCGACGGAACCGACGAAGCGGTGCCCGGCGGACTCCGACGCGCCCACCACCACGGCGTCCGCCTTCAGTTCGTCGGCCGCCGTGACCAGTCCGTTGTACGGATCACCACGGAACGTGTGGAACTCCCAGCGGACGCTCCATATGTCCTTGAGCCGCTCGGTCGCGCTTCTGATCTCGTGCACCAGTCCCTCCGCGACCTCCCCGGTGGCGTCGCCGACCGGCGCTCCTAGGGCGGCGCCGGCCGCCATCACCGGCTGGACGTAGACGAGTGCGAGCATCGCGTTCTGCCGACGTGCCAGGCCCGCGGCATACGCGGCGGCCCGCATCGAGGACTCGGAACCGTCGAGGCCCGCGACGATCACCTTGGGGCCGTCCGTGCCGCGCTCGAAACGGTCTTCATGCTGCTCTTTCACGGCCCCGAGGGTAGCCGCTGCCCTCGCGCGCGCCGCCGCCGCCTCCACCGGGGGCGCGGCCCGCCGGAGCCACCGCGTGTGCACTGCATCCATCGGGTGCAAAACGTGACATCCCATGTGTCGGCGAGTGGTGCGGGCGCAACTCCGTGCGAGCAGTTGTTCATGAAGCATGATCAGATTTCAGCGGACCGTCGCACCCTGCTGCGTCTTGGCCTCGCCCTGGGCGCCACCACGGCCGTGCACATGATCGCGGCGGATCCGGCGGGCACCCCCGCGCGCCCGGGCGGCGAGCCGCCGCCGGCCCCGGCGGCGGGGCCTCCGGCCAGTGCCCAGGCGGGTCCGGGTGACTACCGGCTGCGGCCCATGACCGCGAGCACCCCGTCCCGCTTCCGGCCCGCCCCGCCGCCCATCCGCACCCGGCCGTTCGAGGAGCTGCCCGAACTGGGGGACGACGCCATGGTCCTCAGCTTCGACGACGGCCCCGACCCGCGGTACACCCCGGACATCCTGGCCGTCCTGCGCCGGTACGACGTCCGCGCGATGTTCTTCCTGTGCGGAGAGATGGCGGCCGACAACCGGGATCTGCTCCGCGAAATGGCCGACGACGGCCACGTGGTCGGAAACCACAGCTGGTCCCACCCGCTGATCCCGAAGCTCTCGAGGGCCGGCATCCGCAAGGAACTGGGCAGCACGAGCGAGGTGATCGAGAAGACACTCGGCGCACCGCCGCTCTGGTACCGGGCCCCCTACGGCGCGTGGAACCGCAACTCATTCGAGATCGGCGCCTCGATGGGCATGGAGCCGATGGCGTGGACGGTCGACACCCTGGACTGGACCGAGCCGGGTACCGACACCATCGTGCGCAGGGTCAAGAAGGGCGCGGCGCCGGGCGTGGTGGTCCTCTCGCACGACGCGGGCGGCAACCGGTCCCAGAGCGTCGCGGCCCTGCGGCGGTACCTGCCCGCGCTCATCGAGAGGGGGTATCGCCCGACGGTCCCGCGGCGGGTCTGAGTGCGGGGGAGTACGGCGGCGGGGCGTGCCGCGTGTCCGCCACCGCCCCGGGGCGGACTCGGGGCCCTGGGGCGGGCCCGGGCGGGGTGAGCACCCGGGCACCTGTCAGCGCGTCTCGACGAGCCGGGCGAACACCACCACGTTGCCGTCGTATCCGTTGGCCTTGGTGTAGCCTCCGCCGCACGTGATGACGCGCAGCTCGGCGTGCCCGGTGTCGCCGTACACCCGGGGGCCCGGGAAGTCGTTCTTGGCGAACACCTCGACGCCGTAGATCTCGAACACCGCGGTGCGGTTGTCGTAACGGGACACCTCGATGTGCTGCCCCTTGCCGAGCGAGCCGAGTCCGTAGAAGACGGCGGGGCCCGCCAGGTTGTCCACGTGGCCGACCAGGACGGAGGTTCCACGCTGGCCGGGTGCGATGCCGTTCTGGTACCAGCCGACGAGGTTGGGGTCCTGGGCGGGCGGTGCCTCGATCCAGCCGGCGGGGTCCAGACTGACGTCCACGATCGGGGCGTCGACCTGGATCGAGGGGATCTGTACGCGCTCGGCCGGGGCGTACGCCAGGGGCTGCACCGGCTCGCCGTCGGCCGGGCCGGACGGAGGCGTGTCCCGCGGGCCGGCCACCGAGGCCGCGGCGGCGGGTTGCGGTGGTCCGGGTGAGGTCTCGGCGCCGTTGCGCATCAGCGCGAGCCCGGTGAGCATCACCAGGGCGATCGCGCCCCACGGTGTGTACCTGATCCGCTCCCCGCCCCACTGGTCCCGGCCCATGGTTCTCCCTTCGTCGCGACATCGCCACGCTAGGCGGGGGCATTCGGGGCGGCTATCGGAGAAGGGCGAACGGGTGGGGCCCACCGCACCGTCTTCTCTTCGGAGTAATGAGCGCATAAAAGTTCTGACAGTCCGTGACCTGCGGGTCCGTCAGATTTCGGGTACATCCCGCGGCGTGTCGGCTGCCGACGTGGACCAGCGCCGACGTGCGTGGCTCGCGGCATGTGGTGAGGGTTCGTCATGGGATGCGTTCTCTTCGACAGATCCCGGAGAATCAGGACTCCGGGGCGCGCTTCCCGCTGGAGGTTCAACGATGCGTGCTTCACGCGCTCTCGCGGTGACCGCGACCGCCTTCGCGGCGGTCGGGCTGGCAGCCCCGCTGGCCGCCGCCGGCGGCGGCCCGGGCAGCAACCCGAGCAACTTCCCGACCAACGTCACCGTCAACCCGTCCTCGGTCCACCAGGGCGCCACGATGCAGGTCAGCGCGGAGGGCTGCGGCCGTTCCGGGGGCAAGGTGTGGTCGAACGCCTTCCCGACGGTGAACCTCTCCCCGGGCCGGGTCGGTTACGCCACGGCACACATCCGCAACGACGCGACGCCGGGGCAGTACAGCCTGTCGGTGCGGTGCAACAACAGTGACAACAACTTCGGTGGGGGCAACGGCGGCAACGGGGGTGACGGCGGCAACGGCAACGACCGCGGCAACGACCGGGGCAACGGCAACGGCAACGGCAGCGACCGCGGCGACCGCGGCAACGACTCCGGCAACCGCGGTGACCAGAACGACTCGGTCGCCACGGCCCGCTTCACCGTGCTCCCGTCCCGCGGCGCGCAGGGCGGCCTCGGTGGTTCGATGGGTCCCAGCTCGGTCGAGATGCAGGTGGGCGGCGGACTCGTCGCCGCGGCAGCCCTGGGTGGTGCCGTCTTCGTCGTCCGTCGCCGGATGAGCAATGCGGCGATCTGACGCGTCGAACCTCCTGCCCGGCCCGATACGCCCGTCGCCCCGAGTCCTGGACCAGGACCCGGGGCGACTGTCGTATGCGGGGAAGAGTGCCGTGCCGTCAGTGCTGACGGCCGGTGCGCCGCTTGCGCAGGACATGGAGCGCGCCGGCCGCAGCCGACGCCACCAGAGCCGACCCGGCGGCGATCTCCGCGGGGTCCATGGTGTCGACGCTGCCACCGAGGCCACCCAGCACCCCGTTGGGAGAGGCGGTGGAGCTGGTGGTGGGCGAGGTCGTGGGGGCGCTGGTCGAGCCCGAAATCGTCAGGTTCGCCGACCGGGTGGTCGTGCCGCAGCGGAAGGTCACCTCGTAGACAGCACCGCTCCTGGCCTCCCGGTCGACCGTGGCGGTCGCCGACCTGCCCCGCGGGATGGTCGTCGTGTCGAACACACCCGAGAACGCGGTCGCGTCACTGGTGCAGCCTACGGCGCCGAGGGTGACCGAGCCTCCCGGGGCGACCGTCGAGGGGGTGATGGTGGGAGTGAACGAGGTGGACGTGCCGCCGGTGAGCGAATGGGCCGATGCGGCAGGTGCCATCGACAGGAAGGCGGCGGCGCCCAGCAGGGCGACGGGTGCGACACGTATCGCGCGCATGGTGAATCCTCCGGGTCCCGAGGGGCAGCCGCGGAACGGGTTTCCGCGAGGTATGAGAAATGCACCTCGATTGCCGAAACGGTAGAAGCGCCGCATATCACCCGCGATCGGGGTCAGGCGAATGGGGCAGCCTTGTCCCCCGGCCGGCGGACCGGGCCGGGGGACCGGTGGGGCCCGATGCGTACCTATCCGCCCGTGGCGCGGGGGAACAGGTCGACGAACGGGGCGGTCGTCGCCGAGATGCCCCGGCCGAAGGGGGCGTCGAAGTCCCAGATCAGGAAGAGCAGGAAGGCGATGAGGACGCTGAAGAGGCCGGCCAGCAGCAGTTCGCGGAAGGTTCTGCGGATCTGGAGCGTGAAGATCAGTCCGACCGTGACCAGGGCTCCCGTGATCAGGCCGAACCAGACGACCCCCGGCATGGTCGCGCCCGCGTTCTGCCCCCGCGACCCCCGGGCGTCGTCGACGGCGGCCACCTGGTCCACCAGTGGCTGGTAGGCCTGCCCCTCGTGGTCCGTGCGGGGCTTGTACTCGGTGACGTCGGCACGCACCCGGTCGAGGAGCCTGGTGCCCTCCTCGGTGAGCGCCCCGTGATCCGTCATGTACCTCCATTCGTCACCCACGACATGTGCCACGTAGGCGTCGACGTCGCTGCGGATACGGTCGCGGACCTCGGCCGGGTAGACGGCCGACCGGGCGCTGACCTCGTGCAGGGCCTGTGCCTCCAGGCGTACGGACTCCTGGGCGGCGCTGCGGCCCTCCCAGACACCGGCGATGGCGAGGCCGAGGACGATCGCGTAGACCACGCCGATCATCATCGTCATGTACTCGATGACGTCGGGCGTCTCGGAGGGGTCGTCGTCCTCCGCGATCCGGCGGTTGCTGAGGACTGCGATGGTCAGGACGACGGCACACGCCGACGCCATGGCAATGGTCAGAACAAGCCATTCCGACATGGGATCCCTTCCTGGGTCAGCGGGACGAGCGGGGGCGCAGCACGGCCACGGCGAACACGGCCGGTGCGGTGATCAGAAGGGTGAGAGACACCAGTGACGGTCCGGACCGGGGTGTCTTGCGGGGTGGCTTGCGGTAGGTCGGCAGCGCCACGGGTGCCGGCGGTGCGGGGCGTGCGCTGGGCGGAGGCGGTGCGGGTTTCGGCTTTGGCGGAGGTGGCGGTGGCGCGGGTGGAGGGGGAGGTTCCGGCGCCGGTGCGGGCGGAGGTGGCGGCGGGGGTGGAGGCGGTGGCGGCGGGGGTGGAGGTGGCGGAGGGGGAGGGGGAGGGGGAGGCGGGGGCGGTGGGGGTGGAGGCGGCGGCGCCGGTTCGGGTTCGGGCTCGGCGATGACCGCCGTGCACCGCCCTTCGCCCGAGACGGCGATGGACGATCCGTCCTCCCCCTGCCCGATGGAGGCCACCGCGCAGTCGTCACCGAAGGCGGGCGGGGGGACGGCGAGCAGCACGAGCAGGGTGGTCGCTGTCAGCCGCCATATGCGTGATCCGTACACGCCGGGGAGCATGTTCCCCGCAGCCGCCGGACACGCGGCCGACGGAGGTGATTCGCCTGATGGTGGGGACATTCGGCGACTCGCGTTTGCGCCCGGCAAAAGTTTCTCGGTGAGGTATTGAACACCTGGACCCCACCCGCCCGTACCTAGGGCCACGAAAGGCGCGGACTCGCGTCCCGGACGGCAGAAGGACTACGGGAGTCGACATGAATACCTGGCGGAACGCCTCTCTCGCGGTGACCGCGGCGGCCCTGTTGGCGCTGACGACGGCGTGCGGTCAGGAGCAGGGCACCGCGTCGCCCAACGGCCAGTCGGTGGGCAACGCGGCCGCCCAGCAGCCGGCCGACAGCGGATACGGCTCGGACGGCGGCTACGGATCCGATGTGGGGGCCGACAGCGCACCCAAGGAGGCCGGCCAACTCGCGGTGTGGGACAGCAAGAAGCTCGGCGAGGTGCTGACCGACAGCGAGGGCTTCACGCTCTACCGCTTCGACAAGGACACCGCCGAGCCGCCCAAGTCGAATTGCGAGGGCGACTGTGCCAAGACGTGGCCGGTGGTCTCGGCGGGCAACGCCACGGCCGCCGCGGGAACCGATGCCGAGCTCATCGGGGAGGTGACGCGCGCCGACGGCACCAAGCAGCTCACCGTCGGCGGCTGGCCGATGTACCGCTACGCGAAGGACACCGGCCCCGGGGAGACCAACGGCCAGGGCGTCGGCGGCACGTGGTTCGTCTCGGCTCCCGACGGGAAGAAGGCGGTGGCCAACGCGGACGGAGCGGGTGCCGATCAGCCGGCCGATCTCGCGGGACTTTCGGTCCGAAAGGATCCGAAACTCGGCGACATCGTGGTGGACAAGCGGGGTATGACGGTTTACCGCTTCAAGAAGGACTCGGCGTGGCCGATGAAGTCCGCCTGCACAGGTGAGTGCCTCAAGAAGTGGCCGGTGGTCAGTCCCGTGTCGAAGAATGACGTCGACGGAGTCACCACGAAGGGATTCGTCACCTTCAACCGGCCCGACGGCATCAAGCAGCAGTCGATCGACTGCTGGCCGGTGTACACGTTCTCCGGTGACGCGAAGCCGGGGGACACCAACGGTCAAGGCGTCGGGGGCACATGGTACGCGGTCTCGCCCGAGGCGAAGCTCGTGGGAGCCCCGAAGTAGCCGCCGGAAGACCCCGCGGTGCCGGTCCGTCGCCGCATGCGCACGCGCAGCGACGGACCGGCCGCACATGCCTGCGGTGTGTGACCAATAACGGATCTCTAATTTCCGTTTCCACTCGCTCTCCTGGCGGTCGATCAGTAGCCTCTGGTCAACACTGACCATGAACATGGCCGGATCGCCGTGGCGACTTGTTGGAGACATCGATGGAGCGTCCCGCCTGGGCACCGCAGGGCATTGACATCTCGGTGCCGAGCGTGTCTCGCATGTACGACTTCTATCTGGGCGGTTCGCACAATTTCGAGGTGGACAGGGAAGCGGCCCGCAAGGCCATGGAGTTCATGCCGGGACTGCCCAAGGTCATGCAGGCGAATCGCGCGTTCATGCGGCGGGCCGTGCAGTACGCCACCGCTTCGGGCGTCCATCAGTTCCTGGACATAGGCTCCGGTATCCCGACCTTCGGCAATGTGCACGAGGTCGCCCAGGCCAACGACCCGGAATCCCGGATCGTCTACGTCGATCACGACCCGGTCGCGGTCGCGCACAGCCAGGCGGTCCTGGAGGGCAACGAGCGGGCGGTCGTCGTCGCCGCGGATCTCCGCGCGCCCAAGGAGATCCTGGAGAACCCGGAGATCAACGGCCTTCTCGATCTCGACAAGCCGGTGGCGTTGCTGCTGGTCGCGGTCCTCCACTTCATCGAGGACGCCGACGATCCCTACGGCGCGGTCGCGGAGCTGAGCGCGGCACTGGCCCCCGGCAGCCTGCTGGTCCTGACCCACGCCTCGTACGAGGGAATCCCCCTCTCCCAGGAGGAGGCGGGCGGGACGGTCGGCGTCTACCGCAACATCCGTAACCCGCTCGTCATGCGGACCCGCGCCGAGGGCGCCCGCTTCTTCGAGGGGTTCGAGATGGTCGAGCCCGGCCTGGTCTCCATGCCCGACTGGCGCCCCGAGTCCCCCGAGTCCCGTGCGCAGGAGGACCCCTTCGCCTTCTCGGGCTTCGCCGGGGTTGGACGCAAGGCGTGAGCATTCCCGCCCAGTCGTCCGGCGCGCCGGACGCGGAACCCGACGGCCCAGAAGGCCGCCTACGGAGATTCGCCACCATCTGGAGCCGGGCGATCTTCCCCTCCACGGCCACCTCCCTGACCCGGCCGGAGTTCGAGGAACACCTGCTGCCGCTCGCCCGGGAGCTGGACCGGGCCCTGCACGCGCGGGTCTTCGACGCCACGCCCGCACACGGTGTGGGGGCCTCCCTGGTCGCCGCACACTGCACGGACCCCGACGCGCTGAGTTCCACGCTCGGCGTCGTCGACTCCTACCTCGTGCTCTACTGCGGCGGCAACGGTCCGGTCGAGCTGTCGACGGAGGACAGCCGGGCACGCTGCGCGCGCATCCAGCACGCGCTCGCCGGCGGCTTCAGTCAGGCGCTTCGCGAGCGGACGCTCGCCGAACAGGAGGCGATCGCCCGCTCGGCCCTCACGGCCCGCTCGCACGCCGAGCAGGCCCTGCACGCCACCGAGGCACGCTTCCGCGCGGTCTTCAAGGACGCCGCCGTGGGGATCGGCATCGCCGATCTCGACGGGAACATCCTGGAGATCAACGACACCCTCACCAAGATGTTCGGCGGTCTGGAGAACCACGTCCGCAGCCACAAGGTGAACGAGTGGGTCCACCCCGAGGACTCGCCGCACGTCTGGAAGTACTACGAGGAACTGGTGCGTGGCGAGCGCGAGCACTACAGCGTCGAGAAGCCGTACTACCGCAACGACGGCACGGTGCTGTGGACCAACCTCACCGTGTCCCTGCTGCGGGACGCCGAGGGCCGGCCCGAGTACCAGCTCGCCCTGATGGAGGACACGACCGAGCGACGGCTGCTCAACCTGCGCCTGCGCTACGAGGCCACGCACGACGCGCTCACCGGTCTGCCCAACCGCACGCTGTTCTTCGAGCGGCTCGAGAAGGCGCTCGCACCGAGGGACGGCATGCGCTTCGGGCTCTGCTACCTCGACCTGGACGGCTTCAAGGCGATCAACGACAGCCTGGGCCACGCTGCCGGGGACCGGCTCCTGGTCGAGGTCGCCGACAGGCTGCAGAGCTGCGCGACCGCCCCCGGCGAGATGGTGGCCCGGCTCGGCGGCGACGAGTTCGTCGCCCTCACGACCGGACCGGGCACCCAGGACGAGGTCCACGAGCTCGCCGGCCGGATCCTCTCGGCGCTCGCCACGCCGGTCCGTCTCGACGGCCGGGAGCTGACGGTACGGGGATCCGTCGGCGTGGTCGAGGGTCCGTCGGGCGAACGCTCCGCGGCGGAGGTGCTGCGGAGCGCCGACATCACGATGTACCGGGCCAAGGCGGCGGGCGGAAACCGCTTCGCGCTCGCCGACGCCGAGGCCGACGCCCGCGCCATCACCCGGCACGGGCTCACCACAGCCCTGCCCACGGCGCTCGACCGCGGCGAGTTCTTCATCGAGTACCAGCCGCTGGTGCACCTCGGTGACGGAAGCGTGCACGGTGCGGAGGCGCTGGTCCGGTGGTGCCATCCCCAGCACGGGGTGCTCGGCCCGGACCGGTTCATCCCGCTCGCCGAGCACACCGGGCTGATCGTGCCGCTCGGCCGCTGGGTGCTGGAGGAGTCCGTACGGCAGGCGAACTTCTGGCAGGAACGTCACACCGACGGCGGCCCCCTGCGCATCAACGTCAACCTCTCACCGACGCAGCTGCACCATCCCCGGCTGGTCGCCGAGACCGTGGACGTCCTGGAGCGCTCGGGCCTGGAGCCGGGTGCCCTCTGCCTGGAGGTCACCGAGTCCGCGCTGATCGGTGCCGACGACGATCTGCTCAAGCCGCTGCGCCAGCTGGCCGAGATGGGTGTCGACATCGCGCTGGACGACTTCGGCACCGGTTACTCGAACCTGGCGAACCTGCGCCGTCTGCCGGTGAGCGTGCTGAAACTGGACCGTTCCTTCACCCAGGGCATGCAGCACCATCCCGCCGATCCCGTCGACCTGAAGATCGTCGAGGGCATCGTCTCCCTCGCGCACAGCCTGGACCTCGCCGTCACGGTCGAGGGTGTCGAGACCCGGGCCCAGGCGGAGCAGCTGCGACAGCTCGGCTGCGACACCGCCCAGGGCTGGTACTACGCGCGTCCGGGCGCCCCGGACGCGATCCACGCGCTGCTCCTGGCCGACGCGGTCTGACGGGTTCGTCCCTCAGCCGCCGGCCGGGTGCGCCCCGTCGGCGGCCGTGGGTGCGACGTGCGGTTTTGACCCCAGCAGCATCCGCTGCAACTCGCGGGCCGCACGCGGCGGTTCGACGTCGCTGCGGTGCGCGAGGGCGATCGTGCGCCGCAGCGACGGGGTGGCCAGCGGTGTCGTACGCAGGTCCTGGCCCGCCCGGACGGCGACCATGCTGGGCACCACGGCGATTCCTAGGCCGGCCCGGACGAAGCCCAGGACCGCGTCCATCTCGCCGCCCTCGACCGTGAACGTGGGCTCGAAACCTTCCGCGCGGCAGGCGGCGACCGTCAGCTCGCGGAGGTCGTAGCCGTGCCGGAACATCACCAGCGGTTCGTTCTCGAGGTCGGCGACCGTCACCGATCCCCTGCGCCCCGGTGCCGGGCGGGAGGCCGGCGAGACCACCACGAGGTCCTCCTGCAACAGCTCCACCGTGGTCAGCGCCGGTGAGCCGGCGGGCAGCGGCAGGACGAGCAGCGCGAGGTCCAGGGCGCCACGTGCCAGTTGCCGTACCAGGTCGTGGGACCCCCCCTCCTCGATGAGCAGCTGGATTCCGGGGTGGGCGCCGTGGAAGGAGCGGAGCACGTCCGGCAGCAGGCCCGTGCAGACACTCGGGGTGGCGCCGAGCCGGATCCGGCCCCGGCGCAGCTGCACGAGCTCCTGCACCTCGTGCCGCGCGGTGTCCGCGTCCGCGAGAATCCTGCGGGCCAGTGGCAGCAGGGCCTCTCCGGCGTCGGTCAGCGCGATGTTTCCCCGGGCCCGGCTGAAGAGTTCGGCGCCCAGTTCGTTCTCCAGGGCCTTGATCTGCTGCGAGAGCGAGGGCTGTGACACATGCACGTCCTCGGCGGCCCGGGTGAAGTGCCTGGCCTCGGCCACCGCGACGAAATAGGCGAGCTGCTGGAAGTGCATGAGGACGACCATAAGCCATCCCATAGGAAACACCTATGGACATGACTGGTTTCATGTCTTGGACTGATGGTGCCCTTTGGATCTAGCGTCGTGCCCATGGCATTGGCAACGCGGGCGGACCGACGGCCGTCCATGACGCGTACGCTCTGGGACTCGTCCGTCGGCAAGAAGACGATCATGGCTGTGAGCGGCCTGATCATGCTCGGTTATCTGGTCGTCCACATGCTGGGCAACCTGAAGATCTTCTTCGGATCCGACGAGTTCAACCACTACGCGCATTGGCTCAGGACCCTCGGCGAGCCCTTCCTGCATTACGAGTGGGCGCTCTGGATCATCCGCGTCGTGCTCGTCGCGGCCGTCGTCCTGCACGCCGTCTCCGCATACCAGCTGAGCCGCCGGGACCTCCGGGCCCGACCGACCGCCTATGTGCACAAAAGGGCGCGTGCGAGTTATGCCACGCGCACCATGCGCTACGGCGGGGTGATCCTCGCGCTCTTCATCGTGTGGCACATCCTCGACCTGACGACCGGCACCGTGCACTCCGGCGGATTCCAGTCCGGCCACCCGTACCAGAACGTGCTCGACACCTTCTCGACCTGGTGGGGCAACGTCGTCTACATCGTCGCCGTGCTCGCCCTCGGCCTGCACGTCCAGCACGGATTCTGGAGTGCGGCACAGACCCTGGGGGTGGGCAACGCGACCAGGGACCGCGTCCTGAAGACCCTCGCCAATGCCCTCGCAGTGGTGCTGACGGCCGGTTTCGTCTCCGTGCCCGTCGCCGTGATGACCGGAGTGGTGAGCTGACATGCGCGACTACACGAACTACACGACCGGCGAACCCGTCGTCGACGCCAAGGCGCCCGACGGTCCGGTCGCCGACCGCTGGGACACCCGCCGCTTCCAGGCGAAGCTCGTGAACCCGGCCAACCGCCGCAAGCACACCGTCATCGTCGTCGGCACCGGCCTGGCAGGCGGCTCGGCAGGCGCGACGCTCGCCGAACAGGGCTACCACGTCGTCCAGTTCTGCTTCCAGGACTCGCCGAGGCGGGCCCACTCCGTCGCCGCCCAGGGCGGTATCAACGCGGCCAAGAACTACCGCAACGACGGTGACTCGGTGCACCGGCTCTTCTACGACACCGTCAAGGGCGGCGACTTCCGCGCCAGGGAGTCCAACGTCCACCGTCTGGCGGAGATCTCCGTGGAGATCATCGACCAGTGCGTCGCCCAGGGCGTCCCCTTCGCCCGTGAGTACGGCGGCCTCCTCGACAACCGCTCCTTCGGCGGCGTCCAGGTCTCCCGCACCTTCTACGCCCGCGGCCAGACGGGGCAGCAGCTCCTCCTCGGCGCCTACCAGGCGCTCTCCCGGCAGATCGCGGCCGGCAACGTCGAGCTGCACGCCCGTACGGAGATGCTCGACCTGATCGTCGTCGACGGCAAGGCACGCGGCATCGTGGCCCGCGACCTCGTCACCGGCAAGATCGACACCTACTTCGCCGACGCGGTCGTCCTGGCCAGCGGCGGCTACGGCAACGTCTTCTACCTGTCGACGAACGCCATGAACTCCAACGCCACCGCCATCTGGCGGGCCCACCGCCGCGGCGCCTACTTCGCCAACCCCTGCTTCACCCAGATCCACCCCACGTGCATCCCGCGCACGGGCGACCACCAGTCGAAGCTGACGCTCATGAGCGAGTCGCTGCGCAACGACGGACGCATCTGGGTCCCGAAGGCCAAGGGCGACGACCGCCCGGCGAACGAGATCCCCGAGGACGAGCGCGACTACTACCTGGAGCGCATCTACCCGGCCTTCGGCAACCTCGTGCCCCGCGACATCGCCTCGCGCGCCGCCAAG
Source organism: Streptomyces sp. NBC_01341 (assembly GCF_035946055.1). Taxonomy (NCBI): domain Bacteria; kingdom Bacillati; phylum Actinomycetota; class Actinomycetes; order Kitasatosporales; family Streptomycetaceae; genus Streptomyces; species Streptomyces sp. NBC_01341. The sequence goes on along the minus strand of NZ_CP108364.1, from coordinate 750,929 downwards.
AACGTCTGCGACGAGGGGCGGGGTGTCGGGCCCGGCGGCCAGGGCGTCTACCTCGACTTCGCGGAAGCCATCGCGCGGATGGGCCGGAAGAAGGTCGAGGAGAAGTACGGCAACCTCTTCGACATGTACGCCCGCATCACCGCGGAGAACCCGTACGAGACGCCCATGCGGATCTATCCGGCCGTCCACTACACGATGGGCGGGCTCTGGGTCGACTACGACCTCCAGACCACGATTCCCGGCCTCTTCGCGATCGGTGAGGCCAACTTCTCCGACCACGGCGCCAACCGGCTCGGGGCCTCGGCGCTGATGCAGGGACTCGCGGACGGCTACTTCGTCCTGCCGTCCACGATCAACGACTACCTGGCCCGCAACCCCCACGCCGAGGAGATCGACGCCGGCCACCCCGCCGTCACCGAGGCCGTCGCCGAGACCGAGGACCGGCTCAACCTGCTCCTCGCGGTCGACGGGGACCGTACCCCCGACTCCTTCCACCGCGAGATCGGCGAACTCATGTGGGAGTTCTGCGGAATGGCCCGGACCGAGGCAGGGCTGCGCAAGGCCCTCGACAGGATCCCGGAGATCCGCGAGGAGTTCTGGCGCCGCGTCAAGGTGCCCGGCACCGGCGAGCAGTTCAACCAGTCGCTGGAGAAGGCCAACCGCGTCGTGGACTACCTGGAGCTCGCCGAGCTGATGTGCCTCGACGCGCTGCACCGGGCCGAGTCCTGCGGCGGCCACTTCCGTGAGGAGTCCCAGACCCCGGACGGTGAGGCCGCCCGGCGCGACGAGGAGTTCTCCTACGCCGCGGCCTGGGAGTTCAGCGCCACCGGCGACGCCCCCGTCCTGCACAAGGAAGACCTCGTCTTCGAGTACGTCCACCCCACTCAGCGGAGCTACGCATGAAGCTCACCCTGCGCGTATGGCGCCAGCAGAACGCCGAGGCGCCCGGCGCCATGGCCACCTACGAAGTCGACGGCATCTCCCAGGACATGTCGTTCCTGGAGATGCTCGACACCCTCAACGAGGATCTCATCCTCAGCGGGGACGAGCCCGTCGCCTTCGACCACGACTGCCGCGAGGGAATCTGCGGCGCCTGCAGCCTCGTCATCAACGGCGACGCCCACGGACCGGAGCGGACCACCACCTGTCAGCTCCACATGCGGTCCTTCGACGACGGCGACACCATCGACATCGAGCCGTGGCGGGCCTCGGCCTTCCCCGTGGTCAAGGACCTGGTCGTCGACCGGTCCTCCTTCGACCGGATCATCCAGGCCGGCGGTTACATCTCCGCGCCCACCGGCACGGCGCCGGACGCGCACGCCACCCCGGTGCCCAAGCCGGACGCGGACTCCGCCTTCGAGCACGCCGAGTGCATCGGGTGCGGTGCCTGCGTGGCAGCCTGCCCGAACGGCTCGGCGATGCTCTTCACCTCGGCGAAGATCAACCACCTCAACGTCCTTCCGCAGGGTGCACCCGAACGCGAGACCCGTGTCCTCGACATGGTGGCGACCATGGACGACGAGGGCTTCGGCGGCTGCACCCTCACCGGTGAATGCGCCACGGCCTGCCCCAAGGGCATTCCGCTGCCGTCGATCACCGCGATGAACAAGGAGTGGCTGCGGGCCACCCGCAAGGTCCGCCGCTGATCCGCGGGACGGTTCCGAGTGGAACCGGACCCGTCAGGTCCCCTCGGGGAAGCCGTCCGTCCGCAGAGCCCTCGCCAGATATACGGCGGTACGGCTCCCCGCGGCACGGGCGACCTCCCGCGGGGAGCCGGTGGCGAGGATCCGTCCGCCCCGGTCCCCGCCGCCGGGCCCCAGATCGATCACATGGTCCGCTCCCGCCACCACCGCCATGTCGTGCTCCACGACGACCACGGTGCTGCCCGAGTCCACCAGGCCGTGCAACTGCCTCATCAGTACCTCCACATCGGCGGGATGCAGCCCGGTCGTCGGCTCGTCCAGCAGGTAGAGCGTGTGCCCCCGCCGGGCGCGCTGCAGTTCGGTGGCGAGTTTGATGCGCTGCGCCTCACCGCCCGACAGCTCCGTCGCAGGCTGGCCGAGCCGCAGATAGCCGAGTCCCACGTCGATCAGGGCCCGCAGGCCGCGCTCGGCCGCCGGAGTGCCGGAGAGGAACCCCGCCGCAGCCTCCACCGTCAGGTCCAGCACCTCGGCGATCGTCCGACCGTTCAGGGTGACCTCCAGGGTCTGCGGGTTGTAGCGCGCGCCATGACAGTCCGGGCAGGGCGCGTACGTGCTCGGCAGGAAAAGAAGTTCGACGGAGATGAAGCCCTCGCCCTGGCAGGTCTCGCACCGCCCCCCGGCCACGTTGAAGGAGAACCTGCCCGCCCGGTAGCCGCGGGCCCTGGCCGTCTCCGTACCCGCGAAGAGTCTGCGGACGACGTCGAAGAGCCCGGTGTACGTGGCCAGGTTGGACCTGGGCGTACGGCCGATGGGCTTCTGGTCGACCTGTACGAGCCGGTCCACCGCGTCCAGGCCCTCCGCCGACGCGCACCCCCGCCTGCCGGCGGTCATCTCGGAGGCGTCGGTCTCCTCCGCTCTCTCCGCCGGCCGCCGGTCGGCGAGCACGCCCGCCAGGACCTGGCCCACGAGGGTCGACTTGCCCGACCCGGACACCCCGGTGACCGCGGTCAGGACGCCGAGCGGGAACACGGCGTCGACGCCGCGCACATTGTTGAGGTCCACCCCGCGCAGCGTGATCCGTCCGGACGGGGTACGCGGCTCCCGTGCCGGCGCGGGGTCCTCGTCGAAGAGGAACCGCCGCGTCGCGGACTCGGCGATCCCGGCGAGGTCCGCCGGGGGGCCGCTGTGCAGCACCCGGCCACCGTGCTCGCCCGCGTGCGGACCCACGTCCACCAGCCAGTCGGCCTGCCGTACCACGTCCATCTGGTGCTCCACCACGAAAACCGAGTTGCCCGCCTCCTTGAGCCGGCCCAGTACGCCGAGCAGCGCCTCCGTATCGGCGGGATGGAGGCCTGCCGACGGCTCGTCCAGGACGTAGACGACCCCGAAGAGCCCCGAACGGAGCTGTGTGGCGAGCCGCAGCCGCTGCAACTCACCCGAGGACAGGGTGGGCGCCGTACGGTCGAGGCTGAGGTAGCCGAGGCCGAGTTCCGTGACGGGCCCGATCCTGGCCAGCAGGTCGGCGGTCAGCAGCCGGGCCGTGTCGTTCGCCCCGCCCGCGGCGAGCAGCACCTCGGTGAGGGCGGTGAGGGGGAGGGCGAAGAGGTCGGCGATCGTCCGGCCCGCGAAGGTGACCGCCATGGCCTCGGGGCGCAGCCGGCCGCCTCCGCACACAGGACACCGTGTGCTCGTCAGGAAGCGCTCGGCCTTCGCACGCAGTGTGCGGCTCCTCGAATCCGCGAACGTGTGCATCACGTAGCGACGGGCACTCATGTAGGTGCCCTGGTAGGGGCGTTGGATACGGCCCGCGTCGCGTACCGGATGGACCGTCACCACCGGTTGCTCGTCGGTGAAGAGGATCCATTCGCGTGCGTCCGGATCCAGCTCCCGCCACGGCCGGTCGACGTCGTGTCCGAGGGCGTCCAGCACATCGCGCAGGTTCTTGCCCTGCCAGGCGCCCGGCCAGGCGGCGACCGCCCCCTCCCGGATGGACAACGACGGGTCGGGTACCAGCAGTTGCTCAGTGGTCCGGTGGATCCTGCCGAGGCCGTGACACTCGGGGCACGCTCCGGCGGCCGTGTTGGGGGAGAAGGCGTCGGAGTCCAGCGGTTCGGCTCCCCGCGGATAGTCGCCCGCACGCGAGAACAGCATGCGCAGGGAGTTGGAGAGCGTGGTGACCGTACCCACCGAGGACCGTGAGCCCGGGGCGGACCGGCGCTGTTCCAGGGACACGGCCGGCGGCAGCCCGGTGATCTCACCGACGTCCGGGGCCCCGACCTGGTGGATCAGCCGACGGGCGTACGGGGCGACCGACTCGAAGTAGCGGCGCTGTGCCTCCGCGTAGATCGTCCCGAACGCCAAGGAGGACTTCCCCGACCCCGACACGCCCGTGAAGACCGCGAGCGTGTCACGCGGGATGTCGACGTCCACGTCGCGGAGGTTGTGCTCGCGCGCGCCGCGCACCCTGACGTACGGATCGTGGGGGGTGGACATCGGCGGCACGGCTCCGTCTGTTCGATGGGCTGGGTACGGCTCTGCCGGTGATCCTTCCGTACGCGCACGGGGAAGCCGACGCCGACGCGGGCCCGCGGAGCCGGGAGGCGGGCCCGGCGCCGGGTGCGGAGCGTTCCCGTCGCACCGGGCGCCGGCGGGAACACCGCCGGGAAGCGGAGGCCCGTCTACACCATCGGGTCCATCCCGCGGTCGGTCATGGCGCTCTCCTGCTCGCTCTGCTCCCGCAGGCGGCGGGCCTTCTCCTGGAGCCGCTGCCGCTGTTCCGGATCGGTGGCGCCATCCGCGGCTTCGTTGAGCTCCTGCGCCTTGGCCCGCAGCTGCCGGGCGCGGCCACCGGACTCTCCTGCACTGCTCATGATCACTCCTGGATCTGTTGGGGAGCGGACAGCATCAGGGAAGCAGCGCCCGCCCCCGTATGCATCTCGAGCGGCCACGTTCCGCGACCGGCAGGCGAGGGCGCCCGGCACCGCAGCCCCGTTCGGACCTCCCGCCCGGCAGGCGTGGGCACGAGGGTGTGGGGTAGTGGGTGCGGCGGTACACCATCGCCGTCCCGAGGCAGGGAGAGTGTCATGCCGGCAGGATCCAGCCCCAAGCGTGAACGCCAGTACGAGCACGTCAAGGAGAGTGCCGAGAAGCGAGGTACTTCCTCCGAGCGGGCCGAGGAGATCGCCGCCCGTACCGTCAACAAGGAGCGCGCCCGCTCCGGTGAGTCCAGGACCGCGAGCCGGGCGTCACTCCGGGACCCCAAGTCGGCCTCCGAGCGCGGGGGGCAGCGTTCGCACAGCGGAGCGCAGGGGCCCACCAGGGACCAGCTGTACGAGGAGGCCAGGAAGCGCAACGTCGAGGGCCGCTCCTCGATGAACAAGGAGCAGTTGCGCAAGGCCCTCGGACGCTGAGATCAGGAATCCACCGCCGCGAGTTCCTTGCCGATCACGCCGAGGAAGTCGTCCAGGTCGTCCGGGTCACGCGAGGTGATCAGGGCCCAGCCGCCGGTGTCGTCCCTGACGACGGATTCGTCGACCCAACTGCCGCCGGCGTTGCGGATGTCCGTCCGGAGCGATGCGTACGACGTGAGGGTCTTGTTCTTCAGGACATCCGATTCGACCAGTGCCCAGGGGCCGTGACAGATGGCCGCCACGGGCCTGCCTGTCGTGGTGAACGACCGGACGATCTCCCCGGTGGCGTCCTGCAGCCTGAGCGTGTCGGCGTTGAGGGTTCCGCCGGGCACGAGCAGCATGTCGTAGCCGGCCGGGTCCGCGTCGGTCAGGGTGAACGAGGGGCGGACGGTCTCTCCCGGATCCTTGTCGCCCACGAGCGTCCGGATGGGGTCCGTGGAGACCGCCGCGACGTCCACGGTCGCTCCCGCGTCCCGCAGCTTCCGTACGGGCACGACGAGTTCGTCCTGCTCGACGCCGTAGTTGGTCACGATCGCCAGTACGCGGCGCCCGTCGAGATCCTGGTCCGTCATCCGTCTGTCCTTTCGTCGTTCGTCCCGGTGCGCGTGCGTGACGGCACACCGGTGCCGGCCGTGACCGGTCCCGGTGGACTGCTCGCCGAACGGCGGTCACCGGCAGCACTTCTGCGGCTACCCACAGCGCGGCGTGCCACCCCCCGCGACTGAAGAACCCGGGGCGAACGGGGTTCCGAGGTGCGGGCGGTGGGTGGCACGCGGTCCGAGAACGGCGCCGGCACGCCGGAACGGCGCCGTCCTCAGCCGTCCCCGTCGAGCCGGAAGCCGACCTTGAGGCCCACCTGGTAGTGGGCGATGCGGCCGTTCTCGATGTGCCCGCGTACCTGCGTCATCTCGAACCAGTCGAGATTGTGCAAAGTCTCGGAGGCGCGTGCGACGCCGTTCCGGATCGCCGCGTCCAGCCCCTCCTCGGAGGTTCCTACGATCTCGGTGACCCGGTAAGTGTGATTGGACATCAATTGTCTCCTTTCCTGTTTCCACGGTGCCTCACTCCGTGTCCGCGCGCGAGGTGTCCACCTCCTGGCTCACGCGGGTCCGGGGCTTGACCGGGCCATTGGTACATACCAAACTCCGACGCACACACCCGTGCGAGCGTCGCCCGCAGTCCCCCCATCCGGGTCCTGTCGAGCTGTCGTGCCGTTTCGCAGAAGGTGGCCACCGTGAAGATCCGCAAACTGGCCGGAGCCGTCGCACTCGTTTCCTCCGTGGTGCTGAGCGGCTGCGGTCACCTCCCCGGCTCGGACGCCGGCAGCAGCGAGGTGACCGTGTGGCTGATGAAGGGCAGCGCTTCCGAGGAGTTCCTCGACGACTTCAAGGCGTCGTACGAGGCAGAGCATCCCTCGGTCGAACTGGAGTTCGTGCTCCAGGAGTGGGGCGGCATCGGCCCCAAGGTCCTGGAAACGCTCGACGGTGACGACGCCCCCGACGTCATCGAGGTCGGCAACACCCAGGTCGCCCAGTACGCGGAGACCGGCGAGCTGCGCGACCTCACCCTCGAGTCGATGCGTGACCTGGGGGGCGAGGACTGGCTGCCCGGACTCGCAGAGCCGGGCAAGGTCAGCGGCGGACAGTACGGAATCCCCTGGTACGCCGCCAACCGAGTCGTGATCTACAACAAGGAGCTCTTCGCGCAGGCCGGGATAACGGCTCTTCCCGAGACCCGCGAGGAGTGGGTGGACGTCAGTGAGAAGCTGGACACCGCGAGCGAGCAGGGCATCTACCTCGCCGGGCAGAACTGGTACGTCCTCGCCGGCTTCATCTGGGACGAGGGCGGGGAGCTGGCCGACGACAGCGGCGGTGACTGGCAGGGGGCACTCGACTCGCCCGCCGCCCTGCGGGGCATGGACTTCTACAAACGGCTCCAGGCCCTCGGCGACGGACCGAAGGACGCCGACGAACAGACACCCCCGGAGACCGACGTGTTCGCGGAGGGAGACGTGGCACAGATCGTATCCGTGCCCGGCAGCGCCGCCCTCATCGAGCAGCGGAACCCGGAACTCAAGGGGAAACTCGGCTATTTCCCGATCCCCGGAAAGACCACGGAGAAGCCGGGTGCCGTCTTCACCGGAGGCTCCGACCTCATCGTGCCGGACGGCGCGGACCAGCGCGGCGAGGGGGTCGAGGTCGTGAAGGCGCTCGCCGGAGAGAAGTGGCAGACGGAGCTCGCCCGCGCCATGAGCTACGTGCCCAACAAGCCCTCGCTCGCCCGGGCCGTCGCCGGGCAGGAGGGAACTTCCGTCATGGCCGAAGGCGCCACCGAGGGCCGTGCCACGCCCAATTCGCCCTACTGGGCGGCAGTGGAGGCGGACAATCCGATCAAGCCGTACATGACGGCCGTACTGCAGGGCGGCGACCCGGCCGAAGAGGCCAGGAAGGCGTCGGACCGCATCACCTCCAAACTGATCAGCGGCTGACCTCACAGCCCGTGCGGCGATCCGGGGATTCAGCCGTCGCACATCCCGGATCCCCACAGCGGTCACGTCGAATCCAGCCGGTCACGGAAGAAGTAGGGGGCCGGGCCGTCGCACCACCCGCGAAGGCCCGGCAGCCGCCCTCGCTGATCCGTCCCCCGGAGACCGCCATGACCGTGCTGCCCCTCTCCACGTCCGCGCACCTACCCACCGCCGAACCCGTACCGGCTCCCGCTGTCGTGCCCCCGCCCCGGCGGGCATCGGCCGACTCCGGTTACCGCGTCGCTCTGGCCACCGGCCCCGAGGACGTACGTGCCGCACAGCGCCTGCGCCACCTGGTGTTCGCCGGCGAGCTCGGAGCGCGCCTCGACAGCCTCGAACCGGGCCTGGACGCCGACGCCTTCGACGCCCACTGCGACCACCTGCTCGTGCGGGAGAACGCCACAGGGGAAGTCGTCGCCACCTACCGGCTGCTGCCCCCCGAGGGGGCCCGGCGCGCCGGCCGCCTCTACGCGGAGGGCGAGTTCGACCTCGGAAGGCTCCGGCCGATCCGTGACGACCTCGTCGAGGTGGGCAGGTCCTGCGTGCACCCAGCCCACCGGGACGGCGCCGTCATCGCCCTCATCTGGGCCGGACTCGCCCGCTACATGGAGCGCACCGGCCACAACTGGCTCGCGGGCTGCTGCTCCGTACCCCTCGCCGACGGGGGCGCGCTGGCCGCAAGGAGCTGGGACACGGTGCGGACCCACAACCTGGCGCCCGAGGAGTACTGGGTCACCCCTCACCGCCTCTGGGACACCTCCGGTCACCCCGGTGGCGGGCCCGCCGCCCGGGCGGCTCTCCCGCCGCTGCTGCGCGGCTACCTCCGGCTCGGCGCCTGGGTCTGCGGGGCGCCCGCGCACGATCCCGACTTCGACGTCGCGGACCTGTACGTCCTGCTCTCCATGCGCCGCACCGACCCCCGCTACCTGCGCCACTTCCTCTCGCTGGCCCCGCCGCGATGAGCGCCTGGCTGCCCGTCGCGCCGTGTACCCCGGGGGACTGCGCGCACCATGGGGACGCCGTACGGCCGCCTCTCGCCGCCGCCGGTCTGCTGGTCGCCGGTTGCGCCGTCACTCTCCTCGGTGTGCTGTGCGTGCCCGCCGCACTGCTGCTCGGGCAGACGCACCGGGACCGCCTGATCCGCCGGTGGGCGCACACCGTGGTGCGGGCCTTCGGCGTACGCATACGCGTGACCGGGGCCGCCGTGCCATCCGCGCGGCCTTCGAGAGGGGAGCTCGTGGTCGCCGACCACGTCTCCTGGCTGGACATCCCGCTGATCGCCGCCGTGCTCCCCGCCCGGATGCTGGCCAAGAGCGAGATACGGTCCTGGCCGCTCCTCGGGCCGGCCGCCACGCTCGGGGGCACGCTGTTCATCGAGCGTGACCGGCTGCGCGCCCTGCCGGACACGGTGCGCACGCTCGCCGGAGCGCTGGGTGCCGGATCACGGGTGGCGGTCTTTCCGCAGGGCAGCACCTGGTGCGGCCGCGGCGCCGGAGGCCGGTTCCGGCCCGCAGCCTTCCAGGCGGCGGTGGACGCGGGCGCCCTCGTCCGCCCTGTCCGGATCCGCTACCGGACCACGCGGTCGGATGCGGCGGGGGCCGTCGCGTTCGTCGGGGACGACCCGCTCGCCGCCTCCCTGTGGCGGGTGGTGACCGCCGCCGGGCTCACCGCGGAGATCCACGTCCTGCCGCAGATCTCCGCAGTCGACGAGCCCGACCGGCGGACACTGGCGCGTACAGCTCAGTCCGCGGTCGCCAATGAGAGCGCGAACCTGCCGCCCTCGTCCGTCCACCACTGATCCAGCCGCATGCCGGCGGCCGCCAACTCGGCGCGCACCCCCTCTTCGCGGAACTTCGCCGAGACCTCCGTGCGCAGTTCCTCGCCTTCCTCGAACTGCACCACGAGGTCCAGATCCCGGATCTTCACCGTCAGCGCCCTGCGCGCACGCAGCCTCATCTCGATCCACTCGTGCTCCGCGTCCCACAGGGCGACATGGGCGAAGTCGTCGGCCGGGAAGTCCGCCCCGAGCTCACGGTTGACCACGGTCAGGACGTTCTTGTTGAACGCGGCCGTCACCCCGGCCGCGTCGTCGTAGGCCGTCACCAGGGTCGCCTCGTCCTTGACCAGGTCCGTGCCGAGCAGCAGGCCGTCACCCGGTGCCAGCCGCTCCCGCACGGAGCGCAGGAACACGGCGCGCTCGCCGGGCAGGAGATTGCCGAGAGTTCCGCCCAGGAACACCACCAGCCGGGGGCCGGGGGTGTCGGGCAGGTCGATGGCATGGGTGAAGTCGGCGACGAGCGCGTGTACGGAGAGACCGGGGCGCTCGGCGAGCAGCGCCTCGGCGGCGCCGGTGAGGGCGCTCTCGCTCACATCGACGGGTACGTAGGTGTCGAGTCCGGGCAGTGCGTCCAGGAGGTGCCTGGTCTTCTCGGACGAGCCCGAGCCCAGTTCGACCAGTGTGCGGGCCCCGGAGGCGGCGGCGATCTCTCCGGCTCGGGCGATCAGGATCTCGCGTTCACAACGCGTCGGGTAGTACTCGTCCAGCCGGGTGATCTCCTCGAACAGGTCGCTGCCGTGCGCGTCGTAGAACCACTTCGGGGGCAGCGTCTTCGGGTGCGCGGTCAGGCCGCTGCGCACGTCGGCGCGCAGCGCCGCGTCCGTCGCGTCCGCCGGCAGGGTGCGGGTCAGCAGGAAGGGACTCACGCAGAGGGCTCCTTGAGCGGGGTCGTGAGGACATCGGTGCGGGTCGCGGCCAGCAGGGTCCGGTCCGGAACCTCACGCCAGTCGGGATCGTCGTCGTACGGCTCCGAGGCCACCACCGTGCGGCGGCCCGGGGCGTGGAGATACCAGAGGGAGTCGCCCCACGCGGTCCCCACGACGGTGGAGCCGTCGGTGACCAGCAGATTGAGGCGTGAGCCGGGGGCGGCGGCGGCGACGTCGAGAACCGTGTCGGCGACCGCCTGCCCTATCTCGTCGCCCCGGGACGTCCGGTGCAGCACGAGTGCCCAGAGCAGTGCCGAGTCGCTCCGGGCGGCCAGCGACAGCAGCCGCTCGGGCGGCAGGGTGGCGGCCAGCGGTGCCAGGGCGCCGGGCCACCCCAGGACCGCGCCGTTGTGGCTGAAGAGCAGGCGGCCTTCGGTGAAGGGCGCCGCGGCCGCCTCACCGTCGGCGCCGGCGAACGTCGCGTCACGGACGGCGGCGAGCAGCGCGGTGCTGCGCACCACACGGGCGAGATCGGCGAACGTCTCGTCGCCCCAGACGGGTCCGGCACGCCGGTAGCGGCCGGGGACGGGGTCCTCCTCCGCGTACCAGCCGACCCCGAAGCCGTCGGCGTTCACCGTCCCGGACCGCTGGCGCCGAGGCTCCCACGACTGGCGCACCAGCCCGTGCGAGGGCGCGACGAGTACCTCGCCCAGGGACACCGAGGGCCCCAGGTAAGCGATATGACGGCACATCAGGCGTCCCTCGCGGTGCGGAATCCGGAGAAGATCTGACGGCGCACGGGAAGGTCCCAGTTGCGGAACGTGCCGCGGACCGCGACCGGGTCCACGGCGAACGAACCGCCGCGCAGCACCTTGTGCCCGGGGCCGAAGAACACCTCGGAGTACTCGCGGTACGGGAACGCCACGAAACCGGGGTAGGGCAGGAAGTCGCTCGCCGTCCACTCCCACACGTCGCCGATCAGCTGGCCGGCGCCCGCCGGGGAACGGCCGGCCGCGTACGCTCCCGCGGCGGCCGGACGCAGGTGGCGCTGGCCCAGGTTGGCCCGCTCGGCGGTCGGGTCGTCGTCACCCCAGGGGTAGCGCAGCGAACGGCCCGAGGCGGGGTCGTGTCGGGCGGCCTTCTCCCACTCCGGCTCGGTCGGCAGCCGCCTGCCGGCCCAGCGTGCGTAAGCGTCGGCCTCGTACCAGCTGACATGGAGCACCGGCTCGTCCGCGGGCACCGGCTCGGTGACCCCGAAACGCCTGCGCAGCCACTGGCCGGCGTCCCGGTGCCAGAACAGGGGGGCTTCCAGACCGTGTTCGCGGACCATGGCCCAGCCGTCGGGCGCCCACCAGCGGGCGTCCCCGTAGCCGCCGTCCTCGACGAAGCGCTGATAGGCGCCACAGGTGACCGGCGCGGTGTCGATGTGGAACGCCGCCACCTCGCGCCGGTGAGCGGGCCTCTCGTTGTCCAGGGCCCACGGCTCGGTCGAGGTGCCCATGGTGAACGGGCCTCCCGGGACGAGGACCTCGGCCGGCAGGGAGGCGGCGTCCGTGGGGCCGGGGGGCTCCGGCGCGCTGAGCACCGCGGGCCCCGAACGCAGCTGATGAGTGATCAGCATCGTCTCGTCGTGCTGCTGTTCGTGCTGGGCGACCATGCCGAAGGCGAAGCCGGCCTGTTCGAGGGGGCGGCCCCCGCCGTGCAGCGGCGCACCGCCGAGGATGTCCAGGGCCCGGCCGCGCACGTCGGCGGCGTAGGTGCGGGCCTCGGCGGGTGCGAGGAGGGGCAGTGAAGGACGGCTGGCCCGGGAGTGCTCGAAGGCGTCGTACAGTCCGTCGATCTCCGGGCGCAGGGCCTCCCTGCCTCCCACGGCCCGCAGCAGCCACAGCTCCTCCTGGTTGCCGATGTGCGCCAGATCCCAGACCAGGGGCGACATCAGTGGGGAGTGCTGCGCCGTCAGTTCGTCGTCGTCGACGCTGTCAGTGAGGAGGGCGGTGCGCTCGCGGGCCGCGAGAAGGGCTGCCAGGGCGCGCTCGCGCAGTATCTCCGCGTCGTGCTCCCGGCCGGTGGACGGAGCGGGGGAGTCGGTCATCGGACCAGGCCCTTTCCGTGAGGTGCGTGTGAGGGGTCGGCCAGATCGTCGGCCGGACATCGGCCGCGGGCCGTATAGCGGTCGTCGAAGGCCGCCACCGTGTCGATGACGTGGGCGTCGGCACCGATCCGCGGCAGCGCCTCCAGCGCCGTCGCGAAGCAGGCAGCGGCGGCCGCGGCGAGTTCCGGGTCGCTCAGACCGTCGCGGGCCGCGGCGGTCCAGAGCGGATTGCGGGGCGCGGCCGTGAGGCCCGCCGTCTCGGCCAGGGGCTTCACGGTGCGGTACACCGTCTCCGCCGCCTCCGGGTCGTCGAACAGGGCGGTGGTGACGGCCAGCGGCACGAGCCAGCCGTCGGTGCCGGACTGGGCGTCGATCATGCGCAGCTCCAGGTGCCCGCGCGGGCGCACCGGCGGGAACAGGGTCGTGACGTGGTAGTCCAGGTCCGCCCGGACCGGGGGCCGGGGTCCGCCGCCCCGGATCCACTCCCGGAACGTCAGCCCGGCCGGTACGCCCCACGGGGCACCGTCCTCCCGGATGCACATCACGGGCGTGTCGAGCGCGTGCGCGGTCCAGGCGTGGCGCGGCCCGAGGCGGCTCTGCGGTGCCAGCGACCTGTGGGGGTCGAGATCCGCCCACAGGGCCTGCCGGGTCGAGCGCCAGCCGCTGCGCCGCCCCTCCCGGAAGGGCGAATTGGCGAAGGCCGCCACCAGCACGGCACCCAGCAGGTGCGCGAGCTGCCAGCGCCGCCCGTAGCCGAGCGGGCCGGGCTCCTCCTCGCCGGCGTCCAGGCAGACCTGGACCGACGCGGTGGTGCACATCATCGCCCGGCCGGACGGCCCCGACCGGTCGAGGGCCGCTTCCATGGCCGCGTAGCGGGGTTCCTGGAGCAGACGCCGCGGAGGGTGCCACGGGTCGACCCCGAGACCGGACAGGGTCAGTCCGGCGTGTCCCAGGGTGTCGCGTACGGAGACGAGGTCCGCTGCTGCGGCATCGACACACGCCATCAGCGAGCCGGCGGGCTGGGAGCTGAGCTCCAGCTGGCCGCCCGGCTCGAAGGTCAGCGCCGCGTCCAGCGGCGTGGCGCGCACGGCGTCGGCGGCGGCGCGGAGGCGCTCGGGTGAAACGGCTGCCTCGGGGTGCTCACGGTCGTGGATGAGCCATTCCAACTCCACGCCGACCGTCCGGGGCGGTCCCGTCTTGAAACATATGCCGCGGAGCAGATCCTCCGCCTCCTCCTCGCCGAGGGGCGTCGCCTCGGCGGGCGGGCCGGGCCGGCCGTGCGTTTCCGGGGGCATGCTGGGCCTCCTCTTCGGGTGCTTCCTTCCACCCAAACCCTTACTGGGGGTTCGCACAAGGGTGCCCCCGCGCCATGAAAACCGCTTGCCTCCATGCCGCCACCGCGTCCAGCATGCCCCGTATGCACCACACGGGGGCGCGCCCATGAGCGCACGGCTGCGCGGCATCGCGCGCGAGACCGAGAACATCGTCCTGGCCGGCCGCTATCGCACGCCCGGGGGCCGCGAGGTGTCCATCGAGCGCGCCCTGGCGGCCGCCCTCTCCGGCACGCGGCTCCACGGTCCGGAGCCGGTGCCCGTGGCCGTGGTGGACACCGACCGCGTCCCGGTCGTCGAGGTGACGGGGGAGACGAGCCTGCGGGCCGCCCGCCGGATGACGGCCGAGTCCCCGGCCAGGGTCGCCGTGCTGAACTACGCCTCCGCGCGCAACCCGGGCGGCGGCTACCTGAACGGCGCGCAGGCCCAGGAGGAGTCGCTGTGCCGTGGCTCAGCCCTCCACGCCACCCTGCTGCGGGCCCCGGAGTACTACGCGCACCATCGTGCCGAACGCAGCGCCTTCTACACCGACCGGGTCATCCACTCACCCGGTGTGCCGGTCTTCCGCGACGACCGAGGCCGACTCCTCGACACGCCGTACGCCGCCGGCTTCCTCACGTCGCCCGCGCCCAACGCCGGAGTCATCCGCCGCCGCGAACCGGAGTCGGCGGCCGGGATCCCCGCCGCGCTGGCGCGCCGTGCCGAACGGGTGTTCGAGGTCGCCGTTACGCGCGGCTACCGCCGGCTGGTGCTGGGCGCCTGGGCTGCGGTGTCTTCATGAACGACCCCGGTGAGGTGGCCCAGGCGTTCCACTCGCTGCTCGCCGACGGCGGACGGTTCGCGGGCCACTTCGAGCAGATCGTCTTCGGAATCCCGGACCGGGGCCCGGACTCGGCGACCCGGGACGCCTTCACCCGGGCCTTCGCGGGTCAGCTCCAGCCGTAACGCTCCCGCAGCCGCCCCGCGACCAGGTCGAACCTGTCCCGGTCCAGAGCGCACGCCTCGCGCCGCATCCCGTCCTCGTGCACCCGCAGCACGCGGTCCAGATCGGCCCAGGACGGCCGGCCGGAACTGTCCCAGGGGCCGGCGCCCAGCGCGACCCATTCGTGGTCCCGTTCGTGCTGCTTGCTCGACAGCTGCACCGCGAGGAGCGTGCCCCCCGCCTCGCGCGCCACGACGAGGACGGGCCGGTCCTTGCCGCGGCCGTCGTTCTCCTCGAACGGCACCCAGGTCCACACGATCTCGCCGGGGTCCGGATCGCCGTCGCGGTCGGGGGCGTACGAGGTGCGGACAGGCCCCGTGTCACGGGGGTCGGCCTCCGCCGTCGCGTTCGGGCCACTGCGGCCGGGGAAGTCGGTCGAGCTGTCGCTGCTGTGGTTGGCCTGCTGGAACGTCATCACCACACCGTAGAACCTGTACGGCCCAGTCCGCGGAGCGGGTCCGCGGACGGAGCCGCAGGCTCAGTCCCATGCTCACCTCTTCCGTCCTCCCGCGGCTCGCCCGCGCCGTCACCGCGACCGGGCTCCTGACGGCGGCCCTGCTGCAGGCGGTTCCTGTCGCCGCGTCAGCGCCGCCACCCCCCGCGACCTCGACCTCCGGTTCAGCTTCAGGGCCGGCCGGTGGATCCGCCGAGCCCGCGGCCCGTACGGTGTCCGGATGGCTTCCCTACTGGGACCAGGAGGGCGCCTACCAGGACGCCCTGCTCCATGCCGGTCAACTGCACACCGTCAGTCCCTTTTGGTACCAGGCGATTTCCGCCGGCCGGATCGACTCCCACCCGGGCGCCGGCGAGCGCCGCGTCATCGACGGACTGCACCGGGCCGGCATCAAAGTGGTCCCGACGGTCATGGAGACGATGAAGTCCGGCGCCCTGGCGGCGATCCTCACCAGCCCCGCGCGGCGCACGGAGCACGCCGACGCGCTGATGCGCACCGCCGCGACCCGCGACTACGACGGCCTCGACCTCGACTACGAATCCATCGCCACCACGGGCGACGCCACCTACGCCTCCGTGCGCGACGGGTTCACCGCCCTGGCCGCGGACCTCTGCGCCCGCCTGCACACGCTCGCCAAGGAATGCGTGATCACGGTCTTCCCCAGGACCGCGACGACCGGACGCATCTGGGACTACGCCGCCCTCGGGCGTGTCGCCGACCGGATCCGCATCATGGGCTACAACCTGCACTGGTCCGGCGGCGACCCCGGCCCGCTCGCAGACACCCGCTGGTACGACGACATCCTCACCCGTGCCACAGCCGTCGTCCCGGCCGGCAGACTGGAAATGGGGCTGCCCGCCTACGGATGGGACTGGCCCGCCGACAGCGCCAGTACGGCCCCCACGAAGCACGTCACGTGGAAGCAGGCCGAAGCACTGCGCGCCGAACAGGGCGCCCCCTACCGCCTCGACGCCGTATCGGGCACGCCGTACTTCACCTACGACGACGGCGACGAACCCCGGGAGGTCTGGTATCAGGACGCACTCGGGGTCGCCACCCACCTGCCCGTGCTGCGCAAGCACGGCGTCACCAACACGGCACTGTGGGCGCTGAACTTCGAGGACCCGGGAATCTGGCCGGTACTCGCCGGCCGCTGACACCCGCTTCCGCGCGGTGCCCCGGCCCGCCGCCGGGGCGGACCGGTCTGGAAGACTGCCGGACGCCATGAGCCGGTTACCCGAGAAGCCCGCCGGTACCTCCGTCCCGGCCAGCGCCGACGTGGCGCGGCTCGCCGGAGTCTCGCGGGCCACCGTGTCGTACGCGCTGAACGACAACACGACCGTGCGGATCAGCGAATCCACCCGCTGCCGGGTCAGGGAGGCGGCGGCCGCCGACCTCGGCTACGTCCCGCACGCGGCGGCCCACATCCGGCCACTGCCCCTGCGGTACGACGAGACATCGCCCGGCGACCTCGCCTCCCGCTGGGGCTGGACGCGGTGTTCGCCTACGACGACGAGTACGCGATGCTCCTGATGAGAGCCCTCCAGGACACGGGAGTGGACCTCCCCGCCGAGACGGCGGTGATCGGCGCCGACGACCTGATACTCGGCGGACACCTCCGGCCCCGGCTCGGCAGCGTCAGGACGTACCTGGCGACCACACAGCCGCTGGCGGAGATGATCGACCGGCTGGTCCAGAACCCCGGCGGGACACCGGAGCGCCATTTTCTCCTGCGGGCCGAGGCGGTGGCACGCGAGTCCACCTGACGGGGCGGGACGACGGCCGTGGCGCTGTGCACGAGGTGCGGGACCCGGCCCGGATGCCTAGCGTCATGCGCATGAGCCATCCGCAGAGCTACGAGATCCTGCTGTTCCCGGAACCGCAGGGATCCGCCGTCCGCGCTCCGGAGCCGGACACGGCCATCCGCTCCGCGGTCGTCGATGCCACGGGGGACACCGGGGAGTCCGGATACCCGCGCTACGAGGGAGAGGGTATGGCGGCGGACATCAACCCGGCGACCCACACCGTCGAGGCCCTGCTGGTCGACGGTTCGGAACTCGACTACGGGCTCACGGCCAGAATCGCGGAGCGGGCCCGCGGCACCGGAGGAACGGGCGAGGACGACCGGGCCGGGTAGCAGCCCTCCCACGGGTTCCCGGCCGCCACGGCCCTCAACCACAACCGGCGGTGGTCGTCCACGACGAAGGCCCGGCCGTCCGGCCGGGCCTTCATCACGTCTGCCGCACAGGCTCAAGGACTACTGCTGCTCCTGCTGCTGTGCCTGCTTCTGCTCCTCCACGGACTTGCGCACCTCGTCCATGTCCAGGTTGCGCGCCTGCCCGATGACGTCCTCCAGGGCGGCCTCGGGAAGGGCACCGGGCTGGGAGAAGACCGCGACGTTGTCGCGGACGATCATCAGCGTGGGGATGGAACGGATCTCGAAGGCCGCTGCCAGCTCCTGCTGCGCCTCCGTGTCGACCTTGGCGAAGACCAGGTCGGGGTGGCGCTCGGAAGCCGAGTCGTAGACCGGCGCGAACTGCCGACACGGACCACACCAGGAAGCCCAGAAGTCGATCAGCAGAAATTCGTTGTCGCTCACGACCTGATCGAAGTTTTCCTTGGTGAGCTCTACGGTGCTCATACTCTGTTACCTCTTCCTGGGACCGTTCGGACCTGTCCGGCTCAACGGTGGGTTCGCTCGAGCTATTCCGCCTGCCCATGTGGCTCCGGCGCACACCCGCCACCACACTGTTCCCATGACTGATGATGATGTTGCGAAGAGCATCGAATACGACGTCGTGGTCATCGGGGCGGGCCCCGTGGGGGAGAACGTGGCGGACCGCACCCGGGCCGCCGGACTCAGTACCGCCGTGATCGAGGCCGAGTTGATCGGCGGCGAGTGCTCGTACTGGGCCTGTATGCCCAGCAAGGCCCTGCTGCGGCCGATCGTGGCACGCGCCGACGCGCGCCGGGTGCCCGGGCTGAGCGGAGCGGTGCAGGGCCCGCTCGACGCGGACGCCGTCCTCGCGCACCGCGACGAGACGGCAGCGCACTGGAAGGACGACGGCCAGCTCGCATGGCTGGAATCCATCGGCGCGGACGTCTACCGCGGCACGGGCAGGCTGACCGGTGCCCGTCAGGTCTCCGTCACCGCCCCGGACGGGTCGGTGCGGCACCTCGGCGCGCGGCACGCCGTGGCCGTCTGCACCGGCAGCCGGGCCGTCGTCCCCGCTCTCCCGGGTATCGAGGACGTCCGGCCGTGGACAAGCCGCGAGGCGACCAGCGCGAAGAAGGTGCCCGGCCGGCTCGTCGTCGTGGGCGGGGGAGTGGTCGGCGTGGAGATGGCCACCGTCTGGCAGGGACTCGGTACCCAGGTCACGATGCTGATCCGCGGTGAACGGCTGCTGCCGAAGATGGAACCTTTCGCGGGTGAACTCGTCGCCGGCTCCCTGACCGAGGCCGGTGTCCGGATCATGACGGGGGTGTCGGCCACCGAAGTGCGGGGGAGGGGCCACGACGGTCCCGTCACCGTCGAACTCGACAACGGGGAGAGGCTGGAGACCGACGAGATCCTTTTCGCCACCGGCCGCGCCCCTCGCACCGACGACCTGGGCACCGGCACGGTGGGGATCGAGCCCGGCTCCTGGCTGACGGTCGACGACAGCTGCCGGGTGGCGGGCAGCGACTGGCTGTACGCGGTCGGCGACGTCAACCACCGCGCCCTGCTCACCCATCAGGGCAAGTACCAGGCACGCATCGCCGGAGCCGCGATCGCCGCCCGCGCGCAGGAGACACCCCTGCTGGAGACGGACCGCTGGGGGGCGCACGCGGCCACGGCCGACCACTCGGCCGTGCCCCAGGTCGTGTTCACCGACCCGGAGGCGGCGTCGGTCGGCCTCACCCTCGCCGAGGCGGAGGCGGCGGGCCACCGGGTCCGCGCCGTCGACTACGACCTGGCCTCCGTCGCCGGATCGGGTCTGTACGCCGACGGCTACACGGGCCGGGCCAGGATGGTCGTCGACCTCGACCGCGGGATCCTGCTCGGTGTGACCTTCGTGGGACCCGGCATCGGGGAACTGCTGCACTCCGCGACGGTCGCCGTCGCGGGCGAGGTTCCCATCGAACGCCTGTGGCACGCGGTGCCCGCCTACCCGACGATCAGCGAGATCTGGCTCAGGCTGCTGGAGACGTTCCGGGGCTGAGCGCCAAGCGAGACCGCTCTTGCCGGCGGCCCCGGCACTGGTGGCCGCCGGGTCCGTGGCGCGCGTGGTGCGGCAGCGTGGGAGAGGGGCAGGCAACTGGCCCCGTCCGGCGCGTCAGACCACCCCGCCTCCGCCGTCAGGGAACCAGCAGCGTCTTGATCATCCCGTCCCGCTTGTCCTGGAAGGTCCTGTACGCCTCCGGGCCCGCTTCGAGCGGCAGCCGGTGCGTCGCGAAGGTGTCGACGCCCAGCGGGTCCTCGTCGCTCAGCAGCGGCAGGATGTCGTCGACCCAGTGCTTGACGTTGGCCTGTCCCATCCTGAACTGGAGCTGCTTGTCGAACATGGTCAGCATCGGCAGCGGGTCGGCCGCCCCTCCGTACACGCCGGAGACCGAGACGGTGCCACCGCGCCGCACGATGTCGACCGCCGCCCGGAACGCGGCCAGCCGGTCGACCCCCATGGTCTCCATGAGGCGCTCGCCCACGGCATCGGGCAACAGCCCCACCGCCCAGTGAGCGGCCTTCGCGACGGGAGCCCCGTGTGCCTCCATGCCCACCGCGTCGATCACCGCGTCCGTTCCACGACCTTCCGTCAGATCCCGGATGACATCGCCGAGCTCCCTGCCGTGCCGGCGCAGGTCGAGGCACTTCACACCGTCCGCCTCGGAACGCGCCAGGCGCTCGGGGACGAGGTCGACGCCGACCACCATGCCGGCGCCGCGGTGCAGGGCGATGCGGGCCGCCATCGCGCCGATGGGTCCGAGCCCCAGGACGGTCACCGTCCCGCCGGGCGGGACCGACGCGTACTCCACGGCCTGCCACGCGGTGGGCAGCACGTCCGACAGGTAGACGAACCGGTCGTCCGCGGGCCCGTGGGGCACCTTGATCGGCAGACTGTTCCCGAACGGCACGCGCAGGAGCTCGGCCTGTCCACCGGGCACCTGGCCGTAGAGCTTGGTGTAGCCGAAGAGGGCGGCGCCCATCCCACGAGCGCGGACCTGCGTGGTCTCGCACTGTGACTGCAGGCCCCGGTCGCACATGAAGCAGTGCCCGCAGGAGTTGTTGAAGGGAATCACCACCCGGTCTCCGGGGACCAGGGAGGTCACCTCCGGGCCGATCTCCTCCACGATGCCCATCGGTTCGTGGCCGAGGATGTCGCCGGGGTCGAGGTAGGGGCCCAGGACCTCGTACAGGTGCAGATCCGAGCCGCAGATACCGGTGGACGTGATCCGGACGATGATGTCGGTCGGATCCTCGATCCTCGGGTCCGGGACGGTCTCCACCCGCACGTCCCTCTTGCCCTGCCACGTCAGTGCGCGCATGCTCCGACTCCTTCCACCGGACGTCCGGGCGGGTCTCGCGCTGCTCGGAGGCGACCCGCCGCGTCGGGTGACGCGTTCGGGGCCCGCCGCCCGGCGACCCGGCACGCTGTGGGAGTCCGGTGCGCTCCGGCCGGGCCTGCGCGGTTGCTCCTCACAGGTCCGGCCCCGCCACGGGCTTCTCCGCGACCGGACGCCGAAGCGGCCGGGCCTGTCCCTCACCCACTGTCCCGTCAGTCGTCGCTCACCGCACCTCGGTCCCCTGTCCGTGCGGTCGCCGCAGGTCAGCGATGTGAGGCAGGGCGTCGTCACCGCAGTGGGCGCCGGATCACGCCCGGCCGTCGAGGTCCGCCCGGCCGCCGGCGCCGAGGAGTCCCGTTCCCTCGAAGGACGTCTCCCGCTGCAGCCGGGGGATCTCGCGCTTGGACAGCGCTGTGACGACCGGCGGCATGGCGGCGCGCACGACTTGGGTGGCGCGCAGCCACGCGGGGGCGTACACGGCGGCTCGGCGGTTCTCGACGGCGCGCACCAGCCGCCCGGCCACGTACTCGACCGGGTAGACCCTGCGTGCGGGCCTGGGCATGTGCGCGCGCAGTTCCCGCAGCACCGGGTGTTCGTCCGCGCCGCGGATCATGTCCGTGTCCGTCCAGTTCAGATAGGCGATTCCCACGCCGACGCCCTCATGGGCCAGCTCGGCGCGCAGCGAATGGGCGAACGACTCCACGCCGGCCTTGGAGGCGCAGTACGCGCTCATCATGGGTGCCGCACCGATGGAGGCGAGGGAGGCGACCTGCAGGTAATACCCCCCGGTGGCCCGCAGCTGGGGCAGGAACGCTCGGGCGGTGATCGCGCTGCCGGTCAGATTGACCTCGATCACGCGCCGCCAGGTCGCCGGATCGGACTCGCCGAAGGGGCCGCCCTCCGCCAGTCCCGCGTTCGCGACGACGATCGAGGCGGGCCCCAGGCGATCCCTGACCTCGTCGGCGACCTGGCCCATCCGGGCGTCGTCGGTGATATCCACCTCCCAGCACCGGGCTCCTCCGGGAATCGTGTCCCGCACCTCGGCCAGCGTGGCTTCCTCCCGGCCGAGCAGGGCAACTCTGGCGCCTCGCCGCGCCAGTTCCCGTGCCATGCCCGCGCCCAGGCCCCTCGCCGCACCGGTGACGACGGCGACGCGGTCGTGCAGAGGACGATCTGTGCCGGTCACATGGGCCTCCTCGACGGGGTGCGGCCGCGGGAGTGCGCCGCACCGCCAGGTGTGCGGACCGGAGGGTCGACGACCGGAAGGTCCACATCTGCAGCACGGCCCATTCTGGGCATACGGGGCTCAAGGTGCATCCGCGAGATGTGCGCGAGGACGTGTGAGAGGGCCCGGGACGGTCGCAACCGCGGACGGACGCCGCCTCTGCGAACGTCCGTGCCTCGACTCAGGCGCCGATGCCGTCCTCCGGGGCGCCTTTCCTGCTCCTGCGGCCGAGTGCGCGCTGTGCCCGGCTGATGAGGTCGGCGGGGAATCCGGCGCGGAGCGCGGCGTGGGCCGCGTTCGCCCCCGGTGCCCCGTGCACACCACCACCGGGGTGGGCGGAGGCCGACGCGAGGTAGAGGCCCTTGACCGGGGTCTCCGGTCTGCCCGCGCCCGGCGTGGGCCGGAAGACCAGCTGCTGGTGCATCGATGCCGTACCGCCGTTGATCGCGCCCCCGCGCAGGTTGGCGTCGAGGTTCTGCAGGGTGGGCGGCGCCAGCAGCCGGCGGGCCACGACGCGGGAGCGGAATCCCGGTGCCCACCGTTCCACCTCGGCCTCGATCCGGTCGCCCATGGCTTCCCGCTCCCGGCGGTCCCAGAGGCCGGTCAGTCCGTCGTCCCCCGCGTCCCCTCCGATCCGGTGCGGCACGTGGGTGTAGGCCCAGGCCGACTCCGTGCCCATGGGCGAGCGGGTCGGGTCGGCGGTGGTCATCTGGCCGAACAGCAGGAAGGGGCGGTCGGGGACCTGCCCCATGCTGATCTGCGCGGCGAACCTCGTGAGGCCGTTCACGCCGTCGGCCAGGTGCACCGTGCCCGCACCTGATGCTTCGTGAGCGGTCCATGGCACGGGCCCGTCCAGCGCCCAGTCGACCTTGAACGTGGCGAAGTCCCACTGGAAGCGCCGCAGGTCGGCCAGCACCCGGGCAGGCAGGTGCTGCGGTTCGACCAGCTCTTCGTACAGTGCCGGAGCCGAAACGCCGGCGATCACCGCACGGGACGCGGGCACGTCCTCGCCTCCTGAAATCCGGACCCCCACAGCCCTGCCCCCACGCACCAGCACACGTGTCACCCGCTCCCCGCAGCGCACCGCACCGCCACGCCGCTCCAGCCGGCTGACCAGGGCCCGCGTGAGTGCCCCGGCACCACCGGCCGGTACGGGGAAGCCGTAGGTCTGGCCCAGCATCGACATGAGCCAGCCGTAACCGCCGCTCCCCGCCGCCTCCGGCGCGAGATCGGCGTGCAGCGCGTTGCCGGCCAGAAGCAGCTTCCCGGCCTCGCCGCTGAACTCCTCGTCGCCCAGTCGTCGCACGGGCAGCACCAGAGACCTGGCCAGCCGCAGTCCCCCCGCCGCCCGCAGCCGAACCGCGAGCCGGGCCACGGACCTGACGGGCGGGAACGGCGTGAACAGGGCTCCAACGATGTCCGGGCCGAGGCGGTTCCACACGTCGTGCAGGCCGAGCCAGGACTCCCCGTCACCCGGGGTCAGCGCGTCCAGCCCCGCGGCGGTGTCCGCGCACCGGCGCTCCAGGACCGCGCACCGGCCGTCCCGCAGGGGGTGTGCGAGCACGCGCGGCGCGTGGACCCACCGCAGCCCTTCCCGCTGGAGCTCCAGATCCGCCAGGATCGGGGAGGCGGCAGCCAGGGGGTAGAACGAGCTGAACACGTCGCTCACGTAGTCGGCATGCACCCCGCGATCGCTGCGGACCGCTCCGCCCGGTTCCGGCTGCGCCTCCAGAACCTCCACGCTCCAGCCGGCGTCTGCCAGCAGGTTCGCCGCGACCAGGCCGTTGGGACCCGCCCCGATCACCACTGCGTCCGGCACTGCGGCCTCCCTGTCCGTCTCTGCGTCGTCGCACCGGTGCCGGTCACGCGGGCAGGGCGAAGGGTGCGGGACGCCGGGCGGCGGGCCACGGCCCGGCCCCGGTTCCTCCGTACGGTGTACCGGACGGCCGGGCCGACCCCGGCCATCGGCTCCGGCAGTTCGGGAACGGGCCGATACTGCCACCCGGTCGCCGTAGCGCGGGCCGTCGTCGCGGCGCAGCCGGTCGCGGGGGAAGTCACGCGGCGACGGCAGCCGGCGGGGCGGCGGCGTCGGGCACCGGCGCGTGGCGGTGCCCTGGCGCCTTCCCCGCGGATGCAGCGTCAGTTCACGGTGGACTCGTGTGCCCGGATCGCTCTGAGGCCACGCCCCAGGCTGGTGAACTCGGCATCCAGGTCGTTCCCGCGCACGAGGTAGTTGTGCACCCGCCCGCCCTCCGGGCGCTCGATGGCCCGGTACAGGGTCCCGTTCACGGTGATCGTCCAGTCGTCGCCGTCCTGGGCCCACCCGACCGTCTTCTTCACAGTGCGTCTCCTCCGTCGTCGTCGCCGTAGCTCGGCGGCTGTGTATTGGCATGAAGAACGGCCTGCGGCGCTCCACGGTTCCGGGATCTCTGCGCCATTCGAATGGACCTGATGAATCGTCACGGAAGAGGCCTACAGGCTGACTTGAAGGGTTCAGGTAAGTAGGACAACCTGCCCGGCGCCCAGGGTCGGGCGCTCGGGTGGGGCAGCTCGGGCGGTGTCGGCCCGCCCGCCGACCCGGGGGCGGGCCGACACCGGAGGTCCGTCGTCGGCATACAGGGCGCGGCGTCGGGCACACGGCAGGTCCGACGTCGATGTGAGGAGTTCGTCATGGTGGTAGTCGGCATCGTTGCCGTATGCGTCGTCCTGGCCGTCCTGGCCTTCTTCGTCCCGCGGCTGTCCCGTCACCCGGAACGCGGTACGCAGCGCACCCTGGGACTTGGATCGCGTGCGGGCGGCAAGGCCCCCGGCGTGCTCGGCCGGATCTTCAGCAAGCCCTTCCGCAGCAGTTCCAAGGCCGTCGGCCACAGCGGCTCGGCCGGTCGCCGCGCCCGGGGCCGTATGCCCTTCTGACGGCGCGGCCGCCGGGTGTCCCCCGCAGCGAAGAGCCCCGGTGCACCGGACCGAACGCGATGACGGTCCGGGGCACCGGGGCTCCTTCGCTGCTCACCCGGGGCGGACCCGGGCGAGCCGCCGGCTCAGACGAAGGCGCCGATGCCGGTGATCGCGCGACCGGTGATGAGGGTGTTGATCTCCCGTGTCCCCTCGTAGGAGTAGAGCGCCTCCGCGTCGGCGACGAAACGGCCGATGCTGTAGTCGAGCACGATGCCGTTGCCCGCCAGCAGTTCACGGCCCCATCCGACGACCTCGCGCATCCTCGTGGTGCAGTGCGCCTTGGCCATCGCCGAGTGCTCGTCACGGAAGGTGCCCTCGTCCTCCAGCTGGGCCAGCCTCACGACCATGCCGAGACAGGACGTGGCATCGCTGAGCATGCGGACCAGCAGGTCCTGGACCAGCTGGAAGCGGGCGACGGGACCGCCGAACTGTTCGCGCTCGCGGGTGTAGTCCAGGGCGATGCGGTACGCCGCCAGCATCACGCCCACCGCCTCCCAGGCCACACCGCTCCTGGTGTGCCGCAGCACGTCGGCGGTGTCCCGGAACCCGTGTGCCTCCTGGAGCCTGTCCTCCTCCGGCACACGGCAGTCCTCCAGCACGATGTCGGCGTTCTCCACGGTGCGCAGAGCGATCTTGTTCTCGATGAGGCGGGCCGAGAACCCCGGGGTCGAACTGTCGACCACGAAGCCGAGCACACCGCCCTCCCCGCCCTCCTCCCTGGCCCAGACGACCACGAGATCGGCGAAGGTGGCGTTGCCGATCCACCGCTTCTCCCCGTTCAGCACCCAGGTGTCGCCCTCGCGCCGTGCGGTGGTCCGCAGACCCGCCGCCACATCGGACCCGCCCTGGGGTTCGGTCAGCGCGAACGCCCCGATCTGCTCCATCCGGCCCATGGCGGGCAGCCAGCGACGACGCTGCTCCTCGGAGCCGCAGCGGGCGATGCTGCCCATGGCGAGCCCCGCGTGCACCCCGTAGAACGTGGCCATCGAGGCGTCGACCCGCGCCATCTCCATCGCGATGAAGCCGCTCAGCAGGCTGCTCGCGGTGGTGGTGCCGCACTCCTCGTACGCCAGACCGGCGATGCCCAGCTCCCCGAAGCGCGGGATCAGATGGTGGGGGAACGACGCCTTGCCCCACCAGGTGTCCGCGTGCGGGGCGACTTCCTCGTGCAGGAACTCCCGGACGTGATGGAGCGTCTTGCGCTCTCCCTCGTCCAGCAGCGCCTCGAAACGGTACAGGTCCTCTTCCAGCATGCCGCCGGCCATCGCGTCCGCCCTCTCACCACATGTTCTGATCCCGCTCTTTCCAGAGCGACCGCCTACCCGCTGATCCACGGGGAATACCGACCGGGCCCTGCCGCGGAACCGGGCCGGCCCCCGCGCGCCCCCGCCGCGCCCGGGGAGAGCGCGCCGACCGGGCTGATGTGACCGTCACACGATTGGCTCGTTTGCCCCAGTGACGGTTTCCGCCCACGGCTCGGAAGGCACCCACCCATGCCGCTCCACCCCTCGCCGCTTCGCATCCTCGGCAACGGTGCGCGTCTCGACGTGAAGGAGGCAGAGGCCGCACTCGTCGAGCACTATCCGCGCCTCGTGCGTCTGGCCTACCTCACGCTGCCGCCGAGCCTCGGCAGGCACCGCAGGGTGCTCGCCGCGCACGCCGTGGTGCAACGCGCGCTGTACGGCGGCGCGCCCACGGCGCCCGGACAGGGCGAGGGAACCGTTCCCGCCCCCCGGACCGCCGGTTCCGCCGGCCACGGCGGCGGTCCGCAGGCGCCCGCGTACGCCGGAGTCCGCCTTCGGGTCGTACGCTCCGCGCTGGCCTACGACTCACGCCCCCGCTGGTGGCCCGCGCGCGTTCCGCCGCCCGCGACGCTGCGTCCCTCGATGCCGGTGGTGCGGGGGCTCCGGCTCTTCCCACGGGCGGGCGGGATCGAGGAGTTCACCCTGGACCGGGTGGTGGCGGAGGTGACGGGGCCCGCCCGTGCGGCCCTGGGGCTGCTGCTCCTGGAGTCCCTGTCCGAGGACAGCACGCGCACCTTGCTCGGCGAGGCGGGTGCCGCCGCTCCCGCCGACGCCGTGAGGGTGGCCGGAGAGATCGCGGGAAGCGACCACGACCGGGTGCGGACGCTGCTCCGGTCGCCGGAGTTCGATCCCTGCACGGTGCAGACCCGGCCCAGTGACCTGCTGCGGCGCCGGAACCGGAGACGAGCGGGGACGGCGGCGGTCGCCCTCTTCGCCGTGGCGGGAGGTCTCGCCCTCGACGCGGCCACCGGGCCCGGCCACTCCGGACCGCCCGCCGTCGCCCCGCGTGCGACGCCGGTCGTCGGAGCGCTGGATCCTGTCGCCCTGGCGCGGACGCCCGCCGGTCAGTGGGCCGACACCTCACGCGTGGACTTCAGTGCCTGGGCGCCGCGTGGCGGCCGCACCGACGACGAGGCCCTGCTCGCACGCGCACTCGGTGCCTGGGCCCGGCCTCCTGCGGGCGCCGCCGTCACCCGGGCCCCGGGCACCCCCGACGTACCGCCGGCACAGTCTCCGCGGCTGCTCTTCGCGGGTGATCTGGGCGGCGAGGCCGTGGTGCTGTTCCATGACGGAGGCGTACGGGTCGTCAGGTACGCCGAGCCACGGTCCCGGGGCGGGGTCCCCGAACTCGACTTCGCCAGGGTCGACGACGCGGATGTCACCACGGCCGCGGCGGTCGTCGTCAGCCGCTCGGGCGGCGCCGCCAGGTTTCTGCTGGCGCCGTGGATCGCGGAGTCCGCGACGCGCGACCTCCTCACCCCCGACAGTCCGGCACGACCGCTGGACGTCGACGAGGACGGGGTCACGGCGGCGGTGTCCGGTCCGGCGGGCGGCGGCGGATGCGGCTCCTGGCCGGTGATGCAGCTGCGGTCCTCGGAGAGGATCGTGGAGAAGCACGCGTTCCTCGTGACGGATCTCGGGGATCTCTCGCCCGTGCACCTGACCCACACACCGAAGCCCGGATCCGGCGCACCGGCGAGGCAGCCGCGCGAGGCGACGGGCACCGACGCGCTGGTCGGCTGGGCGCGCACCGCATGCTCGCTCCAGGGCCTGCGAGGCTCAGGGGTACGCGCGGTCAACCACTGGCAGTTCGCCGAGCAGTCGCTTCCCGGCATCCGCGCCGGCGCGAGCTGGGTGTGCACCAGGGCGGACACCTGGCGGGGACAGGGGCGGGTCCTCGTGCAGTTCGTCCCTCCCGCGACGTCCGCCACGGCTCCGGCGGAGGTCGTCGCCGACCGGCGGAACACCGCCCTGTGCAGCCGCTTCGGCCAGCACGTCGTGGCCGCAACCCGTTGGAGGTCGCCGACGGGTGCCTGGTACGTGCTGGCCGCGGGCAGCCGGGCGGCTACGGGCATCCAGGTGGCGGGCTCGGTGCGAGGAGCCTCCAAGGGCCGGACCCTGGCGGTCCCCGCCCCGCGCGACGCGGTGTTCCGGGCGAGCGCGAGGCTGCGCGGCGGAGGGACGATGCAGTCGGTACGGTGACCGGCACCCGGCTGCCGAACGCCCGGGGTTCCTTCCGCGGTCCTTCGCGCCCTGGTTCCGCGGTCCTTCCCGCGCCGGTGAGGATACGTCCGCGAGCACGGGCCGCCCATTGGCTCCGCGCACGGGCAGTCGCGGTGCGGGGAGCGCCGCCGAGTTCTGTCATGGCCGACCGGTGCGGGAAGGCTTGTCGCGACGCTCTCGCGGCAGGCGTCACAGCAAGCCGGGCGCACTCTCCTGGGCCGGGTCCTTGGATACCGGGTGATCCGGACCGACAGCCGGGGCGGCGGCTCGCAGCGCCGCTTCGACCCGCCGGTTGCCGGTCATGGACGCCGTGACGGCCGTCGTCGCCAGGAGGAGGCCTGCGGCGGCGTAGAGCGGGGTGCGGATGTCGTACGCGGTGGCCAGCCAGCCGGCGAGGAAGGCGCCGACGGGGGCCGCGCACATGGCCAGCATGCGGGAGGTCGAGGCGACCCGGCCCATCAGGCCGGTGGGGACGATCGCCTGCCGGAGGGAGGGCCCGAGCACCATCGTGGCGCCCATGCCGGCCCCGCAGACGGCGAGCGCCAGCCCCGCGACGTACGGGTTCCGGGCAACGGCCAGGCCCAGGACGGCAAGCCCTTCCACGGCGGCCGTGCAGGTCATGGCGGTGCCGGTGCCGAGTCGTCGGCCGAGGTGGGAGGCGATGCCCGCACCGAGCAGACCCCCTGTGGCCTCCGCCGTGAGGAGCAGTCCGAAGCCATAGGCGTCGATACCGAGGCGTTCGTGAGCGAAGAGCGCGAGGACGGTCTCCACCGCGATGAAGGCGATGTTCCCGACCGCCGGGCGGAGTGCGAGCCCGAGCAGTACCCGGTCCCGGAAGACGTACGAGGCCCCGGCCCGCGCCTGCCGAAGCAGCGACTCGCGGACCTCCGGCACCGGGCGGGGCATGGCGGGCAGCGTGCGGACGAGCAGCGCGGAGAGCAGGAACGACACCGCGTCGGCCAGCAGCGGAACCGTTCGCCCGAGCGCGAGCAGCACACTGCCCGCAGGCGGCCCCACGAAGCCGGACATGGCGGTCTGGGCGCCGCGCAGACGGGAGTTGGCGCGTTCCAGGAGCGCGGGGTCGCGGCGGAGCAGATCCGGCAGGTAGGCCGTGGCGGCCGTGTCGAAGAAAAGCCCGCCGAGGCCGAGCAGGAAGGCTGCGGCCGCGAGCAGCGGAATGCTCAGCACGTCGAGCGCGGCCGCCACCGCCGGTATCGCGAGCAGCGCCGCACGCACGGCGTCCGCGACCCACATCGTGCGCCGACGGTCCCAGCGATCCACCAGCGCACCGCCGAGCACCCCGAAGAGCAGCCACGGCAGCGTCCCCGCGGCCGTGACGACGGCGAGCGCCATCGGATCCCGCGTCAACGTCAACGCGATCAGGGGTAACGCGGCCTGGGTCACCCCGTCGCCGAGCGAGGACACCGTCTGCGCGGTCCACAACCGTCCGAACCCGTTCGGCAACGTGCCTGCGTTCGTGGTCACTTGGCACCCTCCTCGGTCTGCTTCGGCTGAGCCGGGCGGAACAGCGCGAAGACGAGTGACGCGTCCGGCAGCGAAGGATCGGACAGCTCCCGGAACTCGTCAGCCACTTCCTGCAGCCGCGCTCCCAGTTGGGCGAACTGCTCGTCGGTGAGCCGCAGGTGTGCCATCCGCACGTGCCGCTCGGCGCCCGCCGGCGCCGCCTCCAGGTCCGCCACCGCATGCCGCATCAGCATGTCCGGACCTCCCTCGCCCGGGTCCGGCAGCGCGATCGACCGGGCGGCCATGGCGTAGTACCGCTCGGTGACGCCCCGGACCTTCCGTGTCCGTACCACCTTCACCAGGCCGGCCCGCTCCAGCAGCCGCACGTGATAGCTGGAGCTCCCCTTCGCGAGGCCCACGCGCTCGGCGATCTGCGTGATCGTCGCGGGCTCGAAGCGGAGGACGGCCATGATCCGGTGGCGCGTGAGACTGGAGACGGCGCGCAGTTGCTCGTCCGTGGTGACGTGAAACGTCTCGGGGAGATCGGCGGTAGGCATGCGAGTAATGGTCAACGATTCTTGACCATTGGGCAAGGGGGTTCGCACGATCCTCCGGGCGAAAGAGGTCAGACGGGGAGCCGCCCCCGGCAGCGCCGTGAAGTCGGAGCCGGGCGGCAGGGTGCCGAACGCGAGGCCGTGGTCGCCCGCCAGACGCGACGCGCAGAAGGCGTCGGCGACGGCGTGCGGTGCGTGGCGGACGAGCAGGGACCCCTGCAGCACGAGAGCCGCGCTCGATCACGCGGCGGGCGCGCAGCGGGGCGTCCTCGGTAAGCGCGAACTCCCCCTGCAGTTCGCGCCAGGCCGCGTCGAGCCGCGCGTCCGCCCCCGCGGCGGCCTCGATCTCCGCACGGAAGGCGTGGAGGGACTCGGGCTCACGCGCCAGAGCGCGCAGCATGTCCAGGGCGTTGACGTTGCCCGAGCCCTCCCAGATGCCGTTGAGCGGGGCCTCGCGGTAGAGGCGGGGCATGCCGGACGCCTCGTCGTAGCCGTTGCCACCGAGGCATTCGAGGGCCTCCGCGACGGCGGCCGACTGGCGCTTGCACACCCAGTACTTGCCGATCGCCGTGGCGAGGCGGAGGAAGGCGCGCTCCTGGGTGTCACCGCGCTGCGCACGGTCCGTCGCCCCGGCCAGGCGCAGGGCGAGGGTGGTCGCCGCCTCGGACTCCAGACCGAGATCGGCGAGGACGTTGCGCATGAGCGGCTGGTCGGCGAGCTTCGCACCGGACACGGTCCGGTGGCGTGCGTGATGGGCGGCCTGCGCCAGCGCGGCGCGCGTGCCGGCGGCGGACCCCAGCACGCAGTCCAGCCGGGTCATCGTGACCATGTCGATGATGGTGCGCACACCCCTGCCCTCGTCCCCGACGAGCCAGGCCACGGTGTCGTCGAACTCGGGCTCGCTGCTGGCGTTGGAGCGGTTGCCGAGCTTGTCCTTCAGCCGTTGGATACGGAAGGTGTTGCGGCTCCCGTCCGGCAGGACGCGCGGGACCAGGAAGCACGAGAGCCCGGCCGGTGCCTGCGCGAGCACCAGGAACAGGTCGTTCATCGGCGCGCTGGTGAACCACTTGTGGCCACGCAGCCGCCAGGTGCCGTCGCGCTGTTCCGTCGCGGCGGTCGTGTTGGAGCGTACGTCGGTGCCGCCCTGCTTCTCGGTCATGCCCATGCCCGCGAGCAATCCGCGCTTCCCGGCCGGGGCGCGCAGGCCGGCGTCGCACGCACGGCTGGTCAGCAAGGGCTCGTACAGCTTCGCGAGACCGGGGGAGTGGCGCAGGGCCGGCACCGCCGCATAGGTCATGGAGACGGGGCAGCCGTGGCCCGCCTCGGCGCTGCTCCACACCATGAAGCCGGCCGCGCGCGCCACATGCGCTCCGGGACGCGCATCTGCCGCGCGCGCCACATGCGCTCCGGGACGCGCATCCCCCCAGGGGGCGCCGCCGAGCCCTTCCCCGATGGCCACGTCCATGAGGGAGTGATAGGCGGGGTGGAAGTCCACCTCGTCGACGCGGTGCCCGTAGCGGTCGTGGGTCCGCAGCACGGGCTCGTGGCGGTTGGCCTCATCCGCCCAGCGCTGCACCTCCGTGCAGGGCCTCCAGGCACCACTCCGCGCCCTCGCGGCGTACGCCGTCGAGCAGCACGGGGTCGTCGGCGACGTCATGGCCCGTCAGCGGCGGTGGCTGATTGGTCACCTCGTGCGTGGTCCCCGAGGGGCGGCTGTACGGGACGTGGGTCGCGGACATGGAGGCCCTCCGGTGCTGGGACGGACGGTGGTGGTGGAAGAGCGCGTGGGGCTCCCGCGCAGCGCAGCGCAGAGCAGAGCCATCGCGGTGAGGTCGGAGAGCAGTTCCGTGGTGTCGCCGCCCTCCGGGGCGCCGAGCGGCGCGACCAGGACTTCGCCGACCGCACCGGTGAGCGCCGCCGCGGTCACGTCGGCGTTCTGGGGTGGCAGTACCCCCTGTGCCATGCCTTCCGCGGTCACCTCGGCGAAGAGTTCGCGGTACCGGCGGCGGAATTCCAGGCGCTCGCCGCCGACGGACGGTTCGGCCGGGGCCGCGAGCAGTGCGTAGGCCAGCCCCCGGTTCTCCAGAGCGCGCCGGGCGAAGACCTGGACGCCGGCCGCGATGCGTTCGACGGGGGTGCCGGCACCGCCCAGGACCGCGCCCAGGACCTCCACCTCGCGTCGGCACACCGGTCCGGCTCAGCCGTGCGTGGGGTAGTCGGTGTATCCGACGGGCCCGCCGGTGTACATCGCGTACCTGGACCGTACGGCGTTGACGGGTGCACCGGTGCGCAGTCGTTCGACGAGGTCCGGATTGGCGAGGAACGGGCGGCCCAGCGCGATGAGGTCGGCGCCCGCGGCGAGCAGACGTTCGGCCGCCTCCCTGCCCCCGTCGGCGGGGATCCCGGCCGCGGGCAGCACCGGATTGGCGATGAGAGTGCCCGGCCAGATCTCGCGGAGGCGGGCGAAGAGCGGTTGTCCGGGGGAGGCGAAGGCGACGTGGAGGTAGGCCAGGCCCTTGTCCGCGTTGGCCGCGAGCAGCGCAGGGTAGAGGACGTCGGCGTCGGTGTCCGTGACGCCGTTGACTGCGTGGCCGGGGGAGATGCGCAGACCGGTCCGCTCGGCACCGATCGCTTCGACGACGGCGTCGGTCACCTCGGACGTGAAGCGGATGCGGTTCCCGACGCTGCCGCCGTAGGCGTCGCTACGGAGGTTGGTGTTCGGGGCCAGGAACTGGTGCAGCAGGTAGCCGTTGGCGCTGTGCACCTCGACCCCGGCGAAGCCGGCGTCGACGGCCCGGCGTGCTGTGGCGGCGAAGTCGCGGATGGTGGTCCGGATGTCCTCGGGAGTCATCTCCCGCGGGGTGACCGCCTCCTGGCGGCCCGTCGGTGTATGGATCGGTTCGGGCAGCGGGATCGGAGAGGGGGCGATCGGGGTGAAGCCGCTGGTGTCGGGGTGGCCGACACGTCCGCCGTGCTGGATCTGGAGGAACATCGGTCCGCCGCCGGCTGCCCGGACGGCCTCGGTGACCCGCCGCCAGCCGTCGGTGTGGGCGTCGGAGTGCAGGGCGGTGATGTTCGGGTAGGTCCGGCCGACCGGGCTGGGGGTCGACGCCTCGGCGATGATCATGCCCGCACCGGCGCGCTGGGCGTAGTACTCGGCCATCAGCGGGGTGGCGGTGCCGTCGGCCTCTGCACGGTTGCGGGTCATGGGCGCCATGACCAGGCGGTTGGCCAACTCGTGCCGGCCGAGGCGGGCGGGGGAGAGGAGGAGCGACGTCGTGGTCTCGGAGGTCATGCACGTACCGTAAAACCTGACACCGGTGTGAGAATCAAGGCGCACGGCGTGTTCCGCGTCGTGCGAATCGGCGAGCCGGCCCGGCGTACGGGCGTCAGCGAGCGCTCGCTGCCGCCGGGTACTTCGCCTCATTCGTGGCGGAGACCGAGCCGGACGGGGCGCCGGCCGAGACGGACGCCCGGCCGGTATCCGATCGCGGCCTGACCCACTGCGCGATCCTCTCGGGCGGCACGGAGACCGATTCCCCGCGCTTCCTGCGCCGGGCGACTACCAGTACTGCAACGACGGCACGACCTATCACCTCCACGGGGGAAGGAACCAGAGCGCCGGCGCGGACCTGGACCGGGATGTCTGGCGGATCCGCATCTGCGTTCCTTCCTCGGTGGGAGAAGGGGTGTCCTGGGTCTGCTCGAACTGGAGCTGATCGCGGATCGATCGAGGACGGTCTCGACGTGGCATCGAGGACGGCCCCGACGTGGAGACGTGGCGCGGGTCGCGCGGTTGCCGCCCCGAATTGTCCGCGGTCGGTTAGGTCGCCCGGCGCACCCGCTGCGGCGACTGTGAGGGGCGGGGCGGGCCCTGAACAGGCGAGATCGCATGCCCGCCGCGACGAATAAGAAACAGATAAATTCGCAGGCATGGGCGGGAGGTGCCGGGGCACCCGCCTTTTCGGAGGTTGATAACTATGGTTCCCCTGCTTCTCGTCCTGCTTCTCGCCCTGGTTCTCTTCGGAGCCGGGTTCGCACTGAAGGCCCTGTGGATCGTCGCCGTGATCGTGCTCGCCGTCTGGCTGCTCGGTTTCGTCATGCGTTCCGCCGGTACCGGTGGCCGACGTGGCCGTTGGTACCGCTGGTAACGCCTGTTCGTCCCCACGGTGCTGCGGGGCGGTCCCGGACCAGGAGGTCCGGGACCGCCCCGCAGTCATGTGCGGTTCGCGTGAAAATGCGGCGACCGGTGCGGGGGACGCGCACGCGCGGGGCAGGAGCACAGTGTGTCCGGGGGCCCGCCGGACGCGCAGGGGAACCGCGCACCTCCACCGGCGGGCCTCCCGGCCGCCTGCGCCTGTGAGTCCGGGGCTCCCTTACGATCGTCCCCGTGTGCGCACACGTCATAGTCGCGGAAGACGACGCGAAACAGGCCGAGCTGATCCGCCGCTACCTCGAACGCGAGGGGCACGCGGTCACCGTGGTGTCGGACGGCCTCGCCGCGCTGGAACAGGCCCGGCAGGGTTCGCCCGACCTGCTGGTACTCGACGTGATGATGCCCCGGGCCGACGGGCTCGACGTGGTCCGCATCCTCCGTGCCGAGGGACGGGAGACGGCCGTCCTCATGCTGACCGCACGGGCCACCGAGGACGACCTGCTGCTCGGGCTCGACCTCGGCGCCGACGACTACATGACGAAGCCGTACAGCCCGCGGGAACTCATGGCGCGCGTACGTACGCTCCTGCGCCGCACCCGGAGGGACGCCGACCGCGAGAACGGTCACGTCCTTGCCGTGGGCGCGCTGGCCGTCGACCCCCTGCGCCACGAGGTAGCGGTCGACGGCGTGGGGGTCGAGTGCACGCCGGGCGAATTCAGGCTCCTTTCGACGATGGCTGCCGAGCCGGACCGGGTGTTCACGCGGGAACAACTGCTCGCCGAACTCCATGGCTTCGACCGGTACATCAGCAGCCGTACCGTCGACGTCCACATCATGAACCTCCGTAAGAAGATCGAGCCCGCCCCCAGGCGTCCCGTGCGGCTGCTCACCGTCTTCGGCGTCGGCTACAAGCTCACGGATCCGCGGAAGGGCTCCGCACGTGCCGCGTCGCTCTGACCACGCCGGCCACAGGCTGCCCCTGCGAAAGAGCCTGCTGGGCCGGATGCTGGCTGTGTCTGCGCTCGTGGCGGCCTGTTCGGTGGCCGCGACTGCCTGGCTGGCCGTGCAGACGACATCCGGTGCCATCGAACAGGAGCAGGGGCGCAACCTCGCGGCGGACACCCGGGTCCTGGACACGCTGCTCGCCTACGCGGCCGAACACCCCGGCTGGCAAGGGGTGGGGGCCACCGTCGACGGTCTGGCCGACGAGTCCGACCGGCGGATCACCCTCACGACCCAGAGCCGGGCGATCATCGCCGACTCGGCCGGGTCCACACCGTCCCCGCCGCCACTGCCGCCCCAGGCGTCCGCGGTCGTGGACCCGCTGTCCGTGGCCGCCGTGACACCGGGGTCCGAAGCGGGGTCCGTGACCGTCGCGGCACCCGGAGCGGGCGGGGAGCCGCGCTCCACGAGCGACCGCGTCGACCCGCGGGCCGTCGGCCCGTTCCGGCTGCCCGAGGCCGAGCGTGTGTCGCTGAAGCGCGCCGCCGACGCGGCGGTGCTCTGCCTCAGCCGTTTCGGGATCGCCTCCGACGTCGTGGAGGGACCGAGCGGGCGCCCCCGCATAGCGGTGGTGGGCAACGATCCCGACCGCACACGGAGCACCCGGTGCTCCATGGACGCACTCGACCGCCCCACGACCACCGAGCGCAAGGCGCTCACGGCGCTGAACGAACTCGTGGACGCGTGCCTGGACCGGCAGGGGCGCGAAGCCGTGCGTCTCGACCTCGATCTCTCCTGGAACACGGCCGCGGAATCGCGCTCCTCGGCGGCCTACCGTGAGCCCACCCCCATGCCCGCCCCCGGCTTTCCCCGCACACCCGTCCCGACAGCCGCACCCGCCGACGGCGTCGACGGAGAGGCGCCGGTGCCGGCCGAGCGGTCCACCGCTCGGCCCCGCCAGGCCGCGACGCCGGTGCCCGGCCCGGCACTGCCACCCGACAGCGAGAACGACCGCGACATCGCCTCCTGCGTCGCCATCGCGCGTCAGGAGCAGCTCAGTTCGTACGTGGCGTCCCCGGCGCTGCTGTTCATCAGCGACCCCGGCGGCGGTGCCGTCCCGGGCTTCGAGCTGTCGTCGGCGAACACGGCGAAGATCACCGGCGTCGCCGCACTGGTCCTGGCACTCACCGTCGGGGCCTCGGTCCTCGCCGGTGCCCGGCTCGTACGGCCGCTCCACGCGCTCACCGGCGCCGCCCAGCGGATGCGCGACGGGGAGGACCCGTCACATGTGGTCGTCGCCGCCGACAACGAGATCGGCCGCCTGGCGGCCGCCTTCAACGACATGTCGGCCCACCGCGCCCGCCTGGAGGAACAGCGCAAGGTGATGGTGAGCGACGTCGCGCACGAACTGCGCACCCCGCTGAGCAACATCCGTGGGTGGCTGGAGGGGGCGCAGGACGGCATCGCCGACCCGGACGCGACGTTCGTCTCCTCGCTCCTGGAGGAGGCCGTGCAACTGCAGCACATCATCGACGACCTCCAGGACCTGGCCGCGGCCGACGCCGGAGCGCTGCGGCTTCACCCGCAAGCGGTGCGGATCGACGAACTGCTCGCCCACGTCGTCGCCGCCCACCAGGCGCCGGCCGAGGCCGCAGGTGTCACCCTGGACGTGGAACCGCACGCCGGGCATGACCCCGTCCCCGGGCTCGTCGCCGACCCGGTGAGGCTGCGTCAGGCGATCGGCAACCTGGTGACCAACGCCGTGCGCCACACCCCGGCGGGCGGACGGGTGGTTCTGCGGGTGTACGCGGACAGAGCCGGGAAGGCGGGCCAGGACGCGGTGGTGGAGGTCGCCGACACCGGCACGGGGATCGCGCCGGAGGACCTGCCCCACGTCTTCGACCGGTTCTGGCGTGCCGAGAAGTCACGTAGCCGCCGCACGGGCGGCAGCGGCCTGGGACTGGCGATCGTCCGCAAACTCGTCGAGGCACACGGAGGGACGGCCGACGTGGTCAGCACCGTGGGGGAGGGCTCCGTCTTCACCCTCCGGCTTCCTGCGGCAGGCCCTGATCCGACGAACACAGCGGCCTGACAGCTTCCTCACAACTCCACTCCACTCTGAGGGGACGCTCGGCCGCCCGGCGCGCACACGCGCACGGGCACCACAGAACGCCGAGCCGGAATCGGAGTCCTTCATGTCCCGTCCCATCGTGCGCACCGCCGTCCTCACCGCCCTGGCGGCCGGTGCGGTGCTCCTCCCGTCCGCCGCGGCCCTGGCCGACGGCACGCCCACCCCGGTGCCCGCCGAGCCCGCCACCGCCTCGGCGGCGCCCGCAGAGCGCACCGCCACGCCGGAGCCCAGGCAGGCGGCCCGCACCGGGAGGCCGACTCCCGCACCGGAGCCCATGCCCGCGAGCCGCATGCCCCGCGGCGGTGTCGACGCCGGGGAGCGCCCCGCCCAGGACGCCGCCGGCACGGCGCTGTACGGCACGGCGGCGGGAGCGGTGCTGCTCGCGGGCGCCGGGGTCCTCGTCGTACGCCGCCGGACCGCTGCTCAGCGCAACGGCTGATCCCGCACGATGGCGCCGTTCCCACCGGGAGCGGCGCCATCCGCCGTACGTCCCCCGCTCGTCCACCGCACCGGAGTACTCATGCCCCCCTTCACTCCGCGCCCGTCGCGGCGGTCCGCCGCGATCGCGGCAGCCGTCTGTCTGCTGATCGCCCCCGTCACCGCCTGCGGCGCGGCAGACGCGCCGCAGGCGTCCGGCGGTGCACTCCCGCGCCATTCCCCGGAGCCGCAGTCGCCGAAGGCTCCGGCACCGTCACGGCTGACCGTTCCGTCGCTCGGGATAGACAGCGGCCTGCTGAGACTGGGGCTGAACGAGGACGGCACGGTGGAGGTCCCGCCGGCCGAGAAGGGCATGACGGCCGGCTGGTACGCGGGCGGCGCCGTACCCGGCGAGCCGGGCGCCGCCGTGCTCATCGGGCACAACGACACACGGTTCGGCAAGGCCGTCTTCCACGACCTGCACCGGATAGACCGGGGCGCGGACATCGCCGTGTCCGACGCGGCGGGCAGGCAGACGCACTTCAGGGTCACCGGCACGCAGACCGTCAGCAAGAAGACCTTTCCCACCGACAAGGTCTACGGACCGACCGACGCGCGTGTTCTCCGTCTGATCACGTGCGACGGGGCCTTCGACGCCGACGGGCATCCCGTGGACAACCTCATCGTGTACGCCTCGCTGCGCTGAGGGTGCTTAAGCCCGCGCCTCTCGGTCCGCCGGGGGTGGGGGAGGTCCGGCTCTCGCGGACCGCAGCCGACGGGCGGCGATCCGCCGGCGCCCCGCGACGTCCGGAGGCCGGGGCGTCGGGCGGGTTCCGGTGACGCCGCCGTCAGGGCCGTGGGCACCCCTCGCCGCTCGTGGCCGACCGGTGGAGGTCCCTCACGGGCCCGGCCACAACTCTTGACGGGTACACGCATACAGGCCAAGAATGATCGCGCAGTGCGACCTGACAACGTTGTCTACGGCTGGAAAGAGGCGTTCTTCCCATGAGATGGACCCACTTGCTACGCGGTGCGGGGACGGCGGCCGCCACGGCCGCGCTCCTCGGCGGCGCCGTCGCCACGCCCGCCACGGCGGACGGAGGGGCGCACGCCGAGCACGGCCGGCTGACCGATCTCGTCAACCCGTTCATCGGAACCGAGAACGAGGGCAACACCTATCCCGGCGCGGCGGTTCCGTTCGGCATGGTGCAGTTCTCGCCCGACACCGGCCACAACACCGGGTACGACTATTCGGAGAACCACATCAGAGGCTTCTCCACCGTCCACATCTCCGGGGTGGGCTGCGGGCTCGGCGGAGACCTGCCGGTGCTGCCCACGACCGGTGACATCACGTCCACGGACAACGCCGCCTACGCGGCCGAGTTCAGCCACGACGACGAGAAGGCGAGCCCCGGCACGTACACCGTCGGCCTCAAGACCGGCATCAAGGCCGAACTGAGCGCCACCGAACGCACCGGCGTGCAGCGCTACACCTTTCCCGCCACCGACAAGGCCAACGTCCTCATCAACGCGGGCCAGTCGCTGCACAAGACGGTGAACACCGAGGTCGAGATCCTGGACAGGCGCACGGTGCGCACCGCCATCACCGGCAGCGGCTTCTGCCAGGACACCAAGCCGTACACGGTCTACACGATCACCCGCTTCGACCGGCCCTTCACCACCTCGGGCACGTGGAAGGGCGAGAAGGTCGCCGAGGGATCGAAGGCCTCAGCGGCCGGCAGCGAGCGCAACGGTGCCTACCTGCGCTTCGACACCACCAAGGACCGCACCGTCGAGGCGACCACGGCGATCTCGTACGTCGACGCGAAGGGCGCGGCCGGCAACCTCCGTGCCGAAGGCGGCCGTTCGTACGACAAGGTCGCGCGCGCCGCGCAGGCCGCGTGGGAGGACAGGCTCGGCGAGGTCAAGGCGCAGGGCGGCAGCGAGACCCTCCGCCGGACCTTCTACTCGTCCCTCTACCGCTCGTTCCTCGCACCGAACGTCGGCAGCGACGTCGACGGCCGCTACACCGGCTGGGACCAGAAGACCCACCGGGCCGAGGGCTTCACCTACTACCAGAACTGGTCGCTCTGGGACACCTACCGCACCCAGGCCCAGCTGCTGTCGCTCCTCGCGCCGAGTGAGTCCCGGGACATGGCGATCTCCGTCATCAAGATCGACGAGGACAGCGGCTGGCTGCCCAAATGGGGCTACGGCACGGTCGAGACGAACATCATGACGGGCGACCCCGTCACCCCGTTCCTCACCAACGCCTACCAGCAGGGTCTGCTCAAGGGATACGAGGAGCAGGCGTACCGCGCGCTCAGGAAGAACGCCGACGGTGTGCCCCCGGCCGGCTCCGCCCCCGTCGGCCGCGAGGCCAACAAGGAGTACCTGGCCGACGGTTTCGCTCCCTACATCAAGGGCCGCCCGCACGCGAAGCCCGGCGACTCCGACTACGACCACGGCGCGTCCGCGACCCTGGAGTACGCCCTGTCCGACGCGATGCTCGGACAGATGGCGAAGGAGCTGGGCCACGAGGACGACGCCGCGCGGTACACACAGCGCGCCCAGAACTACCGGAAGATCTTCGACAGTTCGACCGGCTTCTTCCGGGCCCGTGACGTGAGCGGCGACTTCACCGGACCCGCCGACCCGGCACAGAGCGAGGGCTTCCACGAGGGCACGTCCTGGCAGTACCAGTGGCTCGTGCCCCAGGACCTGCCCGGCATGGTCTCCCTGATCGGCGGGACGCAGGCCGCCAACGAGCGCCTCGACTCGTTCTTCGCCTA
Source organism: Streptomyces sp. NBC_01341 (assembly GCF_035946055.1). Taxonomy (NCBI): domain Bacteria; kingdom Bacillati; phylum Actinomycetota; class Actinomycetes; order Kitasatosporales; family Streptomycetaceae; genus Streptomyces; species Streptomyces sp. NBC_01341. Next base: position 710,083 of record NZ_CP108364.1, on the reverse strand, counting down.
CGACCAACTGGTGAAGGACCCGGCGAAGACCGCCCGCGAGGTGTGGGTGAACGGGCCGTACGACTACTACAACGCGGACAAGTACAACCCGCAGAACGAGCCCGACCTGATCGCCCCGTACACCTACCTCTCCACCGGCCGGCCGTCGAGGACGACCGACGTGGTGCACGCGGCGCTCACCCTCTTCACCGACGCCCCGACCGGCATGACCGGGAACGACGACCTCGGGACGATGTCGGCGTGGAACGTCCTGTCCTCCATCGGGATCTTCCCGGTCCAGCCGGGCACGGACACCTGGGGTCTCTCCACGCCCGTCTTCGAACGGGTGGACCTCACCCTCGACCGGCGCTACTACCCCAAGGGCCGTCTGACGGTGAAGGCCCCCGGTACCTCCGACTCGGCGCGCTACATACGGTCGGCGCGGACCGACGGGGCGGCATACGGGAAGACCTACCTGACCACCGAGGACATCCGCGGCACCCGCGACCTGTCCTTCGAGGTCGGCACGGCTCCCTCCGACTGGGGCACATCGGCGGACGCGGCGCCGCCGGCCCTCGACTGACCGCTGCGGCAACCAGGACCCGCCCCTCGGACGAGGGGCGGGTCCTTCCGCGCTCACCCTTCCGCGGGCACGCCCGGGTCCGGCAGGCCGGGCAGGAACGTCACCTGCGGCGCGCCCGTCAGGGGATGGACGGCGACCTCGCCGGTCACGCCGTACACCTCGGCCAGCAACACCGGTGTCAGCACGTCGGCGGGCGCGCCGGAGGCGACGACCTCGCCGTCGTCCAGGATGTACAGGCGGTCGCAGTGGCGGGCGGCGAGATTGAGGTCGTGCAGGGCGACCAGGACGGTCGCCGGCAGGCGCCGCAGCGTACCGAGGACCGACAACTGGTGCCGGATGTCGAGGTGGTTGGTCGGCTCGTCCAGGACCAGGAGCGTGGGCTCCTGGGCGAGGGCCCGCGCGATGAGGACACGCTGACGCTCACCGCCCGACAAGCGGTCGAAGGGGCGTCCCGCCAGTTCGGTGACGTCCACGGCGGCGAGGGCCGACGCGGTCAGCTCGGCGTCCTCGGCGGTGTCTCCCGCGAGCAGCCGTTTGTGCGGAGTACGCCCCATGGCCACCACTTCGCGCACCGTGAGGTCGAATTCGGCCCCCGACTCCTGCGTCACCGCCGCCACCGCGCGTGCCAGCCGGCGCACCGGCAGCGCCCAGGCGTCCTGTCCGTCGACCCGGACCTCGCCGGTGGCGGGACGCAGGACACGGTAGACGGCGCGCAGCAGGCTGGACTTGCCGCTGCCGTTGGGGCCCACGAGGCCGATCACCTCACCGGGCCGCGCGGTCAACGAGACGTCCCTGACCAGGCGACGGGCCCCGGCGGTGAGCGTGACCCCGTCGATGACGAGTGCGGTCGCGGTCATGCCACTCCTTCGCCGGTGCCGCGCCGCGCGTCGCGGCGCATGAGCCAGAGGAAGAAGGGCCCGCCGCACAGCGCGGTGAGCACCCCGACAGGGATCTCCATGGGCGCGGCCACGACGCGCCCGGCGATGTCCGCCCACACGAGGAAGACCGCCCCGCCGAGCGCGGCGGTGGGCAGCACGCGGCGGTGGTCACCGCCGACGAAAAGGCAAGGCGCACGATGTGGGGCAGCATCAGGCCGACGAAGCCGATGGGTCCCGACGCGGCGACCAGTACACCCGTGATGAGGGACAGCAGCACGAACATGCGGGAGCGGAAGCGGGCCACGTCCAGTCCCATGGTGGTGGCAGCCTCCTCGCCCGCCAGCAGCAGGTTCAGATTGCGCGACTGCACGGACAGGACGGCGATGCCCAGCAGCAGAGCCGCGCCGGGCAGCCAGAGCGTCGCCCAGCTGACCCCGCCGAGGCCGCCGAGGGTCCAGGCGAGCACCGCGCGGGCCTCGTTGCCCCGGTCCGTGGTCAGCAGGAGCAGGTCCAGCCCCGCGGTGAGCACCGCCGCGATCGCCACACCGGACAGCACCAGGCGTACGGAGCTGATCCGGCCCCCCGTACGAGCGGTGGCGTACACGAGCAGCAGGGCGCCCAGTGCTCCGGCGAACGCGGCGACCGACAGCGAGACCGGGCCGAACAGCGTCACCCCGAACAGCTGCTGTCTCTACTACCGCACTCCGGCCGGTTCGACGTGCGGGGACTGCTGCCTCGCCCGCTGAACCACCTCGCTGATGCGGACGCGGCCCACGAGGCGGGGGCACCGGCCGGGGCCCCCCGGGAACGCCCGGCCGGTACCCCCCCGGCGGCTCAGGACGCGGAGAGCTCGCCCCGCACGGTCCGTGCCGCCGCGACCAGGCTCTCCAGCGACGCCCTGGTCTCCGGCCAGCCCCGCGTCTTGAGACCGCAGTCCGGATTGACCCACAGTCGCTCCGCCGGGATCGCCCGCAGTCCGGCGCGCAGCAGGCCCGCCGCCTCCTCGGCGGTCGGCACGCGGGGCGAGTGGGTGTCGTACACCCCGGGCCCGGCCTCGCGCGGGTATCCGTGGGCGGCGAGTTCATGGGCGACCTGCATGTGGGAGCGGGCGGCCTCCAGGCTGATGACGTCGGCGTCGAGGTCGTCGATGGCCTGGACGATGTCGCCGAACTCGGCGTAGCACATGTGCGTGTGGACCTGCGTGTCCGGGCGTACCCCGCTGGTCGTCAGCCGGAACGCTTCGGTGGCCCAGTTCAGGTAGGCGGGCCGGTCCGCGCCGCGCAGGGGCAGCGTTTCCCGCAGTGCGGGCTCGTCCACCTGGATGACCGGCGTGCCCGCCGCCTCCAGGTCGTGGACCTCGTCGCGCAGGGCGAGCGCGACCTGGCGGGCGGTGTCCCCGAGCGGCTGGTCGTCACGCACGAAGGACCAGGCCAGCATGGTGACCGGACCGGTGAGCATGCCCTTGACCGGACGGTCGGTGAGGGACTGGGCGTACGCCGTCCAGCCCACGGTCATCGGCTCGGGGCGGGAGACGTCGCCGGCCAGCACCGGGGGGCGGACGTAGCGGGTGCCGTAGGACTGCACCCAGCCGTGCCGGGTGGCCAGGTAACCGGTCAGTTGCTCGGCGAAGTACTGCACCATGTCGTTGCGTTCGGGCTCGCCGTGGACCAGCACGTCCAGGCCGGCCTTCTCCTGATACGTGATCACCTCCTGGATCTCGGCCCTGATGCGCTCGTCGTACGCGGCCGCGTCGATGCGTCCGGCCCGCAGACCGGCCCGTGCGGCGCGCAGCTCGCCGGTCTGCGGGAACGAACCGATGGTGGTCGTCGGCAGCAGGGGCAGGCCGAGCCGGGCGCGCTGCGACGCGGCCCGTTTCCCGTAGGGCAGGGTGCGTCGGGCGTCCGCCCCGGTCACCCCGGCCGTACGGGCCCGCACGGCCGGATCGCGGGTGACGGGGGAGGTGTGGCGGGAAGCGAGGTCCGCCCGGTTGGCCGCCAGTGCGGCCGCGACGGCGCCGGTGCCCCGGGCCAGCCCCGCGGCGAGCGTCACGATCTCCTCGGTCTTCTGCCGGGCGAAGGCCAGCCAGCGCAGCACCTGCGGATCGATCTCCCGCTCGGCGGCGGCGTCGAGCGGGACGTGCAGCAGGGAGCACGAGGACGCCACGTCGACCCGGCCCGCCAGCCCCAGCAGGGTGCCGAGGGTCGACATGGACCTTTCCAGGTCGTTGATCCAGACGTTGCGGCCGTTCACGACCCCCGCGACCAGACGCTTCCCGGGCAGTCCGCCGACGGCGGCCAGGTCGTCCACCTGGACGGCGGCGGTCTCGGTGAAGTCGAGAGCGAGGCCGTCCACCGGTGCCTTGGCCAGCAGTGGCAGAGCCTCGCCGAGGCGGCCGAAATAGGAGGCGACGAGCAGCTTCGGCCGGTCGGTGAGCGAGCCGAGGGCGCGGTAGGCGCGCTCGCACGCGCCGAGTTCGGCCCGGGAGCGGTCCTGGACGAGGGCGGGCTCGTCGAGCTGCACCCACCCGGCCCCGGCCGCCCGCAGGTCGGCGAGGACTTCGGCGTACACCGGCAGCAGGCGGTCCAGGAGCGTGAGCGGGTCGAAGTCCTCGGCCACACCGGGGGCCGCCTTGGCGAGGAGCAGATAGGTGACCGGCCCGACGAGCACGGGCCGCGCGGTCAGGCCCAGGGCTACGGCCTCCGTGAGTTCGGCGACCTGCCTGGTGGAGTCGGCGGCGAAGACGGTGCCGGGGCCCAGCTCCGGCACCAGGTAGTGGTAGTTGGTGTCGAACCACTTGGTCATCTCGAGTGGTGCGACGTCCTGGGTGCCGCGCGCCATCGCGAAGTACCCGTCTAGCGGGTCGGCGGCAACCGTCTCCCGGTGGCGGTCGGGGATCGCTCCGACCATGACGCTGGTGTCGAGCACGTGGTCGTAGAGCGAGAAGTCACCGGTCGGGACCTCGTCGATGCCGGCCCCGGCGAGCTGCAGCCAGTTGCTGCGCCGCAGTCCGGCCGCGGTGGCGCGCAGGTCGTCAGCGGTGACGCCGCCCTTCCAGTAGCCTTCGACCGCCTTCTTCAGTTCCCGGTGCTGCCCCTGCCGGGGGTAGCCGTGCACGGTGGACCGCGCCGCCGCGGCTGTGGACTGGAGGGTCACGGAGATCTCCTTCGCGCGATGGATCCCTGAGATCCCGGGGACGGGACGAGAGCGCGAAGGGCTGCGGGGCAGTCCCGGATCCCCACCGGGTTCCCTCGTGCGACGCTCCCGCCCGGCGGGCGGGGCGGACCAGCTGCACCTTCCACCCTACGGGCCGGTCCGGGCCGGGCCGCGCATCCTTTCTGCTCTTCGGACGGAGTGAGGAGAGGTGCGGCAGAGGTCCCCGGCGGCCCCCCGCCCGCACCACGCCCCCCCGGCTCCCTGGCGAGCCGTGGATCCTGCGGCGTTACCGGTCCTTCGCCAGCGCGACGAGTTCGGCGAACAGGCCCCCCGCGTGGACGAGTTCGTCGTACGTCCCCTGCTCGGTCACGCGTCCCTCGCTCATGACGACGACGCGGTCGGCCAAGCGGGTGTTCTCGAGCTGGTGGGTGACGACGACAGTCATGCGTTCGGAGGCGATGCGCTTGATCTCCAGGAAGATCTGGTGCTCCCCGCGCGCGTCCATCTGCGAGGTGGGCTCGTCGAGGATGATCAGCGGGGTCTGCCGGTAGAGCGCCCGGCCGCACACCAGACGCTGCCACTGGCCCCCGGACAGCTCAGCCCCTCCCCACAGTTCCTTGGCCAGCAGGGTGTCGAGCCGCTGCGGCAGCTTCTCCACCGCCTCACGCATGCCCACGGCGTCGACGGCATCCCACACGGGGCCGTCGTCGTACGTCCTGGGCCGGCCGAGCGTGATGTTCTCGCGGGCGCGCAGCGGCCAGCAGGCGAAGTTCTGGGGGACGAGGGCGGTGCGTGTCCAGACCGAGTCGGGGTCGGCCTCGGCGAGATCGGTGCCGTCCCACATGACCCGCCCCTTGTCGGCGAGGAGAATGCCGGTGACGAGTTTCGCCAGTGTCGACTTGCCCGACCCGTTCTCGCCGACGACGGCCACGATCTCCCCGCGGCGCAGCGTGAGCGAGACGCCGGCGACGGCGGGTTCACTCTTCCCGGGATAGCGGTAGACGACCTCGTCGAGCCGGATCTCGTCCACCCGGTCGGGGATGGTCGCGGCGCCCCGCTCGGGGGCGCGCTCGGCGGCCAGGTCGAGGAAGGCGCGCATGTCCGCGAGGTACAACGAGGTGTGGAACATCGCGGCGCCGTGGATCACGAACTGCGACAGCGCGGCGAGCGCGGTCTGCACGGCGACGACCGCGGTCGCGGCGACCGGCAGGGCCACCCGCCCCGTGACGGCCAGCCAGGCGAGGACGGCCCAGGCGCAGAGCAGGAACACACCCCCCGTCGCGCTGGTCGTCAGGACGATCCGCAGCATGCGCGGGGCCGCGGTGAGTGTGCGGCGGTCGATCCGCTCGGACAGGGCGCGGTACCAGTGGACCAGGTAGCCGGTCATGCCGTTGGCCCGGACCTCGTCGCCGTATCGTGAGTAGGTGGCCCACCAGCGCATCATGGAACGCACGTTGCGGTCGCCGACGTTGGTGTAATGGGTTTCGTAGTCGACCCGCGCGGACAGCACGGCTCCGACGCCGGCCGGGAGCACCGCGAGCAGGAGCAGCGGGAGCATCATCCAGTGCAGGACCGTGATGACACCGGTCGCCGCGATCATGCGGACGACGGCCGCCATGAACCGCTGGGCGTCCTGCACCATCATGCGGGTCCTGGTGACGCCGACCTCGGCGGCCTCCTGACGGTCCGCGAACCCGTCCTCGCCGTACGCGGAGGACTCCACCCGGCACACCGCCGAGACCAGTGCGATATCCGCCTCGGTCGTCAGCAGCGGCGTGATCCGGGCATCCGCGTACGAGGCGAGGGCGCCGCAGGCGCGTCCGGTGCCGGCAGCCGCCGCCACGACGAGCAGGACGGGCAACGAGGCATGCAGGCGTTCGGACACCGGACCCGGCCCGAGGAGGTGCGTCATGGCCCGCGCGGTGCACGCGAGGACGACGGCGGCCGCCGCGCCCGTCAGTACCTGGCAGACGAGAAGCAGCGCGGCGCCGGTCCTGTCGACCGCCCACGCGCTTCGCGCAGTGTGCGCGAGGACGGCGGGAAGCCGTCCGCACATCGCGCCGAAACCCGCTTCCGCCAGCGGATTCCGTCCGTGCTTGCCCTCGAAGGTGATGGTGGCGGGAGGCGGCGGGGGAGGAGCCCCCGCGTCCGCGGCCGGAGTGTCGGTCACAGTCACCGTGCGTCTCTCCTCGGGTGGGTGCCGCACCCCAACGGCTCGGCAGTGCACGGCATAACGACGCCCCACGGGAATCGAACGCACTCGATTCCGGACGTACTGAAGCCGTTGGGCCGCAAGGCCCCCGGCGCGCGGTCGCTGTTCCGGGGCGTCCCCGGGTCATCGCCGGATTGGCTGAAACGCCGGTCTCCGAAACCCCTGGGACATACGGGATTTTCGAGGCTGGTGGGGCGCGCGAGGATCCCGCCGGCGTCACGGGGTGAGCCGCGGCCGGCCAGAGGCCCCGGCGGCCGCGGCCCGGTCCCCGCCGCACGGCCGGCGAGGACGGGCGCGCCGGCGGTCAGCGTGCCAGTGCGGTCTCCAGCCACTGCAGGACCTCGGGCGTGACGGGGTCGGTGATGTCGGCGAACTCCCCATGCTTCTTGAGGAACTTCGCCACGTAGGGGCAGACCGGCACGATGCGCCTGCCCGAGGTCCGTACGTCGTTCAGTGCCTCCCGCACGAGGACGGAGGCCAGTCCCTGACCGGCAAAGGCGTCGTCGATCTCGGTGTGGAAGAAGACGCGCTGTCCGTCACGGTCGCGGTAGGCGGTGAGACCGGCACGGACGCCGTCGACGTGTATCTCGTAGCGGTGCCGTTCGCCGACGCGCTGGACGGCCGGAGCGGCGGAGGGCCGGTTCATCGTGTGCCTTTCGAGTGCGGCGGGTTGCGACGCGGTGCGATGGTGGCGTTGGGGAGCGCGGGGGCGGGGATACGGGCCCCGGGGTAGCCCTCGACACGGCCGAACCGGTCGGAGGCGGCTTCCCAGTCGAGACGCGCCTCGACGATGTCCTGATGGCTGCGGCCGACGAAGTTCCACCACATGACGATCTCCTCGCCGAACGGGGTGCCGCCCACGAGCACGGCCCTGGCGGCGGTGTCCGTCTCGTTGGTGAGCGTCATCGTGCTGCTCCCCGGGGCCAGGTATCCGAGCTCGGCGGGACGCAGCACCGTGCCCGCGACCCGGATGTCCCCCCGGTCGACCAGCAGGCCGTGCTCGAAGGCCGGGTCGACGTCCAGCGTCGTGGTCGCGCGCGGCTGCAGGACGATCTCCGCGCCGAGCAGCGGTGTGAAGGCCGGGACGGGCGAGGTGGCCCCGGCGAGGGACCCGAGGAAGACCCGGACCACGGCCCCGTCGAGGCGGACGGGTCCCGGGGTGTGGCTGCGGAAGTCCCGGCCGGTGTGCCGGTGCGCGTCGGGAAGGGCGACCCAGAGCTGTACGCCGTGCAGGGACGTGGTGTCCGGGGTGGAGACCTCGGTGTGGCTGATCCCCCGGCCGCCGGTCATGAGGTTCAGTTCGCCGGGACGCACGAGGGCGTGGCTGCCCAGGCTGTCGCGGTGCTCGATCTCCCCGCTGAACAGCCAGCTCACCGTCTGCAGACCGATGTGCGGGTGTGGGGCCACGTCCATCCCGCCCGTCTCGGCGACGTCATCGGGGCCGAAGTGGTCGATGAAGCACCAGGCGCCGATGAGCGTGCGCGCCCTCTGGGGCAGCGTGCGGCGTACCGTCATCGCCCGAGGGCCGCCCAGGGGGACGTCACGGGCCGCAAGGACCTCCACGCGGGCGGCGGAGGCCGGCTCGCCGCCGGCGCTGGTCTCCGCCCCCGGCGCGGTGCGACCCGTGCCGCCGCCGCTCATCGGGGGACCCCCTGTGCGGCAAGGATGATTACATGTTCAACAATCATGCTCGATCATAAGCCGGGGCCCACGCGGGCGCACGGCCGGTACGAGGGACGCGGCGCGTCCCGGTGAGGAGTACGCAGTGAACGGCACGGAGGCGGCCCGCGCGGCCGGGCGGGTCTACATCGACAAGCAGAGTCCCCAGGCGTACCACGCCCTGTCCGCGACGGCCGAGGCCGTGCGCACCGTCGCCGCCGAGGCGGGACTGGACCGGGCGCTGGTCGAACTGGTCAATCTCCGGGTGTCCCAGATCAACGGCTGCGCCTACTGCCTGGACGTCCATACCAGGGCCGCTCTGCGCGCGGGCGAGACGTCGCAGCGCCTCGGGGTGCTGGCCGCGTGGCGCGACACCGAGCTCTTCAGCCTGCAGGAGCGGGCCGCCCTCGCCCTGGCGGAGGCGACCACCCAGCCGGCCGACGCGGCCCTGCAGGAGGACGCCTACGCAGCCGCGCGCGCGGCCCTCTCCGACGAGGGGATATCGGCCGTGATCTGGGTCGCCCTCACCATGAACGCCTTCAACCGTGTCTCGATCATGAGCAAACACCCGGTGCGCGCCGTCGCGCGGCACTGAGCCCGTGGGCCGTGGGCGCAATCGAGACTGTCCCCCGCGCGGCGCGTCGAACAAGCGCCTGGAACGGGCCCCCGCTCCGCCCTTTCCCCGGCATCCGGGTGAACTCCGCACCGACCGTGCCGTCCGCAGGGCAGGTATAGGCCTGACCGGGATCCCCGCGGCCGGAAGCGCCGGTGGACGCGGAAGCGGGCACCGGGCGAAAGGGGCTCTCCATGCTCGGTCCACGGGCGACGCCGACCGGCACCGCCGCAGGCACCGGCTCCGGCGGACCCCCGTACACGGCCGGCGAGGCCACCGGGGCCGTCGGAACCGTCCTGGCGGACCATCTGGCCACCAGGCTCCGGGAGGCCGGACTGCTGGACACGGTGTTCGCGGAGGAGGTCGCGGCCCGCGTCGCCGGGTTCGTCCTGAACGGCGGCAAGCGGCTGCGGACCGCATTCGTGTGGTGCGGATGGCTGGCCGCCGGCGGGACCGGCGACCCGGAGACGCCGCTGCGCGTCGCAGCGGCTCTGGAGCTGCTCCAGGGCTGCGCACTCATGCACGACGACGTCATGGACGGATCGCCGGTACGCAGAGGCGCACCGGCCGTGCACGAGGACTTCGCCCGTGTCCACCGGGCGGCCCGCATGGGCGGATCCGCCGCGTCCTTCTCGGCCACCGCCGCCGTGCTGGCCGGGGACCTGGCACTGGTGTGGGCCGACGACCTGCTCACCGAGACGGCGCTCGTCACCGCCTACGGCGGGGTGCTGCACCGGGAGTGGCAGGCGATGCGCGGTGAGATGGTCGCCGGGCAGTACCTCGACATGCGGGCGCAGGCGACCGGGGCGTGCGATCCGGGCCAGGCCCTGAACATCGCGACGCTGAAGAGCGCGCTCTACACCGTCGAGCGGCCGCTTGCCCTCGGCGCGTCCCTGGCGGGCGCCGACTCCCGCACCATGGGCGCCCTGCGGTCCGCCGGACGCTGCGCGGGGGTCGCCTTCCAGCTCCGCGACGACCTGCTGAGCGCCTTCGGGGACCCGGCCGTGACGGGTAAGCCGGCGGACGAGGACCTGCGAGGACGTAAGCCCACCTACCTGCTCGCCGTCGGCCTCCGCCGCGCCGCGGAGTCGGGGGACGCGGAGGCGCTGGACGCACTCGGCCCGGATGGCGCGGCGTCCGCGGACAGGGCCGACAGGATGCGCGCGGCCCTCGAACGCACGGGTGCGCGGGCGGAGGTGGAGGACGAGATCGCGGACCTGGCGTCAGCCGGTCTGCGGCACTTCGCGGATGCCGGCGCCGACGAGCCGGCCCGGCGCGAATTCGCGTCACTGGTGGCCGCAGCCGTGGGTACCGCGTCCGCCGGTGAGGTCCGGGACGGCCGCGAGATCCGCGAGGAGGACGCATGAGGGCCCTGCCCGGTCCCACGGACCATGTGGTGGTGGTGGGCGCCGGCCTGTCCGGACTCGCGGCCGCACTGCACCTTCTCGGCGCGGGGCGCCGGGTGACCGTCGTCGAACGCGACGCCGGACCCGGCGGCCGGGCGGGACGGCTCGAACTCGGCGGCTACCGCGTGGACACCGGGCCGACGGTCCTGACCATGCCGCACCTCGCCGACGAGGCCTTCGCCGCCGTCGGGGACAGTCTTCACCGGCGGGTCGAGCTCGTCGCGCTGCATCCCGCCTACCGGGCCCGCTTCGCGGACGGCAGCCAGGTGGACGTCCACACCGACGGCGAGGCCATGGAAGCCGAGGTGCGACGGTTCGCCGGCCCCGCGGAGGCCGCCGGATACCGTCGTCTGCGCGGCTGGCTGGAACGCCTCTACCGCGTCCAGATGCGCCGCTTCATCGACACCAACTTCGACTCACCCCTCCAGCTCCTGCACCCGGACCTGGCGCGGCTCGCCGCCTTGGGCGGCTTCGGCAGGCTGGATCCGCAGATCGGCCGCTTCCTCTCGGACCCCCGCCTCCGCCGGGTGTTCTCCTTCCAGGCGCTGTACGCGGGCGTGGCACCCGCCCGCGCCCTCGCCGCGTACGCCGTCATCGCCTACATGGACACCGTCGCGGGGGTCTGGTTCCCGAAGGGCGGCATGCACGCCCTTCCCCGGGCGATGGCGGACGCGGCCGCCGACGCCGGCGGACGCTTCCACTGGTCCGCCGAGGTCACCAGCCTCGAACGCTCGGCAGGCCGGGTGAAGGCGGTGCACCTGGCCTCGGGGGAACGCATCACCTGCGACGCGGTGGTCCTGACGCCGGACCTGCCCGTCGTCCACCGCCTCCTCGGCCGGGCACCGCGCCGCCCGGTGCGGCTGCGCCACTCGCCCTCCGCGGTGGTCCTGCACGCCGGCACGGACCGTACCTGGCCGGAGCTGGCCCACCACACGATCTCCTTCGGGGCCGCCTGGGAGAACACCTTCGACGAACTGACCCGCGCCGGGCGGCTCATGAGCGACCCGTCCCTCCTCATCACCCGGCCGACCACGCACGACCCGTCCCTCGCCCCTGAGGGCAAGCACCTCCACTACGTCCTCGCCCCCTGCCCCAACACCACGACCGGCCCGTCGGCAGGCACCTGGCGTGGACTGGGACCGCGCTACCGCGACAGCCTCCTGGCCGAACTGGAGCGCCGGGGGCTCGACGGATTCGAGGCGTCCATGGACCGGGAACTGCTGGTGACCCCGGTGGACTGGACGGCCCAGGGGCACGCGGCGGGCACACCGTTCTCCGTGTCCCACACCTTCGCGCAGACCGGCCCCTTCCGGCCCCGCAACCTCGTGCGCGGTGACGAGAACGTCGTGCTCGCCGGGTGCGGGACGACACCCGGGGTCGGCGTACCGACCGTCCTCGTGAGCGGCAAGCTCGCGGCGGCCCGCGTCACGGGCCTCCGCAGTGGGGCCCGCACGCGCCGCCGACCCGTCACAGAAGGGCAGCGCCGATGAACCGACGTGAACTGGACGCCGCCGGGATCACCGGCCCCGCCCTGCGGGCGGCCTACAGCCGGTGCCGCGTGCTCAACGCCCGGCACGGCCGGACGTACTTCCTGGCCACCCGTCTCCTGCCGGTGGAACGCCGGTGCGCCGTGCACGCGCTGTACGGCTTCGCCCGGTGGGCCGACGACATCGTCGACGACCTGGACCGCCAGGAGCCCCCCGAGGAGCGGGACCGCCTGCTGAGGCTGCTGGAGGACGACCTGGCCCACGGACTGCGAACCGGGGGCGGCGACGAACCCGTGGTCCGGGCCGTGGCGGACACCGCCGAGCGCTACGCCATCGACCACGGGCTCTTCGCGGACTTCCTCGTGTCCATGCGCAGCGATCTGAGCGTCACGGACTACCCGACGTACGCGGACCTGCGCGCCTACATGCACGGCTCGGCCGCGGTCATCGGGCTGCAGATGCTGCCGGTGCTCGGGACGGTCGTGGACCGTGCGGAGGCGGCGCCCCACGCGGCCGCCCTCGGTGTGGCCTTCCAGCTGACGAACTTCCTGAGGGACGTGGGGGAGGACCTGGACCGGGGCCGTGTCTACCTGCCGAAGGACATGCTCGCCGCGCACGGCGTGGACCAGGCCCTCCTGCGGTGGAGCCGGCGTACGGGACGGAACGACCCGCGCATCCGGGCGGCACTCGTCGACGCCGACGCCATGATCCGCACCGTGTACCGCGAGGCGGAGCCGGGCATCGACATGCTGGAAGCACGCGTACGGCCCTGCATCCGTACGGCGTTCACGCTGTACGGGGGAATCCTGGATGCGATCGCCGGCGGTGGTTACGCCGTGCTGCACCGGCGTGCCGCCGTATCCCGGCGGCGGCGGGCGGCCGTCGCGGCGGCGGGACTCGCGGGCATCCTGCGGGCACGCGCGCTGACACGTCCACCGATGCCCGTGCCGATCGCGGGGAAGGAGGGCGCCCCCAGATGAACGGACCGCGCACGAGGCCCGCATGGACCCCGCCCCTCCGCCTGCGACGCTCCCCCCGCTGGGAACGGCAGGCCCCGACCTGGCGCGAGGCCAGACCGGCGCTGATCGCCGAGGCGCTCGCCCGGGCCGCGGCACGTCCCTCGGGCAACTGGTATGTCGTCGGCGCCTCCCGGGAGACAGCCGCCCGGGACCGCCCCTACGGCCGCACGGTCGCGGGCCGGGAGATCGTCCTGTGGCGGGGCGGGGACGGCACACTGCGCGCCGGCCCCGGTGAGTGCCCCCACCTCGGAGCTCCGCTGCGCGACAGCCGGGTGGCGTGCGGGACGCTCCTGTGCCACTGGCACGGACTGGCGCTGGACGGTGGGGCGTTCGCCGGATGGCAGCCGTATCCCGTGCACGACGACGGGGTGCTGGTCTGGGTCAGGCTGGATGCCGAAGGCGGCGAACCACCGCTGGAGCGCCCGGTCGTCCCGGTGCGGCCCCGCACCGGGAGCGCGGTGGACGCGGTGTTCACCGCGGTGGGCCGCTGCGAACCCCAGGACGTGGTCGCGAACCGGCTCGACCCCTGGCACGGCTCGTGGTTCCATCCGTACGCCTTCGTCGGGCTGAAGGTCGTCCGCACGCCCGAGGACGGCGGTGACGACGGATTCGCCGTCGACGTCTCGTTCAAGGTGGCCGGGCGGCTGGTCGTGCCCGTACGGGCCGTCTTCACCGCGCCCGGACCGCGTACCGTCGTCATGCACATCACGGACGGCGAGGGGATGGGCTCGGTGGTGGAGACCCATGCCACGCCTCTCACCGCGCCGGGCGCCGCCCGGCCCAGGACGGCCGTGGTCGAGGCCGTCGTCGCGGCCTCCGGCCGGCGGGGCTTCGCCGTCGCGCGCGCCGCGGCCCCGGCCCTGCGTCCGCTGATGCGGCGGACGGCGGCCCGGCTCTGGCGCGACGACCTGGCGTACGCCGAACGCCGCTGGTCGCTGCGGAGCTCCGGGCGCTTCCCCGGCTGAGAGCCTGCCGGGTGACCCCCTGATCGGGCGGTCACGCCCCGGCACGCACGCTTCCCGATCGACGGCCACCCGACAGGCTCCGAGCGCCCGGCCGCTCGGGGCCTCAGCGGCGTGAGGCCGCGCCGGCCAGCGCGCTGAGCGTCCTGGAACGCCCCGCGCGTGGCACCGTCCACAGCACCTGCCCGCGGATGCCCCACCCGGCGAGCAGCTCGTTGGCGGCGAGGAACCCCGACGTCGCCGCGCGTTCCATCAGCGCGACGGGCAGGCCGGTGCGGACGAGGTCCCCCGCCAGCACGAGCCGCGCATGCGGCGTCCGCACGGCGGGCCGCCTGGGGTAGCCGCCGACGGAGAAGACCGGGCAGTCCGCCCGCCATTCGTGCCGCGCGTCGACGATCCGGGCGTCCGCCGTCTCGGGGTAGACCTCGTGGAGGCGGTCGAGGATCCGTCCCTGGACTTCCTTGCGTTCGGCGCGTTCGTCGACGGCGTAGGCATGGAGTTCGACCACGGAGCCTCCTGACCGCGCGGCCCAGCGTGCCGACTCGCCCTCCCAGCGGTCGAGGACACTGATGTTGTCGAGACCGTCGTAGCCACTGGTGCCGAGGAACCCGGCGCGGTCCCCGCGCACAGGCCGGTCCAGCCACAGACGTGAGACGAGGAACGGAGGCGCGGTGCGCAGCGCGGCGATGTCCGCACGCCATCCCGCGTCCCCCAACTCCTCGGACGCCCCGACGACATGGCGCAGCCCGCCGGTGTCCAGCGCGAGGACCACCGCCTGGTGGCGGGCAGCCGACCCGTCGGTCTCGACCGTGAAGTCCCCGCCCCCGGCCGGACGCACGCGGCGGACCGGGGTGCCGGTGCGCACCTCGCTGCCGAGCCCGCGCAGATAGCCGCCCAGCGGCTCCCAGAGCGCCTGGGGGAAGGGCTCGCTGGGCACGTCGAAGAGGAGGCCCTCCGACGAGCCCAGGAAGTAGATGTGGAACATCACCAGCAGTTCCGCGGCGGACAGCTCGCGCGGATCGGCGAAGAAGCTCCGGGAGAACACCTCGAAGGCCAGGTGGTGTGCGGCTTCGGGGAAGTTGATCCGGTGCAGGAAGTCGGATGCGCTGATCCCGTCGAATCGCTCGTACACCTCGGGGACCCGCACGTCGAGCAGGGGCAGGGCCGCCCGGGGATTCATCGCGGCGAGGTCACGCCACCCGAACGTCGGGCTGAGTGCGACGAACCCGAGGGCGCTCCAGGGCGGTGTCCTCGGCACCCGCGCGAAACCGTCCGTCATGCCGCTGCGGTGCCGCAGCGGGTAGTCCGGGAGCGGTGTGAGCGCGTCCAGCCCCGGGTCGGTACGACGCAGCAGACCGCGCAGGTTGTAGTACTGGCGGAAGAAGGCGTGGAAGCCACGGCTCATCGTCACCCCGGACCCGTCGGCGAGCCGCACGGGCCACCCGGCGAGCCGGCCGCCGAGTGCCGGCTCCCGCTCGTACAGGGTCACGCGGACACCCCGCTCCGCGAGCGCCGTCGCCGCAGCGAGCCCGGCGATCCCACCGCCGATCACCGCCGTGGACGGCGCGTCGCCGGTGAGACGCGCACGGCCCGGGGCCGGCAGGACGACCTCCGCCCGGCGGTCGCGCCCGTGCCGTGCCGCTCCCGCGCGGCCTCCCCGGCCGCTCATGACGACGCCCCCGCCGTGCCGCGCCCCGTACCGTTGCGGGCCAGGAAGGTGTGCACGATCCCGGTCTGCCAGCCGGCGCCGGGGAGGACCCGCACGAAGGGGAATCCGGCGCGGGAGATCCGGGCCGCGAAGTCGGCGGCCGTGTCGAACGCGAGGACGCTGTGCCACAGATGGCGGTAGAGCTCCCGGTCCCCGGTCAGGGTGCCCGCCGGGACGATGACGCCCCGGCAGACCGCGTTCCACAGGGCCCGGTGCGCGGGTGACCCGCTGAGGCTGTACTCGTGGGCCAGCATCCGGCCCCCGGGGATCAGCAGCGCGCGCGCGGCTTCGAGGACCGTCCCGGGGTCGGTGACGTTGCGGAAGAGGTAGGCGGCGAAGACCGCGTCGTACGTCCCGTCGTCGTCCGTGGTGGAGAGCTCCTCGGCGGACCGGTGCAGGAAGCGGACGTTCGGCGGCCAGCGTTTGGAGCGGGCCCGCTCCAGCATGCCCTCGGACGCGTCGATCGCGGTGATCCCCGCATACGGGGCGGCCCGCAGCAGCGCCCGTGTCGACGCGCCCGTTCCGCACCCCACGTCGAGCACCCGCAGCCCCTTGCCGCCGCGCTGCAGACGGAGGCGGTGCGCCGAGCGGAGGAGGCCGGAGCGGTATCCCGGGTTGAGCCCGGTGAGCCGGTCGTAGGTGTGCGACGCGTGGTCGAAGGCGCGGGCGAGATCGTGGTCACGCAACAGGGTCATCGAAGGCTCTCTTCGGATCGGCCGGCGGTCCGGCGGGCGAGGAAGGGCAGTTCGGCCGCGGTGCGGAGCATCGGCCCCACGGGCGTGCGCAGACCGATGCCGAACTCCTCCCACGGCGTGCTCCCGCCGTCGAGGAAGCGCAGCATCCGCTCCATCGGGACGCGGTGGAAGAGGTCGGTGAAGAAGCGCGGCCCGTCGACACGACCCGTGTCCAGGGCACGGAGCAGGACGGCGTCCATGGCGAGGGCCCTGCGGCCGTGAGGCGCCGGCAGCACGAACGGGCGGTCGCGGTCGCGGCTCAGCGCGGTGGCGATGGCGCCGCTCTGCCGCCGCACGGCCGCGAACGTGTAGCCGGTGGCCGGCCGGGTGGCGCCCCCGGCCGCCCCGATGCGGAAGACCGCGGACCCGGTCCTCCCCGGAAAACGCGCGTCGGTCATGGGGATGACGCCCTGCTCGGCCGACTCCACCGTCAGCGGGCCCAGCCTCAGCACGTCGGCGCAGTAGTGCCGCAGGGCCTGCTCGTACGCCGCCGTCGTCAGCGGACTGCGGGAGAACTCCGTGTACTCCACCAGCGCCCGGTCCGCCGCGAGCGGCAGCACATAGCCGAACGCGAGGCCGTGACGCGGCTGCGGGACCCGGAAGTCCATGAGGTCGGCCACGCCCGGATCGAACGCGGGAGCGGCGGTGCGCACGAACCAGCCGCGGAAGTGCTGCAGCAGCAGGGTGCGGTGCGGTGGTGCGGACGGCACGGGCCGGGAGTCGAAGACACGCCGGCCACGCAGCGTCAGTGGACGGCCGTCGGCCGTCGTGCAGCGCACCTCCGCGCCGCACGGCGCGTCGCGCACCTCGTGGGCGGTGGCACGCAGGACGCGGGCCCCGGGGGAGGCCCGCAGCCGCGCGTGGACCGCTTGCTCGAACGCCCCCGAGCGGACCATCCGGTAGCGCAGGGGCGCGGGGTCCGACTCGACGGTGCGGCCGTCGGGCCCGCGCACGCGCAGACGGCGCCACGAGGCGACGACCGCCTCCTCGCGGGCACCGGAGCCGGCCTCCCAGTAGCACCAGGTGCGCTCCGCCGGGCGCAGCGGTCCGTCGGGCGCCTCGACCAGGGTCACGCCGACCCCGGCCCCGGTGAGCCGGTCCGCCAGGCAGAGTCCCGCCGCGCCGCCGCCGACGACCACGGCGTCGTCCACCCGGTCCTGTCCGGCCGGCGAGGGGCTCACCGGGGGCACCGTCCGTACGGCCCCCCGGCCCGGCAGGGACCTCGCGAGGGCCCGGTCACGTCCTGGTGGCCCGCGCCGCCGCACGGTCGGCCATCACCTCGCGTGCGGCCCTGCTGCCCGAGGCGAGCGCCCCCTGCACCGATCCGGTGGCCCGGTGGTCCCCGCAGACGTAACGCCCCGGCACGAAACGCGTCGTACGGCTCAGTGGCCAGGGCGGCAGCATGGCGGGGAGGGCCCCCTCCACGGTGTACGAGGCGACCGGGTCCCAGACACTCGTGTCCGTGTCGTACAGCTCCGCCAGCCGGGCGCGGACCGTCGGCTCACCCCCGGCAGGCCCCGCACCGAGGACCGACGTGGACACCAGCGCGGTGCCCGGGGGAGCGTAGCCGGGAACGACCTCGGTGAGCACACAGCTGTTCAGGATGGCCAGACCGCCGTCGACCACCAGGGTCGGCTCGCTCAGCGGGGACCGTTCGGCCGCGTGGTAGTACGTCGTCACCGTCCTGCTGCCCGGAACGGGCAGGCCGGGCAGCAGGCGCGCCGCCGCGGCGGAATCCGTGGCCACGACAACGCGGGCTGCCGCCTGTTCGCGTCCGTCCGCGAGCAGCACCCCGGAGTCCGTGATCCCGGCGACGGGCGAACCGAGCCGCAGGACGCCGTCCGGCAGACGGGCCGCGAGCTGGGCCGGCACCGCCCCGATGCCTTGGGAAGGAAGGCAGAGCGTGCCCCGCGCCATGCTGCGCCAGACCAGGTGGAGGAAGCGCGCCGAGGTCTCCAGCCCCTCCTCCAGGAACACCCCTGACAGGAAAGGCCGCATCAGTTCGTCGATCGCCCGGGGCGAGAGCCCGGCGCGGACGAGCGCCTCCGCGGCGGTGCGGTCGGTCGTCCGGCCCAGACGCTTCGCCGGGAGCAGCACGTCACGCGCGGTGAGTGACGCCAGCGCGGCCAGGTCCCGGGCCGACAGGACACG
Organism: Streptomyces sp. NBC_01341; assembly: GCF_035946055.1. NCBI lineage: Bacteria > Bacillati > Actinomycetota > Actinomycetes > Kitasatosporales > Streptomycetaceae > Streptomyces > Streptomyces sp. NBC_01341. The sequence goes on along the minus strand of NZ_CP108364.1, from coordinate 691,539 downwards.
GCCGGGCAGCAACTCCGCCGCGTCTCGGGGACGCCGGGTGGGGTCCGTGATACGCACCCGCCCCGACGGGGTCCGGGCGACGAGACCGGGGGTGAACGGCCGAAGGCGCAGTGCGCGCAGGTCGACACGGCGTTTCACCTGCGGGTACGAGGTGTTGAAGACCTGGAAACCGCGGTCCAGCAGGAAGCCGTCCTTGCGGTCCGTCCGCATCCGTCCGCCCACGCCGTCGGACGCCTCCAGCAGCTCGACGCGGAGACCCGCGCGGCTGAGGTCGAGTGCGCAGGCCAGTCCCGCGAGGCCGGCGCCGACGACGAGGGCGTCCGGCTGCGGGTGCTGTCGGTTCGTCATCCGTGTCCTTCGGCTTGGTTCCCGTAAGGCTGACGGGTTGTCAACCCGATCACGTTCGGGGCTCCGAAGCCAGCAGCCGCCACGGAGATCCCCTCATCGTGTGACCCGTGTGCCCGCGAAGCGGGCGGGTCATCAGCCGGCGGCGTGCCACCGCGCGGGCTCGGGTGCGCAGCGCGTCGCCATGCCGAAACCCGCGGAACGAGTGCCGGGCAGCGCCCCGGCCGGCCGGGGCTTCACTCCGCCGCGCTACGCGCGCGCCGCTTCGACGGTTTCGGACGCGTAGTCCCAGAGGCGGTCCGCCGCCCGCGGATCGAGTGCGTGCGCCGCGACGCCGCCCGGGGCCTCCTCCGGACCCACGACGAGCCGCGCCTCCTGGTTGTCCTCGAAATAGCGGCCGGTGACGCCCTTCAGCAGCGGGGAGGCGGCGAGGAGCACGGATGTGGAGGCTCCCTGGTGCGGCTCCTTGTAGTAGGGCTGGGGGATGATGTCGCCCTTCTCGTCGACGGCGCCCAGCGCACGCATGGTGTCGTCGTCGAGATGGCGCTGGAGCCGGGTGCTGATCCACCCCGGGTTGAGGGCGTTGGCGGTGATCCCGTCGGAGGTCCACCGCCGTGCACCCACCGCGAGGAGTACGTCGGCGGTCTTGGACTGGGCATAGGCCGTCCAGCGGTCGTACGGCCGTCGTTCGAACTGGGGGTCCTCGAAGTCGAAGGCCGCGGTGAGGTGCGCACCCGAGCTGACGATCACGATGCGCGCCGACCCCGCCGCGCGCAGACGGGGGTGCAGAGCCGTCGCCAGGGCGAAATGGCCGAGGTGGTTGGTCGCGAGCTGCAGCTCCCAGCCCTCTCGGCTGACCCGGCGCTCCGGCACGGCCATGACGCCCGCGTTGGCGACGAGTACGTCGAGTGGCCCCTGCCAGCTTCCGGCGAAGGCCTCGACGGACGTCAGGTCGGACAGGTCGAGCGCAGCGGCCCGCACCGACCCCGGGCCGGGAAGGGAGTCGAGTTCGCGGACCGTCGCCCCGGCGGAGACCGGGTCCCGGGTGGCGACGGTCACCTCCGCACCCGCGGTCGTCAGGGCCCGCACGGTTTCGGTGCCGATCCCGGAAGCTCCCCCGGTGACGACGGCACGGAGCCCGGTGAGGTCCGCGCCGTCGAGGACTTCGGCGGCCGTGGCATGGGAGTGGAACGGCGTGGTCAGTCGCTGGTGGTCTCGCACGGGAAACCCTTCCGTGTAGGAGGTGGGGAGTACCTGTCGCTTCCCGACGTTACCGATGGCGTTACGGAGTATCTATGATGTTGAGTCCGATGAACGTGCTCGATCGTCCAGAACGGGAGTGCTGATGGATCCCTTGGAGGACGTACTGGCATTGCTGGACACACGCAGTCACCTGTCGTCGAGCCTTGTCGCCGGAGGGCGGTGGGCCCTGCGCTTCGAAGCGCCGACCGGGGTGAAGTTCAACGCCGTACGGCGTGGCGCGTGCCACCTGGAGGTGGAAGGGGCCCACGAGGCGATCGCCCTCGCAGCCGGGGACTGCTACCTGCTCACCCAGCCACGGCGATTCACCCTGCGCAGCGACCCCGGAGCCTTCGCGGTCGACGCCGAGCACGTCTACTCCCGCACCGAGGGCGGGGTCGCGCGGACGGGCGACGGCTCGGACGAGGTCCTTCTCGTGGGCGGGCGCTTCTCCTTCGGCGACCGGGCGCGGTCACTGCTGCTCGAAGGCCTGCCCGCGGTCGTCCACGTGCCGGCGGGCACCGCCGGCGCCGACACCCTCCAGTGGGCGCTCGAGCAGATCGACCAGGAGCTCCGGCGAGGAGGGATGGCCTCGACACTGGTCGCCGAGCACCTGGCCGTCGTCATGCTCGTCCACGTCCTGCGTGTGCACCTCGCCCGCGAGCCGCACGCGGTGTCGGGCTGGCTGGCCGGCCTCACGGACCCGGCGGTGGCCGCCGCCCTGACGTCCATGCACCGGCGGCCCGAGTACCGGTGGACCGTGGCCGAGCTCGCAGAGGCGGGCGCGGTGTCCAGGTCCACCCTGGCCGCACGCTTCAAGGACATGGTCGGCTGCGGGCCGCTCGACTACCTCACCCGCTGGCGCGTCGAGCTCGCCTCCCGGCACCTGCGTGAGGACACGGGAACGGTCGCCACCATCGCCCGCGCGGTCGGCTACGGGTCCGAGAGCGCGCTCAGTACGGCCTTCAAACGGGTCACCGGATCGTCGCCCCGGGACTACCGCGCCACCTTCCGGCCGTCCCGGGGCGTGTGAACCGGGCCGCCCCTGAGCACGCCGTGCGGGCGACGACCCCGGGGCTGCCCCGAGCCGGCCGGTCAGGCCGTCAGACGCCCCAGCACGGCACGCACCGCCCGGTGCACGGCCTCGCGCGACGCGTCGGTGGGATCGACCGCCTCGAAGCTGTGGTGGCCGTCCGGCACGTCGACCACCTCGACGTTCGCCCCGTGCCGCTTCGCCGAGTCCAGGAACTCCTGCACGGTGACGGCGATCCCGTCGGTCTCCAGCCCGGCGCGCACCAGCACGACGGGCAGGTCACCGGCGTGGGCGACCGCGTCCGCCGGGCGGAACCGGCTTCCCACGCGGCCCCAGCCGGGCAGCGGCGCCATGACCGGGTAGCTGGCCGCCAGGCAGCGCAGCCACGGTGGGGGCGCCACCAGCCACTCGGCACTCATGAGGCCGCTGCCCGAGAAGAACCACAGTGCGATCCGGTCCGCGTCCACCCGGGGATCCGACCGGACCAGGTCCACCGCTGCCGCGACGTCCGCCGCGGCCCGCTCGTAGTCCGCCACGTCGTGCAGGCGGTGGTCGACCGTCACGCCCATCACCCCTTGTGAGGCCGCGTAACGGGCGTACCCCGTCATGCCCGGCCACTCCCTGGGGGCCGGGCGGACTCCCGCCGGGACCGGACCTCCGTGCACGATGAGGACCGCCGGACGGGGGCCCGGTGCGGAGGGCAGATGAAGATCGACGTGGGCGACCCGCTCGACGGGTGCCGTGGGCACGTCCAGCAGGAAAGGCCGCAGATGCGCCGGAGGCCCGGCGGCGTTCGCGGGAGTGAGCCGGTGCCCTTCGCCGGCGGCGGCCCGGAGCAGCGTCCGTGCCAGCTCGTCCGGGGTGGACAGCATCGGCCAGTGCCCGGTGGACAGTTCGAAGAACGTCACCCGGGGACCGGCCCATGCCTGCAGCGAGGGCTCTCCCAGATCCACGCGGGTCTGGACCAGTCCGATCCCCGCCCCGCCGGCCGTGCACAGTACGCCGGTGAGGGGGACCGGGGCGAGAGCCCCGGTCAGGCTCAGCGGCTGGAGCAGCGTGCCCAGCGGTTGAGGCCCGGCCAACTCGGTGAGCCGGTCCAGGGCCGCGTCCGGCACGCCGGCGACACTGCCCCAGAGCTGCCACTCCTCACGTGCCGGGGGCGGGAGTTCGGCTGCCGCGCCCCCGCCCCCGGCCGACCGCCGCATCACCTCTTCGCGCAACTGCCGGTCGGCGACGGCGGCCAGGGCGGGGACGCCGTCCCTCGGCAGCCCCGAGTCCAGGTGGACGATCCGGGCGATCGACGCGGCCCGACGATCGGCGGCGCCCAGCACGGGGTGGATGCCGTAGTCGTGGCCGACCAGGACGATGTCCGCGTGCGCATCCCGCTGGACCGAGTCGATCACCGCGACGACGTCCGCGATGTGCGACTCCAGATCGACGACCACACCCGGCGCGGCGGGGGTTCCACCGAGCCCGCCGAGCGTCACGGTACGGACGCCGGACCCCGCTGCGTTCAGCCGCGCAGCCGTGTCGTGCCACACGTGCGGTCCGGTGAACATGCCTGACACCAGGATGAACACGGTCATGGTCTCTCCTCGGTACGCCGTCGTCCGCGGACCGGCACGACCTCCGGCCGGCCCTTCTCGCCGGTACCGTAGGAACTCCCCCGGAGGGAGGTTCAAGTGTTCTCGTCGTGGGACGGTCTGTGCGGCATCGGCGAGCTCGCCCGGCGCGCGGCGGTCAGCGTCAAGACGGTCCGCTTCTACTCCGACCGCGGTCTCCTGCCCGAGGCGTCCCGCAGCCCCGGCGGGCACCGCCGCTACGGCCCCGACGCCCTGGAACGGCTGCGACTGATCCGCTCCCTGCGCACCCTGGACCTGCCCGTCTCCACCGTGCACCGCGTCCTCGAGGACGACGACGCGGGCCGGACCGGCGGAGCACTGGAGGACGCGGTCGCAGGGCAGTTGGCCGAGCTCGGTTCACAGCTCGCGGCCCTGCGCTGGAGAGAGGCCGCTCTCCGCGCCGTACAGGAGAGTCCGCCGTCCGACCGCCCCGGCCGTCTGCTTCTGGTCGGAGCCGTCGCCGCGCCCCCGAACACCGCTCCTCTCGCGAGGTTCTGGCGTGCGTGGCTGCCACCGCGGATGCCGGCGCGGTCTGTCAGCGCCTTCCTCGACGCGGCTGTCCCGCAGCCCCCCGAGGACCCCGGACCCGCCCAGGTGCTCGCCTTCGCCCGGCTGTACGCCATGGTGACCGGCCCTTGCGACGGCGACGCGCCCACCCAGCCCCACGCGCACCGATCGGCGGGCGCCCGCGAGTCGGCCGTGCTGTACGCGGGCCTTGCCGAGGCGTACGACCTCGCGGCCGTGCAGATGCGCCGGGGCAGCGGGCCGCACGCTGGGGAGGCACTGGAAGGGTTCGTGGACGCCTACGCGCGAGCGGGCGACGTCGCCGACACCCCGGGTTTCCGCCGCGCGCTCGCCGGGCGGCTGGCGGCGGACCCGCGCATCGACCGGTACTGGGAGCTGACGGCCGAGCTCGTCAGCCCACACGCCGACCGGCCCGAGCCGACACCCGGCACCGCGCACGACTGGCTGCTGGCCGCCCTGGAATCCGAGTCGCGGACGTCGGCGGCCGTTCAGCGCGACTGAGCGGGCCCGCACTCCCCCCCCCCCCGGCTGGTCGCTCCTGTGCCGGCGGACCTGCGGGAGCAGCTCTCATGGCGGGCCGTCAGATATGTTGGGTCAGCGTCGTCACGCCTGCCCCGGTGAGATCGTCCAGTGCCACCCGGCGGCCCGAGACAGCCAGCAAAAGGCCGAGTGCGGGGCCCGCGGCCTCCTGCCCGGTACCGATCACCAGATCCGCGTCGGTCGCTGTGAGGCGTACGCGCGCCACCAACTCCTTCGCTCCGCCGAACGACGCCGACGTGCGCGTCTGGAGCCGGAGCGCTCCGACGACGGCCCTCTGCGGATAGGCGCGCGTGAGTCCCAGGGGGCGGCGGATGTCCTCGCCGTGGACGATCTCCTCGACGAGGCGGCTGACGAGCGGCGCCGGAGGAGTGGACGTCCGGGGCGCCGCCCGGCGGAGCCGTCGCAGGGTCTCCTGCGGAGTGTCCCCGCGTTCGCGTTCCACACCGAGTGCGTTCTGCCCGTCGAAGTCGAACCGCGCCCGTGCCAGCGCGACCACGAATCCGAGTCGCGTCGTCCGGGCCGTGTCGACCAGATGGGCCACCACGTCGTGCACGGTCCACCCCTCGCACAGCGAGGGCGTCCGCCACCGGTCGTCGTCGAGGCCGGCCAGGTCCTCGATCAGTGCCGCGCGCTCCGCGTGCACCATGTCCCAGACGTCGTCCTTCTCCACGGCTCCTCCTTCGGCGGCGCTGCTGTCCGCCCTTGCAGACCCCGGGGAGCGCGCGAACTCATCGTCCGCCGGACGCGGCGTCCCCGCGACCTCCGTGCCTGCCCCCGCCACCTCCGGCAGGACCCACGGCAGGGGCGGAGCGGCCCCTAGGATGATCCTCATGCCGGACGCCGAGCCCCGCCCCGAGCCGTTCATCCAGCAGACCGCCCCCGCGGCGCTCGACGACCTGCGCGCACGGCTGCGCGGTACGCGCTGGCCCGACAGCCCCGAGGACGCGGGGTGGTCGCAGGGCACCGACCTCGCCTGGCTCCGCGAGCTCGTCGCCTACTGGGCCGAGGACTTCGACTGGCCCGCGCAGGAGGCGGCCCTCTCGCGGTTCCCCCGCTTCCGCGTCCTCCTGGGCGGCCTCGGGATCCACTACGTTCACGTGCGGGCGGCCGGACCCGCGCCGAACGCACTGCCGCTGATCCTCAGCCACGGATGGCCGGACTCCTTCTGGCGCTACACCAAGGTCATCCCGCTCCTCACCGACCCGGGGGCCCACGGCGCGGACCCCGCCGACGCCTTCGACGTGGTGGTGCCCGACGCGCCGGGCTTCGGATACTCCGACCGGCCCACGGACGAGCCCCTCGACTCCATCGCCGTAGCGGGTCTGTGGTCCGAGCTCATGACCGTTCTCGGATACACCCGCTTCGGTGCGGCCGGCGGGGACATCGGCAGCCACGTGAGCCGGTACCTGGCACTCGACCACCCCGACCGCGTCGTGGCCGTCCACCGGACAGACGGCGGCCTGCCCGCCTTCGGCGGCGACCCGGGCGGCCTCACGCCCGAGGAGCGTGCCTGGATGGAGGGCGTCGCCTCCTGGAGCGCCACCGAGGGCGCGTACGCCGCCATGCACCGCACCAAGCCCCAGACGGCGGCCGTGGGCCTGAACGACTCGCCGGCCGGCCTCGCCGCCTGGATCGTGGAGAAGCTTCAGGCGTGGAGCGACTGCGGCGGCGAGATCGAGCGGAGCTTCACGAAGGACGAGATCCTGACGAACGTGATGCTCTACTGGCTCACGGGGACGATCGGCTCGTCGATGCGCATGTACCGCGCGAACGCCGCCATTCCGCCCGCTCAGCTCGCCCGCCGGGTGGAGGTGCCGTCCGGCTTCTCACTCTTCGCCGGCGACGTCGTCCGCCCTCCGCGGGCATGGCTGGAACGTACGACGAACCTGGTGAGCCTCACCGAACCCGCCCGCGGTGGACACTTCGCCGCGTTCGAGGAGCCCGAGATCTACGCGGAGGAGCTCCGCACCTTCTTCCGCCCCTACCGGACGGCTCCGAAGGGCTGAGCGCCGCCGCGGTGACGGGGCAGGGTCCGCGGCGCTCGACGCACGGTCTCGGAACCGCCCTCCCGCAGCCCCTGGGATGTCGGGAGGGCGGCAGCGCTGCCCGCCGGGTGAGGGGCGTTCGGTGTGCGGACGAACGCGCCTGCACGCACTGGCGCTTCCCGGCCACGGCGCCGGCCCGGAGACGGGGCGGAGAGCGGCGGACCATAACGTCGCGCCCGGTGGCGGGGGCCACGCCTGCGGGCCTGACGTGCGCAGCAGGTGCCGGCCCCCCGCACCGCACGGACCGCCCCATCGTGTCCAGGACGAGGCGCGTGCCCGGGGGCATCGACGAAAGGACACACGTGGTGAAGACCCGGATTGCACGTGCGGGAGTCGCGCTCGCCGCCGCCGCGGCGGCCCTCGTCGCGACGACATCGGCCGCAGAGGCGAATTCCGGTTTCTCGGTCGGGAGATACGAGCAGATCCAGTTCGGCATGACCTTCGACGAGGTCTGGGAGATCGGCGGCGGCGAGCCGGCGTGCGACACCGGCGGCGTCATAGGTGACTCGATCCTCTGCTTCACCGAGTCGAGCGACTACGCCCCTTACGGAGGCTTCGACTTCACCGATGACGGCAAGCTGTACTCCAAGCGCAACGAGTTGCTGTACAAGCCGAAGACTCCGTCCATGAGGCTGTCCCACTACAACAAGACCGCTCTGGGAATGAGTGAGGCCCAGGTCTGGGCAGTCGTTCCCAAGGACTCCTGTGTCGTGCAGGGACAGAGTTATGCGAACTGGCCCGCCACCACGGGCTTCGTCGAGAAATACGCCTGCAAGGCGGCCACCGGGCTCTTCCCGCCCACCGCCTACTTCGACTTCACCGACGGCAGGCTGACCTACCGTTACCAGCGCAGCCTGACCTGACGGAGGCGGTCCGGCACCGGTGGCGGCCGCCGCGTCACCCGGCCCGCCCGGACGCCACCGGTGTGCGGGGCGCCACCCCGCCCGTACCCTGCCGGCCGGACGAGCCGCGGGCGGGGGCCGTGTCCGCGCACGGTCACTTGACACAGAGACAGAAGGGATGGCCCGCCGGGTCGGCGTACACCCGGAAGCCGCGCTCCCCGCCACGGTCGTCCAGGTCCAGGGGGCTCGCCCCGAGTGCGAGTACCTCTTCCTGCGCCCGGCCGATGTCGGTCACGTCGAGGTCGAGGTGCGCCTGCTGTGAACCGCGGTCGCCACGGGGCCAGTCCGGCGGTGAGTGATCCGGGGCCCTCTGGAAGGCGATGCGCGTGCCGTCCGGCGTGTGGAGGACGTACCAGTCGTCGCTGTCGTTCCTGATCTCACCGCCGAGGACGGCCTGGTAGAAGCCGGCCAGTGCTCGGGGGTCCGGGCAGTCGAGAGCGACGAGACAGTACGTGGCGATGGGCATGGCGGGTCCTTCCGTCGAGAACGGTCGCGTCGGTCTTCGCGCTCCGCCGAGGGGCGGGTGAGTCCGTGTTCCGGCCTGCACGCGTGAACGGCACCTGCCCTGCTGCCCGCCAGGCAATCACGGCCGGGGACCGGCATCCCGCCCATCATCCCGGCCGCACGGACGGAGAGCACGTCGAGCGAGGCGGTGCGGGGGAGATCCACCGAAGCGGTAAATTCGAACAATGAGTCCACTCAGTGACGTCCCCCGGACGCCGAAGGGGGAGGGGCGGCTCCTCGCCGTCAGCGACCTCCACGTCGGCATCGCGGACAACCGCCCGATCGCCGACCGGTTGCGCCCCACCTCCGACGCGGACTGGCTGATCGTCGCGGGAGACGTGGCGGAGCAGGCCGAAGAGGTCGAGAACGCGCTGGCAGTCCTGACCCGCCGCTTCGCCCGTGTGGTGTGGACGCCCGGGAACCACGAACTGTGGACCGTGGACAAGGACCCGGTACGCCTGAGGGGCCGAGCGCGGTACGAGCACCTCGTGCGGGTCTGCCGGGAGTTGGGGGTCACCACACCGGAGGACCCGTACCCGCACTGGCAGGGGGCGGAGGGTCCCGTCGCCGTGGCGCCCGTGTTCACCCTGTACGACTACACCTTCAGGGCCCCGGGGACGTCGACCAAGGAGGAGTCCCTGGCCCGGGCGCACGAGGCCGGCGTCGTCTGCACCGACGAGTACCTGCTCCACCCCGACCCCTACCCGGCCGTGGACGACTGGTGCCGGGACCGGGTGGCGTTCACCGAGGAGCGGCTGGCGGTGCACGACCCGTCCGTACCCCTCGTCATCGCGGGGCACTGGCCGCTGTTGCGCGAGCCGACCTCGGTCATGTGGTACCCGGAGTTCGCCCAGTGGTGCGGCACGGAACTCACCGCCGACTGGCACCGCCGTTTCAACGTCGCCGCCGTCGTGTACGGCCACCTCCACATCCCCCGGACGACGTGGTACGACGGCGTCCGCTTCGAGGAGGTCTCGATCGGCTACCCGAGGGAGTGGCGCGAGCGGGGCCACCCGCTCGGCCTCCTGCGGCAGATCCTCCCCTACGCCGGCGAGCGGGCCCCGGTCGAGCACGGAGACGGCGCATGATCGAACGCCTGCTCCCCTCGTACGTCGCCGGCGCGGACACGCACGTGGCGGAGGCGCCCCCCGGGAGCCTGTACCCCGAAGAGGCGCGCCTCGTGGCCCGGAGCGTGGACCGCCGCAAGCACGAGTTCGCGTCCGTACGCGTCTGCGCGCGACGGGCGATGGCCGCTCTCGGACTGCCGCCGGTGCCGGTGCTGACGGGTCACCGCGGGATGCCGCTGTGGCCCGACGGAGTGATCGGCAGCATGACGCACTGCGACGGCTACCGCGCCGCCGCCCTGGCCCGGACCTCTCGGGCACGTGCGATCGGTATCGACGCCGAACCGAACGAACCGCTGCCGTCCGACGTCTACGAGATCGTCTCGCTGCCCTCGGAACGCACGCGAATGCCGGGGACCGACGGAGCGGGCGTCCACTGGGACCGACTGCTGTTCAGCGCCAAGGAAAGCGTGTTCAAGACCTGGTTCCCGCTCACCCGCGTCGAACTCGACTTCACCGAGGCCGACATCACCTTCCACCGCAGCTCGGGAACCGCCACCGGGGGCACGTTCACCGCGGAACTGCTGCGCACGGCTCCCGGGATGCCCGCGTCGTACGAGGGGAACTGGCTGGTCGCGGAGGGACTCGCCGTCACGGCGATCGTGCTCCCGGCCGACAGGGGCGCCGCCGTGCCTCTCCGGGGTGGCGCCGCCGGGTGACCGCCTCAGCTCAGCGGCCGGCCGCACCGCAGGTTCCAGCGCCCCGAGCGGCCGCTGAGCTCCGTGAGGCTCAGGGGCGCGACGTCGAGCCGCCAGAATGCTTCCGCCGGAAGATTCAGGGCGTGGACGAGCGCGGCCCGTACGACCGCCGGTTCCACCACGGCCAGCAGTCGTCCGCCGGTGCTCTCCAGGGACTCCAGTGCTCTCCCTGTCCGGGTGATCAGATCCAGCAGGGATTCACCGCCGTGGGGTGCCGTCGAGGGGTCGGTCAGCCAGGCCGACACGGCGTCCGGCTCGACAGCGCCGACGTCATCCAGCCGTCGGCCCCGCCAGCGCCCCATGTCCCAGTCGGCGAGGACCGGTTCGGTGCGGGCTTCCAGCCCCAGCGCTTCAGCGGTCGTGCCGCACCGCTGGGAAGGACCGCGCAGGTGGCGGTCCGCGCCGGGTACCCCTCCGGCGGTCGCGACGGCAGCCGCCGTGCGCGCCCCCGCGTCGTCCAAGGGGGCGTCACCCTCGAACCGGGCCTCACGCAAAGCGGCGTTGACCGCAGGTGAGATCAACATCACCCGTACCGTCATTCTCCGACTCCACTCCCCGGACAGCGGGCCCGCCTCGTAGTCGCCCCATGGGAACACAGCGGTCCTGCGGGCCTGCAAGCTCCCCCTGCGCCATGGCGGTGACCAAAGGGCTAGCGGTATGGTCTCGGCAACCATGACGAAGGTGTGACGGAAGCCCGGTGAGAATCCGGCACGGTCGCGCCACTGTGTACCCGCCCCGCTGCGGGAAGTCAGACCCGGCACCTCGTCCAAGGCACCACGACAGGGACGCGTGTTCCCACAGGAGGTTCTGCCATGGCACACTCTGCCGCCCCCACCACCGTCGCACCGGTCATCGCGCCCATTTCGCTCAAGGCCATCGCGCCGTGGGCGGTCTTCTTCGGAATCCTGATGCTCGTGCTCCTCTACTTCGTCGGTGCGGAGCAGGGCGCCACAGCACTCATCTCGGGCGAAGGCGTGCACGAATGGGTGCACGACGGCCGTCACCTGCTCGGCTTCCCCTGCCACTGAGGGGCGGGAGAGCAGGAGAGCGTCTCATGTACTCCGTATCGGTCCGAGCTCTGCTCGTCCGCGGCATGCTGGCCGGCCTCGTGGCCGGCGTGCTCGCCCTTGCCGTGGCCTACTTCCTCGGGGAATCCCGGGTGGACGCCGCCATCGCGCTGGAAGAGGCCCACAGCCACGAGCACGGCGGCGAGGAACTCGTCAGCCGCACCATGCAGGCCACCGGTGGACTCGCCACCGGCGTCCTGGTGTTCGGTGTCGCAGCCGGTGGCATCGCCGCACTCGTCTTCTGTTACGCACTGGGCCGCATCGGCGCCTTCGGCCCCAGGGCCACCGCCGCGCTGGTCGCGGGGGCGGCACTGCTGACGGTGTACGTGGTGCCGTTCCTGAAGTATCCGGCGAACCCGCCCGCCGTCGGCAACCCCGACACCATCGGCCGGCGAACCGGCCTGTTCTTCCTCATGGTCGCGCTCAGCGTGCTGCTGGCCGTCGCCGCCGTCATCACGGGCAGACGGCTCGCGCAGCGGCTGGGCCACTGGAACGCGACGATCGCGGCGGCCGGGGGCTATGTAGTCCTGATCGGGCTCGCCTACGCCTTCCTGCCCTCGTTCAACGAAGTGGGTGCCGACTTCCCGGCGACGCTCCTCTGGGAGTTCAGGCTGTCCACGCTCGCCGTCCAGGCGACCCTCTGGACCGCGTTCGGCCTGGTCTTCGGGGTGCTCACGGAACGACTGCTCCTGCCGCGCACCGGCTCGGCGGCTGCTTCCGCGCCGACGGCTACGCGCTCGGTGGGGGCCGTGAACTGACCTTCACGCCCCACGGAACGGTCGACGGAACCCGCCGGACTCACCGGCGGGTTCCGTCGTGCCGGGGCCTTCGCCCGCCGCTCGGCGCTGCCGGGTCCGACGGCGCCTTCCGGCTCAGTAGAACGGCAGGTCGCAGACTCGAAGTCATCGCCGGTCCCCGCAGGCGCGTCGCAGCGGCCGTCCCGTCGTCTGGGGCGAGGAAGAACACCGAGCTGACGGGGTGCTGGGGAACCGTTCTCACTTCCCGCAGTTCAAGGCCGGCGGCCAACGGCGGGGCCCGCATCGGCCGCACATTCCCCGGGGTCCTGTGCCGGGGTGTCACGCCAGTCGACGCGGTAGTGCCTCAACCGGTCGTCCACCGCCACCAGTCGCATGCCTGCCGACGTCATGACGCGGTGGGACGCGACGTTGTCGAGATCGGCGTCGCCCTTCACGGACAGCACCCCCCGCGACCGCGCGAAGGACAGCAGTGCGCCGAGCGCCTCAGCCGCGTAACCGAACCCCCGCGCCGAGGCGATCAGGCCGTACCCGACGGTGAGCCGCCCCTCGGAATCCGGGGCGCCGTGGAAACCCGCGCCACCGATCGCCAGACCGTCCGTGCGCCGGCGTATCTCGAACGCACCGAAGGGCCCGGGGTCGCCGACGCTCGCGCAGGTCCGCAGGAGCCGGCCTGCCGCCCTCCGGTCGCCGTCATCGGGATAGCCGGGCGCCCAGTGCGCCGCCGACGGGCCCCCCGGCCCGCTCGCTTCTATGTCCGCGGCTTCCGCGGCACTCAGGGGATACAGCGCGAGCCGGGTGGTCATGAGGGTTTCCATCCGGCCTGGGTACCACCGCCGGCCTGCCGCGCGCACCTCGATTTCGTCTCCGCGACGGATGGCGAGAGGCGGCGACCGAAAGGCGTAGCGTTGCTACCGCATTGGTGTTAGCGTTGTTTCTCGTGTCTGGGCCGTGCCGGGGCGGTGGCGTCGTGGCCCGCCGCGTCGGCGGCATTCATCTCGTGAGGAGCACGTCATGACCGAGCAGAACCCCGTCCCCGCCCGCAAGGTCGCTCTTGTCACCGGTGGGTCGCGAGGGATCGGTCGCAAGAGCGCCGAGAGACTGGCGGCGGACGGGTTCGCGGTCGTCGTCGCCTACGCCGGAAACGAGGCGGATGCGCACGCGGCGGTCGAGGCCGTGGTCGCGTCGGGAGGCCGGGCCATCGCCCGCCGGGCGGACGTCGCCGACGAGGTGGCCGTGGCCGCACTCTTCGATGCCGCCGAGGAAACCTTCGGGGGAGTGGACGTCGTCGTGCACGCGGCGGGTGTGATGTCCCTCGCCCCCTTGGCCGACTTCGATCTGGACGTCCTCGACCAGATGCACCGCACCAACATCCGCGGCACCTTCGTCGTCGGCCAGCAGGCCGCGCGCCGGCTGCGTGACGGTGGAGCCGTCATCAACTTCTCCAGCTCCGTGCTGGCGCTGGCCCTCCCCGGATACAGCGGCTACGCCGCGTCCAAGGGTGCGGTGGAGGCGATCACGCTGATACTCGCACGTGAACTGCGCGGCCGGGACATCACTGTCAACGCCGTCGCTCCCGGGCCCACGGCCACGGCCCTCTTCCTGGACGGCAAGGACGAGGAGACGATCGCGAGGATGGCCGCACAGCCACCGCTGGAGCGGCTCGGCGTACCGGAGGATGTGGCGGAGGTCGTCTCGTTCCTGGCGGGCCCCGCCCGATGGATCAACGGTCAGGTGCTGCGGGCCAACGGCGGCATCGCCTGAAGGCCGGTCGGCGCTTGATAGCGTCCTGCCGGTGAGTACACGAGCACGCATCCTCGAAGTCGCGGCCGGGCTGGTCGCGGAGTCCCCGGACGGAGACATCTCCACGCGGGCCGTGTGTGAGGGTGCGCAGGTCGGGGCCCCGGCCCTCTACCGGCACTTCGGGGACAAGGCGGGACTCCTCTCGGCCGTCGTCGACCACGGATTCGACGCGTATCTGGCGACGAAGCGGGAGCGGGGAGACACCGGGGATCCTGTCGAGGACCTGCGCAACGGCTGGGACGGTCACATCGACTTCGCCCGGCGGAACCCGAACCTGTACCGCCTGATGAACTCGCCGGCGATGCGGACGCCCCCGGCCTCCGCGATCGAGGCCCATCGCATCCTGACCCGGGACCTGGAGCGCGCCGCGGAACAGGGGAAACTGCGCATCGCTCCTGACGCAGCGGCCCAGATGATCATGTCCGCCACCACCGGAGTGGCGCTGATGCTCGTGGCCCGCCCGGCGGCCTTCCCGGACGTGGCCACCTCGGTTCGCGTGCGGGACGCCGTGCACGCGGCCGTTTTCACGCCGGACGCGTGGCCGGTCAAGCCGGCGGACGCGGAGGTCCCTTCCGTGGCGGCCCGGCTCTCGGCGCTGTTGCGCCGCTCGCAGGGGTCCGGTCTCAGTTCGGCCGAATCGGCCCTGATGGCCGAGTGGCTGGACCGCGTGTCGAGCGCGGGGCCCGGGCGCGGCTGAGGGGGGCGGGGTCCGCGCACCTTCCGATGCGAGCCCCGCCCCCCTTCCCGTCAGGCCGACTCCGCAGGTCCGGACGGCCCGCTCAGGGGTGCCGGCCCGGAACCGGGCGGTACCGGCTCGAAGTCTCCCGCCATCGCCCGTGCCATCCGCAGGTGGGGTGCCGCCTCGGCCGGCCGGCCCTGGCGTTCGAGCGTGCGGCCCAGCATCAGGAGGGCGTAGTCCTCGACTGGGTTGCGCTTCAGCACCTCGCGCAGCTCCGTCTCGGCCTTGGTGAGCCGGGCGGAGTGATAGTAGGCCCGGGCCAGCAGCAGGCGCGGCGCCACCTGTTCCGGCGCCTCCTCGACCAGTCCGCCGAGGATCCGCGCCGCTGTCAGGTATTCCTTCGCTTCGAAGAACATCTGCGCACGGTCCCAGCGTTCGGCCGGTGTGCCGAACTCGTAGTAGGTCTCGTCCACTTCTCCTCCTCGGCCATGGTGTGGTGCATCGTGCTCAACACCCAGCGGTAGTTTAACATTCCACTAAATATTCGGCGTGGGACCGGCGCCCCGAACCCTCCCTGGCCATAGGTTGTGCGCCATGAGCAATCTGGATCGTCAGGCACCGCTCTCCGTCTGCGGAGGGCGGGGGTTCGTCGTGGCCGAGCCCGTGCGTGAACTTCTCACTCCGCGACGCGTCCAGCTCGGGGAGTCCACGGAGGTACGCAGGCTGCTGCCCAACCTCGGCCGCCGCATGGTCGGGGCCTGGGCCTTCGTGGACCACTACGGCCCCGACGACATCGCCGACGAGGCCGGAATGCAGGTCCCCCCGCACCCGCACATGGGGCTGCAGACGGTCAGCTGGCTGCACGAGGGCGAAGTCCTGCACCGTGACAGCCTGGGAAGCCTGCGGACCATCCGTCCGCGCGAGCTGGGTCTGATGACCTCCGGCAGGGCGATCAGCCACTCCGAGGAGAGCCCGAAGTCCCATGCCCGATACCTGCACGGTGCCCAGCTCTGGGTGGCCCTTCCCGACGCGCACCGGCACGTCGAGCCGCACTTCCAGCACCACACCGGCCTGCCCACCGTCACGGCGCCGGGCCTCACCGCGACCGTCATCCTCGGTGAGCTCGACGGGACGGCCTCACCCGGCACGGCGTACACCCCGATCGTCGGAGCCGACATCAAGCTGGACGCCGGCGCCGGGGCCCGGTTGCCGCTGGATCCGGATTTCGAGTACGCGGTGCTGTCGATGTCGGGCGAGGCCGAGGTGGACGGTGTGCCGGTGCTCCCGGGATCGATGCTCTACCTCGGCTGCGGGCGCACCGAACTGCCGCTCCGCGCGGCCTCCGACGCCGGACTGATGCTGCTGGGCGGCGAGCCGTTCGAGGAGGAGATCGTCATGTGGTGGAACTTCGTCGGACGGTCCCACGGGGAGGTCGAGGCGGCCCGCCTGGACTGGATGGAGGGCTCCCGCTTCGGTGAGGTGCGGGGCTACGGCGGCGGGCGCCTGCCCGCGCCGGCTCTCCCTCCGGGTGCGCTGAAGGCCCGGGGCCGGGTGCGCTGAGCGCCGGCGCCTGGGGCCCGGGCTCCTCGCCGGCGGCTGTGAGCAGGCTCCCGGGTCCCCCCGGTCACGGCTGTCGCCCGGACGCCGAGGGCCCCAGAGCTTCCTGGAGCGCCGCCGGAAGCTGCTCGGAGACCTCGTCCCCCAGCCGCTCGAACTCCCTCTTCAGGACGGGTGTGGCAAGTCGTGCGAGCCCGTGGAACTCGACCCGTGCCCGGTACGTGATGCGGGTGCCGCCGGAGTCCGGTTCGAAGTGCAGGTCGTCCGTCGACGTAGCCGTCCCGTTGCGTCCGACGAAGGTGAGCCGGTCGTCGTCCATCCGCGTCAGTTCGTAGCGGAGCTCGGTGCGGCGTCCGCGGAACGACGACACGTTCAGCCATGTGGTGCCCACCTCCACCGGAGCACCGGCATCCACCTGCCTGCAGCTGATGGTGCCCGGGTCCCACTGTTCGGTGTGGGAGAAGTCGGCCATGTAGGCCACGATCTCGTCGCGACATCGGCTCGAGTGCATGACGCGTTCGACCTTGATCACTGCGGCTCCTGGGGTCCCCTCGTGCTCCGTGCCCACGCTGGGCACGATGGTCCTCCTTCCCCGCGGGCGATGATCGGACGCAGGCCGATCCGCTCCGAGGAGTGGCGGGCGCACCGCGCCGTGAGGACCATGAGATGACGGCTGCCGGTTCCGTCCCGGACGCATCCGCCGGGCGGGCAGCCCGAGCCGGCTGTGCGAGCCGGCGGCAGAACCGCGAGGAGCGTCGATGGCCGTTCTCCCGAATGCACTCGACGCGTTGCGCAGGCGCGCCGGCGGGCTCCTGTTCGAGCGCGTGGCCGGTCCGGACGGCCCCCGTAACCGGGACGCGATCCACCACACGCCCGGCCCCCGCTGGTTCCCGCCGGACAGTCCCGTGCGCCGCGTCCACGGGGACAGCGCGATGTTCATCGGCGGACTGTCCGCGCTGCTCCTGCAGTCCCTTCAACCGCAGGCCATGGCCGCGGTGGCCGCCCACTCGGGGTTCAGGGGCGACCCCTGGGGGCGGCTCCAGCGCACGAGCACCTTCCTCGCCACCACGACGTACGGCACGGCCGACAGCGCACAGTCCGCCTGCGAGCGCGTCAAGGCCGTCCACGCGCGCATCCAGGGCGTGACCGACGAGGGCGTGCCGTACCGGGCCTCCGACCCTCATCTGCTGGAGTGGGTGCACATCGCGGAGACCCACAGTTTCCTGGAGGCGCACCAGACGTTCGGGGCGCACCCCCTCACGGACGGCGAATGTTCCCGCTACGTCGCGGAGACGGCGCGCATCGCCGAGGCCCTGGGGGTCACGTCCCCGCCCCGGTCGGCCGAGGCCCTCCGCGCCCGCCTGGAGAGGTACCGGCCGGAACTGCGAGGTACGCCGCAGGCGCGGGAGACCACCCGGTACCTGCTGCTGCGGCCGCCGATCCCGTTCTTCGTGATGCCGTTCTACGGGGCTCTGGCGGCCAACGCTGTCGCCCTCCTGCCCCGCTGGGCGACCGGCGAACTGGGCCTTCCGCGCTGGGAACCGGGGGAGCGGTGGATGCTGAAGCCGGCGGGGCGAGCGGCCACAGGTCTGATCGGGTGGGCCATGCGCGGGCCCGAGGACGTGGAACGGACCTAACGCCCCCGCAGGGCCGCGCCTTCTCCCCGTCCCTCCCTACCGGCCGCGCACGACGGTGTGTCCTGCTGTCGCGCGGCCGGGATGTCATGCGCGTGCGGTCACGACGCACGGCCGTCGTCATCCACGGGGAGCAGGAAGAGCTCGTCCTCGTAGCACCAGGCCCACACGTCACCGGGACGCAGGGAGCGGGCCAGAGGGTGACCGCAGGTCCGGGCATGGGCATAGGCGTGCTGACCGGGAGAACTGTCGCTGCACCCGACGTGCCCGCAGGCGATACAGCGCAGCAGGCCCACGAACGGGGCGCCTGTACGGCAGTCGTCGCAGGCCGGGGCACTCTCCCGCTCGGGCCGGTGCTCGTCCACGTCCGCGTGCGCGCAGTGTCTGCGGCCCAGCGCGCCTGCGTCCGGCGCCACCTTCCATGCGGCCATCGGCCCGTTCCTCCATCGTCGCTGCGGGGCGTCGGCGAGCGGTACCGACTGCCCATGCTGCGGACATGCTGCCCGATCGCCGGATCGAACGCTTCGGCCGGCCCGTCCGGGTCCACCGTTCGAGGGGGCCGGTACCGGCCAACAGGCGTGTCAGCGCAGACGGGCGGGCGGGCGTGCGCAGTGTAGGACGCAGTCCGCCGCCCCTCATGGGGCGGCGCCCACACGTCTGGAGACATCATGTTCAAGCTGGGAAGTGCGGCGGTCCTGACCGTGGCCGCGGGCGCCTTGGTTCTGGCCGGTTCGGGTGCGGCCAGCGCCGACGCCGGTGCGCAGGGCATCGCCTACGGTTCGCCGGGCGTGCTGTCCGGCAACGTCGTGCAGGTGCCCATCCACATCCCCATCAACGCGTGCGGCAACTCGGTGAACATCATCGGTCTGCTGAACCCGAGCGCCGGCAACACCTGCATCAACGGTGACTTCGGCGGCGAGGACTTCAACGAGCACAGCGACGGCAAGGGCGAGCACCACAGCGACGGCAAGGGCGGCCACCACGGCCACGGCGAGTAAGACCTCCTGAGCCGCCCTCACCTGTCCGGCTGAAGTGATCGGGGCACTTCAGCCGGACAGGGCGACTTCACCGGGCGTGCCCGGCACGCCGGATCCTCACCCCCACCGCCCATGAGCGGCCGGGCCTGCACCGCGAGGGGCGCAGCCGCCGCACGCCGGCCTTCATTCCTCCGCGAGATCCTCGTCGGCGTCCTCCCCACGGGCGGCGTCCAGCTCGGCGGCGCCCTTCGTCCAGCGTTCGCGCCGCTCCGCCAGGGACTGGTCCCACCACGGTGCGCCGCGCTCACCGAGCGCCACCTTCGCCATGTGCACCCTGCTGCGGGCCGTGCCCTCCGCCACCTCGTCCCCGGCCCGGCGTGCCGCACCCACCGCGCGCCGGGCCGACATGAGGTGACGGCGCAGGGCGGCGGCGACGTGCTCGGGAATCCTGGGGTCCGTCGCACGCCATCGGCGGCCGTTCACCACGATGTACCGGCCGTCGGGTGTCCGCTCCGGCTGTGTCGGGGATTCCATCCGGTCCATGCTGCCCCGTACCGGGCGGTGACGCCGTGCGGCCACGCGGACCGCCGGATAGGCGGCGCGCCGGTCACCTCACTCGTCGATCGACGCGCCGAAGAGCGCATCCGCGCCGGAAGCGGCGAGCGATCCCCCGCCGTACGACCACGAGCCCGTGCTGACGGTCCCGTTCGTCGACGCGGCGAGCCACCAGACCACTCCGTCCGACGTGTTCTCGCCCGGCGCGGCGGCCAGAAGCTCCGAGCGTCCGTCGGTGTCCGTGTCGGCGAGACGGACCTGCCCACCCCAGCGGTCCCCCTTCTCCGCGGTGCCCGGCACGCCCGCCGAGTTCTGGTCGAACGACGTGGCGCCGACCGCGGTCAGCCCCGTCGCCGATCCGCGCAGCAGCCGCACCCCACCGGCGTCCGCCACGGCACCGACGTCCTCGCCCGGCACCCCCACCGCGAGATCGGCGTGACCGTCCCCGTCGATGTCGGCGAGGGAGACGTCGGCGCCGAACGCGTCGCCGAGTTCGGCGGTGCCCGGCACACCGGCGGTGTCCTGGGTCCAGACCTGCGCGGGGGTGCCCAGTTCACCGACGTCCGCCATGCCGCGGGCCGTGCCGAGGAAGACGCCGACGATGCCGCCCGTGAGGGGTTCGTTCTCGTCCTCGGGCTTGTCGGGCCTTCCGAAGACCAGGTCGTCGTACCCGTCGTCGTTGATGTCCCCCGAGGCCGAGGCGGTGCCGCCGGTGAGGTCACGGGCGTACGCCGGCCCTTCGGCGCCGCCCATGTACACGGCCGACCAGCTCCGGCCGTCCTGCTCCAGGCCGAGACCGGACACGACCAGGTCGGCGTATCCGTCACCGTCGTAGTTGCCCGTGGTCAGGGAGGCCGGCCGGATCGACTCGCGCCCGGGTTCACCGGACGCGGGGAGGCGGCCCGCTCCGCGCAGTGAGCCCGCGGCGTAGGTGAACAGGTCGGTGCCCGTGCGATCGGCGACGGCGAGGTCGTCGCCCGGGGTCGCCCCGCTGAGGTGCGCCGCGGCGACCGCCGAGCCGAAGCGGGCGTTCGCCACGGGTGCGGCGGACCGCAGCGTGGCGCCGCGCGCGGAGGTCAATCCGCCCTTCGACCCGTAGAGGACGATCACCCTGCCGGCGTCGGCGACCGGGCCCTCGTCCTCACCGGGGGTGGCGATGACCGCGTCGTCGTACCCGTCGGCGTCGAGGTCCCCGGTGGCCACGGCGGTGCCGAATCCGTCACCGGCTTCGGGGGTGCCCGGCACGCCCGCGGTCGACTGGCCGAACACCGCGGTGCGGACGCGCGGGACGCTGGTCGCGGTGCCCACACCGCTGGCGGAGCCGTACTGGACGGTGACGTAACCCGCCCCCTTCCTGCCGCCGTCCGCGCCGCCCGGAGCGCCGGTGAGGACGTCGTCGTAGCCGTCTCCGTCGAAGTCGCAGTCGCGGTCGTCGGCGTAGGTGCCGCCCGGAGTGCCGGCGAACGCGGTAGGTGCGGCGGTGATCACGATGCCGCTCAGCAGCAGGAACGATGTGGCAGCTGCGGCCGTGGAACGCCTGTGGGTCATGTCTGCTCCCTGGTGCTGGTCGGTGGCGGGTCCGCCGGGCACTGGTTGGATGCGCGGCGCGCGGCGGAGGTTGCCGCCCGGCCCGCGTTCTGTGGCAGAGCAGTGACAAAAGAGGGGCGGGGAGCACCCGCGTCAGGACGCCGTGCTCCCCGCAGGCCGGTGGGCCGTCGCGTGACATGGCACGCGGGCGCCGGATCTGCCACGTCAGCCACGTCGGCCGGCGTACCTGTGCGCCACCAGCACGCCGGTCAGGGTCACCACCCCGGCGGCAGCGGCCCAGGCCTGCCAGTCGCCGGGGGAGTTCGGGCCGGCCGCGGCGGCACCACTGCCACCCGCTTGCACGGCCGCCGGTGTGGATTCCGCGGTGCTGAACGTCTGGGTCTTCAGCGCCAGGTTCTTGGCGTCGGCGCTGCCCCAGGCGTAGACGACGTTGCTGGTGCCTTCCTTGAGGTTCAGGTCGGCGGGGCCGATGGCCACGGTGTCGGTCCCGGCGAGCGTGACGTCGGTGCTGATCTTCCCCGCATCGACCTCGGTCGTCATCTCGTCCGGATTCACCAGTCCCGTGAAGACCGGCTGGCCGCCCGCCCGCACATCGACGGCAGGTGCGGCGGCGACATGACGTACTGTCAGCCGGGCCTTCCCGTCGTCGACCTTCGAGACGTCGTTGACGAACGCGGTCAGTTCGGGCTTGCCGTTCGCGGACAAGTGCGCGGCGATCGTCGCGTTCGCGTCCGCCGGCACCTTGATCTTCTTCTCGATCGCCGGTGTGCCGTCGGGTCCCTGTCCTGCCTTGAACACCTGGATGTCGTACGTACCCGGGTCGAGCGCCTGTGGTTCGGTCACCGTGCCGGGTTTGAAGTCACCGAGCAGCCGGTCGCCGTTGGCGTACACGTCGACGGTCATGCCGGGCACGCCGTGGAACACGGACACCATGGCCTTGTCCGCGTTCTGAGTGCCGGAGGACGCCACGGCGGGCGCGGTGAGGCCCAGGGTCAGGGCTCCGGCGCCGATGGCCGCTGCGGCTATGGCGAGGGGGGTCCGGGTGGTCATGGGGATCATTCCTTCGGTCGGACAGTCCGCCGGTTGCGGAGTCGCGTTCCTGCGTCGGTCTCGGGTGCCGCCGTACACCGATGGAGGCCGTGCCGTCGACGACGGCTGCGCCCGGGCCGGGAGTTGTGTGTGACCGCCCTGTCCGGGCGCCCGTCGATCGGTGCGTCCGTAAGCCGGTCACGTCACCGCGGACGGCGCATGGCGGCGCCGTGTCCGCTGTTCCCGCGCTGTGTGTGCGGCAGGCATCTCGTGTTTCCCAGTGTCGGGAGGCGAAGCGACGCGAACAACATGCGTCGTTTGTGCGTCGTATCCTGGCGGTGTGAGCGGCCACGCGAACGACGCGGCTCGCGGTCCCCTCCGGGAACCGCGGGAAAGCGGTGGTCTGTCCACGGGCGAGGTGGCACGGCGGCTCGGAGTGGCACCGACCACCGTCCGTTCATGGGACCGCCGCTACGGCCTCGGGCCTCCTGGACACACCGACGGCAGGCATCGCCGCTGGACCTCCGTCGACGTGGCCCGGTTGGAGCGGATGTGCGCCCTCGCGGCCACCGGGGTGCCCCCGGCCGAAGCCGCCCGCCAGGCGCGCGGAGAAGCGTCGCCGGATCCGCCGCCCCCTGACCAGGTGGGTGGCGCGGCAAAGGCGACCGGCCCCTCGACGGCACCCCCGCACCGAGGCCGCAGCAAAGCGGGCAGCGGCCTTCGGCTGGGCGACGTGCGGCGCGAGTGCAGAGGCGTCGCCCGCGCCGCGCTGCGCCTGGACCCCGCCGCTCTGGACGACCTCATGGCGGTCGCGATCGAGGAGCACGGCCTGGTCACGGCATGGTCCGAGGTGATCATGCCGGCACTGCAGGCGGCCGGCAGCAAGTGGGAGGGTTCGGGCGAGAGGTACGTCGAGGTCGAGCACTTCCTGTCCTGGCACATCTCCGGCGTGCTGCGGCGCCACGCCCCGCCCACGGCCGGCGGCCGCGACGGGGCGGTCACCGTCCTGGCCTGTGTGCCGGGGGAGCATCACACCCTGCCGCTGGAGGTCCTGGTCGCCGCACTCGCCGAACGGGGCCTCCCGGTCCGTATGTTCGGAGGCGCCCTGCCGGCGGAGTCCTTGGTCAGCGCGGTGCGCAGGACGGGGCCGGCGGCTGTCGGCCTGTGGGCCCAGTCGCGCGGCACGGCGAGCGGCCCCCTGGCGCAGCACGTGGCCGCGATGGAGTGGGGGGTGCGCGGGGCCCGCAGGAAGCCCGTGGTCCTGACCCTCGGACCGGGCTGGGCGGGCCGGTCCGTGCCAGGACTGCCGCACCCGCACGGCCTGGCGGAGGCCGTCGCCGCCGTGGAGGACGTCGCGCGCCGATGAGCGCCCCCGGCGTCGCCGCTGCCCCGGGACCGAAGCGGGCGCCGCGGGACGGCTACGGTGATCGCGCCGCATCGACGGGGTTCGGGTGCCGCCGTCGGGACGGCCGGAAGAGAGAGGTGGCAGGCATGCGGGTGACCATGACGTCCGTACCGGCCCGGCCGGGGCGCGTGAACGAGGACTTCATCGGCGCCGTGCCGGGGGCGGCGGTGCTGATCGACGGAGCCGGCATCCCGGGCACCGAAGCCGTCTGCCGTCATGGAGTGGCCTGGTACGCCGGGCGCCTGGGAGGCAGCCTCCTCGGTCTTCTGCCCCTCGCCCCCGGGCGCAGCCTCGCCGCACTTCTCGCGGAGGCCATCGAACGGGTGACGGAAGCACACCGGGACACCTGCGACGTCGCCGATCCCATCGCTCCGTCGGCAGCCGTGGCCGTCGTGCGCACGTCCGGCGGATACGTCGACCACCTGGTTCTGGGCGACGCGGTCCTCGTGCTCGACGTGCCGGACGGCACGCCGGTCGTGGTGTCGGACCCTCGGGAGGAAGCCGTCTGCCGCCCTTACCGGTCCGCGCTCGAAGCCCTCCCGGACGACGGCGAGGAGTACCGCCGGCTGCTCCGCGACATGCGCGCCCACCGGAACCGGCACGGGGGGTTCTGGGTGGCCAAGGACGACCCCCGGGCGGCGGACCAGGCGATCACCGGGAGCCGTCCGGTCTCCGAGGTCACCGGCGTCGCCCTGCTCAGCAACGGTGCGGCCCGGGTCGTAGACCCTTTCCGGCTCGCCGGCTGGCCGGAGGTCCTGGCCACCCTGGCGTCACGAGGCCCTGACGACATCGTCCGGAGGGTCCGGCAGGCGGAGTCGCGCCGTGGGGTGACGGCGGACGACGCGACCATCGCGTACTGCACCGGAGTCGACAAGGCGTGACCGCCTCCGCCGTGGCCCCGGGCACGTCCCCCGGTTACGCGGTGCTCAGTCCTCCGTCAGCATGCCCTCGCGCAGCTTCGCCACGATACGGCTGAGCAGCCGGGAGACGTGCATCTGGGAGAGCCCGAGATGTTCGCCGATCTGGGCCTGTGTCATCTCCTGGCCGAAGCGCATGCCGACGATCGCGCGCTCGCGTTTGTCCAGCGTCTCCAGCAGGGGCGCGAGGCTCTGGAGGTTGTCGACCAGTTCCATGCCGGGGTCGCAGTCGCCGGTGAGGTCGCTCTGGGTACGGCTCGCTGCTCCGGCGCTGTCGTTCTCGGTGCCGTCGACGGGCAGGTCGAGCGAGCCCGCGGTGTAGCCGTTCGACGCGACGAGCCCCTCGATGACCTCTTCCTCGCTGATGGCGAGGTGCTCCGCCAGTTCGCCCACGGTGGCGTCCCGGTCGAGGGCGGTGGCGAGGTGCTCCTTGGCCTTGGCCAAGGTGACGCGCAGCTCCTGCAGCCGCCTCGGCACGTGGACCGACCACGTGGTGTCGCGGAAGAAGCGTTTGATCTCACCGACGATGTAGGGAATGGCGAAGGAGGTGAACTCCACTTCGCGGGCGAGTTCGAAGCGGTCGATGGCCTTGATCAGGCCGATGGTCCCGACCTGCAGGATGTCCTCCATCTGGCCGTCGCCGCGATTGCGGTAGCGGCCGGCGGCGAACTGGACCAGCGAGAGGTTCATCTCGATCAGGGTGTTGCGGGCGTACTGATACTCGGCCGTGCCCTCGTCGAGGGCCTGCAGCCGGTCGAAGAACAGCCTGTTCAACGCGCGGGCGTCCTTCGGGGCGACCTTCCGCGGATCGGGGATCTCCGGGAGTGCCGTCGGTACACCGCTCTTCGCCATCGGTGCCTGTATGGATGTCGACATGGTGGTCGTACTCCTTCGGCCGGCAGCGTCTGCGAACCCGCACGCGCAGAGTTCGCCTACCCGGGTCCGTGCGGCTCACACCCCGAACCGAGCCAAAAGCCCTGACTCCGCCACTTTCTGACGAGGGGAGACCTCGGCGGCCGCTGCCCCCGAAGTCATCCGGCCGCCGCTCCGCCTCGGCTCCATCCCGCCCGCACGGCCCGCGGCGATGCGCCGAGTTCGCGGCGGCACACCTTGTTGAATGCCTGGAGGTCCGGGATGCCCACCGAAGCGGCGACCGCCGGGATGGAGAGGGTGGACTCCCGGAGCAGATGGCCGGCTCGCTCCAGCCTCCGGCGCCTGATGTAGGCGACGAGCGTGTCGCCCCGCTCCGCCCTGAAGAGCCTGGTGAGGTGGTTGTGCGACACACCGGCGGCCCTGGCGATCTCGGGGACGGTCAACGGCTGGGCCAGACGCGTCTCCATGTAGGCGACGGCGGCGGTGACCGCGGGATGAGGAACGACCTGTCGTACGACCGGTGGCAGCCGGACCACCCGCCACAACGCCGCCCAGATCTCGGCCGAGGCCTGAGCGGGCTCGACGGCCGCCGCGGCCGCGGCGGCCCGGCGCAGGAGTTCCGACAGCGCGGTGGCGTGAGCGCCCGCGTCCTGCATCACCGGCACCTGCCTGGGCTCGCCCGCCCCCGGGAGCGACAGGTGGGCGAAGAGGTGCTCCGAACGCCCGGCATAGCGGAACTCGACGGACGTGTCCGGCGGCACGAGACTCACGTGACCCGGTCTGATGGCGTGGACCTCACCGTCCACGGTCAACCGGCCTGCGTATCCGTACAGATGGAGCTGCCACAGACCGGGTAGCCGGAACACGTCGCGCGCGGAGGCCGTGCCGTGCACACCGACCCCTACGGCGGCGACCTCGGGCGGCTGGTCCAGACGGATCGACGGCACGGTGAGAATTTACCAGCAGTGGTGACGGAGGCCCACGCGGCGCAGGGCCCACGGCTCCTAGCGTGAGCGGCGGGGCGGGACAAGCGGACGCACGACGTCCGCCGGCGCCGGACGGAGGGACGTGCCCGATGGCCATGCAGAAGTGGTTCGGCGAAGCCAGGCTGGGGATCTTCGTGCACTGGGGGATCTACGCCGTGGACGGGGTGGCGGAGTCCTGGGCCTTCTACGACGGGACGGTCACCCACGAGCAGTACATGAACCAGTTGCACGGATTCACGGCCTCGCGGTACGACCCGCACGCGTGGGCCGAACTCTTCGCGCGCGCCGGTGCCGGGTACGCGGTGCTCACGGCCAAGCACCACGACGGCGTGGCGCTCTTCGACACCCGCCACTCGGATCTCTCGGTGGTCCGGCGCACACCCGCCGGCCGCGACCTGGTCGCCGGGTACGCGGACGCCCTCCGCGAACGCGGACTCAAAGTGGGCCTCTACTTCTCCCACTCCGACTGGTCCCACCCCGATTACGCCACGGTCCGGCACCCCGCGCCGCAGGAGGTGCCCGTCAACGACTCCCGGTTCAGCACGCCGCCGGAGGGCCGGGAGGACCCGGCGCGCTGGGACCGCTACCTCGACTTCCGCGCCGCCCAGGTCCGTGAGGTCGCCGAACTCTTCCGCCCCGACCTGCTCTGGTTCGACGGCGAGTGGGAGCGTTCCGAGGAGCAGTGGCAGATGGACGCGTTGGCGCGGGACGTGGTCTCCCTGCTGCCGGAGACCGTCCTGAACGCCCGGCTGACCGGTCACGGCGACTACGCGACACCGGAACAGGGCCTGCCCGTCGAGCCCCCGGAAGGACCGTGGGAACTGTGCCTGACGGTCAACGACTCCTGGGGACACCAGCACACCGACGACAACCACAAGTCGGTCGGCCAGCTGGTCCGCTGCTTCACGGAGACGATCGGGATGGGAGGCAACCTGCTGCTTGCCGTCGGCCCCAGGGAGGACGGCACGATCCCGCAGGCGCAGGCAGACCGGCTGCTCGGGCTCGGGACATGGATCACCCGGCACGCCGAGGCGGTCCACGGAACGGTGGCGGGCCTGCCGCCGGGCCACCACTACGGCCCGAGCACCCTGTCCGCCGACGGCCGGACGCTGTACCTGGTCTGCTTCGGCACCCCGCACGAGACCGTCTCGGTCCGTGGCCTGAGCACGCCGGTGAAACGCGTGACCGTGCTGGGCAACGGTGACGTGCTCGCGCACCGGGTGACGGGAGGACTCGGCCACGTGCCCGGAGTGCTCTGGATCGACGCGCCCACCGGCGGCCAGGTGGACCCGCACGCGACGGTGCTGGCGGTCGAACTCGACGCGGACCTCGACGTGTACCGGGGCAGGGGCCGGCAGTAGGCCGTCGCGCGACGACGGTCCCGGGGCGCCGCCGACCGGGCGAGCGGCGTCGCGCGGCGGTGGGGCCCGGCTCTCAGGCCGCGCGTCGGCCGGTGCGGAGAGGGGTTCCCCCCGCCAGGCCGCCGGGGTCCAGGGCCAGCGACACGGCGGCCGTCGCGCCGACGTCCGCCAGGCTGTCCGCGTCCGGCAGCAGTTCGACCCCGTCCGCCCCCGGCCGGTGGATGAGCACGGGGACGTACTCCCGGGTGTGGTGGGAGTGGCCGATCGTCGGGTCGTTGCCGTGGTCGCCGGTCACGATCAGCCGGTCGCCCGGCTCGGCGAGCAGCGCGACGAGGGCGGCGAGCCCGGCATCGACCTGTTCCAGCAGACGCCCGTAGCGCCCGGTGTCCTGCTGGTGCCCCGCGAGGTCGGTCTCCTGGACGTTGGCCACCACGAGCGCGTCGCCCCCCGCGCGTACGGCGTCCAGAGTGTGCGCCAGGACGTCGGCCGTCTCCACCGCCGGGTGACGCAGTGCCGGATCGCACACCAGGATGTCCGCGGCCTTCCCGACCAGGGTGACCGGAATGCCGGCGCGCGCGGCCAGTTCGGGGAGCTGGCGGGTGTGGTCGAGGGGGGCGCCCAGATGCCGCACCTGGAGGCCGGAGTTGCGGTAGAAGCCCGTCGCGGGGGTGTCCAGACCGACCGTCCCCCCGTCTCCCGGACGGACGTACGAGGGGAGTGGGCCGTCCGCGTGTCCGCCGACCGCGATGACCCGGGCAACGGGTGCGACGGCCCGCACCGTGCGCGCGACGGCGAGGATGCCGGCGGGCCCGTCGAAGGCGAGGTCGTCGAGACGGCCGGAGGCGTTCCAGTTGATCCCGGGGTCGGCCTCCAGGTTGTCGTGGACCAGGACCACACCGTCGACGACGAGCAGCGGCTGTCCTTCCAGCCGTTCGGTCCGGTGTCCCGCCGCGGTGAGCGCGCCCGCCACCTCGTCGATGTGGTCGGCGAGCCGTGCCACCGTCACCCTGCTGAAGTCGGCACCCATCATGGTCTGGTGGCCCGCGAAGGTGTCGGCCCCTGGGTAGCCGAGCGCGGCCCTGCCCGCGGCCACCGGCAGGTGTGTGCGGCGCGCCAGATCCGGGTGAGGGTGGACCAGCCCGAGCCCCAGCGCACCGAGAACCGGCAGCCGCAACGGCCGGCCCAGCGCGGTGCGCGCGTGGTCGAGCACGTGCCCGCAGGTGTCGGCGGCGAGGTCGCCGGGGCGCAGCGAGCCCGCGTCGGGCATCGCGCCGACGCCGAATCCGTCGACGACGACGATGACGGTCTTGGCCATGAGGTGCTCCTTACAGGGCTCGGCCCTGGGCGTCGTACAGCCCGTTCAGCCGGGGGGTGCCGGACGAGAGTCCGGAGACCACGGCGACGGTCGAACGCGTGACGAAGATCTGGGTGCGGAAGGCCAGCAGCGCGGTGTCCCCGACCCGGACGTCCGCCCCGTCGGCGGGGGCGTCGAGCAGGCGGTAGTAATCGATGTTCTCGGCGGGCGCCCCCTGCACTCCCAGACGTGTGCCGGTACGCGGCAGAAGGGCGCCGCGGATGTGCGAACGGGGGTAGAAGCCGCCGCCGTACAGCGCAGGACGGTTGTCCGCCAGGGTGTGGGCGACCTCGCTGACGTACACGTAGGCCGGCTTCTCGGGCTGAGCCGGGTCGACGGCGTGCAGTGGGGTCGTGCCGGTGAGGGCGTGGCCCGGTTCGCCGTGGGTGGCACCGAGCCGGGCCAGCAGCGGCAGCGAGGCCATCGAGGTGGCGCTGGGTGCGCTCAGCTTCAGGACGTGGTGCCCCCGCGCCTCCAGGAGTTCGCGTGCCTCCAGCACCAGACCGAAGGTGGGAGTGGCGGCCGGCAGGCCCGTCGCCGGATCGCACAGGACGCAGGGGAAGGCGGTGAGGCCCGCGATTCGGATGCCGTCCAGTGCCTCGGCGGCCTCGGCGAACGCGTCGAGCCGGTCGAGCGGCACACCGCCCTCCTGGCCGGGATAGACCGCGCCGTCCGAGCCCTCGACCCGGATCAGGACGTCCTGGACGAAGCCCAGTTGGCGTGCTGTGTCGGAAACCGCCCGGGCGTTGGCCAGGTCGAAGACCGTCACCGCCTCGGGGCGCCATGCCAGCACCTCGGGCAGCGCGCGCCGCGGGACCTGGACGAGGTGGCCGACGTTTCCGGGCAGTGTGCCGGCGGCGTGCAGGAGGCGCGCCTCGGCCGTGTCGATGGCGGCGGAGCGCGGGATGTGGCGGGCGACGGCTCGGATCAGTTCCGGGTTGCGGCCCAGTTGCTTGACGACGAACCACAGCCCGATCCCGAGGCGGTCGGCCTCGGCCGCCAGCAGCGCCGCGTTCGCTTCGACGGCGTCCAGGTCCATGACGTAGGTGTCGGGCGGGATCGCGCCGTCCCCATGCAGTGCGGCCGCGGCGTCGACGAGCCCGGGATTGCGGGTGAGAAGGGTGTCGAGGAACACGGTCAGTCGTCCTTCGGGTCGTCCAGTGCGGCGAGCGAGCTGCGCAGGATGTCGATGACGAGGTCCGCGCCCGCCCGCATCGGGTTGATGCGTACGGTCCAGTCGGCCAGTTCGGGGGAGTCGTCGAGGGCCGAACTGGACATGCGGTAGAAGAGGGGAGCGATCTCGTAGCGCGAGTTGGAGCCGACGGGGTAGGGGGCCGCTCCGAAGCGGGCCGCCACCGCCGGCAGATCACGGGCGACGGGCCGGTCGAGCCGGACGAGCAGGCAGCGGTCCTGGGCGTTGGCGATGCGTACCTCGGCCACACCGTCCACCTCGCCGGCCGCCAGGCGTTCCGCCACCTCCGCGCCCACGCGGGACTGCACGGACCACATGACCGGGACGTGGGTCAGGGCACGCAGGGCGTCGAGCGCCTGGTGGCCCTGGACCTGTCCGCCGCCGGAGTAGTTGTCGCGGCGCACGTCCGCGACCAGGTCGCCCGCCCCGACGACGAGTCCGACGCCCTCCGGCCCGTGCAGCTTGAAGAGGGAGAAGCACGAGGCGTCGGCGCCCAGCTCCACCCCTGCCGCGGGGGTGCGCATGACGGCGTAGTTGTCGTCGACGATCGTGCGGACCCCGGCCGCCCGGCACGCGGCGATCACCTCGGCCGGCTCGTAGGAGTCGGCGAGCCGCTGCCGGGTGTGCTGGATGTAGGCCCACCGGAAGACCCCTGACGACAGGGCCTCGCGGAGCTCCTTCGGGTCGTTGAAGTCCGCCTCGACGGTCCGGACGCCGATGCCGCCGAGCGTCACCTCGGTGGTGCGGTAGACAGGTGCCCTGTGGATGAGCAGCGGATCACCCGCACGGACGGCCGCGTTGAGGGCCGCCCGGATCGCCCCCGTACCGGCGCCCTGGACGAAGGCGGCGTCGTCGGCCCCGAAGAAGTCCGCGAGTACGGCCTCGACGCGGGCGGTGCTGCGGGGGCGGCCCAGCCCGGGGACCACTCCGGCGTCGGCCGCGAAGAGTTCGTGGCCCTCGAAGTGCGCGGCTGTGGCCTCGATCAGCCGGAACTGTGTCGCGACGGCGTTCTCGAGGGGAACCGTCGCCAGGGGGAACGTCCGGGGAAGTGCCGGGTTCATGTCAGTGCTCCTCGCCGGTCAGGAAACGCAGGGGATTGCGGCGGGTCAGCAGATCCACCAGGTCGTCGTCGGCGCCCGCGGCCCGGAGCTGCGGGAGGAAGTTCCGGAAGAGGTGCCCATAGCCCTGACCGCCCTCGTCCAGGAGGTACCCGTGACGGGAGATGTCGCAGCTGAGGAGCACCCGGTCTGCGTGACCCGCCTCCAGCAGGGCCAGCAGCAGCCGCAGCCGGGTCCGGTCGCTGCGGTAGGACGACTTGCCCACGGTGTCGAACGCGACGTACGCGCCGCTCGCCGCGAGCTCCCGGTGGACCTCGGGCTCGTCCAGCAGGTCCTGGTGGCCGATGCTGACGCGGTGGGCGGACAGGCCTTCACCGGTGAGCAGTTCCAGCTGGGCGAGGCCGCCCCGGCCGAGCTGCGCGTGCGTCGCCACGGAGAGCCCGGTCGCCCGCGCCGCCCTCGCGGCGGCCCGGAGCACCTTGGCCTCGGGGGCCGTCGGTACGTCGCCGTGACTGCCGATCTCGCCCAGGACACCGGGCCGGATGCCTGTCGTGCCGATCCCGTCCTCGATCTCGCGGACGAGCGTCCCGGCGAGCCCGTCCACGTCGTCTCCGTCGATCTCGGGAGTGTGGAAGGGCTCGTAGTACCAGCCGGTCGCGGCGACGACCGCGATCTGCGCCTCCTCTGCGATCCTGGCCAGGGTGCCGATGTCGCGGCCCATCCCGCGACAGGTCAGCTCGATGACGAGTGAGAGCCCGAACTCCTGCCGCAGGGAAGCCAGTTCGGCCGAGACGGCCGGGAAGTGGCGCCGCGGATCGAGGACGGCCGCGCCGTCGCCCCGGTGGTCCAGGTCGAGGACGAGGTGCTCGTGGGCGAGGACGGGGCCACGCACGGACCGGGGCGACAGCTCTCCGGTGACGGTGCGCAGGGTGGGCGCTGCGGGGCGGTTCATCGTGGGGGTTCTCTCTTTCGCGTACGGCCCGGGCTCCGGTCGCGGGGCGGCTCAGCCCTTGACCGGAGTGAACAGGTCGAGCCAGTACAGGACGTTCAGCAGGACGCCGCCGACGATGACGGCCGCGGGCGCTGCGGCCATCCTCACGACCGGCCGGCCCATCGACTCGTTCAGCAGGTAGAGCCCGCCCACGAGGAGGATGCCGAGCCCGCCGCCCATGGCGTTCGCGGCCATCAGCGACCCGAAGAGGATCGCGAGCTGCAGGGTGTCCCCGATGGCGCTGCGCAGGTGCTCCGAGGAGTCCCGGACACTGGGAAGCCTGCCGAGGACCTTGCCGATCCAGGTGAGGGCCAGTACCTCCGCGGCGAACACGAGCGCGCCGACGACGGCCGCGAGCCACGGGTTCGGCATCAGGTAGCCGATCGGGTACACCAGGGTGAATCCGGCGATGCCGTACGCACCGGAGGCCAGGGCGGTCGTGGCGATCAGCGGGATGAAGCCGAAGACCCGGTAGAAGTCGACCTGGGCGGCTTCGGAGTAGTGTCCCTTGGCGATCAGGAAGCTCGTCGCCTCGCCGCCGCCGAATATGTGCATCTGGGCGAGCACACACACCCCGGCCCCCAGCACCATGAACAGCGGCAGGAACCTGCGCAGACGGGCCGCGCTAGCGCTGAACAGCGACATCATCGGGTCGTCGTCCGCGAGGACGGGTTCGGCGGTGCCCGCCGCCCGGTCGGCACGCCGCTGCCGGAGGTCCTTGGAGACGGCCAGCCCGATCAGCAGCAGCACGCCGGCAGCCATGGCCAGCGCTCCGGCGAACATGTTCGGCCACAGCTTCATGGTCGTGACGACGAGGGCGACTTCGAGGGCCCCCGCGATGCCGCCCCACCTGCGTCCGAACTGCTTGGTGATGGCGAGCACCGGGAACAGCGTGAACAGGAACAGGATCGGCGTCGACATCTGCTGCATCGCCGTCAGGAAGTCGACCGGGAGATCGTGAGCGGCGTCGTTCGCGCCGTTCAGCCCGAAGACCACGACCGCTCCCCACGCGGCTCCGAGGATCGGGGCGATCCACTTCTTCGGCGCCAGCATTCCGAGGATGTCGGTGGGCAGGAAGACCAGCCACGGATTCAGCACACCGGTGGAAAGAGCCATCGGGGCGCCGAGTCCGAAGATGAATCCGGCGGACAGCCCGAACGAGACGGCCGTCGTCGCACTGCGGGTGGTGCGCCCCTGGACGAAGTCGAGCAGGAAGGGACGCACCCCGTCGTTGAAGACGGCCAGGGCCATGTGCGAGATGAGGGCGGTCAGCGCACAGAGCGCTATCACGGTCAGCTGCTGGGCCAGTGTGAAGTCGAGGCCGGCGCCGGCGGCGAGTGTGGTGCTCACAAGTCACTCCTAGGAGCCCGGGACGATGAGGAAGGGGGCGGTGGTCAGCCGCGGGCCGCGATGGAGCGGGCCAGGAGCGGGGCGATGACGTCGATCTGGTCCATCGAGAAGCCGAAGACCTTCTTGCCGGCCGTCAGCAGGGTCCCGACCTCCTCCTCGCTCGGCACGCTCCGTCCGAAGGTGTGACAGGCGGCGCTGCCCATGAGGCCGACGAGTACGCCGAGGGAGGCTCCGGCCCCCGTGTGACAGGTGCCCAGGAAGTAGTCGGCCTGGCCGGCCCTGAGCTTCATCGCGGCGTCCATGTCGCTGGACTGCACGATGTCGAGCGAGTCGATGCCGAGGCCGCCGATGGCCTTCGTGACCTCGACCTTGCCGACCCCTCCGGTGAGGATCTTCGTCATGGCTGTCCTTCTCTCTGTGTCGGTCTCTCTGTGTCGGTGCGGGGTGCGGCGGCAGGCCCGGCGGCCTGTGTGTCCGGTCAGCCGGGGGGTGCGGACGGGCCGTGCCCGCCGAGTACCGCCAGGTGCATACCGAGGAAGTTGACCTCGGACTCCGGCAGCGCCGCTCCCAGGTCCTGTTCGGCGCGGGCCGAGACGGCGCGGGCGCGCGCGACCGCCCCGGGGTGCCCGGCCAGTTCGGAGGCGACCTGGTCGTCGGTGAGGAACTGCTCGATCGGTTCGCCGTCGAGCAGCCGCCCGAGCGCCATCATCAGATGGCTGGTCAGCATGCCGGCCGACGCCTCGGTGACGACGTGCCCCTCGTCCTCGAGCGAGGAGAGTTCGGCGGCGACGAAGTCGACCACCTCGGACGGGACATGACCGCCCTCGCGGAAGAGCTGGATCCTTAGGGCGAGCTGGTCGTCCATGATGATCCTCCTTTAATCGACAGAAACCAGGATTCTGTATTCTCATGTCGGGGGGACTCTCGGGCCCCGGCGGCCCGGTCGTCGCGTCCGCCCCTCAGTACGACGGGATGCGATCACCCTTCAGTACGTCGCTCTGCAGCCGGGTCACCAGGGACAGGTCGAGCGTGTCGCGGATCGTGGCGAGCGCCTCCGCGCCGTCGGTGCGGCAGATGATCGCCGCGCTGGAGTTGCGCAGCGCCAGCTCCCGCGTGACCTCGTCACCGAGCGGCCGCACCTCGACGCCCTGGCCGATCCGGTGCTGCGCCTCGTCCAGGTTCCAGACGGTCGCGTCCACCTCGTCACGGGCGAAGAGGTCGTGCAGCTGCATGTACGACGCCTCCCGCCACACGATGTCGTCGCGGCCGGCGAAGACGCGCTCCACGAGCATCCGCAGGTCCTCCGAGGTGTGGTCGACGGCCACCCTCAGCCCCGGTGCGTCCAGGTCGGCGCCGTGGCGCACCAGCATGCCGTGCGCGCCGACGTAGGTGGCGGGTCCGAGGTCGGCCATCAGCTCCACGGGGTGCCGGCCGATCAGCTGGTCGGCGGCGAAGCGCGAGAGGACCACCAGGTCCACCTTGCCTTCCAGGAGCGCGGCGGTCCGGGCCCCGGCCCCGCGCATGAACGTGACCGCGAACGGGGCGCCCGCCTCCTCGAAGGCGCCGCGCAGTCCCGTCGCCAGCCCCTCGTAGCGGCGGGAGTAGGGCAGTGGCATCGCCGCGAGCAGGGTACCCAGGCCCGAGAGCCGCCACAGGATCGTACGGTCGGAGTGCGCCAGGAAGGTGCCGAGGTGGCCGCGTGCGGTCGTCGAGATCGCGCCGGAGTCCTCCAGTAGTCGGAGGGCCGCCTGGACGGTGCCGTTCCCGCAGCCCAGTTCCTCCGCGAAGTCGCGTACGCGGGGCAGTCGGGTGTCCGGCTCGTGGTGCAGGAGCAGGGCCGCGAGCTGCCGGGCGGCGAGGCCGTTGCGCGAGAGGAAGCGGGCGTCGAAGTCGTTCACGGCCCACACAGTAAACAGGATTCTGGATACTGACAAGGGTGCGGCCCGGCTCCGTCGACGAGCGCGGGCCGGGGCGGCCTTGTGCCGGATCTCCGACAGGCGCCAGTCCAGTCGGCGGGCCGGATACAGGGCGTCCTGCGGGTCATCGGGCCGGCACGTGATGCACCGGAACAGGCGTACCGCTTCGAGTGCCGCGCCTTCGCGGGCGAGTACGAAGACGAGCGTGAGGAACGCGGCCCGGGCGTTCCCGTCGTCAGAATACGTCGTGGCGGGGCCTCACCTCGGGCGCCGCCAAGGGCTGAACAGCCCATCACCCGCTATCGGAAGAAAGTTCCTCCATGAAGATCGTCGACGCGCAGGTCCTGGTCACCAACCCCGGCCGCAACTTCGTCACCCTCAAGCTGACGACCGACGCAGGCCTCACCGGCCTCGGCGACGCCACGCTGAACGGCCGCGAACTCGCGGTGGTCAGCTACCTCCAGGACCACGTCGTCCCGCTTCTCACGGGCCTCGACCCGCATCGCGTCGAGGACACCTGGCAGTCGCTCTACCGAGGCGCCTACTGGCGGCGCGGACCGGTGACGATGGCCGCGATCGCCGCGGTCGACGTCGCGCTGTGGGACATCAAGGCGAAGGCCGCCGGACTTCCGCTCTACCAGTTGCTCGGCGGAGCAAGCCGCGACCGCGTGGGCACCTACGGACACGCCAACGGCCGCGACATACCTGAACTCCTCGACTCGGTACGGGCCCGCCTCGCCCAGGGATACCCAGCGGTCCGCATCCAGTCCGGGATCCCCGGCCTGAAGGCGGTCTACGGCGTGTCGAGCACGGACGACCACGGCTCACCCGTCCTCCACCAGCAGGCCCGGCCACTGGTGGAGGACTGGGACACCGAGGCCTACCTCCGTCACACGCCGACCGTGTTCGAGGCGGTACGCGCCGAGTTCGGCCCCGAACTTCCCCTCCTGCACGACGCACACCACCGGCTCACCCCGCTCCAGGCCGCCCGGCTCGGCAAGGACCTCGAGCCCTACCGCCTCTTCTGGCTGGAGGACTGCACGCCTGCCGAGAACCAGGAGGCGCTGCGCATCGTCCGCCGGCACACCACCACACCCCTCGCCATCGGCGAGGTCTTCAACACGGTGTACGACTACCGGACCCTCATCACCGAGCAGCTGATCGACTACGTGCGTTCCGCGGTCACGCACTTCGGCGGCGTCAGCCCGCTCCGCAAGCTCTTCGACTTCGCCGCGCAGTACCAGATCAAGAGCGCCGTGCACGGGCCGGAGGACATCTCGCCGGTGGGTATGGCCGCAGCCGTGCATCTCGACCTGGCCGTGCACAACTTCGGCATCCAGGAGTACTCGGGCCACACCCCGCTCACCGACGAGGTGTTCCGCCACGCCTACACCTTCACGGACGGCTACCTCCACCCGGGGGAGGCACCCGGGATCGGCGTGGAACTCGACGAGGAGCTCGCGGCCGCGCACCCCTACGAAGCGGCGTACCTCCCGGTCAACCGGCTCCAGGACGGGACGGTGCACGACTGGTGAGCCGCCCGGGAAACCCCCTCGACCCGGATGCCACGCCCGCGAGATCCTCAGGCCATGGAGTTCCTCTGCTATCACCGTGACCGGCCGGATTCCCTGCCGCAGCGCCTCGAGCTCATGGAAGAGCACTGGTCCTACATGGACCGGTACGCGAAGGAGATGATCGCCAGGGGCCCGACCCTCGCAGCCGACGGGGACACACCCACCGGCAGTGTGCACCTCGTCGACCTGCCCGGTCCGGCCGCTGCTCGCGCATTCGCCTTCGACGAGCCGAACTACCAGGCAGGCGTCTACCGTGACGTGATGCTGCGACGGTGGCGGAACACGCTGGGGCGCACCATGTGGGACTTCCCCGGCGGCCTTGACGGTGGCCGCCGGTACCTGGTGCTCGGCCTCGGCGTGGGGCCGGCCGCCGACCTCGCGGTTCCGTCGGGCCGTGACGAGCTGATCGCCTACGGGCCGCTGCTCTCCGACGACGGCGGCGCCTGGCTGGGCACGGCGGCTCTGGTCCGGGCGCCGGACCCGGACACGGCGCGCGCCGTCCTGACAGCGGAGCGGTACGCCGCCATCGAGGTGCACAACTGGAGTCCGGGCGGGCGCCCGTCCTGAACCGGCCGGCCAGCGGATGAAGCTTACGCGGCGAGACTCCGCGTCACGGCAACGAGCGCGTGAGCCATACCACTTCACCGTTCTCCTCCGTGGAAACACGATCCCGCTCGAACCCGAGCTTCTCGAGGACGCGGAGCGACGGCGTGTTCCACGCTCCCACGGTCGACCAGAGACGCTTCCGGCCGGTCGCGACAGCGGCACCGAGCACCGCGGCGGCCGCCTCGGTGGCGTAGCCCTGCCCCTGCGCGTGCTGGAACAACTCGTACGCGATTTCGGGTTCCTCCACGGTGGAGCGGCCGATGATCAACCCGCAGTAGCCGATGAAGTCGCCCTCGGTGCGGCGCTGGACAGGCAGCAGGGCGATCCCGGTGGTCGCCGTCGCGGTGAGCAGTTCCGCTATCGCCGTCCGGATGTGCTCGACCGTCGGGGTCCCGTCGCCGCGTTCGGAGAGGAGGGCACAGAACTCGGCGGCATCCGACTCGGCCCAGGGCCGCAGGATCAGGCGCTCGGTCTCGAGGTGGAACGGCATCGTCTCGTACGTGGTCATGGACCCACCCTGCCGCACGGGCTGACGCGAACCACAGCCGGAGCGCGAGGGCTCTCTCCGGGATCGTGATCACTGGCAGTCCGGCCCCGTCCGTTCGCGGCGAGGGCCGGCCCGTCCGCCCACCCTCGGCGGCGGACGCGGCGGGTGGTCGTGAAAGGCTCAGGAGCGTTCCGGAGGACGCGAAGATCCTCCTCCGGGATCCCCGGCCCCTGGAGTATGTGTGACCATCCGTGCCCTGTCCCCGATTCTCAGCCGTCGGCGCGCGGCCGCCCGCACGGCGGCAGGCATCGTCTGCGCTCTCGGCGCGCTCGCGCAGGCCGGTTGCGCCGTGAAGGACGACCCTGGCCACGGCCCCGCGTCCGAGCGGCGGGCGGGGTCCCCCGCTGTGGTGCGGCCGACGGCGGGCATGGGCTTCGACTATCAGATCGGCGGCGGC
Source organism: Streptomyces sp. NBC_01341 (assembly GCF_035946055.1). Classification (NCBI taxonomy): domain Bacteria; kingdom Bacillati; phylum Actinomycetota; class Actinomycetes; order Kitasatosporales; family Streptomycetaceae; genus Streptomyces; species Streptomyces sp. NBC_01341. The sequence continues at coordinate 652,831 of NZ_CP108364.1, read as the reverse complement.
TACGCGCCGCCGTCCGGGGTGGAGGCGGTGTCCCGCGACCGTGAGGACCAGCCCGCCGACGGCCACTACAACGTCTGCTACGTCAATGCCTTCCAGACCCAGCCCGGTGAACTCGAACGGTGGGAGGACACCGACCCCGACCTGCTCCTGCGGGACGGTGACGGTGAGCCCGTGATCGACGAGGGCTGGGACGAGGTGCTCCTCGACACCTCGACGGCCGCCAAACGGACCAGGCTCGCGGCGATCGTCGGCGGTTGGATCGACGGCTGCGCGAAGAGCGGGTTCCAGGCCGTTGAGCCTGACAACCTCGACTCGTACGAACGTTCACAGGGGAGGCTGACGCGGACTCACAACGCCGCGTTCGCGGCCATGCTGGCAGAACGGGCACACGCGTCCGGCCTCGCGATCGGGCAGAAGAACACGACGGACCTGCTTCCGCAGCACACCACCATCGGATTCGACTTCGCGGTGACGGAGGAATGCGCCCAGTTCGACGAGTGCGACGCGTACGCCGAGGCGTACGACGGCCGCGTCTTCGCCGTCGAGTACGAAGGGGAGGGCGACGTCGGCTTCGACGAGAGCTGCTCGACCTGGCAGGACCGCGTCTCCCTGGTGCTCCGCGACCTCGACGTCCTGCCGGCTACGGAAAAGGGATACGTCTACCGCTCGTGCTGAGAGCGTCCTGGCATCGAGCGGGCCCCTGCGGCACACGGTCCCAAAGAGGTTTTCGGGACCCGGGCCACGTGTCCGACCGGGAGGGAGCGGTTCACGGGGTGACGAGAACCTTCAGGGCCTCACGCCGGTCCATCGCCCGGTACCCCTCGGGCGTTTCGTCGAGGGTCACGCTCCGGTCGAACACGCGCCCCGGCTCGACCGCTCCGGACAGCACGCCCGGCAGCAGCTCGTCGATGTAGGCGCGTACGGGTGCCGGGCCACCCGTCAGTGTGATGTTCGGCCCGAAGAGGCTGCCGAAGCCGACGGGCGCGTCCTCGTACTGGGGTACGCCGACCCGGCTGATCACGCCTCCGGGGCGCACCACGCCCACAGCCGTCTCGTACGCAGGCATGTGTCCTACGGCTTCCAGTACCGTGTGCGTTCCCTGGCCCCCCGTCAACTGCCTCACCTTTTCGACGCCCTCCTCCCCGCGCTCCGCGACGATGTCACTCGCCCCGAAATAACGCCCCAGATCGGTACGGTCCTTGTGCCGGCCCATCAGGATGATCTGCTCCGCTCCCAGTTGCTTCGCCGACAGCACGGCCAGCAGTCCGACCGCGCCGTCGCCGATCACCGTCACGGTGGTCCGCTCGTCGACCCGGGCCTGCCGGGCCGCGTGGTAACCGGTGCCGTACACGTCGGCCAGGGTGAGCAGCGACGGCAGCAGGGCGGAGTCCTCACCGACCGGCAGTTTCACCAGCGTGCCCGAAGCCTGCGGCACGCGCACGGCCTCGGCCTGGGCGCCCCCGACACCGCCGGAGGCGAAGAACCCGCCGTTCGGACACGAGGTGTGCAGGCCCTCACGGCAGAGGGCACACGTGTTGTCCGCGAACGCGAACGGCGCCACGACCACGTCACCGCGCTTCAGCCCGGTCACCTCGCTGCCGAGTTCCTCGACGACGCCGAGGAACTCGTGCCCCATGGGCGCGGGGCCGTCGTCCTCGCTGAGGGAGTGGTACGGGTGCAGGTCGCTCCCGCAGACGCAGGACCGCACGATGCGCACGACGGCGTCGGTGGGCTGCTGGACGACCGGGTCGGGCGCGTGTTCCACGCGCACGTCGCCGGCCTTGTACATGAACGTTGCCCGCATGGGACAGCTCTCTTTCCGCGTAAGGGGCAAGGGGGTGGTGGCACCGGGGGGGACCCACCGAGGTGACGGGCTGCGGGCCGCTGTCAGTGGTCGCGGATACGGGCCGCCCCGTACACGTCGTCGGTCACCTTCTCGAGCCAGGTGGTCTCGGGCCGTCCGTCTCCCGGGCTCTCCCACAGTGCGAGGTGTTCCATGAACCGGTCGGGAGTGGCCCCGTGCCAGTGCTCCTCGCCGGGCGGACACGAGACGGTCTCCCCGGGGTGCGCTTCGAGGAGGGTGCCGTCACGCGTTCCGACGAGCGCCGTCCCCGACACGACGTGGAGGGTCTGGCCGACGGCGTGGTGATGCCAGGCCGTGCGAGCCCCGGGGGCGAAGCGCACCATGTTCGCGCGAAGCCGCGAGGGCTCCTCCCCGGCTTGGATGACGTCGAACCACACGTCACCCGTGAACCACTCGGCGGGCGCCTTCGTCGTGGGCAACGGCTTGACGAATTCCATCTTCTCCTCATTCTTCGAGCTTCGAGGTCGCTTCGAGCGAGGTCTGCCGGATTTTCCGACGTACTCTCCGCTGTTCCACGAATTCCAGGCTCGCACCTTTCACGGGGTGCGCAAAGAGGAGGGTTTCCTCCTCGGAGAGAAACATCCTGGGCGACCTGACTTCGACGCCTGCCGTCGTCATGGGCCGGCGAATGGACGTCATCGCCTGGAACTCCCTCGCCGCCGCACTCATCACCGATTTCGGGAAGATTCCGGAGAAGCACCGCAACTATATTCGCATTCTGTTCACGGATCCCGCGATGCATACCCTGTACGCCGACTGGAATTCGGTGGCCCGCACGTGCGTCGCGCAACTCCGCATGGAGGCCGCGAAATGCCCCGACGATCCCCGCCTCGCCGCCTCGTGGGGGAACTCTCCGTCCAGGACGCACACTTCCGCGAGTGGTGGGCCGCCCATCAGGTCGCGACCCTGGGCGTCGGCACCAAGGTCCTCCCCCACCCGGTCGCGGGCGAGCTGTCACTGGACTGGGACACCCTCACCGCGAGCACGGACCCGGATCAGCAGCTCGTCATCTGGACCGCCGAGGTGGGCACGCCCACGCACGACGGGCTGCGCAACCTCGCCTCCTGGGCCGCCGACCGGAACCTCGCGGCCGCTCCCGCCGAGGGCGACGCCGGGTGACGCCGGAGCCGGTCCCCGGAACCCGCTGAGCGGGCCCGGCCATGGCTCAGGTCCCGCGGGCGCGGGCCGGCCGGGAATCCCGGTGTGTCTGCGACGTTGACAGAGGGGTGAGCACTCTCATCGAATCGATCCGGATCTCCGTCCTCGACCGCTCGCGCACCCGCGAGGGGTACGACGCCCCCCAGGCATTGCGCGACACCGTCGCGCTGGCCAGGACGGCCGAAGAACTGGGCTACCACCGGTTCTGGGTCTCCGAGCACCACAGTGTGCCCGGAGTGGCCGGCTCGGCACCGACGGTGCTCGCCGCCGCGGTGGCCGCTGCCACCAGCACCATCAGGGTGGGGACCGGCGGTGTGATGCTCCCGAACCACCAGCCGTTCGTCGTCGCCGAGCAGTTCGGGGTGCTGGCCTCGCTTTTTCCCGGGCGGATCGACATGGGACTGGGGCGTTCCGTGGGATTCACCGACGGGATCCGCCGAGCCCTGGGAAGGGACAAGGACGACGCGCGGGCCTTCGGCGGACAGCTCGCCGAGCTCCTGGGCTGGATGGACGGAAGCCAGCAGGTTCACCCCCAGGTCCACGCACACCCCGCCGAGGGGCTGCGTGTGCCCCCGTTCGTCCTGGCGATCGGAGAGGGCGCCGAGATCGCCGCTGCGGCCGGGCTGCCCCTCGTCGTGGGCGATCTCAGGAACCGCGACAAACTGATGCGCGTCGTCGACGGGTACCGCAGCGGGTTCCGCCCATCGGCATGGGCTCCCGAGCCGTACGTGATCGTGTCGGGCACCGTCGCCGTCGCGGGGACCGGCGAGGAGGCCGGACGGCTGCTGGTGCCGGAGGCCTGGTCCATGGCTGTGGCGCGGACCAGGGGGTCGTTCCCTCCGCTGCTGCCGGCCGGGCGGATCGAAGCACTGGCCATGACGGAGAAGGAGCGCGGGTTGTTCGAGGAGGGCCTGCGCGGTCACCTGGCGGGCACACAGGAGACGGTGTCGGCCGGCCTGGAGCGCGTCATCGAGGAGACGGGCGCAGACGAACTGCTGGTCACCACGAGCACGTACGACCGTGAAGCCCTGAAGGACTCGATGCGCCGACTGGCCCGGCTGGCGGGTCTGCGGGCCGGGTAGCCGCCGCGTGCGCCGGCCGTGTCCCGACGCTTACCTGCTGCTGGGGTGGCCGAACAGGAGGTCGTAGCCCGGGGGGAGTTGGAGCAGCAGGCGCTCCAGAAGCTCGTCGCCCGCGGCGTCCGCCGCCACGCTGAGGACCGCGCTCGTGTCCCACGCCGCCGTTTGCTCGGTGGCCCCGTCGATCCAGGCGGCGGCCGCGCGCACGAACCGCTCGGAACTGAGGGGTTCGGCGGCCTGCAACGGGTTCAGGAGGATGAGCGCGAAGGTCTCGGGCAGCTTCGCGGCCAGTTCGTTGCGTTCCTCACCGACGATGTGTGCGCCCAGGAGTGCCAGCACCACACGTGAGGCCCGCTCCGCCTCCAGTGCCGACGCGTACTCCCCGCGTTCCTGGACGGCCTCCAGGAACGCCTGCCATCTCATGTAGGTCACCGGGCCCCCTTCGCGGAGCGCGGGCGGAGAGCGGGGCGGGGGAGGGGAAGCCCGTGCCCCGCCCTCCGCGTATCCACCGCATGTCACCTCACTCCGGTAGTAGCACGGTGTGCCACCGCCGGCAACCGGAAGGCCTCGTCGACCGCGCGGCGATGCGACGGCAGGACGGCACGGCGTCCTACTCGATGGGATAGATGTCCCCACTGGCCATGTCGCTGATCTGCTCACTCTGCGATTCGAGACGCCGCGCCTTCTCCTGCAGGCGCTGACGCTCTCCGGCGTCCGTGGCCTGTTCGGCCGCGTTCTCGAGTTCCTTCGCCTTGTCGTGCATCTTCCGTGCACGGCCCCGAAGGTCGTCCGACTCACTCATGATCACTCCCTGGCGGTGTGCGGGCGGAACACCTCCACCGAACCAGGCACCCGGGGGTGCGCGCATCTCGGCGGCTGCCGGAAACGCGGAGTGACCGTGACGGAGCTACTCGAAGCGGGAGAGGTCACCGGCCCCGCGGCGCACGATCTCCAGTTCGCCGGAGGAGAAGTCGATGACGGTGGTGGGCTCCGTACCGCAGTCGCCGGAGTCGAGCACGACGTCCACGACGTGGTCGAGGCGTTCCTTGATCTCCCAGCCCTGCGTCAGCGGTTCCTTCTCGTCGGGCAGGAGCAGGGTGCTGGACAGCAGTGGCTCGCCGAGCTCGGCGAGGAGCGCCTGCGTGACGGCGTGATCGGGGATCCGGACACCGACGGTCTTCTTCTTGGGGTGCAGCAGTTGCCGGGGCACCTCTTTGGTCGCCGGCAGGATGAAGGTGTAACTACCGGGTGTCGCCGCCTTGATGGAGCGGAAGACGTCGTTGTCCACCTGGACGAACTGCCCCAGCTGTGCGAAGTTCTGGCACACGAGGGTGAAGTGGTGCCGGTCGTCGAGGTTGCGGATCGACCGGATGCGGCCGATCCCGTCCCGGCTGCCGAGCTGACATCCCAGGGCGTAACAGGAGTCGGTCGGATACGCGACGAGGGCGCCGGAGCGGATGCTGTCGGCCACGTTGCTGATGGTGCGGCGCTGGGGATTCTCGGGGTGCACATCGAAGTACTTCGCCATCCGACGAGTCTACGGGTTCCAGACGGCTGCGTTCCGCTTGCGGCAGGTGCACGTCGACGTCGAACACGTCGCATCCGCAGAGCCGTCCGACCGGAGCGGAGGGGGGCGGGGGCGGAAAGAGCGAGAACCCACCTCTTTCCACTCTCAACTTATAGCGCACAGGGGGCCTTGCGGCAAGGCCCCCTCCCTGCCGCAGAATCATCGGCCGAAGCCCGGAAACCTGCGGAAATAGGTGCGTTGAATGCGTTTTTCGTCGGACCCCGTGACCACCAGTGCGTTCGAGCTCCCCGAGCGCCTTGCCCAGAAGGCCGTCCCGTCACTGATCGCCGGCGACGAACAGCACTTCGCAGCCATCGCGGAGTGTCTGGAGCAGACGATCGACGAGTTGTCCGACCGTCTCGCCGCCGAGCGGAGGGCGCCGGGCGGTGCGGGTCGGCAGGCGATGGACCGGGACGCCGAGATCCACCGGCTCACCGGCCGCCTGCGCGCACTGCGGCGGTTCGGCCTCGACCTCTGCCTCGGTCACATGGCCGGTGCGGACGGGTCCGGCCCCGTGTACGTCGGACGCCTCGGCCTCAAGGACAGCGCGGGACGTCGGCTGCTCGTCGACTGGCGCTCACCGGCGGCCGAGCCGTTCTTCGGAGCCACCCACGCCAACCCGATGGGCCTGTCGAGCCGTCGCCGTTACCGGTGGAGCGGCGGACGCATCAGCGACTACTGGGACGAGGTGTTCACACCGGACGGCCTCAGCGGGCACGCGGCGCTCGACGACCAGTCCGCCTTCATCGCCGGCCTGGCCGGAACCAGGTCGGCGCGGATGCGGGATGTGCTCGGGACCATCCAGGCCGACCAGGACGCCATCATCCGTGCGGGGTCCCGTGGCGCGCTCGTCGTCGACGGCGGTCCGGGCACCGGGAAGACGGTCGTCGCCCTGCACCGCTCGGCCTACCTCCTCTACGCCGATCCGCGCCTCGGCCACCGCAGGGGCGGCGTACTGTTCGTCGGTCCGCACCAGCCCTATCTGGGATACGTGGCAGATGTCCTGCCCAGCCTCGGGGAGGAGGGCGTGCGGACCTGCACCCTCCGGGATCTCGTCCCCGAGGGAGCCGCGGCGGCGGGTGAGCCCGATCCCGAGGTGGCCCGGCTGAAGTCCTCAGCGGACCTCGTGCGCGCGGTCGAGGCGGCCGTCAGGTTCTACGAGGAGGCGCCGTCCGAGGGGATGGTGGTCGAGACGCACTGGTCGGACATCCGGCTGAGCGCGGACGACTGGGCGCTGGCGTTCGAGGCGGCGGGGCCGGGCACACCGCACAACGAGGCACGCGACCATGTCTGGGAGGAACTCGTCACGATCCTCGTGGACAAGCACGCGGGCGATGCGCCCGCGGAACAGCTGCGGAGGTCGCTGGAGCGGAACAGGGAGCTGACCGCCGCCTTCGACCGCGCGTGGCCGCTGCTCGACGCCGCCGAGCTGGTCGGTGACCTGTGGTCGGTGCCCGCCTACCTGCGTACGTGCGCTCCTTGGCTCGCCCCGGACGAGGTGCGGCGGTTGCAGAGGGCGGACGCCCAGGCCTGGACGGTGCCCGACCTGCCGCTTCTCGACGCCGCACGGCAGAGGCTCGGTGACCCGGCGGCGTCCCGGCGCGCCGTACTGCACAGGGCGGCCCTGGCCGCCGAGCGGGAGCGGATGGCCCAGGTCGTCGACGCCCTGCTCGAAGCGGACGACGACGGTGAAGGGCTGGTGACGATGCTGAACGGGCAGGACATGAAGGACACGCTCGTCGACCCGACCGCCCCGCACGGTGCCGAGTCCGACCCGCTCGCGGGCCCTTTCGCGCACATCGTCGTCGACGAGGCACAGGAACTGACCGACGCCGAATGGCAGATGCTGCTGCTGCGGTGCCCCTCCAGGAGCTTCACCGTCGTCGGTGACCGCGCCCAGGCCAGACGCGGGTTCACGGAGTCGTGGCAGGACCGGCTCGGACGGATCGGGCTCGACCGGATCACCATGGCCTCGCTGAGCATCAACTACCGGACTCCGCAGGAGATCATGCGGGAGGCCGAGCCGGTCGTCCGGGCCGTCCTCCCGGACGCCAATGTGCCGACTTCGGTCCGCAGCGGCGGGCTCCCGGTCGTCCACGGAGCGGTCGCCGATCTGGGCGCGGTCCTCGGCACCTGGCTGACCGGCAACGCCGAAGGCACCGCCTGTGTCATCGGTGATCCCACGTTCCGGCCGACGCCCCGCGTGCGGTCGCTGACTCCGGAACTGTCGAAGGGACTCGAGTTCGACCTGGTCGTACTCATCGACCCGGAGGCGTTCGGCGAGGGAACCGAGGGGGCGGTCGACCGTTATGTCGCCATGACCCGGGCGACCCGCCAACTCGTCGTCCTCACGAGTCCGTGAAGTCCTGGGCGGGCCCTGGGCGGGCCGTCCACCACGAGCTCAGAGGAGTCACAGGGCTGTCGCGCGCGGCCGGGAAGCCGACGGCCCGCGCCCCCGGAACTCCGTGTCGGAGTCCGGGGGCGCGGGCCGTCGAGCGGTCGGTCAGGCTCCCGAGGCGTCCAGCATGGCCGCGCGCTCGACCACCTTGACGCGCTCACGGCCCTGCTCGGCGCCGAGCGCCTGCTCGTGGGCGTCGAGGCGGTGCCAGCCTTCCTTGGTGGTGTAGCGCACGCCGCGCTGCTCCAGGAAGTCCACGACCGCGTCGGCTTCGGGCCGGCCGGGGGCGGGCAGGCGGCCGGCGGCGTGGTCCTCCAGCAGGCAGGCCACCGTCTCGTTGGCGTCACCCTTGGTGTGTCCGATGAGGCCGATCGGGCCGCGCTTGATCCAGCCGGTCACGTACACCGAGGACATCGGTTCGCCGCCGGCCAGCACGCGTCCGGCGGCGTGCGGGACGGTGCCGGACACCACGTCGAAGGGCAGCTTCGGGAGCTCCTCCGAGTAGTAGCCCACCGCGCGGTAGACGCTCTGCACGTCCCAGTCGGTGAAGCGGCCGGTGCCCTTGACGTTGCCCGTGCCGTCGAGCTCGGTGCGCTCGGTACGCAGGCCGACGACACTGCCGTCCTCGCCGAGGACCTCGACGGGGGACTCGAAGAAGTGCAGGAACAGCTTGTGGGGGCGGTCGCCGACGTCCCGGATCGCCCAGTTCTCCAGGGTGGAGGCCACCATGTTGGCCTGCTTGTTCTCCCGGCGCGTGGCGATCGAGCCGTCGTCGTAGTCGATGTCCTCGGGGTTGACGATGACCTCGATGTTCGGAGAGTGGTCCAGCTCGCGGAGCTCCATCGGGCTGAACTTCGCCTGGGCCGGTCCGCGTCGTCCGAAGACGTGCACCTCCAGGGCCCTGTTCGCCTTGAGGCCGTCGTACACGTTGGCGGGAATCTCGGTCGGCAGGAGCTCGTCAGCCGTCTTCGCGAGGATGCGCGCGACGTCCAGGGCGACGTTGCCGACGCCGAGCACGGCGACCTTCTCGGCCTCCAGTGGCCAGGTACGCGGAACCTCCGGGTGGCCGTCGTACCAGGCGACGAAGTCGGCGGCGCCGTAGGACCCACCGAGCTCGATGCCCGGTATGTCGAGCGCGCGGTCGGCGTCGGCGCCGGTGGAGAAGATCACGGCATCGTAGAAGGACCGCAGGTCGTCCAGACCGATGTCGTCGGGGTAGTCGACATTGCCGAACAGCCGCAGCTGCGGCTTGTCCAGGACCTGGTGCAGCGCCTTGACGATGCCCTTGATCCTCGGGTGGTCGGGAGCCACTCCGTACCGGATCAGGCCGAAGGGGGCGGGCATGCGTTCGAAGAGGTCGATCGATACGCCCGGCTCCTGGGCGACCTCGGACTTGAGAAGCGCGTCCGCTGCGTAGATTCCGGCGGGACCGGCTCCGACGATGGCGACGCGGACGGGGCGTGTCATGGAGTGTTGTTCCTTTGGGCGGCGGTCGCGGGCAGAGGGGAGCGGGGTAAGGGTTGACTTACTCCGCTGCTCACCACGGTATGCCCTGTTCTCCAGCCCTCCTGGAGCGGGGCATGAGTATTTTAAGGAAATAAAAGGACGTACACGCGTGAACCGGACTCATTTCTGTGAGCAGATTCCGCTCGGGTCGTCTCATGTGGTTCCAGAGGCTGAGACGAAAGGCGGTGCGGGGCCGCATGGCCGGTGTCCCTGCGTGCCGCCGGTCGCGGGCGGAGACATGATGGGAGCACGACGCAGCACTCCGACGAGAGGACAGGTGCCATGCCGATCGAGGGTGAGTACGAGCCGAGCCCGACCGCATGGGTTCGTGAGCAGGTCGAGCTCATCGAGAGCTCCGGCGGGACGCAGGGCACCACCCTGCGGGGTATGCCCGTCATTCTCCTCACGACGCGAGGCGCCAAGAGCGGCAAGGTCCGCAAGTCGCCGCTCATGCGGGTCGAGCACGACGGACGGTACGCCGTCGTCGCCTCCCTCGGCGGCGCCCCCAAGCACCCCGTCTGGTACTACAACATCCTCGCCGACCCGAAGGTCGAGCTGAGGGACGGCACCGTCCAGCAGGACATGGTGGCCCGCGAGGTGTCGGGGGACGAGAAGGCGCTGTGGTGGGGCCGGGCCGTCGAGGCATTCCCCGACTACGCCGAGTACCAGAGGAAGACCGACCGCGAGATCCCGGTCTTCGTCCTCACTCCGGCGGATCAGGGCTGACACGACCGGGCGGGAGCCGCAGGCGGATCGGCCGGTACCCCGTGAACGCGGGGCCGGCCGGTCCGGGGCTCCGCCCTCTGCCCCGCGCTCTCGGACGGCGGCGCTCCGTCCCGCGTGCCCGGGCCTCGCGCCCACGGGTGAGGGGCCCGCGCCCTCGCCGCGAGGAAATCGCGTTGCCCCACTCGCTCGCGCCTGCGAGGCTCCCGGGATGCCCGATACGGAATCCCGCAGTTCGCACCAGGTGTCCTCCCTCTTCTCGGGGGGCCGCCTCACGGCGATCCCCCGTAGGACCGCGCGGCGTGATCAGTTGCTGGCGCACCTCGCGCAGACGCTGTTCGAGCCCGACCGCGTCTACAGCGAGCGTGAGGTCAACGAGGCGCTGCTCACCGTGCACGAGGACTGCCCCGCCCTGCGCCGCTTTCTCGTAGTGGCCGGGCTGCTGGAACGGACCAGGGACGGCGGGAGCTACCGGCGGGCCGGCTGACTGGTCACAGGCGTGCCGCCGCCGATGCCGACCGGCGCGGAGGCGGGTCCGGGCCCGTCGTGTGCCCGGCAGGTGGACGGGCCGCTGTGCGGGGTCAGTTGACGACGTCCGGGTCGGGGCCGGTCCGCATGCCACGGTCCAGGCCGGCGACGGCGTTCATGTCGGCGGCTGAGAGTTCGAAGTCGAACACGTCGATGTTCTGCCGGATCCGCGCGGGTGTGACCGACTTGGGGATCACGATGTTCCCGAGCTGGAGGTGCCAGCGCAGGACGACCTGTGCGGGTGTCCTCCCGTGGCGCTCCGCGAGCGAGGTGATCACCTCGTCGTCGAGCAGCGCCCCTTGGGCCAGCGGGCTCCACGCCTCGGTGGCGATGCCGGCCTCGGCGTGCACGGCGCGGAGTTCGCTCTGCTGGAGGCCGGGGTGCAGCTCGACCTGGTTGACGGCGGGCGCGAGTGAACTCTGCTCGCGCAGGCGGTTCAGGTGCGCGGGCTGGAAGTTGGAGACGCCCGCGGCCCGTATCCGGCCGTCTGCGTACAGCTTCTCCAGGGCGCGCCAGGTGTCGGTGTAGAGGTCGCGGGCGGGCGTCGGCCAGTGGATGAGGTAGAGGTCCACGTGGTCGAGGCCGAGCTCGGCCAGCGACGCGTCGAAGGCAGCGAGTGTGGCGTCGTAGCCCTGGTCCGCGTTCCAGAGTTTCGTCGTGACGAACAGCTCCTCCCGGGGGAGTCCGGACTCGGCCAGTGCCCGGCCCACGCCCGCCTCGTTGCCGTAGACGGTGGCCGTGTCGATGGAGCGGTAGCCCGCCTCCAGTGCGGTGGTGACCGCCGCGGTGGTCTCGTCGTCGGGCACCTGGAAGACGCCGAAGCCGAGCTGCGGAATCGTGACGCCGTTGTTGAGGGTGACGGTGGGGACCGTGGGCATGAGGGGACCTCTCGTAGCTCTGGGACAAACCGCTCCGCGTGCGGCGGTTGCAGGCGTCGACAATAGTTGCGCACGCGGGTTAATGGCAAACGCCGCCCATTCGTGTTCCGGGCCCGTCCGGCGCCCGCCGCCCGGACGCGACCGGGTTCACCGCGCCGGCCACCCCGGCCGCCGGTCATCCCGGACCGACCCCGGCGATGCCCCGGCCACCCGCCCGGATCCGTCCCGGCGGAGCTCGCGCGGCCCGCTCCCGGCCGGGTCGCGGCGATGTGCTGAACTGTCCGGGAACAACCCGATACAGGAGTCCCCTTGAACAGCTATCGCCAGCCCGGCCTCGTCCTCACGGACCGCCGGTTCACGGTTCCCCTCGACCACGACGATCCGGGCGGTGAGGCGATCGAGCTCTTCGCCCGCGAGGCCGTCGCCTCCGGGAAGTCGGGCGAGGACCTGCCCTGGCTGGTCTACCTGGAGGGCGGCCCGGGGTTCGGTGCCCGCCGCTTCGTCGGTGACGAGGCATGGCTGGGCCGGGCGGTACGGGAGTTCCGTGTGCTGCTCCTGGACCAGCGGGGGACGGGTCTCTCCACCCCGGCGACCCGGCAGACCCTCCCCTCGCGCGGCGGCCCGCGCGAACAGGCCGCCCACCTCGCGCACTTCCGCGCCGACAGCATCGTCCGCGACTGCGAGCTGATCCGGCCTCAGCTCACGGGCGGGGCCCCCTGGACGGTCCTCGGGCAGTCCTACGGCGGGTTCTGCGCCGTGCACTACCTGTCAGCCGCCCCGGAAGGGCTCGACACCGTCCTGATCACCGGCGGACTGCCGTCGCTGGACGCACACGCCGACGACGTCTACCGGGCCGCGTACCCGCGCATCGAGCGCAAGGTCGCGGCGCACTACGCCCGTTACCCGCAGGACGTCGCACGCGCCCGTGCCGTCGCCGCGCACCTCGCGGAGCACCGCCCCGACAGCGCGGGCCACCGGCTGACTCCCGAAGGCTTCCAGTCGCTGGGCATCATGCTCGGCGGCGGCACCGGCAGTCATCAGCTGCACTACCTCCTGGAGAACGCCTTCGTCGACGGCACCCACGGGCGCGAGCTCTCCGACGCCTTCCAGGAGGCCATGCGCACCGCCACGTCGTTCGCCGGGCACCCGCTGTACGCCCTCATGCACGAGTCGATCTACGGACAGGGCCCGCGGCCCACCGGCTGGGCGGCCGAACGTGTCCGCGCCGAGTTCCCGCAGTTCGACGCCGGCACCGCCCTCGCGGGCGACGGACCGGTGCTGTTCACCGGAGAGAGCATCCACCCCTGGCACTTCGACGTCGATCCCGCACTGCGTCCGCTGCGCGAGACGGCCGAACTGCTGGCGGCCCGCACCGACTGGCCCGTCCTGTACGACACCGAGCGGCTCGCGGCCAACGAGGTGCCGGTGGCCGCCGCCGTCTACCACGACGACATGTACGTCGACACGGAGCACGCGCTGCGCACGGCTGCCTCGATCCGCGGGCTGCGCACATGGGTGACCAGTGAGTTCGAGCACGACGGGGTGCGGGCGGGCGGGCCGCGTGTGCTCGACCGGCTGCTCGCGCTCGCGAGGGGCGAGAGCGACCGTTAGGGCCTCCGGCCCGGGGCCCGCGAGGCCCCGGCGCCGTCCGGGCTCAGCCCTGGAGTGCGTCCAGGGTCGCGACCAGGCCGGCCTCCGCCTGCGGCGCGCGGTTGTACGGGAGCTTCCCGAGGACCGCCGCCATGCCGCAGGTGTTGCTCGCCGCGGAATAGACGAGACCGGCGCCGACCCCGGCCGACAGCCAGCGCGCCGCGGGGAAGCGTCGGCCGGCCAGCAGGCCCGCCACCACCAGCGAACCGGCGGCGAGCCGCACCTGGCGCTCCATCGGCCACGTGGTCCGTGCTCCCGCGGGACGGTCGAGACCGCGCCCGTCGCCCTCCCAGGCCGAGGTGCCGCCGGTCAGGGTGGCGGCCGCGATGTCGGCGTCGGCGAGGATCTCGCAGGCGCGGACCGAGCGCACCCCGGAGGCGCACACCACCAGCAGGGAGCCGCGGGCCGAGGCCGACTTCAGGGCGGGCAGCGCCTCTGCGAGCCGGTCGAGCGGGATGTTCAGTGCGCCCGGCACGTGTCCCGAGGCGTACTCCCCGGGGGCCCTGACATCGATGACGGTGAACTCCTCCAGACGGGCCGCGGCCTGGGCGGGGGAGAGGGATGCGGGGCTGATCACGGGCGGATCTCCTTTCGGTCGCCGGAGCGGCCGGGTTCCTGCTCGTCCCGGTTCTCCGGACGCCAATAATACCCCTAGGGGTATTCGGTTCCCGGCTCGGTGCGGTTCGGTGCGGGGCGCGTCCGACCGGGGCGACTCCAGGGCCCCTGCCCCGAACCGCCTCCGGAATGCGCGGATCCGTGATCGCTTCCCGGATAGCCTTCCCGGCATGACACAGCAGCAGCTGGAACCCATGCCCGCGGACTGGCAGCGGGCGCTGGCGGTGGTCGCCCACCCCGACGACCTGGAGTACGGCTGCGCCGCCGCCGTGGCCGGCTGGACCGACGGAGGCCGGGAGATCACGTACCTCCTGGCGAGCCGCGGTGAGGCCGGGATCGACACGATCGCTCCCGAGGAGTGTGCGCCGTTGCGCGAGCGGGAGCAGCGGGCGAGCGCCGCGGCCGTGGGTGTCACCGGCGTGGAATTCCTGGACCACCGGGACGGCGTCATCGAGTACGGCACGGCTCTGCGCCGCGACATCGCGGCGGCCGTCCGCCGGTACCGGCCCGAACTGCTCATCACGCTCAACCACCGCGACACCTGGGGCGGCGTGGCGTGGAACACCCCCGACCACCGCGCGGTCGGCCGCGCCACCCTGGACGCCGCCGGTGACGCCGGCAACCGCTGGATCTTCCCCGAACTCCGGGAGCGGGGACTCGAACCGTGGGACGGCGTGCGCTGGGTCGCCGTGGCGGGTACCGACCGGCCCACCCACGCGGTCGACGCCACCCCGGGGTTCGAGCGCGCTGTCCGGTCGCTGCTCGCCCACCGCACCTACATCGAGGTGCTGACCGACGAGGCCCCGGAGGCGTACTGCCGCAGGTTCCTCGCCGGCACCACCGAGGCCGCTGCCGAGCGCTTCGGCGGCCGCCCCGCCGTCGCGTTCGAGGTCTTCAGCCGCTGAGCCGCGCCCGCGGACCCTCCGCCGTGGCCGCAGGTCGCTCGTGCCGGCGCGAGGCGAGCAGCCCGCCCCCCGGTACCGACGGCTTCCGGGACCGCTTCACGGGTGTGTTGGGGGCCGGCCCGTACGCGTACCGCGCGCTTTCCGTGGAGCGGCCCGACGCACCTGTTTGACACATGCGTTTGCCGATTCTGCAATGGACGCATGAAGGAACAGAGTCAGGAAGACCCCGAACTGGACGCCGTGCTCACCGGCGTCGGACCCCGGCTGCGGCGGCTGCGCAAGGATCGCGGGGTGACGCTCGCGGCACTGTCCGAGGCGACGGGTATCTCCGTCTCCACCCTGTCCCGCCTCGAATCCGGCGGCCGGCGGCCCAGTCTCGAACTGCTGCTCCCGATCGCGAGGGCCCACGAGGTGCCGCTCGACGACCTCGTGGGGGCCCCGCCGGTCGGTGATCCGAGGGTCCGGGCGAAACCGATCGTCCAGGGTACGAAGACCTCCCTGCCACTCACCGGCAGACCGGGGGGCCTCCAGGCGTACAAGGTGATCCAGGAGGCTCCCTGCCACGACGTGCCCGAGCAGCGGACCCACGAGGGCTACGAGTGGCTGTACGTGCTCAACGGGCGGCTGCGGCTCAAGCTCGCCGAACACGACCTCGTCCTGGTGCCGGGCGAGGCCGCCGAATTCGACACGCGGCTGCCGCACTGGTTCGGCCCCGCGGGCGACGAGCCGGTCGAGTTCCTCAGTCTCTTCGGGCCGCAGGGGGAGCGGATGCACGTGCGTGCCAAGCCGAAACGGCCGTGACGCGGGCCGTCCCGGTGTGCGCGAGGGTGTTCCCAGACGGACAAGCGACCGCTTAGTATGCGCCGGAGCAGTGGTAATGCCGACAGTGTTGTGGAGGCCCCTCATGCAGGCATGGCGAGTGCACCGGAACGGCGAGCCGAGCGAGGTGATGGAGCTCGAGGAGACGGACCGGCCCGTGCCCGGCGACGGTCAGGCGCTGATCGAGGTGCGCGCGGCGAACATCAACTTCCCCGACGCGCTCCTGTGCCGGGGTCAGTACCAGGTGCGGCCCCCACTCCCCTTCACCCCTGGCGTGGAGGTCTGCGGTACGACCGAGGACGGCCGCCGGGTGCTCGCCACCCCCGCCCTTCCGCGGGGAGGCTTCGCCGACTACGTCGTCGCGGACGAGGCGGCCCTGCTGCCGTCACCCGAGGCCCTCGACGACGCCGAGGCGGCCGCCCTGCACATCGGATACCAGACCGGCTGGTTCGGACTGCACCGGCGCGCACACCTACAGGCCGGCGAGACGCTGCTGGTGCACGCGGCGGCCGGCGGCGTCGGCAGTGCGGCCGTCCAGCTGGGCAAAGCGGCCGGAGCCACCGTCATCGGCGTGGCCGGCGGACCCGAGAAGGCCGCGATCGCCCGCGAACTGGGCTGCGACCTGGTCATCGACCGCAGGAGCGAGGACATCGTCGCTGCCGTGAAGGAGGCCACGGGAGGACGCGGCGCGGACGTGGTCTACGACCCCGTCGGCGGAGAGGCCTACGCCAAGTCCGTCAAGTGCGTCGCCTTCGAGGGCCGGGTCGTGGTCGTCGGCTTCGCGAGCGGCTCGATCCCCGCACCCGGGCTCAACCACGCCCTGGTGAAGAACTACTCGATCATGGGCCTCCACTGGGGTCTGTACAACACCAAGGACCCCGCCGCTGTCCGCGCCTGCCACGACGAACTCACCAAACTCGCCGAACAGGGCGCCGTCAAGCCGCTCATCAGTGAACGCGTCCCCATGGCCGACGCGGCGCGGGCCGTCCAGCGGGTCGCGGACGGCACCAGCACCGGTCGCATCGTCGTCATGCCGGCAGGAGGGGCCCGATGAGCGCCACCATCGACGCGCAACAGGTCCGCCGGCTCGCCCGGGAACTGCTGGCGGCCCACCCGCCGGCCACCACCGGCCGCACCGCGTTCCTCGAGGCGCGCTTCGACGCCGGCCTCGCATGGGTGCACTACCCCGTGGGCCTCGGCGGGCTCGACGCGCCGCGCTCTCTGCAGCCCGTCGTCGACGCCGAACTCGCCGCCGCCGGGGCCCCCGACAACGATCCGCGGCGCATCGGCATCGGACTCGGCATGGCCGCCCCGACGATCCTCGGTTTCGGCACCGACGAGCAGAAGAAGCGCTTCCTGCGCCCGCTGTGGGTCGGCGAGGAGGTGTGGTGCCAGCTCTTCAGCGAGCCCGGCGCGGGTTCCGACCTGGCCGCGCTCGCGACCCGGGCCGTCCGCGACGAGGACGGGTCGGGGGACTGGGTGGTCGACGGGCAGAAGGTCTGGACCTCCAGTGCCCACGTCGCCCGCTGGGCGATCCTGATCGCCCGCACCGACCCCGACGTCCCGAAGCACCGGGGGATCAGCTATTTCATCTGCGACATGACCGACCCGGGTGTCGAGGTGCGTCCCCTGCG
Source organism: Streptomyces sp. NBC_01341 (assembly GCF_035946055.1). Lineage (NCBI taxonomy): Bacteria > Bacillati > Actinomycetota > Actinomycetes > Kitasatosporales > Streptomycetaceae > Streptomyces > Streptomyces sp. NBC_01341. The sequence continues at coordinate 635,507 of NZ_CP108364.1, read as the reverse complement.
CCAGATCACCGGCGAGGCCGAATTCAACGAGGTCTTCCTCACCGGCGTACGCATCCCGGACAGCAGGCGGCTCGGCCCGGTCGGCGACGGCTGGAAGGTCGCGCAGACCACCCTGATGAACGAGCGCGTCTCGATCGGCGGAGCCCGTATCCCCCGCGAAGGCGGCATGATCGGCACCGTCGCCAAGACCTGGCGCGAACAGCCCGCGCTGCGCACCCACGACCTCCACCGGCGGCTGCTCACCCTGTGGGTCGAGGCGGAGGTGGCCAGGCTCACCGGTGAGCGGCTGCGCCAGCAGCTCGTCGCCGGTCAGCCCGGCCCCGAGGGCTCGGGCATGAAGCTCGCGTTCGCCCGGCTGAACCAGGAGATCAGCGGGCTGGAGGTCGAACTCCTGGGTGATGAGGGTCTGTTGTACAGCGACTGGACCCTGCGGCGCCCCGAGCTCGTCGACTTCACCGGACGCGACGCCGGATACCGCTATCTGCGGTCGAAGGGGAACTCCATCGAAGGCGGTACGAGCGAGGTCCTGCTCAACATCGTCGCCGAACGCGTGCTCGGTCTCCCCGTCGAGCCGCGCAACGACAAGGACGCAGCCTGGAAGGACCTCGCCCGATGACCGCACAGACCGAAGCCCACGCGCCGGACCTGCTCTACTCGGAGGCGGAGGAGGACCTGCGGTCGGCGGTCCGCTCGCTGCTCGCGGACCGGGCCGACGCGCCGAAGGTGCTCGCGTCGATCGAGTCCGACACGCCGTACGACCAGCGGCTGTGGGATTCCCTTGCCTCCGGGATCGGGGCCGCGGGACTGCTGGTGCCCGAGAAGCTCGGCGGGCAGGGCGCGAGCCATCGCGAGGCTGCCGTGGTCATCGAGGAGCTCGGCCGGAGTGTCGCCCCGGCCCCCTATCTGACCAGCTCCGTGGTCGCCACCGAAGTGCTCCTCGCGCTCGTCACCGACGACGGGCCGGCCGGCGAGCTTCTCGCCGGCCTCGCGGCGGGGCGCAAGGTCGCCGTCCTCGCGCTGCCGTTCGCCACGGCACCGGCCGACAGCGCCCGGGCGCTGACGGGCACGCTCGACCGGACCGTGACCGGTGTGGCCGACGCGGTGGCCGCCGACGTACTGCTGGTGCCCACCGGCGAGGGGTTGTACGCGGTGGAGACCGGGGGCGACGGCGTCGGCGTCCAGCCGCTCGTCGCCCTCGACCTGACCCGACCGCTCGCCGCGGTCACGCTGAGCGGCGCCACCGGCACACGCCTCGCGGAGGCGGGGCCCGCCGCCGCGGCCGTGACGAGGGGTCTGCTGGCAGGCGCCGGCCTGCTCGCGTCCGAGCAGCTCGGCGTTGCGGAATGGTGCTTGACCGAGACGGTCCGGTACACCCGGGAGCGCCACCAGTTCAACAGGCCGGTCGGCTCGTTCCAGTCGCTCAAGCACCGGATGGCCCAGCTCTGGCTGGAGGTCGTCTCCGCGCGCGCCGCCGCGCGCAACGCCGCCGACGCGCTGGCAGCCGGAAGCCCCGACGCCCCGCTCGCCGTGGCCGTGGCGCAGGCGTACTGCTCGACGGTCGCCGTGCACGCCGCCGAGGAGTGCGTGCAGCTGCACGGCGGGATCGGGATGACGTGGGAGCACCCCGCGCACCTGTATCTGAAGCGGGCCAAGGCCGACTCGATCGCGTACGGCTCCGCCGGACGGCACCGTGACGCCGTCGCCGAACTGGTTGAGCTCGAGGCACCGTAGGCGCGACCGGCGGGATGACGTGGCCATGCGTCTTCCCGCCCGGTCGTGACCGGTACGGGCGCGGGGAACCGGCAGGCGCATCGCAGCCGACGGGCGGACGACGGCCCGTCCAACACTTGGCAGGTACCTGCCCGCGGAACGCCCGCGCGGCCATACTCGTCGCGTTCCCCCGCCCGACCGCTCGAGGGAGACCTCCCATGGCACACCTGACTCGTCGCAGCGTCGTCACCACCGCTCTAGCCACCACGGCCGCCGGCGTGTTCATCCCCGCCCAGACAGCAGCCGCGGCTCCCGCGGCGCAGGCCCGGCCCCGCGGCCCCCGCCCGCTCGCCCGGGCCCACGCCCACAACGACTACCTGCATCCGCGGCCGCTCCACGACGCGCTCGCGCACGGATTCACCAGCGTCGAGGCGGACATCTTCCTCGTCGACGGCGAGCTGCTCGTCGCCCACGAAGCCGGGAGCCTCGACCCCGCGCGCACCCTGACCGGCCTCTACCTCGACCCCCTGGCGGCCCGGGTGCGCGCCAACCACGGATCCGTCCACGCCGGGCACCGTGACCCGTTGCAGCTGCTGATCGACATCAAGACCGATGGCGCGGCGACCTACCTGGCGCTCGACCGCGTGCTCCGGCGTTACCGGCACATCCTCAGCCACTCCGTCCACGGGCAGGTCCGGACGGGGGCCGTCACCCCCGTCATCTCGGGCGACCGCGCAGCCCGTGTCCCCATGGAGGCGCAGACCACCCGCTACGCCTTCTACGACGGCAGGCCTGAGGATCTCGGTGGCCCGGCTCCCGCCTCCTTCGTCCCGCTGATCAGCGGCAACTGGACCCAGAGCTTCACCTGGCTGGGGACGGGACCCTTCCCCGCCGCCGAGCGTGACAGGCTTCGCACATTCGTCACGACAGCCCACGCCGCCGGTCAGCGGGTGCGCTTCTGGGGCACCCCGGACGTCCGGGGGCCTGAGCGTGACGCGGTCTGGACGGAACTCGTCGCCGCCGACGTCGACCACCTCAACAGCGACGATCTGGACGGGCTCGAATCCTTCCTCCGTCGGCGAGGGGACACCGGCCGCCGGAGCGGCTGACAGGCTCCGGCCGCCCCGTCCGGTCACGGTGCGTGAACACCCGTTCGGCGGACACGCCGGTCCGCCGAACGGCCCCCACGCTGCGCCACACTGGCCGCCGAATGCCGCAATTGCGGCGCGGCGGAGGAGGTTGGCCATGGCCATTTCGATCTCACTGGTACTGCTCATGCTGATTCTCGCAGTGATCTTCCTGCGCAACGGCGGGCTCAAGGTGTCGCACGCGATCGTCTGCGCGCTGCTCGGGTTCTTCCTCGCCGGTACGAGCATGGCCCCCACCATCCACGAGGGGATCAGCGCCACCGCGAACGTGGTCGGAGGTCTGAGGCCCTGACCTTCGCGCGGCCCCGGTACGGAAGAATGGGGCTCCGATCGGGACGCATGCGCGACGCGGGACCCGTACGGGGCGATACGGTCGTCCCCAGGGCCCCTGCGCGCGCTTCGTCGACATGGCTTGGACCTGACCGCTCCACGCCACGTACTGGAGAACGCCGCAATGTCATTCCCGCCCCCCGGACGGCACTCGGGAGCCGCCCACCACGAGTACTGCAACAACGCCCTGTGCTGCCGCTGCCAGCAGCGGCAGTGGACGACGAAGCTCGGCGACGAGCGGCTCTGCGGTCCCTGCGCCGCCTGCTGCCGTGACTGCGGACGGGCGCCCGCGCCCCACCTGGACGGGCTCGACGACGGACTCTGCGCGGAGTGCCGCGGCCGCTGCGGCCGGTGCCAGCGCGCCCTGCCCCCCGAGGGGCCCTGCACCTGCCGGAAGTGGCGCGAGCGGGCGGCCGGCGACCCGGTCGCCTACATCCTCCAGGCCCTTCCGCAACCGCTGGTCCAGGCGCTCGGCCACCGCCACCCCCGTACCGTCCACGACCTGCTCCACCAGGAGCTGGCCAGGCGCACCCCCGACCAGCTCCTGGAGCGGCTGGAGCGCCGGTGGAACGTCCGCTGGTCGCACGCCCTGCACGAGAAGGACGAGGACGGGCGACGCCGCTGGGCGCCCCAGGAGATCGCCGAGGCGCTCGTGGGTCCGAGCCGCTGTACGAACCCGCAGTGCGAGGACGGCTACCTGATCACCACGGACACGCCGTGCGACCGGTGCCTGCGGCCCACCCACCGCTTCGTCACGTCGGTCGCCGACCGTACGGCGACCTCCGAGCACGCGCGAGCGACCGCCGCCCGGATCAGGCGGGCCCTCGTGGAGGGCCGGTCCACCAAGCCCGGCAAACGACGGCCGAACGGCTGACCCCGCCGACGGGGGCGAGTACGGCCCGGCCCTTCTGCCTGCCGTGCTCGACGCACAGCGGGCAGAAGGGCCGGATCTCGTGGGGAGGACAACGGGCGCAGCCCCTGGACGGGGCGCGTCACGGCGAGCGTCGGTCAGCCGCGACCGGGGCGGGCGGTGGCGGAGTAGGCGTCGTGCCAAGCGGCTTTGGCGCCTGAGTCACCGATTCGGTAGACCTGCACGCACGCACCCACGCCGATGACGAGGGACAGCACAGCGGCGGCGAGGCGGAGCGGCGTGCCCACCGTGCTGGTGGATCCCTCCGCCCCGGGGATGCGGTGGGCGGCGCGGCGGTAGAACCACCACACAGCGGCGGACACCAGGAAGAGCCCGATGACCCAGGGGAGCAGTTCGTCCCCGAGTTCGGCGTGCCTGCGGACCAGGGGATCGCTGTCTGTGTGCCGTTCCAGCCACTCGCCGGCTTCGGTCGTCAGCGGCACGCTGACCAGGGACACCAGCGCGAGGACCGGCAGGGCGAGGCCGAACCGGCGCATGACGGAGGGGAAGGCGGCACACAGGATCAGGGCAAGGGCGGTAAGAGGTACCAGGATCACGACGACGTGCACGAGCAGGACGTGTGCGGGGATGCCGTTGATCAGGTCGAGTCCCACAAAGGGCTCCTTCGGAAGGCGGTGTTGCATGCTGGGCAGGGAGGAGTCGGGCTTCTGCGGCGGTTTCGGTGGCGCAGCCGCGGCGCGATGGGGAGGCGCCCGTTCCCTGCGCGCCGGAATGACGCCGTGGGGCACCTCATGACCCATAGCGGCTGAATCCTGGAGTTCGCCATTCCTGGCCGTCGGGCAGAACCGCGAGTGCTTCGTAGCCGTCCAGTGCTTCCACCCAGGCCCGGGCCCCGTGGCCGCGTGCGAACGCGGCGGTGGCGTAGGTGTCGGTCAGCGTCAGGCGGGGGCCGACGAGGGTGAGGGAGGCGAACGTGCCGGCAGGTCCGCCGGTGTGCGGGTCGACGATGTGATGGCCGCGTTCGGCGGTGCCGGAGGTGGCGACCGCCAGGTCGTGGCCGGCGGTGATGAGGGTGGCAAGTTCACGAGGGCGCAGCGGGTGGGCGATGCCGATGCGCCACGCGGTGCCGGGCCCCGCCTGGCCGCGCAGTTGCAGGTCACCTCCGCCGTTGACGCACGTGTGGTGCGCGCCCGCGTCGTAAAGGATCTGCGATACCGCTTCGGTGGCCCAGCCTTTGACGAGCCCCGAGGGGTCGAGGCTTCCCGCGGGGGTGATGCTGAACCAGCCGTCGCTGGCGTGGGCGGCCTGTCCGCACAGGGACAGGACTTCGTGGACTTCGGGCGGGCAGTCGGCCAGCCGGATCTCGCCGCGGTCGAGGCGGCTGATGTGGCTGTCGGGCCGGTAGGTGGAGAACACGGCATCGACCTGGTGGAGGTGGCGCACGGCCTCGGCGAGGGCGTCGCGGATGGCTGTGGTGGGCCGGTCGCGGATGTCGAAGGAGAAGACGGTGCCCATGACGTGCTCGACGTGGCGCAGCCCGGTCGCGGTGTCAGACATGGGCCTGGTCCAGTGCGCTCTGGAGGGACTGGACGTAACCCTGGCTGGTGTAGCTGGCACCGGAGACGGCGTCGATGTGCGCGCTCTGGGCTCCCAGTGCTTCCTGGGTGAGGCGGGGCAGGGCGTAGGAGGCGATCTGCCGGTCGCGGCCGTTCTGGTCCGGAGCCCGGAGGACCTTGACCTCGGTGATCTTTCCCTTGGTGAGGGTGGCGGCGACCTGCACGGTTCCGTATGGGGTGTCGATGGGATCCCCGGTGAACGTGCCCGTCCCGGCGGATGTGCCCTGCGACGTGCCCGCCGGAGTGTGCGATGTCGTGGGGGAACGGGGAGCCGCCCCGGCCGGCATGGGGAGTTCGTGGGGTTTGAGAGCGAGCAGGGCGATGGTCAGCGCGCTGACCCCGGTGGTGGCGAGGACGGCTCGGCGCATGGCGGTTCTCCTCAGAACGCGAAGGACTCGTGGTGGATGCGCCGACCCGGTACCCCGGCCTCGCGCAGGGCCCCGATCGCGGCCTCGGTCATGCCGGGCGGGCCGCAGAGGTAGACGTCGTGCGCGGCCAGATCCGGGACCAGGTTGCTCAGGGCCCCAGCGGTGAGGGAGCGGGAGTATCCGGCCGGCTCGTCGACGATGTAGTGCACGGTGGCCCGTCGGCGGGCGGCTATCGCGTCGAGTTCACCGCGCAGGGCGAGGTCGGCGGCGCGGCGGGCCCGGTAGACGAGTGTGACCTGGCCCGGCAGCGTCTCGAAGAGCGCACGCAGGGGGGTGATGCCGACCCCGCCGGCCAGGAGCAGGACCTTGGGGACGGTGCGGCGGTTCGCGGTGAAGGCACCGTAGGGACCCTCGGCCCACACCCGGGTGCCGGGCCTCAAGCGGGCGAGGGCGGCGCTGTGCCCGCCGGCGGTCTTCACCGTGATCCGCAGGTGGCCGGGGTGGGCGGGCGCGGAGAGGGAGTAGGGGTTCGCGGTCCACCACAGTCCGCGGGTCAGGAAACGCCAGCGCAGGAACTGCCCCGGCTCGCCCCCGAGGTCGTCGAGGTGCCGGCCGGTGAGGTGGACGGAGACCACGCCCGGTGCTTCGGGGTGGACCGCGGCCACGCGCAGGCGGTGGCGCAGCCCTCGCCGGACGGGGACGGCGAAGCGGTACCAGGCGAGCAGGGCCGCGACGCCGAGGAACAGCGTGTACCAGGCCGCCTGCGCGAGGTGGTTGCCGACGAAGTCGGCTCCGTTGGACAGCTGGTGGCCGAAGGTGAGGAAGACCGCCAGGTAGGTCGCGAAGTGCAGGTAGTGCCACGTCTCGTAACTCATCCTGCGGCGGGCGGCTCGGGCGGACACGATCCCCGTGGCCACGAACAGCAGGAATCCGGCCGTGCCCTTGAGCAGGTCGGGGTAGTGGAGGACGAGTGTGGACGTCTGGCCGACCACGTTCGTGTGGGAGGTCAGTGAGTAGCCCCAGATGATCAGCAGGGTGTGTGCGAGGGCGAGGGAGACGGTGCAGCGGCCCCCCCAGGCGTGCCAGCGGGCGAGCCGGTCGGTGCCGATGGTGTGGTCGAGAAGTGGCATCCGGGCCATGAGCGCCAGCAGTACCGCGCAGGCGTATCCGGCCAGGAGGCCGGTGATACGTCCCGCGCCGGTCAGCCAGGCCGCCGGGCCGACCACCGAGGCCGTGTCGCTCCACCACAGAGCCAGCACCCCCGCGACGCCACCCCAGATCACCAGCGGCACCAGGAACGGGACAGGGCTGCGGCGTGGGCGCCGGTGGCGCAGCCCGCGGCGGGCGTATGTTGTGGAACTGAACATGGTGGTCATGGGGCTCCTCCGGATATGACGCACGCTCCGGCGATGGGTAGCCAGCCTCACAGCCCAACCTCTGTGTACCTTCTGAAACAGCGCGGCGGATCGCTCTCAGCTCCGACTCAGAGAAAACTCAGAGGCACCCCTCACCCCTGACGTGGCCTGCGCCGGGGGATGCTGAAGGAATCATGGACGAGCCGCGTACGCCACCGCTTCTGCACCGCCCGGACGGAGATCCCGTACGGATCCTCGTCGTCGACGACGAACCCGACGTCACCGACGTCCTCGCCGGGGTCATGACCGGCGAGGGCTGGCAGGTGCGCACCGCGGGCGACGGTGCGACCGCGCTGGCGTCGGCCCGTGATTTCCGGCCCGACGCGGTGGTCCTGGACTGGATGCTGCCCGACCGGGACGGCCTGGAGGTCCTGCGTGCCCTCAGGAGGGAGATGCCCCAGGTGTGCGTATTGTTCCTGACCGCCCGTGACGCGGTCGAGGACCGCATCGCCGGGATCACCGCGGGAGGCGACGACTACGTCACCAAGCCGTACAGCCTGGAGGAAGTCCTCGCCCGGCTGCGGGGGCTGCTGCGGCGAGCCGGAATGACCGCAGGACCGGGCACCAACCGGCTCACCGTCGGAGACCTCACCATGGACGAGGAGGCCCGCGAGGTCCGGCGCGGCGGGGCCGACGTCGAGCTGTCCCGGACCGAGTTCGAACTCCTGCGCTTCCTCATGCGCAACCCGCGCCGGGTCCTGTCCAAGGCCCAGATCCTGGACCGGGTCTGGGCCTACGACTTCGGAGGCCGCGCCCACATCGTCGAGCTCTACATCAGCTACCTGCGCAAGAAGATCGACGCCGGCCGCACCCCGATGATCCACACCGTGCGCGGCGTCGGCTACGTCCTCAAGCCGGAAGCCTCGTGAGGCGCCTGCCACTCAGGAGTCTGCGCGGCCAGCTCACCGCCGGACTCGTCGTCCTGCTCGCCCTCGCCTGTCTCGCCGTCGGGGTCACCACCTCCCTTGCTCTGCGCGGCTTCCTGATGGGGCGCCTGGACCAGCAGCTCTCCGCGTCCGGCGGCCGGTTCGCAGCCAGCCTGGAACACGAGACCGAGCCCGACGCCGACAACAGCGCCGACACCAGGGGCCAGGCCGAGGCGACCTTCGGCGCGCGACTCCTGGACGGCACCGTCACCCAGGCTGCCGTCGTCGACGACGCCACCGACCGCCCCCTCCAGCTCACCCCGGAAGACCGCCACACCCTGGCGGGAATCCCTGTGGGCGGAGGTGGGTACAGCATCCGCCTCTCCGCTCTGGGAAAGTATTACCGCGTCACGGCGGTCCGGGGCGACGACCAGGACACACTGATCACGGGATTGCCCCTGCACCCCGTGGAAGAGACCGTCCACCGCCTCGAAGCGGTCGAAGCGGTGCTGTTCGGAGCCGCGCTCATGGCGACCGGCATCGCCGGAGCCGTGTGGGTGCGGATCTCCCTGCGTCCTCTCCAGAAGGTCACGGCCCGAGCGGCGGAGGTCGCCAGGCTGCCGCTCGCCAGCGGCGAGATCGCCATGCCAGGACCCCTCTCCGACACCGACCCCCGCACGGAGGTCGGCCAGGTCGCCACCGCCCTCAACCACATGCTCGGCCACGTCGAAGACGCCCTCACCCGCCGACAGGCCAGCGAGGAACGTCTGCGGCACTTCGCCGCCGACGCCAGCCACGAACTGCGCACTCCCGTCGCCAACATCCGCGGCCACGCCGAACTCGCCCTGCGGCACCACAGCCCCGTACCCGCCGAAGTCCGCCACGCCCTGGAACGCATCGACAGTGAGTCCGTGCGCATGACCCGCCTCGTCGATGACCTGCTGCTTCTCGCGCGTCTCGACGCCGGACGGCCCATCGAGCACGAACCGGTCGACCTGACCCTGCTGATCCTGAACGCGACGGACGACGCCCGCGCCGCCGGCCCCGGCCACCACTGGCTCCTGGACCTCCCCGAAGAACCGGTCACCGTCACGGGCGACGCCCACCGCCTCCAGCAGGCGATCGGCAATCTCCTGGCCAACGCCCGAACCCATACGCCGACCGGCACCGACGTGACCATTACCCTCACGAAGGAACGGACCACCGTCCTGGTGGACGTGAGTGACAACGGCCCCGGCATTCCCGAGGAACTCCAACCCGAAGTCTTCGGCCGTTTCGTCCGCGCCGACCACGCCCGCTCCCGCAGCACGGGAAGCACCGGGCTGGGCCTTGCCATCGTCCACGCCGTCATCGCCGCCCACGGCGGAACCGCCACCGTCACCAGCCGCCCCGGACACACCACCTTCCGCCTCGTACTCCCCGGCTGAACCGTCCTGCCTGTTCACTTCCGGCAGCACGCTCTCCCGGCGCGGGCGCGTCGCGGGCGCGATCCGCCCACCCCGCCGCGGCAGGACTGGGTGAGAGACGTCACGCGAACCCGAAGATGCGGGCGATGAAGTAACCGGCGAAGACGATCGAGCCCAGCACCACCACCCCCGCCCAGAAGAGGGGGTGCTCCCAGATGCCCCCGTCCGGGCGCTCGACGTGTGCCTCGCTTATGCAGCCCTCGGCGGGAGGGGTCTCCCCGGGCGGCGTGAGTGGAATAGCCATGCCTCCACCATCCCCCCATCGGTCCCGGAGCGCGCGGCCACAGCCGATGGGCGCACGAGTGCGTCCGTACGGAGTCCGGCGGGGCCCATAAGCGCTGCGGAGGCCCGGATCGGGGCACCGTCAAGGAATGCCTGCCGTTTCCACGCCCGCGCCCGTCGTCAAACTCGTCAAGCGGACCACCGAGCCGGCCGCGACACAGACGCTGCGGTCGACGGCGGCGGCCGTCATCGCCTTCGCGGTGGCCGAGTGGGTCCTGCCCGACCCTCACCCCTCGCCGCTCACCGCACCCCTCACCGCCCTGCTCGTGGTCCAGGTGACGCTCTACGCCACGCTCACCACCGGGATCCGGCGTGTGAACGCCGTCGTCGTCGGGGTGCTGATCGCCAGCGCGTTCAGCTCCCTCGTCGGACTGAGCTGGTGGAGCCTCGGGCTGACCATCTTCAGCGCCCTGCTGATCGGGCGGCTGGTACGGGTCAACGAGTTCGTGCCCGAGGTGGCGATCAGCGCGATGCTGGTCCTCGGCGTCGCGCAGGTCGCCAACACCGCCTGGGAGAGGGTCCTGGAGACACTGATCGGCGCCGGTGTCGGCCTGCTCTTCAACCTCCTGTTCGCTCCACCGGTCTGGGTCGAGTCCGCGGGCGCGTCCATCGGCGGCCTGGGGGAGCGCATGGGAAACATGTTCCGGACCCTGGGCGATGAGGTCTGCGGAAACATCCCCGTCCGGGAAGCCGCCGCGCGCCTGCACGAGGCACGCCGGCTGGACCACGACATCGTGGAGGTCGACGCGTCCCTGCGGCAGGCCGAGGACAGCCTGACGCTCAACCCCAGGGTCCGTCAGGGTCTGCTCTACCGCGTCGTGCTGCGCACCGGTCTCGACACGCTGGAGATCTGCGCCGTGGTCCTCCGCGTCCTGACCCGTACCCTGACGGACCTGGCCAAGGCCCGTACGGACGAGTCGCTGTTCCCCGAGGACGTGGCAGCGTGCCTCAAGGAACTCTTCACGCACATGTCCGACGCCATCGAGGGGTTCGCCGAACTGATCACCACGTCGATCGCCGAGAGCGGCGAAGAGGCCGAGGAGCGCCTGGCCGACGCGCTCGCCCACAGCCGGCGAGCGCGCGACCGGGTGGCGGACCTCCTGCTCGAGGACGTACAGGAGCACCCCCGGCAGTGGCAGCTGCACGGCGCACTGCTGGCCGAGGTCGACCGCATCCTCGACGAACTCGACATCGACAAGCGGACGGAACGCCTGGCCGAGGAACTGGACCGCCGCTCCGCCGAGATGCACGAACAGCACCGGCGGCTGCGGGCGGTCTCCCGGCGGCTGCGCGGGGCGACCCCCTCGCGGATCCGCTCCGGTGAGTGATTGGACGAGGCCGGTCAGTCCGCCGGGTCACCGGCCGGCCTGACTTCCGCCGGTCTGGTGCGACGCCGGTGGCTGGTGTCGCACCACGGGTACATCCGGCTGCGCCGGCACATGCAGACCGCCACGACGAAACGGTCCGAGACGGCGACCGAGCCGTCCGCACACGTGACCTCGACGGGCCCCTCCACCAGCAGGGGGCCGTCGTCCTCCAGGGTGATCCGACGGGGGTGTTCAGGGCTGCTGGGCACGAATGACCACCAGTTCCTCAGTCAAGTCGCCGTCGCCCATCAGACCCGCCCGGCGCAGCCACCGCAGCCGGGACCGCAGGACGGGCCCGAGAGGCACGTGGGCGCGGTCGCTGACATGGGCCCGCAGCCCGGCGGCCTCCAGCCGGCGCACCGTGGTGTCGCTGTCGCAGAGCCCGGAGTGAACCATCAGGAGCCTGCCACCGGGGCGCAGCGCGGCGGGAGCCGCGGCACAGACCCGGTCCAGGATCGCCCGCCCGTCCCGGCCCGCGTCCCAGGCGCGAGCCGCACTGTGGCCGGAGGGCGGGCCGACGGGGGACGGCACATAGGGCGGGTTGCAGATCACGAGGTCGTAGGAGCGGCCCGGCAGTGCCGAGAGGAGATCGCTGCGCTGCACCGTGATGCGGTGGCGCCGCATGAGCGCGTTCAGCCTGGCCGTCATCACCGACCGCCAAGCGATGTCCACGGCCGTCACGCGCGCGCCGAGCTGCGCCGCGTGCAGAGCGAGCGCGCCGCTGCCCGTCCCGAGATCCAGTACCTCGGTCCCGGCGTGTATCTCCTCCCGGTCGAGTGCCGCGACGAGCAGACGGGTGTCGTGCTGTGGCGCGTACACCCCCGGAAGTGTCATCAATCGGACGGAACGGGTGGCTTCGGCCGTGTCTGCGGACATCTGTGACTCCCTTCACTGCTGCGCCGTGCGGGTGATGCGGAGCGGAAAGCCGGATCAGGCCTGCCAGTCGGCCAGCAGCCGTTCTCCGAGCCGGTCCTCGAGGAACGAGGTGGCGGTGATGCCGAAGGCGATGTCCGCCGCCAGGCCCGGTTCGTCCGCGAGCAGGCCGCCGATGACGTCGCGGCGTACCACCTGCTCGTGGACCGCGTCGGCCTCGACGTGCTCGGTGTAGAAGAACTCCGCAGCCGGTCCGGCTCCCGTGCGCTTCATCGCGTGGGCGAGGCGCCGCGACGCGGGGGAGGAGGTGATCTCGACGGCCGCGAAATGCCCGACCAGCGCCCCGCGCAGCCGACGGTGCAGGCCGAACAAGGACATTATGTTGACCAGCGCCAGCATCGGCGCGCGGCCCTCGTCGAGGTAGTTGCCGTACGTGGTGTCGAGAGCGAGGTCGTCCATCAGGTCGGCGAACAGCCGGGCGTGGACGCGGTCCGCCCGGCCACCCCCGAACTCGTCGTACTCGATGGCCGCCATGCCGGCCTTGGCCCGTCCCGAGAGCCTCGGCAGGACCCAGGCGTGGGGGTCGGCTTCCTTGAGGTGGTAGAGGGACCGCTGGATCGCGTAGTCCCGCAGGTGGCGCAGCTCGCCCCGGTCCTGCAGGAACCACGAGACACCGCTCCCGCGGACCGGTTCCTCGAGAAGCCCGTCCAGCAGGTCGTCCAGATCCGCAGCTTCCGTGGCGTCGCGCCGCAGCGCCGTCAGGAAACGGTCCTCCAGCGCGGCACGCACCGCGAGCAGGGGCGGGTCCCATTCCAACTCGGGGCGCACGCCGTGGAACCCCCGGTAGTGCAGCTCGTAGCAGACGTAGAGGGCGAGCTGGAGGTCGTCACCGTAGGGATCGGCGTCGCCGGCCCCGGCAGGATCCGGCAGCGGGCTGCCGTCGCGCAGAAAGCCGACCAACCCTTCGGAGAGAGGGCCTCGGGTACGCGGAAGCAAGGGGCCTGTGCGGATACCTGACATGGGTTTCCTCCTGCCCCCTCATGCCCCGGAGTCACACGGACGACCGAGATCGACTGTACGCCGAACGGCGGTGACCGGCCCGTTCTGACCGTCGCACCCGGACCGGCCGCTCACTCAGGGGACCGCGAACCCCGAGCGGCGGCGGCCAGGGGTTCTCAGGCGCCCGCCCCGTCTCTCGTCCAGTCCAGCAGGCGCTCGGCCGACCACGTGGTGACGACTCGCTCCGCCGGCACCTCGCACTCCTCCGCGCGCGCGCAGCCGTAGGCCTGCCAGTCGAGCTGTCCCGGGGCATGGGCGTCGGTGTCGATGGAGAAAATAGCCCCAGAGGTGACCGCCTTCCGGAGCAGGCGGCGCGGCGGGTCGAGCCGCTCCGGACGGCAGTTGATCTCCACGGCCGTCCCGGACTCCGCACACGCCGCGAACACCCGGTCGGCGTCGAACGCGGACTCCGGACGCTTCTTCCCGCCCAGGAGCCGGCCCGTGCAGTGACCCAGGATGTCCGCGTGCGGGTTGCGTACTGCCGTGAGCATCCGTTCCGTCATCGACGTGGCGTCCATACGCAGCTTGGAGTGGACCGAGACGACCACCACGTCGAGGCGTTCCAGCACTTCGGGGTCCTGGTCGAGCGAGCCGTCGGCGAGGATGTCGCACTCGATGCCGGTGAGCAGACGGAAGGGCGCCCACTGCTCGTTGAGCTCCGCCACGACGGACAACTGCCGCAGGAGCCGCTCGGTCGTCAGCCCGTTGGCCACGGTCAGCCGGGGCGAGTGGTCGGTGAGCACGGCCCACTCGTGGCCCAGCTCCCCCGCCGTGCGCCCCATCTCCGGGATGGGGCTGCCGCCGTCGGACCAGTCCGAGTGCAGATGGCAGTCACCTCGGATCGCGGCGAGGAGGCTCTCGCCGCCGGACGCCAGCGGCCCCGACGCCTCGTCCTCCAGCCGTTCGAGATACCGGGGCGTCACCCCGTCCAATGCCTCCTTGATCACCTGGGCGGTTCTGGGGCCGATGCCGCGGACGGCTTCCAGCGATCCGTGAGCCGCTCGCTCCGCCACCTGGTCCCCGCCCAGTGAGCCGACGGCGTCCGCGGCCGTGCGAAAGGCCTTCACCCGGTACGTCGCCGCCTGGGAACGCTCCAGCAGGAACGCGATCCGCCGCAGGGCTGCCCCGGGATCCACGGTCAGGGCCTCGCGGTGTGGTGGGGGTGCCCGTGCGTACGGCGGGCCTCCTTCATTCCGGCCTCGTACAGGTGGCGCCGCCCGCCCGCGAGTTCCTGCCGCACCCGCTGCTCGACCTCGACGAACGGCCGGTAGTACGTGTCGTCGTACGCCTCGACCACCTGGAAGGTCCAGCGCCCCGGAAGGACGTTGCGGCCCAGGATCTCCCGCTCCACCAGATCGGCCTGCTCGGTGTGGCCCCCCATTCGGAGCAGTTCGACCGCCCGGTCCAGGGTCAGGTCAGCGCCACCTGTCAGCTGGTGGAAGTCGTACAGCCGGCCGCGGGCTCGCTCCACCGTCTCCAGCGCCTCGGACAGCGCTCCCAGCGCCTCGACCGCGATGTCGCCTACCCCGTGCGGCCGTACGTGCTCGTCGTCGGGCCCGGTCGGTTCAGAGGTGTCACTCATGACTACGACTCTGCACGCCCCATGGGAGATGCGTCCCGCCGGGAGGCCGAAAGGGTGAGCGCCTCCGCGCGCCTCACCGCCGACGCCGAGATGCGGTGCATCCGAACCTGACCAGACTGGATCCCATGGCAGAGAATCGTCGCGCCCGCTCCGGGAGCCCAGCGAAAACGGCAGCCCCCCGCACTTCGTCCCGGCGAGGTCCCGAACATGCCGCCCGTGCCGCTTGCGAGAGCCTGGAACGGCTGATCTCCCACACCGCCGAGGGTGTCTCGGCCGTACGCAGGAACGACGACGGATGGTGCGTGGTCGTCGACGTACTCGAAGTACCCCGCATCCCGGACACGACGAGTCTGCTGGCCTCCTACGAGGTGCAGATCGATGAACGGGGCGAGCTCATGGAATACAGCAGGGTCCGCCGTTACAGGCGGGGCTCCGCCGACGAGTGACCCGTTTCGCCCCTCACCCGGAAGGACGCCACATGACCACCATGTACGCCGACGAAGTCGCCCCGTGCCCGCCGAGGGCCGGCACCCTGTACGACGTCCTCGAACTCATCCTCGACCGAGGCATGGTCATCGACGTGTTCATCAGGGTGTCGCTGGTCGGCATCGAGATCCTCAAGATTGACGCGCGCATCGTGGTCGCGAGCGTGGACACCTACCTGCGCTTCGCCGAGGCGTGCAACCGGCTCGACCTGGAGCGTGACTCGGGCAGCACCACCATCCCCGAGCTGCTCGGTGGAGGCGTGGCCAAGTCCGTCGGCAAGCGCAAGGTCCGCAAGGCGGCGGAGTCCGTGGGCGACTCGGTGCGCAAGGCGGTCGGGAGCGGTGACGACGAGGACGACGACACGCAGGAGGAGCGTCCGAGGAAGCGCCGGGCACCCGCACGCGACAGTTCGAGCCGGCGCCGGCGTGCGGAGGCGTGAGTCGTGACGTCCAGCGGTGTGTACGTATACGCGATCGTCCCCGCAGGTACCGCGCTCCCGCCCGGCGCGGCCGGAGTGGGCGGCCCACCGGCAGCCTTGCGGCTTGTCGGAGCAGGGAAGGTCCGGGCTGTCGTGAGCGACGCGCCACCCCAACTTCGCGCCCGGAGAAGAGACTTGATGGCCCACCAGGAACTGCTGTTGCGGCTCTCCGACTCCGGCCCGGTCCTGCCCATGCGGTTCGGAGTGATCGCGCCGGACGAGGACTCCCTGCGGCATTCGCTGGGTGGCTCGCAGTCGGAGCACTTGGCGACACTCGCGCATCTCGCCGGCGGGGGCGAGTTCAACCTCAAGGCGCTGCCCGCGCGGGACGCGTTGGCAGCGGTGGTGGCCGAGGACAAGACGGTGCGGCGACTGCGTGAGGAAGTCCGCAGGCGCCCGGGTTACGAGGCGAACGTCCGGCTGGGCGAGGCGGTGGCCGCCGCCCTGTCACGCAGGGCATCGGAGGCGGGAACGAAACTGGTGCGCGAGCTCACCTCCACGGCCCGTGCGACGGCCCCCGGCCCGGAGGTGCACGGGTGCGTCCTGAACGTGTCCTTCCTCGTGGACCGGAGTGACAGCGACACCTTCGGGGCGACCGTGCGGCGGTTCGCGGACGCACACCGTCAGCGCGTCGATATCCGTGTCGCGGGGCCGCTGCCCTGCTACAGCTTCGTCCCCTCCCGCGCCCCGCGAGCCCCAGCGGTGGGGGTCTGACATGGGGCTGGTCTCCGGCCTCCTGCTGCTGCCGCTGGCACCGGTCCGAGGTGTGGTCTGGGTCGCCGAGAGGGTGAACGAAGCAGCTGACCGCGAGTTGCACGACCCGGGCATCATCCGGGCGCAACTTGCCGCTCTCAACCAGGATTTGGAGGACGGCGGTATCAGCCTGGAGGAGTTCGAACGGGAAGAGGAGAAGCTGCTCGACCGGCTGCACGCCGCACGAGCCCGCTCCGCGCCGAACCATCGAAGGTGACTTACTCATGGAAGACCAGACGAAGGCCACACTCGCGGCAGCCCTGGTGGGCGGGTACGTACTCGGCCGTACCAAGAAGGGCCGGCTCGCGCTCTCCATCGCGACCTATCTGGCGGGCAGGCGTTTCGGCCTGGAGCCGCGCCAACTCGCCGCGGAGGGCGTGCGCAGGCTGAGCGAGGTGCCACAGTTCGCCGAGCTCCAGGAACAGTTGCGCGGCGACGTGCTCGAGTCCGGCAAGAAGGCGCTCACAGCGGCAGCGGACCGTGGCATGAACTCGCTGGCCGATGCGCTCAGCGACCGGACGGCGCGGCTCGGCGAGCGGGGCGACGAGGAAGACGAGGGCGAGGAGTACGAGGAGTACGAGGAGGAAGAGGGCGAGCCCGGGGACGAGGAAGAGGGCGAGCCCGAGGAGGAGGAAGAGGAGGAGGAGGAGCCCGAGGACGAGGAGTACGACGAGGAGGAGGAAGAGGAGGAAGAGGAGCCCGAGGAGGAGGAAGAAGAAGAGCCGGAGGAGGAAGAAGAAGAGCCCGAGGAGCCGGAGGAGCCGGCACCGAGCAAGCGACGCGGGAGCCCCAGGAGGGCGGCTGCGAAGAAGTCGGCCCCCGCGAAGAAGTCGGCCCCCGCGAAGAAGGCCGCACCTGCGAAGAGGACGGCCGGGAAGAAGTCCGCCCCCGCGAAGAAGGCCACCGGCAAGAAGGCACCGGCGAAGGGGACGGCTGCGAAGAAGTCGGCCCCCGCGAAGAAGGCTGCCAAGAAGCCTGCCGCGAAGAAGGCGGCTCCCGCGAAGAAGGCTGCAAGCAAGAAGACCACTTCAGCCAAGAAGACATCGTCATCGAAGCGAGCCGCGTCCCGCGGCGGACGGCGGAGGTAGGCAGCCATGGCCAGGACGGACAAGGAAGAGCCCGAGGCGGAAGAGTCGGGCATGGACCGCCTCCGCGGGGAGTTCACGAACTTCCTCGGTGCGCAGACGGAGAAGCTGGCGCAGAAGGCGGGCGACAAACTGACCGGCCTCACGGGCCAGCTCACCGACATGGCCGAGAACGGCGGCTCCCTGCCTTCGGTTGCCTCCCGGGTCCTCAAGGGCGAATCACCGGTGAAGGCATTCGTCGCCGACAAGGCCGGGAGCGTCAAGGACAACATCGTGGGCAAGGCGAAGGACGCGTTCGGCGGGGGCAAGGGCAAGACCCAGTCCGGCGGCGGTAAGTCCATGAACATCGTCGAGTTCCTCGACGTCGGTGTGCCCCTGCGAACCGCCTACGACCACTGGACGCGGTACGACAAGTTCGGCAGCTTCACCAAGGGCGTTCAGTCGGTCTCCATGGGCGAGGAGATGGAGAGCGACTGGAAGGTCAAGATCGGCCCCTCCTCGCGCAGCTTCAAGGCGACGGTCCAGGAACAGGTGCCCGACGACCGCATCGTGTGGACGTCCGAGGGATCCAAGGGCTCCACGCGCGGCTGTGTGAGCTTCCATGAACTCGCACCGAGCCTGACCCGGATCGTCCTGGTGGTGGAGTACTACCCCTCCGGATTCTTCGAGAAGACCGGCAACCTGTGGCGTGTGCAGGGCCGTCGTATGCGACTCGACTTCAAGCACTTCCAGCGGTTCGTGACGCTCACCGACGAAGAGCCCGAGGGCTGGCGCGGTGAGATCCGCGAGGGTGAGGTCGTGCAGTCGCACGAAGAGGCCATGGAGGAGGAAGAGGCGGAGAACGAGGACACCGAATCGGACGACTCCGAACCCGAGGACGAGGACTCGGAGTACGAGGACGAGGAGGAGCCCGGGGAGGAGGACGAAGAGGAGGACGACGCGGAGTACGAGGAGGAGCCCGAGGAGGAAGAAGACGAAGACGAGGAAGAGGACGAAGACGAGGAGGAGCCGGAGGAGGAAGAAGAGGACAGCGCTCCCGGTAAGCGGCGCGGGCGGAGGGCGTCGCGGTGACCGACCTCGACGTCGGACGGGATGCCTACGCCATCCCGGGGCCTCCGAACACCAATCTCGCCGACATCCTCGAACGGGTCCTCGACAAGGGCATCGTCATCGCGGGCGACATCAAGATCGACCTTCTGGACATCGAGCTGCTCACCATCCGGCTCCGCCTCTTCGTCGCTTCCGTGGACACCGCGAAGAAGGCGGGAATCGACTGGTGGGAGACGGATCCGGCGCTGAGTTCGCGCGCCGCTCGCGACTCTCTCGAAGACGAGAACCGTGAATTGCGTGAGCGGCTGGAAGCTCTCGAATCGAAGCAGGACGAGATGCCGGCCGGCGACCGATGAGCAAGGAGAAGAGAGCCACATGACGGATCGGGGTCCCGAACCCACGGACGACAGCCTGACCTCGGACGACGCCAAAGCATCGGACGACAGTGCCCTTTACGTATTCGCGGTGTGCGATTCCCCGGCTGCGGACGGCCTCGCCGGCCTGCCGGGTGTCGCCGGGGGCGGCCCTCTGCGTCAGATGCGCTTCGGCGCGCTGGCCGCGGTCGTCCAGGACGTCCGGGCCGCGGACTTCACGGACGAGGTGTGGCAGGCTCGGATGTCCGACCATGCCGAGCTCGAACAGTACGCGCGCGCTCATCACCAGGTGGTTTCGGCGGCCGCTGCCTCCTGTCCGACCGTCCCGCTTCCGCTGGCCACCCTGTACCACGACGAGGAACGGGCCCGGGACGCACTGGTAGCCGAGACCCCTCGCTTCCGGACTGCCCTGGAACGCACGGCCGGTCGCTCCGAATGGGGTGTGAAGGTCTATGCGCCAGTTCTCCCGGCAGCTGCCGATGCCGCTCCGCGAGACGCGGCGGTTCCGGGAGGGCGGGGCCGCCCGGCGCCCGGGGCCGGCCTCGCCTATCTGGAACGCAAGCGCGGCGTGCAGGCACAGCGCGAACAGCGCCACGAGGAATCCCTCCGTCTCGCCGAATCGGTGGACGCCGCGTTCCACGGCGTCGCCACCGCGGGGCGCCGGCTGAGGTTGCATGCTCCGGAGCTCACGGAGAGCGGCCGGGTCCAGGTCCTCAACGCCACCTACCTGGTCGAAGAGCACCGGTTCGCCGAGCTCCACCGGCTCGCCCGGGCCCTGCGCGAGGCCACCGGTGCCCGGATCGAGGTCTCAGGACCCTGGGTGCCGTACTCCTTCGTCGGTGAGGTGTAGGGATGTCGCACGGCGTGGTGCCCTGGGAC
Source organism: Streptomyces sp. NBC_01341 (assembly GCF_035946055.1). Lineage (NCBI taxonomy): Bacteria > Bacillati > Actinomycetota > Actinomycetes > Kitasatosporales > Streptomycetaceae > Streptomyces > Streptomyces sp. NBC_01341. The sequence goes on along the minus strand of NZ_CP108364.1, from coordinate 615,449 downwards.
AACCCCGAACCGCTGAGCGGACCCATCGGGGTGCCACTGGTCGACCTGCTCGACCGGGTGCTGGCGACAGGCGTCGTGATCAGCGGTGACCTGGTCATCGCGATCGCGGACGTGCCGCTGGTACGGCTCTCCCTGCATGCCCTGCTCTCCTCCGTGAACGAACGCGTGCCCGCGCCGTGGGCGGACGGAGGGCCGTTGTGACGGACTCACGGATCGACGTCGACTCCGACCGGCTCGGCAGGGACCTCGTGGCGCTCGTGCTGACCGTGGTCGAGCTGCTGCGGCAGCTCATGGAACGGCAGGCGATCCGCCGGATCGACCAGGGCGACCTGTCCGAGAGCCAGGTGGACGAGATCGGGACCACGCTCATGATGCTCGACCAGCGAATGGCCGAGCTCTGTGAGCAGCACGGGGTGCGCCCGGAGGATCTCAACCTCGACCTCGGTCCGCTGGGTACGCTGCTGCCCCGCGACTGACCTCGTGGCGGGCAGGTGATCACCCCCGAGGACTCCGACCGACCTGTGACGACAGGTCAGGGCCCCGTCTGCGTTCGATTGGCGGACCTGTCCGGCCCGTTTTAACGTCAACGAGTGAACGATTCCGAGCAATGCCGACTCGTATGGCACGGAGCGCTATGACAAATCCCGGATCGAATTCCGCGACCGTCGCCGAATCCCCGAAGCGGGGACACGGCAACGGAATTGCGCTGCTCGTCATTGCCTCCTGTCAGCTGATGGTTGTTCTCGACATCACCATCGTGAACATCGCTCTGCCCCATATCCAGAGTTCGCTCGGCTTCTCGACCGAGAACCTCTCGTGGGTCGTGAACGCGTACACCCTTACCTTCGGCGGGCTGCTCCTGCTCGGCGGACGGCTGGGCGACATCCTCGGCCGCCGCAGGGTCTTCATCTTCGGTGTCCTCCTGTTCGTGCTGGCGTCGCTCCTCGGCGGCCTTTCGCAGGACGCCTGGCAACTGCTCGCCGCGCGCGCACTGCAGGGCGTGGGAGGCGCGATCGCCTCACCGACGGCCCTCTCCCTCATCACCACGACTTTCCGCGAAGGGCCCGAGCGCAACCGGGCGTTCGGGGTGTTCGCGGCGGTCTCGGCCGGCGGGAGCGCCATCGGGCTGCTCGCAGGCGGCGTGCTCGTGGAGTGGCTCGACTGGCGGTGGGTCTTCTTCGTCAACGTCCCCATCGGCCTGCTGATCGCGTTCGCGACGCCTCGTTACATCAAGGAGTCCGAACGCCACCCGGGTCACTTCGACCTCCTCGGCGCGCTCACCTCCACGCTCGGCATGGTGCTGCTCGTGTACGGGTTCATCCGGGCGTCGGAGGACGGCTGGACCGACTCGCTGACCATCGGGGCCTTCGTGGGCGCCGTGGTGTTCCTCGGGGTCTTCCTGGCGGTGGAGAGCCGGTCGAGACAGCCGATCACACCCCTGCACATGTTCCGCGACCGCAATCGCGCCGGCACCTACGGCATGATGCTCAGCCTTTCCGCGGCGATCTTCGGGATGTTCTTCTTCCTGACCCTCTTCGTGCAGAACATCCTCGACTTCAGCCCGCTCCAGGCGGGACTGGCGTTCCTGCCGGTGAGTGTGATCATCGCCATCAGTGCGGGAATCGCCTCGCAGCTGCTGCCGAAGTGGGGCCCCAAGCCCTTCCTGGTGGTGGGTGCGGTCTTCGCGGCGGCGGGACTGGGGTGGCTCACGCTGACGGACGTCGACAGCACCTACCTGGGGAGCATCCTCGGGCCCCTGCTGGTCTTCGGTTTCGGCATGGGCATGCAGTTCGTGTCGCTCACGCTGATGGCGGTCTCCGGCGTGGCGCCCAGAGAGGCCGGAGCCGCCTCCGGAGTCCTCAACGCCACCCAGCAGGTGGGCGGATCGCTGGGGCTCTCCATCCTGGTCACCGTGTTCGGCACCGCCAGCCGCAACGAGGCCAAGGATCAGATCCCCAGCTTCCTCGCCGAGTCGACTCCCGCCCAGCAACTGCAGTTCCGCAGGACGGGTGAACTCCCTTCGCCCTGGGGGGACCAGGTTCTCGCGTCGGGCGTCTCCCAGGCCTTCGTGGTCGCCGCCGTCTTCTCGGCCGTCGCCGCGCTGATCGCCCTGCTGGTCATCCAGGTGCGTAGCTCCGACCTCGAACGCCTGCGGGGCGGCGGGGCCATGGGGCCGCCGATGGCGGAAGAGGCCGGTACGGCGGTGGAGGAAGGCGCGTCGGGCGCGGGCCCCGGGGGCGGTGCGGCAGGGGGCGTCCGCGAGGGACCGCCGACGCGGAAGACGGACGGGGGCGACGGGCCCCCTTCACCTGGATAGCGCGCCGTAGCCCCCGGATTCCGCCGGGGGAAGCGACACGTCGATGCGTGATCGGCGGAACGACCGGGTCCGGCCCGGCTGCCGTCAGCGGACTCCGGATGCCAGGTTGACGAGGCGGATGTAGCGCCCCCAGTCCCAGTGGGCACCCGGATCCGTGTGGTCGCTGCCCGGTACTTCGTCATGGCCGATGATGTGCGCGCGGTCCTTGGGCAGGCCGTATCGGTCGCAGATGTCCGCGGTCAGGCGCGCCGACCGCTCGTACATCGTGGGAGTGAAGTACGAGGGCTGGTCCACCCAGCCCTCGTGCTCGATGCCGATGCTGCGGGTGTTGTAGTCCCAGTTGCCCGCGTGCCAGGCGATGTCCCGCTCGCGCACGCACTGGGCTACGAAGCCGTCCCCCGAACGCACCACGTAGTGGGCGGACACCCGCTGGGCCGGACCCTCGAAGATGCCGACGGTCTCGGTGAACGCCTGCTGGGCGACATGGATGACGATCCGGTCGACCGGATGGTCCGAAGGCCTGTTCGCGGACGTGCGGTTGGCCGGGGACGCGGGAAACCACTGCGCCTGTGGGTAGTCCGTGACCGCGGTCGGCGCCGCTCCCGCGCGGACCGACGCCGGGAGGAGTGCCGCCGTGGCCGCGACCGCGGCGCCCTGAAGGATCCTTCTGCGCTGCATCGGCACTCCTGTGGGTGGAACCTGATCATGGTGTACGGCTGAAGGACGCGCCGCCCCGGCCCACGGTTCCCCGTACCGGGACGACGCGACCACGCGTGCGGCAGGGGCTCAGTCGGAAGCCACGGCTGCCAGGGCGGCGGCGGGATCCGTGTCCGCGGGGCCCGCCGGTACCCACCGGCCCCGCACCTTGCCGTACGGCCACCAGCGACCGTCACGTCCGTAACGCAGTTGCGCACCTGAACCCTGCACGGTCCAGCGGTTGTTCACGGTGCGGAAGCGTGGAACCCCGCCCTCCTCCCATGCCGCCGCGAGCTGTACCTCGGCCCGCGCCAGGTCCTCCGGACCGGGCCGCCACTCCTCGTCGTGGACCGCCAGGGCCGCGCTCCCGCCGTAGTGCCACGCCCGCACGGCGTCGTCGAGTCCGGACGCCGGCCTGCCCGCGGCGGACGCGAGACGCTCCCGCATCGGAGGTGCGGCGGGCGGGCCCTCGGCTGCCAGGCGCACGGCGTCCTCACCGAGAGTCAGCTCCGCCACGGGAGGACGGAGCGCATGGCCTTCGGCAAGGGCGTCCGCCAGCATGGCGAAGGCCCGTGCGGCACTGTCCGCCGCCAGGAATCCCAGTGCGGCCGGATCGATGCCCCCGCCAGGCGCCGTCTCGGTGTCCAGCGACGGTGGCGTACCCGGCTCCTCCGGCACACCCGGTGGCGGGGGAAGAGGCGGCAGGATGTCGCGCGCAGCGAAGACCTCGTCGGCGCGCACCCCTTGCACCGGCCCGCCGGTGCGTTCCTCCGGGTCCGTCCCGGGCCCGGCCGCGCCGACCGCGCACGCCACGCTCCGGGCCTGCAGGTCGTCGAGCAGCCGCCGCTCGCCACGCCCCCGCAGGAGCAGCAGCACGAAGGGGTCCTCATCCAGGAGCCGTGCCACCTGGTAGCACAGGGCAGCCGAATGCGGGCAGTGGTCCCAGGCCTCGCAGCCGCACTCCGGGTCCAGGTCGCCGATGCCCGGCAGCAGGTCCACCCCGGCAGCGGCCGCGTCCTCCACCAGGTGCGTCGGCATCTCGCGGTCGAGCAGCGCCGCGATGTGCCCGGACCGCTCGGCGGCCATGTCCAGGAACCGGTCCCATTCCTCGTCGCCCAGCTCCTGGAGCAGCACATCACTCCGGTACGCCGTCGAGTCGCGGTCCTGTACGACTGCGGTCAGCCGGCCGGGCCGCACGGACACCGCGCCCACCCGTCCCTCCCGGGCCAGCCTGCGGCCTTTCTTGAGCTGCCCCCCGTCCAGAGCCGTGTCCTCCAGCGCCTTCAGCCATGCCCGCCCCCACCAGGACGCGGCGAAACCGCGGCCCTGCGCGGGCGGCAGCGCCGCGAACGTACGCTCCGGGTCGTTGCTCTCGTTCATCGTGCGCCCCCTCGCAGCTCGACCAGTTCGGCGAGCTCGGCATCGGTCAGTTCCGTCAGCGTGGCCTCGCCGCCGCCGAGCACCGCGTCCGCGAGTCCCTGCTTGCGGGCCAGCATGGCGGCGATCCGGTCCTCGATCGTCCCCTCGGCGATCAGCCTGTGCACCTGTACCGGCTGGGTCTGCCCGATCCGGTACGCACGGTCGGTGGCCTGCGCTTCGACCGCCGGGTTCCACCATCGGTCGAAGTGCACGACATGACCGGCCCGGGTGAGGTTGAGCCCCGTACCGGCGGCCTTGAGCGACAGCAGGAACACCGGTGCCGCGCCGGCCTGGAAGCGGTTCACCATGGCCTCACGCTCGGCGACCGGGGTCCCCCCGTGAAGGAACTGGGTCGGTACGCCCCTGGCGGCCAGATGCTGTTCCAGCAGGCGGGCCATCCGGACGTACTGGGTGAACACCAGGACGCTCGCTCCCTCGGAGAGGATCGTGTCGAGCAGTTCGTCGAGGAGCTCCACCTTCCCGGACCGGTCCACGATCCGGGGCCGCTCCTCCTTGAGGTACTGCGCGGGGTGGTTGCAGATCTGCTTGAGCGCGGTCAGCAGCTTCACGATCAGCCCGCGCCGCGCGAAGCCGTCGGCCCCGGAGATCTCGGCGAGCGTCTCGCGGACCACCGCCTCGTACAGCCCCGCCTGCTCCGGTGTGAGGGACACGGCGCGATCGGTCTCCGTCTTGGGGGGCAGCTCGGGGGCGATGCCCGGGTCGGACTTGCGGCGGCGCAGCAGGAACGGCCGGACCAACGTCGCGAGTTTCTCGGCTGCCGCGGGGTCGTTCCCGCTCTCGACCGCGCTCGCGTACCGGTCGCGGAACGTACCGAGCTTCCCGAGCAGTCCCGGCGTCGTCCAGTCGAGGATCGCCCACAGCTCGGACAGGTTGTTCTCCACCGGGGTCCCGGTGAGCGCGACGCGCGCACCCCCTTTGATGGTCCGGAGCTGCCTGGCGGTCGCCGAACGGGGGTTCTTGACGTGCTGAGCCTCGTCGGCGACGACCATGCCCCAGGATGCCTGTGCCAGCCGCGCCGCATCGAGGCGCATGGTGCCGTAGGTGGTGAGGACGAACTCGCCGACGGCGACTCCGTCCAGAGAGCGCGAAGGGCCGTGGAAGCGCCGGACCGGAGTACCCGGGGCGAACCGCTCGATCTCCCGCTGCCAGTTGCCCATCAGGGAGGTGGGACAGACGACGAGCGTGGGCCCCGCGGTCGATCCCGTCTCCTGCCGGTGCAGGTGGAGCGCGATGAGCGTGATGGTCTTGCCGAGCCCCATGTCGTCGGCGAGGCAGCAGCCGAGGCCGAGCGAGCTCATCGTCACCAGCCAGTTCAGGCCGCGCAGCTGGTAGTCGCGCAGGTCGGCGTCGAGCGCGGTCGGCTGTCCCACCGCCTGTGCCGTCGACGACTCGGGGTCCGCGATGCGCGCGCGCAGTTGTTCCAGCCAGCCCGTCGCGGACACCTCGATCCGGCGCCCGTCGACGTCCGTGGTCCCCGTCAGTACCGCCCCCAGGGCGTCGACCGGTGTGACCTTGCGGTCCTGCATCCGCCCCGCGAGGCGGGCCTCCTCCGGGTCGATGAGCATCCACCGGTCCCGCAGTCTGACCAGAGGTCTGCCGGCCTCCGCGAGCCGGTCCAACTCCTCCCGGGTCACCTTCTGGTCGCCCAGGGCGAACCACCAGTCGAACGCCAGCAGGGCCTCGGGCGACAGGAAGGACGCGGCTCCCGTACCGGGCCTCGTCTCCGTCACCCCGCTGCCCTCCGCCGGGCCGATCACCGCCCGGGTGGTGAGCTTCCGCTCCAGGTCCCTCGGCCAGTGCACCTGTACGCCCGTCGCGGCGAGCGCCCGGGCAGCCGGCCCCAGCAGCTCCGTGACCTCCTCGTCCGCCGGTTCGACCGCGTCCGGCACCGCGGCGGACAGAAGGGGTGCCAGCGGCGGCCACGCCCGTGCCGCCCGGCGCAGGGCGAGCAGGGCGTCCATCCGGGCGCGGGGGCCGAGAAGTGACGCGGCGTGGGAGCGGTCCGCCCATACGTCCGCCGCGTCGGCGACGAGCGAGGGATCCCGGACGCTGTGGATCTGCAGGACGGCACGGAAGGACGGTGCTTCGCCGGAACCGCCCTCTCCGGCTTCCGCCTCGGCGAGCCCCGAGATCTCGACCCGCAACGAGAGGCGTACACCGGCATCGTGACCGGCCGCCACGTCCGCCGCCCACGGCCGCAGCGAGAGCAGGTGCTGCACCTCTCGCGCCGCGAAGGCCGGGGTACCCGCGAGGGGTTCGGCCGCAGGGGTCCGTGGCAGCCCGTCCACCACCGCGTCGACGAACGCCCGCAGCAGCGAATCCGGTTCGGGCAGCAGGAGCGGATCGGCTGCCGCGTCCAGCGGAACCGCGTGCGCGGAAGGCGGCATCGAAGCCGCCAGCACCCGGATCCGTTCGAGGTCGTCCGCGGTCAGGGGACCGGCACGCCAGGCGTCGCGGTCCGTGGCGCTCAATCCCGGCAGCAGCAGTCCGCGCGCGACGAGTTGGAGCGCGAGCACGCCCGCGGCGCCCCAGAACGCGGCCGACGGCGAGGCATCGGCGCCGGCCCGCGCACGTGTCAGGACCGGTAGCGCGTCCCTCACCGGCACGAGCAACGCCGGTACCGCGTAAGGCCGGATGTCACTGCCGACGACCGTCAGTTCCTCAGGACTGCCATGATCGCCGGGAGGGGTGCTACCGTCCGGGTTCCAGAACGCGATCAGGCCGGTACGGGCAGGATCCGCGGGGAGGAAGACTGCGGAGCAGCGGGACAGTTCAGCGATCTCGTCGAGTGTTGCCGCAGGGAGCCTGTGCACAGCGATGTCGAATTCCTCAAAATTGACTAGTGAGCCCGGGGTCGCCGAGGGTACCCCACCTACGGCCCGTTCCGGGAGAAACGCACAGTGATCAACTCACCGGACTCTGCCTTCTGAGGCTCGGGGTACAGCTCGCCCCACCACCGGACACGGGGGATTCCCCCCGCACTGCCGGGGTGATGGCGCCATAGCTGCCATGAGCCCGCTCTCCGTACGTTTGGCCAGGTCAGAGCAGATGCCCAGAAACCGGAGACGTCATGCCCCAGGCGGTAGCAGCCACCGTTGCGCCACACCCCCGAGACGGATCTGAGGGTCCGGCGGTCCCGCAGGCCGCAGGCAGCGATTTCGCACCACTCCTCAAGACCGTCAAGGGGCAGGGTCTCCTCGAACGGCGGACCGGTTGGTACGCGAGGGGAATCGCCGCGAACCTGGCCGCCCTCGGTGTGGTGACCACCGGCATGGTGTTCCTCGGTGACACCTGGTGGAGCATGTTTCTCGCCCTGCCGCTGGCTGTCCTGTGGACCCGTACCGCCTTCTTCGGGCACGACGCGGGACACGCCCAGATATCCGGCGACCGCAAGGCCGCCCGGATCATCGGACTCGTGCACGCCAACCTGCTCCTGGGTATGAACGAGGCCTGGTGGAACGACAAACACGTACGCCACCACGCCAACCCCAACCACGTCGACAAGGACCCCGACGTCGGTGTCGGCGCCCTGGTGTGGACCCAGAAGCAGGCCGCGCAGCGCGAGGGCCTCGCCCGGTGGCTCACCCGTAACCAGGCACGCCTCTTCTTCCCGATGCTGCTGCTCGAAGGCATCGCCCTCAAGATCTACGGCTTCCAGTTCCTGCGGCGCCGGCCCGTCCGCGAACGCGTCCTCTCCGGCCTCCTCCTCACCGGCCACCTCGCCCTCTACGCCACGCTGCTGCTGAGCACGATGTCCCCCGGCAAGGCCGTCGTCTTCGCCCTCGTGCACCACGCGCTCTTCGGCCTCCACCTCGGCATGGCCTTCGCCCCCAACCACAAGGGCATGGAGATGCCCGACCCCGACGGCGACCGGTGGGGTCACCTGCAGCGCCAGGTCCTCACCTCGCGCAACGTGCGCGGCGCCGTCCTCACGGACTGGTTCCTCGGCGGCCTCAACTACCAGATAGAGCACCATCTCTTCCCGAGCATGCCCCGTCCCCACCTGCGACTGGCCCAGCCCCTGGTGAAGGCCCACTGCGCGTCCATCGGGATGCCCTACGCGGAGACCGGTCTCGTCGAGTCCTACCGGCAGGCCCTCCGGCACATGCACGAGGTCGGAGAGCCACTGCGCTGATGCCGGAACGGGCGTCCAGGACCCGGAACCGACGGGCGCGCACGCGCGTTCACACATCAGGAGCGGCTCCGGCCGCGAAGGAGGCACGGATCATGTCGAACGGTGCAAAGATCGCCATCGGGGGAGTCGTCGCGGCAGTCGTCCTGATTCCGTTCATCGGTTTCTGGTGGTCGCTGCTGGTGCTCATCGGGGTGCCCACCGTGGGCTACCTGATGCTCGACCCGTCGCAGAGGCGCAGGCTCCGCAGGATCGGCCGCAAGGAGATAGGACGCTGAAGACCAAGGTCGCGGCAGTGAGCAGCAACGGCGTGTACTCGTTCACCAAGCCGAACAGGGACAGCATCACGCTGCTGGCCGGGCTCGGCGTGGAGGGTGACGTCCACGCCGGTGTCACGGTCAGACACCGCTCGCGCGTCGCGCAGGACCCGACGCAGCCCAACCTGCGCCAGGTCCACTTCATCCACCAGGAGCTCTTCGGTGAGCTGCGGGATGCCGGGTTCGAGGTCACCGCGGGCGATCTCGGGGAGAACGTCACCACCAGCGGGATCGATCTGCTCTCGCTTCCGGTGGGGACTCTGCTCCGGCTCGGAGAGGAGGCGGTCGTCGAGGTGACGGGGCTGCGGAATCCGTGCCTGCAGATCGACATCTTCCGGGACGGACTGCTCAAGCAGGTCGTCGGCCGGGCGGACGACGGCACTGTGGTCCGCAAGGCAGGGATCATGGGCGTCGTCGTGACGGGTGGGATCGTGCGGCCCGGCGACGAGGTCCGGGCCGAGCTCCCCGCCGGGCCGCACCGACCGCTCGAGCGCGTGTAGGACGCACAGGCAGCTCCGGGCCGCGCGTCGATGGAGGCGCGCGGCCCGGAGGCTGCCTTGGTGCTCCCGGGTCCGGCGTCACCGTGTGTGTTGTCGTGTCTGCTTCGCCACTGCGCCGGACGGGCGCGGGAAGCGGCCGCCTCGGCGGCCACGTGAGCGATCGGGCCCCACGGTGGATCGTTCCACGAGCATTCGGCGTCCTTCGATGTTCAAGGGAGCGTTCTGTTCAAGGGCCGCTCGCCCAGAGCGGACCGAGGTCCCCGGTCTTCGTGCCGAGGGTGGTCTCGGCGATGAGAGGGCCGGCGGCGGCGCCTGCATCGAGTGCGGCAGTCGCATACCGGCCGGCCGTGGTGGGAGCTTGCGCCGCCTCGTGGAGGACCCGCGTGACCAGCGTGCTGCCCAGTGCGAACGACAGCGCGCCGTGCACGAAGACCGGGGTTTCACCGGCAGTGGCCCGTGCCGCCAAGTCACGTCCCGCACCATCATCGGCGGGGTGCCAAGGCGGCTCCGACCAGAGCTCGTGCCAGGTCGATGCTCTCGGGAAGGCTGTCGAGCGAGAGGGGCTGCATGGCGAGAGCACCCTCGTGCAGCACGAGGAGTTGGGTGGCGAGGGTGGCCGGGCGCGAACAGCCGGCCGTGGTGGCGAGTTCGGTGAACAGCGCCAGCAACCAGAGCTTCTGGTTCGCCGCGATGCGGTACGCGGGGTGCGAGGGGTCCGGGAGTTCGGCCAGTGCGTTGATGAAGGCGCAACCGCGGGTGTTGGTCCCGCTCCAGGTCCGTAGCGCCTCGAAGGGTGCGGTGACCTTCTCCGCGGGAGTTCCGCCGGCGTCGACGGTGGCACGGACGAGTGATCGCCAGCGCTGGTCACGGTGTGCGAGGTAAGTCGCCACGAGGTGGTCTTTCGAGCCGAACTGGTTGTACAGGGTCCGCTTGGTCACCCCGGAGTGCTCAGCGATCAGATCCACGCCGACCGCTGTGATTCCGCGGTGGTAGAACAGCTCCTCCGCGGCCGCCACGATGCGTCGGCCTGCCGGCGTCATGGGCCGCGTCTCCTGCACCCTGAGCCCCTTTACTGATCGGTGTACCGTGGACGATATTCACCGATCAGTATACCTTCAGGAGGCCCCAGCGATGAGTGCGTCCCAGTTCATGCGAGCGGTGCGGATCACAGGGCACGGAGGACCGGATGTTCTGAGGCTGACGGAGGTGGCCGTCCCTGCCCCGCGGGCCGGAGAGGTGCTGGTCAAGGTCAGCGCCGTAGCCCTGAACAACACCGACCTGTGGACCCGGGAGGGCGCCTACGGCGTTCCGGGAGACCCGGATGCGCGGTCGGGCTGGCGGGGCCCGATCGGCTTCCCGCGCATCCAGGGCGCCGATGTGGCCGGCCGCGTCGTGGCCGTCGGGACCGGCGCGAAGGCGAGCCTGGTGGGGCGCCGCGTGGTCGTCGACCCCGCGACCTACGACACCGCTGGGCCGGACGCCAACCCGGTGGGACTGATGGGGAGCGAACGCGACGGTGGCTACGCCGAGTTCGTGACAGCGCCGGCAGAGCGTGTTCATGACATGACCGATTCGCCGCTCACCGACGACCAGCTCGCGGCGCTGCCGACCGCCTACGGCACCGCGCTGGGCATGATCGAGCGAGGCCGGCTGCGGAAGGGGGAGACCGCCCTGGTCTCGGGGGCGTCGGGCGGCGTCGGCCTCGCGCTGGTGCAGATCGCCCGTGCGCGGGGAGCGAAGGTGCTCGCCATCAGCAGCGGAACCAAGATCGAGGCGGTGCGCGAAGCAGGCGCGCACGCAGTCGTCGACCGCGCGGGGGACATCGCAGAGCAGGTCCGGGCCGCCGCCCCGCAGGGCATCGACGTCGCACTCGACGTCGTGGCCGGTGATCTGGTGAGCAAGGGGCTTTCGCTGCTGTGCGAAGGGGGCCGGTGGGTCATCGCCGGCGCACTCGGTGGACACGAGGTGGCTTTCGACGTGCGCCGTCTCTACCTGCGCAACGCCCAGGTCATCGGGTCCGCGATGCACACGCCCGCGCACTTCGACCTCCTCATGGACCTGGCCCGTCGGGCGGAGGTCCAGCCCGTCATCGCGGCGACCTTCCCGCTGGAGCGGGCAGCCCAGGCGCAGGAGGAACTCTCCCGCCGGGCACACGTGGGAAAGATCGTCATGCACCCCTGAGCTCCAGCGGACGGATCGCCGGCGGAGCCGAGCGTGGGTCGCGCGACGGTGGCGTCGCCGCGGAGGACCCCGTCCGGTCCGCCGGGCCCGCGGTCCGGCGTCAGTTCGGCCGCACCGCGAGTTCGTCGAGCGACTTCAGCAGCCCCGGGAGTTCCGGGCCGCGTCCCACGGTCATGATCTCGCCCGGTTCCTCGTCCAGCAGGATGAACGCGATGTCGTCGGTCCTGGCGACCAGGGACCAGCCGGGCCCGTCGACCCGCAGGGTGCGCGCACCGCCGGGAGCGAAGGCGGACCTGATCCGGCCGGGCGGCGGCGGGGAGGTGACGTAGGCGCGGGCCGCCTCAAGTGCCGCGCGTACGCCGGGGTGCTGCCCGCTCCCGGTACCGGGGGACTCGCCGTCGTCAGCGGCCGTCCCTTCCCCGGCCCCACCCTCCGCGGCCGGAGCCCCGTCGGATACCCCGGGCACGGCGGAGCGGCGGCCGAAGGCGGTGTCGTCGTCGATCTGGTCCCGCCAGGCCGACCACTGCAGGGCTATCTCGTCCGCGCCCAGCCGCCGCTGTGGAGCGCCCCATGCCTCCGTGTCAGGGGGCGTCAGCGGAGCAGGCCCCTCCGCCTCCGGGTCGTGCGGTTCGGGCACGCCGGGAGCGGCCACCGCCAGTGCGAGCGGCCAGCCCGGCAGGGCGCAGACCACTGAGCGGTCGTCGGGGGACAGGTCGTACTCCATGCCGCAGTCCCACGAGGCGATGGCGACAGCGACCAGCGACACATCGTCGACGACCACCGTCCAGCGGGCGCCCCCGCTGTCCTGACCGAGCACGAGGCCGTAACCCTCCGCGTAGGGTTCCAGTCCAAGCTCCGCGCACGCGGCCACATAGTCGTCGCCGAGCACACTGGGGAACTGTGCGGGGGTCAGCAGCACCGCCGTCAGTACGAACAGTGCGTCGTCGTCGGCGGCCGTCTCGTCCGTCCCTGCCACAGCACCCACCCTCATCCCTCGTCGCTCGGCCCGTCGGCGCACCTTAACTACTCGGTAACCCTGTCGTCGAGGCCCTGACAAGTGGGAACGGGCACGTTCCTCGCCTGCACCGGACCCGGTGGGGACGCGCCGCGAAACCCTCATGCCCTGGCGGCGGGCGGCCCGGCACCCATAGGGTTCTGGCCAGGGCCGACGAGGGGACTGCACGGTGAACCGGTACGAACGTCTTGCGGCCATCCGGCGTCTGGACCCGGAGCGGGACTTCCTGGAGATCTACCGCCTCACCGTCACGTACGAGTTCCCCTGGGACATCACCCGAGCCCTCGAACTCGCCCTGTACCGAACCTACGCCGTCCCCGGCATCGGCCGGCTCCTCGCGGAGACCGGGGAGCTGACGGAACGTTCGCAGAGGAGGTACGACGACACCTCGCTTCTCCTGGACACCATCGTCGAGCACGGCTTCGACAGCGAACCCGGGCGTACGGCCGTCCGCCGGATCAATCGCATGCACCGCAGTTACGACATCGGCAACGACGACATGCGCTACGTGCTGTGCACCTTCGTCGTCACCCCCAAACGCTGGCTCGACGCCTACGGCTGGCGCCGGCTTTCCGGGCACGAACTGCGGGCCTTCGCCGCGTACTACCGAACGCTCGGTGCCCATATGGGCATCAAGGACCTGCCGCAGACCTACGACGACTTCGAGCGCGTCCTCGACGCTTATGAGGACGAGCACTTCGGCTGGGACGACGGGGCGCGCGAGGTCTCCGACGCGACGCTCGCCCTGGTGGGTTCCTGGTACCCGCGCCCGCTCGCTCCCGTCGTGCGCAGGGCCACCCTGGCTTTGCTCGACGACACGCTGCTGCGGGCATTCCGGTATGAGCGGCCCGGCCCCCTGGCCCGCGGCGTGACCCGGGGGGCGCTGCGTCTGAGGGCCCGCACCGTACGGTTCATGCCGCCGCGTACCGCCCCCCACCATGCCCGGCAGAACCCCGAGATCAAGGGGTACCCGAACGGCTACGAGGTGGCCCGGCTCGGTACGTTCCCCACGCCAGGACTGCGGGGCTGCCCCGTGGCCCCCGTCCGGCCGCCGGATGCGGTGCCCGAGTGAGAGAACGGGCCGCGGGCGACGCCTGCGCGACGAAGCGCCTGTTCAGCCGGTTCGTACGGCCAGCGCGAGGAAGCGGTCGTCCTCGTCGGTGTACGACTCCAGACGCCACCCGGACGCCGCCAGGAGAGGCGCGAGGCGCGGCTCGGCACGGAGGTCGTCGTCCGAGAGCACACGGCCGTGCCGAGCGGCCAGCGCCGCCCGGCCGATCGGATGGAACAGGGCGAGACGGCCACCCGGCCGCACCGCACGGGCCAGCTCCGACAGCCCCTGCCCCGGGTCCGTGAAGTGTGAGATCAACCCTGCGGCGAACACTCCGTCGAGGCTCGCGGGGCGCAGTGGCAGTCGTGCGGCGTCGGCCTGGAGCAGTGCTCCGCTCGTCGCCCGGCCCGCCCGCAGCGCCGTTCGCAGCATGGCGGGTGTCAGATCGGCTCCGAGGACGGTGCCACCGGGTCCTACCTCGGAGCGCAGAGCGGGGAGGGCCCGTCCCGTACCGCAGCCCGCGTCGAGCACCGCGTCGCCCGGCCGAAGGCCGAGCTCACCGACGGCGGCGGCGTAGGCCGGGCCGTCGTCGGGGAAGCGGCTGTCCCAGTCCGCCGCCCGGACGGTGAAGAACTCCTGCACGTGTGTGTGGTCGTCGGCCATACGAACATGGTCGCGTACGCCGCAGCCGAACGAAACGATTCGTGGCGGTGCGCATGTTCGAACGCTGCCTGATCGCCCAGGAACATTTCCTTGTCATATTTCAGCACCTTTCGAAATGAGCGCCCGGCGTGCGCCCTGAGGGGGACTAGCGTCCCCGGTTCATGGGACACCTGGACCACGCCACCTTCGGCTGGCTGACACCTGTGCTGTCGTACGCGATGGCGTGCGTCGGCGCCGCGCTGGGCCTCCGCTGCACCGTGCGCGCACTCGGCACCAGCGGCCGCTCGCGCCGGAACTGGCTGCTCACGGCTGCATCCGCGATCGGAACGGGCATCTGGACGATGCACTTCGTCGCCATGCTCGGCTTCGGGGTCACCGGCACGGACATCCGGTACGACGTACCGCTCACCCTGCTCAGCCTGTTGGTCGCCATGCTCGTCGTGGGAGCCGGCGTCTTCACCGTGGGCTACGGCCGCGACCGGGCCGGCGCTCTCTTCGCCGGCGGGCTCACCACCGGACTCGGCGTCGCGAGCATGCACTACCTCGGCATGGCGGCGCTGCGGCTCCACGGGACCGTCGTGTTCGACCCGCTGCTGGTGGCGGTCTCCGTCGTCATCGCTGTCGTCGCCGCCACCGCGGCGCTCTGGGCCGCTCTCCACATCAGGTCGCCCGGAGCGGTGGCCATCGCGTCGCTGGTCATGGGCGCGGCGGTGAGCAGCATGCACTACACGGGCATGCTGGCGGTCGGCGTCCGCGTCGCTCCGTCGGTGTCGGAACTCCCCGGAGCCACGGTCATGCAGTTCATCTTCCCTCTCGCGGTCGGCCTCGGGTCCTACCTCTTCCTCACCTCGGCGTTCGTGGCCCTCTCACCTCCCGCCCGTGAACACCCGGTCCGTACCTCCGTCTTCGACGAGGCCGTCGCCGAACGGCCCGCGGCGGCGGCCCCCTGACCGCGTCTCGCCGCCCACTCCGCGGTTCCCGCCCACCCATCGCTCGAGACGATCGGGCCCCGACCTCTCCACCCGGAACGAGGAGGCCATGCGCACACCCCGCCCGACCAACCCGGAGCCGGGTCCGGACACCGGCCGGCCCGCGACTCCGCCGCGCGGAAGGCGCGCACACGCCGGCCGGCCCGCGGACGAACCCCCGGAGCGGGCGGCCAGGCCGCCGGCGGCCACCAGGCCCGGGGGAGCGCGCGCATCCCTGCGACCCCGGACGGTTCGTGCCAAGATCATCTCCTTGCTCATGGTGCCCGTCGTGTCGCTCCTCGCCCTCTGGGGATTCGCCACCGTCACCACGGCACAGGACCTGGCGCGGGCGCGCGATATCCAGCGCATGGACAGCACCGTGCGCGTCCCGGTCGCCGGGGTCGTCGGCGCACTGCAGGACGAACGCACCGCGGCGCTGCGGCAGCTGGCAGCCCCCGGCACGGGGCATGCGGCAGCGCTCCAGCAGCGCGCCGAGCGCACCGACGCCGCGCTGGGAGAGCTGAGTCTGGGTGAGGGCCACACCGTGGCCGACGCCGGAGTGCTGCCCCCCGGAGCCGCCGCACGGCTCACCGAGTTCCTGGACCGTGCCCAGCGTCTGACCGCAGTGCGCACCGGCATCATGGATCCCACCGGTCCCAAGACTTCCCGGGCTGCCGACGCCTTCACGCCGTACACCGAGACCATTGCCGCAGGCTTCGGCGTCGCCGGTGCCCTGACCGGGGTCCAGGACGCCGAACTCGGATCCGAGACCCGTGTCCTGCTGGAACTCGCGCACAGCGAAGAGATGCTCGCCCGTGAGGAAGCCCTGGTGGCACAGGCCGGGCTGACCGGAACGCTCAGCGGTGAGCACCTGCGCCTGTTCACCGGGGCGGTGGCGACACGCCGTACCCTGGCCGCGGCCGCCGGTACCGACCTGCCGGTCGCCGGACGCCAGGCCTGGCGAAAGCTCTCCGGACAGGCCGCGTACCGCCGGATCACGGCGGCCGAGGACTCCGTGCTGGGCGCACCTCCCGGCCGCCGCGCGGCGAAGGCGGTGCCGGCGGCCGCCTGGGAGCGGGACGCGGCCGAGGTGCGCAAGGGAATGCACGCCATCGGCACCGACGCGGGCGGCCGCGCCGCCGACGGGGCCGGCTCCTTCGCACGCGCGCTGTCGAGCCCGGCAGGGGCGGCCGTGCTCCTGGGGTTCCTCGCCGTCGTCGCCTCACTGGTCATCTCCGTACGCATCGGCCGTGCACTCGTCGTCGAGCTCGTCGGTCTGAGGGACGGCGCCCTGGATATCGCCCGGCGCAAGCTGCCCCAGGCCATGCAGCGTCTGCGGGCCGGCGAGGAGATCGACGTGCGGGCCGAGGCACCCCGGGGCCGTCCGTCGTACGACGAGATCGGACAGGTGGGCGAAGCCCTCGACACCGTGCACCGTGCTGCGCTCGACGCGGCCGTGGAACGCGCGGAGCTGGCCAGCGGGATCTCGGGGGTGTTCGTCAACCTGGCCCGCCGCAGCCAGGTCCTCGTCCACCGCCAGCTCGCCCTCCTCGACGGGATGGAGCGCCGGGCGGACGACCCGGGCGAGCTCGGCGACCTGTTCCGCCTCGACCACCTGACCACCCGCATGAGGCGGCACGCCGAGAGCCTGATCATCCTGTCCGGGGCCGCCCCCGGGCGTGCCTGGCGGATGCCCGTGCCCCTCACCAACGTGGTGCGCGCGGCCGTTTCGGAGATCGAGGACTACGCCCGCGTGGAGGTACGGTCGCTGCCCGCGGCCGGGGTGAAGGGTGCGGCGGTGGCCGACCTCACCCACCTGCTCGCCGAACTCGTCGAGAACGCGGCCCAGTTCTCGCCGCCGCACACCAAGGTCCGGATCAGCGGGGAACCCGTCGGCAACGGCTACGCCCTGGAGATCGAGGACCGCGGACTCGGCATGGGGGAGGAACTGCTCGACGAGGCGAACCGGCGCATCGAGCAGTCCGAGACGCTCGATCTCTTCGACAGCGACCGGCTCGGCCTGTTCGTGGTCAGCAGGCTCTCAGCCCGTCACCGCATCAAGGTCCAGCTCCGCCCGTCCCCGTACGGGGGTACGACCGCTGTGGTACTCCTGCCGACGGCGCTGCTCCAGGGCGGGCTGCCACCGGGTTCGGCCGCGGGTCCTGCGGATGCCGGGGCGGAGAGGACGACGGTGGCGAGGGATGACGACGGTCGCAGGGGCCCGGTTCCTCACCGGCCTCACACGGGCCCCTCCGCCTTCCCGGCCCCCGTCGCCGTGCCTGCCCTCGAACCGCGGGCGTCGTCCGGGCCGCGGTCCGGTCCCGCTCCGCTGACCACGCCGCACCGGCGGGTGCGTGCCGCCGACGAGGACGGCGAGCTCCCGCGGCGCGTCCGCCAGGCCAGCCTCGTGCCCCAACTTCGCGAGCAGCCCGGGGCCGAGCCCCCTGGGACCGCGCCCCCGGCCGGACGAAGCCCCGAACAGGCCCGTGACCGCATGACCGCCTACCGCGACGGATGGCTCCGTGGCGGCGGGACCGCGCCCGGGAGCAACGACCGGGACCGCGTGGCCGGCAGGCCCGTATCCCCGTTCCGGCAGCACACCGAAGGAGACGAGACATGATCGTGAACGAGAGGTCCGGAAGGTCCTCGCGCCGCTCCGGCGAACTCGACTGGCTGCTGGACGACCTCGTCGCGCGGATCGCGGAGATCCGGCACGCCGTCGTGCTGTCGAGCGACGGTCTGGCGGTCGGGGCGTCACAGGCTCTGAGCCGTGAGGACGCGGAACATCTGGCGGCGGTCGCATCGGGCTTCCACAGTCTCGCGAAGGGTGCTGGGCGGCACTTCCGTGCCGGCGGCGTCCGCCAGACCATGGTCGAGATGGACGAGGGTTTCCTGTTCGTCGTGGCAGCCGGGGACGGTTCGTGCCTCACTGTCCTCGGCACCGCGTTCGCGGACATCGGCCTCGTGGCGTACGAGATGGCCCGCCTGGTCAAGCGGGTGGGTGAGCACCTCGCCAGCCCGGCGAGGCTCGCCGGTCCGCCGGCGACGGGCTGAGGCCGGCCGGATGCGGACGGACGAGGCCGGGGCGGGACCGGGCGGCGGCCACCGAGCGCTGCCCGGTGACGGGTACGGAGCCTCCCGGGTCGGAACGCCCGGCACATCGACGGCCCCCCCGCCCGGCGGGTGGTCCGCCACGTCACGCGGCGCCCCGCCCGCCGGTACGACCGGCACCACGCCGGGCAGCCAGTGGTACGACGCCGAGGCGGGTCCGCTGGTGCGCCCCTACGCGGTCACCGGAGGAAGGACCGAGCCAGGACCCAGCGGGGTCCGTTTCGATCTGATAGCTCTCGTGGTGGCGAACGGCGCGGGGCCCGTTCGGGGCGACTCGCTTCTCGGCCCGGAGCACAGGGCTCTGCTCGTGCTGTGCCACGAGGAGACCCAGTCGGTGGCGGAACTCTCCGCAGTGGCCGATCTTCCCGTGGGTGTGGTGCGCGTGCTCCTCGGCGATCTGCTCGAAGCCGGCTGTGTGCGGGTCAGCAGGCCCGTGCCCCCCGCGCAGCTGCCCGACGAACACATTCTGCGTGAGGTGATCGACGGTCTCAGGGCTCTGTGAGCGCCCGTTGTGGTCGTTCGCGCCGCACACACCGGACGAGATGCGACCTGGTTCGGACGGGGGAGAAGCGCCCCGGACAGATAAGTGAAAAATCTGCTCACCTTCATCGGCGACAGCCCCCGGACGTCATGCTGTCGCCCCTACTGACGGCACTCGCGAGAGAAGTGATCGATGGCCTCCGAGCACGTGGACAGCACGGTTGGGGAAGAAGCCGGGGACTCCACAGCCCTCGCCCTCAAGATATTGGTCGCCGGCGGATTCGGAGTCGGCAAGACCACCCTGGTCGGCGCGGTCAGCGAGATCCGGCCCCTGCGGACCGAGGAACTCCTCAGCGAGGCCGGACAGTCCGTCGACGACACCGACGGGGTCGACCGGAAGACCACCACGACTGTCGCCATGGACTTCGGACGGATCACCATCCGCTCCGGCCTGTCCCTGTACCTGTTCGGCACCCCTGGGCAGGACAGGTTCTGGTTTCTCTGGGACGAGCTGTCGCAGGGTGCCCTCGGGGCCGTCGTCCTCGCCGACACGCGGCGGCTCGAGGACTGTTTCCCGGCCGTCGACTACTTCGAGCACCGCCGCATCCCCTTCGTGGTCGCCGTCAACTGCTTCACGGGGGCCCGGACCTACGGCGAGGAGGACGTCTCGCGTGCCCTCGATCTCGACCGGGGCACCCCCGTGGTCCTGTGCGACGCCCGCGACCGCGCCTCCGGCAAGGAGGTACTGATCCGCATGGTCGAGTACGCCGGCCGAGTGCACACTGCCCGGCTGCTCGAATCGGTCGGCCAGGGGTCCGGCCCGGAGTGACACCCGGGCGGGGCGCGCGCGCCCGGTCCTGTCCGTAGTCACGCCCGGACCGGGGGCACGCACCTCGGACCCCGACGGCGCGCTTTACGCCCGTTGCGGGAACACGTGGGCCGGCCATGGCGCGAAGCCGCACCTCCGGGGTCAAGGGGCGCTTGCCCGCAAGGAAGCCGTGAGCGAGGCTTGCGCAGGACGCGGGGACCGTATGAACGGGGAGGACGAACACATGGCGCTGGACCGGGGACTTGACTGGCTTCTCGACGAACTCACCGGCCGGGTGGAGCACATAGAGCACGCCCTCGTGCTGTCGAACGACGGGCTGGTGACCGGGGCCAGCACCAGTCTGGCACGTGAGGACGCGGAGCATCTGGCGGCGGTTTCGTCCGGCCTGCAGAGTCTGGCCAGGGGCTCGGGACGCCACTTCGGAGCGGGAAGGGCACGCCAGACCATGGTCGAGTTCGACGAGGCGATGCTCTTCGTGACGGCGGCGGGGGACGGCAGTTGCCTGTGCGTGCTGAGCGCGGCCGAGGCCGACGTCGGCCAGGTCGCCTACGAGATGACGTTGATGGTCAACCGGGTGGGTGAGCACCTCGGTGTGACGGTGCGGCATGAGAACGAGAGCGTCAACCGCTTCTGAGCTGCGCCTTCTCCGGACGGGCCGGAGTTGTCCACAGGCTCGCCCGCGATCTGTCTCCTCCGGCTAGCGTGGTCACGCAGAGTATTCGACCTCAAGGGGGAGGACGGTCATGACCGTAACGGAAGACGCGCGCGCCGCCACCGCGGACGGTGCACCGTCGGCGTGGGTGCCGGCGGCACGGGCGGCTCAGGAACTGGCGCTGAAGCGCGGCGAATTCGATCTCGCCGTCCATCTGGGACTGATCACCACCGGGCCGGTCACCGGTAGCGCGCGACCGAGGGTCGGCGTGTGGGAGATCGAGCGCCTCCGCGCGCAGCCGGGGTTTCCCGCCGCCTTGCGGGAGAAGGTGCGGACAGCGGGCACGGCAGAAGGCGCGGCGCTGCTCGGCGTCACCCAGGTCCGTTTCACCGCGCTGGCCCGTGTCGGGTGCGTCTCGCCCGTGGCGTTCTACCTGAACCGCTATCGCGCGGTCGTCTGGGTCTATCTCGTCGAAGAGCTCCTGGCGTTCGCCGCGCAGGAGCCGGATCTCCTCTCGGGGAGGACACCGGCGGGGATGCGGACCATGCTGGAGGCGGGCACCGACCGCCGTGCGCGTAACTGGCGCACACGCAGGATCGACCGGCTGCTGAAGCAGACGAGGGACCCCTGGGGCCGGGCGGCGCTCGAGGCGTCCGCTCTGGACCCGGTGCAGCTCGCTGAGGTGGTGGACGACCCCTACGAGCGTGCCTATCTCGCCCGCATGCAGCACGCACCCGCTTTCGGGCGGCCAGGATCCGTGTCCGGCAGGGAGGTCATGGCACGGTTGGCGCTCGCCGACGATCCGGACGAAATCCTCTGGCGGCGCGTCAATCTGACGTTGGAACTCGACCGGGCCCGGGACATCCGGCCGGCTCCGCGCCCGGGCCACGACCCGGTTCCGGAGTCTGACCTGCAGCGTTTCCCGCGTCGCCGTAATGCCCTGCGGACGGAAGCATACGGCGACCCGGGCTCCGTGGGCGGGCCGTACGCCGCCGGGGCGGGCCGGGGCACCGGTCGCGCCGGGGCCGCCACGCGCCCCGTCGGCGTGAGGCCTACCCGCCGTCCTCGCCCGGGTCCCGGTCGCGGACGGAGAATCCTCGCCCGGATCGGATGGCGGAGCGCCGCGCGGTAAAAAGTGCTAAAAGGTTTGCGCGCGGGCGTCCGTGCAGGCATCTTGACTCGCATGTTGATCAGAGAAGCCACCGGCGAGGACTGGCCCGTCATCTGGCCGTTCTTCCGTGACATCGTCGCCGCGGGCGAGACCTTCACCTTTCCGCTGGAACTGGCCGAGGAGCAGGCCAAGGACGAGGCGAGGGGCTGGTGGCTCCTGGCGGATCCGGCCCGTACGGTCGTCGCGGTCGACGACACCGGGACGGTACTCGGCACGGCCAAGATGAACCGGAACCACATGGGCAACGGCTCGCACATCGCCAGCGCCAGCTACATGGTCGCGCCCGAGCACTCCCGCAAGGGTGTGGGCCGGGCGCTCTGCGCGTACACGGTGGACTGGGCGCGCGCGGCGGGTTACCGGGCGATGCAGTTCAACGCCGTGGTGGAGACGAACGTCCACGCCGTACGGCTGTACCGTTCCCTGGGCTTCGATGTCATCGGGACTCTTCCCGAGGGGTTCAACCATCCCGCGGAGGGATACGTGGGACTGCACATCATGCACAAGGCGCTCTGAGAGCCCTCCCGATGGGTCTTCCAGGAGCCGGTGGCCACAGTGGCTTCAAGCCATCTTCGGCTGATGCGAGGACCGCTCCCGGTGCGGACGGAATTCCTTCCGAAACATGACGAACCGACACCCGAATCGCGACGGTTCATCACCGGCCGGGCCGATTTCCCTCGTACTTCGCGGATGCCGCGCGGGTCGTCCCCGCGTGTCGTCGTGCCGGTTCGGAATGGCATCGTCCGGATTCCGCTGTGTCCGGCATGTCGCAAGTAGCGGCGATATGGGTGCCGTTGAGAAGTGGGTGATGCATGGGGCGCGTGCGCACACCGTCCCGCAGGGCAGTACTGTGCGCCCCATCGCTAATCAGCGATGAACTCATATGGAGGAAGAATCCATGACCATACCCAGGAGATCGTTGCGGGGCGCGGGAGTAGTCGCGGCCGCTGCGGTTGTCGGCCTGGCAGGCGGAGTCCTCTCCGCCGCACCGGCCGCAGCTCACACCCCCACCTGGGCCGTGACCTGCTCCGAGGTGACGCTCAACCTGACTGCCTACTCGGACAAGGTCACCAACGAGGTGACCGTTTCCGTGGTGGACGGTAAGGAGCTGCTCGCGACGACCAAGTTCGGCCGTAGCTTCAGCACCCAGACTCCGCTGGCGCTCCCTGCGCACGACAAGGAGCTGACAGTCCGCCTGGTCGTCAAGGCCGGCGACAGCGACAAGTACTCGGTCGACGAGACGAAGCAGGCCCCCGTATGTGAGGGCAGCACCCCGTCGCAGACGCCGACCGAGACCGCGCCCACCGAGCCGCCGGCCACCAAGCCGCCGGTCGCCGAGACGCCCGAGCCGAGCGCCACCCCGAGCGAGACCGCCACTGAGGCCGCGCCCGCTCCGGCCGAGTCCAGCAGCACCGCTCCGGACCTGGCCGAGACCGGTTCGTCGTCCGCCACTCCCGTCATCGGTGGAGCCGCTCTCGCGGTCCTGCTCGCCGGCGGTGGCATCCTGTGGTCCGTCCGCAAGCGCCGCACCGCGCAGAACTGACGTACTCCAGCACCGCGGTCCGAGGGCGGACATAACGCCTGGGGCCGGACGGGGGCGCACCGCATCGATCGTGATGCGGTGCGCCCCCCTCGCGTTCCGTCGGAGGCCGCGGAGGCGGCCAGGGGGCGTCAGAGGCCGGGTTGCTGACCGATCTCGCACCAGACGGCCTTGCCCTCCCCCCGAGGTTCGATGCCCCAGCGTTCCGCCACGGCGTCGAGGAGCAGCAGACCGCGCCCGGTGGTCGACGTCTCTCCGGGTGCGCGGCGCCGCGGCCAGACGCTCGAGCGGTCCTGGACCGAGAGCCTGATGCGCCGCACCGGCTCGGGCAGGACCTCCAGCGTGAGCACCGCCCCGCCCTCCGTGTGAAGAAGGACGTTCACCAGCAACTCGCCGGTGACCAGCACCGCGTCGTCCGCGAGCACGGCGAGCCCCCAGTCCGCCAGTGCCTGGCGCACGATGGACCGGGCCTCCGAGAGCCCCTCGGGATCGGCCTGGTGGATGTACTGATGCAGCCGCGGAGCACGTGGGGACCCCAGGTCGGGGCTGCGCCTCAGGACCAGCAGAGCCACATCGTCCCCGGAGCCCCAGCGCTCCCACAACCGGTCCGACAGGTGGTCGGCCAGCGCTTCGGCGCCGTCGGGTCCCTCGCTCACTTCATGGATCAGGGCCGCGATCCCTGAATCCACATCGGCCCCCGGTTCCTCCACGAGCCCGTCCGTGTAGAGGACGAATGTCTCGCCAGGCACCAGGTCGAGGCGGGTCTCGGGGAACTCCTCGTCCCAGAACTCCGACGAGATGCCCAGCGGCAGCCCTCCGCGCACCTGCGGGACTCCCACCCTCCCGTCGGTGTGTCTGATCAGCGGACCGAAGTGCCCTGCGCGTGCCACGCGCACCGCGCCCGTCGCGAGGTCCACCTGGGCGTAGGTGCAGGTGGCGAACCGGTCGGTGTCCAGCTCGGAGAGGAACCGCGAGGCCCTGGCCAGTACGGTCGCCGGAGGATGGCCCTCGGCGGCGTAGGCGCGCAGTGCGATGCGCAGCTGCCCCATGATCGCGGCGGCGTGCGTGTCGTGCCCCTGGACGTCGCCCACCATGACGCCGTACCGGTTCCTGGGGAGAGTGATCACGTCGTACCAGTCGCCTCCGACCTCACGTCCGCTCCACGCCGCGTGGTAGCGGACCGCGATCTCCCCGCCCTCGATCTCCTGGATGCGGCGCGGGAGCATGGCCGACTGGAGGCCCGTGGCGAATTCACGTTCCTCGTCGAAGAGGATGGCCCTCTGCAGTGACTGGGCGACGATGGCGGCCAGGCCCAGGCAGAGGATGCGCTCGTCCTGGCTGAACACTGTGCGATCGCGGTAGAACAGGGCGAGGCCGCCGAGGGGGCGGGCCTGGGCGACCAGGGGGAGGTAGGCCGCGGCGCGGAAGTTCAGTTCACCGATGTGTGGCTGGAGCACCGGGTAGCGCTGGGCCAGCGAAGCGAGCGAGGTGATGAACCGGGGGCGTCCGCTGAGGATCGTGTCGCCCAGGGGGAGTGTGGCGTCCAGCTGCCCCGAGCCCAGCCCCTCCAGGACCTCGACAGAGTCTCCGCTCAGCGCGATGATCCGGAGCGTGGAATTGTCCACCAGGCCCAGAGCCAGCCCGTCCGCACCGATTCCGACCAGGCCGCCCGGGCCGGTGAGTGCGGCGGTGACGTCGTCCACCGTTACCGCACGTGACAGGGCTGTGGTGGTGCTCTCGACGATGTTGGTCTGGCGCCTGCGCCGCTTTTCGAGATCCAGCACGAAGGCCGAATGGGTGACTTCGGCCGTCGCGTCCCGCACCACACCGATGACGCGGTGGGCCCGGCCGTTCTCGTCCCGCAGGATCCGCGCCTGCACATGCGTCCACTGGAGGGTCCCGTCCTCCAGCGGTACCTGGAAGTGGATGCTGTAGGAACCGCTTCCGCCGGCGATGGCCTCCTCGA
This sequence comes from Streptomyces sp. NBC_01341, assembly GCF_035946055.1. NCBI lineage: Bacteria > Bacillati > Actinomycetota > Actinomycetes > Kitasatosporales > Streptomycetaceae > Streptomyces > Streptomyces sp. NBC_01341. The sequence continues at coordinate 590,423 of NZ_CP108364.1, read as the reverse complement.
TGGAGAGGTCGAGGCGGGCACGTTCCGTGGCGTCCAGCCGGTCGATCACGGTCGACGGCCGCGCGTCGAACGTCGCGGGGTCCAGGCCGAAGACCAGGAGGCCGGAATCGTCGATGTCCAGGGTCCTGGCGTCCAGATCCCATTCGAAGCTGCCCGTACGGTTCAGGGCGAGACGCTCCTCGGTCCCCGTCTCGCCGACGTGGCGCCCGTCGAAACGGAGCCGCGACGTGGAGTCCTCTGCTCGCCGTGAAGAGTCGGTCATGCGCGCTCCGGAGGTTGTCCGGCGGGGCTGCCGGACGTCGCGGCCCGTAGAAGTCAATTGTCGAGCCCGTGGTGCGTGAGTGCCACAGCGGTTTCACAGGCGACCCGGCGCATGAGCCCTGCGGGCGCCGTCGCAGAATGGCACGCAGAGATCGTCCACGGCCGACCGGAGCGCACACATGAACGACGACGAGCCCGTCCTGCTGCATACCGAGGGCCGCGTTCTGCACATCACCCTCAACCGTCCCCGCGCACTGAACGCACTCACCCACAGCATGGTGTGCCACATCGACGACGCGCTCACCGGCGCGGCCGGTGACGAAGCCGTCGTCGCCGTCGTCATCAGGGGCGCCGGTGACCGCGGTCTCTGCGCAGGCGGTGACATCCGTTCGATCTACGAGGACGCCCGCGCGGGCCGTCGTGCCTCCGTGGACTTCTGGCGGGACGAGTACCGGCTCAACGCCCGGATCGCCCGGTTCCCGAAGCCGTACGTCGCCCTCATGGACGGGATCGTGATGGGCGGCGGGGTCGGGGTGTCGGCGCACGGGGGCGTACGCGTCGTCACCGAGCGCTCACGTGTCGCCATGCCGGAGACAGGCATCGGGTTCGTCCCGGATGTAGGCGGTACCTACCTTCTGTCCAGGGCTCCGGGCGAGCTGGGTACGCATCTGGCGCTCACGGGGCGCGCCGTCGGCGCCGCCGACGCCATCCTGTGCGGGCTGGCCGACCACTTCGTCCCGTCGCACAGCCTCGCCGGCGTCACCGAGGCGCTGTCGCGGTGCACCACGCCCGACGAGGTCACGGAAGCGGTGCACCGGTACGCCACCGACGCCCCGGAAGGGGAGCTGGCGGCCCAGCGTGAGTGGATCGACGCCTGCTACGCGGCGGACACGGTGGAGGGGATCATCGACCGGCTGACGGACTGCGGGCTGCCCGCGGCCAAGGAGGCCGCCGCCATCCTGCACGCCGTGTCACCCACTGCTCTCAAGGTGACCCTGGCCGCCGTACGCCGTGCGAAGCACCTGAACAGCCTCGAAGCCGCTCTCGACCAGGAGTTCCGTGTCTCCTGCAGGGCGTTCGCGGGACCCGATCTGGTGGAAGGCGTACGGGCCCGGATCGTCGACAAGGACCGCAATCCGCAGTGGAGCCCCGCAGCGCCCGGTGACGTCGCCGAGGCCGACGTCGCCCGGTACTTCGAGCCGCTGGGCGATCAGGAACTCGGGCTCTCCGCCTCCTGACCGGGGCGGCCGTTCGACGCGCACGGCGCCCCGGGACCGCGCCGCGCGCGTCGAAGCGCGGGCCCGTGTTCGGCGGCCGAAGTGGCACGCGTGACCGGAGAGACCGGTCACCCGCGTGCCACCACCGGCCGCCTCGTACGCGCGCGCCACCACCCCGCCGCCACGCACGCCTACCACTGACCCATCGGCTCACCTGCGTACGGGCGGTCAGCCGGCCTACACGCGTGCCACCAGCCCGTCAGCTCACACGTACCGGCAGCCGGTCGGCCGCTTCGTCCCAGGCCGCGACGTCCCCTTGCGGGGCGTAGTGGCGCAGTTCCTGGGTGCGGGCGACCAGCCGCCTCATGTCAGCCGGTCCGCCCACCAGTCCGTGCGCCCGCGCCTGGAGCAGCACGTTGCCGAGCGCGGTCGCCTCGGCGGGGCCCGCGGTGACCGGCAGCCCGGTGGCGTCGGCGGTCCACTGGCACAGCAGTTCATTGCGTGAGCCACCCCCGACCAGGTGGATCCGGGTCAGGTCCCGGCCCGCCAGCTGTGCCGCCTCGTGCAGCGTCCTGCGGTGCGCCAGCGCCAGACTCTCCAGGACGCATCGCACGTAGCCGCCCCGGCCTTCCGGCAGATTCTGTCCGGTCCGGATGAGAGCGGCGTCGATCCGTGAGGGCATGTCACCCGGCGAGAGGAAGAGGGGGTCGTCGGGGTCGATCACCGCGGCGAACGGCCGGGCACGTGCCGCGTCCGCGAGCAGACCGGAAAACGACGTCGCCGCACCGTCCCGTTCCCACGTACGGCGGCACTCCTCCAGCAGCCACATACCCATGATGTTGCGGAGATAGCGCACCGTTCCGTCGATCCCGCGCTCGTTGGTGAAGTTCGCCGCCCTCGACGCCTCGGTGAGCACGGGCGCGTCCAGTTCGAGACCCGCCAGCGACCAGGTGCCGCACGACACGTACGCGAACCCCGGCTCCGTGGCCGGGACCGCGGCGACCGCCGACGCGGTGTCGTGCGAGGCGACCGTGGTCACGGGTGTGCCGTGGGGGAGTCCGGCGAGTTCGGCGACATGGGGCAGCAGGGTGCCCGCACTCTCACCCGGCTCACGAAGCGGTGGGAACAGCGACCGGTCCAGGCCGAGCCGCTGGATCAGCGCGTCCGACCAGGTGCCGGATCGCGCGTCGAACAGACCGGTCGTGGACGCGTTGGTCACCTCCGCGCCCACCGTCCCGGTCAGCCAGTACACCAGCAGGTCGGGCATCAGGAGGATCGTCCGGGCCGCTTCCCACTGGGCTGTCGCGCGGTGTGCGGCGAGCTGGAAGACGGTGTTGAAGGGGAGGTGCTGCAGACCACCGATCCCGTACAGTTCCCGCGCACCGATGTGCGTGAGCACCTGCTCGGCGGCGGGAGTGTTGCGCCCGTCGCGGTAGTGGAACGGGACTCCAAGGAGCGCTCCGTCGGAATCCAGGACGCCGTAGTCGACCGCCCACGTGTCGATGCCCACCGAGGCCACGGGACCCGTTCGGGCCGCGGCCCGCAGCCCCTCCAGCACGCCCTGGTACAGGGCGAGTACGTCCCAGCGGAGCCCGTCGGGGAGCCGCACGGGGGTGTTGGCGAAGCGGTGTGTCTCCGTCAGCACCAGCTCGTCGGCGCCGACCCTGCCGGTGATGACCCGGCCGCTGGTGGCCCCCAGGTCCACCGCGGCGAAGACCGGGTCGTGTCGTGAAGTCGCAGGCATGGAATCTCATCCGATCCGAACTGAAGCCGCGCCCCGGATGCGTCGAACAAGCACCGGGACGCGGCGGAGTGACACCGGGTCAGCGCAGGAACGCCGCTGCCACACCGGCGTCGACGGGAACATGGAGGCCGGTGGTGTGGGTGAGTTCCCCGCCCGTCAGGGCGAAGACCGCGTTGGCGACGTGCTCCGGCAGTACCTCGCGCTTGAGGATCGTGCGCTGGGCGTAGAACTCACCCAGCTTCTCCTCCTCGATGCCGTACGTCGCGGCGCGCTGGGCTCCCCAGCCCGCCGCGAAGATGCCGGATCCACGCACCACGCCATCCGGATTCACACCGTTGACCCTGATTCCGTGTTCGCCCAGCTCGGCGGCCAGCAGGCGGACCTGGTGTGCCTGGTCCGCCTTCGTGGCCGAGTAGGCGATGTTGTTCGGGCCCGCGAACACGGCGTTCTTCGAAGCGATGTACACGATGTCGCCGCCGAGCCCCTGCGCCGTCATGACCCGTGCTGCCTCGCGGGAGACCAGGAACGAACCCCGCGCCATGATGTCGTGCTGCAGGTCCCAGTCCCGGGCCGTCGTCTCCAGGAGCGGCTTGGAGATGGAGATCCCGGCGTTGTTGACGACCAGGTCCACCCCGCCGAAGGCGAGGGCCGCGGCTTTGAAGGCATCAGCGATCTGCTCCTCGGCTGTGACATCGACCGTCACGGCGACGGCCTTGTCCGCGCCTCCGAGCTCCTCGGCCACGACTGCGGCGCTCTCGCCGTTCACGTCCGCCACGACGACGCATGCGCCTTCCGCGACCAGCCGGAGAGCGATGGCCTTGCCGATGCCCGATCCGGCGCCCGTGACCAGCGCGACCCTCGTGGCCAGCGCCTTCGGCTTCGGCATCCGGCGGAGTTTCGCCTCCTCCAGCTCCCAGTACTCGATGCGGAACTTCTCGGACTCCTCGATCGGTGCGTAGGCGGAGACGGACTCGGCGCCCCGCATCACGTTGACGGCGTTGAGGTAGAACTCCGCGGCGACTCGGGCCGTCTGCTTGTCCTTGCCGTACGAGAACATCCCGACACCGGGCACCAGCACGATGGCCGGGTCCGCTCCGCGCATCGCGGGTGAGTCCGGCGAGGCATGGCGCTCGTAGTACGCCCTGTAGGCCTCCCGGTACTCCCCGTGGAGCACCTCCAGCCGGGCAACCGCCTCCTCCAGTGGGGTATCCGCCGGCAGGTCGAGGACGAGTGGGCTCACCTTCGTGCGGAGGAAGTGGTCAGGGCAGGAGGTGCCGAGGGCGGCCAGCCTCGGGTGTTCCGCGCGTGACAGGAAGTCCAGCACCGGCGGCGCGTCGGTGAAGTGCCCCACCTGCGGGCGGTCCGTGGAGGCCAGACCCCGGATCACCGGGGCGAGTGCGGCGGCCCGTTCCCGGCGGGCCTGCTCGTCCAGGGCCCCGTATCCCTCCAGCACGGGACCGAACGGTTCGGCCCTGCCGTGCTCCTCGAGGAACGTCTCCGCCGTGCGGATCATCCAGAGGGCGTTGCGTTCGCATTCCTGCGAGGTGTCGCCCCAGGCGGTGATGCCGTGCCCGCCCAGGACGACGCCTACGGCCTGCGGGTTGGCCTCCTTGACGGCGGCGATGTCGAGACCGAGCTGGAAGCCGGGCCGGCGCCACCCCACCCAGGCCACCTTGTCGCCGAAGCAGTCGGCCGTCAGCTTCTCGCCGTCGGCGGCGCACGCGAGGGCGATGCCGGAATCCGGGTGCAGGTGGTCGACGTGGGCCGCCTCTACCAGCGCGTGCATCGCCGTGTCGATGGACGGAGCGGCGCCGCCCTTCCCGTGCAGGCAGTAGTCGAACGCATGGACCATCTCGTCCTCGCGTTCCACCCCCGGGTAGACGGCCTTCAGCGCACGCACGCGGTCGAGCCGGAGCACGGCCAGACCGGCCTCGGTCAGCGTCCCGAGATCGCCGCCCGATCCCTTGACCCAGAGGAGTTCGGCCTCGCCGCCGGTGACGGGGTCGGTCGCCGTCGCCTTGGCCGAGGCATTTCCACCGGCGTAGTTGGTGTTGCGGGGATCGGAGCCGATCCGGTGGGCGCGCTCCAGGAGCGCGGCGACTTCGGAGTGCGTCGCGGACGTCATGAGGTTTCCTTCGGAAGACGGGACGGGCGGCGGGTGCGGCAGGCCGGCAGGGAACGGGACTCAGGCACCCCAGCCGGCCTGCCGCCCTCCGACACGGTCGGCGGCGATGCGCTCCTGGTTGCCGGAGGCGAGGTAGGCCGCGAACGGATCCCGCGCCAGGCCGAGTTCCTCGCGTACGTCGGCGAGCAGCGGACGGACGTCCGTGTTGAAGGCATCCATCAGCACACCGTTGGAGGCGAGCACATCACCGGATCGCTGAGCCGTGGCCAGCGCCTCGGCATCGATCAGCAGTGCCTTCGCGGTCGCCTCCTGCACATTGGTGACCGAGCGGATGACAGCGGGGATCTTGGCCTCGATGTTGTGGCACTGGTCGAGCATGAAGTTGACGTTGGTCTCGGGCCGGAGGCCGCCGTTCTTGACCACCTCGTGCATGATCCGGAACAGCTGGAAGGGATCCGCGGCTCCGGCCATGAGGTCGTCATCGGCGTAGAAGCGGGAGTTGAAGTCGAACGCGCCGAGCTTTCCCTCCCGCAGGAGGAAGGCGACGATGAACTCGATGTTGGTGCCGGGCGCGTGGTGTCCGGTGTCCACGACCACCTGGGCCTTCGGGCCCAGCTTCAGGCAGTGCGCGTACGAGGTGCCCCAGTCCGGGACGTCGGTCGTGTAGAAGGCGGGTTCGAAGAGCTTGTACTCCAGCAGCATCCGCTGGTCGGCTCCGAGCCGGGCGTAGACCTCGGCCAGCGCTTCGGCCAGCCGGTCCTGGCGGCCCACGATGTCGTCCTGGCCCGGATAGTTGGTGCCGTCCGAGAACCACAGCTTGAGGTCGCGTGAGCCGGTGGCGTCCATGATGTCCACGCACTCGAGCAGGTGGTCGGTCGCCTTGCGCCGGACCTTCGCATCGGGATGGGTGACCGAGCCCAGCTTGAAGTCGTCGTCCTGGAAGACGTTGGAGTTGATCGCGCCGATGCGCAGCCCCAGCTCGTCGGCGTAGCGCGTCAGCGCCGCGTAGTCCTCGACCCTGTCCCACGGAATGTGCAGCGAGACCTTCGGGGCTACCCCGGTGCAGGCGTGCACCTGCGCCGCGTCCGCCAGCTTCTCGAACGGGTCGCGGGGGACTCCGGGCTGGGCGAAGACCTTGAAGCGCGTTCCGGAGTTGCCGTAACCCCAGGACGGCGTCTCGATGACCTGAGACTTCAGAGCTGCCTTGACGGCCGACACATCAGACATGAACACCTCGTAAGCAGAGTCATCCGGCGACCGGTCAGGATCGGGATGTGAATCGTTTCATCCGCAACGTACGCTAGGTTTGGGCCTCGCTGCTAGTCAAGCTGCTGAGCAACTTTCTTCCTGATTTGAATCAATTCATCGCGCCTCGTCCGGGGCCTCGCGGGCCCGCCCGGATTGACAGGTGACCAAAAGGTCACATATTTTGGGACGCATGGACGCAGTGTTCAAGGCTCTGGCGGATCCCACGAGGCGCGGGCTGCTCGACGAGCTGTTCCGCGAGGACGGACAGACACTGGGTGCGCTGGAGGCCCGCTTCGAGATCACGCGATTCGCTGTGATGAAGCACCTCAAGCTGCTGGAGGCGGCGGGGCTGGTCGTCACGCGAAGGCGGGGCCGGGAAAAGCTCCACTTCCTGAACCCGGTGCCCATCCGGCTCGTCCACGACCGGTGGGTGAGCAAGTACGCGGAGCCCTGGGCCGCCGGGCTCAGCGGTCTCAAGAGTCGACTGGAGAATCCCATGGAGAAGGTCTTCGAGATCTACATCCGCACGACGCCCGAACGCCTCTGGGAGGCGATCACCGATCCCGAGATCAGAAGCCAGTACAACTTCGGGGCGCGCATCACCTCGGACTGGACCGAGGGATCGACCTTCGAGATGAGCGCACCCGGTGCGCCCGGACCGCTCGGAGAAGGGCGGAACCTGGAGGTCGACCCGCCGCGCAGACTCGTCCAGAGCATGGTCGCGCTCTGGAGCGACGACGTGAGGAGTGAGGGCCCCACCCGCGTCACGTGGGAGATCGAGCCCGTCGGCGACTCCTGCCGTCTCACCGTCACCCATGACGAGCTGCGCGAGGGCGCCAACGACGAGCTGTACGGCGGTTGGCCGATGATCCTCTCCGGCCTGAAGACCTGGCTGGAGACCGGTGAACGGCTCACCACACCCGGGTCCCTCATGTACACCGGCCAATAGGTACGCGCACGGGCGCACACCCGGCCCCGCTCCCGTCGGGAGCGGGGCCGGTGCCCGGACCCGTCAGCGGTCCGAACCGGTCAGGCTCGGCAGGAGCTCCCGGACGAGAGCGAAGAACCTGCCCTCGTTGCCCGCGAGGCCGGCGCTGTGCAGGGCCTCGTCCGCCTCCTGTATCGGCGAGGCGAGCAGCGGCATGTACAGCGGACCGTCGGCCGGGTCGGCGAGCGCGGCGCGGGTGGCGGCCAGTAAACGGATGTAGGCCTGGGCAGCGGCCCTTTCTGCTTCCTGCATCTCAGCATCTCCCGGTCAGAGGTGTCGGACCGTCAAGCATCCCCCATGGGTCTGACAGTGCAGCTGTAGGCGGCATCGCGCGGGGGTATGACACCGGTGTTGCAGGTGACGATGGAGGAGTTCGACTTCACTGCTTCCAAGCTCCGGGCGCCCAGCGACTGGGATCCCCTCTTTTCCCGCCCTGTCGTCGCCGAAGCGCTCCTGGACGGGCCGACCGACATCAGCCGCCGGAGCCGAAAGCCGGCCCCCTCTACGAACGTTCGGAAGTCCGCAGCCGGCAGGAGCTCCGTACCGTCGCCCACGTCGAACCACGTCACGACGGTGGTTCGACTTCGAGGAAGCGCCGCCCGCGCGGCCCTCGGTAGAGCAGGGCCGTCCAGCCGAGTCGCCGCAGCACGTCGGTGCAGCCGGCCAGCGCCTCCGCCTCGGCGTGCGCGGCTCCGCCACCCGATGGCCCCACCCAGTCCACTCGCACAAAGCCGGGTCGGCCGTTCTCGCACACGCGATAGCCCGTCGCCGTCCGCTCGCCGGACGGCCCGACCGCGGACGGGGCTGTTCCGGCGGCTTCCAGTGCCAACGCCACGGCCCGGACCGGCCGGTGAAGCTCCCACGGGGCCGGCGCGCCTTCGGGGTCCGCGAGTCCGCTGTTGGTCAGACGCCTGATCTGGAGCATCCCCTCGTACGCCGTCCGTACCTCCCCGGCGCGCGTGCCCCCAAGATCCGCTGCCGCCGGGCCGTCCCCGGTCGCGGGCTCAAAAACCCGCTCCTGCGCAGTGCCCATGTCCCGCCCTCTCACCGGTGACGACCTCCGGGGCCAAGTGTGCGCCCGCCCACTGACATCGGTCTCCCGCACCTGGCACCTCAGCCAGGTCCAGCTGAACGCGGCGAAGGGGAACGGAGCCACCCGGCTGCCCCCTCGCTGACCCGCCCCGCGCACTGGGCCTCGGGCAGGTCCTGAGCGGGCACGGGCACGCGGGTCAGCCCGTGGACTCCCGGTGGTCCGCGTCGACGTAGCCCAGCATCCGGTTCATGGCGATGGCCTTCGTGTTGGCGGCGTGATGCACCGTGCGTACGCGGTGTACGCCACACAGCCCGGCGAAGCCGATTCCGTGGACCTTCATGGCGACGGCGGCTCCCGTACGCCGGTGCTCCCGGCGCACCCCCGTCATCTCGTTGTACACATATCCCGACGCCCGCCGGTCCGAGGTGGCAGCCATGCCCGCCCATGCGCCGTCAGGCGTGAGAGCCAGCACGATTCCGCGCGGATCGAACGCGGGCACGTCGACGCGCTCCCGTACGTACGCCTCGTACGTGTAGAAGGGTCCCCGGCCCGGGATGTCCGCGGCACAGTCCCTGTTGAGCTCGTACAGACGACGACGGTTCGCTGCGCTGTCACCCACCTCTGCGTACGTCGTCAGTCTCAGTCCGGCCGACCGGCAGCGGTCCGTGTACGGCGCCCAGCGGTCCACGTCGAAGAGACGTACGTCCAGTTCCAGAGCAACCCACGTCTCAGCCACCGTGCGGGCCCTCCGGGGCGAGCCCGGCGTCCTGCTCCAGGGCCGCCTTGAGCCGGATCAGCGTCGTTCGGATGTTTCCGCGCTGGAACTCGGCGAACGTGTGGCCCCGCGTCGCGACCCGGTCGAACGCGTCGGCGAGGAAGTCCGGCCACGCACGCCGGTTGTCCGTCCACGTCTCCGTGACCCGTGTGGCACCGTCGACCGCCTCGAAGCGGTACTCCCACAGAGCGATGGGCGCCCGGAGCCGCGGGCGTCGTGCCCCGATCGCGTGCACGCGGAAGGCGAACCGCCTGCCCGGGTCGGCGGCGGTGACCGTGCACCGGGTCGTCCAGCGGAAGGAACCGCGCTTGTTCCGGCCTTCGAAGACCATCCCGACATACGAGCCCCGACGCTCGCCGAGCACCCGTGCGCCCCTGTTCTCGGGGCTCCAGCGACCCATCGCGGTGGGATCGCTGAGCTGTTCGTACACGACGGAGGGCTCGGCCCGGATCAGGATGCTGTCCGACACGGACATGGTGCGGGGCATGGGGTCACTCCTGTCCTCGGCCGGCGTGACCCGAAGGGAGCCGGACGGATCATCTGCGAACGCGTGACGGTGCTGGTTCGTCGGACAGTGTGGCCTACAGCAGCAGTGTCCATGACACCGGACCCGAGGAGCCCGTACATGCCAAGCCCCGCCGACCCCGGCTCCACCCGCCCCGCCGCCGTCACGGGCGAGCGGACACGCCTGGTGGAAGGGCTCATGGAGCGCTTCCCCCACGTGCCGAGAGAAGCCGTCATCAAGGAGGACCTGCTGCGCGGCGGCATGGCGTTCGACGAATCCGCGCTCAGCGACAACGAGAACGGGGACGTGAAGCCGAAGTCGTACTTCATCTTCTCCTTCGACCACGGCACCCTGCCCGAGCTCGGAGCCGCCGCCCTGCGGAGGCCCCCCGAGGAGATCGTGCTCACCGGCGGCCCGTGCGACCTGCGCCGCACCGTGGTGTCGGTGCGCGTCAACCCTGCCTCGCCCTACCGCGTGGCGGCCGGACCCGACGGCATCCTGGGCCTCTGCCTCGACGGAGCCCGCATCTCGGACGTGGGGCTGCCCCCGATGCCCGACTACTACCGGCACACACTCTCCAGCGGCAAGTCCGTGATGGAGGTGGCCCCCACCATCCAGTGGGGCTACCTGGTCTATCTCACCGTCTTCCGCGTCTGCCAGTACTCCGGTGCCAAGGAGGAGTGCCAGTACTGCGACATCAACCACAACTGGCGTCAGCACAAGGCGGCGGGCCGCCCCTGCACCGGGGTGAAGGACGTGGAGGAGGTGTTGGAGGCGCTGGACATCATCGACCGTCACGACACCGCGCGGACGACCACCGCCTACACGCTCACCGGGGGCGCGATCACCTCCCACCTCCAGGGAAAGGACGAGGCCGACTTCTACGGTCAGTACGCCCGGGCCATCGAGGAGCGTTTCCCAGGACGCTGGATCGGCAAGGTGGTCGCCCAGGCGCTCCCCAAGGACGACGTCCAGCGCTTCCACGATCACGGCGTGCAGATCTACCACCCCAACTACGAGGTGTGGGACCGCCGTCTGTTCGAGCTCTACTGCCCCGGCAAGGAGCGTTACGTCGGACGCGACGAGTGGCACCGTCGCATTCTCGACTCCGCGGACGTGTTCGGCGCCAGAAACGTGATCCCCAACTTCGTCGCCGGCGTGGAGATGGCCGAGCCCTTCGGCTTCGCCACCGTCGACGAAGCCATCGCGTCGACCACCGAAGGCCTTCGCTTCTTCATGTCGCACGGCATCACCCCGCGCTTCACCACCTGGTGCCCTGAACCCACCACACCCCTCGGCAGGACGAATCCCGACGGCGCACCCCTCGGGTACCACATCAGGCTGCTCGACGCGTACCGCTCGACCATGGAGGAGTACGGCTTGTCCTCACCGCCCGGCTACGGCCCGGCGGGAGCGGGCCGCGCGGTGTTCTCGGTCAGCTCGTTCATGGACAGCCTCCCTCCCCAGGGCTGAGGCCGGCCGGCTCGTCCGAGATCCGACCGTGTCGGATGTTCTCCGGCCCGGCGCACGGGCAAGGGCGACGGCGTGGGTGCCCGGACCCGGCTCTTTGCGGGTACGGGCACCCTGTCCGCGCAGGGGTTGCGGGACCTCAGGCGCGCCACTCGGCAGTGCGCTCCGGAGAGGCTTCCGCCAGTGCCTTGGTGATGGCCTCGACGTCGCCCCGGTTTCCGTAGACGGGGGTACCGGGCTGCTGACGCCACGACTCGTCCAGGCCACCCGCGTCCACGGTGTCGAAACCGAGTGCGTCGATCAGGTCCCGGACCACCTGCTTGGCCGCCGGGTCGTCACCGGAGACCGGAAGCGCCTGCCGGCCCGGAGTGCCGTGCGGGACGGCATTGTCGAGGATGTCCTGTGCGTACGTCCCGTTGAACGCCTTGATCACCGGACGGCCTAGCTGCTGTTCGGTCCACCGGCTCTCCGGCAGCCCGTCCTCGATGGCGGGGATCCGCCCGTCGCGCTGCTGCGGGTAGTAGTTGCCCGTGTCGATGAACACCGCGCCGTCCGCCGCTCCGTCGAGGATGCCCGAGGGCAGGCCGGGGACGGACTTGAGCGGAACGGTCACCACCACGATGTCCGCGCCGCGCGCGGCTTCGGTGGAACGGACGGCCGTGGCTCCCGTCTCCTCGGCGAGCGCTTCGAGCGTCTCCGGCCCGCGGGAGTTGGCGACGGCGACGTCGTGACCCAGCGCGGTCAGCCGCCGGGTGAGATTGCCGCCGATGTTGCCCGCCCCGATGATGCCGATCTTCATGATTCCGACCTTCCGATGCCGAGTGCGTGAGGTGAAAGGGTCTCGCCGGTTCACCAACCCGGAGTGACCGGACACTATTCCGTGCCGCTGAATCGGTTCTGCGGCTGTGCGGTGGATGGTGGCTCCGCGGGCGGGCACGTATGGACGAGACAAGCGGAATTAGCGTCCCCCACTTGGAGGTGGTGCCCGTGCTGCACGGGGTCGACGTCAGCGCCTATCAGACCGACTTCGACACGGACGACGTGGATTTCGTGTTCGTGAAGGCGACCGAGGGCCGCACCTATGTGAATCCGAGACTGAAGGGTCAGGTGAAGCGCGCCCGTGACGCCGACTGCATTGTGGGTTTCTATCATTTCCTGTGGCCCGGACACGCCAAGGAGCAGGCCGCGCATTTCGTCGAGGGTGCTCCGGACAAGGCCGGCGACCTCCTCGCGGTCGACTGGGAGGAGACGGGCGAGGGCACGCGGGCGAGCAGCGCGGACAAGGACCGTTTCATCCGTGAGGTGAAGAGGCTGAAGCCGAACCACCGTGTCCTCCTCTACTGCAACCGCTCCTTCTGGCGCACCCACGACACAAGCTCGTACGCCGGTGACGGGCTGTGGATCGCGGACTACGGCACGGCCGGCGAACCGCGGGTGGAGGCCGCCTGGCGTATCCACCAGTACACCGACCACCCGCTCGACAGGAACGTGGCCGACTTCCGCTCGCGGGAGGCGATGCGCGCCTGGGCGGAGGGCTGAGGGCGCCCGGAGCGTCAACAGCGGCATCGTGGCTGTCGGCCAGTGGAGTGTCCTTTGCCAGCCACTGGTGCAGTGCGCAGGGAGATGACCTGCGCTGCCGCCGCGGGGAGTCCATCCTGGTCGCCGAGTCAGCAATCGGCCGTCGACCGAAGGAGTGCCGCAGTGACGACGAGGGGCCCCTCAGCATCGCTGGAAGCCGATGCCGCCTATCAGGACGAACTTCCTGTGCGGCGTCGGCAGCCGGGGAACGTGGTCATCCGGTGGCTGACGACCACCGACCACAAGACGATCGGAACGCTCTACCTGATCACGTCGTTCGCGTTCTTCCTCGTCGGCGGTGTGCTGGCCCTGGTGATGCGTGCCGAACTGGCCCGGCCGGGTATCCAGATCGTGTCGAACGAGCAGTACAACCAGGCGTTCACGATGCACGGCACGATCATGCTGCTGATGTTCGCGACGCCGCTGTTCGCCGGATTCACGAACTGGATCATGCCGCTGCAGATCGGCGCGCCCGACGTGGCGTTCCCCCGGCTGAACATGTTCGCGTACTGGCTCTACCTCTTCGGCTCGCTCATCGCGATGGCCGGCTTCCTCACCCCGCAGGGTGCCGCCGACTTCGGCTGGTTCGCCTACTCCCCGCTCACCGACACCGTCCACTCGCCCGGGGTCGGAGCGGATCTGTGGATCATGGGTCTGGCCTTCTCCGGATTCGGTACGATCCTCGGCTCGGTCAACTTCGTGACCACGATCATCTGCATGCGTGCGCCCGGCATGACGATGTTCCGCATGCCGATCTTCGTGTGGAACGTCCTGCTGACCGCCGTCCTGGTCCTGCTGGCCTTCCCGGTCCTGGCCGCCGCACTCTTCGCCCTGGAGGTCGACCGTAAGTTCGGCGCCCACGTATTCGACGCCGCTAACGGCGGCGCGTTGCTGTGGCAGCACCTCTTCTGGTTCTTCGGCCATCCAGAGGTCTACATCATCGCCCTGCCGTTCTTCGGAATCGTCACCGAGATCATCCCGGTGTTCAGCCGCAAGCCCATTTTCGGTTACGTCGGACTGATCAGCGCCACGATCGCCATCGCGGGGCTCTCCGTCACCGTCTGGGCGCACCACATGTATGTGACGGGCGGCGTACTCCTGCCGTTCTTCTCCTTCATGACCTTCCTCATCGCGGTCCCCACCGGTGTGAAGTTCTTCAACTGGATCGGCACCATGTGGAAGGGCTCGCTGTCCTTCGAGACACCGATGCTCTGGTCGATCGGATTCCTGGTGACGTTCCTCTTCGGCGGTCTCACCGGGGTGATCCTCGCGTCCCCCCCGCTCGACTTCCACGTCTCGGACTCGTATTTCGTGGTGGCGCACTTCCACTACGTCGTCTTCGGCACCGTGGTCTTCGCGATGTTCGCCGGATTCCACTTCTGGTGGCCGAAGTTCACCGGCAAGATGCTGGACGAACGGCTCGGCAAGATGACCTTCTGGACGCTGTTCCTGGGATTCCACGGAACCTTCCTGGTGCAGCACTGGCTCGGCGCGGAAGGCATGCCGCGTCGTTACGCCGACTACCTCGCGGCCGACGGCTTCACCGCCCTGAACACGGTCTCCACGATCGCCTCGTTCGTGCTGGGCCTGTCGATGCTGCCCTTCCTCTACAACGTGTGGAAGACGGCCAAGTACGGCAAGCAGGTCGAGGTCGACGACCCCTGGGGCTTCGGCCGCTCCCTCGAATGGGCGACGTCCTGCCCGCCGCCGCGTCACAACTTCCTGACGCTTCCGCGGATCCGGTCCGAATCGCCGGCGTTCGACCTGCACTACCCGGGGATCCGGGCCATCGAGGACGCGACGAACCTCCCCTCCGAGTCCGTCACGGTCGCTCCCGGGGACAAGCAGGAATAGAGACCGGGGATCCGGCCCGTGGAGAGGAGGAGGGTGTGAAACCCGACAAGGAGAGTGCGCGGGGCCTGGCCCAGGTGGAGGGCTACCTCCTCTGGAACGCCGAGGTCGACGAGGCGCGCCGACAGGCCCGACGTTTCACCGACGCACTGCCCTGGCTCACCACCGCCCAGCGTGAGGACGTCGAGCGCGTCTACGTCACGGACAGGGTGGCGGTCTGCCGGGACACGCTCACGAGGATCGCCGGCCGCGCCGTCGAACTCCGGGGCGAGTACGCCGCCCGATACGACCGGCTCAGGGCCCGTTGCGTGGCCCTGTCCGTCCTCACCGTCGGCGCGGTGGGGGGCACCTGCGCCGCGCTGACGGTCATCAGCCGCTGACGCCGCGCCATCGGGCGCCCGGTTCCGCACCGGGCGCCCGAACGCCGCCCCGTGAGCTCAGTGGCGCAGCAGACAGAACGGATGCCCCGCCGGATCCGCGAAGATCCGCCAGCCGCGCGAGTCCGCCCCCCTGTCGAGCGGTGTCGCCCCGAGACCGAGGACGAGCTCTTCCGCGCGGTCCAGGTCGGGGACACCGAAGTCCAGGTGGAACTGTTGCGGGCGGGCGGGGTCCGGCCACTGCGGGGGCCGGTGGTCCTGGACCCGCTGGAAGCAGAGGACGAACCCGGTCGGGGTGTGGACCGTCGCCCAGTCGTCGCTCAGGGCCCACCGCTCGTCGGGCCGGTCGGCCACTCCGCCGAGCAACTCCGCGTAGAAGCCGGCCAGCAGGCCCGGGTCGGAACAGTCCAGCACCACGCACTGCAGTTCAGCGGACATGCGCCGGATTGCAGGTTCACCTGGAGCTGCGGTCACCGCGCGGGAAGCGCCCGCGCCAGGTCGAGTTCGCACAGCCGGCGTTCCAGCAGTTCCGCGTGCGAAGGGGGAAGTTTTGACGGCGTGTGGTCCAGTTGCACCGCACAGGCCGTCGTCGTGTCGATCAGGCGCTCCAGGGCTTCCGCCACACTTTCGGACCCGGCGGAGTGCCGTGCCACCGCCGGGAACTCGGCTGCCGACAGGTCGATGGCCGTACGCGCAGCCGCCAGCGAGCGGTAGGCGTCGCGGCGCAGATCCCCCTTCTCGCCCTGCTCCCGGGGCGAGTTCAGCACATACCCGAGATACCGGTGGGCGGCGCCCGCAGCCGTGTCGAGCGCGGCCCGCACGGAGTGGCCCCGGCTTCCCGGAAGCGGGAGGTGCCCGACCAGCAGCACCGTCGCGCAGGCGAGAAGGGACTCAACCACCCGCCCCCAGCCGGCGGCGGGTCCCCCGCCCAACGGGACCAGTGAGAGCACGAGGACGGTGACGACCGATGTCTGGAGCGCGAAATGGCGGGTCGCCACGGGAAGCAGCGCGCCGCAGAGCGCCACCACCGCGACGAGGGGGAGCGGCCCCGACACGACCAGTGCGAGCAGGCCGAACACCGCCGCGCCCACGACCGTACCCGCGGCGCGGCACAACACCCGCGAGGCCAGAGGACCCAAGTCGGGCTTGACGAGGAACACGGTGGTGGCGGGCAGCCAGTACCAGTGCTCGTGGTGCAGAAGTTGCGCGACGACTGTGCTCGTCGCGCAGCACACCGCGACCCGCAGCCCGTACTCCCGTCCCGCACCGCTGCCGGCCCGCCGCAGAGCGGCGGAGAAGGAGAGCCTTCTCGGCGTACCCGGGGGAGCCCCGGCGGGGTGGTCGAAGACCGTCGCGGCCCGGAGCAAGGCATCGTCCAGAGCGCGCAGCCCGGCGTCCGTCCGCGCCGGTGCGGGGAGCGGGCCGCACGGCTTACCGGTGCGCACGGCGGCTGCCAGCCTGCGAGGGCCCTCCGCGATCCGGGCAGGCAGCGGAATCCCGGCCCAGGCCAGCGCGGTCGCGGCCTCGGCCAGGGGAAACGCAGCCGCGTACCGGGCGTGCAGCCGACGCTCGGCGGCCGAGCTCGCACCACGCCGCAGCCGGGGCCCCGCCAGCGCGTCCTGAGCCTGATCCAGTGCGCCGCTCAGCGCGGCGCGCGCGGCGAGGGCCCCCGGCCCGCCGACCGCCCGCAGGAGCCGTGCCGCGGCTTCGTACACCGCCGCAACAGCCTCGCGTTCACCGTCCAGGTGATACGGCCCGTTACGCAGACCACCCGGCGACGGCAGGAGCAGCCGGAGCAGAAGGAGCCAGCCGGCCCCGGCCAGGAACAGCAGCGCGCGCACCGGCCCCGGTTCCGGCAACGGCATGCCCGCCCCGATCACGGCCGCGACCAGCAGCTGAGTGCCGCACGCCGACGCGACGGGGCCCGTCGAGCTGACGGCACCCGCGACCATCCCCAGGAGCCCGAACACCAGCGGCAGGACGACCAGGGACCTGCCGTCCCCCTCCGCGGCCGTGATCATGGCGCCCAGCAGCAGGCCGGCCGAGCCCGACAGGGCCGGGAGCCCCAGCCGGGTGACCGAGGTCCGGCGGCTGCCGGGACGGTCGTTGATGCCCGCCAGCATGGCGCCGAGTGCGGCCGGGACGCCTGCGGTGGGTCGCTCGGCGAGTACCGCTACGAGCAACGGCAGGGCGGCCGGACCCCCGCGCATGACCGCACTCCACGGGACGGGTCCGCGCTGGGCCCGGAGCACGTGAGCGAGCCAAGGAGGCAGAGGACGGCAGGGAGCAGGGAAGGCGGGCAACCGGTCTCCTGAGTGCGAGGGCAAGACGTCGTACTGCCGGCGGACGCCTTCGGCCTGGGCACTCGCCCAGCGTAGATCCTTCAGGTGCCGGAGGTGCTACCCGCTCGTTTCAGCCACGTGACGGCCGCCCGGTCGCACGCTGCGCGTCAGAGTGCGGCACCGAAGTTCTGTGTCCAGACCGGGCCCCCGGACGAGTCCTCCCTGCCGATCCCGATCTCCTTGAAGGCGCAGTTGAGGATGTTGGCCCGGTGCCCCTCGCTGTTCATCCAGGCATCCATCACCGCCTCCGGGGTCTGCTGGCCCTTCGCGATGTTCTCGCCGTACGTGCTCCACCGGTACCCTGCCGCGGTGATCCGGGCACCCGGGTCCGTGCCGTCCGGCGAGGTGTGGGAGAAGTAGTCCCGCGCCACCATGTCGGCCGAATGCCGGGACGCGGCTGTCGTGAGCTTGCTGTTGCTGCTCACCGGCGAACAACCCGCCTTGGATCGCTCGGAGTTGACCAGCGCGATGACCTCGTCAGCGACCGAGGGCGCGGCCGGGGGCGGCTTCGGTGCGGCCGCGGGCGCGGAGGGCGGCGTGCGCGGCTTCGGCACCTTCCGGGGGGTCGGCGACGCGCTGCGGCTCCTGGACGCGGACGGTTTCACGGACGGGGACGGCGACGGCGAGGCCGACGAGGGCGTCGGCGAGGGCGGAGCCGGAGGGGATTCCGGAGCCGTGGCCGCATCGGACGGGCCGCTGAGAGGGGAGACGGCGGTCGCCGGCCCTTCATCGTCGTCGTCCGTGTAGAGGTGGACGGCCGCCCCGCCCGCCCCGAGCACGCTGACCGCCACCAGCCCGGCGACGACGGTGGTGCGCCGGCGCCGCCGCGCCCCGGTCCGGCGCCGTTCCGCCCGCCCGGGGCCCGAAACGGCGGTGGCCCCGGCCACCGGCAGGAAGGCCGTCGCCAGGGTGTCGCCCGCGGTGCCCGCGACGGACGCCGCCACGGGCACCAGCGCGAGCCCGACCAGAAGACCTTCCGCCGGAACCAGGCCCGACCGGTGCCCCGCGCACACCGTGCACTCACGTGCGTGACGGGCCAGACGCTTGCGCCAGAGGGCGGACGGTGTTCCGTCCCACCGGGCCGTGAGGTCCTCGAGGAGGACACAGCGTGGTTCGGCCGTGAGGGCGCGGACCACGACCCGGGCGGCCTCGAGCCGCTCCTTCATCCGCTGGACGCGCACAGCGGTGTGCTGGGGTGACAGGTCGAGGGCGCACGCGACCTCGGCCCGGGTCAGCTCGCCGGCCGTCTCCAGCCACCAGAGCGACACCAGCTCCCGGTCCTCGTCGTCAAGCCACCGGGTTGCCTGGGCGGCCTCACGGCGCTGTCCCGTCAGGCCCAGCCGGACGATCGTCAGCTCGACGAAATCGGCGGCGGGGTCGACGACGTCGTAGGCGTCCTCCATGGGGTCCGCGGATATGTCCCCGGACCTGCGCTGACGCCAGTGCCCGCGTATCTCGTTCATGGTGATGGCCACGAACCAGGACCGGAAGCTCTTGGGGGAGCGGAGTGAGGGCAGGCCGTGGAGCATGCGCAGCACGCTCTCCTGGACCACGTCGTCGACATCGGTGTGCCCGTTGAGCGCGCGGCCCACGATGTTGTAGACGAGCGGCAGGTAGGACGCGACGAGCGCGTCCTGTGCCTGCGGGTCCCCTTTCTGGGCCGCCTTGATCAACGCCGTCTCGCGTGCCTCGCCCATGCTGTGCTCACTCTTCCGGGGTCCTGTTCCGTCACTTCCCACACTCGGGAGACGCTGTGCGGCGGGGACGATAACAGTAATCCGGTCACATGCTCGAGATCCGCTCCCGGTTCCGTGCTCGCGCGGACCCGCCGGCCCCGCCCCCCCCGTGATGCCGGCGGCCGTCGGACCCGGCATCGCGGATCGCCGGGCAGCGAAAGCGCCGCCCTGCCGGAGCGGGCGGCGCCTGGGCCGGTCGGGAAAGGATCAGGAACGAGGCGGGTTGTCCCTGTCGGCGTCGCTGCCGAGCTGCTGATTGAGCTTGTCCTGGCCGGTGTCGACGTGCTTGGCGTACTTGCCCCCGGTCCGGTCGTCGACCATGTCGCCGGATTTGTCGACACCCTTCCCGGCCTGGTCCTCGTGGCCCTTCAGCATCTTCTTGATCTTGTCCATCGCGGACATGGCGCGTCCTCCTCGGCTCGGCTTCCCCCACCCGTCCAGGGTCACCGCACATCGCCCTACCCGCATCCGCGAGCCCGCCGTCGCGGTCCCGAGAGCGCCCCGACGTGTGAAGGGTCGCTGGCTGGGCACATACCGGGTTACCTGGAGGAGGTGGTGGCCGTGGGCCGCATCCAGATCGTCCGCCGTCCGCAGCCCCCCACGGGGCCGCCCCCGCTCGACCTGCGCACACCGTCCGGCCGGCCCCTGCCGTACTGACCGCCCGCTGTCCCGGACGCGTACCGGCTCCTCGCGGACGAGGTGTGCGTGAGGGGCCGACATGAGCGATGACCGACACCAGTCCCCCGACCGGCTGCAAACGGACCGTGCGCACTCCGCCCGCGTCTGGAACTACCTGCTGGGCGGCAAGGACAACTACCCCGCCGATGCCGAGGCCGGCGAGATGATCATCGACGCCTTTCCCGGCATCGCGGGCATCGCGCGCGATCAGCGGGCCTTCCTCGCACGCGCCGTGCGCCACCTGGCCGGCGAGGCGGGAGTCCGGCAGTTCCTCGACATCGGAACCGGCCTGCCCACCGCGAACAACACCCACGAGGTCGCGCAGTGGATGGCCCCCGAGTCGAGGGTCGTCTACGTCGACAACGACCCGCTGGTGCTGACCCATGCCAGGGCGCTCCTGACCAGCACCCCTGAGGGCGCGTGCGCCTACGTGGACGCCGACGTACGCGACACCGCCCTCGTCCTGCGGGAATCGGCCAGGACCCTCGACCTCGGCAGACCGGTGGGCCTGACACTGCTCGGGATCATGGGACAGCTGCCCGACGAAGCGGATCCGTGGGCCCTGGCCAGGCGCCTGCTGGCGGCACTTCCGTCCGGAAGCTACCTCGTCCTCGCCGACGGCACCGACACGAGTGACACGATGGCGCGGGCGATCGAGGCGTACAACGCCCGTTCCGCGAGCTCCTACCACCTGCGGAGCCCGGCCCGGATCGCCGAGTTCTTCCACGGACTGGACATGGTCGAGCCGGGTGTCGTCCGGACGTCGGAGTGGCGGCCCGACCCGGGCCGGGGGACGGACCCGCGGCCGAGTCACGCGGTCAGCGGCGTCGGACGCAAGCCCTGAGACGCCCGACCGGCGGAGCGTAAGCTCCGGAGGCATGATCGACCAATCGGCGCACGCCCCGGCAGCCCGGCAGACCAACTGGGCCGGCAACATCACCTTCGGCGCGAAGCGGCTGCACACACCTGCCACGGTGGCCGAGCTCCAGGACATCGTGGCCGCCGCAACCACGGTGCGGGCGCTGGGCACGGGCCACTCCTTCAACACGGTCGCCGACACCACGGGCGACCTCGTCTCCGTGGCAGGGCTGCCCCGTTCCGTCGAGATCGACGGTGACGCCGCGACGGCGACCGTGAGCGCCGGGCTGCGCTTCGGGGAACTCACGGCCGATCTGCACCGCAGCGGGTTCGCCCTGCACAACCTGGGCTCGCTGCCCCACATCTCCGTGGCCGGTGCATGCGCCACCGGCACACACGGCTCAGGGGTGGGCAACCGCGCCCTCGGCGGCGCGGTGAAGGCGCTGGAACTCGTCACCGCCGACGGAAGCCTCGTCTCCCTGGAGCGGGGAGACGCCGACTTCGCGGGCGCCGTGGTCTCTCTCGGAGCACTGGGGGTGGTGACCCGCCTGACCCTGGACCTCGTGCCCGCGTTCGATGTCCAGCAGTGGGTGTACGAAGGGCTCCCGCAGGACGGGCTCCTGAGCCGGTTCGACGAGGTGATGTCCGAGGCCTACAGCGTCAGCCTGTTCACCGGATGGCACGGCGGGGCCATCGACCAGGTGTGGCTCAAGCGGCGGGTCGACGACCACGGGCCCCGCCCCGCCCCGCAGACGTGGCACGGAGCGGAACTCGCCGGCAGTCCCAGGCATCCGGTGCCCGGCATGGCAGCCGGACACTGCACGCAGCAGCAGGGCGTCCCCGGTCCCTGGCACGCGCGCCTGCCCCACTTCCGGCTCGAATTCACCCCCAGCAACGGCGACGAACTGCAGTCCGAGTACTTCGTCGACCGGCAGGACGCCGTGGCGGCCTACGAGGCCCTGGACGGGGTCCGGGAACGCTTCTCGCATCTGCTCCAGATCGGTGAGATACGTACCGTGGCCCGCGACGATCTGTGGCTCAGTCCGGCCGAGGGCCGGGACTCGGTGGCCTTCCACTTCACCTGGGTGCCGGACACCGCCGCGGTGACGCCCGTCCTCGGGATCATCGAGGAAGCTCTCGCTCCCTACCGGGCCAGGCCGCACTGGGGCAAGGTGTTCACGACTCCGCCCGGCACGCTGCGGGAGCTGTACGGCCATCATGCGGACTTCGAGCGGCTGACCGGCCGTTTCGACCCCGCCGGCACGTTCCGGAACGATTTCCTGGCGCGCCACTTCCCCCGCGCCACCTGAGGTTCCGGCGGAACCCCGACGGCGTTCAGCCGGGCTCGCCCTGCGGCGCTCCCGGCCGGCCCTGCTTCGCGGGCCCCGGTGCGAGTTCCTCCACGAGGGCGGCCAGCTCCTCGCACGCGACCTCCGTCTCGTGCCGGATGTTGTTGTGCTCCGTGACGATCGCGGCCAGCAACAGTGCGGTGAGGGCCACGCAGCCGTTGAGGATGCACAGGTTGAACATGACCTCGAGCACCGAATGACGGGCGAACGGCCCGGCCGAATCGGTGCCGGCGATGATCGCCACGACGGAGATCAGGAGTGCGCACGGGGCGCTGCCGGGCAACTGGAAACGCAGGGCCGCCCAGATGAGCACCGGAAAGACGAGGTAGAGCATGGACAACGTGCTCATGGTCGCGACGACCGTCGTCACGACCGTCACGACCGCGAGTGCGGTGGCCTCCGTCCACCTGTCGCCCAGCCGGGGCCGGCGCACTCTCCGCAGGACCAGCAGCAGGGGGGTGACCGTGAGCACACCCATCGCGTCACCCGCCCACCAGGCCGACCAGACCTGCCAGAACTGGTCAACGGGGAGACCACCACTGAGCCACTGGACCCCCGTGCCCACCGTGGCGCTGATGGTCATGCCACCGAGGGCGCCGAGGAAGACGAGGGCCACCCCGTCGCGCAGGCGGTCCAGTTCCGGACGGAACCCCACGGCGCGCAGCGCCAGGAACGAGCACAGCGGGGCCAGCGCGCTGCCCGCCGCGACGGCGACCCCCCAGAAAGTGGGGCCGTCGCTCATCGAGAGCACCGTGACCAGGGCGCCGATGGCGATCCCGGGCCAGATGCGGGCACCCAGATACAGCAGGGCCGCGACGGCGATTCCGGACGGCGGCCACAGCGGGGTGACCACCGAGCTCTGCACCTCGACCTGGCGGAGCAGTCCGAGCTGTCCGGACGCGTAGTAGACGGCGGCGATGCCCAGCATCTGCGCGACGATCACGGCACGGCGTCTGGTCTTCTCGCTGCGGATCACGCACCTCATCAGACACCGCGCGCGGCGGCAGGCCCTCGTGACACGCCCTGTCCGGTCGCCGACGCAGTCAGCCCGCGGCGGCGCCGTGCCGCAGTACGAGGACGGCGGCGTCGTCCTCGTGACCGGTGAACTCGGCCGCCTGAAGCACGCGGTCCGCCAGCTCCTCGGCGTCGGCGAGCGAGTGGTCGCTGACCAGGCGCCTGACGCGTTCCAGGCCGGCGTCGATCGTCAGTGACGGGCCCTCGACGACCCCATCGGTGAGCAGGACGAACGCGCCGTCCACATTCAGGTCGCGCCGGGTCACGGGGTAGTGCTGATGCGGCTCTATGCCCAGCGGGAGGCCCCCCGCGTCCGCGGTGATCCCCGAACGGCCGTCGGCGGTCGCCCACACGCAGGCGACGTGGCCGGCGCGGGCGCTGCGCAGTTCCCGGGTTCCGGGGTCGAGGCGGAGGAACGAGCAGGTGGCGAAGAGTGTGGAGTCCATGGACATGATCAGGTCGTTCGTGCGACGCATGACCTCTCCCGGATCGGGGGCCGAGCTGGCGACGGCGCGCATGGCGATCCGGATCTGCCCCATGAAGGCGGCTGCCTCGACGTCATGCCCCTGGACGTCGCCGATGGCGAGCCCGAGTGTCCCGTCCGGGAGCAGGAATCCGTCGTACCAGTCGCCGCCGATGTCCAGCCCGTCGCGGGCGGGGGCGTAGCGGGCGGCGGTCCGGAGGCCGGGGAAGGAGGGAAGCGTCGCGGGCAGCATCTTGCGCTGCAGGGCCTGCGCCAGCTCGACGCGCGCCTGGTGCAGTTCCACTTCCTGCCGGGCGCGGGCAGTCAGATGCTGCAGGGTGCTGAGCAGGTCCTCGGCGCTCGCCGACCGGGGAGTTCGACGCCGGTTCATGGGCCGCTCCGCGTTGCGATAGTCCCTGCATCATATTTCGGAGGCGAAACTCCGGCGAGTGCTGCCCGGATGTCCCGGCCCCAGGGCGTCGCGAGCCGGGTCAGCCCGCGCGTCCGAGCGATGCGGTGAGCCGCCCCAGGGTGTCCTGCAGGGCGAGCACCTCCTGCACCGACAGGCCCGTGGCTCTCAGGATCGACCGGGGGACCGGCAGGGCCCGCTCGCGCAGGAGGACGCCGGCGTCGGTGAGGTGGACCGTCACGGAGCGTTCGTCCTCGGCGCTGCGCTCGCGTCTGACGAGACCGGCTGCTTCCAGGCGCTTCAGCAGAGGTGACAGCGTGCCGGAATCCAGGTGCAGCCGCTCACCGATCGCCTTGACCGGCAGCGGTCCGCGCTCCCACAGGACCATCATCGCGAGGTACTGCGGATAGGTGAGCCCCAACTCCTTCAGGGCTTCCCGGTAGACGCCGCCGAAGGCGCGGGAGGCGGCCTGCAGCGAGAAGCACACCTGGTGGTCCAGGCGCAGCATGTCGGCGTCCGGCAGGTCGGGAGCAGGGGCGGCGGGTGGTGGCGTCATGGCCCCAGGATAGCGCGCTGCCCATCATTTACTTGTG
This sequence comes from Streptomyces sp. NBC_01341, assembly GCF_035946055.1. Taxonomy (NCBI): domain Bacteria; kingdom Bacillati; phylum Actinomycetota; class Actinomycetes; order Kitasatosporales; family Streptomycetaceae; genus Streptomyces; species Streptomyces sp. NBC_01341. The sequence goes on along the minus strand of NZ_CP108364.1, from coordinate 565,809 downwards.
CACAATTGAATTGTGTGTCACTCTCATGCGGGTGATCGGTCCGCGGTCACCGTCGTACGAGAGAGAGGTCTCCCCATGGACGCGCTGTACACCGCTGTCGCAACCGCCAACGGCCGCGAGGGCCGGGCAGTGAGCTCGGACGGCCGCATCGACATGGCGCTGGCGATGCCTCCGGCCCTCGGGGGCAACGGCGAGGGCACCAACCCGGAGCAGCTTTTCGCCGCCGGTTACGCAGCATGCTTCGCCAGCGCGATGAAAGAGGTCGCCCGCGAGATGAAGGTCGACACCAAGGACGTCTCCGTGACGTCCGAGGTCTCGATCGGCAAGGACGAGACCGGTTTCGGCCTGGCGGTCGTCATGCGTGTCGAGCTGCCCGAAGCTCTCGAGGGCGAGACCGGCCGCCGTCTGGTCGAGGCGACGCACGCCTTCTGCCCCTACTCCAAGGCCACGCGCGGCAACATCGAGGTCGAGCTCGTCATCGAGTGATCGAGCAGCGGACCCCGGTTCCCCCGCCCGTCCCGGGCGGGGGAACCGATCGTGCAGGGGAGACAGGAGTCGAACCTGCGGCATCCGGTTTTGGAGACCGGCGCTCTGGCCTCTGAGCTACACCCCTTCGGTGCGGACAGCCTCGCAGTCGCCGCCCCCGGCGACAACCGAGTTCTTCGCCGGCCGGGGCCGGTCGCCGGGGTCCGCCCTGAGGCGGCAGGCGGACGACGCGTACACTCGACTCCCGTTTCCGCTGATTGGCGGGCATAACCGATCGATAGGCAGTTTCACGTGAGTTTCGCAGAGGCAACCGACGCGCCGATCTACGACGGGCTGGTCGAGGAGCAGGGCGACGTCCCGGCCGAGGTGCGGCGGGTGGCCGAGGAGACCCTGCTGGAGGTCGACCGCGTGCTCGACTTCAGCACGATGCGGGTCGCGGCCACCACGCGTTAGGCCTGGTCCGGGCTGCGGCGGGCAGAATCAACCGTGGTATCCACTGGTTCCCACCGTACGGAGCGTCGCGTGACCATCAGCCTGCACGGCTCGGCAGTCGTTCTGTTCCAGGGGGACAGCATCACCGACGTGGGCCGGCTGATGGACCCGGGCGAACCTCTCGGCCGCGGTTACGTCCGCACGGCGGCCGACCTTGTGCGATCCGCCCGCCCGGACGACGCCATCACGTTTCTCAACCGGGGTGTCTCCGGCGACCGCGTCTCGGATCTGCGCGCCCGGTGGCGTGAGGACGCAACGGATCTCGAGCCGGATGTGGTGTCCGTCCTGATCGGCGTGAACGACACCTGGCGCCGCTACGACTCCGGCGAGATCAGCACGCCTCAGGCGTACGAGGACGACTACCGCGACATTCTCACCCAGGTGCGGGAGAGGCCGGACACACAGCTCATCCTCATCGAGCCGTTCCTGATCCCGGTGCGGGAGGAACAGTGGGCATGGCGCGAGGACCTCGATCCCAGGATTCGGACGGTCCGCAGGCTGGCCGAGGAGTTCGACGCGGCGCTGCTGGCCGCCGACGGGCTGCTCAACCAGGCGGCGCGCGCCGCGGGCGGCCCCGAACACATCGCCGGTGACGGAGTCCATCCGACCCCGCTCGGGCACGCGCTGCTGGCCGAGGCATGGGTGGCGCTTGTCGGACTGTGACCGTCGGACGCGGGGCGGACGACGTGCTGGAGCGTGGCCGAGGCATGCGCGTCACCGATGCCCTGAGCAGTTCGTGGGGCTGGTGGGGGCCCGACGGCCACTAGTATCCTCGCCGTCCGTGCAACCGCGTGCAATTGCATCTGAAATTGCATCCGAGGATGTCAGCAGGAGACATCTGTTCACCCCGCGCGGGCGGGCGCCGACAGTCGCGCCAGCGAGGAACCGAGCAGACGGCCGAGAAGGAATGAACCGCATGCAGCACATCGACAACGGCGTTCCCGCCAACTCCCTGACCGGCGTGGTGTGGAGGAAGAGCCATCACAGCAACCCCAGCGGCAATTGTGTCGAGATGGCCCTGCTGCCCGGCGGCGAGGTCGCGGTACGCAACTCCCGGTACCCGGAAGGTCCGGCACTCGTGTACACCGGTGACGAGGTGCGCGCCTTCCTCGCCGGCGTACGGGACGGCGACTTCGACAGCATGGCCGGCTGACGGACCGACGACTGCGGGGGAGGGCTCCGCGGAGTCGTCGGCCGAAACCAGGCAGCGCGGACAGGCCGAAAAACAACCGCACTTCGCGCGACCGACCCCCTCCATGAGCTCCTGATGGCAGACTGGCGCCATACGTCCGCCTTCAGGAGCCCGCATGCCCGGCATCGAACCGCTGCAGCCGTCACGGAGGCCCACGCTCGCGTCGGCCTCGGGGGCGAGTCCCACCGCACTGCGTCTGGTCCTGGGCGCCCAACTGCGGCGGCTGCGAGGCGAGGCGGGCCTCACGCCCGAGGCCGCGGCCGGCCGGATCCGGTGCTCCACAGCCAAGATCAGCCGCATGGAGACCGGGCACTCGCCGTGCAAGGAGCGCGACGCCGTCGATCTCCTGACGCTCTACGGCGTGACCGACCCGGCCATGACCGACGAGTTCATCGGCCTCGTCCGCAGGGCCGGGCAGCGCGGATGGTGGCGTACCTACGCCGATGTGCTCCCTGACTGGTTCGAGCCCCTGGTGGGCCTGGAAGAGGCCGCGGCGTCCATCCGTACGTACGAGGGCCACTACATTCCGGGTCTCCTGCAGACCGCCGCCTACGCCCACGCCGTGGTGCGTTCCGGGCACGCCCTCGAATCCGAGGAGCTAACCCACCGCCGGGTCGAACTACGCCTCAGAAGGCAGGAGTTGCTCCACCGGCCGGATGCGCCGAAGCTCTGGGTGCTGCTGGACGAGGCTGTGCTGATGCGCCCGACGGGCGGCGCCGCCGTGATGCGGGAGCAACTGGTCCATCTGCTGGAGATGACGGAGCTGCCCCACGTGATCGTGCAGGTGGCTCCCTTCGACGTGACCGCCCACACCTCTCCGGGCAACGGAATCACGTACCTGCGCTTCGCGATGGAGGGGCTCCCCGATGTCGCGTACATCGAGCACCTGACCAATGCCACGTCCGTCAACAAGCAGGAGAGCACGGACGAGTACCGGTGGATCCTGGACTCCCTGAGTGCCCAGTCCCCGAGTCCGGCGGTGAGCAGGGAACTGCTGAGGCGGGCGCTCGAACGGTACACCTGAGCGCCCGCCTCACCCCCGGCGCATCGTCCGGAGGGACGTCACCACTTGCGGCCGACGCCGCCGTACTCGATCCACTCCCGGGTCTCCTGCTTCGGTGCGAGGTCCGAGTCCGGCCGCCACGTGGAGACTTCGACCAAACCGGGTTCCAGCACGTCCAGGCCTTCGAGGAATCCCCGTACGTCGTCCTCGCGGCGCACGCGCCCCCACTGGTTCCCGGTGCTCCTGGCCATGAAGTCCGTGACGAAGTCGCGCGTCGCCGCATCCTCGCTCACCAGCTGACATACCACCAGGAAGCTTCCCGGCGCGAGACGTTCCGCCACACGGCGGATCAGTCCCGCCGGATCGTCCTCGTCCGGGATGCAGTGCAGCACGGACACGAACAGCGCGGCCACCGGTTCGTCGAAGTCGATCAGCCGGGTCACCTCTGGGTGGCCGAGGATCCCCTCGGTGTCACGCATGTCCGCCTGGATGACCGCCGTCCGGTCGTTCTCCTCCAGTATGGCCCTGCCGTGGGCCAGGACGATGGGGTCGCTGTCGATGTAGACGACCCGGGCGCCGGGATCCACCAGCTGGGCGACCTCGTGGACGTTGTCCTGGGTCGGCAGGCCGGATCCGTGGTCGATGAACTGGCGGATCCCGTAGTCGGAGGCCAGATGGCGCACGATACGGCGCAGGAACCGCCGGTTGTTCACCGCGAGGACCTTGGTACTCGGCACCACCTCGAGCAGCTGCTCGCACGCGACCCGGTCGGCGGGGTAGTTGTCCTTTCCGCCCAGGTAGTAGTCGTACATCCGCGCGACGCTCGGCACGTTCACATCGATGTTCTTCGGAATGGAGGTGTCCCCGTTGCTCATCCAGTTCCCCGCGGTTCAAAGAGAAGAAGTCGGTGTCCGTGAGCGCCCATGCTAGGTACCCCGTCGAGCGGCTGACAGCCCACGGGGGAGTGAGGCAAGACCCCAGGGCGGGGAATCAGCCAGCCGGTATGCGTGCAGGACACCCGCCCGATCCGGACAACCGGTGCCGAACGGAAGCCCAGAAGTCGCTCCCGGAGCAGGGCCCCGGCAACTCTGCCTGATAGACGGCTTTTTGCCGTACGGGGACAGGGGTGCCGCACGAAGGCGGCAGTCGCTGGGGCGGAAGTTCAACGCGGCTGGAAATCGACGTCCGCATCCTTTTCGCCCCGGCCGTCACAACCGAGAGCGGGCAACCGGGCTCCGCGTCGGACGATCGGCGCTCGAGTCCGGCCCACTATCGTGGGCACCATGTCCGCCCCTGAGCTGATCCGTATCGTGTCGCGCGACTCACCCATGGCCCTGGCCCAGGTCGAGCGTGTCCGGGCCGAACTGGCCGCACTCCACCCCGCCACCGCCACGGAGGTGGTTCCCGTCCGGACCACCGGCGACAAATGGCTCGGGGATCTCTCGAAGGTCGAGGGCAAGGGAGCCTTCACCAAGGAGGTCGACGCGGCCCTGCTCGCCGGGGACGCGGACCTCGCGGTCCACTGCGTCAAGGACATCCCGGCCGACCGCCCGCTGCCGGCCGGGACGACGTTCGCCGCCTTTCTCGAGCGCGACGACATCCGCGACGCCTTGATCCATCCCGGAGGCCTTACGCTCGACCAGCTCACCGACGGCACGCGGATCGGTACCTCTTCCGTCCGCCGCGTGGCCCAACTGGCCGCCTCGCACCCGCATCTGGAGTGCGTCCCGTTCCGCGGCAACGCCAACCGCCGACTGGCGAAGCTCGCCGAGGGCGAGGTCGACGCGCTTCTCCTGGCAGCGGCCGGCCTGCACCGCATCGGTCGCCCCGACGTGATCAGCGACCTCCTCGACGTCGAGACGATGTGTCCGCCGATCGGGGCCGGAGTCCTCGCCCTGCAGTGCCGGGAGGACGACACGGCGACCATCGAGGCCGTGACCGGGCTGAACCATCCCGGTACCTACCGGGAGATCACAGCCGAGCGCATGTTCCTCCACGTGCTTCAGGGCCACTGCAACTCCCCGATCGCGGGCTACGCCACGGCCCACCGCAACGGTGACCTCTCCCTGAGGGCCTGTGTGTTCACGCCGGACGGCAAGACGGTGCTCAACGCCCACGAATGGGCCGGCCCGCTCGATCCCGCCACGCTCGGTACCTCGGTAGCCGTCGCCCTGCTGCGCCAGGGGGCACGGGAGCTGATCGACGGTATCGCCCACTGAGAGGCGCCACGGCTGCGGGGGAGGCTCATCGGCCACACGGGGCGCCCGGCCGCTGCCCCGACGGACCGTCCGGGCCGACAGGGGATCCTGGCCGGTAACGGGTGCCGTCCACCGCGCCGGCCGTGGCCGGCGGCGCGGCTCTCGAGCCGCAGCGCTTGGCCCCGGAATCCGGCCAGGAGCGGTTCGCGGCGGCCGGAGCCGGGCCGGAGACACCCGATTGCAGGATCAATTCGCCTGACCGGCTGCCGGGAGGCCGGCGAGCACGGATTCTGGGAGGCAGCGCCATCACGGGTTGGCCGCACCGCGTCCGCACCCGTCATGTGAAAGGAGAACCCATGGCCCGGTTCGAGGCGACGGTGGAGATCGACCGCCCTGTCGGTGAGGTGTACGCCTTTCTCGCCGACGGTGAGAACGACAAGAGGTTCAGCCCGCGTGTGCAGAGCATCTCCAAGACACCGACCGGCCCGACGACGGCGGGCACCGTCTTCCGGAGCACGGTGAAGGACGCGGGGATGACGACGCAGCGGGAATTCCGGATCAGTGAACTCGCCGCGCCGACGCGGATCCGCTGGCAGGAGCAGTCGTCGAACCTCGTCACGGTCAAGGAGGGCGGCTACGACCTCGAGTCCTTGACAGATGGTCGAACGAAGGTGCGAATCTTCAATGACCTGGAGGGCCACGGTCTGGGCAAACTCCTGGTCGGTTTCGCCGCCTCCGCCGCGCGTAAGGACGCTCCCGCGTTCGGGCAGCGGATCAAGGCGGCGGTGGAGGCGTCGTGAGCGACCGTTGCGTCCAGGTGCGCGCAAGGCAGAGATCCGGCGGAAGCAGGGTCGCGCCATGCACGTACTGAGCAGTCGTATTCTGCTGAGGCCCCGCGATCCGGAGGTTTCCCGCGAGTTCTACGGGCGCACCCTCGGGCTCGCCGTCTACCGGGAGTTCGGCACCGGTCCCGAGCGTGGGACCGTGTACTTCCTCGGCGGCGGTTTTCTCGAGGTGTCGGGCAGCTCGGACACCCCGCCGACCGACACGCTGCGGCTGTGGCTGCAGGTCGCCGACTGTGCCGCAGCGCACGAGGAACTGTCACGGGGCGGGGCGCACATCCTCCGTCCGCCGGTCCAGGAACCCTGGGGGCTGATCGAGATGTGGATCGCGGACCCGGACGGGCACCGCATCGTGCTGACCGAAGTCCCCGCGGATCACCCGTTGCGCTTTCGCCCGTGACTGCGGCGTCATCTTCCGCCCCGACCCGTAGTCCGGACGGACCCCGCGCGTCGGGACGTGTGGGTGGTCGCTGCGTCCCTCATGTCGACGTCGGCTCGGCGCGCGGCAGTTCGGCCTGACGTACCGCCGCGGACCCGAGTGCGATGAGTGCGCCGAGACCGGCGAACGCCCCGCACCCCATGAATACGGGAGCGGCCCCCCAGGCCCCGATGGCCGCACCGACAAGGGGGTAGCTCAGTGGTGCCAGGCCGAGGACGCTGAGCATCACGACCGATGTCACCCGGCCCAGATAGGCGGGGTCGGCCGCAGCCTGCACGAGGGCGCTGCCCAGAGTTCCGCAGATGCCCATGGCCACGCCCACGGTCGTGGCCAGCGCCACGGCGAATGGCAAGCTCGGTACCAGTGCGATGGCGGCCCCGCCCACGCACCCCACGGGTAGCGTACCGATGAAGAGCATCCCGGCCCGCGGCAGGCTTCCGGCGATGGTGAGCAGCGCCGCGGCGGCCGCGGCGCCTGTCCCGAAACCGCTGATGATCCAGCCGTAGCCCGAAGGCCCCCAGCCGCGCTCGCTGTTGAGCAGCACCATGCCGACGTTGAGCGTTCCGGTGAGCCCCAGTTCGCTGATGGCGGTGACCGCGACAAGGGGGCCGATCAGACGATGGCGGCGCACATAGCGCAGCCCGTCCATGAGGCCCGTACCCGTGGTGCTTGCCGGTGCCTCCGCGTCGTCGCGCCCCGCGAGCGGACGGAGCCGCATCGTCAGCAGGAGTGGCAGCGACAGCGCGAAGAGCAGTCCGGCGACGGCGAAGGTGACAGCCGGGCCGCCCAACCCCATGGCCAGACCGCCCATCGGCGGTCCTACGATCTGACTGAACCGCATCGACAGTGATCTCATGCCGGTCACGCGTGTGAGCTGGTCCGGCGTCGTTATCCGCGGTGGCAGGGCCCCCACCGCGGGCACGAACAACGCATCGACCGCGCCGAACACCAGGGCCAGCGTCACCAGGATCCAGACCGTGGGTGCGGCCGTCGCCACGAAGGCCGCTACGAGGAGAATGAACAGGCACCGCACGGCGTCACCGGCGATCACCACCCGGCGCAGGCCCCATCGGTCGGCCGCCACCCCGCCGCCCAGCATGAGCAGGGCCCTCGGCAGTGCGCCGGCGGCCATCACCAGGCCGACCTCGGTCGGCCCCGCCACCTTCTGGGCCGACCAGCCGAGTGCCACGAAGTACACGCCGTCGCCGACGAGGGAAAGCGTGAACGCCGTCAGCCATCGAAGGACATTGCCGTCGCGGTATGCGGGCCGGAGTTCGGTGGGCCGTTCGTGAGCGGTCATGTCCAGGGAAGTCATCAGCTTCTCCTTTGAGTCGGGGTCGGAGGAGGTTCAGGGCCGGAACGGGAAGCCGTACATGTGCACAGCCACCCGCTCTCGCCCGTCGGTCTCGCCGGCGGTCTCCGCTGCCTTGCCGCGCTCCCGCCAGCGCCGGGACAGCTCCATCAACTCACTGTTCATATCGGCCAGTTCGGAGGGAGTGAGGGCGAACAAGTACTCCGAGCTGAAGGCGGCGTCCGACCATTCCCCGCCCCAGGCGCCCGCCTGGTCCAGATAGGTGCGGTACAGGGCGGTGCGGCTGTCCATGATGCTTCGGGTCACCGCGCCCAGGACGGCTGTGCCCTCCGGCGTCTGCCTGAAGTCCGAGTCCCGGAAGCCCCAGCCCTCCTCGGACGCCACCTGCCACCACCGCTCGCGCCCGTCGGTACTGCCGACGGCGGCCCCGGCGACGAAGCCGTGTTCCGCCAGCTTGCGCAAGTGATAGCTGACCAGGGACGGAGCCTGGTCGACCTGTTCCGCGAGCTGCGAGGCGGTTGCGGTCCCGGCTGCATAGAGGAGTCGGTAGAGCTGCATCCTCAGAGGGTTCGTGAAGGCCTTCAGTCGGGAGAGGTCGGTGATCTGCTCAGGCGTGGGCTTCGGCTGCATGGCGTCAGCGTAGGTATGCAAGTTAATTTGCGCAATAAAAATTTCACAGTTGGAGCCCGGGATGGGACGGGTGAACTCGGCTGTACGGACGTAGATGTGACGCTTAGTCGGCTTTTGGCGGTATGACGGTCTCGTGCGGGGTGAGGTACGGAGAGAGGAGGCGGCCGGCTGTGGCAGCTGGGTGCCTCCCGACAGCGCTCACGTGCCGCGCGCCGACCGCGTGCCGGCCATCACCGTTCAGCCGGGGCCCGGACGCAGCCTGCGGTCGGCCCCGGACCGGCCGATGCCCAGGTTCAGGAGCGTGGAGAGCTCGGAACCGCCTGACGTATCCGGGAAGGGTCCCTCGGCGGTCTTCATCACGGCTCTCCGTGCCGTGGACGTATCACCCCAGCAGAATCTCCGAGTTGGGCCTGAACCGAGACAGGTTCTCCTGGGCGCAGGTCTGGTCGGGGTCTTCAGGGCCGGAGAAGTAGAGCGAGTCCGCCGTGCCCGTCATCACGTCCAGGAGATACCTGCTGCACGAAACAGGAGCCGCTTCCCAGAGGGGGCCTCGTCCCTCATTGAGGATGACAGTCCACTCCTCGGGTTCGACGCCCTCTCGGACCAGCCAGTACAGAAAGTGCCCCGCGCCCTCCACATACGCCCACGGAATCAGCCGCACGCCGCTCTCATCGAGTTCCGCCGGCCTCCTCTCGCCCGCTTCCCAGAGCTCGTCGAGGATTTCCTCCCGCTCCGCGACCTGGGCGATCAGGTCGTACATCGAATCCGGGCAGTCCGGTTCCAGCAGCCAGATCGTCTCGGCGAACTGACCGCCGCCGTACGTTTCGACCAGCCGCTTGTAGTCGGCAGGCAGGGTGACACCCAGCTCCCCCTCGACGGCCTCCCACCGGACGATGCGGTGCCCCCCGGGAGGCGGCGGACACAGGCGCGTCAGCGGCTCCGTGTGGCGCAAGGTGCGCGCAACGCGCATGTCACTCGGCAGCGCGCTGAACCGAGCCGGTCTCCTGGTGGCATCCAGCACGACTGCCCGCATCCGGTCCCCGACCTGCGCGTGCGGTGTGCCGTCCGACCACCCGGAGGGGTGCTTGGCCTGATCGATGAAGCCTTCGTGGCCTTCGGCAAGGACAGTTGCGCCCACGGGCGCCACTCCCGTGACCACGACGTCGTATTACTGATGTGCTGCAAACATGGCGTACACCTTGCCCGAGCCCCGGACGAGGGCGGTGACCGGGGCCGGAGCCGGTCGGTCGTGGGTGGCCGCTGCCGGGTGGGGAAGTGACGCCCGTGCCGGAGGCCGGCGCGGACAGGGGGCGTGCAGGCGCGGCGCCGCTCTGTCGACTCGCGGCCGAGGCCCCCGTCGCGTGCGCGTGCCTCAGGCGGGGCGTCAGTGGGTGTTCTGCGGTTCCGTGCCGTACGGGCCCTGTCGCTGCGCCGCGGGCACCGCGCACGCCGGTGTACCGCCCGGCATCCTGTCGCGGTGGTCGGCCACGAGCCGGTAGACGCCGTGGGCGAGCCATCGGACCGGGGGAAGGGTGAGCAGTGCGCCCAGGACGCTCCACGCCCCGCCGGCGCTCAGCAGCAGCTTGGCGACTGCTTGGGCGCCGCCGTGGACCGAGCCGGTCGGGGTGGTCCACAGGAGTTCGTACTCGGCCCGCCCCTGTGTGACACCGAGAGACTCCAGATCCGCGAACTGCCAGGGCGTGATCTCGCAGCGGGGCCGCACATGGCGTTCGGCGAAAACGACCGAGGACGTGCAGAAGGCACAGTCTCCGTCGTAGATGAGCACAGGTCGGGTCCGCATGAGCCCATGATGCCGCATGTTCCCGAGGCTCCGGAGGAGGCCCGGCGGCGGTGCGCGGGTGCGGAGGATGCGTCCCGCGCCGTCGGGACCCTCCGTAGCCCCGCCGAGGTCCTACTCGCTGTGCACGATCTGGATGAGGTTGCCGCACGTGTCGTCGAACACCGCAGTGGTGACGGGTCCCATCTCGAGGGGCTCCTGGGTGAAGCGGACGCCCAGGTCGCGCAGCCGGCCGAACTCCGCGTGCACGTCGTCCACGGCGAAGGAGGCTGCCGGGATGCCGTCGTCGACCAGCGCCGTCTTGTAGGGCTTCACCGCGGGGTGGCCGTCGGGTTCCAGGAGCAGCTCGGTTCCGTCAGGCGCTTCCGGAGAGACGAGGGTCAGCCATCTGTGCTCGCCCAGTGGCACTTCGGTCTTCTTCGCGAACCCCAGGACGTCCGTGTAGAAACGCAGTGCCTTGTCCTGGTCGTCCACGAAGACACTGGACAGGTGGATCCTCATGGGGCGCTCTCCGTCGTATCGGGTCGGAGCCATCGGTTCAGGATGTGCTCAAGGGGTTCGGTGTTCAGGTCGTGGAACTTGTAGCGGCCCTCGCGCCGCGAACGGACCAGGCCCGCCGATTCCAGCACGGCCAGATGCTGGCTGACTGCCTGGCGTGACAGCTCCAGCCCGTGTCCGGACACCAGTCGTGCGCAGATCTCGAACAGGGTCTGACCACCCCGCTCCGCCAGCCCGTCGAGGATGTGCCGACGGGTCGGGTCGGCCAGAGCCCTGAAAACATCCTCCGCCACAGGGACACCATAGGCAAGTACCCACTTGCCTATCAAGGGAGTGTGTGTCCGGTGGGTATCACTGGGTAAGCGGACCGGTGGCCGGCCAGTCCGGTGGGCCGTGATGCGCCCGGCTTGCTGGGAAGTTACCGTTTCGCGGGTGTTCACACTGTTCTCATGTCCGGTCTGCGTCGCGGTCGATCTCCCCGGATTGGCTTCCCGGCGTCCGGTAAGACGAACGTAACGAGGCACACATGTCCCTGAGGCACACAGCGACCGTCCTGGCCCTTCTTCCCGCATTCGCCGTCCCGGCGGTTGCCCAGGCCGACACGCTCCACCACGACCACAAACCGCCTCGCGGAGCCTCATTCGACCTCCAAGCCCACCGAGGCGGCCTCGGGCTGACCACCGAGGAGTCCCTCGAAGGCTTCGGGAAGGCGATACGCCTGGGGGTCAGCACCCTGGAGCTGGACACCCAGATCACCAAGGACCAGAAGGTCGTCGTGAACCACGACCGTCAGATCAGTGCCCAGAAGTGCCAGGACACCGGTCCGGTCACCCCGGGCGACCCCATGTACCCGTACGTCCGCAAGTACATCAAGGACCTGACGCTCGAGCAGATCAAGAGCATGGACTGCGGTTACCAGCAACTGCCCGGCTTCCCCGAGCAGGAGCAGATCAAGGGCTTCCGCATGGTGGAGCTCAAGGACGTGCTCAACCTGGTCAAGCACTACCGCGCGAAGCACATCAAGCTGAACATCGAGACGAAGGTGGAGGCCGGGGCGCCCGAGCAGACCGCGCCCCGCGAGCTGTTCGTGCGACGTGTCTTCGAGGAGATCCACCGCTCGGGCATCGAGAAGCAGGTCACCGTCCAGTCCTTCGACTGGGGGGCGCTGAAGGCGATGCACAAGCTCGCGCCCCGCTACCCCCTGGTCGCCCTGACGAACTACGACTTCCTGCAGGTGGGCAAGCCCGGAGCGTCACCCTGGCTCGGTGGCATCGACGCCGACGACTACGACGGCGACTTCGTGAAGGCGGCCGCATCGATCAGCGGCGTCACCGCACTGTCCCCGAACTACGGCTTCCCCCAGAACGGCACCATCGCGGATCCGGACTTCCGGTTCTACCCGGACAAGAAGATGATCTCCGACGCTCACCGGCGCGGCCTCAAGGTCATCCCGTGGACGTGTGACGACCCCGCCACGATCGAGGCACTCATGGACATGGGCATCGACGGGCTCATCACCGACTACCCGAACCGTGTACGGGACATCATGGCCGACCGTGGCATGCGCCTCCCCAAGGCGTACCCGGCGCCGCGCCACTGACGAGCGACCGACCGCGAGCGCCGGGCGTCGTGGCAGCGGCAGATCCAAGGATCCGTTGCCGGGCACGTGGAACGCCATGACGTACGGGTCGGTGCTGTCGCCGGTATGCACCATCGGGATGTGCGGTTGCCCGACCACCGGGCCCATGGGTGACGCTGCTGCCGCCGTCCCCCGGACATGAACGAGTCGGGCAGTCCCCGACGCAGTTGTCGCGAGCCCCACCGGGGCATTGCACGACTGCGCGGAGACTGTCCGACTCGGTCCGGCTCAGGCGGACATCACCGTCTGCCGACTCGCCGGCCATGGCCGATGCCGGCGACGTGAAGAGCGAGCAGACCCAGCCCGATCAGCATCACATTGACCGAGGAGAAGACATCGTTGGTCGTGATGTCGGCGGCGTTGATCAGGAAGGATATGAAGAACAGTACTGCCGCTGCGATTGCCAGCATGACGTAGCTCCTTAGTCGGTTGGAACCCGTGTGCCCCGGCGTGCGAGATGCAGACCTGGCAGTGCGAAGGTCGGTCCGGGCGGCCGAACTTCCCGTGGAGATGCTCCGGGTCCGACAGCTCCGACGACTTGTCAGACACCGCTGCTACGTTGACGCGAGGATCTTGCTTCGACGTCTTGAGAGGTCGCATGTACGACGATCGGCTCGCCGGGTTCTCCCGCGACCGGCTGGACGGCCGGCCGATATCCGACGATCTGCGCGTGCTGCTGGTGGCTCAGCGGGAGGACCGCACCGACCTCACCCGTCTTCTCGACCTCGACTTCTTCGGGGCGGGAGAGGTTCACCCGCTCCTGGACACCAGCTATCTGAGCGAGGAAGAACGCGCGGATGTTCTTGGCCGAGCGGGCCGGGTGAGGACGTGGCCTGCCTGCTGCATCCCATCGACGTGAGCGGCTCAGCCGGTCGTGCCGGTCCCAGCCTCACCCACCGGCGGGGTCTCCTCACCCCGCAGCCAGATCCGCAGAGGCCCGATCGGCTCGAAGCCGTGGCGTACCGCGGCCGCCAGGGCGTCGCCGTGTTCGTATCCGACGAGCGGCAGGGCCGGGAACAGGCTGTGCACCGCTGTGAGCACGAAGGGCCAGGCCGCGTCCGGGCCGCCCTCCGATGCGAAGACGTTGGAGATGCCGACGGCCTTCTCGCTGAGACTTGCCACGGCGCCGGCTGTGATCCGGCCTTCGGGCGATCGCCCGGCGAGTACGAAGGTGGCGGGGTCGTCCAGCAGTTCCGACCGGAAGAGATCCGCATGGCCGTCCCCCTCGTCCCAGGCGTCCGCCCAGGCGCGCAGCGCGGCAGGGCTGTCAGCCACTTCCCACGCGTGACTGTAACGGGCGGCCGGCACACCTGCCGGACGGTGTATCCACTGAGCCTCGAACAGGATCCGGTAGCCGACGGCCGACAGGTCGACGTCGGAGAAACTGTCCTTGACCGACGCGCCTGGCGTCATGGCGTCCACGCCGTCCGTCACCGTGGCCGGGGCGGTGCCCGGTGTGAGGGTCACGGCATCCGGATAGAAGAGCGGGGTCCGAGTCGGAGCGCGCCAGACCTGCGCGCCGAACTCGCTCTCGACGCCGTGGGAGCGGCTCATCGCCGCACACCACTCGGCGTTGTTGCGGGCGGCCGTCCGGACCAGGAGTTGCTTCGGTGTCGTCACGAGAGCGGATCATGGCCGGTCCGGCAGTTCCTGTCGAAGGGTTTTCGCTGTGATAGGTTCCGTGCCGCCCAGTTCTGTGAACCGAGGAGGTGAGTCCGATCAACGCTGTGACAGGTCGGGACTCCCTCATGCGCACAGGCTGAGGGAGTGCCCGCACAAGGCGCTCCGAAAGGCCCGAAAAGCATGCGCTTCCTCTCTCATTCCCTGTCCGACGGTGTTTCCGAGCAGCTCTTCTTCCTCGGTGACCTTCCCGGTGTGCTGTGGACACGCGAGGGTGCTGTCGGCACCCGCCCCCTGATCCTCATGGGACACGGCGGTGGTCAGCACAAGAAGGCTCCCGACATCGTGGAGAGGGCCCGCCGCTTCGTGTGCGAGGGCGACTTCGCAGTGGTCGCGGTCGACGTGCCCGGGCACGGCGACCGGCCGACGGACGAAGTGCTCGACCGGATCGCGACGGCGAACCGGGCGCGCATCGACGCGGGCGAAGAGCCGGCTCCGCTCGTCGCAGGTTTCCAGGCGCTGGTGGCCCGCCGAACCGTACCCGAGTGGCGGGAGGTTCTGGACGCGGTCCAGCGGCTGGATCACGTGGGCGCCGGTCCCGTCGGTTACTGGGGCGTGTCGTTGGGCTGCGGACTCGGCGTGCCTTTCGTCGCCGCCGAGCCCCGCGTCCGGGCTGCGGTACTCGGCCTCGGCGGACTGTCGGTCCCGGGGGACGACACTGCCTCCCGGATCACCGTTCCCGTCGACTTCCTTCTGCAGTGGGACGACGAGCGGGTGCCGCGGGCGGACGGCTTGGCCCTGTTCGATGCCTTGGCCTCGGTCGACAAGACGCTGCACGCCAATCCCGGCAAGCACGCCGAGATCCCGGAACTCGAGCCGGCCGACGCACTGAGATTCTTCTCCCGGCACCTCCGCTGACGCGCCCTGGCACCCACGCGCCGATCGAGACGGTTGCGACGGACGCGCTCGGGAGGGGCAGGCGCGGAGCGCTGCGACGTCTGAGCAGCCATCAGGTTCCGCTCGTAGGGATGGACTGCCGGGGGACGCGGGGCCGCACGCCCCGGCGTGTCGCGCCCGGTGGGCCGTCTGATCGCCGACGGCCGGTAATCTCGGCTGACCAGCGAAGACGTGAGCAACCAAAGGGAGTCAGGATGACCGACAGCGCCCGCACCGTGCTGGCAGGCCTCGACCGCATCCGCGACGACATCGAGGATCTCTACAAGGATCTCCACCGAAACCCCGAGCTGGGTCTGGAGGAGCACCGTACGGCGCGAAAGGCGGCTGACCTTCTGCGCGGCCTCGGTTGCCGGGTCGTGGAGGGCATCGGCGGTACCGGTGTGGTCGGGGTCCTGACCAACGGTGACGGCCCGACGGTCATGGTCCGGGCCGACATGGACGCGCTGCCCGTCCGGGAGCAGACCGGGCTGCCCTACGCATCCACCGTGACGGTGGCCGGGCGGGACGGCACGGAGCAGCCGGTGATGCATGCCTGCGGGCACGACGTCCACATCGCCTCGCTGATCGGCTGTGTGCGCCTGCTGGCCGAGTCCACGGGCGCCTGGAAGGGCACGTTCGTGGCGCTTCTCCAGCCCTCCGAGGAACGGGGCGACGGCGCCGACGCGATGGTCGCGGACGGCCTCACGGCCAAGGCGCCACGCCCCGACGTGGTGCTCGCCCAGCACGTCCTGCCCTATCCGGCAGGTTATGTCGGCACCCGGGCCGGATCGTTCATGTCCGCCGCGGACAGTCTGCGGATCACCGTCCATGGCCGGGGAGGACACGGCGCCATGCCGCAGACCGCGGTCGATCCCGTGGTGATGGCCGCGATGATCGTCGTGCGACTCCAGACGATCGTCTCCCGGGAGATCGCGGCGCTCACCCCGGTGGTGGTCACGGTGGGCAGCATCCACGCCGGGACCGGCCCCAACATTATCCCTGACCGTGCGGTCATCCAGGTCAACGTGCGCACGTACGACGACCACACCCGCACCCACGTGCTGCAGGCCATCGAGCGCATCGTCACGGCCGAGTGCCAGGCCTCCGGGGCACCGAAGCCACCCGAGATCGAGAAGATCGTCTCCTTTCCCCCCACGGTCAACGACGCCGAGACGACCCGGCGCGTCGCCGAGGTGTTCGCCGAGCACTTCGGCTCCGACGCGCACACCATCGACCTCCAGACCGCGAGTGAGGACATGAGCAAGATCCCCGACGCGTTCGGTGTCCCGTTCACCTATTGGGGCATCGGCGGTGGCGACCCGGAACCGCACGGGGGCGACGGGGCGGACGGCACGACCGCCGCCCCGGGTCCGGTCAACCACAGCCCGCACTTCGCCCCGGTCCTCCAGCCCACCCTGGACACCGGTGTGAGCGCGCTCGTGGTCGCTTCGCTCGCCTGGCTGGCGGTCTGAGAGCGACCCCGCCACGAGTGCGTGTCCTGTCGAGCCCGGTAGACGTCCGGCCCAGCCGTAGCGCGGACCTGATCGCGGAGGGCCGGTCACCGCTGCCCGGCTGCGACAATCTGCGTCATGCGCCTGCCTTCCCGTACCGTTCGGTGGCCGGTCAGCCTGGCCACGAACCGGCTGCTCCTCCGCCCGATCGAGCGTGCCGACGTAGCCACACTGTCGCTCGTGTGGACCGATCCCGACGTGCGCCGCTACCTGGGCGGGCCTGTGAGCGGGGCGGCGCTGAGCACCCGCGAGGAGGCGTGCGTCGGGCATTTCGGTGCTTTCGGCGTCGTCCGCAGCACGGACCGGGCTGTGCTCGGCCTGGTCTCCGTCGAACCCCGCTCCCGTTGGCAGGGACGCACCGAGGTGTCGTACCAACTACTGCCCGCACACTGGGGCCGGGGATACGGCAGAGAAGCAGTCGGAGCGGTAGTGGCCTGGGCTCTTGGTGAAGCTGATTTCGAGCCTGCGGGTGTGGTGGCGGTCACCCAGGAGGCGAATCACCGTTCGCGTCGCCTGCTCGAATCCGTGGGCATGAGCTTGATCGACCACGTTGTCGAGTGGGACGCGCGGCAAGTCGTGTACGCCCTGGACCGCGCAAGTACACAGGCCGACCTGCCCGCTGTCAGGTCCGGCACGGCGGGGCGCCTCACATCACGGTTCGATCCAGATGTCCGGATCGGACACGGCCGCATCGTAGCCCTGGAGAATCACCACTCCGATCAAGGCGATGACCGCCGTGACGACGAGGAAGACGCAGAAGGCGGCGTGTAGTTGCAGTGACTCGGTGAGACCGTTCCCCGTTTCGCCGACGCGCACGATCCGTCGGCGTCGGGCCTGCTCCACCAGGACGCCACCCATCAGGTGGCAACCCCAGGAGAGCGACGAGCCCCGCGAGCACGAGGAACACCACACCGAGTGCATCGAGCATGGCCGCGGAGGTGCGTGTTGCCCGCCCTCGACCGGGCGGATCGCAGCCCGTTCAGCCGAAGCCGGGGCGGGCGAATCCGGGGCCGATTGCCTGTCGCGTCCGTCCTGACGCCGGGAGTCGGCGTCAGCACTCCGTAGAGTGCGCACATGGCGGACGACGAGGGTGAGCAAGCGGTTCGGGCGGCGATCGAAGGGGAGCTTCGGCTGCTGGATCCCGAGGTGCGGGCTTCGCCGCACCTCGTCACGCAGCTTCTCGACCCGGAGTTCGCCGAGATCGGAGCGTCCGGCAGGCGTTGGGACGCCGCATCGGTTCTTGCCGTGACCGGCGACGGATCGGTGAATTCCCGGCATCCGGTCGACGTCAGTGCCATGACCGGAGCCGTGCTCGCTCCGGGCGTCGTCCACCTGACGTACCGCACCGACCACGACGGGCGCCGGGCGTGGCGCAGTTCGTTGTGGCGGAGGGCGGAGACCGGCTGGCGCATGTACTTCCACCAGGGGACCCCGGCGAGCTGAGCCGGGGACGCGGTGGTCAAGCCGGCGTTGCCGGTGGTGAACCCCGTTCGGGTGGCCGCCCTGCCGGGGTCGTGCCCGTGCCGAAGGACGGAATGCGGCCGGAGACAGCGGTGTTCCGGCCGGTCCTGGTGCGGACCGCACCCCGAACGGCGCGCTCCGGGAGCGTGCCGCCGGACTCTAGGCTCTGTTCGCCGGGTTGTACGCGCGGTGACGAGACCGCGTCCCGGGTCAGTCGCGTCCTGCCACCACCCCGCAAAGGAGCGAGCGTTGGCGTCGTTCGAGGTGACCACAGCAAGTGTCGCGGGCATGTCCAGGTTCACCGACTGGGCGGAGGACGAGGGATGGAACCCGGGGCTTTCCGATGCCCTGCTCCTCCACTCCGCGGACCCCCGGGGGTTCTTCCTCGGGCAGCTCGACGGCGAACCCGTGGCCTCTGTCTCCGCCGTGCGATACGGCCCGGACTTCGGCTTCCTCGGGTTCTACATCGCCCGCCCCGCAGTCCGCGGGCAGGGGTACGGCATCCGCATGTGGCACGCCGCGATGGACCACCTCGCCGGCCGGAACGTCGGCCTCGACGGAGTGGTGGAGCAGCAGGAGAACTACCGCAGGTCCGGCTTCCGGCGGGTGTGGACCCATGTGCGCCATGCGGGCGTGCCGACCGGCGCCGGGGTGGCGCCGGGCGTCCGGCTGACGGACGGACGTGAGGTGCCCTTCGGGCTGCTCGCGGACTACGACCGGCGCTTCTTCCCCGCGGACCGCCAGGCGTTCCTCTCCCAGTGGATCGGCCACCGCTCACACACCTCGGTGGCCGCGGTGCGTGACGGGAAGCTGGAGGGATTCGCCGTCATGCGGCCGGCCGTGGCCGGATCGCGCATCGGCCCGCTCTACGCCTCGTCGCAGGACATCGCGTCCTCCCTCGTCCACGAACTCGCCGGCCGGACGCCCGGCGACCCGGTGGCTCTCGACGTGCCCGACATCAACTCGGCTTCCATGAAGCTGATGGAGCGCCTCGGGCTGGAGGCCACCTTCGAGTGCGCCCGTATGTACACGGGGCCCACCCCGGACGTCGACACCGGCGGGATGTTCGCCGCGACGACGATCGAACTCGGCTGACTCCGCCCGCAGACGCCGGTGGCCGCGGCAGGTCTCCGGCCCCGCGCCGCGCACCGGCGCTCGGGCCCCGCCCGCCGGTCATCAGGGGGGTGCGGTGACGGTAGGCGTTAGGTGAGGCTAACCTAATGCCCATGAGAGCTGGTGAGAGCACTTCTGGTGCTACGCATGCCCTGATGGACGGGGGTATGCCGCTGACGCGTGGGCACGGTCTGTCCGCCGACGGGGTGACCGTGGCCTACGGAGAGGTCGATGTCGTCCACGGGGCGGCCATAGCCCTGCGGCCTGCCGAGGTGACCGTCCTCGTCGGGCCCAACGGCAGCGGGAAGTCCACGCTGCTGAGGACGCTCGCCCGCCTGCAGAGCGTTCGCTCCGGCTCGCTCACCGTCGACCCGGACACGGACGAGGCGGCGGACGGCTTCGCCCTGAACGCCCGCGAGTTCGCGCGATGCGTCGCGCTCCTGACCCAGTCCCGGTCCACGCCGGGCGGGCTCACGGTCCGGGACGTCGTCGACTTCGGCCGCTACCCGTACCGGGGCCGGTGGGGGCGTCCCGACCCCCGCGGGACCGCTGCGGTCGACCGTGCGCTCGGACTGACCGGCGTCGAGGAGTTGGCGGGGCGTGGCGTCGATCAGCTCTCCGGCGGACAGCTCCAGCGCGTGTGGCTCGCGAGCTGTCTCGCCCAGGAGACGGGTGTCCTCCTCCTGGACGAACCCACCACCTACCTCGATCTCCGCTATCAGGTCGAACTCCTCGACCTGATACGCGATCTCGCCGACGACCACGGAATCGCCGTCGGCGTCGTCCTCCACGACCTCGACCAGGCGGCCGCGGTCGCCGACCGTGTCGCGCTGCTGAACGCGGGGCGCATCGTCGCCGACGGAACCCCCGAAGACGTGTTCACGCCGGAACTGCTCTCGGATGTCTACGGCATCCGCATCGACGTCGGCACCGATCCGTCGACCGGCCGCCTGCGCACCCGCGCGATCGGCCGTCACCACTCCAGATCCGAAAGGCCCAGCACCTCCCGATGAGACGCAACCTTCTCGCCACGGCCGCCGTCGCCGTCGCCGCACTTTCCCTGGCCGCCTGCGGGACCACCGAGCCGTCCTCGGACACCCCCGCCGCAGCGGACAAGCCGGCCGGGAAGATCACCCTCACCGACCACACCGGCGTGAAGGTGACCCTCGACGGCCCCGCCAAGAAGGTCGTCGCGACCGAGTGGAACGTGATCGAGGACCTGGTCGCCCTCGGCGTGGCCCCCGTCGGAGTCGCCGACGTGAAGGGCTACACCGCTTGGAACACCGCCGCCCCGCTCACCGGTGACCCCAAGGACATCGGGACCCGCGGCGAGCCGAGTATCGACACCGTCGCAGCCCTCGCGCCGGACCTCGTGGTGGCCACCACCGACCTCTCGCCCGCCGTCGTGAAGCAACTCCGCAAAGTCGCACCCGTCCTGGAGGTGACCGCAGCCGACGCCGCCGACCAGATCGGCACGATGAACGACAGCATCGACCTCATCGCGAAGGCCACCGGCACGGAGACAAAGGCCGCCGGCCTCAAGAAGGACTTCGAGGCGAGCGTCGCCGAGGGCAAGAAGGCCCTCGAGGACGCCGGCCTCGGCGGCGCGAAGATCGCGTCGGCCGACGGCTACGTCCAGGCGAACCAGGTGTCCGTCCGCGCCTACACCGGCGGCTCCCTCCTCGGCGCCGTCAACGAGCGGCTCGGCCTGAAGAACGCCTGGACCGTCGAGGGGGACAAGGACTACGGCCTCGCCACCACTGACGTCGAAGGTCTCACCGGCCTCGGTGACGTCCAGTTCACGTACGTCGCGAACGACGCCGACGGCGACGCGTTCAGCGGCCTGGCGAAGAACGCCGTGTGGAAGTCGCTTCCCTTCGTGAAGAACGGCAACGTGCACCGGCTGCCCGACGGCGTCTGGATGTTCGGCGGCCCCCGCTCGATGGAGGCGTACATCGACTCCCTCGTCGACGCCCTGACGAAGAAGTAGTCCGCGGTGGCCGTCATCGAGAACACCGCGGTCGGCCGTGACCGCACCGCCGCGGCCACGACGGGCGCGGTCGCGGTGGCGGCCGCGCTCGCCCTGCTGGTCGTGGTGCTCGCCGCGGTGGACATCACCCAGGGGACCGCCGACGTGGGCGCGGCGGAGGTCTGGCACGCACTCACCGGCACCGCCGAGGCGGGGGACGCCTCCGTCGTCGTCGCGTCCCGGCTGCCGAGGATGGTCGCGGCCGTCCTCGTCGGAGTGGCGCTCGGCATGTCAGGCGCCGCCCTCCAGGCGGTCAGCCGGAACGTGCTCGCGTCACCGGACACCCTCGCGGTCAACGCCGGTTCGTACCTGGCGCTGGGCGTCGTCGCCGCCACCGGGACGACGCTGCCGCTCCTCGCCTCCTCGGGCGCCGCGTTCGTCGGGGGACTCGCGGCCACAGCCGTCGTGCTCGGACTGTCCGGGCTCGGCAAGGGCACCGTCCGCCTGGTCCTCGCCGGCAGCGCGCTCGCCCTGGGGCTCAACGCGGTGACCGAGGCGCTGCTCCTCCTGTTCCCCCAGCAGACCGAGGGCCTCTACAGGTGGGGGCAAGGGGGCGTCGGACAGAACGGGTTCGACGGAGTCGCACAGATGGCCCCGGTCATTGCCGTCGCCTTCGTCGGGCTGCTGCTCGTCGCCCGCCGCGTCGACGCCCTGGCCCTCGGCGACGACGCGGCCCGGGGACTCGGCGTACCCGTGAGGGGCACCCGGATCACCACCGTCGTGCTCGCCACCCTGCTCGCAGCGGCGGCGGTGACCCTCGCGGGCCCGATCGGCTTCGTCGGCCTGTGCGCTCCGGCGCTCGTGCGGCCCCTGCCCCGTCGGTTCCGGGGGCTCTCGCGCTCCCGGGTGAGTCTGCCGGTCACCGGGCTCGTCGGTGCGGTGCTCGTGCTCGGCTCGGACGTCCTGCTGCGTGCCGTGGTCCCGGCGGACCTGGCGGTGGAGGTTCCTACCGGAGTCGTCACGACCGTGGTGGGTGGGGTGTTCCTCGTCGTGATGGCACTCCGTACCCGTGACACGGCCGGCGCGGACGCCCCCGACCGGCTCCGGATACCGGGCAGTACGGCGTTCCTGACCACCGTGGTCGTGCTCGGCGTCGTGCTGGCCGGCGTGACCGTCGGGGCAGTGCTGCTCGGCGACTCGAAGCTCCTGCTCGGCGATGTCGTGAACTGGGCGCAAGGACACTCCGGACGGGTCGTCACCTATGTACTCGACACCCGCGTGCCCCGGGTGACCGCCGCGCTCCTCGCGGGTGCGGGGCTGGCCCTGTCCGGCACGCTCGTGCAGGCCGTGACGCGTAACCCGCTCGCGGAGCCGGGTGTCCTCGGCGTCTCCGGAGGCGCGGGTCTGGGCGCCGTACTGCTCGTCACGAGCGTGCAGGCCCCCGGCTCGTGGGCGATCGCCGCGGCCGCGTTCGGCGGGGCGGCCGTAGCATCGTCGATCGTCTTCGGACTGGCCGCGCGCGGTGGTTTCGGTCAGAACAGGCTGGTCCTGCTCGGTGTCGGGGTGTCGGCCGCGGCTGCGGCACTGATCAGCCTGGTCATCGTGCTGAGCGACCCGTTCGACACGACGCGGGCACTCACCTGGCTGTCCGGATCGACGTACGGACGGACCATGCCGGATACCGTCCCGGTCGCCCTGGTCCTCGCCGTCGGCGTGGTCGTGGCCGTAACGCGCCGCAGGGAGCTGGATCTCGTCGCGCTCGACGAGGACACGCCGAGGCTCCTCGGCCTCGGTCTCACCCGGGCGCGTCTCGGCTTCCTCGTGCTGGCGGTGCTGCTCGGCGCCACCTCGGTGGCGGCGGCCGGCACGATCGGGTTCGTCGGGCTCGTCGCCCCGCACGCGGCACGCGCCCTCGTCGGACGGCGGCACGTGCGGGTGGTCCCGGTCGCGCTCCTGCTCGGGGCCCTGCTGGTCTGCCTCGCGGATCTCGTCGGCCGTACGGTGATCGCTCCGGCCCAGCTCGGGGCGGGCCTGATGACCGCCGTCATCGGAACCCCGTACTTCTTCTACCTGCTGGTCCGCACACGGCGCTGACGCGGTGCGAGGGCGGGGCGCCGGTCGTCGGACCAGGGCCCCACCCTTCGGGGTTCCCGCCCACCTGCGGTCAGAGCAGCACGAGGCCGCTCACGACTGCCGTCGCTCCGGCGACGAACATGAGGACGATCATCCTGACCGCTACCGCGTTGTCGTGGCGGTCGGCCGCCGGGTCCGGTGTGCAGACAGCCGGGTCGGAGGGGACGTAGTGCATGGTGAGCTCGCGCCCGAGGGAGCGGGCCGGGGCTGGGATGCCGTGGAGCGCCAGGGCGGTGACGCGGGTTCCCTCGTGCGTGGTGAAGACGACGACGGGGGGCGTGGTTCACGATCTCGCTGCCCTCTCCGTCCCGGCCGACGTCCTTGGTGACGGCAACGACGCGGGCCGGGACGGCCTCGGCGGACGCCAGCAGGGCGTCCCGGGTGCGCGCCAGCCGGATATCGGGGCTCGCCACCGCGAGAGCGGCGAGCAGCGCGCCGAAGCCGAGCAGTGCCCACGGGTAGCCGCGGACGACGGTCAGGTGGACGACCAGCCCGATCATGAGCAGCAGCACCGCGCAGTTGGGACCGAGCCTGCCGTCCCGTTCTCCTGCCGCATCGAGGACGATCCGGAAGGCGTGCGGTCGTCCCTGCGGGTAGCGCACGGCGACCTCGCGCCCTACCCAGGCTTGCTTGAGCACGTCGCCGTGCTTTCCGGTGTTCGGCAGGACGAAGTCCTGCCGGGTGGACGGATCCCGGAACCGGAGGGCCACCGGGATCCCTGGGTCCTTGGACCCGCCGTGAGCGGGACGCGCCAGCCGGACGATGCGCGCGGTCACCCAGACCGCTCGCTGTGCCCGGCTCAGCCCGGCGAACGCCAGGGCGTAGCCGAGCAGCGCCAGGCCGGTGGGTACCACCCACCAGAGCTCCAGGACCTGATACACACTCAACCCGTACTCCTCACGGACCTGCGTCCTCACGTGTGCGGTTCGTGCACGGACATGGTGCGGGTGATCAGGAATCCCGGCGCTCCGACAGAGCCCGCCCCACCAGGTCCGCCAGCAAGCGCAGGCCCGGAAGCCGGTCGGCGTCGTAGGGAATGCTCTGGCGCCGGCCACTCCTCACCGTGATCGTCATCCTGCGGAACCGGCCGGTGCCGAACTCCAGACGGGGCTCCTCCCAGATGTGGTAGCGGGCGGCATCGACGTATCCGAAGACCTCCAACACCCGCCCGTCGAAGGTCAGCAGCACCGAATCGGAGGCCGTCGCTTCGTGCGAGGGCATGGACGTCACCGGGTCACCCCGTCCCCGGCGTAGAGGTAGCTGCCCGGACAGGTGGGGTCCGCGACCAGCAGCACCCGGTCGCCGGCCCGGGGGCTCCGCAGCTTGGACACGATGGTCCGGAGCGATATCCGCTCGGCGTCTCCGGTCGGTCCACTCACGCGGTCGACGACCATGTCGACGACCGGGTCGAAGTTCACCAGTTCGCCGGTGTCGACGACCGATACGACGACGGCGCAGTGAGCCGGTGCGCCGGAGGCCAGCAACTGCTGAGCGGCGATACCCGAGTTGTACGTCCCCATCGACTGCTGCACCCTGGCGAAGTCCCCCTTGCCGAGGAACGCGCGCGTGGTCCGGCCGTAGAAGCCCCTCCCTTCGGCCACCTGGCCGGCGATCTCGGCGGCCCGCTCCTCGCGGGTCCTGCGCTTTCCGAAGATTCCCATGATGTGTCCCTTCCGGTTGCGGCCGGTGCACGGACCGGACTCGTCGTACGGGGCCCCGAAGGCGGCGGCGCCGAGCCGGCCGGCCTTTGCTCCGGTCGCGGCCCGCCCCGCCGCCTTCAGCCCCCGCCGACGACGTTAGGTCCCGCAGGTCACCTACCGATCCCAGGTTCGCCCGCGCCTCTTCGCCCGGCGTACTCTCCTCACATGCCGCCCCCCAGCCGTCAGACCGGCGAGCAACGACCACGTGCCCTGGTCATCGACCATGCCTGGCGCGCGCTCGGGCCGGGGCTCGAATCGCTGTCCGGCCCGGGCGGGGCACCGCTGACGAGGGCGGTGAAACTCATCGTCCTGCCGCTGATCGTCAGACCGGCGGCACACCCCGGACTGGCTGTGGACTTCCTCGGGCCCGGGCAGGCCGCGCAACTCGACAGCCTGATCGAGGAGTCCGGAACGCGCCTGATGGCGACCGCGCAGTGGTTCACCCTGCTGAAGAGGACCCGCCGGACGCTGGGCATCGTCGCCGGCAATCCCCAGGACCTCTACTTCTCACGCTGTTTCGAGCTGGCCACCGTCCACGGAGCGCCCTCCGGCGGATCGGAGGTGACGGCCCGCGCCGTCGTCGCGGAGCTGGCCGAGACGGCCGGCGGACGCACCGTGGAAGCGCTCAGGACACACCTGTCCGACCCTGTCCGCCGTTTACACCTCGACGGCGAACTTGCAACCGCCTGGAAGAACCGTTCGCCCGCACCGCCCGGACGCGCGGTCGCGGTGATCACGCAGGCGGGCGAGGTGCTGGAAGCCTGCGGGAGCCCGGGCCGCCCGGCCGTCTCGGCCGGGTACACCTCCATGGTCGACGCGCGGCACGGAGAACTGTTCGGCCGGGTGCTCTGGTCACACACCGACGCCGTCTGGGGTCCTGACGGCCCTCCCGCGCATCTCGGCCTCACAGCAAGGAAGTTGCCGCCCCGCCCGGAGGTCGGCAGCGGAGCCTCGACGGCGACGCTTCCCGCACCCCTGGACCGGACGCTCTTCGAACGGCTCTTCGCCGTCGTGCGGTCGTCGGCCCGCCGGGACGATCTGCCGACGGTGCCCGACCTCATCGGCCTCGAGGCCGCGCGTAGTTGTGCTCCGCTCGGGCTGCACGACGAGACCCTGCG
Organism: Streptomyces sp. NBC_01341; assembly: GCF_035946055.1. NCBI lineage: Bacteria > Bacillati > Actinomycetota > Actinomycetes > Kitasatosporales > Streptomycetaceae > Streptomyces > Streptomyces sp. NBC_01341. The sequence continues at coordinate 539,719 of NZ_CP108364.1, read as the reverse complement.
CGTGAGCGTCGTCCTGGGAGGCGGACTGGCATCGGGTCTCGATCCGCTGGGCACGCGCGAAGCCGCAGTCGGACGGACGGCGGCCCACCGGGCGGTCAACGGGCGTTGGCGGCGGGAGGCATCGGTCCTTCGTGCCCGCAGGATGACCGTCTCACCCCGCCCCGATCCGGACGGCGGTGTCCTGGACGCCCTCGCCCAGGACCTTCGCACCCCGTGGGTCACCTACATGCGGAGGCTGTGGGTGCGCCTGCACGGACGGGATGTCCGCGGTGCGCCTCTCGGCGACCTGGCGTCGGCCTGGGAGGTGCTCGACGGTGTCGCCCGGTCGGTGATGATGGACCATCGGACCAGGGTCCGGTCCGCTCTGCGCGCCCTGTCGGGGGTTCCGGCACGTACGACCGGACAGAGGGGCGCGTGAGGGTGGCCGCGCATTCCGACGTCCGCGTGGAGCGGGACGAGGACGGCACGATACGCATCACCACCGCCGCGCCGCCCACGGGCAGCGGCGGCCCCGTTCATGCCCACGCCGACGAGGTCGAGGGCGGCCTCGACTTCACGCGGGCCGTGCTCGATGTCGCCGGCGCCGTACTGGAGTGGCCCGTCCTCGCTGTGCCCCGTCCGCCGGCGGCCCACGTCCACGACGCGCGACGGGCCCAGCAGTGGCTGTGGGCGTTCTACGGAGAGCGCGTGGCCGCCGCCGTCCACGACACCATGGCCGGGGACGGGCCGGATCGCATCCTGGTGGGAGCCGACGCGACCCCCCTCGCTGACAGCGCCGCCAGGCTCGCTCTCGGGCACTGGGCGGCCCGATGGTGGCCCGCTTCGTACACGGACGGGATACCCGTGCTCGATCCGGACGTGCTGGGCCTGGAACTGGCCGCGCTCACGCACGTGTGCCAGCAGCTCTTCGACGACCGCGACGACCAGCCGGACGACTGCGCCGCCGACCTCGTCGGGGAACACCGTGCCGCACTCGACCTGCTGATCCGCTGGTGGCGCGCGGAATCGAGGCAGACCGGCACCGCCGAGCGTCTCGAGGACGTCCTGCGCCTGATCGACGACGTGGCGGACCGCGCCGGACTGGTGGGTCCGGACCTGCGAGGTCTCCGCTCCGCTCTGGACCTCCCCGGCCCGGCCGCCGCGCCCGCGGATCCGGGCCCACTCTTCGCGCGGAAGGACGCTTACGCCCTCGCGGCGGGTGAGCACCGTACCGGGGGAGGCCGGGTCATCACCCGGGGCTCGGGAACGAACGACTGGCGCCGCTACCCGCCCGGTTTCGTCGACTCGGCCGAGGACGCGGTGTCCTGGACGACCCGCGCCCTCGGCGCGCGCCGGCAGATCGAGGTCGAGGTGGTCGCACACGTCGCGGCACCTGGCTCGGGCACCCCCCTCATGGCGGAGTTCTGTGTGGACGGAGGCCGCCCGGACCGCATGCCCCTGGCCAGACGGGACGACGTGTGGACCGGCACGGCGGACCTGGAACTGCCGTCCGAGGCGGTGGCCGCGTCCCTCGATGTCGGCGTTCTGCTGCCCGGGTTCGATCCGGACGCCGGGGGCGCCGGCGAGGGGGCGGTCCGCGCAGGGCGCGACGCGATCCGCGCCCTGGCCCGGCGGCGGCTGGCCGCAGCCAGGCCGTACGACTCGGAGCGCCGAGGCGTTCCGGAGCCGTTTCTCGCCGAGACCGCCGCTGCGACGGCGGCCGGTGAGGACTACTGACGGATGCCGGAGGACGACGGGAGCGAAGCGGTCATGAGTCTCTACGGGGAGCCCTTCGACAGCGGATTCGCGCTGGCCGAGCAGCATCAGCTGGCCGCTGACCTCACGGCCGCGTGCACCGTGCGCGAGGACCTGCTGAGCCTGGCCGAGTCCTTCGAGGATGCGCCCGACGTGCGCTTCCTCCGGGCGCATCTCCTGTCCGACCTCGCGAGCGTCCGGCTGACCGCCACGGACCTGGGCGGTGCCCGGGAAGCCGTCGAGCAGTCCCGCGCACTGCTGGACTCCGTCGCATCGGTGCCCATGGGGCCGCGTGGCCGGCAGCTGTGGCTGGAGGTCCGGCTGAAGACCCTGCTGGCACGGGCCGATCTCCACCGCAGGACCGGGCAGTTGGACGAGGCACTGGCCGACCTGGACGAGGCTGCACTCGGCTTCCCCGAGTTCGACGACCCCGAGGGCCTGCGGGGCGCGGAACTCGGACTCAACCGGGTGCACCTGCTGGTCGAACGTGGCGAGTGGGGCGCCGCGGAGGAGCAGGCCGCCGCATTGCTGTCCAACCTGCCCGGGACCGCAGCGGAGGCCGGGCCCAGGCTGCTGACCGCCCTCGGGGTGATCTGCGCCTCGACCGGCCGGTTCGACCAGGCCGAGGACCACCTCGCCCGCGCGGAGGAAGGCCTTCGGGCGATGGGGGACGCCGGAGAGCAACAAGCGCTGCTCGCGCACCGGGCGTACGTCGCGATGCGACGGGGTGACCACCGGCGCGCGGAGGAACTGTACGCCGAGGCGTCCGCGTTCTTCGAACGGCAGCGACGCTTCGGTGATCTGGCGACCTGCGAGCAGGCGCGCGCCCACCTCGCAGGCCGACGCGGTGACCGTGTCGGTGCCCTCGACCTGACGAACGCGAGCCTGGCCCGGTTCGAACGGATCGGGGCGGCCGTCGCAGCGGCCGACACCAGACTTCTCGCCGCCCAGCACGCCTACGACCGGGGCGACATCACCGAGATGAAGCGGCTGGCCCAGGAAGCCCGCGACGTGTACCAGGAGCGGGAGGTGCACGAGCGGTGTGCTCAGGTCGACCTCATGCTCGCCACGACCCTCGAGGACAACCTCAGCAGGACGGACCACGGCGACCACGAGAGGGCGTCCGTCGACACGGCACTCTCCCTCGCCCTCCCCGCGGCCCTCGCCCTGGAGGCGGCGCGCCACGACTTCGTCACCGCCCACGCTCGCAGCCAGTGGCGACAGCTTGCCGACGAAGCCATGCGACTCGCCTTCCGTCTCGCCGTACGCCGCCAGGACCAGGGGCTGATCTTCGAGCTGGTGGAACACCGATGCGCGGGCGCCGCCCTGGCGGTGGACCCCGCGCCGTCGCCCCCGGGCCCTCGGGAGCCAGTAGATCCCCCGGGGACCGCACCCGTCTCCCCCGACGCCGAAGCCTCCGCGCCGGTGTTTCCTAGTGCGGCGATGAAGAGGTACGCCGATGGCGCGGCCGCGCTCGGCGGTGTGGCTGCGGAGGCTGCCGCCACCGCCGGCCTGCGCGTCGCACCGCCGCCGAAGGTGCGGATGTCCGCAGAATCGGGTCGGGCAGCGCTCCAGGAGTACATCGCAGCGGCCGAGTTCCGCTACCGGCGGCGGATCGTGGACGACCACGAAGTGCCCTTCCGTGCCACTGACGATCTGACGGGCCCGCCGGAGGTGCAGGTCCGCCTCGCCGATGCCGGAGACCTGTTCATGACCTGGACATGGACTCGTGGCGCCCGGGGATTCGGCACCGGACACGCACCGGCCGAGGAGGTCGACCAGGCGGTCCGCTCGCTCGGCAGGGCGCTCCCTGCCCGGGGAGCGGACGGCATGAAGCAGGCCCTCGTCTCCGGGGCGATGGCCGACCGGACCGCCGAACGCCGTCTCGCACGCCACCTCGCGGGAGCGCTCTGGCCGGAGGGGCTGACGGCGCAGATACGGCACGTGTCGGCGCGCGCGGGCCGCCCGCTCGTACGGATCCAGCCGTCGCCCCGCGTCGCCCAGGTCCCCTGGGAGCTGCTCGCCGTCGGCGACGAGGACGAACGGCTCATCGATCTGGCAGACGTGGTGACCATCGCGCCCGCCTCCCTGCGACGCCACCGCCGCGCGGCGCGTCCGGCGGCGGACGCGGACGCCGTGGTGCTGGTCCTGGACCCCCGGGTGCCGGGGTTCCGCGCCGACTCCCCGCTCGGATCCGTCCTGGGGCCGCCGGGCGAGGATCCCCGACTGCTGTCGCTGGTCAGGGACCGTCTCGGCGCCGGTGCCACCGTGCCGCGCGTCAGCGATCCGGCGCAGGCCTTCCGCCGGACCGATCAGGACCGGAACTGGCTCAGCGGCGCACTCCGCGAGGGGGCGCGGCGCCTCATGTACGTCGGACACGTGAGCGGCGCGCCGGTCGAGAGCGGTCGGAGCGAGGACGGCGCGCTCCACCTGTGCTGCGGAACAGGTGCTACGGGCCTGGCCGATCCCGTGCGTACGCACCGGCCGCTCTCGGCCAAGGACCTCCTGCTCGGCACGCTCCCCCTGCGTGCCGACGGAGAGCCCGGCGCGCTGATCTGGCCCGCACCGCCGCGCGTGGCCCTCATCGGCTGCGAGAGCGGTGGCGAATTCCGGTTCGCCGAGTCGTTCGGCCTGGCGACAGCGATGATCCACAACGGCGCCGAACTCGTCACCGCCACCCGATGGGCGCTGCCGACCAGCTTCGCCTTCCACCGGCTGGCCGGCCTGCCCGCCGGCGTACGCCCGTTGTCCGATGTGGTCGTGGCCGTCGACACCGCCCATGAGCACAGCGATCCCGTGGGACGGCTCGGCCGGTGGCAGCGTGAGCAGCTCGGCCGCTGGCGGGCCGGAGGCCGGATCGAGCACTCGCCCCTGCTGTGGGCGGCCGTGACCAGCATCGTCGTCTGAGGACGGGCCCGGGACCAGAGGCCGGACCGAGGTGGGCCGGGCTCGCCGCCCGGCCCACTCCCGGCGCATCACCCCAGAGGCGTGGTGCACTTCGTCGTCGCGCCGTCCGAGATGCACGCACGGACCGCACGGCCGTCCGTCGCCTTCATCGTGCCGGCGTCGGCCACCTTCGTGTACGAACCGCCGGGCTGACGGTCCTCCAGCCACGCGGTGACACCGGGGGAGTCCGTACGCGCCCAGGCGTAGTAGTCGGACACGGACCACCGTGGCCGCGAGCCCGCCAGGGTGACCCGGGCGCCGCCGGGCAGCGCCACCGTCGCCCAGTCGGTCGCCACCGACGCCCACGCGGCGACGCTGCCAGGGAGGACGCCTTCGCACCTCTGGCCGGGTGCGCACGGGCCGACCGGGCCCGTCGTCCACGACTTGTCGATGTTGTTGCCCTGCTGGGTGGCGAACGCCCATTCCTTGCCGTCCACGACCAGCCCGGCGATCTCGTCCTTCGACAGCGGGTCGAGTGCGACCATCCTCGTCGTGCCCGAGGCGGTCAGCCGGGCGCCCGGCAGGGGCTCCGGCCGGGTGGTGCGCGAGTCGGCGCCACCGGACGGGTGCCGCATGAGGGTGGCGGAGACGTCGTCGCGGCCCGGCGGGAGTTCGGCCTCACCCCAGTAGTACATGTGGTGCGGATCCCAGGCCGGGCGGCCCTGGTAGATCTTCAGCCGGCCGCCCTGGAAGATGTTGGCGTCCTCCACCACGGTGGGTTTGTAGCTCGGCATCCACTCGGTGACGCTCGCCGGGTCGATGTCCGTGCACGGGAGCTCCGCGCACGGTGCCGCGGCCGGAGCCGTGGCCGCGGTGTCCTCGTCCCGCGTGCACAGGGTGCCCGTCCCGTCGCTGACACAGGCGCGCAGTTCCGGCAGCCAGGAGTACGCGCGGGTCGAGCCCGTCGTCGTCCGGGAGGCGCCCGCGGGTGCGAACGCGGTGTACACCGGCCCCCAACGGCCCTCGCCCTGCCACGCCTCCAGCCAGAACCTTCCACCCGCCGGCAGTCCGCCTTCGGCCCAGCCCAGATAACTGCCCTGCTTCAGGCGTCCGTCCACCTGCTGCACGAACGCGCCCGACGGCAGCTCGGCCCGGTCGTAGTCCGGGCGGTCCACGTACGACCAGTCGGACGCCGGGATCGCGTCCGGGTCGGCGTCAGAACACCATCCCTCGCACGGTCCGGCAGGGACCACGTCGGCACCGTAGGAGGCGACACAGCCGCGCTGGGCGCCGTCCGTCACGCAGGCGCTGTTGGTGTACGCGCCCTGAGGGATCGAGGTCGAGTACGGGAACATGCCGGTGGTGCCGGTGGTGTCACGGTACGAACGCGGGTGCTCCAGCGTCGTCGTGATGTTGATGCCGTCGCCCCAGTTCTCCTCGGCGCGCAGCCACACGCGCCCCTTCGTGACCCCGGCGCCGAACTGCACCTCCGCCCAGCCGTAGGTGCGGCTCGTGTCCCAGGCCGGCTTGCCCGTGTACAGGGTGATGTGGGTGCCCGAGGCGAGCGTCGTCTCCTTCAGGACCTTGGGCGCGCCGCCCGACTGCCAGGCCGTCACCTGGCCGGGATCTGCTCCCTCACAGGGGAGTTGCGGACAGGGTGCCGACGGGGCGGCGGGCGCGGCGGTCGCCGCAGGCGCCGTCAGCAGGGCTGCGGTCACGGCGGCCGCCACCGCTGAGGCACAGCGTGCCCACCAGCGCAGCCGAGACCCTGTGTCCGCTAGCCTCCGTCCACCACTTCCCGGTCTGTGGCCGCTTGTCGCGAGTAAGCCTGTCGCGCTGTCCATCGCACCTCCAGTGCGTCGCATCCCTGCCATGACGGGAACCTGGCCCGGGGCGATGGAACCGGTGGCCGCTCTCCGGCCCGTCTCGCCCACGTCTCCGTGAGCCGGCGCTCTGCGGCTGCCGGACTTGATGAAGCAGCGCCAGGGAAAAGGCAGAGGCCGAGGTCCCTCCACCACGTGCGGTGGAGGGACCTCGGCCTCTGCCCTGTGCACATCGGCAACAGGGACTGAAACCTCCCTGCTTGCGGATTCCGGACTCCGGGGCGCGGGCTCTAAAGCTCGTCGGCGAACACGGAGGCCAGTTCGCGCCATTCGCGCATCGGCAGACCGGAGCCGCCCTCGTCGGCGGTCAGCACCTGGAACGCGATGTGGTCCGCACCCGCGTCGTAGTACTCCCTCGCACGGGCCCGCACCTGTCCGGCGTCTCCCAGGGCGAAGAGGGCGTCGAGCAGACGGACGCTCCCGCCGCCCTCGAAGTCGCTCTCCGCGAAGCCCAGGCGCAGCAGGTTGTCGGTGTAGTTCGGGAGCTGGAGGTACATCGCCAGCATGGTCCTCGCGGTCGTACGGGCTCGCTCGATGTCCGTGTCGAGTACGACCGACAACTCCGGGGCGAGCAACGCGTCGGGCCCCAGTGCCTGGCGTGCCTCCGCGGTGTGCTCGGCAGTGACGAGATACGGGTGTGCGCCGAGAGCGCGGTCGGCCGCGAGCTTCAGCATCTTCGGGCCGAGCGCTGCCAGAACCCGCCGCCCGGAGTCGACAGCCGGGCCTGCCGCGTCGAGTGCGTCGAGGTAGGACACCATGGCGCTGTACGGCTTCGCGTACTGCGGCACCATGGGGCCGTGGCTGACGCCCAGGCCGAGGACGAACCGGCGTCGCACTGCCGGGTCGAGCGCCTCGATGCCGGCCGCCGCCTCCTCCGCCGTGTGGTCCCAGATGCTCAGGATGCCTGTGGCCACCGTGACCTTGGAGGTGGCGGAGACGAGGGCGGCCGCGTCGTCGGGGGAGGGACTGCCCCCGATCCACAGGGTGCCGTACCCCAGATCCTCGAGTTCGGCCACCGCATCCGCGATCGCCCGCCTGCCCGATTCGTCGGTCCGCGACCCGTGCAGGGCGCCGCTCCAGATGCCGACCCGTCCGAATGCCGTGCGCGTCTCAGAAGTCATGGTCTGATCAACAGCGCTCTGCCGCCGCTATTCCCGGGCCGGATGTGGTTCATCCGAAGGGGTGACTCTCTCTCCCCACCACGCCCTGGGTGCGACGCGGACCACCTTTCAGTCCGTGAGTCGGCGTGCCGCACGTTCTCGTGATGAAGTGCGTAACGCGTCCCGGACGCCCTGACCGCCATCGCTCAGAACAGAGCTGCGCGGTGACAGGGCGTCCCGGACGTCGTTGCGTCGTCGTGCTGTCGCCCACCGAGGGAGCGAGCCGACGGGTTCGAGGGCTATCGCGCGTGCGCCTCGGCTGCCTCGGGAACGGCATCGGTGGACGCGCCGGGCGAGGCGAGGCCGTAGAAGACCGAGCGTCCCTGCTTGTGGCGCTCCAACAGGCCCTGTGCGACCCCCTGTTCCAGAGTGTTGCGCACCACTGCGACCTGTACGCCTCGTTTCGGCTGCTCCTCCGTCAGCGCGGCAGCGACCTCGGCCGACGACTTCGGTTCCCGCTGGCTCGACAGGTATTTTCCGACCAGTTCGCGCCATGTCGGCTCGCCGGCGGTCTTCGGTGCCCCGGCCTTCACGGCGGCGGACTTCGGCTTCGCCGGCTCGGACGTGGATTTTCCCGCCCGCTTGCGGGCCGCCGGCTTGCTCTTGGACCGGCGGGCGGGAGGGACCGAGGCGGTTGCCCGCGTGTCGGCGGCCGGAGCGGCCGGCTCCGCCGTGCTGTCCAGCACTGCCTGCATCTTGATCAGGACCTGCTCACCGCTTTCGAGGTGAACGAGTTGTTCCTGAAGGTCCGTCAAGTCCGCACGTACTCGTTCCTGTGCACTGCGGTTCGCCGACAGATCGTCGGAGATTCGCTGTGCGTAATCCGCGCTGATGCCGGCTGGTGGAGAATTTTTGGCCATGTGATCCTCGTCGTTGGCTGAGCTTCAAGGTGTGTGGTCGCTGATGCTACTCACACCGGCAAGGTCACGGAGGCATTCTTTTACGCAAAGTGTGACCGACTCGAACAGGAGGCTGCTCCTGTGTCGGGCCCTCCACAGAGTTCGCCCATCGATTTGCCTGCCTTGATCCGCCGTATCGCCGTCGAGGAACGGGTGACGTCGCTTCCGGATCACCAGGAACAGCGGAGGTGCCGGATTCAGCCAATGGTGCGGATGTGATGGTGCTGTGAAGTCCGCTGTTCGAACCCGGCGCACCGCAGTTGAGCCGAACGGGACGACCGCCGTCGGTACGGGCACGAGGTCGGCCAGGACGGGCGCCGGTGCACCGGCGACGACCCGGAGTCCGGGCCGGGCTTCGTCAACTCACTCTCCAGGCATCACACATGACTGCTGGTCGGCCGAAGCGTTCCGCGCCGGCTCCGCCGAACGACCCCGCCCGGCGCGACCGCGCGACACCTCGGAGTGATTGCCGCACAACCATCTGTGCGCGTCGTGGGTCACATCAGGCAGGAGCAAACAGCTCTCAGGGACACAAGGGGGAAATAATGGGAATCAGGCGCAATATCGCGACTGCCGGAGCGGTGACCGCACTGGTGGTGGGGGCCACGACCGCGTTCAGCGCGACCGCCTCCGCAGCGCCCAACGTCACGCCGCAGGGTGTCTGCGGCAGTGCCTACAAGACCGTCAACTCCGTGCCCGTCGGTTCGCTCGGGACCGTCTACCTGACGTACAACTCCACGAACGGCAAGAACTGCGTCGCGACCATCCGGACGAGCCCCGGCAAGGTCAAGGCCATGTCCACGTACATCTACGTCCCCGCCACCGACGAGTACGCCGGGGACAACGGGAACTACACGTCGTACGCCGGCCCCGCCCGCGTCTACGGCAAGGGCTACTGCGTGAGCTGGGGCGGCAGCATCGACAACGTGTACGTGTCGGTGGAGAACTCCAACTGCGCTTCCCTGAAGGAGCGCCGGACCGTCGAGGTCCGCTGACCCCGACATCGACCGGCCGAGGGTTCCCGTGCCACCTCGCGTGATCCGACAGGCGGTCCCGGTCGTCCGAGGGCCGTCGGAAGGTCTGCATGAGCCGCAGACGGCTCGGGAACCCGCGGTGGGCCGGCGGGTGGTCGCCACTCAGTGGATGGTGGCCTCCACCTCCGGCTCGTCGCCCCGGGTGCGTTCGGCGCGAGCCGGCGGGTCGCCCAAGCCGCAGCGGCGATCGGGCGGGTCGCAAGCCGCACCGGTGATGATCACCGCCATGACGGCCAGGGCGGTTGGGGCGAGGGGCCTCGACGGTCTCAGCGGAGCAGAGTCTCGAAGCCCGCGTCCCCGCAGTACGTCACGACACGACCCTCCGCCTCCGAGTCGCTGCTGTTCATCGCCGCAGCCGTCGCCTCACCCAGCGTTCGGCCCCCGCCGACGGGCTCGTCCCGGAGCGCACGCATCGCGAGGAAGGTGTCCTGAGCGGTTGCCCCCACCTCGTCGAACCCTGACGCCGTCGGCGCTTCCGTGCCTGCCGCGTTCCGTGCCTTCTGCCATGTCCCCAACTGCGTGCAGTAGTTCTTCCGCTGCTCGGTCAGCCACTGCTCGTCCCCGCCCGCGGGCGAGGAACATCCCACCACCGTCGCCACCAGCGCGAGAGTGGGGACCGCCGTCCTGAACGCCCGCGTCATTCTGCCCCCAGCCGATGCTCCGTCCGCTCGACGTTGTCATCCGCGGCCCGGCAGGAGACTACTCCCTCCGTGTGTCTCCCGGCGGCGCGCACGTGGGCCGGCCGGCATCAGCTGATGCCGGCCGGCCCGTCGTTGTCACGAGGCGCCCATGCGGACCACCCCGGTATTCGCTGGACCCTGGGGTCAGGGAACCTTCACCCAGTCGAGGGTGCGCTCCACGGCCTTCTTCCAGCCCGCGTACCCTTCCGCGCGCTGCTCCTCGGACCACTCGGGTGACCAGCGCTTGGACTCGGCCCAGTGTGTGCGCAGTTCGTCCGTGTTCTGCCAGAAGCCCGTGGCGAGTCCGGCCGCGTAGGCCGCACCGAGCGCGGTCGTCTCCGCGACCACGGGCCGGCTGACCGGGACGCCGAGCACGTCGGACTGGATCTGCATGCAGAGGTCGTTGGCCGTGACACCGCCGTCGACCTTGAGCACGTCGAGGTGGACACCGGAGTCCCGCTCCATGGCCTCGACCACATCGCGGCTCTGGTAGCAGATGGCTTCCAGGGTCGCGCGCGCCAGGTGCGCGTTGTCGTTGTACCGGGCCAGGCCGACGATCGCTCCGCGGGCGTCCGAGCGCCAGTACGGCGCGAACAGACCCGAGAACGCGGGGACGAAGTACATCCCGCCGTTGTCCTCGACGGTGCGCGCCAGTTCCTCGCTCTCCGGCGCCGTCTTGATGATCTTCATCTGGTCGCGCAGCCACTGCACCGCGGACCCGGTGACCGCGATGGATCCCTCCAGCGCGTACACCACCGGCTCGTCACCGAACTGGTAGGCCACCGTGGTGAGCAGCCCGTGTTCGGAGCGGACCAGGTCGTTGCCGGTGTTGAGCACGAGGAAGTTGCCCGTACCGTAGGTGTTCTTGGCCTCGCCGGGGGCGAAGCAGACCTGTCCGACGGTGGCCGCCTGCTGGTCACCGAGGACGCCGCCGATGGGGATGGCGGCGCGCAGCGGCCGCGACGTGCGGGTCGCTCCGTACGCCTCCGGGTGCGACGAGGGATTGATCTTGGGAAGCATGCTCCGGGGGATGTTGAAGAAGCCCAGGAGCTCGTCGTCCCAGTCGAGGGTCTCCAGGTCCATGAGCATGGTGCGGCTCGCGTTGGTCACGTCGGTGGCGTGGATGCCGCCGTCGGGACCACCGGTCAGGTTCCACAGGACCCAGGCGTCGGTGTTGCCGAAGACGGCGTGGCCGGCCTCGGCCGCTTCCCGTACGCCGTCGACGTTCTCCAGGATCCACTGGATCTTTCCGCCGGAGAAGTATGTCGCCGGCGGGAGGCCCGCCTTGCGGCGGATGACGTCGCCCTTGCCGGAGCGTTCGAGGTTCGCCGCGATGGCGTCCGTACGCGTGTCCTGCCACACGATGGCGTTGTAGTAGGGCCGCCCGTTGCGACGGTCCCAGACCACCGTGGTCTCGCGCTGGTTGGTGATTCCGATGGCAGCCAGGTCGGTCGGTGACAGACCGCCGTACCGCAGGGCGTTCTGGATCACCGAGTTGGTGCGTTCCCAGATCTCCACGGGATCGTGCTCCACCCAGCCGGAGCGGGGGAGGATCTGGGCGTGTTCGAGCTGGTGCTTGGCGACCTCGTTGCCGCCGTGATCGAAGATCATGAATCGGGTGCTGGTGGTGCCTTGGTCCACCGCGCCGATGAAGTCCGCCATGATGTCCCGCCTCTCCGGCCGGTGCCGTCAGTCCTGGGGTGCCGGGACGCGTCCCGGAGGCTCGGGTTCGGCGGCCGGCAGGAACCGGCCGATGAAGCCCTTGTACAGACCCCCGCCGAGCAGGGCGCCGACGATCGGGCCCGCGATGGGGACCCAGAAGTAGAGATTCCCGTACTGGTCCCGCCAGGCTCCGCCGTAACCCGTGATGAAGCTCGCGAGCCGGGGACCGAAGTCACGGGCGGGGTTGATCGCGTATCCCGCGTTGGTTCCCCAGGCCATGCCGATCGCCACCACGACCAGGCCGATGATGAACGGAGCCAGGTTCGCGCCGGGCGGTGTGTTCAGCATGTCGGTGATGGCCATGACCAGCAGCAGCAGGATGGCCGTACCGATGACCTGGTCGCGGAACGCGCCCCACTCGTGCACCGGCAGAGCGGTGTTGCCGTTGGCGGGCAGGGTGGAGAAGACGATCTGCGTCTTCTCGGTGTGTCCGGGGTCGGCCTTCGCCAGTGCCTCGGTGTAGTTCCAGCGGACGAGGAGGGCGGCCACGAAGGCGCCGGCCGTCTGGGCCAGCGCGTAAGGGGCGACCTTCTTCCAGGGGAACCCCCTGAACGTCGCAAGGGCGATGGTCAGAGCGGGGTTGAGATGAGCACCGCTCAGCCGAGCCGCCACGTAGACGCCCAGGGTGACACCCAGTCCCCACGCCCAGGAGATGCTGTCGTGGTTCCCGAGTCCGCCGGGCGGATCTGTCAGGGCGCCGCCCGCCACTACTTGGGCCACCACACCGCACCCGAAAAGGATGAGGATCATGGTGCCCGCGAACTCGGCCGACATTTCGCCGACCAGTCCGAGTTTCTTCACTCGCTCAGCCATGGAAGCTCGCCCTCCGCCGGCTGGACCGGCCGTCGATTATGTGAGCAGTGTCAGTAGGCTATGGCGGCTCGCAGAAGACCGCATATCAGGACGAACCGTGCGTCAGGTTCAGGCACGCGGTGCGTGTCACACCAAGGAAGCGGCGTGGGCGTAGGGGTGTCCGGCGGCTTGGGGGCGGATGCGCGGGGTGAGGAATCGGCCGTCACGTAGGGGCGGCATGCTGCACCGATCGGGTGAGAGGGCCCGTCCCGCAGGGCCGGTCGAGTGGGGCGAGGACGGTGCCCGGTCGCAGGCGCCCGCCCGGCGCGGCCGGGGTCCCGGTGGGCCCGGACCCACGGGGGAGGTGCGTTCGGATGGCGGTCGGCAGCGCGCCAACGTCCATGGGCGAGAGCGGCGTTCACCGGTTCGTGCGTACCGGTGACCGGGCCCGGACCCCGGCGCTACCGTGAGAAGGACGTCGTACACACGCCAGGAGTCCTCGATGAGCGATCAGCCCGCCCCCGACGCGGTCCGCGCGCAGTTGGAGCCCTCGGCGGCCGACGCGGTCCGGGCGTACGCGGCGAAGACCCGCGCCGATGCCGACCGCCTCGCCGCCGTCCTGGAGGACATCGCGGCCAACGGGCTGCCGCCCGTCGACGCGTGCACACCGTGGGAGGATCTCCGCGACGCCCGCCTCGCCCACCTCGCCGCCCAGCGCCCCGCGGTGGCCTGATGGCCTCCAGGCGTGCCCGCATCGCCTTCAGTGACTCGGCGGCCAAGCAACTCGAAGAGCTCTCCGAGAGTGCCGTGCACGCCCTGGACCGGACCCTTGTGGTCATCAGCGTCGACCCGGACATCGGCCAGCCCATCCCCGCCACCGGTGCCGAGCCGCCCCTGCGCCAGTACGCCGACGCGATCGAAGAGGTCCGGGTCCTGTACTTCGTCACAGCGCTGCGCACGGTGGTCGTCGTCGCGTACATCGAGGCCTGATCCGAGAGCCTTGCCCGGCATCGCGGAGGGCAGGGGCGGCTCTCACCCGGTCCGTTCCACGTGTTGCCGGTGCTCGGCCGCTGCGGACGCCGAGGAGCACGTGGCCGTCTTCCGCGCTTCCCCCGCGGTCGGGGGGCAGGCCGATGCGTGCGGAGGGGCGGGCGCGCGGGACGGCCGCCCTCCTCTCAGCCCAGCACGGTGGCCCGTGCCCTCGCGATGCGTACGGCGGTGGACAGGCTGTCGATGTCGTAGGCGCCCTGGTGCCGGAGCCCGTTGACGAAGAAGGTCGGTGTCCCGGCCACGCCGCTGAGGTCGGCCGACTCCACGTCCTCGGCCACGTGGGCCATGCCGGCGTGGGCGCGCATGTCCCGCTGGAAGCGCTCGGTGTCCAGCCCGATGTCCCGGGCGTATCCCATGAGGTGGTCGAAACGGAGAGCCCCCTGGTGGTCCATCAGCATGCTGTGCATCTCCCAGTAACTCCCCTGCGAAGCCGCTGCCTCGGCCGCCTCCGCTGCGATCTGGGCGTGCACGTGGACATCGGTCAGGGGGAGGTGCCGCCATACGTAGCGCACGTCCCCGAAGTCCCTGAGCAGTTCCCGCAGGACCGGCTCGGCCTCGCCGCAGTACGGGCACTCGTAGTCGCCGTACTCCACGACGGTGACCGGCGCGTGGTGCGGTCCCCGCACATGGTCGCGCGCGGGATCCACGGGTACGGCGAGGTCGACGATCGTCTCCGCCCTGCCGAGCAGGGTCCGCACCCGCAGCCGGCGGGGGAGCAGGGCGATGACAGCTGTGGTGAGCCGGCTGACCAGGAAGGCGCAGATCACCGCGCTCAGGATGCCGATCTTCGCGTCGGTGAGCCGGGGGCCGTCGAATGCGAGGGATGCGATGAGGAGGGACACCGTGAAGCCGACCCCGGAGAGTGTTCCTCCGACGAGGATGGCCCCCCAGCCGACGGGGGGCCTGATCCGTCCGCGGCTGAGTGCGGTGGTCAGAGCCGACGCCCCGAGAACCCCCACGGGCTTGCCGGCCACGTACCCGATGAGGATACCGAGGGTCACGGGTGAGGAGAAGGACCGCGCCAACTCGTCGCCGGTGACGTGGATACCGGCGTTGGCCAGGGCGAAAAGCGGGACGATCACATAGCTGGTCCACGGGTGGAACAGACTCTGCAGGCGCTCGTTCGGGGAGACGGCCGATGCGAGGCCCGCGCGCACGGACCTCTCGAGTTCGGGCGTCGGCTGCTCCCGGAAGAGCCGGAACAGCCCCGTCGCGCGCTCCAGGTCCTCGCGTGCCGCCGGATACGCGCAGGTCACAAGGCCCATGGCGAGGCCGATCACCACGGGCTCCACGCCGGACTCGAGGAAGGCCACCCAGATGACCAGGGCCAGGACCGCGTACACCACGCCACGGCGCACCCACAGCCGCCAGGAGAGGAGGATCACGCCCAGGGCGATGAGGGCGCAGACGAGCACGGGCACCCGGACACTGTCGCTGTAGACGACGGTGATGACCGCCAGGGCCAGGAAATCGTCCACCACCGACATGGTGAGGATGAAGACCCGCAGTCCCGGGGGCGTCCGGCGCCCGATGATGGCGAGCATGCCCAGGGCGAAGGCGGTGTCGGTCGACATCGCCGCTCCCCAGCCCCCTGCCGCACCGCTACCGGCGTTGAAGGCGATATAGACCGCGACGGGGACGAGCATGCCGCCTGTGCCCGCAGCCAGTGGCAGTACGGTCCTTCGCCGGTCGCGGAGTTCTCCCATGTCGAACTCGCGGCGCGCCTCCAGTCCGACGACGAGGAAGAAGAACGTCATCAGCCCGCTGTTCACCCACGAACGCAGGGACAGCCGCATCTCGTACGCGCCGATCCGGACGGACAGGTCCGTCAGCCAGAACGCCTCGTAGCCGGCGGCCGCGACGTTGGCCCAGACGAGGGCCGCGAGCGTCGCCGCCACGAGGGCCACCGCACTGCCGGACTCCGTCCGCAGGAACGTCCGCAACGGTGAGGGTGAGGTGGCGCCGACCTTCGTCTGCCGCGTGAAGTCGGAACTCCCGATAGACATACCCAACCGCTCATGAGGCGCCGCGACGTGATCCAGGCGAATGTAGCATTCCGCCTTTATCGGTCGGCCTCGCTGACCCGGCAGGGGCACGGGGTACGTCTCCGGGGCGCGGCGTGCGCGTCCGGGATGCCGGCCGGACGAGAGTTCTTGTTCCCGCTCGGACCCACTCGGTTCCGCATCGCCACATCGAGCCCGGTGAGCAGCGGCACCGGGTCAAGGGGGCGGCGCGCCGGTCCGCCGTCAGCGGTCCAGGCCGTCGAGGACACTCACGGTCACCCACGCGTAAGCCAGGTGCGGGACGATGTCCGAGACCCAGTCCGAAGCCGCCCACGTCCGTGGATCGGTCACTCCGAGCACCGTCATCGGTCCGTTCGTCCCGATCAGAGCGCCGATCGAGGCGGCGGCGTACTGAGTGGCCGTGGACGGGCGCCATCCGGCGGAGCGCGCGACGGCCAGTGCGACACCCATGCCGAGCCCGGCGGCGAACCCCGTCATCGGCGCGAGTCCGGCGATACGGTTCTCCAGCGTCCGGCCCTCACCGGGGATGCGCACATGGAGTTTCTCGGCCAGCCTGCGCAGGGTCACTTCCGGCGTGTTGCTGGCGGCGCGGCCCCGGATCGCCATGTCGGCGTAGCTGACGATGTTGAGCGCGGTCGTCCCTGCCGCTCCGGCTGCCGCCCCGTACAGAAGGGGTCGCATCAAACGGATCATGACGATCCTTCCGTCGCGCGATCAGATGAGTCCTGGCACACGGCTCCGCTCCCGGGCGCACAGCAAGCGTCGCATCCCCGCACCTGCCCCGCATCATCGGCGAGGCGGGAGCCGTCGCCCGTGGCACCTGCGTACCGGCGCGCAGGGACTTCCGACGGCACCCGACGCGGCGCGTGACCGGTTGCCGACCTTGCGCCCAGCCATCAGCCTGGAAGAGACGTCGCACGGCCGGGGCGCCGATGCCCATCCGCGGGAGAAGGGCTGTGCGGGGAGGTGCCGACGATGGCACACGACACTTCATTCACCCTGGACGACAGCGGGAACGTCGCCGAATGGCACGACGGTGCGGGAAGGTATCCGTCGCTTTCCGCGGCGGACACCGTGGGAATGAGCGCGGGGCTGCTGCTCCTTACCCTGCTGGAGCACTCCGCGGGCGGCGGCGAACCTGCCGGACAGGTCGCCCTGTTGCTCGACGCCGGCCGCGACGGAGCGCAGGCGCTCGTCACCGTGAAGGGCGGCGCGCCCGGTCCCGACGCGGCGCAGCTGGAAGCGGCCTTCGAGTTCTCGGCCTTCGAGCAGTCCACCGCGGGACTGGAGATGTACGATGCCGGATCACGTGTCGTACGCAGCAACTCGGCAGCCCTCGCGATGCGCGGACGCACCGCGGACCAGGTGCTCGGGAACCGGGTGGCGGACCTCGGTTCGCGTCTCCCGATGGCGGACTTCCTGCAGCAGGTGCTGGACGGCGGCGATCCGGCCGTGCGGGGGAAGGTCAACGGCCACGACGGGCGAGGACAGGCGAAGGTCTTCGCGGTCACGGCGTTCCGGCTGAAGGACGGCCGTCGGACCATCGGCGCGGGGTCGGTGATCCACGATGTCACCGCACAGGACCGTGCCCAGGGCGCCGCACGGCTCCTCGCCCGCGCGCACGAGACGATCGGCACCACGCTGGACGCGATGCTGACCGCGCGGGAACTCGCGTCGGCGGCCACCGAGGACTTCGCCGACGCGGTCTCGGTCGACCTCATCGACGCCGTGCTGCAGGGGTCGGAGGCGCCGCCGCCGCCGGTCGGCACGGACATCGCCCTGCGGCGAGCCGCCTTCGAAGCCCCCGGGAACCTGCGGGCCGTCTACGCCGTGGGGGAAATGAGCTACTTCACCTCGCCCACGCCGTACACACAAGCGATGGCTGACCTCACACCGCGGCTGCTGGCCCCCGACACCTCGCCGTCCGACTGGCTGATGCACGACGTCGCACGCACCGGGGCCCTGAAGGACGCGCGGATCCACTCGATGATCGTTCTGCCCCTGTCGTTCCACGGGCGGGTTCTGGGACTGGCCAGCTTCTACCGGGGGCCGCGCCACCCCGTGCCGTTCGACCCGCACGACGTGGATCTCGCCGAGCAGGTGAGTGCCACGGCGAGCATCCACATCGAGAACGCGCGCCGCTACACGAGGGAACACACCACAGCGGTCACCCTGCAACGAAAGCTGCTCCCCAAGACGTTCCCCGAGCTGTCCGCCGTGAGTACGGCACACTTCTACACGCCGGGAAGGCGGCACACGGTCTGGTTCGACGTCATCGCCCTGTCCGCGGCACGCGTCGGTCTCGCCATCGGCCAGGTCCCCCAACAGGGCCTCGACGCGTCGGTGACCATGGGGCGCTTCCGGACGGCGCTCGGTACGCTCGCCGCACTCGAACTTCCTCCCGACGAGCTGCTGGCCCATCTGGACGACGTCACCGGCCGGATCCTTCCCGGCAGCCCTGCCCCCTGGCCCTCTCCGGCGGACGCCCCCCGTTGTCTGTACGCCGTCTACGACCCCGTGGGCGGAGAGCTCACCGCCGCGTCCGCCGGCTGGCCCTCCCCGCTCGTCACCTCCGTGACCGGCGAGGTGAAGACCGTGGACGTGCCGGTCGGCGCACCGCTCGGTCAGGGCGCCAGCTACGAGCTGGGCCGCATGACCGTCGCCCCGGAGAGCATGCTCACCCTGTACTCCGAGTCGATCCTGGAGTCGGGCGGGCGCGGGGAGGACCGCATGGCCGAGCTCCGGGGAGCCGCCGCCTGCGCCGGTCACGATCCCAAGGCCACCTGCGACAGCATCGTCCAGACCCTCCTCGGCCGGCAGGCGGCCGACGGCGCGGCCATCCTCGCCGTGCACACCCACCGGCTGCCCGACGACCGGGTGGCCACGTGGACGGGGGACCGGGACCCCGCCGCCGTCGCGGACTTCAGGGAGCGGGTCGGCCACCAACTGGAGGCGTGGGGTCTCGAATCGCACGCGTTCACCGCCGAGATGGTCGTGAGCGAACTGGTGACCAACGTGATCCGTCACGCGAGCGGGAATCCGACGATACGCCTCGTACGCGACCGGTCTCTGACGATCGAGGTCTCGGACGAAGCGTCCACCGCCCCGCACCTGCGCCACGCACGCGTCCAGGACGAGGACGGGAGGGGTCTGATGATCGTCGCCGCTCTGGCAAGGCGTTGGGGTACCCGCTACACCGCGAACGGCAAAGTCATCTGGGTCGAGGAGTCCCTCGACGAGGAGATCGCCGCGTAGGAGCGCCGAACGCGGCTCAGTGCCGGGTCGACGGGGCCTCGCGACGCCGTTTCGCGGCTGCCGGGAGTGGCTGCACCGCGCGGCGGCTTCACCGGTCGGTCGAGCTGCCGCGCGGTGCTTCACCGGGCGGCGGCCCGACCCCCGTACCGGCCGGGAAGCCGAGGGTGCGGGGTGGTCAGGCCAGCATCCCCGATCGGAGCTTGGCGAGCGTGCGGGTGAGCAGACGGGAGACGTGCATCTGGGACACGTCCAGCTCGGCCCCGATCTGCGACTGCGTCATCTCCTGGCCGAAGCGCATCTCGATGATGCGACGCTCCCGGTCGTCGAGCTGTTCGAGGAGCGGGGCCAGGGCGTGCAGGTTCTCCACCGTCTCCATGGCGGAGTCCGGCTCGCCCAGGATGTCGGCGAATGTCCGGGATCCCGTGCCGGTGGTCTCGCCGGTGTCCGTCGGCAGGTCCAGGGAGCCGGCCGTGTAGCCGTTCGACGCGATGATGCCCTCGATGACCTCGTCCTCGGTGAGGTCCAGGAAGGCCGCCAGTTCCTTGGCCGTGGGGTCACGGTCCATCCGGGTGGCGAGTTCGTCCTTGGCCTTCGCCAGCTCCACACGCAGTTCCTGAAGACGGCGGGGGACGTGGACGGCCCAGGTGGTGTCACGGAAGAAGCGCTTGATCTCACCCACGATGTAGGGGACGGCGAACGTCGTGAACTCCACCTCCCTGGACAGCTCGAACCGGTCGATGGCCTTGATGAGTCCGATCGTTCCGACCTGCGTGATGTCCTCCATGTCGCCGCTGCCCCGGTTTCGGAAGCGGCGCGCGGCGAACCGGACCAGCGAGATGTTCATCTCGATGAGGGTGTTGCGCGCGTACTGGTACTCCCTCGTCCCTTCCTCCAGGACCCGCAGCTGCTCGAAGAACAGGGTCGACAGAGCGCGTGCGTCCTTCGGGGCGACCTTGCCCGCGTCCTCGATCCAGGGCAGCTCGCCGATGCGCTGGGGCGACGGCGCCGAAGTCGACATACCGTCAGTCGGTATGGTGCCTGCGGTCTGTTCAGTGATCATCGTTCTTTCCCACCCTTGCTCGTGCCGAGAGCGCTTCGTGCCGAGCCCCTGCCCTGCCTGGGAACGCCCATGCGCGAGATGACGCACTTTTTCTTGCTGTGTGGAAACTGTTGTCTCAGGACATCGTAGGATGAGCAGCGCCGGCCACCGGCGCGACCCTGCGGGCGCGCCGCGCTGGATCGGGACAGGCCCCTTACGCTGGAGGCCGAGGCCGGGGCCCCACAGGCGAACCGGGGTCGGCGCAGCACGACGAGAAACAGGACCACGTGGACAGATTCGCTGCCGTCGAGCGGGAGCTGCGCAAGGCCGCCCCCCATCTCCTCGCCGATGTCGTCACGGCGGCTCTGCGGGAGCACTACGACGTGCAGAGTGTCGAGTTGCGGCTCGCGGACTACGGGATGACCACGCTTCAGGTGGTGGCCGAGGCGCCGCTCGCCGAACCCGTGCACGTCCACGACAGTCCGCAGGGGCGCGCCTTCGGCGCCCAGGAGCCGTACGTGGAACCACGGACCACGCCGGGTCCCGTCACCGCGCACCTACCGGTGACCGTCCGCGGCGACCGGTTGGGGGTCCTCTCCGTCATGATGCCGGAGGGTGGCTGCTCCGCCGAGGACCTCACGGAGATGCAGCAGATCGGTGAGGCGCTGGGCCACGAGATCCTCGTCGCCGAGAGGGACACCGACCTCTACCTCCTGGCACGCCGCGCCACCCGGCTGACCCTCGCCGCGGAGATGCAGTGGCAACTGCTCCCGGGCCGTTCCGTGAGGCGGCCCGAGTTCTCGCTCGGTGCCCACCTGGAGCCGGCCTACGCGATCTACGGCGACAACTTCGACTGGTCCGTGTCGGCCCACCACCTCACGCTCACCGTCACCAACGGCATGGGCAAGGGCATGGAGGCGGCCCTGCTGACCAATCTCGTCGTCAACGCACTGCGCAACGCGCGGCGCGCCGGCCTGGACCTTCCCGGCCAGGCCAGCCTCGCCGACCAGGCGGTCTACGCCGAGTACCGGGGCACCCTCCACGCCGCAGTCCTGCTGCTGCGCTTCGATCTGGCGACGGGCGAGGTCGAGGCCGTGGACGCCGGATCGCCCCGCATGTGGCGGCTGAGGGACCGCAACGTCGAGTCGCTCGGATTCGACGCCCAGCTTCCGCTCGGCATGTTCGAGGAGACGGAGTACGTGACGGAGCGTCTGCGGGTCGAACCGGGCGACCGGCTGCTCATCGGCAGCGACGGGGTCTACGACAGCGCTTCGGCGGCGGGTGAGCGCTACGGGGAACGCGCCCTCGCGCGGTCGCTGTCCGCGCACCGCCTGCTGCCGTCGGAGCAGGTGCCGCTGGCTGTGCTCCGCGATCTGCGCTCCTACCGAGGCGACACACCGCTGGACGATGACGCTCTGGTCGTCTGTATGGACTGGTTCGGCAGGCAGCCGTCGGGTGAGGCGTCCGCCTGACCTGTGGCTGCGGCCCTAGCCGGTCGACCGCAAGGGTCTCGCGCCGCCGGTGTCCTGCCCCGAGGCCGCGTTGCGGAAGGCCCGGAGCCCTTCCAGCAGGGCCCGGCGCGACTTGGCGGGCATGGCGTCGATCGTGGACATCAGTACCTCTTCCCTGCGCATCCGCAGATCGACGAGGTACGCCTTGCCGTGGCCGGTCAGGCGCAGTTCCAGCTCCCGACGGCTCACCGGGCTGGGGGCGCGCTCCACGAATCCCGTGGCCTGCAACCGGTCGCACAGCCTGCTGACCGAAGGGGAGGCCGAGCCCAGGGCTTCGGCGAGCATCCGCAGGTTGATGCCTTCCTCCCGGTCCAGGATGTACAGCACGCGGAGCTGGGAGGGGGACACCGGGCCCGTGGGTACGGCTTCGCGCCCGTGTTCCCACAGGACTTCCAGGAGTTCGACGAATTCGGAACCCTCGCGGGCCGCTTCCCGGGACCGCTGGTCGGGTTCGGGGTTCAGGCCCATGGTGATGACACTCCGATCCGGCTAAGCCTCACTCGTCCGTCTGGCCACCGGACCGGGCAAGCGAGCCGGGCATTCATCGCGCTCGTATGGAAAGCCAGGAGATAGGTTCCGGGGCACGCGCGGGGCCCCGGACATCGTACCCCCGTCATCCACGGGTTCTGAGGTCCTGGCGAACCCCGGTATGTTTCCCTATGACAACAGTTGCCATGGAGACGGTTCATTGGCCGACATTCGAAGTGTGAACTTCGGCGGTCGACGCCGCTCCTGCCGCGACGGCTATCGTTCCCCGGCCTGGAGTACCGACACCCATGACGCACAGCCCGAACCTCGTCCTCACCGTCCTGCACCCGGCGGACTCCGTCGCGGTGCTCACCGTGGCCGGGGAGATCGACGTGGACAGCGCGCCCGCCCTGCGGACGAAGGCCATGGAGCTGATCAGGCGCGGGAGACCGCACATCGTGCTGGACCTCGCACCCCTGGAATTCTGCGACTCCTCCGGCCTCAACACGATGATCGGCATCCTGCGCTACGCGAAGGACCGACACGGTTCCCTGACGCTGGTGGCGGCCCCGCCCCACGTCGCGAGGCTGCTGGACGTCACGGGAGTGGGTGTTCTGATGCCGGTACTTCCCACCGCTTCCGAGGCCCTGGAACGCCTCGTGGCGCCCGGCGGGGCGAGCGAGGGGCGCGGAACGTCCTGAGATCCCGGTCCTCCCCGATCCGCCGGCGGGATACCCGGACGGCACGCACGCGCTGAGGTCAGGGGTGCTCGAACGCCTGGAGCACCCCCGCGACGGAGAAGCAGAGTGCCCCAGCGAGCGTGCCCCAGTCCGCGATGTCGACGTTCACGGCGCTTCCCGTGGCGGGACGGGTGAACGCGGCCAGCGCCGACACGAGGAAGAGGGCGGATCCGAGCTGGTTGACCGCGACGATCCACCAGCCGAGGTCGCGGGGGAGGGCCCGCGGGCGTCCGTGGCAGACCTCGACCAGGGCGAGGTGCCCCGAGACGAGGAACAGAACGCACCCGACCACGTCCGGCGCCCAGACCAGCGTGTCCACCTGCTGCACGGAGAGGCCCTGCAGCAGGGAACTCACCAGGTCGACGCCGAAGACGAGCGTCCCGACGAACAGCACGAACGTGCTCAGCCAGTCGATGCGCGAGGGCTCGTAGCTCCACCATCTCCACCTGGGTGAGACCAGCCCCGCCGTCCCGGTGTCCTGGCGGGGAGCGTTGACCGACTGGAGCAGGGAGGTGTAGCCGCCGGTGTTGAAGAACAGACCCCCGACGAAGTAGATCCAGGCACCCGTCGCGTCTCCCGGACCGAACACGGCCACCCCGGCGCCGAGGGCGAAGAAGCCCCCACCGATCGTGAACGCGCTCGCGGCGATGGCGTTGAGCCTGCGGAGACGGCCGACCGACACGCCGTCGGCCGGCCGGGAACGTGCTTCCCGCTCATCGGCGGCCCGCACGCCGAGCAGGCCCCGCTTGCGCGCCCTCCGCGACTCCCAGACGGCAGCGCCGCCGTCCGCGAGTCGCCAGGTCAGGCGGGTCGTGAACGGGCCCGCGCCTTCGGCGATCTCCTCGGTTCGGCTCACCCGGCGACCCTAACCGCCCGCTGTCGCACCGGCGCGGCCATCCGCCGCGCGCCGAAAGGACCGGCCGCCGCCCCACGCCGGGGCTCACCGACCGACGAGCCGCGCGGACGACTCGGTGGTCCCGTCGTTCAGAGGTCGTCGCCCAGGCGGCGAGGAAGGGTCGTGGCCGTGTCGAAGAAGAAGGAATCGATGCTCTGCACGGTCTCGATGAAGTCGTCGAGGTTGACGGGCTTGGTGACGTAGGCGTTGGCGTGCTGGCGGTAGGCGTCGTCGATGTCGTCCGGCGCGGCGGACGTGGTCAGCACGACGATCGGGATGCTCGACAGGTCCGGGTCGTTCTTGAGGACGTTGAGCAGCTCGCGGCCGTTCATCCGGGGCATGTTCAGGTCGAGCACGATCAGATCGGGCCGGTCGGTCCGAGGGTCGCGGAGGTACTCCAGGGCCGCGACACCGTCGTCGGCCCGCTGGATCCCGCGCGCCATGCCCTGCTCGGTCAGGGCCTCCTCGATGAGCATGGCGTCGGCCATGTCGTCCTCGACGAGCAGAACGGTGTAGGTGCGGGGGGCGAGGCCGTTCATGAGGGGGCTCCGGGTCTGGTCGTGGGGTAGCGGTCGTGATGCGGGGCGGGCGGTGAAGACGAGTCCGGGCCAGCGCTTGCGGGCGCCCTGGCGGCTGACACCCCAGGCCCTGCCCAGCTGCGGATAGCCGGCACCCTCCTGTGCGGCGGCTCGCGCCGCCAGGGCCGCGCACTCCTCCACGGCGCGGCCGAGGTAGGCCAGGGCCTGCAGTGAGGCCAGCGCGTCGTTCCGGAGCCCGTCGGGGCCCTGCGCGTCGGCATCCGCCACCGGCGTGCGCAGGACGAGCTGCCGGGCGGCTTCGGCGACGGCCTGTCGTGCCCGTTCGGCCAGCTCCTCCTGCTCCGGAGTCATCTGCGTCTCTACTGCCATGGGAGCACCGTAGACGCCTAGCCATCCCGGGGACAACCATGGTTGTCTCCGGGGGTAGGGTAACGCCGCCCAGGTGTGCCGCCGGGGACGAGGAGGAGGGACCCGACGTGCAGACCGACGCAGCGCAGCAGCCCGATGTGCAGACCGACGCGGCGCAGCAGCAGGCCCCCGCAGCACCGTCCGCGGGAGCGGGCTGGACCACCCGCGGCTGGCTGGGCGTTTGCTCGGCGGCGGCGCTGGTCGTCCTTCTCGCCCTGGCCGGGTGCGGGGTCTGGGTCCTCGCCCACGCCACCGACGTCAACAAGCAGCTCACCGAACGCTGGTCGCCCGCCTTGATCGCCTCCGTCCGTATGGAGAGTGCCCTGATCAATCAGGAGACGGGCATCCGGGGATACGGCATGACGGGCAAACGGGAATTCCTCGGCCCCTATCAGGACGGCCTCGCCCAGCAGTCGGCCGCGACCGCTGAATTGTCACGTCTGCTGCGGGGCAACGAACGGGCCATGGCCGACCTGGCCACCGTGCGGGAGCGCTCCGAGCAGTGGCAGACCACCACGGCCCGGCCCATCAGCGAGTCGGGCGATCCCGTGGGCTCCGCACTGCGGTACATCGAGTCGGGCAAGGACACGTTCGACGCACTCCGCACAGCGCTGTCCGTACAGCAGACCCGCATCGAGGCCGAGAGGGACCGGTCCCGCGACGACCTGCAGCAGGCGCGTGACCTCCGCAACACGGTGTTCACCGCCATCGGCGGCGTGGTCCTCGCCCTCATCGCACTCGCCTTCGCAGGGCTGCGCCGGGGTGTCCAGCTACCGCTGGACCGGCTGCGCACCGACGTGCGGAAGATCGCGGACGGCAGGTTCGACCATTCCATCGTCCCCTCCGGCCCCGCCGATCTTCGTGCGCTGGCGACGGACGTGGACGGAATGCGCCGGCGCCTGGCCGGTGAGCTGGAGTTCAGCGACCGTGCCCGCTCCGAACTCGCCGAGGGAGCGACGGAACTGCGGCGCTCCAACGAGGAACTGGAGCAGTTCGCCTACGTCGCCTCCCACGACCTGCAGGAGCCGCTCCGCAAGGTCGCCAGCTTCTGCCAGTTGCTGGAGCGCCGCTACGCGGACCAGCTCGACGACCGCGCCAAGCAGTACATCGCGTTCGCCGTCGACGGTGCCAACCGCATGCAGACGCTCATCAACGACCTCCTCACCTTCTCCCGTGTCGGGCGCCTGCACGCACAGGACGCCGACGTCAGCCTCGAGAGCCTGCTGCGGCGTACCACCAACTCGCTGGGCGTCGCGGTGGAAGAGACCGGGGCCGTCATCACACACGACCCGCTTCCCGCCGTACACGGCGATCCGACCCAGCTCGGGGTCCTCCTGCAGAACCTGATCTCCAATGCCATCAAGTTCCGCGCCCCCGGTGCCGTGCCTCAGGTGCACATCAGTGCCGTGGAGGTCACGGAAGCCAGGGACGCGGCCTCGGACCCCTCCGGGGAGACCGGCGGTCCCCGTTGGGAGATCGCGGTGAGCGACAACGGCATCGGGATCGGTCCGGAGTACGCGGAGAGGATCTTCGTGATCTTCCAGCGCCTCCACACACGCGACAGTTACCCGGGCAACGGCATCGGCCTCGCCCTCTGCAAGAAGATCGTCGAATACCACGGCGGCACGATCGCCCTCGACACCACCCACACCCCCGGGACCCGCTTCGTCTTCACCCTTCCGCCGGCCCGTTCGGACGTGCCGGAGACGGACAGTTTCTAGGGTCTTCGCCATGCGCGGGGCCTGCCCCGGTTGCCGCCCGCTCCCACCTGGTACTACTTCCACGAGGCGTGGACGAACTCGATGGCGGGGGCCGGATGTTGCTGGGACGCGGTGCGGAGCAGGACCGGATCGAGCGGATCCTGACCGACTGCAGGCAGGGGAGGGGCGCCGGTCTTCGACGTGCAGTGGCTCGACCAGCCGACCGTGGACGCACTCACCTTCGCGGCCCGCCGGCTCGGCGCCGAGGCCGCCGCCCTGCTCTTCGCCGCGCGCGACGGCGCTCACGGCAGCGTGGCCCCGGGGCTTCCCACGCTGCACATCAGGGGTCTCGACCGGACGGCGGCCGCCTCGCTGGTCACCGGGTTGCTGCCGCCCGTCGCGGAGACGATCATCGAGCGGGCGCACGGCAACCCGCTCGCCCTTCTCGATCTGCCGGGCGCTCTGACCCCGGCCCAGCGGGCGGGGCAGCTCGGCCCGCTCGCGTTGCCCGAAGGGCCGTCCGCGCTGCCCGGCCGGTTGCAGGACTCCTTCGCCCGCCAGATCGGCCGGCTGCCCGAAGCGACCCAGGTGGTGCTTCTGGTCTCCGCCGCGGACGACACCGGGGAACTGTCCCTCGTGCTGGGTGCCGCGGGCCGGCTGGGGGCCGCGGTCGAGGACCTGGAACCCGCCGAGCGTGCGGGGCTGGTCTCCGTGTCCAGCCGCACTCCGCGCTTCCGGCACCCGCTGGTGCGGAACGCCGCCTATCAGGGAGCCCCCCTGGTCAGGCGGATCGCCGCCCACGAAGCGCTGGCGGCGACGCTGGACACCGACCGGCACGGGCACCGGCGGGCCTGGCACCTCGCAGCGGCGGCGACAGGACCCGACGAACGGGTGGCGGCCGAGCTGGAGCACGTCGCCGGGTGGGCCGGAAGCAGGCAGGCGATGGCGTCCGCGTCGGCCGCGTACGAGCGGGCCGCCCAGCTCACGGAGGACCCGCACAAGCGGGCGCGACGACTGATCGGGGCGGCCCAGAAGGCCGCCGAAGCGGGCCAGGACGTACGCGCCGGCCTCCTCGCCGACCAGGTGCCGCTCCCCCTGACCGATCCCGGAACAGAGGCCGATCTCGCCCGCGTCCGGGCCGTGGTCGAGCTCGGTCACGGCAGCCCGGCGACTGCCGGACGCATGCTGATGGACGGCACGGAAGCCGTCTCGCGCAGTCGTCCCGACAAGCTCGCCTCCCTGCTGACCGACGCCGTGCACGCGGCCCTCTCCTCGGCGGACACCGACCTCATTCGCCGGATCGCGGACCGCGACCCGGACCTTCCCGTGCCGGCAGTGCCCGCCCTCCTGCTCAGTGGCCGGGTTCCCGAGGCCCTGGACGTGTTGCGCACGCTCGTCAGGGCCTGCGGACTTCCCCGGACCGGGCTCATGGACCGCCTGATGACCGGTATCTACTGTCAATTGACCGGAGCCCACGAAACCGCGAACGAGATCGCCACCGCCGTTGTGGAGCTCTGCCGTGGCCAGGGCATCAGCGGGTGGCTGCCCACCACGCTGCACCTGCTGGTGGTGGCGGAGCTCTCGCTCGGCAGGTTCGACGAGGCGCGGACGCACGCGTCCGAAGCGCTTCAGCTCGCCGACCACTACGACCTCGATCACAGGGCAGCCCATCTCCGCTCCGTCCTGGCCGTTCCGGACGCGGTCCGGGGAGATGAGGAGACCACCCGTTCCCTGGCGGAGCAGGCGCTGGCCTACGCCCGCCCCCGCGGCGTCGGGCAGGCTACGGCGACCGCCCCGTGGGCCCTGGGCTTGCTCGAGCTCGGACTCGGCCGGGCCGAGGAGGCACTCGAGCACCTCGGCGCGGCACTCGCGGCAGCCGGGCACCCCGTACTCGCCCACCACTTGCTGCCCGACCTCGTCGAAGCCGCCGTGCGCGCAGGCTGCCCGGAACGGGCGGTGGAGCCCGCCCGTCGGCTCGCGGACTGGGCCGTGGCCACGGGGCACCCCGCCACGACCGCCTCGGCCCACCGCTGCACGGCCCTGACCAGCACCGACGACGATGCCGAGCACCACTTCGAGTCGGCCCTGCGGGCTCACGCGAGCGGCAGCGGATTCGAGCGGGCCCGGACCGAACTCGCCTACGGCGAATGGCTGCGCCGGATGCGGCGCCGGATCGACGCCCGCGACCACCTCCACGAGGCGCTGACCACCTTCGAGCAGTTGGACGCCCACCCCTGGGCCCGACGGGCCCGTGCCGAGCTGCGGGCAGCGGGCGGGAACCAGGACCCGTCCGGGGGCGGTGCCGACATCCGGATCAGCCGGCTGAGCCCGCAGGAACGGGAGGTCGTGCGACTCGCCGCCACGGGGGCGACCAACCGTGAGATCGCCACACAGCTGTTCCTCAGTCCGCGCACCGTGGGGCATCACCTCTACCGTGCCTTCCCCAAGCTCGGCGTCGGTTCCCGGACCGAACTGGCCTCGCTCCTTTCGTCATGACACGGGCGCCGAGTAGATCATCCGGATCTCGGTCGTGCGATAGCCGGCCCGGGCGAACGCCGCTGCCATCGGGGCGTTGCCCGTATCCGTGGTGGCGGTGATCAGTTCGGCGCCGGACTCCGCCTGTACCCGCGTGATCTCGGCGAGCACGTCGTCGACGTACCCGCGACCGCGGAACTCCGGTACGACGCCCAGGTAGCCGACGTTACGGTTGTACGGCGTGGCCGAGGGGACCGCGAGGCCTGCGATCTCGCCCTCGGGGGTGCGGGCCAGCCGCCACCAGTCCCGCTTGCCGGGGCAGCTGAGGTAGAAGTCCATCTCCTCCCGCGCGGTGGCCTCGGGGCCGCGGATCGCCAGATTCCGTCGGGTCTCACCGTCCAGGCTGCCTTCGGCGATCCGCCGGAACACCTCCAGGAACTCCTCGTCGGTCGCCTGGGTGAAGGTGAGCCTGCCGCGGGACCGAGGCACTCCGGCTTCGGGGCGCCACTCCAGCCTCAGGCGCTCCACCTCGTCCGTCAGCCCGGCGGCCAGTGCCGCTGTGCGGCGCCAGGCGAGGGCGCCTGCCGCGGCCGGATCCGAGCGCCAGTCGGGCCGCAGCGTCAGGTTGTACAGCGGGAGCCTGGATGCGCCCCGCGAGGCGAACGCCCCCAGGCCGGCGCTCAGGAGCGCGGTGGCGAGTGCCGACGGATCGGTGACCGAGCCGTCCACGTGCAGACAGTCAAGGGCGATCGGGTGCGTGCTGGAGGCCTGCCCCCACCACAGCGCCCGGGCCACGACCCGGTCGTCCTCCTCGGCGATCCAGGTCCATTCCGGCCGGTACATACCCTGGCCGAGTTCGTCGACATAGCGATCGGCCTCGATCCAGCCGACGGGTTCGTCGACGGTGACGGCGACGACACGCTCGAGGTCGACCTCGGTCGTAGGGCGAATGATCATGTACTTCCTTCGTGTTCGGCGTACGTGGTGACGACGCGCCGGGGTTGAAGCGGGAGACGGCGCGACAGTGGGAACACTAGACGGGGCGACCGCCACCGGCATCGGTCGTCACGACTTAACGTGGCCGGTCACGCCCGGACGGCGCGGGTGCACGGATCGGGACGCGCGCGCCGGAACCTGCCGGGCCCGGCGCGCGAACGACGTCTCCGGTGACCGACTACTCGCTGAGGACGCGTTCCCACAGCAGCCCGTCGCGCCAGCTCCCGTCGAGAAGGTCGAGGAATGTGCGACGCCGTACGGGCTGAACCCGTTGCGGCGCAGCACCCGTTGTGAGGGCAGATTCGCCGGATTCGCGGACGCCTCGGCGCGGTGCAGCCCGAGTTCGTCCGTCATCGACTCGGGCGATTGGGCAGGATCCCGCGTCCGGAAAGCCTCGACGTCCCGCACGGGTCGCCCGGACGGGTCCGTGGTGGGCGCAAACGGGTGTGACGTGAATCCCACCGAGCCATCGGGTCGTTGACGGAGTAGGACGGAAGGAGATCTGCCATGCCGACACACGGATCCCGCAAGCAGCAGCCCACCACCGAACTCGACGCCCGCTACAGCTCGGCGCTCCAGGCCCGCCCGGGCGCCGAGGACGTCACGGCCACCGCGTGGGCGGACGCGCAGAAGCAGTTGCAGTCCGCTGAGATCTTCTGGGTGTCCACCGTGCGGCCGGACGGGCGCCTGCACGTCACTCCCGTGATCGCGGCCTGGCACGACGGGGTGCTGTACTTCTCCACCGGAACCGCGGAGCAGAAGGCGAAGAACCTCGCGCATGACGGGCACTGCGCACTGACCACGGGGAGGAACTCGCTCACCGAGGGGCTCGACGTCGTCGTCGAGGGAAAGGCGGATCCGGTCGCCGACCCCGCGATCCTGGACGAGGTGGCCGCCGCGTACGAGACGAAGTACGGAGCGCACATCACCTCACCCGAGGGCACCTTCCACGGGATCGGGGACGCCTTCCGGCGCGGGGACGTGCTGGTCTTCGCGGTGTCCCCGGACACGGCGTACGGATTCGGCCGGGACGACGGGGTCTACTCCCACACCCGATGGTCCTTCTGAGCCGCCGTTGCCGACGGCATCCCGCGCCGCAGCCCCAGACCGGAGTGGCCCCGCCCCGCGCGGTGGTCACCGGCCGGCGGTCTGTTCAGGACGCGCCGTGGTGCCCGCCGTCGAAAGGCCAGGCCTCGATGTCGCGGTAGCGGATCGGCTCCCGACTGCGCCCGGCGTTGCTGCCGACCAGGTGCAGACGCTCGGCGAGCCACGGAGTACCGCTGAATCCGGCGAACCCCGTGGCGATCTCCGCCGTCGAGGTCAGATCTCCTCGGCGGGCCCGGGCCAGCGTCAGATGGGGCCGCAGCGGTCGCTCCTCGAAGACGATGCCGCACCGCTTGACCACGCTGCGCACGTCGGCGGCGAGCATGTGCAGCTCGTCGAGGTCTCCGTCGACACCGCTCCACAGCACCCGGTCGTCGAAGTGTCCGCTGCCCCGCAGCGCCAGCCGCGGTGCAGGCTGCGCCGCCGCGAGGCCGGCCAGTGGCTGCCGAAGGAGCGGAACGCTCGCGACCGGCAGCTCTCCCAGGAACGCCAGAGTGATGTGCCAGTCCTCGATCCGGTTCCACCGCATCCGGGAGTGCGTGCCGTAAGCGGGGCGCAGTACTCGCGCGAGCTCCTCCTTCGCGTGGTCGGGCGGGGCGAGGGCGATGAACACGCGCACGGTCGCGGGTCGGGTCTCTTCGTTCACACCGGACTTCGTACCCCATGAGGGCGGCCGGCGCGAAGCCCGGCCCGTCCGATGCGAGATGTGCGTTCGCGTCGCGGGCGGAGGGAGAGGGGTCCGGCGCCGCACGCGAGTGGCCGGGCGGGTAGCCCTCGGCGACGTACCGTCCCGGCTTGGGCGGGTTCCTCGGTGACTTCTGAAAATGTGGGCAGTCGGAACGAGACGCAAGACGTTTGCGCACCGGACGTGAGGAGCTGCCATGACCACCTTTGTCATCACCGTGCCCGGAACTTTCGTCACCGGCATCACGGACACCTCCCGTGCCGCGCTGGAGGGCAAGCTCGCCGCGCAGCACACGGACGTGAGTGAGAGCGAAGGGCTGGACCTGCTCACCCTCAACGACGACGGCACCTTCTCCATCCGGCTCGAAGTCGATGCCTCCGACCGGTACGAGGCGGAACTGGAGGCCGTGGGGCTCGTCTCCAGCGCGCTTCAGGAGACCGGGTACTCGGAGACGGACGCGCCGCTCGGATCACCCGCGGTCACCGGGATCGACAGCGACCTCTGACCGGCTCCGAGCCTCGCCGGCGGAGACGGCCGGCAGTGGACAGCCGTGCGTGGGGGGCGATGCCCTGCACCGCCGGCATCGCCCCCCACGAGCGGTGCGGCCCGTCGCTGCGCCGTTCGGGCAGCGCGGGGCCGTCAGTGGTATGCGTGGACGACCGCGTGACCCTTGCCGCGGCCGATCATCCACTTGTTGACGGGGGTCGTGATCACGAAGGCGACGGCCAGGCCACCCAGCAGGGCCCACCAGAACAGTCCGTCCGCCAGCTGTGCCTCCATCGCGCCCGGCACCAGCGCGATGATGCCGTTGTCCACGAGTTCCATCACCGCGATGGAAACGGTGTCGGCCGCCAGGGCCACCTTCAGGGCGGCCCTCACGTCCAGGCCGGCCCCGCGGATCGCGAACAGGGTGAAGGAATACCCGAAGACGAACGCAAGGGTGATCGCAAGGATCATGGTGGGTGCGTTGCCCCACGCCAGGGCGGTGCCGATGACCATCCCGAGGATCTCGCCGACGGCGCAGCCGGTCAAGCAGTGCAGGGTGGCCTTCGCTGCGGAGCCCCAGGTGACCCCACCTCTCGGATGTCCTTCGTGCGCCGTGTGGCCGTGTGCGATTCCGGTGTGGTGCGCGCTGTCGTCCATGACCGTCTCCCATCGTGAGCTCGTCCTGCGCCGCTCCGGCGGATACACAGAGGTGAACCATATACCCCAGGGGGGTATTCCCCGCTCTGGTGGTGACCTGCTCGGCGCGGCCTGCCCGGCGCGGTCCGGCCGACGTCACGCCCGGTCGCCGGAGGGGGCGGCCCTGCGCCGCCCGCCCGTGTCCCCGCGGCGGGGCTCCGGTGCAGCCCCGCTGTCCCGGTCCGCGCGGAGCCGGATCTCGGCCCGCCCGGTCAATCGAACCAATCCGTAAGGCCGTTGAGTCCGAATACCCTGGAGGAGACGATCGGCCCGGCGGCGTTGCAGGACCCCTTCGGTGCACGCGGGGTGCGGACCCCGGCAATGGACGAGCCCTGCCGACGACCCGTTCGGCAGGCCGACACAGGTGGAGAACCAGGTGGGCATACGCGGCGCGACAGCCGGTGACGTACAGGGCGAAGGGGCGGAGGACACAGGCGACGGCCGGCCGGCCGTCCACCACCGGAGCGCCGACGCCGCGCAGACCCTCCGGCGTTCCGTCGAGAGCGCGGAGTGCGCTGCTGCGGCTGTGCCTGGTGACGGAGTGAGCGCGCCGGACGCCGTGCGCTCCGGCCGGCCGGTCTTCGTCGACGCCACCGGGCGGCGCAGCCGGACCTGGCGCCTCGCGGGAACAGCAACCGCGCTCTACTGCGCCTGCTACGCCACGACCGTG
The DNA here is from genome assembly GCF_035946055.1 of Streptomyces sp. NBC_01341. Classification (NCBI taxonomy): domain Bacteria; kingdom Bacillati; phylum Actinomycetota; class Actinomycetes; order Kitasatosporales; family Streptomycetaceae; genus Streptomyces; species Streptomyces sp. NBC_01341. The sequence continues at coordinate 506,188 of NZ_CP108364.1, read as the reverse complement.
GGCATCGCCCTGATCGGAGGGGACTCCAGCGCTCCGTTCCTGCAGCTGCCGCGGGCGATGGGTCTGGAACGCGGCGGAGGCGAGAAGCCGGCCGCGAGCGAGGACGAGGGCCGTGCCGCGCCGGCCGGGGATCCCGTGCCGCGCGCGTCCACACCGGCGGCACGGGATCGGGCGCATCCCTCCGCTGCCGGCCGGTCCGCCGATCCGCTTCGCGTCGAGGCTTCCTCCGACCCGGCGGACATCCGCGTCGCCGACGCGCGGCCGGCCGTTCCGCCCGCCGGTCCGCGGGACTCCGCCATGCCCTCCGACGGAGGTGCGCAGGACGGCACGGGTGGCACGGAGCCCGCGAGTAACTCGCCCTCGCCGGCTCCGGGGACCGGCGGCCAGTCGGGACCCGGAGTTCCGCCCGCCGACGGGGGCGGCGGCACGCCGGACCCCGAAGACGACGGCGACGCGTCTGCCTCCGGTGGTCCGATCGGGGATCTCCTGGGAGGACTTCTCGGCGGGCTGCTGGGCCGCGGTTGACCGGCAGCGGGGGCAGGGCGTCCGCACCTCGGGTACAGAGCCGGCCCGGCCCGGAGGGATGCCCCCGCAGCCCGGACCGCGGGGGCATTCCTCCTCTCCTCCCGGGAGGGGGGGTCAGGACGGGTTGTCGCCGTGGGTCAGGGTCTCCCAGGCCACGAAGAGGTTGTTGCTGCCGGCAGGCCGGCTCTGCTCGGTCAGCCGCTGGGTGTTGGTCATCGCGATTCCGAGACGGTTGTGCAGAGCGTTGTAGCCCACCTCGGTGACGGGTCCGAGGCCCAGGTGCAGCGATCCACCGCACAGCGAGCCGGGGACCGGTTCGCCGAGCTGGTACTTGGACTGGAAGCCGAGCGCCTGCCGAAGCCGCTCGCCCACGTCCGTGCCGTAGAGGTCCTGCCCCTGGATCCGGCTGGTCTCGGCCACGTGGGCGATGGCCGAAATGCCGTAGCCCGTGTGCGTGAAGTCGCGGCAGGTCTCCTGGGTGAGTCCGGTGACGAAGGTGGACTGCCCCTGCCAGTAGCTGACGATCTTGGCCGTGGTGTCGAGGTTCTGGCTCGGGACGGTCCTGGGCAGGGCGCCGTCGGAGGCGAGGTAGACGTAAGCCGCCGTGCGCGTCCGGAACTTCGCCATGGCCTTGTCGTACGACGTCCTGTCCTCGAGGAAGACGGAGATGCCGACAGCGGCTTCCATCATCGACAGTTCCCAATTGCCGTTGGAGTTGGAGCCGTTGATGACCTTGGGCAGGTAGACGTCACGCAGCATGGTCGAGAAGCGGCCGGAGTTGGCCCACGTCCCGGTATAGGTGTACTTGATGATTTCGGCCGCCTTGGGCCACGAGGAGCCGGCCCATCCGGTCTGCAGCGGGGCATTGCTGTTGGTGTGGCTCTTGATGACCGCCGACCAGGCGTCCATCAGCTGGATGGACTTCTTCGCGTACCGCTCGTCGCGCGTGATGTACCAGGCGAGCGCGTCGGTGTACGCGGCTATCGCGTCCTCCCGCTCGTCCGTGCAGCCGTAGTTGGGGTTGGAGTACGAGCCGCACTCCACGGTCGCGCGAGGCGCGGGGGTCCGGTTCAGGTCGGCGTACCTGCTCGCCATCATCTGGTCGTACGCGCCCTTCCAGGGCTGGGCGCCGGAGTTCACCTTGCCCCGTACGAAGTCCAGTTGGCCCTGGGAGACGGTGACTCCCGGGTGCGCGAAAGCAGCGGGCGCGGCCTCGGCGCGGTCGGCGCCGGGCCAGGAGAGGAAGCCTGCGATCAGAGCGACGAGAGCGCCCGCCGCGACGGCGATGAGGCCGGGACGCCGTCGGTGGCGGTGCACTGCGGGGGTGTCAGGCATGTGGGGGGCCATCCGTTCTTCTATGTGAACGATGCACTGGCTGATGAACACGCGTGCTGATCGGTGACCATAGGTATGGACCAGAACCCCGTCAAGAGAACGAACTGGATGCGCCGCACAACCGCCGTTCAAGGATGAGAACCCACAGTCCTGAGGGTCGGTGCAAGCGAATCGGCAGCTCCCGAAATCCGGACAGGGCGCCGCGTCCTGACGGCCCTTCACCGCCCAGCCCCTGACGGGGCACCCGCAGGGCGGGACCGCGGCGGACCACTGGCCGACACCGCCGAACGCAACCCTTTGCCGGCGCGCGGCTGGGCGGTTCTGCGCGCCTTCAGCGGCAGTCACATCGGCGACGCGGGCGTCCACGGCCGCCCCGGCGGCGAGACCACTTGGGGCCCGCCCGCCCAGGCCGCTCTGCGCCGCCTCACCGCCACCGTCCGCCGGTGATCGTGCTGATCGGTGGCAGCCGCCCTGCGGGCACGCCCACGTTCGACCGCTTCTCACCGGCGATGACGGTCTCACCGAGGGCACCGATGTCACGCCACCCGTGAGCCGGCCATGTACGAGAAGGCCAAAGCGCCCCACGGGCCGGGAATCCGATGGCTCCTCGTGAGGTGAACCGTTACCCTCCGCCGGAGCGCGTTACCGCGCGAGACGCGACCGCGAGGGGGATACGGCGTGGACGCCGAGGATGTGCGGACCGATCGCCTGGGCCTGCTTCTCGACCAGTTCGACAAGGCCAGGGAGATGGCCCGGGTGCGGCTGACGGGGCTCGGTGACGAGGAGTACCTCTGGGAGCCGGTGGCCGGCTGCTGGTCGGTCCGGCGCCGTGGCGAGGCGGTGACCCCCAGAGCGTACGGACCCGGTGAATGGGTGCTCGACCAGGGTGCGCCGGACATTCCGTCCAACGAGTACGCCGAGGTCGCCAGGCAGGCCGCCGCCGGTATGACGGTCGCCAGGATCGCCGAGGACTGGAGCGTGAGCAGCGAGCGGGTCCAGGAGGTGCTCGCCCACACCGGCGAGGCGGAACCCGACCACGTGCCGGTCACCACCATCGCGTGGCGACTGGGCCACCTGCACTCGTGCTTCGCCGGCCAATGGGAGTGGACGTTCGGCGGCCGGCGGCAGGAACCGAAGCTGCTCGTCGACTTCACTCCCTCCGCGGCCCTGGCACTCGACCGCTTCTGGGCGCTGATCGACCGCTGGCGCGCCGACGTCGCGGCCGTCACGGAGGAACAGCTCGACACCGTCGGCTTCTCCCAGTACCCCTACGGCTCCGATCCCTACGACCCGTTCGTCGCGGTGCTGGCGGGTGCCAACCTCGAGTTCATCCACCACATGGCGGAGATCGCCCTGCTACGCGATCTCGCGCGGACTCGCTTCGGTCCGCACGGATGAGCCCGGTCGAGGGAGCCGCCCGTGACGGCGCCCTCGCCCGGGCTCCTGGCCTCCGGTCCCGGTTCCGACGGCCGGGCGACCCCGCGGCCCGGCCGTCACGGCCCGGCATTGCCCGCAAGCCTGCTGTTCTGTTCAGACCGCGCGCTTGCGGGCCCCCGGCTTCTTGGCGGCGCGCTTGCTGTTCGCCGTCTGCTTCGCGGGGATGGAGCGCGACGGCCCCGCAGCCGCCGCGGCCTTCTCCTCGCTGCCCGAGTCGGCCGTGCTGAGGGCGCCGGCGCTGTTCTCCAGGTGCGCACGCACGAACCACTGGAACTGTTCCAGGGAACGCAGGTGCTCGATCAGCAGGTCCTCCGTCACGGGGTCGACGGACGCGGCCTTCGCAGCCGCCTTCCTGTGGTCCTCGATGATGCCGGTGTAGACGAGGTTCAGTGCACCGAGGTGGGCGATGGCGTCGGCCCTGCCCACGCTGTAGTCGTCCCATGTCCGCTCGGCGACCAGGACGCCCGCCGTTCCCTGCGGCACCCCGCCCAGGGCCGAGATGCGCTCCGCGGTGGCGTCCGCCATGCCCCGCACGGCAAGCGTCTGCGGGTCGAGCATCTCGTGCACGGCGATGAAGTGCGGCCCCGTCACGTTCCAGTGGATGTGCTTGAGGGTGAGCGCCAGGTCGTTGAGGGAGTGCAGGCGCATGCTCAGCAGGTCGATGACCTGTCCGCCCTCCCTCGTGGTGAGGCCGGGAACGGTGTAACGCGGTGTGGGATTCTTCGGCGACATGATGCTCCTGGGTGGATGGGACGCTCTGCCGTCGTTCATCTCCCACCGGCACCGCAGGCGTCACGCCCATCGACGTCGATACCACTTGACCGGCCCTGCCGAAAATTCGCGGGCGATGCCGCCGGAGGGGTGCGACAGAGTGAGCGAGCGGCCGCGCGGGCTCTCAGGCGCCGAGGAGCGAGTCGTCCTCCGTGCGTGCGCCGGGCAGCCGGTGGCGTGCCGCGACGAGAGCCGACTCGGCTTCACCCAGGTGATTCGCCGAGCCGTCTACCCGGCGTCCTCCCCGCCATACCTGCGGGCACATCCAGCACAGGTGCCCCGCCGGACCGCGTCCGCCGCTGCCGACCCGCGCAGGAGGACGCTCGATCCGGAGGGGCACCCACCTCCATGCCGGCATCGCGGCAACGGCTGCCTTCAGGGAGCCCGCCAGACGTTCGCGAACGCCGAACTCTCGATGGACCGACGCTGACGTACGGCCTCCAGTTCCATCACCGCGTCGTTCACCGCCGCCAGGACGGTGGTCACGGCCTCGTCGTCGAGGCCCGGCTCCTCGTCGGCCTGCTCGCCCGGGATACCGACGGCCGCTGCGAGGGCGGCGAGGACCGGCTCCTCGGCCTCCCACCTGTTCAGGGCTCGGCGACGGGAAGGCGTGTCGGCGAGTTCCAGGCGTTCCGCGCCGAACGACAACCGTCCGCGGTGCTCGCGTGTCAGTTCACCGGCGTCCTCGAGGGCGGCCTGGTACGACGCCGCGAGATCGCGACCCCGTCGCCACAGCCAGTCCTCGACCTGTTCGTGGGGGGCCTGCCCGGTGAGCGCGGCCGACGCCTCACCCAGGAGGGGATCGTCCAGCCGTCCCTGTCCGGCTGGGACGATGCGATCGCCGTCCAGGGCGACCGCGCGGGCCGCGATGAGATCGACCAGTTCGGCTCCCGCGAGCGCGAGCGACAGGTCACCCTGCCCGACGGAGTGCTTCGACCCCAGGTCCAAGGCGATGATGAAAAGGTCCTTCGCCGTAGTCATGCACGGCTCCCCTCGGATTCGTCGGTGGTGTCACATCACCACCTGGTCGGCTTCCGCGTACGGAACGCCCGGCGTCGGAGCCGACGGCCACCGCGCGTGCCGGGCACGTGTGGATCGACAACCGGCCGGGCAGGCGTGGGATTCCCGCGGTGCCACCGTTCGTACGTCGCCCCAGTATTCCCGCTGACGGCCGACGACGGGGCGGCCGACGACGGGGTGCCCGATGACGGGTCGGCCCGGCACGGTCCCGGGGGATACCCCGGGGCCGACGGCCGGTGGCCCCCCGCCGGCGCCCTGAGGCGTGTCGCGGGGGGCCACCGGTGCGGCCGGAATGCGGACCTGTCCGGTGCGAGCCGGTGCGTCAGGCCTTATCCTGCATGGACCGGCGCGCCGGATTGCCCTGCTCCGAGGCCTTGGGGTCCTTCTCGCCGGCCTTGGCGCGCACGCCCTCCTCGATGCGCCGGCCGATCGACGCGTCGATGTTCGACCAGTACTCGAAGGCCCTGCGCAGGATGGGCTCGGTGACGCCGTTGAGGAGGTGTCCGACGACGTTGTCCACCAGCCGGTCCCGCGCCGCGTCGTCCAGGACTTCACGCACCAACGTGCCCGGCTGGCCCCAGTCGTCGTCCTCCGAGTGGTCGACGTAGGCCGCCCGGGTGATGTCCCCGTCGGCGTGCCAGCTCGGCGGGGACCCGTAGCGGGCGGTGTCGGCCGCCGGACCGCCCTTCGAGTTCGGGGCGTAGACGGGGTCGGTGGTCTTCCGGTACGCCATGGCTCCGTCCTTGGAGTACGTGCGTACCGGCGAGACGGGTGCGTTGACCGGGAGCTGCTGGTAGTTGGCGCCGATGCGGTAGCGGTGTGCGTCCGCGTAGGAGAACAGCCGCGCCAGCAGCATGCGGTCCGGGCTCGGGCCGATGCCCGGGACCAGGTTGTTGGGCTGGAAGGCGGCCTGCTCGATCTCCGCGTGGTTGTCGGTGGGGTTGCGGTCCAGGGTCATCCGCCCCACCTGGATCAGCGGGTAGTCGCCGTGCGGCCAGACCTTGGTGAGGTCGAACGGGTTGAAGCGGTAGTTCACCGCGTCGTCGTACGGCATGACCTGGACGTGCAGCGTCCAGCTGGGGAACTTGCCGTCGCGGATGTGCTCGAAGAGATCACGCGTGTGGTAGTCGGTGTCCGCCGAGGCCATCTGGTCACCCTCGTGCTGGGTGAACGTCTCGACGCCCTGGTCCGTCTTGAAGTGGTACTTCACCCAGAAGCGCTCGCCCTGCGCGTTGATCCACATGTACGTGTGGGAGGTGTAGCCGTTCATGTGGCGCCAGCTGCGCGGGATGCCGCGGTCGCCCATCAGCCAGGTGACCTGGTGGGCCGATTCGGGTGACAGGGTCCAGAAGTCCCACTGCATGTCGTGGTCGCGGAGGTTGCTGTCCGCGCGGCGCTTCTGCGACCGGATGAAGTGCTGAAACTTCATCGGGTCCTTCACGAAGAACACGGGGGTGTTGTTACCCACCATGTCGTAGTTGCCTTCGGTGGTGTAGAACTTCACGGCGAAGCCACGCGGGTCGCGCCAGGTGTCGGGGCTGCCCCGCTCGCCGGCGACGGTGGAGAACCTGACCACGAGTTCGGTCTTGGTCTTGGGCTGGAAGAGCGCCGCCTTGGTGTAGCGGCTGACATCGTTGGTCACCTCGAAGTGCCCGAAGGCGCCGCTGCCCTTGGCGTGCGGCTGACGTTCGGGGATCCGCTCCCGGTTGAACTGGGCCATCTGCTCGATCAGGTAGGAGTCCTGCAGCAGGATGGGTCCGCCCGGGCCGACGGTGAGCGAGTGTTCGTCGCTCTCCACCGGGATGCCGGAGTCAGTGGTGGTCGGCTCGTGCGAGGTGTCGGTCACTTTCGTTCCCCTTCGCGGTGGGAATGGTGAGAGCGAAACGTCGAGAGGGACGGCGCGCGCCGAGCCTGTCGAAAATCTGTCCGTATCGACGTCGGCGTCGGGCGTGGACTCCCGAACGAGACGCTACGCCGACAGGTGGCCCTTCGCTCTCCGAACATGGCCGCACTTGTAACCCGGTATCAACACAGCCAAACGTGGAGAAGCGGGTCATCGGAAACGGAGATTCCGGATCCCCTTCCGTGGGTGGCCGCCGCTCGTGCCCCTGCCGTGAGAACAGGCAGGCGGCCGTCCGGGTCGGCGCGGGCCGGCGTGGACGACGAGGCCCGGAACGTGCGGCAGGGGCCCCGGTCGGGCCGCCGGTGGTGCGGAGGCTTCGCGGCTGACGTTCCGGGAGCCGGTGGTCAGCCGAGCAGCCTTACTCGCTCCGCCAGCCGGCGCAGGTCCCGAGCGTATCCGTCGTCGGCGCGTGCCGTGAGCCTCGCGGATGTGAGCACGGGGAACCGCCTTGTCCGCAGGACGCGGCGGCCGCTCCTCAGAAGGGCTGCGACCAGCGCGTGGTCCTCGCCCGTCGCCAGCGCCGGGTAGCCGCCGCAGTGCAGGTACGCCTCCGCCCGCACACCGAGGTTGGCTCCGTGCACATGAGGGTGCGCGTCCGGTCTCCCCGGATACCGTCCCGCGGCGTCGTACTCCCTGATGTGATCGTGGATCGCCTCCCCGAGGACGGGCGGCCATCCGTGGGGGCGGACGGTGCCCACCACCGCGTCCCAGCTCTGTTCGGCGCAGGCCCGCTGATGGGCGAGCCAGCGGGGCGGGACCTCGCTGTCGGCGTCGGTCGAGGCGATCCACACACCGCTGGGATCCAGGCCCAGCGTGCGCAACGCCAGCGACACTCCCGCGGCCCTGGCCTGTCCAGGGCTGCGGGAGTCGAGCGACGCGATCAGTGCGCCCGCGCGACGGGCGATCGCCCGTGTGCCGTCCGTGCAGGCGTCGGCGGCGACCACGGTGAGCACTCTGGTGGATGCGACGGCGGGGTGTCGGGCTGCGCGGGTCACTGCTTCGAGAGCGGCAGGGAGCAGTGCCTCCTCGTTGTGCGCGGGTATCACCACGGCGATGGCCGCTGTCCTGGTCATACGAGCCCCTCGAAACGGGCGGGTGAGAGGGGCGCGGGCTCGCCGGGCGTGATCCGGCTGAAGGTCTGGAGGACGAAGTCCTCCTCCCTGTGATCGGCCTGCAGCAGAAGCCCGGGTTCACGAGCCAGCCGTTCCGCCAGTTGTGCACCGGTGTGGAGGTGTTCGGGCACTGGGTGGTTCCAATGCACCGTGACCAGGGTTCCTCCGGGCTCGAGCGAGGCGGTGGTACGTGCCAGCAGATCGTCGAGCCGCGCCTCGTCGAAGTAGTAGAGCAGTTCGGAGAGCACGACCAGGTCGAAGCGCTCCGCAGGCCACTCCTCCGGAACGACGAGCCGTGCGACCTTCACCCGGTCGAGGTCGGCGGTACGGCTCCGGGCGGTGTCGACAGCGGAGGCGACCCGGTCGACGGCGAGCAGCCGCTCGCACCGCGGAGCGAGGAGCCTTGTCAGCTCGCCCACCGAACAGGCGGGTTCGAAGGCGCTACGGAACCTGGCCCTTGGCAGCGAGGCGAGCGTCAACGCGTACTTGCGCTGTTCGTACCAGCGCTCCTTCAGGTGCCAGGGGTCGTCGTCGCCCTGGTACATGCCCTCGAAGTAGCCCGCCGGGGTGCTCACAGGAACACCACTTCGCAAGGTCGCCGATGGTGGGCCAGTTCCTCGGGCGGGAGGACGGCCGCCTCGGCGGGGCCCGGGCCCAGAGGCTGGATCTGGGAGGCGAACGCATCCACGGCATGCCGCTTGCGGGCCTGGACGCCCTCGGAAAGAGAGATCCGGGCGGCCCGGTGCCAGGGGACACGGGGGTCGTCTGGGTGCGCCCAGTGCCACAGCCACACCGGGTACTCGGCGAAGGACGCGCCGGCTTCACGGGCCGCGTCCCGTGCGGCACGGCCCGCCGCCTCGTGGTCGCAGTGCAGGTCGGCCGTCCATGGTGCCGCCACGAGAACAGCGTCGGCGAAGAGGGGGACGAGAGCCTCCCGTACCGCCTGTTCGTGGTCCTGCACGCGGGAGTCGGGAACGTGCAGGCGGACGATGTCCGGGTTCTCGGTTCCGAGCCGATCGAGGGCGGTCCGGATCTCCCGTGCGCGGACCTCGGCGAGTTCGTTCGGGCCGAGTACCTCGCTGTCCGGGTGAGATCCCTCGCCGTCGGTCACGGACACGAAGGTGAGGCTGAGGCCCGCGTCGGCGAGCCGGGCGAGTGCGCCACCCAGTCCGAGCACCTCGTCGTCCGGGTGGGCGGCCACGACGACGACCCTGCCGCGTGAGGGGAGTGGGAACTCGGCCATGCTCTCCCAGCCGCTCCACGCCCGCCAGACGCTCTCGGCGGTGCCGGGGGCCTGGATGGCGTCGGCGTAGGGCGTCCCGTCGCCCGTGCCGGTGATCACTGCTTCTCCCGGCCGCTGACGAGCGCGCCCAGTTCGGCGAGATTGCGCTCGGCGTGGTGCTGGCGGGTGTACACGGTGAGGTCGGCGACGTTGCGCGCGTGACGTGTGTCGTGACAGAGAGGCCCCGCACCGGTGGCCCGGCCCACATGGCCGAGTACGCGGTCGCACACGGCCTCGACCAGGCCCCGTACCCGCAGGCTGCGCAGTCGGGCCCCGCCCTTGAGGTCCAGGGGGTCGGCGTCGATGTCGACGGCAGCGGACTTCAGGAGCAGGTCGGCCACGTGCAGATCGATGTCCACGGTCCCCAGGTGGGCGTCGGTGTGCGGACCTCCGCCCCGGCCGGCCGCCGTGCGCAGGGGCCGCGCCACGGCATGCGCTCCTCCGAGCCAGCAGGCGGCCACACCGATGCCGCCGTGCTGAAAGCCCGGCCGGTTGACGTACCCCTCGACGTCTCCTACCGGTTCGGCCGCAGCCGAGCGGAATCGCACGTTCGGGGTGTCGGAGCCGGCCATGCCGAGCGCCTGCCAGGTGCCCTCGACAGGCTGGAACGTCTCGTCGGTCAGCGGTACGGCGAAGAGACGCCGACCGTCCTCCGCATGAGCGGTGACCAGCGCGTGAGTGCAGCTGTGCGCGCCCGAGCAGTACTGTTTGACACCGCTCACGCTCCACCGTCCCTCGGCGTCCCGTGTGGCGGAGAGGCGCTCGCCGGGAGGCTCCGCCGCCCACACGCCCCAGCGGCTCCCGGGCACGGGGGCGGGACCGTCCAGCTCGGCGAGGATCGCGAGTGCGTCAGCGTGCCCCTCCACGAGCCGGGCGAGGCACAGATCGTCCTCGGCGGTGGCCTGCAGAGAGGCGAAGCGCTCGGCGGTTGCCCCGCCCCCGGGCAGCGGGAAGCGCAACTCACCCGCCTCGATCGCGGCCACGGCAGCGGTGAAGCGGGCCGAGGTCTCCGCACGCAGGGTGCGGGCATCGAAGTCGTCGGCAGCGCGGAGTTCCGGCGTGGCCTCGGGCACCACGGGGCGTCGTACGGCGTGCTCAGTCATTCACTCGTCCTCTCTCCTTCCGGCCGGGCGGCCGCCCTCGCACCCTGTGCCCGGCGACGAGCGATCGATGCCGGACCACCCGTGACGTTTCCTGCGGCACGTGATGTCGCCCGACCTCGCTCGTGAAGATGAGATGAACATGTCGAGCATGCGGGCCGCCGATCCGGCTCGCGCCTGCGAGTGCCGCGTCGGCTCCCGGCAGGTACGACACGCGCCCGTGCCATCCGGCGAGTCGGAGCCGGAACGAGGGTGTCCGCTCCGGGCTGAGTGCCGTCAAGACCCGGGGGTCGCGAGGGGTGGCCTGCGGGCGCGCGTCGGCCAGGACGAGGCGGATGACTGCCGGTGCCGCGCATGGGTCCACGATCGCTCCTGCGCGCTCCGTCGGCACGCGGGGGAGTCCGGACGAGGGCATGCGGCGGCAGTACCCCCGGCAGCGGCGGTCGGCGGCGCCTGCGGACCGGGAATCGATCAAACGCCGTCGGCGCACATCCGGGCGGTCACGCAGCCGGTCCTTCTGTCATGGACGCCGGACGCTTCGGGGCGGCAGGGCTCGGGACGAGCGAGCTGTGGGCCCACCCGCCGGACGGGCGGGCTGACCGGAAGGGCGCGGCGGGTGGCCCGGATCATCCCCTGCCGATCCGCCATGCCGGCGCGGGCGGCGGGACCCCTGGCCGGAGCTCGTCATCGCCCCGGCCCGGCCGGTGACTTCGACGAGCATCAGTGCCGCCCGTACGGGCAGATGGGGGGTGTGTCCAGAAGGCTTCCGGGCACTCGGGACGAGCAGCCTTGCGGCAGGCGAACGACACGCCGACGATCGCCGAAGGCTTGACGTTGTCGCCTGCCGATGCAGCACTGCTGGGGGGTGGGCTTGACGGTGGCTCAGATCAATGTGAGAGATTGTCAATCCTCTTGTGAAGAACCGATCGCCGGATCGGTTGCGAGAGGGGCTGCGGATGGCAGCTGCGGGGCCGAATAGGCATGTCAACCTGCGGCTGCGACAGCTGCGTTGGGCGTTCGGGACGTCGTGACGGGCGTCCGGGGAGGCGAAGCTCCGGTGATAGCATCCCGGCATCTGTGATCTTGATCCACTTGACGCAGATGCTGATTTGCGATCGGCGGCACGCTATCCGCGTAACAGCGGGTGAACCGTGCCGATCGGCTGTGCTGCGGATCCTTGCGAGGCGTATCCGCAGCCGTCCGCATGCCATGCGCCGGGAAAGGTTTCCATGAATCGAGACGCACTTGTGTGGTGCTTGGTTGCGGTGGCGGCGATAGCCGTTGTCGTGATCGGGGCACTCGTCGCCCGTAACAGAGCACTGGGGGCGAAGAAGAAGCATACCGAGGACGAGCTCAGGCAGCAGCTACTCACGGCGGACAGTCACCTGCACGCGTCACGCGCCGAGCTGCAGAGGTTCCGGAACGAGCAGGAAGCCACGCTCCGCGAGGCCAAGGAGGCGGCGGAGGAGAACACCAAGGCCGTCCTCAAGGGTGCGGCCAGCTTCCTGCAGAGCCTCGCCGCCGAGCAGACGACACTGCTCGACGGCATTCAGCGCACGTACGGCGGACACGCGGTCCTCAGCGACCTCCTCGACGTCAACCACGCCAACGCCCAGATGGCGCGCAAGGCTCAGGGCATCGCGGTCATGTGCGGTGCGCCCCTCGGCCGTCGCAACAGGCCTGCCAGCGTCTACGACGTGGTGCGCAGTGCCCAGGGCCAGATCCGTAACTTCCACCGGGTCGCGATCATGCAGCAGACCGGTCTCGCGCTGAAGGCGTCCGCCGTCGCGCCCGTCGCCCTCGCCGTGGCGGAGCTGCTCGACAACGCCGCCAGCTTCTCGCAGCAGGACGCACCGATCGAGGTGACGTTCCAGCGCGTCCAGAACAACCTGTGCATCGTCATCGACGACGCCGGTGTCAGCATGAACGACGAGGAGCGGCAGCGGGCCACCACGCTGTTGTCCGGAGAGGTTGCCCCCCGGCTGTCACAGCTCGGGACGCAGCCCAAGTTCGGCTTCCCGGTCGTCGGCCTGATCGCACGTCAGCACGGCTTCAAGGTCGACGTCACCGGAGTCTCCCGATACGGCGGCGTCAGAGCTGTCGTCCTCTTGCCCGAGGAGCTGTGGACCATGGAGGAGATACCGCCCGCCCAGGAGGCCCCGGTCAGCAACATCCGGCGCACCTCCGAGAGCCGGCCCCAGAGTGCGACGACGCGCACGATGCACGGCCTGCCCAAGCGCGGAGCACGCCAGGCGCCCATCGCGAGCGTTCCCGACCCCGACGCCACCGCGCCGGCGCCGCGGAACTCGGGGGAGACGGGCCGTACTTCCGGGCGCAGCCTGGGGGCCTTCCAGCGCGGCACCCTCTCCGGCCGCAACCTTGACGCCACCTCGCTCGAAGGGTCCGAAGACGCATGACCGCAGACCTGTCGTGGATGCTCGAGGACATCGTGCACAACGTGCCCCGTGCACGGCACGCGGTCCTGCTGTCCGCGGACGGCCTTCCCCGCGGCGCGACGGAGGGCCTGGCCGAGAAGGACGTGCGCACCATCTCCGCCGCCATGGCCGGGATGCAGTCGCTCAGCCGGGCGACGGCCCACTTCGCCGGACCGGAGGAGGACCGGCAGTGGAACCAGACCATCATCGAGTTCTCGCACGGCTGGAGCTTCCTCATCGGGGCGGGGCAGGGCGCTTACCTCGCCGCAGCGGCCGCGCCCGATGTGGACATGCAGCAGATCTCCTTCCGGATGCACCGCCTCGTCGCCCGGCTCGGCAACAACCTCACCTCGCCGCCGAGACTGAGCGGCGAGGAGGCCGGAGGAGCCCGGGGGGGCGCCCCCCGGCGGCAGAGTTCAGGTGACACGGGATTCACCCTCGGCGAGCTCGACAAGGTGATGTCCGAGGTCAAGGGTGCCCGCCACGCGGTGCTGCTGGGAGCCGACGGACTTCCCCGCGGCGCGACCAACGGGATGAGCCGCGACCTTGCGGACACGATCTCCGCGGCCATGACGGGCATTCACGCCTACAGCCGGGTCACTTCTCAGTTCGCGGGGGTCCTGGAGGACGCGGAGTGGCGCCAGACGGTCATCGAGTTCCAGCACGGATGGATCTTCCTGATGGCGGCCGGCCCCGGCGCCTTCCTGGCTGCTGCCGCTGAACACGACTGTGACATAGAGGAGTTCACCACACGGCTGCACGAGGTGGTTCCCAGACTCACCGCGGCGGCGACACCGGCGAAGGGGACAGGCCATGCCTGACGGGCCCGAGCAGGACGAAGAGCTGGAACTGACGTCGCCGTTAGTCCCCCTCTTCGTGATCACGAACGGACGAGCGCTGCCCCCGGACCACGAGTACGAGCACACGACGCTCGTGACGGCGGCCGCGGAGGACGGACCGGTGGCGGCGCACACGCTGTCCCCGGAGGCGGGGCAGGTCATGGACCTGGTCGCCGACGGCTTCCTGTCCGTGGCCGAGGTGGCAGGGCACACGCACCTGCCCCTGGGCATCGTCCGCATCCTGCTGGCGCAGTTGGAGGAGGACAGTCTCATCCTCGTGAGGAGACCGATTCCGCGCGCCGAACGTGTCGACAGAGAACTGGTCAGCGCCGTGCTCGAAGGCCTGAAGAATCGATTCGGAGCGTAACGCGTGTACCTGGATCCAGACGTCTCCCACGCGGTGAAGATCCTCATAGTGGGGCACTTCGGGGTCGGCAAGACCACCTGTATCGGCAGTCTCTCCGAGATCGAACCCCTGCGGACCGAGGAAGAGATCACCGAGGCCAGCGTGGGCTTCGATGACCTGTCGGGCGTGCCCGACAAGAAGACCACCACGGTCGCCATGGACTTCGGGCGGCTGACCCTCAGCGACACCCTGGTGCTCTACCTCTTCGGCACGCCCGGCCAGGAGCGCTTCAAGGAGATGTGGGAGGAGCTCTCCCGCGGCGCTCTGGGCGCGCTGGTACTCGTCGACCCGGAGCGTCTGCACGAATCCTTCCCCGTCCTCGACCTCGTCGAGCGTTTCGGTCTGACGTACGCCATCGCCGTGAATCACTTCGAAGGCACCGTGGACTACCCGCTCGAAGAGGTGAGTGAGGCCCTGAACCTCACCTCCGACACCCCGGTCGTGAAGTGCGACGTGCGGGACGAGACCTCCTCGGCGCAGGCCCTCATCACCCTCGTGCAACACCTCATGTCCCAACTCGCCTAGGAGCGCAGGAATGCAACAGCCACTCGACTCACAGATACCCCCCGGCTGCCCCGCGCACGGGAACGTCCAGATGTACGGCCCCTCGTTCGGAGCCGACCCCGAGGGCCACTACGCACAGCTCCGGTCCTTCGGCCCCAGCGCACCCGTGGACATCGCCCCCGACGTCCAGGCCGAGCTCGTCACCAGCTACGACGCCGCACTGTACGTCCTGCAGAACCCCGCCTCCTTCGTACGCGACTCGCGCCGCTGGAACGCCCTCAACGAAGGGCGCGTCCCGGCCGACAGCCCTGCGCTGCCCATGATGGGATACCGCCCCAACGCGCTCTTCAGTGACGGCGCGGCACATGCCCGTCTGCGCCAGGCTGTGACGGACAGTCTCGCCACGGTCAACGAGCACCAGCTCATCAGGCAGACCCAGCAGTCCGCCAACTACCTGATCAGCCAGTTCAGTACGGACATCCGCGGCCAGGCCGAGCTCATGGCCGAATACGCGCAGCCGCTGCCCCTGCTGGTCTTCAGCGACCTGTTCGGCTGCCCGCCCGAGATCGGCGACCGGGTCATCGCCGGGATCAGCGGCATCTTCGAGGGCACCCCCGGGGCGGACGAGGTCCTCGGCGGAGCGCTCACCGAGCTGATCGCTCTCAAACGACGCAGGCCCGCAGCGGACCTGACGACGCGTCTGATGGAGCACTCGGCCCAGCTGAGCGACGAGGAGGTGCTGCACCAGCTGGTGACCCTGCTCTCCGGCGGCACCGCGCCGCTGGCCGCGGCCATCGGCACCAGCAGCGCGCTGTACCTCGGCGAGGACTGGCAGGTCGGCCTCCCGGTCGAGGACGCCGTCTCCCAGACGCTCTGGAACTACGCGCCGATCGCCAACTACGCCGCGCACTACCCGACTCATGACGTCGAGCTCGGTGGCAGAGTGGTCCGGGCCAATGACCCGATCCTGGTCTCGTTCGCCGCGGCCAACACGGACCCCAAGCTGACCGAGCACCGCGAACAGCTGAGTGCCAAGGCGCACTTGGCGTTCGGTGCCGGCCCACACGCCTGCCCGGCCAAGGACCCGGCGTTCATGATCGCCGTGACCGCCGTCGAAGCACTGCTCAACCGGCTTCCCGATGTCGAGATGCGTGTTCCGTTCAAGGCTCTCACCTGGGCGCCGAGCCCGTGGAGCCGATCGCTGGTCACCCTGCCGATCCGCTTCTCCCCGAGGGCTGTTCCGCAGGCGGCCGAGCCGGCGGCATCGAACCCGGGCCAGGCGCCGCAGCAGCAGGCAGTCCCCTCCTCGTCTCCCACCACCGGACCTGCGCGTACGGGCACGAGTGTCGCACCGCAGTCCAAGGGCGGCCTCTTCACCCGCTTCCTCGCGTGGACCAGGGGCGAGTGAGGCAAGAGTGATTTTAGTAACCTCCTGAGTACTCAGTGACAGTGGATGCTTTAACGATCATGTGGGTATGCATGGCGGCTGGTTCTCAGAAAGGAGCCGCCATATGGGGGTTGCCACATCTCCGTCGTACGACCGCCGGGCGTCCGCCTCCCTCTTCTCCCGTCTGCGGACGGTCAGAGGGCAGGCCGACCCCTTCCCGATATACGCCGAACTCCTCGCGCGGGGAGAGGTGGTGCCCGCACCCTGGGGCGGCTCGCTCGTCACGGGCTACGCCGCCTGCGACCAGGTTCTGCGCAGTCGTCAGTGGCTGGAGCCGGACCGGAGCTGGCGGGAACGCCAGGGGCCCGGGACGCGCTGGAACGCGCCCTCCTCGCGCGAGATGAGCCACACGCTCGCCGCGCTCAACCCTCCGGACCACACCAGGGTGCGACGGGCCGCGGGCACCTTCGACCGAGCCACCGTGGAGCACATCGGCCGCAACGTGAGCCGGACCGCGGATCAGCTCCTCGACGCCTTCACGGAGCGAATACGCACCGGCGAGGCGGACTTCTCGGAGCTGGTCTGCGAGGAGCTGCCGGTCGCCACCATAGGTGACTGGCTCGGGCTGCCACAGGCCGACTGGCCTCGGCTGCGACAGCTGACCCACGATCAGGTCTTCACCCAGGAACTGCTGCCCTCGGCCAGCCAGCTGGCACTGTCCGACACGGCCACGGCGGAGCTCCGCACCTACTTCATGGAAGTGGTGCGCGATCGGCGCTCCCGTCCGGGTGACGATCCCGTCACCCGGTGGATCCAGGCATGGGACGCGATCGAACCCGACCAGGACAAGGCCGACGAGGCGGTCTACTTCCTGGTGCTGTTCGTCCTGCTGGCGGCTCTGGAGACCACCGCGACCCTCCTCTCGACGATGACACTCCGGCTCGTCGAGAGCCCGGACCGCTGGGACATGATCGCCGACAACCCCGACCTCGTGGTCGGCTTCGTCGAGGAGACGCTCCGCTACGACCCGCCCACCCACGTGATCAGCAGGGTCGCCTCGCAGGACACCGTGCTGGGAGGCATCGAGGTGCGCCGCGACGAGATGGTCCACCTCATGATCGGAGCGGCGCACCGGGACCCTGCCAGACACAGTGACCCGGACCTGTTCGACCCCGCACGCACCCCGGGCCACCTCGCGTTCAGCGGCGGTATCCACTACTGCCTCGGCGCCCCGCTGGCCCGCCTCGAAGCTCAGACCCTCCTCCGCCAACTCATCCGGCGCCTTCCCCGCCTCACCCTCGTACGCCCCCCGTCGATGGCGCCCCGCGTGGCGTTCCGGCGCCTGCTGAACCTGGACGTAGCCCTCGCATGACCGAAACCACCCCCACCCCCACCCCCACCACCGCACGCGCCCGTACCGTCCCCAAGGCGGTACTCGCCGAGCAGGACGGTCCCGTGCTGCACGTCCGCCTCAACCCCTGGGGGCAGGACGACACGCTGGGCGCCGCGGTACTCGACGACCTCGCCGCCCTGCTCGACGACCTCCACGAGAGACCCGATGTCCGGATCCTGACGCTGTCGTCACTGGGTACGGACTTCAGCCTGGGTGCGGACCGCGCCGAGTATCAGGAGGCACTGGCCGCCGATCCGTCCGGAGCGGCGCTGCGGCGCATCGCCGACAAGGCCCACCGCCTGTGCCAGGCACTGGAGAACACGCACGCGGTCACCATCGCCCGGCTGCACGGGCGGGTCATCGGCGCCGGCCTCGCGCTCGCCTCCTTCTGCGATCTGCGCGCCGGAGCCGACACCAGCTGCTTCCGCATGCCGGAGGTCGGCATCGGGCTGCCGCCTGCGTGGGGCGGCGCGATGGGACGCCTGGTCTCCGAGGCGGGAGCAGCCAGGATTCGCGAGCTGATGCTCACCTGCGAGGTCTTCGACGCCGGTACGGCCCACAGCATCGGGTTGCTCCACCGGACCGCGCCCCTCGATCAGCTGGACAAGGTGATCGCATCCTGGACGAGACCTCTCGTCCGACGCTCGCCGGAAGCACTCGTCCTGACCAAACGGATGCTGTCGGGCTTCGCGCGGGCGGACCGGACGGCGGACGTCTCCCTGCTCGACTCCCACCTGCTTGCGGCCTCTCTCCACCAGCGCGCGAGGGGCTGACCCTCCCGGACCGGTGCGAGCGTCCGGCGCGCCGCAGGCCGCCGAGACGCGGGCGGCGCCGGGCGCCTCGGTGCGTCGCACAGCACCGTGCGCGCGACGAGGTGCCCGATCGCCCAGGACGGCGTCGGGCACCTCGCGCCGTGCTCCTCGTGCCGGCTAGTTCGCGTCCACGAGCACACGGCCGTCGGCCGGTACGCGTGAGGCGAGGCCGTTGGCGTAGGCGGACTCCACGCGGCTCTGCTCGGAGGCGTTGGGAACCGCGTTACGGCAAGCGGTGCCGGCGCTGGAGCCGGACATCAGCTGGGAGCAGGGGCCCGGTTTGGTGTCCGGCAGGCCGAGGCTGTGTCCCATCTCGTGAGCGGCGATGCGGGTCTTGTCGTACCCCTGTGAGACCGCCTGGCTTCCGAGTTCGACGCGCACCTGGCCGCCCGCGCGTACCGGACCGAGCGTCGCCTGGGGCCAGCCACTGGTGGCGACGATCACGATCTCGGCCCGGGTGCCGGGCGCGGCTTCGACCAGCTTCACGTTGTCGACGTTCAGGTTCCACGAGGCGACTCCGGCGCTGATCGCCGCTTCCCAGCCCGCGGCCCGGCTGTCGTCGTAGTGGAGCGTCACCACCGCCGCCGCATTCGAGGCGGCGGCCTCTTCGGATGCCGGAGCGGCGTGTGCTGCCGTTGCTGCGGCCAAGGTGAGTGCTGCGGCGGTCCCGGCTGCCTTCAGCCATAAGGAGTGCGGCATTGCTGTCCCTTCACTCGTGGGGGCCCGGCTCCTCGGAGCCGGGAGCGCGGGAGTGGAGCCGCACCGGTGGGTCAGCTGTCCGGTCTCCCGAGGTCCCCGGAACTATGCCCGGGCTCCACGGTTGGTCATGCCCCTGTCAGTCAAGAAGGGCCGGAAAAGGCCCTGTACCCCCGGTCTCACCGCCACGCCCGGAGAGCCGGGACCCGTACGGCTCACAGCCGCTCCGCGACTCCCGGAGCGGCGCCTCCGGCCCCGGGCGCCCCGCGTTGCCCAGCCGTCCGGCGGGGCGATTCGGCGCCCGGGACGCAGTTGAGGCACCGGCTCACCCGACTGGACGCGTGCGTCGTGTTGTTGCTCCCTGGTGGGGGCCGGTTCCGCGATGTAGCGTCTCTGCCAGATGTCGTGGTCCGCTTCGCTTGCCCGCGCTTTGGTGCGGGCGTTTTGCTGTGTCGGCGCGGACCACTACACCCCGGGACCGCGAGGTGCGGGTCCGGATATGAACAGGAAGGCACAAGCATGGCCAGCGGGACTGTGAAGTGGTTCAACGCCGAGAAGGGCTTCGGTTTCATCCAGCAGGACGGCGGTGGACCGGACGTCTTCGCGCACTACTCCGCCATCAACGCCACCGGCTTCCGGGAGCTCCAGGAAGGCCAGGCCGTCACCTTTGACATCACGCAGGGCCAGAAGGGCCCGCAGGCGGAGAACATCACTTCCGCCTGACCTCGCGGGGCGGAGCACGCCCAGGGCCCCCCGGACGCGTGCCGGGGGGCCGGGTGACCGGGTCCCCCTCACACCGGCGCGTGCAGGCCGTCGAGCCGCTACCGGGCCACGGTCATCAGGACCTGCCCTCCTCGTCATGCAAGGCCTCCGGCTTGTGCACTGCGGAGCGGCCGGACTTGTCGCTCCTCACCTCGTACTGAGGCTCGTCGCGGGAGGCGTCCACGGTGCGGCCTGCCGCCTCCGTGCGGTCGGTGATCTTCTTCTTCACCTTCCCCGTCGTCCTGTGACCGTGGCTCTCCCAGGAGACCTTGTCGCCCTTGCTCGGATCACTCTTCTTCGACATGCATACCTCCTCGCGCGGTCCCGGCCGGTAGGCCGGAACGACGGGCGGTTCCTGCGGCCCTCGGCGCGACAGACACCCGCCGGCCGCCGCCTCGGCGGACCGTCTCCACGGTGGACGTGGGAGGGCGACGAGCTCTCCCAGCCTCACGCCTGCGCCGTGCCACCGCATCCCCCCGGTTCCGGGGCGCGCTCTCACGGGCCGAGCCGTACGGCCCATGGCCGCAGGTTGCACCGGGCCCCGGCCGGGTGGATCGTGAAACCACGGGTCGGGCCCGAGGAAGAGGCCGCCGCGCTCCATGTCTCGGCACCGCGCGGCGCGGGCCACGACGACGCCGGCCCGGGAAGGGCGCGCTCGCCATGGATGAGCTAGGTCTGCCGGCTCGTATACAGGCTTGTCTTTTCGACATGGACGGTGTGATCACGAAAACGGCTGTGGTCCACGCCGCCGCATGGAAACAGGCCTTCGACGAATTCCTCCAGCGGCGCTACGGGGACGGCTTCACACCGTTCGACCCCGAGCGCGACTACAACGAATACGTGGACGGCAAACCCCGGGCGGACGGCGTCCGAAGCTTCCTCGCGTCACGGGACATCCGCCTTCCCGAAGGATCGCCGGACGACTCCGGGGAGCTCGAGACGGTCCGGGGCCTGGGGAACAGGAAGAATGCCCTGCTGCTCGAAAAGATTCGTACGAGCGGCGTCGAGGCCTACCCGAGCACCCTGCGCTACGTCAGGGCCGCGCGGCAGCGGGGGCTCAGGACGGGGGTCGTGTCCTCGAGTGTCAACTGCCGCGCGATTCTGCAGTCCGTGCACGCGGAGAACCTGTTCGACGTCCGCGTCGACGGGCTGGTCGCCGCGGAGCGCGGGCTGGCCGGAAAACCGCATCCGGACACCTTCCTCGCGGCTGCCGACGAACTCGGTGTGACGGCCTCGGTGTCAGCGGTCTTCGAGGACGCGCTGGCCGGCATGGACGCAGGGCGCTCGGGACACTTCGGATACGTCGTGGGCCTGGACCGGGTCGGACAGGCCGACGCTCTGCGGGCCCATGGCGCGGACATCGTGGTGCCGGACCTGGCGGACCTCGGGGGCCGGACATGATCACGGCCAACTGCTTCGCGGTGGACCCCTGGATCCTGCGGGAGGCGCCACTGAACATGGATCTGCTGCCGCAGAGCGAATCCGTTTTCGCACTGTCCAACGGCCACGTCGGCTGGCGCGGAAACCTCGACGAGGGCGAGCCGCACGGGCTGCCCGGCTCCTACCTCAACGGAGTGCACGAGGTGCATCCCCTGCCGTACGCGGAGGGCGCGTACGGCAACCCCGAGTCCGGCCAGACGGCGATCAACGTGACCAACGGGAAGGTCATCCGGCTCCTGGTCGACGACGAGCCGTTCGACCTGCGCTACGGCCGCCTGCGCAGTCACGAGCGAGTCCTCGACCTCCGCGCCGGGCTGCTGCGGCGCACCTGCGAGTGGACCTCCCCCGCGGGCTGCAGCGTACGGGTGCGATCGACCCGGATGGTCTCCTTCGCCCAGCGCTCGATAGGGGCCATCGCCTACGAGGTCGAAGCCGTCGACACCACGGTGCGTGTGGTGGTGCAGTCGGAACTCATCGCCAACGAGCAACTGCCGACCCCCAAAGGGGATCCACGTGCCGCTGTCGCACTGCAGTCGCCGCTGGACGCCGAAGAGGCCGCCGCCTCGGGAACGCGCCTGAGACTGATCCACTGCACCCACAACAGTGGCCTGAGAGTGGCGGCGGCGGCCGACCACACCGTGGACGGGCCCGCGAGGACGAGAACCAGCAGCGAGAGCAACGCCGACGTCGCCCGGCTCACCGTCACGTCGGAACTCGCCCCGGGCGAAAGGCTCCGGGTCGAGAAGACGGTCGGCTACGGCTGGTCCGGCGTCCGGTCGCTCCCAGCGATGCGGGACCAGGTCGAAGCCGCGCTCGCCGCGGCTGCCACCACGGGCTGGCAGGGTCTGATCGACGAGCAGCGGGAGTACCTGGACGACTTCTGGGCCAGGTCCGACGTCGAGGTACAGGGTGACGAGGAACTGCAACAGGCCGTGCGATTCGCCCTGTTCCACGTGCTGCAGGCCGGCGCCCGCGCCGAGCAGCGTGCCATTCCCAGCAAGGGGCTGACAGGTACGGGGTATGACGGCCACTCCTTCTGGGACACCGAGACCTTCGTGCTGCCGCTGCTCACCTACACCTCGCCCAACGCGGTCGTCGAGGCGCTGAACTGGCGGCACAGCACCCTGCCCCAGGCGCGCGACCGAGCACGGCAACTCGGCCTGCGCGGGGCGGCCTTCCCCTGGCGCACCATCGAAGGTTCGGAGTGCAGCGCTTACTGGCCGGCGGGCACCGCAGCCTTCCACGTCAATGCCGACATCGCGGACGCCGTGATCCGCTACGTCTCCGCCACCGGTGACGCGGAGTTCGAGCGGGGGTGCGGACTTGAGCTCCTGGTGGAGACGGCTCGCCTGTGGATGTCCCTCGGGCATCACGACAGCGGCGGGACGTTCCACATCGACGGTGTGACCGGGCCGGACGAGTACAGTGCGATCGCGGACGACAACACCTACACGAATCTCATGGCGGGCAGGAACCTCCGCTGGGGTGCCGAGACAGCCGAACGCAACCCCCACGAGGCAGCCGCGCTGGGGGTGGACCACGAGGAGACGGCGTCGTGGCGAGAGGCTGCTGCGGAGATGCACCTGCCGTACGACGACGAGCTGGGAGTGCACGAGCAGCATGCGGGGTTCACGCGGCACCAGCCGTGGGACTTCTCCTCCACCCGGATCGACCAGTACCCCCTGCTGCTGCACTTCCCCTACTTCGACATCTACCGCAAGCAGGTGGTGAAGCAGGCGGACCTGGTGCTGGCGATGTACACGTGCGGGGAGTCCTTCGACGCGGAGCACAAGGCACGCAACTTCGCCTACTACGAATCCTGCACCGTGCGTGACTCCTCGCTCTCCGCCTGCTGCCAGGCAGTGATCGCGGCCGAGGTCGGCCACTCACAGCTCGCCTACGACTATGCCGTCGAGGCAGCGATGATGGACCTGAACGACCTTGAGAACAACACTCGCGACGGATTGCACATCGCGTCCCTCGCGGGCACCTGGATGGCTCTCGTCTGCGGTTTCGGCGGGATGCGCCACGACGGTGACGACCTGTCGTTCATGCCCCGCCTGCCGGAGAGGCTGAGCCGGCTCGCTTTCCATATCAGGATCTGGGGCCGCTGCGTCCGCGTCGAGATCGACGCCCGCTCGGCCACCTACACGTTGCTCGACGGACCGCCGTTGACGATCCGTCATCACGGCGAGGTGCTCACGCTCACCACCGGATCAGCGACGAGCCGTCCGGTGCCGGACGGTCGCCGCCGCCGCCCACCGGAGCAGCCACCGGGCCGCTATCCGGGGCGTCCCGGGCAGCAACTCGACGAACAGCTCTGACCTCTGACACGGCCGCGAACGGGATCGCACGGAGGCAGCCGGCCCGATGTGCGGGCCGGCTGCCTCCGTGCGACGCGTGGCGATGGCGGCGTCAGCTCACGGTGTCACCTCCCGGGGAGGCGCTTCGTGATCTCCTGCACCGTCCAGCCGTTGCCGTCCGGGTCGGTGAACGAGACGAACGATCCGTAGCTCGTCCGCTCGGGGTCCGGGCCGGGGAGCCGGGCCTTCGTGCCCGCGTGGTGGAACACTCCGCCGGCGTCGTGGAAGATCTCGCTCACCGCGACATCGTTCCCCGCCAGTTCGGCCCGTGCCGCCTCGATGTCCGATACGACGAGGTGCAGGCCCTCGGCCGATCCGGGTGCTGCCGAGCTGACTCCATCGCCGAAGATCACCGAGCAGGGTGAGCCCGGAGGCGTCAGCTGTACCACCCGGAAGCCGTCGTCGCCGGCGACGTCGGCGTCCAGCCGCCACCCCAATCCGGAGTAGAAGCTCTTCGCCCGGTCGACGTCCGCAACCGGGATCACTACGACTTCGAGTTTCATGTCCACGGTGGAGCCTTTCTGTCCCGCCTGCGACTATTGCACCTGTGAATGGCCGAACGAAAACGCACATCGCTTTGCGGGCGCTCGAAAGCACCCATGGTGAAATGGGTCGGTCGGCCACGAATCACCACGATACTGCCCGGCCGTAACGCCGCCACTCGTAAGCCGAATTGCGACATACCGGCCGACATGACGGGACCGTGAGGGAATAACTATTCCTCTGAACCGATTCGGTCAGTTCGGCAACAGCTGCTGGCCACCGTCGATGTCGTAGGTCGCGCCCGTCAATGCTTCGTTGCACATGATGTGTACGGCGAGAGACGCGACGTCCTGAGGGCCGACGACCCGCCGGATGGGGAGCGAGGCACGCAGTTCCGCACGTCGCGCCTCGATCTGATCGCCCAGGAGCGAGGCCGACAGGGGCGTGTCCACGAAGCCTGCGGCGATGAGATTCACCCGGACCGGCGCCAGTTCGAGCGCGAGGTTCGCGGTGAGAGCCGGGAGCGCCGCGGTCAGGGCCGCGGTGACCGACCTGCCGATACCCGGCCTCCGGCCCCCTGTGCCGCCGATGAACAACAGCGTTCCCCCGTCCCGCATTCTGCCCTGGCTGTACTTCGCCAGACCCAGCGTCATCGCCAGGCGCTCGCCGAAGTGCTGGCTGGTCTCGGTCAGGTCCATGTCGGCCAGAGGCGCGTAGGACGGTCCGCCTGCCGTCGATATGACGTGGTCGACCGTGTGGGGTAGTTCGTCGAAGAAGCGCCGGACGCGGTCGGTGTCACCGGCGTCGAGCGTTGCCGTGCTCAGGGGCTGGATCTCCGCCGCGGCCCGGTCCAGACGCTCTCGGTCGCGTCCGACCATCACCACCTGGCCTCCGGCCGCCCGGACTTGGCGCGCGGTCTCGAGGCCCATCCCCGAACTCGCGCCGATCACCACGACGATCTGGTCGGCGAGATCCTGGGATCGGTCCGGCTTGCTGCCCATCAGTGCCTCCGGTGATCGAGGCGGCAAGGAGGTGGGGGAGGGCCGTTCCGAGTGGGCGTCTCCGGCGTGGACCGACACCGCATCCGCAGCCGGACCACTCCCCAGTCCTCGATCGGCGCCCTGACAGGCGCGGTCGACCCGTCGATCTTGAGCGGCACAACACCTCGCGAACCGCACAGTTGCCGGGCCCGCCACGGCGTGTCCGGCTTTTCTCGAACGTACCTCGCGAGGCGAGGCGCCACCAGCCGGAGCGATGTGGCATCGTGCCACCCCTTTCGCGCCGATCGTGGACACCCTTCGCGGAACAGGAGGCTTTTCGCGAGCCCGAGGTCCCTTTGCCGCGCGGTAAAGGGGACCTCGGGCAGCATCTGTTGCCCGGTGGACCATGCGGTGGTGGTATGGAGATGCTCTCGTTTCGAACCCGAGGGAGGGGGCGATTGCCCGCGCGAAGGGCCGCCGCCCGATAGTCGGCGGTCGAGAGCCACGGTGGTCCGGATTCGATTCCGGCCCCGCCTTCTCGTCATCGGCCTGCGGCCGCCCCGCGGGCCGCCGCAGCCGGAGTTCGGAGACATTCATGAATACCTATCGAGCCGCGCAGGTCCTCACCCCGAACGGCAATTTCGAGATCGTGGACCGCGAGACTCCGCATCCGGGCCCTGGGCACGTACGGCTGGCCGTCGAAGCGTGCGGGATCTGCCACAGCGACGACGTGTTCGTCACCGGCGGCCTCCCCGGGGTGCAGTTCCCGCTGGTTCCGGGGCACGAGGTCGCCGGTCGCATCGCGGAGCTGGGGGAGGGGGCGCAGGAACAGAAATGGAACGTGGGAGACCGCGTGACAGTGGGGTGGTTCGGAGGGAGCTGCGGATACTGCGTTCCGTGTCGGCAGGGCGACTTCATGGTCTGCGACAACATCAAGATCCCCGGCTGGGCATACGACGGAGGGTACGCCGAGAGCATGATCGCGCCGATCGACGCCCTGGCGCGCATCCCCGACGCTCTCTCGGCCGCCGAGGCGGGACCCATGGCCTGTGCCGGCGTCACGACCTACGACGGGCTGCGGCGCAGTTCCGCCGACCCCGGTGACCTGGTGGCGGTCCTGGGACTCGGTGGGCTCGGCCACCTCGGTGTGCAGTTCGCGAGGGCCATGGGCTTCGAGACCGTGGCCATCGCCCGAGGCGCCGAGAAGGGCGACCTGGCCAGGGAACTAGGGGCCCATCACTACATCGACAGCACGGCCGGAACACCGGTCGCCGACGCCCTGCAGGCTCTGGGAGGCGCGAAGGTCGTCCTCGCCACCGCCGGCAGTTCGGAGGCCATCTCGGCGACGGTCGAGGGCCTGAGCCACCGAGGCGAGCTCACGGTCATCGGAGTCTCGCCGGAAAACTTCGACATCAGTCCGCTTCAGATCATTCTGCGCGGCCGCGTCCTGCGGGGGCACCCCTCCGGGACCGCGCGGTCCGTGCAGGACGCGATGGAGTTCAGCGCACTGCACGGCATTCGTCCCGTGGTCGAGACGATGCCACTGGCCGAGACCGACGCGGCCTACCGCAAGATGCTCTCGGGTTCAGCCCGCTTCCGGATGGTGCTGACCACCGGCTGACCTGTACGTCGCCGTGCGCCGTACCCCCGCATGCGGCGGGGGCGCCCGTCAGTCCTGCGCCGAGATGCGCGAGACGTGGTACTGACGGATCTTCCAGCCCTCGTCGCCGTGCTGCACGACCAGGGACATGCGCATCCTCACCTCGGGCTTCGAGGCGCCGGTGACGGAGACATCGGCGAAGCCGCCGGTGATGTCCGCGGCGATCGTGTAGCTGTGGAGGACGACGACATCGGCACGTCGGCCGTCCGCGACGGTCCGGTAGTACGAGCGCACGGCGTCGCGGCCGGTGACAACGGACGGGCCGAAGCCCTGGAACAGGGCGTCCGGGGTGAACAGGTCCGCCATCTGGTCCGGCCGATGGCTGTCGAACGCGGTTTTCCAACGTGCGAGGACTTCCTCGACGACATCGCTCACTGCCGGACTCCTGTTCTCTGCGAGGCACCTCCGCGCCTTCAGCGGCACGTCCCGCGCCGCTGAAGGCGCGGACGCGCACGGATGAGAGGAAGGCGGGGGGCGTCGACAGCGAGTGGAGCGTCGCCCGGTGGCCCCTGAGTCACTCTAGCCAGGATCTGCGGGCCCGGCCGTGTACGCGTGACGGGGCGTCGCTTACGGGCGCCGGTACAGCGTGGCGGTCGCCGTACGAACGAGGAACTCCTCGGTGCGGTCCCACGACCAGCCGTTCTCGACCACGAGCGAGCGCCAGCCACCGGGGCCGAACCAGAACCACAGGAGGTCCGCGGTCTCCGGCTCGGCGCTGGACGGCGCGGGAGTCAGCCCGTGAAGGTGGCGTGCGACGGCGAGCAGGGCGTCACGGTAGGCAGCGGTGGCACGCCGCCGAAGGGCGTCTCCGTTCTCGTGGACGGGGAGAGCCTTGTGGATCGCCTCGTGCACGCAGAAGTGCTCCTCGTTGCCGGCCCGGGTGCCGCGGGCCAGGACCTCGAGCACCGCTCTCGGTGACCGCTGTTCGAGTATCTCCCGGACGGCCTGTTCGTAGCCGGACGCCGCCACACCCTGATCGACGATCCGGTCCAGGATGTCGCCCTTGCTGCCCGTGCTGGCGAACACCGTTTTGGGGGACACCCCGGCGGCGGACGCGATGTCCGCGACGGTCACCAGCCCATATCCGCGTTCTGCGAACAGCTCTGTCGCTCGCAGCAGGATCTGCTCGCGAGTTCGTGCGGCCGCCTGTTCCCGCAGGGGGGAGGCGTAAGGACGCTTGGTGGGCATTGGGGCATTCTATGCCGGGCCATGTAATCCGTATGGGTCAAGGCATGACCGGCAATGCCGGGACGGAGCGCGACGCCGTCGGGCACTGACGGGGCATGCCGGAGCGCCCGCCCCCTCGGTGGCGGTCCTTCAAGACCGGACCGGGAGGAGATGCCTCCCGAAATGTACTTGACTGTGCAAGCATGTCGCGTTATGTTTCATGGAGAAGCGCGTTGCACAATGCGCTTCGGCAATGATTCACGAAGGGTATTCGCATGCTCAAGATCGGTATCATCCTTGGTAGCACCCGCCCGGGCCGGAACGGCGAGGCGGTGGCGCGTTGGGTGTACGACGTCGCTTCGCAGCGCACGGACGTCGAGTTCGAGCTGGTTGATCTGCTGGACTACAAGCTGCCGCACCTCGACGAGATGATGCCGCCGTCGATGGGGCAGTACGCGCAGCAGCACACGCAGGAGTGGGCCCGCAAGATCGCGTCCTTCGACGGTTTCGTCATGGTGACGCCGGAGTACAACCACTCGACGTCGGGCGCGCTGAAGAACGCGATCGACTTCCTGTACGCGGAGTGGAACAACAAGGCCGTCGGGTTCGTGGGCTACGGCTCGCTGGGTGGTTCGCGTGCCGTGGAGCACCTGCGTCTGATCTCGGCCGAGCTGCAGATGGCGGACGTGCGTGCGCAGGTCGCCCTGTCGCTGTTCACCGACTTCGAGAACTTCAGCACGTTCAAGCCGGGTGCGCACCAGGTCGACGCGCTGAACGCCACGCTGGACCAGGTCCAGGCATGGAGTGCGGCGCTCGCCCCGCTCCGCGCTGTCTGACCGTTCACGCGTCGGCTCGATCGTTCCAACGGCCTGTGGGGGCCGCCTCTCCAGGCGGCCCCCACAGGCGAGTCAGCCCCCCCCACTGAGCGTGATCATGCGCGGCGGCCCGGCCCGGCCCGGCCGAGGCGCGTAAATCAGAGGTTCGCGAGCGATCAAATTCTTCGTTGAGCAAGTAAAGTGGGACCATGTCACATATCGCACAGCATTCGAACCCCGCTGAGCGGGCGCCCCAGCCCCTCAACGCAGAAGAGGAGGCCGTCGTACGGTCGCTGAACCGGGTCATCTACGCGCTGCCTCGTGCGATCGACGCCGACATGCTGCGGGAACAGCGGATCTCCCTCGTGGAGTACCTGGCACTGGCGAACCTGTCCGAGGCTCCCGAACAGCAGTTGCGTATGAGTGATCTCGCCGCCGCGGTCGAGATGTCGCTGAGCGGCATGACGCGGCTGGCTACCAGGCTGGAGAGCCAAGGGCTGCTCGAGCGGGTCAGGGCGACGAACGACGCCCGCGGGTGGAACGCCATCCTGACCCCGGCGGGCCTCGAACGCCTGGAGGGGGCGTGGCCGACCAATCTGGCCGCCGTCCGCCGTCACTTCCTCGATCACCTGACCGGCCTCGATCTCACGAAGCTCGCGGTGGCCCTGCGTGAGATCGCCACATGACGCAGCGGCACGACCCTCTGCGCGAGCCGCGGTCGGCCGGGGCCCGGGAAGCCGAGCCGGCGCGCGGCCCGGCGACAGGTCGCTCGGTCCGAGCGACCCTCGGATACGGCCGACATGACGGCAACGGACGGCGGGACTAACCTGTTGGGGTGAACCCGCGCCCGGCGCTTCGGCCCGCTCGCGAGGCCCACGTCGCAACCGGGCCGTCGCGGAACCGTATTCTTCCGATTCCTGCTTCGTTCGGGGACGGGGGTGGTGGACTCCCGTATTCGATGGAGTGCAACTCGGGGCCATGCGCATCTACGGGGTCGTGTGACGCGTCTGTCTCATCTGCCCACGGGTGAACGCCGGGCACCGGGCGCGGAATATTCGGCGCCTCCCGGGCTTTGACCGGAGAGCAGTCCGATCACGGCTTCTCGTGCGATGCCGGTTCGGAGGGACTGGTCGCAGATGTGGTGCTTGCGAAGCCGCCCCCAGGGCGCCCGCTCCGTGTCACCGCCGGGCGAACACCCCATGGGCCAACGGACTGCGGGAGTATTTTGGATCCGCGCGGACGGGGGAGACGGGTGGGCCGACCCCGGCCTCGTGCTTGCCTGGGCGGAGACGATGGTGTCGTTCGGGTACGGCCCCGGGGTCACGGACTTCGTCCCCGGTGCTCCAGCGACGTCACCGTGAAGCGTGACCACGGTCCGAGCTGATCCGGCGGGGTCGGCTCTTCGTGCTGTCCACCATCGATTGTCCTGAGTTGAAAGAGAGATACAGGCTATGAGCGACGTTGAACAGAAGGCATGGCTGGCCGGGGGCTGCTTCTGGGGAATGCAGGACCTGATTCGCGCGCTCCCCGGCGTCACCGCAACCCGCGTGGGATACAGCGGCGGCGATGTGCCGAACGCGACGTACCGCAATCACGGGAACCACGCCGAGGCGATCGAGATCGTCTTCGACCCCGCGGTGACCGACTACCGCAACATCCTGGAGTACTTCTTCCAGATTCACGACCCGAGCACCAAGGACCGGCAGGGCGGCGACATCGGCGCGAGCTACCGTTCCGCCATCTTCTATCTCGACGACGAGCAGCGAAGCATCGCCGAGGACACCATCGCCGATGTGGATGCCTCGGGTCTGTGGCCCGGCAAGGTAGTGACCGAGGTCGTACCGGCCGGTGACTTCTGGGAAGCCGAGACGGAGCACCAGGACTACCTGCAGAAGTACCCGGAGGGGTACACCTGCCACTTCCCCCGCCCCGGGTGGAAGCTGCCGAAGCGCGCGGAAGCGTGACGGGGCGCTGAACGGCGGGTAAGGGCTGTCCCGTACTCCCTTGCGGGCGCGGGACGGCAGCCACGCCTCCTCGGCGCGTCGTCGGAAGGGCCTCTCGTTCGGATCATGCTGGGCTCGCCGGGTCTGATCCAGACGAAAGGCTCGAACCGCCCGGACTTCCAGGGGCGGCCGGGGTGTCCGACCGGTCGCCGTGGCGGGCCAGATAGGTGATCACTGTGTTGGCCACGGCCACGAGCGGCACCGCGACGACGGCGCCGCCGATGCCCGCCACGAAGCCACCGGCGGCCACCGAGAGGATGACTGCCAGAGGGTGCACGCGTACCGCGTGGCCGAGGATGAACGGCTGGAGGATGTGACCCTCGAGCTGTTGCACGGCGAGCACGATGAGCAGGACCAGGAGCGCCTTGAACACGCCCTCGGCGACAAGGGCGACAACGACGGCCAGCGCTCCCGACACCACCGCTCCCACCAGCGGTACGAACGCGGCGGCGAAGATGATGACGGCGAGCGGCAGGGCGAGCGGGACTCCGAGGATGTAGATTCCCAGGCCGATACAGGCCGCGTCGATGAACGCGATGGCGGCGGTGCCGTGGACGTACGCGGTCAGGGTGTGCCAGGCAAGCGGTCCGGCACCGTGGAGCGCCGGGCGGGTAGCGGCGGGAGCCAGCCTGAGGCTCCAGGCCCAGATGCGTGCCCCGTCGTAGAGCAGGAACAACGTGGAGAACAGGGTCAGCAGGACTCCGGCGAGCAGTTCCAGGACAAGAGTGAAGCCCTGGATGCCGGCGTCGGTCAGTTGCCCGGTTCTGGAACTGATGCTCTTGCCGATTCTGTCCGTGGCGCTGTCGATCTGCTTTTCCGTGATGTGGAAAGGGCTGTCGACCAGCCAGCGCTTGAGGTTGTCGACGCCGTCCTCGAGCCGACCGGACAGATCGTCGAAGTTGTCCATCACCTGCCAGACGACGAACCATCCCACCAGGGCCAGCAGGACGAAACCGCAGAGCGCCGTCAGAGCCGTGGCGAATCCCTGGGGCACGCCGTGTCGGTTGAGGCGGGCCACCGTCGGCTGGAGAAGCGCTGTGATGAGGATCGCTGCGACCAGCGCGAGTGCGATGACGTGGACAGCGCTGATGACCTGACCGAGCACCCACAGGCCCGCCGCGATGATGAGAAGGCGCCACCCGGCCTCCGCCGCCACGCGAAGCCCCCACGGGATCACGGTCGCTGCGGGCTCAGGCCTGACACGCGCACGAGGTGCGGGATACGGCGACTGCGCAGTGGCTCTCAGGTCGGCGGCCGGTCCGGCCTCCGGCCGCTCCCGCGATTCCTTCTCCTTGGTACGGAGGCGCTCGAACCATTTCCTGAACCGCACGGCCGCACCTGTTTCTCAGATGAGGAGCTCTCTCGCGACAGGTGCTCCGCTCCTGCGGGTGGGTAACCCAGTCATCTTCTGTAAGTAGGAAGAAATTCAATACCAGGCGGTGGCCGACATGCCCGCTCCCTGCGCCGTAAGGCCGGTGGACCACTCCTTTGGGTCATCAGTGAACACGTGCCGTCTTCCGGGGATGTGGGCATCGGCGGCCTCGGTCACCGCGCTGCCGGATAGGTCGGCATCGCCAGGTGTGCCAGATCCGGGGGTGGAGGCGTCGTCTGTGGCCACAGCGGAGCAGCCTCCCCGTCGGCGAGAGCGGCGGGAGCGTCGGTGAGGTTCATCCGCTCGCGCAGACGCCCGTAGAAGTCCATCGGTCCCAGTCGCACGGAGCGAAGCCGTTGAGGGGCGGCATAGACGCCGATCCAGTCGCCCGGATCGAGTACGCCGCGCAGCTGTCCGTCGACACTGACCGCGGCCTGGCCCGAGCGTTCGAGCAGCCGCAGGGCGATGGGCTCATCCGGGGCAGCCACGACCGACCTGTTGAAGGCCATGTGCGGAGCGACCGGTGTGAAGATCAGCCCCTCGGCGCGGGGTGAGACGACGGGGCCGCCCGCGGCGAAACTGTAGGCGGTCGAACCCGTCGGTGTGGCGACCAGCAGTGCGTCGGCGGAGTACGACGCCAGAAGCCGGCCGGCCAGGTAGACGCCGACCGAGACCTGCCGGTCCCGGGCGAGCTTCTCCAGGACGACGTCGTTGAGCGCGGTGACGTTCAGCGCGACTCCCCACTCGTTGCCGGTCTCGCAGTCGTCGCGCACCCGGGGCGGAGGCAGGAGAGGGCCTCGGCCGTAACAGAGGAGCGTGTCCATCTCCGGCGGGATCTCCAGCGGCCGGGAAGCACGCAGAGTCAGCAGCATGCGCCGCTCGATCTCGAGGTCACCGTCGCGGACCGCGTCGAGCGCCGAGCGCACGGCCGCGGCCGACACCTCCGTCAGGAACCCGACGCGGCCCAGATCGATCCCCAGTACGAGCGCATCGTTCTCGGAGGCCAGTCGCGCACCGCGCAGGAAGGTGCCGTCGCCCCCCAGGGTGACGATCAGGTCGGGGTCGCCGGCGGCTTCGATCTCCTCCCGGGCGCTGTGCCGGCCGCTGTCCTGCCACACATCGATGTCGGTGCACTGCACGGCTTGTTCCGTGCACCAGGCGCGAACGCTCCGACAGGCGGCCACGGCCTCCTTGCGTCCCGCGTGCACGACCATCCCGATTCGGCCGACTGTCATAGGTCCCTCCATTGCCGACTGGCGACGGGTCACCCTCTCCTCCGGGCGCTACGTCTGTCAGGCGACGCGCGCGCACCGGGCCACGGGCCACCCCATCAGCCCGACCGGGGGCCGCTCCCGGCTGAGTGCCGGAGCGGCGAGAGAAGCGACGGCCGGGGTGGCGAAGCGGGCGGGCCACACGGTCTGCGCAGTCGGATGACCGGACGCGCAGACCCGGCGTACTCGGTGCAAGGTCGGTTCCTTGAGCTGTGTGTCTCCCGGTTTAGTGCTGCTCCGCGTTAGTTCGTGGAGGGGTGTTGGTCAGGCTGCTTCCTTGAGTGGGGTGCCCTCGTAGGTCCAGCGGAAGGGCTTCGCGGTCTCGTTGCGGTTGATGACGTAGGTGTCGAGCTTGTCGATGAGGTCGTCGCGGCTGGTGAAGTCGCCATGTCGCAGGACGCTGCGGGTCAGGGCGGAGAAGACCAGTTCGATCTGGTTGAGCCAGGAGGCGTGGGGCGGGGTGAAGTGCGCTGTCCAGCGCGGATGGGCCTTGAACCACACCTTGGTGTGCTTGGCGGTGTGCGAGGAGCCGTTGTCCAGCACGTCCGACCTGGGAAGGCGAAATCGCCGCTAAGACGGCGCTCGCGACCCGCTCGGCGATCGCCCGGTGGGTCCAGGTGGCCGCCGGGCGCGTCGGCGCGCTGGTTGCGGCGGCCACGATCGCCTCGCGGACCCGGTCGTCGCAGATCTTGGGGCGGCCCGGGCGCCCGGCGTTCTTCAGGCCTTCTGCGCCGTGCTCGGCGAAGCGGCCGCGCCACTTGCGCACCGTGTTGACGGCAAGGTCCAGCTCGCGCGCTATCTCCGCGTTGGCCAGGCCGTCGGCGGCAGCGAGCACGATCCGGGCCCGCAGGACTTCACGGACCTGCGCCTTCGCTGACGCGACCAGCCGCTCCAGCGGCCTACGCACGGTCTCCTCCAAGGTCAGGGCAACCGCCGCGACCGCTCCGCCCGGTTGCTTGCGTACGTCCATGATCGATGATCATGGCGGCTCGGCTGTGAACCGAGCAGGATGGGGTCGTGCATCCGGACGCGCCTGGCCGAGGCCGGCTGCGATCCCGTTCCGGGAGTGCAGCCCACACTTCGTCGAGAAGATCCCGGTATGCCTCACCGAAAGTGGTGATTCCGCTGGACACGGCGCGGAGGGCGGCTCTGAGCGGATCCTCTTGCGCCGCGGCGAACACGACGGCAAGAGCCAAGTGAGGCTGGAATATCACGCTCTGGTCCGAACTGGGCCGCTGAGACGGAGGAACGGCCTCACGCGCCGTGCGCCATGGGACACGCCGGTCCGTGCGAACCAGTTCCCACGCTCCTTCGTCGTCGTCGAAGGGCGCCGACAACGGCCGGACCTGTTCCAGGTCCTTGAGCGCTGGCGCGACCCAGTCCAGCTCCGCGATGCCGGCCACGGTACAGGCGCTCCGGGCCACCAGCCCGGCCACGGCACGCTGACATTCGGCTCCTGCCACGTCGATTGCGTGCACCAACGTCGGATCAAACCTCAGAACACCGTCGCGGACTTCCCTCTCGATACGCCGAAGGGCCTCGCTCGGCGGCCGGCCACCCCACTCTGCTTCCTCGCAGGCCAGGCGCTCCGCCTCCTCCTGTTCCTCGGACAGTCCCTGCCTCATTCGGTGCCAGCGGGCGGCCACCTCGGTGGTCTGCTTGACCACCCGGGCAGGCTGCGGCGGAGCCGGCCAGAATTGGAGGAGGTAACGGTCCAGCGGTGGTTCGTCGTCCCCCCGGTCGTCTGCCGCCGCCGCTTCCTCCATCCCGGAGGCGCAGTATCGGACCCGGTAGTCGATCTGTTGGAGGCCGAGGTCGCACACCGTTTCTCCCGACCAGGTCAGAAGCTCGGTGCGTGGCGACAACGGCCGAAAGGAGACCTCCACGATCTCCTCCCACGACAGATCCAACAGTGGTGATCCTTCGTGTACTTCGACCGTGAACCCCACGTCGCCATAGCGGAGACCCGTCGTGAGGAACATGAATCCCGGCGTGACCGCGCCGCACAACCCGGCCTGCTGGCCTGCGAAAGCGTCGTGAAGACCGACGTCGAACCTGTCCGGATCACTCTCCACGTACAATTGACGGTGATCAATCAAAACCTCGCCGCTGAACGGTATCCGCGTCATCGCTATTTCCCTGCTCAAGTGACCCAAGACCATCCGGATGTTTCAACTTCCGGCCAGTGGACGGTACAACGCGCCTGCCGCCGGGGGTGAGCCGGTGGTCCCGAGGCCCGGGTTGAGGTACGCGCAGACGTGTCGTCGGGGTTCGGCGCCGTCAGGTTCGTCCGGTCGGTTCTGCTCGGGTTGTCGCCAGGGACGTAGGCGGGTAGGCAGGGAGTCGCCGCGCCGGTTGTAGTGGCTTACGGTGGCCCGGGTCTGGTGCAGGCTCGTCAGTGGTGCTGTGGTGCTGTGGTGCTGTGGTGCTGTGGTGCTGTGGGGCGGCCCGGGCGCCCGGCGTCCTTCAGGCCTTCTGCGCCGTGCTCGGCGAAGCGGCCGCGCCACTTGCGCACCGTGTTGACGGCAAGGTCCAGCTCGCGCGCTATCTCCGCGTTGGCCAGGCCGTCGGCGGCAGCGAGCACGATCCGGGCCCGCAGGACTTCACGGACCTGCGCCTTCGCTGACGCGACCAGCCGCTCCAGCGGCCTGCGCACGGTCTCCCCCAAGGTCAGGGCAACCGCCGCGACCGCTCCGCCCGGTTGTCTGCCTACGTCCATGATCGATGATCATGGCGGCTCGGCTGCGAACCGGGCAGGATGGGGTCGTGCCGAAGAACCCACCCGACTCGATGCAGCACCACCTGCACGTTCGCCTGAACGCCCGCACGAAGGACCGCTGGCCGCACCTGGCCCGCGTGGAGGTCCGCTTCCGCACCGGATTCGCCTACGTGAGAGGCGAACTGAAGGACGGCGAGCAGATCCCTCTCTGCCGCCTGCGCTTCACCGGCGTGCTGCACACCTGGGGCTTCGCCCTGTACCTGGCCAGCCGAGACAAGTACGAGGACAACTTCCTGCCCACCGGACTGCCCTTCGGCAGCCCAGAAGACTGCCTCGACTGCGCCTGCTACCTCTACCTCGGCGACCAGCCCGCCTGACCAACACCCCTCCACGAATTAACGCGGAGCAGCACTAGCGGGTGGGCGCATCCTGGACGAAATCGCGGACCGCGCGCGTGAACGACGCTGTTTCCCCGATGTGCTCCACGCGCGCGCTGTCCTCCAGCACCAACAGCCGCGCGTCCGGTATCACCTCGGCGACCTCCCTGCCCCAGCCAGGACCACGGCTGACGTCCGGGCTGCCCACGATGACCAGCGCCGGAACCGTCAGGCCCTTCAGGGAGACGCGATCGTCGGTGGTGTCCGGGGTGAGGTCCTCGTCGAGCCCGGAGACGCAGGTGGTCCGCACCGCGTCGCTCGCGGAGGCCGGCGCTCCCTCGTGGAGCACCACGCCCGCCAGCCGCGCGGGACGGTGCACCGCGTGATGGGCGGCGACGAGCGCACCGTGCGCGTGCCCCAGGAGGTGTACCCGCCGTACGCCCAGATTGTTGATCAGCAGCTCAAGGAACCGGCTGTAGCGGTCTCGGGTGTATCCGTGCGGGTGGGACGGGAGACGCCCCGAAGCTCCTGTCCCGATCGGCTCCACGTAGACCATGGTCAGGTGCCTCTCCAGGGCGGGTGCACGCAGATAGGCCCAGTGCATGCCGGGCCCTCCGGGGTGGGCCACACACACCGGGCCGCTGCCGTGCACGTGATAGCGCTGGGTGATGCCACCGACATCGAAGGAGTGGGTGCCGGGAGAGAGCGGGTCGGGAGAGGCCGGAATCGCATCGGTGCTCATGGAGGGCTCCGCATCGTGTAGAAGGGGCTTCTACAACGACACGAGACTGCCGGGGCGTGGAAGTTCGCCGTTCGGGCGTGATCCATGTCATGCGCGCCGAATCCGCGCGGCACACCGGCCCGTTTCTCCGGGACGCGTCGCGGAGAATCCTTCTCACGCGCGGTCGACGCACAGAGACACCCTGGCCGGAATCGCACGGCGTCGGGTGCGTGTGCGCAGTCGGCTCTCCCGTGCGGACCCCGGGAAGGCGCAGGCCGAATGGCTCCGCGCCGAGATTGTGCGTGAATCCTTCGGGGAACTCGGCCGACCCCGGCGAGGCGAGAGGCAAGGACACCCCCAACGCCATGGCCGGGAGCCGGCCGTCGCCTCAATCCGCAGGCAAATGCACGTGCAACGTCAGCTCTTGTCCGCGGACGGGTTCGCCGCGATCTTTCGCGGGGCCCGCTCGACGAGGGAATACATCACGGATCGCTTCTGCTTGTGGCGCTGGATGCGGCCCTTCGCGACAAGGGACTCCAGTGTGTTGCGCACGACCTGAGGAGTCG
This sequence comes from Streptomyces sp. NBC_01341, assembly GCF_035946055.1. Lineage (NCBI taxonomy): Bacteria > Bacillati > Actinomycetota > Actinomycetes > Kitasatosporales > Streptomycetaceae > Streptomyces > Streptomyces sp. NBC_01341. The sequence continues at coordinate 468,532 of NZ_CP108364.1, read as the reverse complement.
GCGTCCGATCCGGATGCTTCTCCAGGAGTTCGTCACGCAACTCCTTTGCGAGACGCGGTTCGTCGTGCGTCCCGAGGAGATCCATCAGGACACGTCCGAGAAGAGGCTGACGGGAATTTCCCCGCCCGGCAGCCTTCGGTTCGGCACTGCGCGGCCGGCTCTCCGCGTCCGTCGCGGGACGCCCGGTCGCACCACCGAGCGGCTCGGCGGCTTCGGACACGGGCCCGGTTCCGGCGCGGGCGGTGTCCGCCTGCGCCTGTCCGGGCAACGACGGCGCGTCCGACGACCGCTCGAAACGCTTGGCCAGGTTCAGGATGTCGACCAGGAGACTCTCCTCCTGCTGCAACATCTTGATTTTCTCGCTCAGTTCCTGCTGTCGGCGGCGATTCTGCTCCAGGTCCGACGCGGCTTGTTCTACGTACCGCGAGCGGAGCGTGGCGGCTGATTGGCTGGGCACAACCGTTCACTCCCTATAAATGTGGATGATGTTGCGCATGGTACCCACGTCAGTGGCGTGTACCGAAGCCCGCTATCGCCTCCAAGCCGCTCAGCGGGGTGGAGCATGCTGCTTTCATGTGAATTCCGTCGTGTGTCCGTCAGCGGGACGAGACATATGCACAAGGCCGAAACGGCTCCAGGTGTGCGCGGCGCACGTAGGCGCTCTCGGCGTTCGTTCCCGGGGTCAATGCCTCGGGCGTCCGATCGGATCGCGTCACCGGTGCACGTGATGCGGTCATCCCGGCACCCATTTCGGATACATATTCTCCGCGTGACCATGGTACTCGTCGGGCGGTCCGGGCGGCCGGGAACAGGCTGCCCGTTCCTCTGCCCCGCCTTCCCGGGAACCCGGTTCCGGCGAGCGGAGGCACGGTCGCCGCTTCCGGGCCGAGGTGTGCCGCACCGAGTGACGGACGGCCTCACGGGCGCCGCGGCACGGTGCGGAACTTGCGACATCGCGGCGACACAAAAGCGGCAGTTTTCTGGCACCAGCCTCTGTCTAGGGTGCGGATGCGGGGGCTGCACCGGCCTCCGTTCGCGGCACGACAGAGAACCAGAATGGCTCAGACAATGGCTACACCCCCCACGCCAGCTAACCAGTCGGACCAGCTCGGGACCATCATGAGAGAGCATCGGGACGGGCTGGTGTCCTACGCCGAGAGAATGCTCGGCGACCGCGGTCTCGCGGAGGACGTCGTACAGGAAACCGCCATACGAGCCTGGCGCAACGTCGATCGTCTGCTCGGTACCGAGGGATCGGTCCGGGGATGGCTCTTCACCGTGACACGTCACCTGGTCATCGACCTCGTGCGCAAGCCGCACGCGCGCAAGGAGGTCGTGGGTGGGACCTACAACGACCCGGCCTTCGTGCGCGACGGCACGGACGCCGTGCACAACTCGCTCGTCGCGAAGCCACTGCTGCTTCGGCTCTCCCCGGAGCACCGGGCCGTGCTGGTGCACATATACCTGTGCGACCGCACCATCCAGGAGACCGCCGGCATCCTGGGAGTGCCGACGGGAACAGTGAAGTCCCGCCAGCACAACGCGCTGCGCAAACTGCGCAGCGTGGCCGGTGTCGAGGCCGCCTGAGCCGGACCGGGGGCCCGAGACGGCCAGGGGCGGGCGTCAGTGCGAAGCGGCGGCCTGTCCGCTCTTCTTGCGGGCGCGATAGGCGGCTGCCTTGATCTTGTTGCCGCAGGAGTCCATGCCGCACCACTGCCGGCGTACCCCCCGGGAACGGTCGACGTAGATGCGGGTGCACTGAGGGTTTCCGCACTCCTTGAGCAGCGGTACATCCGGCCCGCTGAGCAGTTCGACCGCCTGCCGCGCGATCGTGGAGAGGGCTTGCTGGGGTGTCGCCTCCGTCCAGCGGCCGGAAGGGGTGAGCTGAGGTGCGGCGGCCGGCTTGCGAGCCGTCGCGTTGACCGCCGTCAGTGCTTCGGCGGGGAATTCCTCCTCGAGGCGACGGGCGGTGACCAGTTCGTAGACCGCCTCACGCAGCTCCTTTGCCTCCTCGACGTCCGCCTGCTCGGCCGGGGAGATCGCGTCCACGATGCCGGACTCCAGGAACCAGGCATCCAGCCTGTCGGGTGCCACGAACATCTCGAAGCGCAACGACCGGCGGGCGCGAAGCGTGGCGGCGAAGTCCAGGGCCGGGCTTCCGCAGACGAATACATGGTCGAGATTCATATCACCATTTTGGCAGGTGACTTATCGACCCGCAAGAAGCGTCAGCGTGTATGCGTGCAGGAGTTCCGGTATCCCTGGCTCTCGGGCGAAAGTGACGGCCCGAGTCGGCGGACGTCACGCGGCATCTCGCGTGAACGGGTCGGTCGAGGTCGTGCCCCCTTGGAGGTCGCACCCGTTCTCGGTTCCCGCGCGGTGACCCTCGCGCGGTGCATCACCTTCTTGACTGGTTATGAGTGACCATGCAACTATCGTCACCACTCAAAGAGGTGATGAGGTGGCGCGCTGCGGCCGCTCGCGAGCTCCGCGGCAGTCGCACCCGTGATCCGCCCTCGTCCCACTCCGCCCGGCCCGCCGCCACGCCCGTACGGGTGGCTGTCCTGCGGCCTCGCGGAGCGGACGGTCGAGAACGTCACTGCACCACCAGAAAAGGGGCTGGACATGGCAAGGAAGGCGGACAAGTCCGCTGATGGTGCGCCTGTGGGCCGACGGGCGGTGCTCGGCATGCTCGGTGCCGGTGCCGCGGCGCTGGCCACCGCGCCGTATCTGCAGCGGGGCTGGGAAGGCGCTCTCGCCAAGGCATCCCAGGTCGACGCGACCGGGATCACCGGTCTGCTGCCCAGTCCTGGGGGTTTCCGGTACTACAGCATCGTCGGTTCGGTGCCGCGCAAGGACGAGACGAGCTACGAGCTGAGGATCGACGGCCTGGTGGACAGGCCGAAGACCTATTCGCTGGCGGAGCTGCGCGCGCTGCCACGCACGCGCGTCGTGCACGACGTGCTGTGCACGGACGGATGGCGCGTGGAGAACACGCCCTTCGACGGGGTGAAGCTGGCGGACCTCCTGGATGCGGCCGGCGTCCGGGCGGAAGGCAAGGCCATCAGGTTCACCTGCTTCGACGGCGCCTATTCGGAGAGCCTGACGCTGGAACAGGCGAGGCGGTCCGACGTCATGGTGGCGCTGAACATGCAGGACAAGCCGATCAGTCATGAGCACGGCGGACCGGTCCGCCTGTACGTGGCTCCGATGTACTTCTACAAGTCGGCCAAGTGGCTTTCCGGTATCTCGGTCACCGACAAGGTCGTACCCGGCTACTGGGAGGAACGCGGATATGCGGTGGACGGCTGGCTCGACGGAGAGGACCGGCGCGGTGGCCAGGCAGCCTGAACGCCCCGACAGGGTTGCCAGGTTCAGCGGTGCCGAGAGGCTGGTGCACCGGGCCACCGGGTGGCTGATGCTGCTGTGCCTGGTGTCCGCGGCGTGCCTGTACCTCGGTCCTGTCGCCCAGTTGGTGGGCCGGCGGCACCTCATGATCACTGTCCACGAGTGGTCCGGCATCCTGCTGCCGGCGCCCTTCCTCCTCGGCCTGCTCTCCCCGGCGTTCCGCGCGGACCTGCGCAGAATCAACCGTTGGGCCGCGTACGACGGGCGCTGGCTCCGCGCGGTCCGCACACGGCTCACCGACCCGGCTTCCCGCCCCGCGGGCAAGTTCAACGCGGGCCAGAAGATCTACGCGGGATGGATCGCGGGGGCGGTGCTGGTCATGATGTTCACCGGTCTGCTGATGTGGTTCATGGGGCTGCTGCCCCTCATCTCCCGAACCAGTGCGATCTTCGTTCACGACATCCTGGCCTGGGCGATCACCGTCGTCCTGATCGGCCACATGCGGAAGGCGTACGGGGATCCGGTGGCCAGGGCGGGTATGCGCACGGGCTACGTCGACCGGAAGTGGGCGATGACGCACCATGCGAAGTGGCTCACGGAGGAGGGCCGGGACCGGAGCCGGGCGGGGAGCGACCACAGCTGACCACCTGGTCACGCGGGCTGGTGCCGACACCGGGAAGTGACCGGGCTGCGGACCGGGCCCCGGACGGTGCGGTGGGCCCTGGAGCAGTCGATGTGCGCCGCGCGCGTGGGTCGGAAACGGGGCTGCTCAGCTCGACCAGCGTGTCCAACCAGCCGATGCGGCGGTTGCTCCGCCGGGCCGGACGGGGCCCGGCGGACCTTCTTCACGGCCTTGGCTCGGGCGACCCCGAACGGTTCTACGTCTGCCGTACGCCGACCGGACGGATGCGTGTCTGACCCGTGGCCGAACACGCCGGTGCCGTCTCCCGGTCGGTATCACCGGGAGACGGCACGGGGCTTGAACAGCGGCCGCCATCGCGAGGCGGGGGACCAAGCGATAGCGGCCGCCCAACCTGCCGCCAAGCCCAGCCAATACGCCAGGCGGCAGGAGTCTCTCATCATGGGAACGGGTGGGGACGCCCGAAGGGTTCACGATCGGTGCGAGAAAATCTGACGCGGGACGAAACGCCGCCCATCCGCCGCTCCCGGCGCCCGTCGGTCGTCGAGCGGGGCGGAGCTGCGGCTGCGAGCTTCAGAGGCCCAGATCCACCGCGAGGCAGGAGAAGAAATTCCACGAACCCTCGGGGTTGTACGAACTGCCTGCCCTGCCAACCGGCTCGGCCGGCTTCGCCTCGACCATGTCCTCGTAGCGCATGCGCTCGGGCAGTTGGCCGAACCGGGCCTGACGTACCGCCGCTGAGCTGTCCGTCGTTCCTTCGGTGCTCACAGTCAACCTCCGCTGGGTCAGTGGCAGAACGCGCCGTACTGCTTGACTGGTGCAACAATGCACCGCAGAGTGTCACCAGTCAAGGCGGTGATGCGTTTGTCACCTACTTGACCGGTGATGAAGGTCCGTGCGAGAGTCATTGTCCGCGCAAGATGTGCAGCGCGGACCCGACGGGCGCGGTTCGTGTGGCACGTGGGTGACCTGTGACGGGCCGACGCCGGGTTCCGGGCGAAGTGCCGACAGGTGTGACGCTGCACCGGGCCGACTCCTCGGCGCGAAAGGTCCCACATCATCTGCGGCGGTCCTCGGTGGATCCGCCCAGGACACCGAAGTGTGACCTCGACCGGTCTCCTCGCACGCAGGAAAGGCGATGAACGATGTACGTGGAGGAACAGCGTTCGTTGACGAGCAGCAATCCCGTGCTCTCGCGTCAGGAGTTCCGCCGAGAGCGCGGGCGGAAGGTGACAGCAAGGGGCCCGGTCGGCGAGATGTCGACTCGTCGGCGGGAGGGAGCCCGTCCCGGCGGTGGGCCGGCTCCCGGCCGGGAACTCTCGGACGGCCTCCTGGCGCAGCCGGTCGGCGCCCTGATGACGATGGACGCCGTCATCGGGCGTACCGCCCTGGCCCTGATGACCGTGATGCTTACGGCCGTCCTGTCGTGGACGGTGCCGCCGGTCGCCCCCACGAACCTGGGAGTGTCGTACGGCATCGCCGGCATGGCTGCTCTGGTGGCCTGCGCCCTGACGCTCCTCCAGGCCCGCACGGTCCGGGTCCCGTCCGTCCTGGTCCTCGCCTATGCGGCTGTTCAGGGTGTCTTCCTCGGCGTCGTCTCCAACACCGTCTCCACGCACATGTCGGCCGGGGTTGTGGTCCAGACCGTGCTCGGAACGATGACCGCCTTCGCCGGTGTGCTGATCGCATACCGGCTGCACTGGATCCGTATGACGCGGCGATTCCACGGGTTCGCCGGTGGCGCCGCTCTGGGCCTCGTCCTGCTCGCTGCGGTTGATCTCCTGTTCTCCATGTGCACGAGTGCCGATGGTCTGGGCTTCCGGAGCGGTGTTCTCGGCATCGCTCTCGGTGTCCTCGGCGTCGTCATGGGGGCCTGTTTCCTTGCCCTGCATGTCAGGCAGGTCGAGGACGGGGTCACCTTCGGCGTCGCCGCCGAGGAGTCCTGGCGAGCAGCCTTCGGCCTGACCCTGACTCTGGTGTGGCTCTACGTCGAAGCCGGGCGTCTGTTCACGCTGGTGCGGGAGGACGACGTCTACTGACGGGTGTTCGAAAGCGGCGTGATCCGTGACCGGTGTCCCCTGAGCGGCCCCGATGCTTCCGGGGCTCGCGTTGTGGGCTCGCTGGCCACCGAGTCCGGGGACCGCCGCGATCTGCGGGCCGCCCCGGGGCGATCGGCACCGGCTGCGGGGAAGTCGCCTCCCACCTGGTGCGGACACGTCTCAGGCGCGGCGGACCCGCCAGAGCCATGCTGCCGTGCCGACCAGCAGTGCGAGCATCGCCAGGTTGGCCAGGAGAGCTGTGGTGTCACCGGCCGGGCCGCCGCTGGAAAGGTTCCAGGTGGCGATGACAGCGCTCGGGACGACTGCGGTGAGCAGTACGCCGGTGGTCTTCTGCACGGCGGTCCAGTGCACCGAGGTGCAGAGAAGCACCGCGCCGGCGATGCGGAACAGGACGCCGATCAGCGGCCCTGGGAGGTCGGGGAAGATCACGACGAAGGGCAGCGAGAGGGTGAGCATCAGAAGCGGCACCAAGGGATGCACCTTGCCGCGCCGGGTGGCTGTGCCGGCACCGCTCGTGGCCGATGCCCCGGCGACCCCGGCCCCTGTCTCGGCCAGCGCCGTCGCTGCGATCGTGCGGGGGTCCCCCAGTTCTCTGAGTATCTCGATGATCGAGGCGTCGGGGCGCTCGGCCCGTGTCACCTCGATGTGTTCGGCGAGGTCGGCGAGGAGCTCCTGGCGGCGGTCGGCGGGCAGGGCGGAGGCTTCGCGCTCCACGGCGGTGAGGTAGTCGCGTACGGGGTCGGCAGAGGTCTTCATACGGGGTCTCCGGTGGAGGGGGGCGGAGTGGTCAGGAAGGTGTCGACGGCGTTGCGGAAGCCGGGCCAGACGCGGGTGAACTCGTCGAGAGCGGCACGGCCACTGTCGGTGAGCGCGTAGTAGCGACGAGGTGGTCCGGAGGTGGACTCCTGCCAGGTGGTCGTGACCAGGTCGTCGCGGCGGAGCCGGGAGAGCAGCGGGTAGACCGTTCCCTGACTGGTCGCCAGGGCGCCGGAGTCCTCCAGGGCGCGGAGGAGTTCCACGCCGTAGCGGGGCCGGTCCCGCATCAGCGCGAGTACGCAGTACTCCAGGACGCCCTTGCGCAGTTGGGCGGCTGCCCGGGCCTGCTTGGTCGAATCACCTGGTTCCATGCGATGCAAGATACCTGGTCGGGCGAGAAAACGCTCCCGCTTCCCCTGCGCCGCTTACATGAGAGGGCGATTGGGCGACGTGTTCTCATCGGCGACGTTGAAGACCCGGCACGCCGTGGGCATTCCGTCTGGCCGAAGAGCCAACGGCTCGGTCCGCGATTGATGGTGGGTGCAACTCCGTCTCGGGGGCAGTTGATCGGGGGTGTTGCGACGACCGTTGACCAGTCCGGGGGTGTGGTGATGGGCGGTGCCCGGTCTGGATATTCGCTGGTCGCCGCTTGTTGATGGAGGTCATACTGCCGCGATGGATCCAGTGACTCTTGATACTGACCGTCTGGTGCTGCGGGCCTTCACCTCTGCCGACGTGGATGCGGTGTACGAAGCCTGCCAGGACGAGGACATCCAGTTCTATACGCCGGTGCCGGTGCCGTACCGGCGTGCGGACGCGGAGAAGCTCGTCGGCGAGAAGCTGCCCGCCCAGTGGGCCGAGGACAAGGACTACACGCTCGGCGCGTTCCGCAAGGACACCGCCGCCCTGGTCGGCTCGTACTGCCTGACCCTCATCAGCCGCGGCGTCTGGGAGCTCGGTTACTGGGCGGTCAAGGAGCAGCGCGGACGTGGGTACTCGGTGGAGGCCGCTCGGGCCCTGTGCGACTGGGGCTGGGCCACGCTCGACGTCCACCGCATCGAGTGGTGGGCCATGGCCGGGAACACCGGCTCGCGTGCCGTCGCCGAGAAGCTCGGCTTCACCGTCGAAGGGACACTGCGCAATCGCGGCATCGCCAACGATGGCAAGCCGCACGACTGGTGGGTAGGCGGACTGCCGAGGCCCTGATGCTCGGGCCGGTGCTTCGCCGGCTGCGTTTGCTCTTCGGCAGGGAAGTTCCCAGCTCGGACAATTCCCGCAGAAGAACCACACCCATTGATCATCGGCGGGCAGCCATGACGTGGCTATGGCCGCAGGTTCTTCGAGTGTGACCAAGAAGTGGGCCCGTGCGGCCTTGACCCTTACTGCCTTCTGCGGCGTCTCGCGTGCACATCTCGGCGATTTGATCGAAGAGTTGTCCGATCTTTGGCTCGCCCGGTGCGAGTCGGAGCTTCGTGAGCGGCGTGGTGCCGAGCGGCAACGGGAGGCCGGTGCCGGCCCGAAGCACCACCTGGTCTTCACCGACCGCCTGCTCGTCACCCTCGTCCACCTACGCACCGGGCTCCCGCACGCCGCGCTCGCAGAGCTGTTCGGCATCGCCCGCTCCACGATCTCCCGTGCCATCGGGGAGATCCGCCCGTTGCCGGCCATGCGTGGCTTCGCAGTCCCCGACCACTCCGGCGTGCGACGTCGGACCCTGGCGGACGTGTTCGCCTACGCCGAGGCCGCGGGGATCCGGTTGCGGATCGACGGCGCCGAGACCCAGGTGCGCCGCCCGAAGGCAGGCGGGCCCGGACGGCGGGCCTTCGTCTCCGGCAAGAAGAAGCAGAACACCACCTGGGCATTCGCCCCCTGGGGCCGCCGGGGCGATTCCGCCGCCTGGGGGCGGCGGTCCGGCACCGGGCGGCCCTGGGGCGGCGACCTGTCGAGCGGCCGCCAGCCTCGAGTGGGCGACGGTGCGCCCCGACCGGCACTCAGGAGTGGCGCAACAGTTCGGCCGCTCGTTCGGCGATGGCGTAGACCGTGGCGTTGATGTTGTTGGACGGAATCGACGGCATCACGGAGGCGTCGGCCACACGCAAACCGTCGAGACCCCTGACGCGCAGTTCGGAATCCACCACGGACACCTCGTCCTCACCCATCGCGCAGGTGCCGACCGGGTGGCAGTAGGAGCTGAAATGCCTCCGGGCGTAGTCGCTGATCGACTGTTCGTCCACGGCGCCGAGTCCGGGACCGACCTCCTCCACGCCCCACTCGGCGAGCGACGACGACCGCGCGATGCCGCGCGCTGTCGCGATTCCGGAGAGGACCGTCCGGACATCCTCTTCCTCGGCGAAGTAGTTGGGGTCGAGCAGGGGCGCGGCGTACGGATCGGCCGAGGTGATCCGCAGGGAACCGCGGCTGCCCGGCCGCATGGGCGAGACGCCGATGGTGAAGCCGTTCTCCACGGGTGCTATCGGGTTGGGCACGGGGATGTCGATGAAGATGATCTGCAGATCGGGCCCTTCGGTATCCGGGGTGCTGCGCAGCAGACCGAGGATCTCGCCGTGGTTGTTGCGCGCCGGCGGCACCTGCCGGCGCGTGCGGTAGACGAGATTGGCCCGCGGGTGGTCGTGGAGGTTCCGGCCCACGCCCGGCAGGGGGTGGAAGACGTCCACGCCTGCCTGACGCAGGTCGTCCTCGGGGCCGATGCCCGAACGCAGCAGCAGGTGGGCAGAGCCTATGGTGCCTGCCGCGAGGACCACTTCGCGACCTGCCCTGGCGGTGTGGACCCGGCCGCCGACGCCGTACTCGACGCCTGTGCATCGCTTGCCGCTGAACAGCAGCCGGTGTGCGAGGGCGTCCGTGACGACGTGGAGATTCGGGCGGTCGAGGGCCTGCGCCAGATAGGCGTCCGCCGCGCTCTGCCGACGTCCGTCGACGATGTTGAGGTCCACAGCCGCGAAGCCTTCTTCGAGGCCGCCGCTGATGTCGTGGGCGTGCCGGTGCCCCGCTTCGACTGCTCCGTCCAGGCAGGCGAGCAGGACGTCGTTCGGCCGTGAGGCGGGGCTGACGACCAGGGGACCGGCCGTACCCCTGCTCTCGGCGCCGCTGACGGCGGTCTCGGTGCGCTGGAAGTAGGGCAGCAGGTCGTCGAACGCCCAGCGCTTGGCTCCGTGTTCGCTCCAGCTGTCGTAACTGGAGCGGTGTCCGCGGGCGAACACCATGGCGTTGATCGCCGACGAGCCGCCGAGACCGCGGCCGCGGGGGAGGCCGACCTGTGCGCCGGAAGCGCGCTGGGGCACTGTCCTGTCACCCCAGCTGGCAGGTGTGGCCGCGAGGCGTGGCCAGGCCGACGGCTCCGTCACCGCGTCCGGCAGGGAGGCGGTCGAGGTCCCGGCCTCCAACAGCAGGACCCGTACCTCCCGGTCCTCGGAGAGGCGCGAAGCCAACACGCAGCCGGCCGTTCCGCCTCCGACGACGATCACGTCGTACGCCGCATGCTCACTGGTCATGTGGTTCCCCTGTTCCTCTTCGCGGCTGCTCGAATCATCGATTCAGAAATAACCGTACCACTGACCGAATCGATGGTTCGCTTAAATTGCTATCACTGAATCAAAGCGGATTTGAGTCGATGATTATGGATGTGGAAAATGAATCCTGTCGACCATCCGAGTATCTCTGACCTGCTGAAATGTCGAGAGCGAGATGGTGTGGAGGTGCTGTGACGCTCGCGTGGCGGTGTTTGTGTATTCCGTCTGCGGTCGGCTTCTGGGCCTTTGGAGTGAATGGCTGTCTGCTGTCGATGTGGTTTCGGCCCCTGCGAAGCGCGGGCATGGGCCAAGGGCTGTCCCGCCACCCCCGGCAGGCGAGCGACGACAGCCACGGCACCTGGCCGCGTTGTCGGATCACCCGAGAGCGTCCTCGAGGCGGACGCCCCTCCGTCTTGCGACGCACTCGGACGTCGCGCGCGCTGATCCGCCGGGGACCACGCGACAGCCCTTGGCCGAGCCCTGCGAACCGCGCGGGTCACACGTCGCGGAAGAGGGCTCGGCACGGGGCGTTGTCAGTCCAGCCTGCTCCAGGTGAGTTCGGCTGTGCGTTCCGCGCCCCACAGGCGGACGGGTGTGGAGACGCCGAGCTTGAGGAGCGAGTCGGCGAAGGTCACCGTGCGTACCTGGGAACGTCCCACCCAGTTCGGGAAGAGACTGGTCGTGACATGGTGTTCGACCGTCGTCGGGTCGACGACCTCGAAAGGCCCTCCGTAGGCGAGGTAGCTGACCGAGGCCCGGGCCAGTTCGTCGGTCGCCGCGTCCTCGAGCCGTGCCGAGATCATGAGAGGGCGATCGCCGCGCCCCAGCTGGGCCGACATGTATCCCTGAGCGGTGTACAGGATCAGGCCCTGCGGCCTGGGACCGAGAGGATGGATGACCTCCCCGTCGGTGCTCCTGGCGGTGTACGACACGAGCTGCCACGCTCCGAGCAGCCTCTGCCGCACCGCTTCGCGAGCCGCCCGTTCGTCCTTCGCGGAGGGGTGGGCGGTTGTGTCGATGGCCATGGGTCGGCACTCCTTTCATACAACGAGGGCGAGTGGATGGAGCTTTCGCGCCGAGCGGGAGCGGCGGTCAGTCCTTGGTGAGCTCTCCGTCGACGAGCCGCCACAGGTCCAGCTCGTTGGTCTCGCGCAGCGGCTGCGGGAGGAGTTCGTCGGGGAAGTTCTGGTAGGTGACCGGACGGACGAACCGCTCGATCGCACCCATGCCGACGGACGTGAAGCGGCTGTCCGAGGTGGCGGGGAAGGGACCCCCGTGGGTGGAGGCGTAGCTGACCTCCTGCGGGATGGAGAACGCGTTGAACACGATTCGTCCTGTGCGCCGCTCCAGCACGGGCAGCAGCTGCTCCGCGACGGAGTGGTCGGTGCTCTCGGCGTGCATGGTGGCGGAGAGCTGGCCGCGGAAGGCGCGGGCCACTTCGAGCAGCTGCTCGGTGCCGGTCAGCCTGACCAGCAGGAGGGTGGGGCCGAAGACCTCTTCACGCAGGGCCGGCTCGGCCAGGATCTGCTCACCGGTGACTTCGAGGAGGAGCGACTGTCCGTCAGCCGCGCGGACCGGGGCCTCCCCGGAACCGAGGCGGGCGGCGCCGTGGTCCTCCATCCTCTGCACATTGCGGGTGTAGGCGTCGTGGATGCCCATCGTGAGCATGGGACGCGCGTCCACCTTCTCCACCTCGGCGACGGCCGCGTCCCGCAGCTCGGCGTAGCCGGGACCGTCGACGGCGAAGAGGATGGCGGGCTTGAGGCAAGCCTGCCCGACGTTGTACATGCCGCGCTGGACCAGCCCCGTGCCGATCTCGGCCCCCCGGGCCGCCAGGGCGGCGGACAGGACGAACGTGGGGTTGACGCTCGTCATCTCGGTGAACACCGGGATGGGGTCGGGGCGCTTCTGAGCGCGGCGGTAGAGGGCCATCCCGCCGGCTTCGGATCCGGTGAAGGTGACCGCGCGTACCAGTGGGTGGTCGACCAGTGCCTCGCCGATCTCGTTGCCTTCCCCGCGGACGAGCGAGAAGACACCCTCGTGCAGTCCCGCCTCGGCCACGGCCTGCTGGATGATGCGGCCCTGTATCTCCGAGGCGCCGGGGTGTGCGTTGTGGGCCTTGAGGACGACAGGGCAGCCTGCGGCGAGAGCCGAGGCGGTGTCATTGCCCGCGACCGAGTAGGAGATGGGGAAATTGCTGGCACCGAAGATCACCACGGGGCCGAGGGCCACCTTCTGCAGCCGGTGATCCATCCGCGGTGACGGCAGGCGGTCCGGCTGGGCGGTGTCGATGGCCGTCTGCAGGAAGCGCCCCTGTCGGACCACGGTCGCGAACTTGCGGAACACTCCGGCGGCCCGAACCGTCTCACCCTCGAACTGGGCGGCCGGCAGACCGGTCTCCAGTGCCGTACGAGCGGCTATCTCGTCCTTGGCCGCCTCGAGCTTGTCCGCGATGAGGTCGAGGAACGCCGCGCGCTCGGCCAGCCCGGTGTGGCTGTAGCTGTCGAAGGCGCTGTCGGCGAGGTGAAGGGCACGGTCGACCTCGGCTCGGCCACCGAAGGCGAACTCCGGCTCGATGAGCTCTCCGGTGGCAGGGTTGAAGGCCTTCATGACCCCCGCGGTGGCGGGCACCCGGCTCGCACCGATCAGCAGTTCTCCGGTCAACGTCATGACTGTGCTCCCTTGAGTGCGGCGGTGAGGCCGTCCGTGGTGGTGATGGCGTGGGCGTACGTGGGACCGTTCAGCTCGTGAGCGGCGTGCATCATCTCGGGCAGGAACGCCGCGGTCGCATCGCGAACCAGCGTCACGTGATAGCCGAGTTCCATCGCGAAACGGCCCGTGGACTCGATGCAGGTGTTGGCCAGCAGGCCTACGAGCACCACGTGGGTGATGCCGTGCTGCTTGAGCTGGAAGTCCAGGTCGGTGTTGGCGAACCCGCTCTGGGCCCAGTGCTCGGCGACGACGACGTCTCCGGACTGCGGCTGGAAGTCGGGGTGGAACTCCCCGCCCCAGGTCCCGCGAGCGAAGCTGTGCCGCTCCATGATGCCGAGCTGGGTGGGGTTGGGGTGGTTCCACGTCTCGTAGTCACCCGGCTCCCAGCGGCGGTGGGGGACGTACGTGACGAGCGCACCGGTGTCGCGTGCGACGCTGACCACGGAGCGCAGGTGATCCAGCAGGCCCACCTCGTCGGCCAGGGGCTTCAGACGTGGCCAGATCTTCCCCCCCTCGGACAGGAAGTCGTTGTAAGGGTCGACGAGCAGCACGGCTGTGTGACGGGGGTCATACGACTGGGACATGGAACGCTCCGTTCTGGATGACGGTGAACATCTACGTTGAAGATTACTTGCGTCATCCAGAAAGTCAAGCACCTGCCGTTCGAGTGATAGAAGACGACAATCCCGTATGATGGGCGTCATCCAGCTTTGCGAAATGAGTACTGCTTGAAGGAGGTGGTCGGCATGGGACGTTCACAGGCCGAGAAGGTGTTGACCCACGAGCGCATCCTGCGCATCGCAGCTCGCAAGGTCCGTGAAGAGGGTGTGACCCGTCCCGGCGTGGCGGACCTCATGAAGGAGGCCGGTCTGACGCACGGCGGCTTCTACAAGCACTTCACCTCGCGCGACGACCTGATCACCCAGGCTTCGGCCGCAGCCCTGGCCGAGGGCTCGGCGAAGATGAAGCGCTCCGCCGGGAAGAACGAGCAGGACCCGCGCGCGGGGCTGATCGACGCCTATCTGGCGAAGCCGCACCGCGACACGCCTGCCACCGGCTGCGCGCTGGTCCCGCTGGGTGCCGACGCGGGACGTGACCCGAGTCTTCAGGACGCGTACGAGAAGCAGGTCCGTACGTACCTCGAACTGCTCGAGGGCCTCGACGAGCCCGCGGGTGACGCTCGCGCCGAGGCGATGCTCACGCTGAGCGCCCTGGTCGGCGCCGTGCTCATGTCCCGGGCCGTGGCCGACAAGGACCTGTCCGACGAACTGCTGGAGACCGTCACCGACGAACTCAAGCGATACGCGGCCGGGGCGTCGTCGCCGACCGGGTGACAGCCGGCCGCTGACGGCAAGGGGCTGTGAGTCAGGTGTCTGCCTCAGGATCGACGTTCCAGGCCCCGGGCAGATCGCTGCCGCAGAAGACGCAGACGAAGTCGTCCTCGCGCACGATGTTGTGCTCCTGGCAGCCGGGGCAGCGCCGGAAGACCACTTCGCATGTGAAGCCCGACGGTCCTTCGAGCTCCGCGCGCTCCAGTGCGAGGGCGACCGCGGGCCAGGAGCAGACGTCCGGGCAGTACCCGGTCGAATGGTTGCTGACGTCGTCCACGATCCATCGGTCCGTCTCGCGGGTGAAGTGGATCTCTCCCGCGCTCAGGACCGCTGCCCCACCGGCGCACGCGACGTGTTCGCTCCGGCGGGGCGCCAGTCGCAACGCGCCGTCCATGCCGACCACAAAGGTGAACGGCTCGATCAGCTCGGCCCCCGTGCGCTCAGCGGCCCAGTCGGCGAAACCGGCTGCCGAGCCGATCCGGCGGCTGCCGCTGCCGGGCGGGACGGCGGTCAACAGGTCGGCCGGTCCGACGTATCGGTACCTTCGTCCCCGCACACTCATGGAGCCTCCGCCGGGACGCGCCCGGCGCGTGTCCTGGTGCCGGGCGGGCGACTCCCGCCGATCCGGAGCATGCCGGGCTCGGGGTGCCGGAGCGGACGACCGTGTGCTGTGACCGCACCCCGGCCCGAGCACGCCTCGCCGCCCCAGGGGGTGTCGGTGGGCTTCGGCCCGCGCGGTCTCGGCGCGGCCCAGGACTTCACGCCTGGGGCGAGTGAGCCGCTGAGCGGTCCCCCTCGCCCGCCGCCTGCGCATTCATGATCATGAGTACCTCGCTGTCCGGCACTTCGCGGCCCTCGTCGTCGAGGAACCCCACGTGCACGGGGCGGCCGTCGCGGCGGGTGCGACGGAGGGCGGAGGGACCCGAGGGGCGTGTGCGATGGCTGTCGCCCCACTGCTGTAGCGCGGCGAGGGTCACGCGGAGTTCGCGGCCCGCTTCCGTCAGGTGGTAGCTCTGCCGAGGCCTGTTGCCCGGCTCCTGGTAGGTCTGCGTGCACAGCACGCCTGACTCGACCAACAGCTTCAGGCGGGTGCTGAGCAGATTGGAGGCGATGCCCAGGGACGCCTGGATCTCGGCGAACCTGTGTCGGCCGGCGAAGATCTCGCGGAGTACCAGCAAGGTCCAGCGTTCACCGAGGATCTGCAGGCTGCGTTCGATGGAGCAGGCCGGGTCGTCGTCCGTGGCACCGGACCACTGCCGTCTGTTCGGCACCGCCCACCTCCTGTAATCGCGGAGTCACCCGCTGCATCCCGTCGCACGCCTTCACCGCCACGAGCCTACCTCTTGGCTTTCTCTTTGCAAGCGAGGATCGTCGATTCCGGGACACGCCGTTGTCCGGTCGCTCGCGCGTGGGCCTCGATTGCGGGGCCCGTGTTCGGGGGAGAACCTGTTGTCGGGGCGCATGACCCGCGAGCGTGCCCGTGGTCGACCCCGAACCGGGCGGTGTGGTGCGGAGGCCCGGCCGTGGCGCGCGTTCGCGCTCCGTGTCCGCTCGACGCCTTCGATCCGAACCCTGAATTGAAATATGAGAGTCAAGTGTCTAGCCTCGCCTCGTCGAGATGCGGTGAGAGCAACTCGAACCCGCGGAAGTCTCCTTCGGGGGAGCCGTCCTGTCGGCACCCGGCACCTGGCGGCTCACCAGCCGACGGCGCGCCTGTGGGCGATCGCATTCGGCGTCGCTCCAGCAATTCAGCAGATCACAAGCGTGGCGGGCATCCCTTACCGGTGCCTGCCGTGAAAGGAAAGTGCCATGGACATCAAGGGATCGATCGCACTCGTGACGGGCGCCAACCGCGGCATCGGCCGCGCGTTCGCGCGCGAACTGCTCAATCGGGGCGCCGCGAAGGTCTACGCCGGCGTACGGGACCCGTCCACTGTGACGGATCCCGACCTCGTCCCCCTCCGCCTCGACGTGACCGACGAGGAGAGTGTGGCCGCTGCAGCGGCCGTCGCGGGAGACGCTTCCATCGTGATCAACAACGCGGGCATCGGCGGCGCCGGCACGCAACTGCTGGAGGGGGCCTTCGACGGCGCCCGGCAGGCGATGGACGTGAACTACTTCGGGACCTGGGCGGTGTCGCGGGCCTTCGCTCCCGTTCTGGCCCGCAACGGCGGCGGGGCCCTGGTCAACATGCTGTCGGTGGCGTCATGGGTCGGCCAGCCGCAGTTCGCCGGATACGCGGCGTCCAAGGCCGCGCAGTGGTCACTGACGGATGCACTGCGGAAGGGGTTGCGGGACCAGGGGACCCTCGTGGTCGGCGTGCATGCCGGATTCGTCGACACGGACCTCAGTGCCTGGACCGACGCACCGAAGATCAGCGCTGCGACGGTCGCCGAACTCACCATGGATGCCGTGATCCGTGGTGAGTTGGAGGTCCTGGCCGATGAGCAGACACGCGCGGCCAAGGCCGCCCTGTCGGACCCGCCCAGCCTTCCCTCGGGGCTCTGAGCCCGCGGCGCGCCTGACTCGGACACCCGGCGGCGGCCAATGGCTCCCTGCACCGCGGCGTTCGGTGCAGTGGGCGGGCGCACCGGGCGAGCCCGGTGGAGCTGCGTGATCGCGCGCCTCGGGATGCAACACGGTCGCGGTTCGACGCGTCTCGGAGGCAGCGCCCTCCTGCGCCCCGGGTCTCTCCACCCGGTACGAGTCGTGGCTGTGGGTGCCGGTGTTCAACCGGCGCCCACAGCCCGCGCTCGGCACTGTGTCTCGTCGGGGCCCGGGTTGCGGTCCCTCGCGTGGCGCTGCTCCGAACCCGCGGCGGCTCGGCCCCGTCCTCGAGCCGTGGCCCTGATGAGAGCTTCCGCGGAGCGGTGTCGTCGATACCGGCGGGAGGCGACACGTCTCAGGAGATATGTGTGCAGGCGTGTGAAGAGTCCACGCAGGTGTGCACACCCCCTCTCTTCGCCGGTGATGGCGTGAAGAGGGCGGAGCGTGCCCGACTCGGCGGCAGCCGTTCCGTGGGACTGCGGTTCCGGCGTCGCCCGCGTGCGGCGGGCACAGTTGACCGGCCGTCAGTAAGGCGGGCACAGTTGACCGGCCGTCAGTAATTCGTGCCGCGCGACAGTGTCTTCCGGATTTGAAGCGAGTGCGGGCCTCGAGCACGGCGCCCGAGACCCGCGGAGCTGTCCCCTCCGTCGACGCAAGAGGGTCGCGAACCGCGTCTACGCCCGGCGCCTGCCGCCGGCCTGTGCCGCAGCGTGGCGCAACGACCGGCCCCCTACCGCGATCCAGGCAGCGACGAGCAAGCCGTAGAGGACGGCTGCGGCCCAGCCGAACAGTTGCGAGCCGCTGCGTAGACCCACCGCGCTCGTGGCGGTGACGTAAGCGCCGAGGGGAAAGATGAACGACCACCAAGCGGGGGAGAAGGGCAGCCCCGCGCGGAACTCCCGGACCGTGAGAGCCGAGGCGAGTGCCAGCCACAGCAGTGCGAAACCCCACAACCCCACCCCGCCCACCAGCGCGAGGACTGCCGCGCCCCGTGCGTACGAAGCGGACAGCACGCTCGGCACGGCGCCGGCCAGCAGGCTCAGCCCTGTCACGGCCTGGCTCAGTGCCCCCAGGCCGATCCACACCGTGGGCACCGTCGCCCCGGTGGGCGCGGCATGGTGCACCAGACGGCTGTAGACCATGCTCAGGACGAGCAGTACGGCGAGCAGCCCCAGCCCGAACATCGCGCAGCAGCCCAGCAGCAGAGCGAGTCGCGGCTCGCCGGCGGGCGTGTGCGGGACGAGCAGCGCGCCCGTCGCGGCGGAGACCAGTGGCGGTACCACCGGCAGCAGCCAGCCGCCGAAAGCGGCGTCCGGTGCGAAGCTGTGCCTCGTGATCATCAGGTACGGCACGGTGCATGCGGTGACGCACCCGAGCAGGGTGCCGAGCGACCACAGTGCCCAGCCCACACCCAGCGCGGCCTGCGCTCCGATCACCTGCGGTCCGAGCTGAAGGGCTCCGGCGCCCACGGTGAGCAGCGCCACGGCGGGGGCGCCGAAGAACTGCACCTGCATCGGATCGGCGGCGTGCAGTCGCAGTGCTCGCTGCCGCCCGTATCCGGCGGTCAGTGCCACGAGCAGCAGGACGGCCACCACCCAGATCGCGGTGGCGCCGGTGCGCAGACCGGGAAAGCGGTGGGGCAGGGTGACCGCCGCGTTGGCGACGATCCCGGTGCCCATGACGGCCGCGAACCAACTGGGTGCGAGCGCGGGGCGTCGAACTCGTCCGTCCGTTGGACGCGGAGGAAGCCCGGAGAGCGCGGGGACCGCCGGATTCGCGCCGCCCTCGCTAGGAATGGTGCGCGTACTGCTGAGGTGGGGTGTCACGGCGTGCAACGCCTCTTTCGTGGTCTCGGGTACGCCGCTGTCGGCCGACCCAGGACAGGCACGAACCCTTCGGACGCGGGGGTGCGGCCGAGCGGGTCGGCCCACCGGCCGTTTCAGGCTAGGGCGGCGCGGCGTCCGCGCCGCATAGCGGCGTGCGCCACAACACCCTCGGATCGGGACGCGCGGGGCGTGCCCGGGGAAGGCGCCGGATTGTGCGGAGGCATCCCCGGGGCCTCCTGTCCCGCTTCTCGGCTGAGCCCGCCGGTGCGTACCTCGGGGGCCCGGCCGTACCGTGCCCCGAGGCAGCCGCTGAACGGGAGCTCAGCGGTTCCTGGAGCCGGTCGGGCGTGTGCGTCCGCGAACCGCGGGGACCGCCACTCACCGTACGTGCACGGTGTCCGGACCTCCTGATCCGGTGCTGCGAAAGCGTGCCCGGAACGCGCCCGGAGTCACCTGGAGGTTCCTCACGAACGCCCTGCGCAGCGATTCGGGGGAGCCGAACCCCGTGCGGCGGGCGATCGCGGTCATCGGATCGTCACCGGTCTCCAGCATCGCCTGTGCGGCCTCCAGCCGGATCTGTTCCACGTATCGTGCGGGTGTCGTCCCCAACTCGTCGCGGAACAACCGGGTGATGTGGCGCGCACTGATTCCGGCCCTGCGCGCCATGGCGGCCAGGGTGTGATCGGTGCCCGGGGCCTCCGCGATGGCGTCGAGGACCCGGCGGAGCGCTTCCTGGCGCGTGTGCGGTGCGCGGGCGCGGACGCTGAACTGGGACTGGCCGCCGGGTCGTTGCATGAAGACCACGAGGTCCTTGGCCACCGCCCGGGCGACTTCCGCCCCCGAGTGTTCCTCCACGACGGCCAGGGACAGGTCGATGCCGGCGCTCACTCCGGCCGAGGTGGTCACCTTGCCGTCCCGTACGAAGATCGCGTCGTGCTCGACCCGCACGCCGGGGAAAAGCTGGGCGAGCCGCAGTGAGTGGCGCCAGTGCGTGGCGGCGCGACGGCCCTCCAGCAGGCCGGCCGCGGCCAGCAGAAAGGCTCCGGTGCAGACGGAGACCGTGCGCCGGGCACGGGCGTCGAGTGTGCGCACGGCACCCAGCAGCGCCTCGTCCCTGATCATGCGGTCCCAGTCCGGGCCTCCGGGGATCACCAGCACGTCGCTGGTCCCGTGCGCGTCCGCCACCGCCGCGTCGACGCCGAGGCGGGTGCCGGCGGCGGTCCGCACCTCGTCGCCGTCGGCGGACACGATGGTCAGCCGGTAGCGTCCACCGAATTCGTTCGCCGAGGTGAACACCTCGATCGGACCGGTCACGTCCAGCAGCCGGACTCCCGGAAACACGAAGACCGTCACCAGGAGAGTGCCACCATCGGCGTGTTTGCGGTTCATCGGGAGCCTTCGTACGTGCCACACGGACGCCGTCGATGCTAGGCGTAGTGAGTTTGCAAAACAAACCGACTAGGATCGCCGGTATGACCGAAGCCCAGCCGCGCGCGTGTCCCATCACGGGGACCCTCGATCTCGTAGGAGAGCGCTGGTCGCTCCTCGTCCTGCGGGAGGTGTTCATGGGGGTCCGGCGGTACGCCGGCATCCACGCCAACACGGGAGCCCCGCGGGACGTTCTCACGAAGCGGCTGAGATCCCTGGAGGCCTCGGGGATTCTGGAGCGCCGCCGGTACCAGGACCGACCTCCTCGTTTCGAGTACCACATGACCCCTGCGGGGCAGGCCCTGGAACCCGTGCTGATCGGACTCCGCGAGTGGGGACTCCGGCACCTGGAGAACCCGCCGCCCGCACCCCGGTTCCTGCACACGTGCGGCGCCGACGTGGAGACGCGGGTCGTCTGCGCCGAGTGCGGCGACCCTTTGGAGGGAGGCGGCCTCGTGACCGTTGTGGAGGGTACGGACCGTCCCGGAACCCTTACGTGTTAACTACACCAGTCCGCTCCGGTACACCAGCAGCGCGATCTGCACCCGGTTGTTCAGATCCAGTTTGGTCAGGATGTGGGACACGTGCGCCTTGACGGTGGGGACACTCATGTAGAGCGTGGCGGCGATCGCCGCGTTCGTCATGCCCTCTCCGATGGCGACAGCGACCTCGCGCTCCCGGGCCCCCAACTGGTCGAGCAGGGCCCGGGCGGTCTCCGCGCGGGCCTGGTCCGTGCGTGGCGCGTCCGAGCCGGGCGCCGAGGGGACGGTGGTCGTCACGACGTCGATGAGCCGGCGAAGTGCGTCGGGGGAGAGCACCGCCTCACCGGCGGCCGCCCTGCGCAGCGCGGACACGATGTCCTCGGGCACCGTGTGCTTCAGCAGGAAGCCGGTCGCGCCGGCCTGCAGGGCCCGCAGGACGTAGGTGTCGGTGGTGAACGTCGTGAGCATGATGACGTCGGGCGGGTTCGCACGCGCCCGGAGCAGGCGGGTGGCCTCGATGCCGTCCATGGTGGGCATGCGGATGTCCATGAGGACCAGGTCGGGAGCGTGCGCGTCGACCAGGGCGGGGACCTCCTGGCCGTCGGATGCCTCGGCGACCACCAGGATGTCCTCCGCGGCCCCCAGCATCATGCGGAGTCCCGCACGGACCAGGGGATCGTCGTCGGCCAGGAGTACCCGGATCACACTGTCCTCCGTCATTCTCACGTGCTCCACGGCAGGCGTGCCGTGACCACGTGTGATCCCGAACCGCGCCCGTATGTCAGCTGCCCACCGGCCAGGGCGGCGCGCTCGGCCAGCCCGATGAGGCCCAGCCCGGCGCCGATGGGCGGCACGAGGGGCGGGGGGTCCGGAAGCGCATTGACCACCTCCAGACGGATTCCGCTGCCGGGCGACCCGGTGAGAACGACCCGCACGTCCTCCTGCGGGGCGTGCTTCCGGGCGTTCGTCAGGGCCTCCTGAACGATCCGGTAGACGGTGCGGCTGGTGAAATCGTCCAGCGACTGCGCCTGGGCGAGCCGCGTCTCCATGGCGATCTCCATACCGGCTGCACGGTTCTCCGATATCAGCGAGTTCAGGTCTCGGAGTGTGGGCTGGGGCGGTTCCGTTCTGACGCCGTCCGGGGTGAGCGGGGTGCGCAGTACACCGAGCACCTGCTGCAGATCCTCCATGGCCTGGCGGGCGCTGTGCGCGACCACCTCGGCCGCCTGCTTGATCTGGTCGGGCGGCGCATGCGGATTGAACACCAGTGCCCCGGCGTGCACGCTCAGGAGGGAGAGCCGGTGGGCCAGCACGTCGTGCATCTCGCGGGCGATCACCTCACGCTCGCGGCGACGGGCCTCCTCCGCGCTGAGGAGCTGCTCCCGCTCGGCTCGTGCGGCGCGTTCGCGGAGCCCTCGCACGAAGAGCCCCCAGCCGACCGATCCCGTCACCAGCAGGGTGCCCGTCACCGCGGCAGCGACATGCGAGGAGTCGAGCCTTCCCTGCGCCGCCAGACAGACCGGAATCGGCAGGAGGCCCACGGCGATCACCCGGCGTGTCGCACGCGTGTCGCAGACGGCTGCGACGGTGAACAGCGCGATCGCGGCGGCGGGAGCCACCGGGAGCAGGGTGCACAGGAGGGTCAGCGTCATCGCGACGGCCACCGGCCTGACGCGTCGCCACCACAACAACAGGCACGCCGCCACGGGCAGCAGCAGCCCGCCGAGGTCGATGGCTGACAAGCCGGGTGCGGCGGCCAGGCTGCGGCGGGCCGTGATCCGGGGATACAGCCACAGCCCTGATCGCTGTGCGTACAGGGCGCCGACCACGGTCATCGCGGCCGCGACGCCGACGGCCACCGCGTCACGCAGCAGGGTTCGCCTGTCGCGGCGCCGGGTCGTCTGATTCACAGTGATGCAACCTACGCCGTACGAGGGGACAGGAGCCACTCCTGCCGTGCCGTCCGCCGCAGACCTAGACCAAGGTATATGCGCACCCTTCGCAAGGGCCTTCCGCACCGACCGTTCCTCGACCTTCCGCCGAAGCGGGGGCCGGACGGGCATGCCCTCGCGCCCACTCAGCTTTCCTGGACAGGGGTGAATTCGCGTGCCGCGCCCTGCAGTGCGGGCCGTCGGGGGCCGCCCGACGCCACGATCGCCGACGCGGCCGGCAGGGCACGGTTTCGACGGCGGGCCAGGATCTTCGCGACGATCAGTGCCGGCACGCCCACCGCCGCGAGCGCGCCGGCGCCGGCCAGTCCGGTCGAGTGGACGAACTCGATCGCGGCCGCGCCCGCGTAGTAGCCGAGGAGCACGCTCCCCGTGCCCCACACCACCGACGCCGCGGTGCTGTAGAGAACGTAACGACGGTAGGGCATGCCCGAGAAGCCCGCCGCGTACGGCAGGAACGTACGCACGAAGCCGACGAACTTCCCGGTGAACACCGCGGCTCCACCGTGACGCCGCAGGAAGGCGGAGGTGCGGCCGCTCCGGGTGCCGCCCGAGAACGCCCGGCCCCGGCCCCGGGCGGGCCGCCGCGCGCAGCGGCGGCCCAGTGCGAAGCCGAGATGGTCGCCGGTCACGGCCCCGGCGACGACGACGACCGCCAGAAGGGGGCCGTTCAGATCCCCCCGCCCCGCGATGGCGGCGGCGATGAGCACAGCGGTCTCGCCGGGAATCAGCAGCCCGACGAAGGCACTGGTCTCGGCGGCGGTCAGGAGGAACACCACCGCGTACGACCACCATCCGGCGGCCTCGATCAAACTGTTCGGCTGCACGGCCGTCAACCCGCCTGTCGTAGCGGTACGAACGTGCGGGCAGACCGTTCCCCGGCCGCCTGCGGGAGGGGTCGTGACGGAATCGCCTGCTCCGGCGGATCCCAGGGCCCTGGTGCGGGCAGGCTCCAGAGGCTTCTCCGCTGGAGGCATCCCGCCACGAACCAGCTGCACAGCGGGACGACGGCGCCCCACACCGCAGCGAGCTCGTGGTGGGGGAGGATCAGGACGGACGAGGCGACACCGGTCAGCGCGCCCACGACGACGGCGATGCGCAGGCGTATCGCCGAGACGCAGGCGACCGCCGCCAGGGCCATCAACAGGTACCAGCCCGTGTAGACGCCCGGCAGTGCCACGTACTCGTGGAGCAGCCTCCCCTCCCGCGCCGGGAGATCCTGCATGGCGGAGGAGCCCGCGTAGACCAGCCCGGCCGCGCTGGACAGGAGCAGCGCGATCGCTGCACGGGCATACACGGACGGCCGTCGGCGGGCGAGCCACAGGAGGGTCAGCGCGACGACGGGCCAGGGCGCGACGGCGGAGATCTCGTCCATCACGCGCGCCGTGCCCGCTGGGCTGCTGTGGTGCCGGACGGGAGCTCCGTGCCGAGGGGGTCCCGGACGCGTGCCGGTCGGGGGAGCGTGATCGCGGCCATGGCGTTCCCCGACCCCCGCGGACGCCTGCCTATGGTCCGTCCGCACTCCCTGTGTACGGCGGCGACGGAACGCCGGTCCCGGAAAGCAGACTCGTACATGGAAGCCTGTGCCTGTGTGGCGTGGTTACCCACGACTGATCACCCCACTTGGTTGATGTCTCAACGATACGCTATTTGCTTGACGAGGCAAATACGTTTGTCGACATCGCTCCGCCCATCCGCGCGACTGGTTCGCCTGGTCCGGTCCGGGGGGCCGATGGTGCGCCGAGGCCGACGTGGAGCGTTGTGACGGCACTCGTGAGCGGCGCGGGCCGTCGCCTGGCGACGGGGTGGAACCTCTGCACCCGTGGCGCCTGCTCGGGGTCGCCGGGCCCCTGCGGCGTCGCTGTCGTCTCGCTAGTTGACGTGTCAATCACGTGAGGCATACTTGCAATGGCAAGTAAATGGCGTTCCGGGGCGTACGCCACCCTGGGGCCCGCAAAGGAGGAGATCATGACGGCCAGTACCTTCGAGTTCGGACTGAACTCGTTCGGAGATGTCGCCACGGACGGTGGCAGTCGTGTGCTCAGCGACGCAGAGACCGTGCGACTGCTCGTCGAGGAGGCGAAACTCGCCGAGAACTCGGGAGTGGACGTCTTCAGCTCGGGGAGCACTACAGGCCCGGGCACGTGGACAGCGCCGCACCTGTACTGCTCTCCGCCATGGCCGTGGCGACCGAACGCATACGTCTCGGAACCTCGGTGACGGTTCTGAGCACCAACGATCCTGTTCGGCTCTACCACGACTTCTCCACGCTCGACGCAGTGTCGGACGGCCGCGCACAGCTCGTGCTCGGCCGAGCCTCGGCAACGGAGTCGTTCTCACTGTTCGGCTACGACCTCGCCGACTACGAGCAGCTCTTCGAGGAGAAGCTCGAACTGTTCACGCGTCTGCAGAGGGAGGAAGCCGTCACGTGGACAGGTAACACGCGCAGCCCTCTCGTCGAGCAACTGCTTCGCCCCCGGATGCGCCCCGGTGGTATTC
This sequence comes from Streptomyces sp. NBC_01341, assembly GCF_035946055.1. Lineage (NCBI taxonomy): Bacteria > Bacillati > Actinomycetota > Actinomycetes > Kitasatosporales > Streptomycetaceae > Streptomyces > Streptomyces sp. NBC_01341. The sequence continues at coordinate 443,424 of NZ_CP108364.1, read as the reverse complement.
CCACCTGGATCGGAGTGGGCGGCAGTCCCCACTCCGTCGTCCGGGCCGGCCGCTACGGACTGCCCCTGATGCTTGCCATCATCGGCGGACGCCCCCAGCGCTTCGCCGGTCACGTCGACCTCTTCCAGAAGACGCTCAAGCAGGCCGGGCACGCCCCGCAACCGGTCGGTCAGCACTCGCTGGGACTCATCGCCGACACCGACGAAGAGGCGGCAGACACCTGGTGGACGTACTGGGAACCCGTCTCGCGGGCGCTCGCGGAGGAGCGAGGCTTCTACAGGACGACCCGTGACCGGTACGAGTCCGAGCGCAAGACCGGCGGGCTCTTCGTGGGGTCTCCGGACACTGTCGCGCGGAAGATCGCCACGGTGGCCCGCGACCTGCACCTCAGCCGTTTCGACCTCAAATACGACATCATGCACCTCCCGCTCCAGGCCCGTGCTCGCACGATCGAGCTGCTGGGACAGGAAGTGGCCCCCCGGGTGCGTGCCATTCTCAGCAAGGAGTCCGCGCATGTCTGATCTCGTTCTCGGCCTGGACACGTTCGGCGACCTGCCCGAAGACGACAACGGTGTGCCCGTCACCCATGCGAGGTCGATCCGTCAGACCGTCGAGGAAGCCGTCCTCGCGGACGACATCGGCGTCGACGTCCTCGCACTGGGTGAGCACCACCGTCCCGAGTACTCGGTGACCACGCCGGAGACCGTCCTCGCCGGAATCGCCACCCGCACCAAGCGCATCCGTCTGTCCTCCGGCGTGACCGTGCTGAGCTCCGACGACCCCGTCCGGGTGTTCCAGCGCTTCGCGACGGTCGACGCGCTCTCCGACGGGCGCGCCGAGGTCATCCTCGGCCGGGGCTCCTTCACCGAATCCTTCCCGCTGTTCGGCTACGACCTCGCCGACTACGACGTGCTCTTCGAGGAGAAGCTCGACCTCTTCGTGCAGCTGCTCCAGGAGAAGCCCGTCACGTGGAAGGGCACCGTCCGAGCCGCTCTGGACAACGTGGAGGTGTTCCCTCCGACCGAGTCCGGCCACCTGCCCACCTGGGTCGGCGTAGGCGGTTCCCCTCAGTCGGTCGTCCGCACCGCGCGGCACGGACTCCCGCTGATGCTCGCCATCATCGGCGGATCCTCCGAGCGCTTCGCCCCCTACATCGACCTGTACGAGCGGGCGGCGGCGCAGTTCGGGACCACCGCGCACCCGGTCGGGATGCACTCACCCGGTTTCGTGGCCGACACGGACGAACAGGCCCGAGAGGTGCACTGGCCCGGCTACCGCGCCATTCGCGACCGCATCGGCGCGCTCCGCGGCTGGCCCCCGCTGCGCCGTGAGGAGTACGAAGCGGAGATCGAGCACGGCTCCCTGTACATCGGCTCGCCGGAGACGGTCGCACGAAAGATCGCCAACTCGGTCCGCGGGCTCGGCGTCGGCAGGTTCGACCTCATCTACACCGCCGGATCCCAGCCGATCAGTGCCCGCCTTCGTGCCGTCGAGCTCTACGGCACCAAGGTCATCCCCATGGTCCGCGACATCCTCGCCGACTGAATTCGTGACAGGAGACGTCATGGACATCGAAAGCGTCCGCACCATCGGCATCCTCGGAGCCGGAAAAGTGGGAACCGTGCTGGCCAGACTCGCCCTGGCCGCCGGTTACCGGGTACTCGTCGCAGGGTCGGGCTCACCCGACGACATCGCTCTGACCGTCGATGTCCTGGCCACCGGCGCGGTGGCCGTCACCGCGGCGGAGGCCGCCGCCGAGGCGGACGTCGCGATCCTCGCGCTTCCTCTCGGGAAGTACAGGAGCATCCCCGGCGCGGAGCTGCGGAACAAGCTGGTCATCGACGCGATGAACTACTGGTGGGAAGTCGACGGCATACGCGACGACTTCACCGGCCCTCACGTCTCGACCAGCGAGATCGTCCAGGAGTTCCTGCCGGAGTCCCGGGTGGTCAAGGCGTTCAACCACATGGGTTACCACGATCTGGAGGACGAGGCCCGCGCCCTCGGTGAGCCGGGACGCAAGGCGATCGCCGTCGCGGGTGACGACCTCGACGACAGGGCCGTCGCCGCTCTGATCGTGAACAACCTGGGCTTCGACCCGGTCACCGCGGGCTCCCTCGCCGACGGCATCCGGCTGCAGCCGGGGACCGAGGCCTTCGGCGCCAACGTCAGCGCGGAGGAACTGCGTGCCATGGTCGACCGCTTCTCCACGGCGGAGCACGGGCAGGCCGGTCTCGGCGACGCCGAGCCCGCCGCGCGCGTGGGCAACTGACGCACCCGCTTCGCGACTCCCCTCCTTCTGGGGGGGCCGGCCGAAGTGGCGAGACCGGTGGTGCCTCGCCCCGTCGCGCAGGGTTCCGGGCGCGGGCGGGATCAACCAGCCGCGTCCGCAGCCGGTTCCGACGCCAGGGAGTGGATACGGGGTATGGGTGACGGCAGTAGCCAGAGCAGCGACAGGACTCCGCCGAGCGCGGCGACGAAGAGGGTGGCCCTCAGCCCGATGACGGTGGCCAGGACGCCGCCCACGACGGCGCCCACGGGCCGTATCCCGTAGTTGATCGTGCTGAACGCGCCGGCGGTGCGACTGCGCAGGCCGTCGGGGATCACCGTGGTCTGAAGGGCGTTGAGGTTGACGTCGAACAGCATGACTCCGACGCCGGACAGGAATTCGGAGGCGGCCAGGGCTCCGGCGCGGAGCCAGAGGGGCCCGCCCGCGGCGGCGGCGATGGCGATCGGCGCGGGGAAGGCCACCGCGCCCACGGCGATGCTGCGCCCGACGCCGATCCGTCGTGACACGCCCGGAGCGAGCAGGGCGCCGAGCAGGGAGCCCGTCGCACCGATGCCGAACGCGAGACCGATGACGCCTGCGGGCAGTCCGAGGTTCCTGCTGGCGAACAGCACGACCAGCCCGCCGCCTGCGAGGAAGGTGAAGAAGTTGACGGTCGCGGCACACCCGAGGCAGGCCCGGAGCACCGGGTGACTGACGACGAGAGCCAGTCCCTCCCTCGCCCGCCGCAGAAGTGTGGATGCCGTGCTGTCAGCCGCCACAGGAGGCCCGTCGACCGACACCCGGCCGATCAGGATCGCCGAGGCCAGAAAGGTCAGGGCGTCGACGACCAAGGTCACAGGAGCGGTGAGGATCTGGACCAGAACGCCGCCGATGGCCGGGCCGGCGACGTACGAGGCGGATCTGCTGGCGCTCAGTCTGCTGTTCGCGTCCACGTAGGACGCGCGGGGGACGAGGCTCACGAAGAACGGCGGATAGGCCGTGTTGAACAGCACTCCGGCCGCGCCCGTGAGCAGGGCGACGGCGTACAACTGAACGAGCGTCACCGCTCCCCACACGTAGGCCGCCGGGACGCTGAGCAGCACTGCGGCGCGCACCAGGTCGGCGAGGATCATCAGACGGCGTTTGCGCGGCCGGTGATCGACCCAGGCTCCCAGAAGGACTGCGAGCAGGTTCGGTGTCCAGACGAGCGCCGTCAGCCACGCGACCTGGTCGGCCGAAGCGTGCAGGGCGCCGACGGCGATCAGGGGCAGGGCCAGTTCGGTGATCCGGTCACCGAACTGTGAGACCGCGTGACCGGCCCAGAAGCGGCGGAACCGGTTATCTCGCCACAGTGATGTCGCGGCGGTCGTCTCCGGGGCGTTCACAGGGTCTGCCCGGGCTGCTCCGCCGGGCCCTCAGGCAGGACGTAGCGCAGCAGCCGTACGCCGCGCGCGTCGGCCTGCCGCTCAGCGGGGTCGCGGGTGACGTACGGCGCTAGGACGCGCTCGATCCCGTCCTCGATGGCTGCGAGTTCTTCAGCGGACACGACGAGGCGGGTGCTGGCCAGTCCGGCCGACCTGCGCCATGCCGGATCGAGTTCGGGCTCCACCTCGACGGCCCACCGGCTCGGCAGGTCCGCATGGCGCAGGAACATCTGCTGGGACAACACCCGCGCGGCCGACCGGCCCTCCTCGTCGGCCGGATCCTGGGGCGCCACGAACCGGAAGCCGCGGGCCACTGCTTCCCACCTGCGTTGTCGGCCGTCCGAGCCGCGCTCGCTGTCGCGGACCAGTCCGAAGCCGGCCAGGTGCCGCAGATGCCAGCTGGTCACCGAAGGCGTCGCTCCCACGTCGGGTGCGAGCTGCGTCGCGGTCGCAGGACCGTGCCGCCCCAGCCGGTCAAGGATCGCCAGCCGCACCGGATGCGCCAAGGCCCGCATCGCATGCGGGTCACTGATCTCGATATCGCCCAGGCGATTGGGGGAGTCCATGACGTGAGAGTGTCCTCTCGCAATATGCGAGAGTCAAGTCTCATATCGCCAGGAGTGCGCGGCCCCTGGTGCTCACGGGTGAACCGACACGGATGAGACATGTTTGCTTGACTGGACAAACACGTGTTTCATGGGTTCCGGCTTCCGGAACCGAGATCCGGGATCGGAAGGATCGGTGCGCCTCGGCCGGTCAACCGGCCGGGAAGGCCGGAACCGACACCCCAGGGCGGTGCCTCCTGGTGCCAACCGAGCACCGCCGACTGCCGACTGCCAACTGCCAAGTGGAGTTGAAGATCATGAGTTTCTCGCTGACAGACGTGGACGCCGACGATCCCATCTGGACCAAGCGTGGCGCGGTCTACGTGCCGTCGGGCCGTGGCCCGACGGTGTGGGGCGCCAATGACGTCTACACCGTCAAGATCACGGGTGAGCAGACCAAGGGGCGGCTCGGGTTCATCGAGGCGACCGTTCCCGCGGGCGGCGGCCCCGACCCGCACGCCCACACACGGGAGGACGAGTCGTTCTACCTGATCGACGGTGAACTCGAGTTCGTGGACGGCGACCACGTCTTCACCGCCGTCGCGGGAGACTTCATCTACGTGCCCGAGGGAATCCGTCACGGCTTCAAGAACCGGGGCAATCACGCGGCGAAGCTGCTGTTCATGTACACACCTGCCGGTCTCGAACAGCTGATGCTCGACAACAGCACACCGGCCCGCCCAGGAGAGACGCCGCCCCCGATCGACGACGAGATGACCGCAAGGGCGGTGCAGGTGATCCGCCAGTCGGAGACCATCTGGCTGTCGCAGCCCTGATCGGTAGTCGGCGACATTCGGGGACCCGCTGCCGTGGACCGGCTGCGGGTCCACGGCTCCTCCGGCGCACCCGCACACCAGCTCCCGCCGCGACAGCCGCACGTGCTGCGCGGCGGGTCCGCCATTTCGTGGGCCTTGGCACGTGCCCGGGCGCGGGAGCGCTCGTACGTCAATGCGCGGGTCGGGCCTCCGCGTGGATGCAGCCGCATGGGTGGCGGCGTCCCGCTGCCCGCCCGGAGGCGTGGGGCGAGCCGGGCCGTCCCCTGTGCCCCTCTCGGCATGTCTGCCCAGGTGTATTGATCACGAGCGTTGTTGGCGCGGGGGTCTTGGTCAAAGGCGAAGACCTCCGGTGTGGTGGAGCTCTCCAGGAACACACCACACGGAGGTCGTCGTGTCCCACCGTATTGCCTGGCTGACGGTCTTCGGGAAGCGTCTGCTGGTCGAACGTGTCGAGTCAGGCCGTCCGGTCGCCCATGTCGCTGCCGAGATGGGCATTTCGCAGGCGACCGCCCATAATGGGTCCGGCGGTGGCGGGCCGAGGGCGAGGCGGGCCTGGCCGACCGCTCCAGCAGGCCGTTGACAACGCCGCACCTCACTCCGGCCGCGCTCGAGGACCGCGTCTGCGAGCTGCACCGGTCCCGCAAGCTCGGACCCGCGCGGATCGGCCCGGTCCTCGGCCTGCCGAAATCCACGGCGGAGAAAGTCGCGACCTGCGCAGCCTTCCTGACCAGGGCGGCCGCGTTCTTCGCCGATCTGGGGATCACCCGGGCCAAAGCGCGTCCTGACGGACAATGCGTGGTCCTACCGCAAGGGCCGGCACGAGAACGATGAGGCCCTCGCTCACCGCAGGCCGGGACGGGGCACCGCTGTCCTCACGGTCGCGCAGCGGCTTCCCAAGCGGCGGTGACACACCCTTCCTCCCAGTGCCACCACTCCTTCGTCTCGCCGTGCTCCAGCAACTCGCGGATTTTCAGCAGGTCTGCCTGCGGCGGGACATCCAAGGCCACCATCCTGAACCGCTCGATGCCTTCGCCCGTCGTGCCGAGGCGATGGAAAACCTCCAGCACGCTCTGCCGGGCGGCGGCAGAGCCGTCGTCTTTCAGCACGATGAGCCGGATGGTGCAGTTCTGTGAAGGCAGCACCGTTTCCCCGGCCCAGAGAACACCATCATCGTCCGGTTGAACCCTGATGATGTCTCCGCTGGCGACTCCGCGGACGAACCAGGGAGTGTTGTCCAGCCGCACCGTGCCGTCGCCGAGGTCCACAGCCCACAGGCCCTCGACACTCGCCGGCGGCCAGCCGTCCTCGTCCATGTCCATGCGGAAATGGACCTTCACGTGGTCGTCAATGATGTTCGTCACCGAGCCATCATCCACTTCGCGTCCACCAGACCGGACCGCGGAGCACGGGGGTGCGTGTTTCTGGATCGTCGAACGCTGCTTCAGCCGGCTCAAGCAGTTCCGCGCCGTCGCGATACGGTTCGACAAACTCGCCGCCCGATACCGGGCCGGACTCCACCTCGCAGCGCTCGTCCTCTGGCTCCGCGAACCCACCCGGTGATCATTACCAGCGGACTGAACCCGGCCCGTTGCCGAGATCCGTCACCTCTGCTCCAGCAAGAACAGCCGGGACCCCGATGAGCCGGTCGTTCCGGAACAGCACTCGGTCCGGGCGCGGGCCCACCGGCGGTCGGCCATACAGGGCCAGCGCGTCAGCGTCCTCACCCGCTGTTTCGCCGCCCAGATCGACGAGCAGCGCGACAGTCCTGTCCAACTCCCGCTGGACCAGCCGCTGAACCGCATCGGTGGCCTGCTCACGTTCGTTCTCGGTCAACCCGTCGAGCACGAAGGTGAGGACCTGGGTGTCCGGCGCGACGTACCTGACATCGCACACCACGTCTGTGTCAGCAGACAGCCAGAACCAGGCCCGCACCGCCGATCCGAGGGCAGGACGTGCAATTCGCAGTTCGGGACGGTCGGATGGCCCCGTGACAGCGGCCAGCCGGACTTCCCCGAGTACGGCCAGCGCAGAGGTGACGCTCGGTAGCGATGTGGCGGGACGAGCCGGCACCGCTGATCATGGTGTCCGATGCGGTAGTGATTCGTTTCTTCCCTAGTGGCGGTCGTGGGGATCGCCGGTCATGGAAAGAGCACTCCCCGATGACGCAGCCAGTTCGTATCGTGTTCCGCTCCGCACTCCGCGATGCGCCCGCCGTCGGCGAGGGCCTGCGGGTGGCGCTTTATCAGGGCCAGGGGCCGGTCGGCAGCCGGGAGGCGGTGCGGCAGAACATGGACCGGCTGGCCGAGGTCTCCGCTCTGGCCGCGGCCTACGACTGCCAGGTGGTGGTGTTCCCGGAGAAGTACACCACTGGCTATGCCATCGACCCTGGCCAGTGCCGGGAGCTGGCAGAGCACCGCGAGGGGTCCTCGATCGACCGGGCCCGCCTGGCCGCCAAGGAGAACGGTTTGGCCGTGGTCCTGCCCTACCCCGAACGCGACGGGAGCGACTTCTACGACTCCATCAGCGTGATCGCCGCCGACGGGCAGGTGGCCGCCAACTACCGCAAGACCCACCTCTACGGAGCGGCGGAGCGACGCAACTACTCCTTCGGCCAGGAACTGCCGCCCCTCGTCACGATCAACGGCATCACGGTGGGCGTGCTGAACTGCTACGAGTGCGAGTTCCCGCCGCTGTACCAGTACCTCGCCGAGCGCGGCGCACAGATCGTGCTGGGCCCCACCGCCGCCGACGGCCACTTCCGTCTGGCCGACGGCACCATGAGCCGCGTTCCGTACCAGGACGCCACCCGGCACATCATCCCCGCCATGGCCAGCGTCTGGCGTCTGTTCGTCGCCTACGCCAACCGCCGCGGCTGGGAACAGGTCCCTGCCGGCGCCTGGCAGTACCAGGGAAACTCCGGCATCTGGGGACCTGACGGCGAACCCCTGGTAGCCGCCACCGCCGAGGACCGCCACCAGGACTGCCTCCTGATCGCCGACTGCCTGCCCGCGACCATCCCGCCCTTCAGCCCCGAAGGCCACCACCCCACCGACAACCGCCTCGCCCTCAACCCGGTCCTACTCCCCGCCCGCTGAGAAAAGAAGCCAACCACCAGGCGATCCGCACAGCGTCACCATCCCAGGTGCCCCCCGCTGACTGGCCCCCAGTGGGGGATCCAACTGGCCACCATCAACGGCTGACGAAGCTCTCCCACCTAACGAGCTCGTGCACGGTTAGCGGTGCGACGTCGGCGGCGTCGGTGGGGCCTTGGTGCTCACGTCTGCCGAGTCGGGATCCGGTCTGCGGTCTGTTGTTGGGACAGTAGGCCGGCGATCGCTTGGACGGTGTCGTCCATGTGCTCGCGGCGGCCGAGGTGACGGGCCAGCGCCCGCCAGTTCTTCAGGTGGGCGATGCCGTGCTCGACCCGGATGCGGCGTGAGGAATGCGCCTTGCGCTGGCGCTCGTGCATCTCCTCGTACCAGTCCGGGGCATTCTTCTTGAACTTGCGGTGCGGCGGCGTCACGACGCGTCCGCCGGTCTGTGCTCCGAGTCCCTGATAGCCGGCATCGGCAAGGATCTCGACCCCTGCACCGTCGGCCAAGAGCTTGACCAGCCCTAACTCCCGGGCGTGGGTGATGTCCGCGCAGCTTCCGGGCTTGGTCGGGCTGCAGAACAGCAGCCGCCCGTCCCCGTCGGTGAACACCATGGCCTTCACGGCGTTCTGCTTGTTCTTGCCGGAGATGAACCTGTCCCGGTCCTTGCGGCCGACAGCCGGGCGGCGGACACGGATCTCGGTGCCGTCGATGATCCCGGTCTTCCCGGCCTGGCCGAGATGGTGAACAACCTCAGCCAGGGTTCGCAGCCGCACGCCGGGGCTGATGGTGCATCCCCGCTCCGCGAGCAGGGGCCGCACCTTGCCGATCGCCCGTGTGACGGTCGAGCGGTCCACGCCGAACCAGCAGGCCAGCACGTCATGAGTGACCCCGTGGCGAAGGTGCACCAGCGTGGCCAGGAGCCGGTCGACGAAAACCATGCGGTGCTTCGCACCGGCGCCCACGGCACGCGTCCGCGGCCTGGACGTGCGCCTGGCCTGGTGCCGCTCATGCCACAACGGTCCCACCTCAGCGACCAGTTCGGCGATCACAGAGGCTGACAAGCCCGTGATCCTCCGGTCACTGATGATCGCTGTGCGCGTCACATTCCCCACCACGCAGCCATGATCGCCGATCCAAGCTCGACGTCGCACCGCTAACCGTGCACGAGCTCGTTAGGCGTCGGTGTGACCCAGCAGCTTCTTCATGGTGGGCACCGCCAGCGTTCTGCTCTTCAGTGCCACGGTGGCCCTGTTGCCGAGCACGACCACATCGCGTCCGAGCGTCGGCAGCAGCGTGGTGCCGCCCTCGGACCCGAAGGGCACGGAGAAGATGCGCACCGGCGCCGGCTTGTAGGGGCGTGGACTGTTCCCGTGCTTGCTGTTGTCCAGGTAGGCACGGATGTTGTGAGCTGCGGCCTCGCCCTGCGCGATGGCCGACGGGCTGAGCTTTGCTTCGGACACATCGTTGACGTCGCCGATCGCGAAGATGTCCCGCTGTCCCAGTACCCGCAGGTGTGTGTCCACCATGATGTGGCCGCTCTGGTCGAGCCACGCCCCGAGGCCCGCGAGCCGGAGCCACAGCGTGTTGGGGGTGGTACCCGTCGTCCAGAACACGACATCGGCGCCGAGAGGGCTGCCGGCCTGGTCGCGCAACCGCATGCCGACGCCGCCGGCGGAGGAGACGACGGTGTTGAGCAGGACACTCACGTCGCGCTGCTCCAGCCAGGCCCTTGCCCGACGGCCCATCCGGCCGGTGCCGTGATTGGAGAGCAGTCTGGGGCCGGAATGTGCGAGGGTCACCGTGGCACCGGGGTTGGCCTTGCGCAGTTCCGCAGTCAGTTCCACCCCTGAGGGGCCGCCCCCGATGACCAGCATGCTGCGCGCCTGTGCGACGCGGCGCTGGTGGTTCCGGAACGAGGCGGCCGCCTCCTCGACGCTGTATCCGGTGAAGCGTGCGGGCTCCTGGTAGTCGGCGCCTGTCGCGAGCACCAGTACGTCGTACGGCACTCGGTGCCCCGTGGCGAGGACGACGTGGCGCTCTGCCGTCGCTATGCCGACGGCCTTGTTCCGTACGACGCGGCCGTTGGCCAGGAGCGAGTCGTACGGGATGAAGGGGGCATACGTCCAGTCCTCGTCGGTGCTCGCGCGAAGTGAGGCGACGCGGTGGAAGAACGCTTCCTTGAGGTCGATCAGTGTGACGTCGACGTCCGCGTCCAGTTGGCGGGCCAAGCGAATCCCGGCGTACCCCCCGCCGATGATGACGGCCCGTCGCGTGGTCGTGGCCATGGCCATGATCAGCTCACTTCTTTCCGCTGGTGCTGACTGCTCGTGATCCGGAGGGGCGGGGCCGTCGCGAACCGATGGCGCCCCTCATTGCACGCCTGACGAGGGCTTTTAGGTTCAAGGCCGGGGCCTTTGCAGCTCCGAACCCCCACCACATGGAAGAAGGGTGAAGATTTCGTGTTTTTCGGTCATGTGGGATAGATGTGACGGGGGCTGTGTGTGATCCGCGACGGGGTGATCCTCGCGGGCCGTCACCGTCGAATCACCCTCGAAGCGAGTGTGCGCACGGCAGGCGCGCTCGCGGAATGGAAAGGGCACGGTGGGCGTTCTCCAGCAAGACGGCCGGTCGTCTATTGTTCTCGACGTAGGTCACCGACACATCGGCCGTACAGCAGACGTCAGCCGTCGCGATCAGGCGACCGGGCGCCTTACCCAGCAGCGGATTCCGCAGGGACCGCACCCTCGAAGACCAGGAGATCAAATCATGCGTGTCGAAATGTGGACCGATGTCGCCTGCCCGTGGTGCTACGTCGGCCGGGAGCACTTCAACAAGGGGCTCGCCGACTTCGCGCATCGTGACCAGGTAGAGGTGGTGCACCGGTCGTTCGAGCTCAACCCGACGGCCGAGAACGGCACCGTGCCGATCATCGACGCGGTCGCGGCGCAGTACGGGCGCACCCACCAGCAGCAGGTCGACAGGGAGCACCAGGCGGCCTCCATGGCGAACGCGGTGGGCCTCGAGTTCCGTATCGGGGGACGTGTCTTCGGTAACACTTTCGACCTGCACCGTCTCGGCCACTTCGCCAAGACCCGCGGTCTGCAGGGCGAGTTCCTGGATCGCGCGTTCCGGGCCAACTTCGCGCAGGAGCGCTCTGTCTACGACAGGGAGACCGTGGTGGACCTGGCCGTCGAGGCGGGGCTGGAGGAGTCCGAGGTGCGAGAGGTCCTCGCCGACCCCAAGCGATTCGCCGAGGATGTGCGAGCCGACGAGCGACTCGCCTCGGAGATGGGTGTGAGCGGAGTGCCCTTCTTCGTGCTCGGCGGTCGTTACGGGGTGAACGGTGTCCAGTCGCCGGCGTCCTTCACCCGGGCGCTGGAGCAGGCGTGGGCGGATCAGCCGGCGGCTTAGGGGCCTCGGGGCCGGCTGTCGGCCGGGTGCGCGGGAGCGCACCCGCTCCGCTCCGCCCCGCGGGCGCCACTCGGCGTGATCGCGGACGGCACACGTTCCTTCTGCCGGCAGTACGGCGGCGTAGGCGCTGCGGTGACCGGCTGGGCAGATCCACCGGAAGCCGTGCCTCCCGGACGCCTTGGCCAGGACTGCCGGCGCGGAGGCGGCTCGCGCATCACCGCGTACCGCCGGCCGGTGGGCTGCGCGGCGGTTCCCCGGCGCCTCGGCGCGCGAGGGGTCGCTGCCGTCGCTCACCCGAAGCTCGGGTGGCAGGACATCTCCATCGTGGAGGTGAGTTGCCGTCGGAACGCTGCCGCCCGGGGATAGTGGTCCAGGGCCCGGACGAGGGCCGGCAGGAGGTGGCGCTCGGCGCTCACCCATTCCGCGGCGTCTGCACACCCCCGGAACTCCTGGGGATGCACGCCAGGGCGCGGAGGCGGCAGGATCAGCGTCCTGCGGTGCGGTGCGAGCAGGGCGGTCGCGGCGTCGGCGCTGTACACGTAGTGCTCGAACATCCTGGCGCGGGTCTCGGAGCGGGCGCTGCTCGGGTCCAGCGCCGAGCTCAGTTCGTCCGCGAACGCGCGCAGCAACTCGTGGCAGGTGTACCTGCCCGGGACGTGCTCGACGAGCAGGTGGTGGTCGGCGAGTTCGGCCAGGTTCCTACGCGTGACCTGCAGATCGGTGTCGGCGAGGCTGGCCGCGGCCCTCAGAGTGATCTCGGGTGAGGGGTGCTGGCTCAGCGACCGGAACAATTGGGCCCCACCCACGCTGAGGGCTTCGTACGAGCGCTGGAACGCACTTCGGGCGTCTGTCCGGGGGTCGCCGCTGAAGAGGGCGAGAAGACCGTCCCGCAACTCGGCCGCAAGTGTGGCGAGGGAGGGGCGCGGTCCCGTCAGCGCGCGGGTGGCCACCACGGCCAGCGCCAGCGGCAGCCCCCCGCACAGCTCGACGATCTCGTCGGCGCAGGCCATCTCGGTCCTGATCCGGGCGGAGCCGAGGCGGCGCTCGAGCAGTTGCATGCTCTCCCGCGGGGCCATGGGGTTGAGCGTGAAGAGCTCGGCGTAGTGAGTGACGGCGAGCCCTTCCAGCTTCCTGCGGCTGGTGACGATCACCAGGGACCCCGGAGTCGCCGGGAGCAGAGGTCTGACCTGCTCGCAGTGCGCCGCGTCGTCGAGCACCAGGAGCAGACGGCGTCCCGCCAGAGCACTCCGGTAGACGGAGCCGAGCGCGGCGGCATCGAGGTCCCCTCCGCCCCGCCCCACTCCCAGCGCGTCCAGCACCGCGGTCATCGCCTGCGCCGAGTCGAGGCGCGGCCGATCCGGATGGTGCCCCCGCAGATCCACGTAGATCTGTCCGTCGGGGAAACGGTCTGCGACCCGGTGGGCGCAGCGCACGGCCAACGTCGTCTTCCCGACTCCGGCCATTCCGCTGATCGCGACGGTCGCCGCCGACGCTTCGCCACCGCCGTCCCTGGTGACCAGGTCCAGGATCCGGTTCGACACCTCGTGGCGGCCCACGAACGCGGTGGGACTGGCGGGCAGATGGGGCGGAACCTGTGGTGGCTTCGCCCGCGTCGTCAGGTCCTTGCCACGCTGAGCGCAGCCGCGTTGCAGGAAGCGCCGCCTCGCGGCGCGCAGGCCGGGACCGGGCTCGACGCCGAGTTCATCGGCGAGTGTGCGGCGGATGTCTTCGAACTGTTTCAACGCCTCGGCCTGGCGGCCGGTGGCGGCCAGGGCGGCGATGATGCGGGAGTGGATCGCTTCGTCGAAGGGGTGACCCTCCACTGCGCACCGCAGGACGGACAGGACCTCTTCCGTCAGGGCGGGTGCCGCCCTCAGGACGACGTCGGTCGCCTCCTTGGCCGTTGCGACGAACTCGTGTCCGACGGACGTGAAGACGGGATGCCACGCGACGGGGGTGCCGTCGGCGACCACGGGACTGCGCCACAGCCGAAGGGCCTCGATGAAGTCCGTCGCTGCTTGTGCGGGGTTGCCGCTCTCCACCGCGAGCCGCGCTCGCGCACGAACGTCGCGGAAGCGCAGGAGGTCGGAAGTCGACGCGTCGGCCAGGAGGCGGTAGCCGTCTGCGGCCCGTGACAGATGTTCCGCGTCGGTCCGGCTGCGCAGGCCGGGTTCCAGCAGCTTCCGCAGCGCACCGATATGACGGTGCACCACGTTCACGGCACTGGCCGGCGGCTCGTCGTCCCACAGGACGTCGACGGCGTCGCTCAGGGAAACCGGGCCGGGCGCGCGCAGCAGCAGGAGCGACAGCAGCGCCAGCCGCTTGGGGGGCCCGACGTCGAGCTCACTGTCCCCGCGCACGGCCCGTACCGTGCCGAGGATCGAATAGCGCACCGTCGCATCCGTGGTTCCGTGGCCGCCCTTCACCTGGCACCGCCTCCCGCCCCTGCGGAGTGTCCGTCGTCGTCCCCGAAGGCCGAAGGTGACGTGGAGAGAGGCGGCCACGCACACATGGGCCCGCGCTCAACCGCCGAAACGGGCGTCGCCGCGGATCGGAGCGGAGGGCGAACCGGGCTCGTGGGGCCCGCACGGTCGGTCGGGGTACGGCGATGTGCCGGCCAAGGCCGGATGGTGTGGCTCACTGAGTCATCAGCTTCCGGACTCGCGGGGCCACCTCGTTGCCGAAGAGTTCGATGCTGGTCATGAGAGCCTCGTGCGGAAGCCCCTGCATCCCGTACTTCAGATCGAAACGACTGGCATCGAGCTCCCGGAGTGTGGTGACCACCTTCCGCGCCACCGTCTCCGGCGAGCCGACGTAGAGGGCTCCCCCTGGACCGACGTCGTGCATGAAGTGCTCGAAGGCCGGGGGGCGGAAACCCCGTTGCCGCGCCATCGCGCGGACGGCCTTCTCGTAGTACGGCCAGTACTCCTCGACGGCCTGCTCGTCGGTCTCGGCGACGTGACCGGGGCTGTGCACACCGACGGGCCGGTCAGGCATGCCGAACCGGCTCAGAGCCTCGCGGAAGAGCTGCCCGAGAGGTGCGAACCGCGCCGTCTGGCCGCCGATGACGGCGAGCATGAGCGGGAAGCCGTAGCGGGCAGCGCGTACGACGGACTGCGGATTCCCGCCGACGCCGATCCACGTCGGAATCGCACCGGTCTCACTGCGCGGATAGACGGGCTGGTCGTCGAGCGGGGGCCGGGTGCTGCCCTTCCACGTGACGGGCTGTTCCTTGCGGAGCTCGGCGAAGAGGTTGACCTTCTCCTCGAACAGGACGTCGTAGTCGGCCAGGTCGTAGCCGAACAGGGGGAACGATTCCGTACTCGACCCTCTTCCGAGGATGAGTTCGGCGCGGCCGTTCGATACAGCGTCGAGCGTCGCGTAGCGCTGGTAGACCCGGACGGGGTCGTCCGAGCTTATGACGGTCACGCCGGATCCGAGCCGTATACGAGTGGTCCTCGAGGCGATGGCTCCGAGGATCACGTCCGCCGCCGATATGGGCATCCAGTCGGTGTGGTGCTCACCGATGGCGAAGTGATCGAGGCCTGTCGCATCGGCGAGCACCCCCTGGTCGACGAGGTTGCGGATCGACTGGCCGTGAGTCAGCGCTCGCCCTTCGGCATCGTCGGAGACGTCGCCGAAGGTATCGAGGCCGAGCGTGATCGGATGCTCGCCCGCAGGCGGGGGGCCCTGACTGGTCATTGAGAGGTTTCTCGTCCGAACTGACAGCGAAGGGGTCCGGCCGATGATGGATCGGCGGGCAGGCTGAATGCTGAATGACAAGTCAAGTAAACGGCAGCAGTAATTGTTCTGTCAAGGAGGGGTCTGTGGGTGTTATGTCCCGGGTGGCGGATGGCCGGTCTGCGTCAGGACGGCAGATCCACCCATGTTCCGTGCGGTGCCACGCTGAGGAGTGACGACAGCCCGGCCTCGTCGAAGGCCAGCTCGAGGTCGGACAGGCCCTCCGAGAAATGCGTCCAGCCGTCGTAGTGGGCGGGCATCACGAGCTTCGCGTCCAGGACTGCCGCTGCCGCCGCGGTCCGCCTGCTGTCCATGGACAGAGGCCGGCCGCCGAACTTCGCCGGGACCCGCGCCGCCCCCGCGTGGAGCAGCGCCGCATCGATGCCCGGAACGCGCCGTGACACGTCCGCCACAGTACGGATGGAAGCGTTGTCGCCGCTGACATAGAGCGTCGGCAGCCCCTGGCCGGACAGGACGAACCCGGTGACCTCGCAGTTGACGTAGCCGTCGGCGTCGCGCTCGGCGTCCTCCGGGCCGTGCACCGCGGGCACCGCGAGGACGGCTAGATCCCCGCCCCCGTCCCGTCGCGGCACAAAGTGGCTGGACCAGGGTGCAAGGCCCATCGCCGGCGGGCCGATCCGCCCGGCCGAGAGGGGGCCGGAGATGACCAGCGGCGCCGTCCCCGCGAACGCGCGCCCCCGCTCGTCGAAGTTGTCGGGATGGAGGTCATGGCTGACCAGCACAAGGTCGACCGGCCCCAGAGCGCTCTCGGCGACAGCCGGGCCCGTCGTCTTGGTGAGATAGCCGTGGGGACCGGGCTCGTCGAACGTCGGATCACTGACGATGCGCAGGCCGCCCATGTCGATGACGGCTGTCGGGCCGCCCAGCACGGTCACCGCGCAATTCTGCCGTGCCAGTTCGGTGGTCGTCATGTGCATCCTCACATTCGGGGTTCTCGACTGCTCCGTGTGTGCGCCGTACGTCGATGCTGCCCGGACGGCGGGTCACATGCCCGTCGAGCGGGATCTCCCCGTGCCGGTTCGGCGCACGATCGGCACCCTACTGCCGAGCGGGGTCGTGTGGGACGTTCGCAGGCGCGTCGTCGCCCGCCCGGCGGCTGCCCGGAACCATGTGCGGGCTCGGCAGCCGGTAGGCGTGACGAGACGCGCGGAAGCGGTGCCGGGCGGCAGAGCCACCCGGCACCCGCGCTGTCTCAGGCCGCGGCGTCGAGCACGACGCGGAAGCGGGCCGCACCCGACAGCATGCGCTCGTACGCCTCGGGCGCCTTGGCGAAAGGCATGACCTCGACGCTGGGACGGATGCCGTGGGCGAGGCTGAACGCGAGATTGTCCTCGTTCTCGATGGAGGAACCCGTCAGGCTTCCGACGACCGAGTGGGTACCGAAGATCAGGTCGGGGGTGGCAATGGTCAGGGGGTCGGGAGCCGCACCGACCACGACCAGCTTGCCGTTCGGGGCGAGACCGCGGACCAGCGGGTTCATGGAGGCACCGCTGGTGGCCGTGGCGACGATGATGGAGGCGCCGCCCAGCTCGCTCAGTGCGGCCCCGGGGTCCGTGCTGTTGCTGTCGATGTAGACGTGGGCGCCGAGCTGCCGCGCATACGCCTCCTTGTCCTTGCCCCGGGCTATGGCGGCGACCTGGTAGCCGAGGCTGCGTGCGTACTGCACGGCCACGTGGCCCAGCCCGCCGATGCCCTGCACCGCGACGAGGGCGCCGGCCCTGGTGGGGCCCTGCTGCAGCGCGATGAAGGTGGTCAGGCCGGCACACAGGAGCGGGGCCGCGTCGATCGCCGAGATGCCCTCGGGGATGCGGACCAGGCCGCTGGCGCGGGCGTAGGCCACCTCGGCGTAACCGCCGTCGACGGTGGTGCCCGTCTGCTCCTGGGCGGCGCAGTTCACGAAGTCACCGCGGCGGCACGACTGGCACTCTCCGCACTGTCCGTTCAGGAAGCCGACTCCGACGCGCTCGCCCGGCTGCCATGCGGTGACGCCGGCGCCGACGGCATCGATCACGCCGACGATCTCGTGCCCGGGAACCAGCGGCTGGGAGGGGTCGCTGCGCAGGCCCTCGATGGTCAGCACGTCGGTGTGGCAGATCCCGCAGGCCTCCACCCTAAGGCGTACGTGCCCCGGTGCGGGCTCGACCAGCTCGCGCTCCACCAGCTGGAGGTTGTGGACACCTGTTGCCTCGAAAGCTCGGTACGTGGACATGACTTCTCCTGGGGGTCGTTCGGCGCACGAATGCGGGGGAGGAAAGGGCCGGTCCGGATGCGATGGCTTCGTTGCGCATCGCGTCCGTGACGGAGGCATGCCTCGGCACGGAGCGGAGTCCGTTTGTCAAAATGACCGGTCGACTTAAACGAGCGTAACCCATCGCAGGCGCACTCCGCCCTCGGTGTCCTCGCATGTCTCGCGGGTTTGTGTGGGGAGCACCTGAAAACAGGTGAATTCCCGCGGGGGACGTACGTGCTGCCGGCGTATCCCGACCCAGGAAACGCGCGCCGCCGCGTCCGTGCGTGAGGGTCAGCGGGACGGGGAGGGGTGACCGCCGACCCGGCTCTGCACTCGGCGCAGGGCCGCATGAGGGGCGGACCGCGTGCGCCGGCCGCGGGCGCGCCCTGTGCGGGCGCCGCGGAAAAGGAGCGGATCGGTATAATATGGTCAGTCGTTTTGACGTGCCGTAGCCTCAGGACTCGCCACCGCGCCGACTCCCGTTCTGCCGTGCGGAGTGGGCCGGCGCGGTGGAGCATCGCAGGGCGGCCGGTTGACGTACGAGGAGGCGAGTGAGTTGGGGCGAGCATCGAAGCGCGAGCAGATCGCGCAGGCGGCCTTCGAGCAATTCCATGAGCGCGGCTTCAACGCCACGGGCATCAGTGACATCACCACGGCCGCCGGCGTGCCCAAGGGCTCGTTCTACAACCACTTCCCCAGCAAGGAGGCGGGGGCTCTGGAGGCGTTGAGCCGGTACGCCGACACCTTGCGGTTCGATCTGCTCACGACGCCGGGGCAGGCTCCGCTCGAGCGCCTCAGGGCGCACTTCGAGTACCTGAGCAGGGACACGGTGGACAACGGGTTCGTCCGAGGCTGTCTGGTGGGCAATTTCGGGGCCGAGGTCGCTGACCACAACGACGAGATCCGGTCCGCGGTCAGCAACGGGTTCGCGCAGTGGGCCTCCCGGCTCGGACAGGTGCTCGCCGAAGCGAAGGAAGCGGGCGACGTGGACGGCTCCCTTGACGTGGACGCCACCGCGCTGTTCATCCTCAGCGCCTGGGAGGGAACGCTGATCGCGGCGCGGGCCGACAAGTCGGCGGCGCCCGTGGACGCGTTCTTCCACACCGTCTTCGACGTGGTCCTGCGCTAAGGGCCCACTCGTGGCCACGTTCTGCGCCGGCCGTTTCCGCGGCGGCCCGCGACCCGGTTGCCCCTCATCGCAGGTGGACGTTCTCCGCATGGCATGAGCAGGCCGCTCACGCTCTCGTGGCGGCCCCGTGTGGTCGTTCGGGCCGGCGTGCCGCACGTCACAGGCCGGGTTCGATTGACGCAAGACGACCGGTCGTCTATATTCGAACCCAGGTCGAGCTGATCGGCCTTCGCCACAAACCCTCTCTGAACGGAGCAATCCCATGGCTACTCCCGTCAAGCTCGCGGTCATCTACTACTCGTCCACCGGCACGATCACCGAGATCGCCAAGGAACTCCACGACGCCGGCGTCAAGGCCGGCGCCGAGGTCCGCCTCCTCAAGGTCGCCGAGCTGGCCCCGCAGGCGGCCATCGAGTCGAACCCGGCCTGGGCCGCCAACCACGCCGCCACCGTGCAGATCCCCGAGGCCACCCCCGCGGACGTCGAGTGGGCCGACGCTGTCATCTTCGGTACGCCGACCCGCTTCGGTAACGTATCCGCGCAGCTGAAGCAGTTCATCGACACGCTTGGCGGCCTGTGGGCCGAGGGCAAGCTCGCCGACAAGGTCTACAGCGGCTTCGTCTCCTCCGCCACGGCCCACGCCGGGCAGGAGGGCACGCTCCTCGCGCTCTACAACTCGGTGCACCACTTCGGCGGCCTCACCGTGACGCCGGGCTTCACCCAGCCCCACAAGTTCGTGGACGGCAACCCCTACGGCACCTCGCACGTCGACGGCCAGGGCAGCAAGCCGGTCGACGACATCACCCGCACCGCCGCTGGTATCCAGGCGGAGCGCGTCATTCGGATAGCCGCCGCGATCAAGGCCGCTGCCTGATAGTCCGCTTGTCGGCGCCGCCCGGCGGTTCCGTGCCCCCGAAGCGCAGGTGCGGACGCGCGGGCGCCGCGTAGGCGGCGCCCGCCGGCACCGGACCCGCCCCGATGCCGTCACGTCGGCATGCGTCCACCTCGCAGGTCGGCGCCGGGAGGATGACGATATGTGTATCGGGCCGGGCGGGAGTCCGTGGCAGCGAACGGTGTCCTCCCGGACGGGGCGCAGCAGTGCGCCCCGGGGGAGCCAAGAAAGGAAGACATCATGAAGGAATTCCTGGTCGAGCTCACCACTACGGTGCCCGAGGGCACCGACCCGGCAGAGGTCGACCGCCGTCGCGCGGTGGAGTCCACACGTGCGGCCGAGCTCGCGGCGGAGGGGCGCTTGTTCCGCCTGTGGCGTCCTGTGGGAGAACTTCGCAGCATCGGCGTATGGCGTGCCGAGGACGAGTCGGAGTTGCGCGAGCAGGTCCTCGGAAGCCTCCCCCTGTGGCCCTGGATGACTGCTGTGATCACCCCCCTCCAGTCGCACCCCAACGATCCGGGCCGGACCGTCTGAGTACAGCCGCGCGGCGCCTTTCCGTGCCGTGACGCCAGCTACGGCAAAGCCGTGGGCAGAGTGAACCTGAGCGAGATGAGGAACTCCTGATGGAGAGTGCAGAAGCACAGCGAACCGCCCTGCGCGGGGTCATGGACGGATGGAAAGCAGCGGTAGACGCGCACGAACCGGAGAAGGTGGCCTCGTACTTCACCGGCGACGCGATCTTTCAGGGACTGCACCCTTACAGTGTCGGCCGCGCGGGTGTCGCACAGTATTACGACTCGCAGCCCATCGGGCTGAAAGCGGAATACGAGGTGCTCGAAACCCGGCTGCTCTCGGAGGACGTCCTGCTCGGATATCTGAGCGTCGACTTCTCATTCGTGGACCGGCCGACGATCGGCGTCGTCCTGAGCGTCGTGCTCACGCGCGTCGAAGGCGAATGGCGCATCGCTCACTATCAGGTGTCCAAGACCGGCTGACGATTCTGTCGGAATGGCGCCGACCTAATGCAATGTGGCGTGGTGGATATCCACCACGCCACATTGCATTAGGTCGGCGCCATTCGTCATGCCGGCGCGCACGGTCGGCCGCCGCGAGGCCCACCACGTCGACAGGCCCCCGCCGGATCCGGTCCGGCGGGGGCCTTGGGTCGTTCGAGATGCACCGCGGGGTGCACCCGCCTCGCCTCGAAACGTATCGGTGAAGCGGGCGCGACGGGCTCAGAGGTGGTCGACGTCGACGACCGCCTGGGCGAAGGCGGTGGGTGCCTCCTGCGGCAGGTTGTGACCGATGCCGGTGAGCGTTCGGTGGGCGTACTTGCCCGTGAACCGGTCGCGGTACGAGGCCCCGTCACCGGGTGCGGTGAAGGGGTCCAGCTCGGCGTCGAGGGTGATGGTGGGTACGCCGATGAGAGGCCGGGTGGCCAGCCGCCTCTCGTACCTGTCGAAGCGCGGCTCGCCATCGGCCAGGCCCAGCCGCCAGCGGTAGTTGTGGATGACGATCGCGGCGTAATCGGGGTTCTCGAACGCGGCTGCCGTGCGCTCGAACGTGGCGTCGTCGAAGCCCCAGGTGGGGGAGACGGTGTCCCACACGAGGCGGCCCATGTCGTGGCGGCCGGCCTTGTCCTCCATCGCGAGACGGCCCCGCTCCGTGGCGAAGTAGTACTGATACCACCAGGCGTGCTCCGCCTTCGGGGGCAGCGGCATCTTCTGCGCCTCGACGTTGGTGATGAGGTACCCGCTCACCGAGACCAGGGCCTTGACCCGCTCCGGCCAGAGCGCGGCGACGATGTCCGCGGTACGGGACCCCCAGTCGAAGCCGGCCAGCAGGGCCTTCTCGATCTTGAGAGCGTCCATGAGGGCGATGATGTCCAGGGCGATCGCGGATTGCTGGGCGTTGCGGAACGTACGGGAGGAGAGGAACCGGGTGGAACCGTGGCCCCGGAGGTACGGCACGATGACCCGGTAGCCCTGGTCGGCCAGCAGGGGGGCGACGTCGACGAAGCTGTGGATGTCGTAGGGCCAGCCGTGGAGGCAGATGACGACGGGCCCGTGCGCGGGTCCGACTTCGGCGTAGCCCACATCCAGAACGCCGGCCCGAACCTGCTTGAGCCCGGAGAAAGAGGTGTGGGTGCCGGGTGTCAGGGCGGGCACCGTAGGCGTCCCGGCCCTGCCGGTGGAGGCGGCCGAAGCGGCTGCCGAAACGCCCTGCAGACCCGTCAGCGACACCGCCGCCGCTCCCGTGCCGAGGCCCACGACCTGGGTGAAAGTACGCCTGTTGATCATGTGACATCTCCGTCGTGCGGTTCTCAAGTGTGTGTACAGAAGCCTGTGATGACTGATCGTCCAGCCATCGTGGTGCGACTGCGCGATGACTGTTCCACAAGAAAAGTCACCAGTCAAACAGGTGACGATTCGTATCCTCCGCACACCGAAAGGGGCGGGCGGCGTCATTCGCGATCGAGCGGAGTGTCCCCGCGAAACGTATGTCGGCAGCTTCACACGTATGTCGAGTCAATCACCCGGTGTGTCTTCCGGCCGCAGGGGGTGCGCCGGGCCGCTCGGCGGTGGTGCCTGCCACACGTCGCCCGCCGGTTCCGAGAATCTGCGGCAGCGCGGGTCGACGCCCCCGGAAGGCCGGTGGGCGCTCCTCGCCGGGCACCCTCGCCGTCCGACCACGCACGCCCGACGGTTCCGCCGTCCGTAGGAGGTTCGAGGTCCCACCAGTGAGGATGCCGGTCCTGGTGCCCTTCGGTGCGGTGGCCACAGACTTGTCGCCATGGGAAGTGTGCGAAACAACGACCTCGCGTTCCCCGGCGTCGGCCCGGGAACCGCCACCGGCCACGCACCGGGCCCGGCCTCCGGTGCTGCGGACGCATCGCGCTCTCCCTGGGTGCACGTCGCACAGGCAGCAGCGGCACTCGCCACAGGAATGGGTGTCGGCCGCTTCGTCTACACCCCCATTCTCCCGCTGATGCACGCGCAGGCCGGGCTCTCGGCCGGGGCCGGGGCGAACCTCGCGACCGGGAACTACGTCGGATACCTGATCGGGGCCCTCGCCGGCACATTCCTTCCGCGACTCGGCCGCTCGTCGGCCGTCCTGCGAGGCTGCCTGCTGGCGTTGGTCGTCAGCCTGGCCGCGATGCCGCTGACCCACAGCACCGTCCTCTGGCTGCTGCTCCGCTTCGGTGCGGGAGCCTTCAGCGCGATGATCTTCGTGATCGCCGCGAGTTCCCTGCTGAGCCGCCTGCGCGACCAGCCGGCCCACTTGCCCGGCTGGGCGTTCGGCGGCGTCGGGGCCGGTATCGCACTGTCCGGTCTGCTGGTCCTCCTCCTCCGTAATGTCGGTGACTGGCGGGCCGCGTGGTGGGCCTCCGCCGCGCTGGCCGCGGTGCTCACGGTCCCCGCCTGGGGCCTTCGCCCCGAACCCGCTCCTCCGGCGGCCCCCGCCACCTCGGGGCCGGAGAAGCGCACCGGCGGACCGCGCACGCACCGATGGTTCACCGCCCTGTTCGCGTCCTACACGCTGGAAGGAATCGGCTACATCATCGCGGGCACCTTCCTCGTCGCGGCGATCGAGCAGAGCTCTCCCGGCTGGATCGGCAGCGGTGCGTGGGTCCTGGTCGGTCTGGCGGCCGTACCCTCGGCGGCGTTGTGGGCCTGGCTGGGACGCCGCTGGTCCCGGCCGGATCTGCTGCTGGCCGCGCTGGCCGTTCAAGCTGTGGGCATCGCACTGCCCGGCCTGGTGGGCGGGGTCTCAGCCGCGCTCATCAGCGCGGTGCTGTTCGGATCCACCTTCATCGGCGTCAGCACCCTGGCACTCGCCACCGGAACGCACCTGCGGGTGCCGCGCGCCGTGGCCATGCTGACCGCCGGGTATTCGGTCGGTCAGATCCTCGGGCCGTTGGTGGCCACCCCTCTCCTGCGCCACAGCTACCACCAGGCTCTGTTCCTGGCAGCGGTCGTCGTCCTCGGGGCGGCCCTGACCGCATTCGTTCTCCGCATCGGATTTCCGCACAGCATGCCGCCGGCCGCCCCTGTCGCTCATGCGGCGACAGCGGGTGGCCGCGACCTGACCTCCACCGGGTCCGGAGTGCGAGAAGAAAAGTAAGGATTGTCGTCGCGCGATCTCCGGTGGATCGGACCGGATGAATAGGCGGCTCGAAGTGGCGGAATGGATTCCGGTTGTGGGCTAGGACTACGCGCGTGACCTACTCCGGCGCGTCGCCATCTACACTGCGCTTATGGCAGACGCGACGACGATCGAACCCCTCAACCCGGACGAGGAGGCCTTCCTCCGGGCTCTTGGCAAAGTGATGGCCTTTTTGCCTCGAACTGTCGACGCGGACATGTTCGACGAACATCCCATCTCCAGTACCGAGTACATGGTCCTGGTGCACCTTTCGGAGGCGCGGGACAACCAGATGCGGATGAGCGAGCTGGCCAATATGTGCGGCCTCTCGCTGAGCGGCATGACCAGGGTCGTCAAGCGGCTGGAACTGCAGTCGCTGGTCATTCGGGAGAAGTGCCCGGACGACGGGAGGGCGTGGCTCGCCGGCCTCACCCCCGACGGGTGGGCACAGTTGAGGGCGGCCTGGCCGTCGAACCTCGCGAGTGTCCGGCGTCACGTCTTCTCCCGCATGGAGGGATGCAACATCGCCGCGGCGGCTGAAGCGCTGGAGCGCATAGTCGCACCGTGACGCCTCGGCGTACCGAGGCATGAAGAGACGGCCGCCGACAGGCGGACCGGCACGAGGCGCCCCGCCCGACAGACCGTCGGGCGGGGCGCCTCGCGTATGCGGGGGTTCTCGTCGTGTATCGGCTCCCTGCGTTACGTGGAGCTGATCCCCTCCTGCCGCCTTGTCGGCGGGGATGGGGCAGGTGCAGGGGGAGGTGAGGGGGTCTGTCTGCGCGGCCACGTCGCCATGTGCGCCGTCACCTGTTTGACAGGTGACGGCTGAACTGTAAAGCTGTCACCTGTTCAGGCGGTGACGAGCCGCTCGGTGTCAGTTCATCTCTGTGGGAGTGCAGACGATTATGGATCTGAAGCTCGAAGTCTTGGTTCTGCCCGTTTCCGACGTCGACCGGGCCAAGGCGTTCTACGAGGCGGCCGGCTTCCGTCTCGACGTCGACTACGTGGCCGATGAGAACTACCGGGTGGTACACCTCACGCCGCCGGGGTCACAGGCCTCGATCCTCTTCGGCACCGGCGTCACCACCGCTGCGCCGGGATCGGTGCAGGGTCTGCATCTCATCGTCTCCGACATCGAAGAGGCTCACGCCGAGCTGTCCGCACGTGGCGTCGCGATGGGCGAGGTCTTCCACGACGCCGGCGGCGTCTTCCACCGAGGCACGGACGTGGCCCGGGTCTCCGGCCCGCACCCGGAGCGCGCGAGCTACGGCTCGTTCGCCGCTTTCAGCGACCCGGACGGGAACGGCTGGGTGCTCCAGGAGGTGACGACGCGGCTGCCGGGCCGCTGACCGCGTCCTGCGGAACCGACGCGCGTTGACCCGCGCACGAGCAGGTGTGCGCACAGCGACGCGGACCGCCCTCGTCACAGCTGACGTGAATCCAGCCGTCCGCCACCGGACCCGAGGCGGCGTCACCGACGGTGCGCCATCCCGGGTGGTGGAAGGCGGCCCTCGGGTCCGATCTCGGTGTGGGCGGGGGAGTGGTGACTTCGGGCGTTGTCCGCCCGCGCCTCTCCTGTGCCGTGTGCGTGACCAACGGACTCGGGCGCCGAGCGGCACGTCGGCGCGGATACGCGCCGGGGTAGCATGGCGGACGTGGAGTTGCGTCAATTGCGGTACTTCGTTGCCGTCGCCGAAGAGCTGAACTTCGGCCGGGCTGCCGAGCGCCTGTTGATCGCAGGCCCTTCCCTGTCGCAGCAGATCAAGGCCCTCGAACGCGACTTGGGCGTCCGCCTCTTCGACCGGGACCGCCGCTCGGTGTCTCTGACACCTGCCGGTACGGCGCTGCTGCCGCACGTCCGCGCGCTGCTGGCACGTGCCGAGGACCTGCGGCTCCGCGCCGGTCGGATGTCCGGATCGGAACCGGTCCGGCTTGGTTACGTCAGCTGGCTCCCACCTCACCTGACCGCTCGCACCGCGGCGGTGGCCCAGCTTCACGTCGATCCGTGGGTCGCCCCCTCGCACACCCAGGCCGCACGGGTGGCCGACGGGAGCCTGGACCTCGCCGTGTGCTGGGTAAGGACCGAGGACCTCGAGCAACACGGCCTGAGCGCCAGACTTCTCGGCGCCGACCGACTGTACGCCGTCGCCGCCGGGGACGACGCGAGTGGCGTACCTGCCCGGGACACCGCCGTACTGCTCGACGACGACACGACCTCCTGGTCGTCCTGGAACACCTACGCCGAACTGCTCGCCCGGGACACCGGGGCCCAGCTGGTGCACGTGGCGCACGGGGGCACCAGCGGTTCCGCGTTCTTCGACCACGTTCGCCGCAGCGACCGGCCGGTCATCAACAACCCGAAGGGCCAGAACGGCGTCATGCCGCCCGGCCTCACCCAACGGCCCGTCATTTCACCGGAGATCTACTGGACCTGGTCGCTGGTCCGGCGCCGGAGCGACATCCGCCCCGAGGTCCTCGCCGTCGTCGACGCCCTGTGCCACGACGTGGGAGACCTCGGTCTCGGGGAGGCCAGGACCTGGATCCCTGACGGGGACCCGCACAAGCGATAGGGGCGCACCGATCGCCCAGGACGCCGAGCGCCCCACGCGACCGGTCGCTCCTGCCGCTCCGGATCAGGTGTTCTTCTCGCCCCTGTCGCGGTAGGTCTCGAGGATGCGCAGCCAGACCTCGCTGATCGTCGGGAAGGCAGGGACGGCGTGCCACAACCGATTGATGTTCACCTCACTGGTGATCGCGACGGTCGCCGAGTACAGGAGCTCCTGGGTTCCGGGGCCGACGAACGTCGCGCCGACGACATTTCCGCGCTCGGCATCGATCAGCACGCGGGCCGTTCCGCGGTAACCGTCGGCATACTGCACCGCGCCGGCGATGCGGCCCATGTCGTAGTCCACGACATCGACCCGGCGCCCGGCGCTCGCCGCTTCCTTCGCCGTCAGGCCCACACTGGTCACTTCCGGTTCGGAGAAGACCACTTGCGGCACGGCGGCGATGTCGGCTGTCGAGGCGTGCGCCCCCCACCTGCCGTCGTCGAGCTTCTCGCCCTTGGCGCGTGCCCCGATGACGCCGCCCGCGATCCGTGCCTGGTACTTCCCCTGGTGTGTCATCAACGCCCGGTGGTTGACGTCGCCCACCGCGTAGAGCCACCCCTCGGGCACATCCGTCACCCGGTAGGAATCGTCCACGGTCAGCCAGTCGCCGGGGGTCAGCCCGACGGTCTCCAGGCCGATGTCCGCAGTGTGCGGGGAGCGGCCCGTCGCGAACAGGATCTCGTCGGCCGTCAGGGAACCCCCGTCGGACAGTGTGATCCGCACAGGACTTGACGGCCCGTCCTCCCGGACGACGCCGCTGACGGACGTGCCGAAGCGTACGTCCACGCCGGCTGCGCGAAGCGAGTCCGCCACCATCTCCCCGGCGAACGGCTCCATCCGATGCAGAAGCCCCTTGTCGCCCCGTACCAGCATGGTCACCTGGGAACCGAGCGCCTGGAACGCCGTGGCCATCTCCACGGCCACCACGCCACCCCCCACGACGGCGAGCCGATCAGGCACGTGCCGGGCCGCGGTGGCATCACGGTTGGTCCAGGGACGGGCCTCCGCCAGACCGGGGAGATCAGGGAAGGCAGTGACCGTCCCTGTGGCCACGGCGACAACGTGCCGCGCGGTCAGGCGCACCGTCTCGCCGTCAGCGGTCGTGACCACCACCTGGCGCGGGCCTTCCAGCCGGCCGTGACCGCGCACCAGATCCACGGACACGGAATTCAGCCACTCGACCTGGTCCTCGTCCTGCCAGTAGGCGGACATCTTGTCACGATGGGCGAACACCGCGGCGACGTCCAAAGGACCCTGGACAGCGGCCCTGATCCCGGGTACCCGGCGGGCGTCGGCCCGCGCGACGACAGGCCGGAGCAGCGCCTTGCTGGGTTCACATGCCCAGAACGAGCACTCTCCGCCGAGCAACTCGTTCTCGACGATCACCGACGTGAGTCCGGCGGCACGGGTGCGGTCCGCCAGGTTCTCGCCGGCAGGCCCGGCGCCGAGAACCACCACATCGTAGACGCGAGAAGTGCTGTTCATTCCCCAGCTCCGTCCTTCGTTCGAGTCGTAACCGCTGCGCCGCGCCCCATGGTCGAGGCGCCTGCGTGAGTCGGCGGCAACGGGTGACGCAGCGCTACTCCATCTTGCTCCAGTTGCGGAGACATCGCCTGGTGGGTACCGGGCTCAAGGACGGAGCCCTGAAAGGTGCGCCGGGCTCCGGGTGGGAGAGCCGTGATCAAACGTACGTGTCCGAGGGGCATGACCGGGCACGAAGGTCCCCACACACGTTTGCGAGCCGCCACCGGAGCACCGGTGGCGGCTCGCAGGGTCCGTGTTACCCGTCAGAGAGCGGAAGCCAGTTCCTGAAGGATTCGGGCCGTGGATTCGGCGCGGGCGTGGCGGTAACCGGTACCGGCCCACAGATTGATCCGTTCCGGATCCTGGGCGGCGGTTGCCGCTTTGCGCATCGGGCTGGTCAGGTGGTGCACGGCGGGGTAGCCGTGCGGCGCGACATCGCTGTAGCTGTCGGTGAACCGGTTGCGCAGCGCCCTTGCCGGCCTGCCCGTGAAGGCCCGGGTGACGGTGGTACCCCGGCTGTTCGGGGCGGTGAGCGCGGTCCGGTGGGGGAGTGAGGTCCCGGCTTCGTCGGCACGCAGAAGTGCGGTCCCGACCATGGCCGCACTGGCTCCGGCCCGAAGTGTCTCGGCGACCTGGTCCGGTGTTGCCAGACCTCCCGCGCCGATGAGGGGCAGGTCCACGCTGTGCCGTACCTCGGCCAGGAGCTGGGGGAGGGGAACGGCGGCCGGCGTGTGTTTCGGGGTGAAGGTGCCGGAGTGCCCTCCCGCTGCCGAGGCCTGGACGATCAGCATGTCGACGCCGGCCTCAGCGGCCTCCGCCGCCTCCGCGGATGAGGTGACCGTCTGTATGACGAGTGTTCCTGCCGCGCGCAGAGACCTGATGACCGCCGCCTCGGGCAGGGCGAAGGTGAAGCTGACCGCCGGGACGGGCTGCTCCAGCAGCAACTCGATCTTCTCGCGCCAGCGGTCGTCGTCCTCGACGATTCCGAGGCTGCCGAGGTCGAGACCGTGTGCCAGGGCCTCGGGCGTGATCGCTCGGGCATAGTCCTGGAACGCCGTCGGATCTACCGGATGGGGGCCGGGTGCGAAGAGATTGACGCCGAAGGGGACACCAGCGGCGCGCACCTCCGTGATCTGCTCGGTCAGTGCGGCGACGTCCTTGTAGCCGGCTGCGAGGAAACCCAGACTGTCCGCACGTGCCGCGGCGACGACCAGTGCGGGTGTGCCGGGGCCACCGGCCATCGGTGCGGCCAGGACGGGGGTACGCACTCCGAGATCGGCCAGTGGCGCATTCATGTCTGTCTACTCTCCTGGCGGTGGCAGCGGAGGCCGCTCCTCGGAGCGGCCACGCTCCTTGTGGTCGGTGCCTGGTCAGTGCCCGGCGGTCTGGCCGCCGTCGACGGGCAGGATCACACCCGTGACGAACGGGGCGTTCTCCAGATAGATCACCGCGTCGCTGATGTCACTGATCTCGCCGATGCGGCCCACCGGGTGCAGCTCGCCAAGCGCCTCGTGCGTTTCCTCGGCATGCATAGGAGTCTTGATCGTACCCGCGGCGATCGCGTTCGAACGGATGCCCTTGGAGGCATATTCGATCGCCAGTGCCTTGGTGACAGCCTGCAGCCCGCCCTTGGACAGGGAGGCGAGAACGGCGGGCACGTTCGAGTTGGGGTGTTCGACGAGACTGGTGGTGATCTGCACGACGTGACCGCCACCCTGCTTGAGCATTTCAGCGATCGCGAGCTGGCTCACACGGAAGAAGCCGGCGACGTTGACCGCGAGAACCGCCTCGTAGTCCTCTTCGGTGTACTCGGTGAACGGCTTGGAGATGAAGATTCCCGCGTTGTTGACGAGGGAGTCGATGCGACCGAACCGCTCCACGCCCGCCGAGATCACGCGCTCGGCAGTGGCGCGGTCGGAGATGTCGCCCTGGATGGTCAGGATGTCCGGGTCCTGCGACTCGGCGATATTGCGCGAAGTGGCTACGACGGCGTAGCCGAGCTCCCGGTACGCGCTGACGATGCCCGCGCCGATGCCCTGCGAGGCACCGGTGACGACGACGACCTTCTGATCCTTGTTGCTCATGACGGCCTCCTGCGACTGAAACGGAGCCGATCGCTAGCCGACCGGCCTCCTGAAAGATAGACGATCGGTCGTCTAAGTTCAATCACCCGCCCACGGTGTGTCGCGGGGTGTGGCGCCCGTGAGCGGTCACCCATCTGGCGCGCGCGGCAGGACCTGTGGAGTCGGCTTTCCCTCTGTGGATGCAGGCGCCGCGAGTCGAGAACGATGTCATCGGTGAGTCACCGCATAACGGATGGGTGAACGAACGGAGGTTACTAGTCGAATGGTCGTATACTAGCTACATGGGCCGTACGAGCGATGCCAGAAGCAAGATCCTCACCGCTGCGCAGTCTCTCATCGAACTGCGCGGATACTCGGCGCTGGGCGTGGCGGAGATCTGTAAGACCGCCGGTGTGCCCAAGGGTAGTTTCTACTACTTCTTCGAGTCCAAGGAAGTCCTGGCGCTCGCTGTGATCGACGAGCACTGGGCCGCGCAGCAGCGTGACTGGGACCGCATTCTGCTCACCGACCAGGAGCCTCTCCAGAGGCTGAAGCAGCTGTTCGAGGAGACCAAGGCCGCTCAGCACGCCGGCCAGGCCACGTGCGGATCGGTTTCCGGGTGCATGTTCGGCAACCTCACCCTGGAGATGAGCACCCAGACCGAAGCGATTCGCCTGCGGCTGCAGCAGATCTTCGAGGCTCAGGTCGACATGGTCGAAACCACGATCCTGGAAGCGCTGGGGCGCGACGACGTGATGGTGGCGGATGCCCGCGAGGCCGCTCGTTCCGTCGTCGCGCAACTGGAGGGGCAGGTGCTCCTCGCGAAGCTGTACAACAACACCTCCCAGCTCGACGCGCTCTGGCTGAACTGCCTGGCGCTGCTGGGGGCACGCTCCGAGCAGAGAGTCCCGGCGGTTTGACTCTTCGGTAACCCGCTGCAACCTGATGTATCCAGCGGGCACTGTTGAGGCGTCATCATGACGCTGCGCCCGGGGGACTCGGCCGCGTACGGCATCGTTCAAGCGATCGTGCCACGGCGGGGCAGTTGGCTCGGCGTTCGCTGTCGGCGCATGCCGCCGGTCGCTCCCGGGGTGTTGTCCTCGGGGCGATTCGTCGTCCGCCAGGTGCGTCCGCTCGGCCGTGGATCGTTCGCGGCCGTCAGTCGGGAGTCCGCCTCCGCGCGCGTGACCGAGGCCCGGCCGGGGGGGTGTCCGGCCGGGCGCCTTCGAGGGCCCTGACTCGGTGGCGTGGTCAACCTCGGTGTCGCGTCGAGTGTCAGACCCACGGGCTGTCGGTGCCGTCGACCGGCCGCGGCGACGAGGTGCGAGAGATCTTGCGATGCCGCCCGTGGCCCGCGATCGTCTCGTTCCCTGTGCGCCGCTGATCGTCGTCGGCCTGCGGCCCGCGGTGCCGACCGGTTCCGTAGATGGTGAAGGTCGTTCCAGACCAGACGAGCTCGGTCTGTACGTCGATGGTGGAGTGAGCCATGGGATTTTCCCCTCCGAGTGGGTTTGTTCTCGTCTGCGTGCGAGGTGGAGACCGGACGATGGTGGAGGCCGTCCGGCCGCGAGGCTGCGCGCCCGCCATGGGCGCCTACGACAGGCGGCCGGGCGCACCCGTACGATGCTGACCGGGTGGGGTCGGTGATCCGTTCGCAGCGGGTGGGGCGGTGCCGGGGTGTGGGCGACTGGCATGATCGACACCAGCGCTTGCCGGTGATCACTCATCGCTTGGCCCTGGGAGTGTGTGACACACCTAGTTGCTGCGCGCAGCAACTATAGAGGTGTTTCTGTATGCGGGCAAGCAGCGTGCGCAGCTGGTGTCGCTCGCTGCCACCGCTGCCGCGAGGTTGCTGCCGAGTGTCGTGTTCGCGGTCGGTGCCTCGGTGTGCCGCTGCCCGGGCTGGGGGCGGTTGAGTGGGTGACGGTGGGGCGCCTTTCCGCTCCCGACCTCCTCTGTGCACACGTTTCACTGTCTGTGGGCGGCTACTTGCCCCCTCGGGCGCGGGGGGGTGTGGGTCATATTGATTAGGTACCCTGTAACCTTAATTACTCGGCATCTGCCCCACGTGGATGCAAGCGACGAGAGGTAAGACCCATGGGAACCGACGCCGTCGAACTGGCCCGAGCGCTGTTCCGCATCCTCGAGACCGGTGACGCGACTCTCGCCGCTCAGGTGGTGGCCGACGACTTCCACAACCGCGAGGCTTCGGTCGCGCCTGCGGCCTGCTCGATCCCGGGACCTGCCGGTGTACTCGCCTCGGGTGCGTGGATGCGCTCGGCCTTCAGCGACCTGCGCTTCCCGATCCTGGAGGCGGTGGAGGGCGACGGGCAGGTCTGGGTACGGCTGCGAATGCAGGGCCGCCACACCGGGGCCTTCGTGCGGTTCGACGAGGGTTCGCTCGACCAGGCCATCCCTCCGACCGGGCACGAGATCGACTTCGAGCAGATCCACGTGCTGGATCTGCGTGACGGCAAGGTGTTCCGGCACGAGGCCGTGCGCGATGACATCACGATGCTCGGACAGCTCGGTGTCTTTCCGCCCGCCCCGGCGACAGCGTTGCGCATGGTGGGCTGGAAGGTGAGCGGGCGCGCGTCCCGGGCGGCGGCGCAGGTCACGGCGCAGGCGGCCGAAGCGGCTGCGCTGGTGAACCGGGTCAGCTGAACCGACGCGAGCGGGCGCCGGAGCGGGCAGCTGTCAGGCGTCCGCCGGCGCACCCCGCGCCCCTCTTCCGCCCAGTCGCCCGGAGCAAGCGGCCTTTACTTGTTCCGGGCCTTCGTGTGTCCGCCGTGCGGAAAGGGGGGCTGGACTGGGCCGTTCCGCCGCAATCGGGGCTGTGCGCAGGCGGGTTGTCCGGAAGGGCGTAGCGCCTGCGCCGTAGTGTCCGCCCTGTGCGGTACTCGCCCTGCCTTTTTGATGCCCGTCGCGCGCCTTACAGTCCGAGAGTCGGCGTGTGCTCTCCACCGGCGGCGACGCCCACCCTGCTGCCTCCGGCGCCGTCGATCGGGCCGATTGCGGGCGGGTTCGAGTGGGCCCGCGTAGCAGGGAGTGCCGCGCAGGTACGGGATTGCGACCCGCTTCGACGTGAGGCACCAGTCAGGATCCAAATACTTGACGAAGCAACTGTTCGTGTTATGTTGCTTGTCGGGGCAAGGTTCCTACCTGCTTCGAGAGTGTCTTCACGAAGGGTATTCGCATGGTCAAGATCGGTATCATCCTTGGTAGCACCCGCCCGGGCCGCAATGGCGAGGCGGTGGCGCGCTGGGTGCACGACGTCGCTTCGCAGCGCACGGACGTCGAGTTCGAGCTTGTCGATCTGCTGGACTACAAGCTGCCGCACCTTGACGAGGCGATCCCGCCGTCGATGGGTCAGTACCAGCAGCCGCACACCCGTGAGTGGGCGAGCAAGATCGCTTCGTTCGACGGTTTCGTCATGGTGACGCCGGAGTACAACCACTCGACGTCGGGCGCGCTGAAGAACGCGATCGACTTCCTGTACGCGGAGTGGAACAACAAGGCCGTCGGGTTCGTCGGTTACGGTTCGCTGGGTGGCGCCCGTGCGATCGAGCACCTGCGTCTGATCTCCGCCGAGCTGCAGCTGGCGGACGTGCGTGCGCAGGTCTCGCTGTCGCTGTTCACCGACTTCGAGAACTTCAGCACGTTCAAGCCCGGCGAGCACCAGGTCGAGGCGCTGAACGCCACGCTGGACCAGGTCCAGGCCTGGAGCGCGGCGCTCGCCCCGCTCCGCGCTGTCTGACGTTCACGCGTCGGCTCGATCGTTCCAACGGCCTGTGGGGGCCGCCTCTCCAGGCGGCCCCCACAGGCGAACCGCCGCGCAGCGGCGGTGACCCCCGGCGCGACCGATGCGCGCTCGGCGTCAATGGCGCCGCCGAACAGCCCATCGGTCCGCCCGGGGATGCGTCCGACCCCATACGGCGCGCGGAGCAGGACACTGCCTTACCCGGCGGTTTCCGTACGGAGGATCGCCGCGCCGGCCTGTCGGCGGACCTGGTTGAGCGACCCGGCTCCCGTACGTCCGCCCGGCCCGTGACCTGTGGGCGAAGCAGCTTGATCCACCTGCTTCAGCCCGCAACCCGGCGTCCGCTCGTGAAACCACCGAGCTGCGCCACGCGTACCGACTTCCGCCGGACCGGACATGCGTCCGGGGTTTCGGCACGTCAGGATGGTCGGGTGGCCCTTCTCGGCGAAAACCCATCAGTACCAAGGACAGCAGGACACTAGGAGCCAATCGCATGAGTACCTCAGCTCAGATCGGCGTGACCGGCCTCGCAGTCATGGGGCGCAACCTCGCCCGGAACTTTGCTCGCAACGGCTACACGGTGGCGCTCCACAACCGGACCGTCGCCCGGACGAAGGCCCTCGCGGAGGAGTTCGGTCACGAAGGCGACTTCGTTGTGGCCACATCCGCGGAAGAGTTCGTCGCGGCGCTGGAGCGACCCCGCCGTCTGGTGATCATGGTCAAGGCGGGGGATCCGACCGATGCGGTGATCCAGGAGTTCGCCCCGCTCCTCGAGCCCGGCGACATGATCATCGACGGCGGCAACGCCCATTTCGCGGACACCCGCCGGCGTGAGCACGCACTGCGCGAACAGGGCATTCACTTCGTCGGCACGGGTGTCTCCGGTGGCGAGGAGGGCGCGCTCAACGGACCGAGCATCATGCCCGGTGGTTCGAAGGAGTCCTACGAGTCCCTGGGCCCCATGCTGGAGAAGATCTCCGCGAAGGCCAAGGACGGCTCGCCCTGCGTGACGCATGTGGGACCGGACGGCGCCGGGCACTTCGTGAAGATGGTGCACAACGGTATCGAGTACGCCGACATGCAACTGATCGGTGAGGCATACGAGCTGCTGCGCGACGTCGCAGGGTATTCGCCCTCACAGATCGCGGACATCTTCCGCACCTGGAACACCGGCCGCCTCGACTCCTATCTGATCGAGATCACCGCCGAAGTCCTGTCCCACGTGGACGAGGCGACGGGCAAGCCGTTCGTGGACGTGGTGCAGGACCGTGCCGAGCAGAAGGGCACCGGCCGCTGGACCGTGCAGATCGCGCTCGACCTGGGCGTTCCGGTCTCGGGCATCGCGGAGGCCGTCTTCGCGCGCTCGCTGTCCGGGCACGCCGAGCTGCGCGAGGCTTCGCGGGGGCTCGCCGGGCCGAAGGCCGAGCAGCTCGGAGCGTCGGAGGCCGCGGCCTTCGCCGACCGCGTCGAGCAGGCCCTGTACGCGTCGAAGATCGTGTCGTACACGCAGGGATTCCACGAGATCGCCGCAGGCAGCGACGAGTACGGCTGGGACGTCGACCTCGGCGCCATCGCGTCCATCTGGCGCGGCGGCTGCATCATCCGCGCGGCGTTCCTCGACCGTATCCGCGCTGCCTATGACGGTCGTCCCGACCTGCCGAGCCTGCTTTCCGACGACACGTTCGGTCAGGAGATCGCCGAGGCCCAGGACGACTGGCGTGAGGTGCTGGTCGCGGCGACCCGCCAAGGCGTCCCCGCACCGGGCTTCGCGGCGGCCCTCGCCTACTACGACGCCCTGCGTGCGGAGCGGCTGCCTGCCGCGCTCACCCAGGCGCAGAGGGACTTCTTCGGCGCGCACACCTATCGGCGCACGGACCGCGACGGTTCGTTCCACACGTTGTGGGGCGGAGACCGGTCCGAGGTATCGGCGTAGGCGGCACGCCCATCGGACGAAGGTACACCCGGCTGCGCCCATCGGTGCGGCCGGGTGGCTGCGTCGCGGCCCGTCCACCGTCCGACGCAACGCACAAGGTGGGGCGACGGAGTCAACCCGTGACGATCCCCGTCTCGCGGTGACCCGGCTCCGCGTCTGAGGGGATCGCTGCCTCTGAGGCGAGCGGTGCCGCGTCCAGCAGGATGCTTGCCGCGGCGCGCGCGGTGGTGGCGGCGGCGGGGTCGTGGTCCATCCGAGCGGACTGCGACGCTCCGTCGTACAGGAGGTGCAACTGGCGGGCCACTTCCTCGGGCGCCGCATATCCGGACTCCGTGGCGAGTGCCGTGAGCAGGTCGCGAAGCCAGGTCCTGTTGCTCTCGGCGGCGCGTCTGATGGAGCTGTCCTCCGGCGCTTCGGCAGTGGCCCGGGCGAAAGCGCAGCCGTTGTAACCGGTTTCGGTGAACGCCTCGCCCTGGGCGTCGAAGACTCCGAGCAACTGCTCGCGCGGGGTCCGGAAGCGCGTCAGCGTGCGGGTGATCCGATCCCGGATGCGGACACTCCGGTGGTCGAGATAGGCGCAGACAAGACCTTCCTTGTTGCCGAAGGTGTTGTAGAGGGATGCCTTGGCGACGCCCGCATGCTCGATCACCCGGTCGATCCCGACGGTCTGAACGCCCTCGCGGTAGAAGAGCTCGTCGGCAGCTTCGAGCAGACGCTCGCGCGCCGGCAGCTTGGCTCCACTTCTGGGTGCCATGACCATCACTCCCTCAGACAGTTCTGTCTACTCTATCTCTGCGGCGACTGCGAGTCGATGGTCCTCGACTCCGGACACGCTCTCGGAGGGGACACCGGCCGGAGCCGCCGTTCCTGTCGCCGCTTCCGCCCGACGATCGCCGCGCAACAGCCCGGGAAGCGCTACGAGAGCGAGCACGATGACCGCCGCGCCGTACTCCCTGGCGGTCTGCACCAGCCCGCCGTGCACCACGAGGACGCCACCGATCACGGCCGGCAGGCCCAGACCCAGGTAGCACACCACGTAGAGCAGGGACAGCACGCCGGCGCGTTCGTGGAGCTCGACCTGCGGCATCACGAGTCGGATGCCGCCCTGGAATCCGCCTCCGAAGCCGAACCCCGAGACGGCGGCGCCGACGAAGAAGCCGATCACGGAGACGGTGCCGCCGTTCCCGGCGGCTATGGACACGAGAGTGATCACCACGCCGATGACCAGGGTGCTCACCCCGATCAGCATGACCCGTCGCGTTGCCTTGGTCCGTAGGACCAGTACGGACAGCCCGGCGGATCCGGCCAGGACGAACAGGGGCAGGCCACCCCACACCACGGAGCTGGAGTGCACCAGGGTCCGGGTGATGGCCGGTCCCAGCGCTCCGTACAGACCGGTCAGCGCCCACACCGCGAACAGGACGGGTGCCGCGATCACCACGGAGGCGCGCGCGGACTTCGGCAGTTTGATCTCGGGAACCAGGCTGGCGAGCGCCCCCGGCTTGCGGCTCGCGGTTTCATGCAGGCGGAGCACGGCGACTGCCTGGAGCACGAACACGCCGAGCAGGACGAAGTACACGAGGCGGGTCGGCCCGGGCAGGTACTGCACGATCAGCCCGGACACCAAGGCGCCGCTGGCCGTGCCCAGTGTGGGCGCCAGGGAGTTCAGGAAGCCACCCTTGCGAGGGTTGATGTCGAGCATTCCGGCACCCAGGGCCCCGACGGCGGCCCCGGTGCTCACGCCCTGGATGACGCGGGCGACGAGGAGTGAGCCCACCCCGTCGGCGGTGGCGAACACGATCATCGCGAGGGCCTGCCCGATGAGGCTGACCAGCAGAACGGGCCGTCGGCCCACGTGGTCGGAGAACTTTCCGAAGACCAGGAGCGATGCCAGCACGGCCACCGCGTACACGCCGAACACGACGGTGATGGTGATCGGTGAGAAGCCCCAGTGGGCCTGGTAGATCGCGTAGAGCGGAGTGGGCGCGCTCGACGCGGCCAGCAGCGACACGAGGATCGAGGCGAGCAGGGCCAGGGACGCGGCCGGTCCCATGGCCCGGCGGCCCTGCGCGGCATGCGCCGGAGCGCGCCTGGCAGGGCTGGTGGAAGGGGCCGCTTGAGGAGCGACGGACGCGGTTCTCATGGATCACCCTCGGGGCTCGACGGAAAGGATGGCTCCATAGTAGACAGGTCTGTCTAGTGGTGAGTCTCCTCAGGCTGTGAGTCGTGTCGCACGGCGAGCGGCACCCCCGCTCCCGTCGCTCCCTGCATCCGGTCCCGTTCGTTCCGTCATGCCAGTGAGCCCGACGGTGAACGTCTGCCGCGCGGTCGAGACGTGCCTACCGGTGCACCGCGTGTCCGGCGGCCCGTGGGTGCGGCACACCGGATGGTGTGCCGCACCCACGGGCGTTCCTGCGTCGGTCAAGGACGACCCGCAGAGGCCTTGCGGAAGCTGCTGCTGAACCCGTTGCCGACCCACCAGGCCGAGACGGCGATGAGGACGACCGACAGCACCAGGCAGATGCCCGTCGTCGACCACTGCAGAGGCCAGAGGTCCGAGACGGGGTGGTAATCGGCCCAGCGTCCCGAGATGCCGTGTGAGCTGAGGCACGGCCCGGGGTCCTTGGCGGTGAAGCAGTCCCAGGCTTCGGGTACGTGCCGGCCGGTCGGTGACAGCGGACCGTCCGCCACGAGCCACGCGTCGTCGGGGACCGGGGGCGTGGAGGTGTGCTGGGCAGTGGCCGTGTGGCGCGGCGGGAGATAGGGACGGGCCCACTCGATCATCGCGAAGAGCCCGCCGCCGAGGGCGAGTGTGGCACCCATGGCGAGGACGGTGCGGCGCAGGAGGAGACCCAAGGTCATTCCTACCAGGTAGAGCAGGACACTCAGGCCGACGACGACGGGCCCGATCCCGTAGAAGGGGTACCAGTACTGCCACTGCTGGTACCCGGCCGTTTCGACGATCGGGTGCCACCACCAGGTCATCGCGGCTGCCATCACGCCGCTGATGACCACGACCATGGCGAGGGGCACACAGAGCTTCGCCATGAACCAGCGCATGCGGGTGACGGACTGGGTGGCGACCGTGCGGTACGTGCCGGACTCCAGCTCCTGCGCGATCTGTGGGCCACCGAGGAACAGACCGAACAGGAAGGGAAGCAGGAGCATGGCCTGCAGAGGGCGCCGGATCGGGTTCTGGTGGTC
Organism: Streptomyces sp. NBC_01341; assembly: GCF_035946055.1. NCBI lineage: Bacteria > Bacillati > Actinomycetota > Actinomycetes > Kitasatosporales > Streptomycetaceae > Streptomyces > Streptomyces sp. NBC_01341. The sequence goes on along the minus strand of NZ_CP108364.1, from coordinate 404,592 downwards.
GTGCTGGAACGCCACCAGGTCTCGTACGCAATCGACGGAGCCCGCGTGGGCGCGGCAGGCCCGCAGGTGCTGCGCGCCGGCCGCCGCAGCCACACTCTGGTGCTGGATGACGGCGTAGACCGTGAGTGCGGCCGCGGCTGCCAGGCCGATCCAGAAGGCTGTGCGGTTCTGTCGCCAGATCAGCCAGGTCAGTCCGCTCAGCCGCAGGCGGCGGGCGGGCCGGACTCGTGTCAGCGGGGCACCGGCGCTCATGCCGCTACCTCGCTGTCGCCGGCGATCTGCGCGCTCGGAGCGAGCAGTGTCGGTGCGTCGGGCGTGCGGAGGTAGCCGATCACGAGTTCCTCGAGCGTGGGAGGGAGAAGGCCGAGCTCATTCGACAGTGCCGGACCGGTTCGGACGAGTGAGGTGATCCGGCCGTCCGCGCTGGACGTCGCGATCACCGTGTGCCCTTCGAGATCCTTCCGGTGGCGCGCGTGATCAACGGAGTCCGTGGTGAGCCGGCGGTGCTGGGCGAGGAGGGTGTCCACCTCGCCGGCGAGGCGCACGGTGCCGCTGTTGACCAGCACGAGGTAGTCGCAGGCGCTCTCCAGCTCGGAGACCAGGTGCGAGGACATCACGACGGTCGAGCCGTTCCTCCTGGCTTCCTGCTGCAGGAGATCTGTCATCTGATGGCGGACCAGGGGGTCCAGGTCGGCCATGGGCTCGTCCAGGAGCATCAGCCGGGGCTGTTTGCCCAGGGCCAGGGCGAAGGCGACGCGGGTGGACTGTCCGCCCGAAAGAGTGCCGACGCGGGCGCTCATGGGAATGTTGCCGGCCTCGACGACCGACTCGGCCGTCTCCTGGTGCCAGGTGGGGTTGAGCTCTCGTCCCATCCGGAGGATCTCGTGGACGCGGAAACGTGAGTAGAGGGCCTTCTGCTGGCTGAGGAAGGCGGTGCCCTGGCGTGCTTCAGCGGTGCCCGGATGGTGTCCGGACAGCGTGATCGTGCCGGTGGTGGGCTCGATCAGATGGGCGGCCATGGACAGAAGGGTGGTCTTACCGGCGCCGTTGGGACCGACCAGTGCGCAGATGCGGCCGGCGGGAAGGCGGAAGGAGGTGTCGCGCAGTGCCCACCCGCGTCGGTAGCGCCTTCCGAGGCCGACGGCCTCGATCGCGGGTACTCGAGGGGCCTCGTGGCCCCTGGGGGAATCGGTCATGACGTACTGGCCTGTGCTCTTTCCGTAGGTGATGGCGTGCGTGGTGAGGCGGGAGCCGCGCAGCGGATGCGGCTCACCGGACGAGGCGAAGGTCGGTTCTGCCGCCTTCGGCCGGCCGGGCAGTGCCGGCCGGCGACGTGACCGGCGAAAGAGGGGACGATCGAGATGTGATGGAAGGCGGGTGACGCGCCGGAATTCGTGTGTATTCGGCGAAATTCCGCTCATTGGAATGGATGGTGCATGCCGATCAGGACACGACCGCGTTTCATGCCATAGCCCAAGCCGACCCGGGCCGGGATTCCGGCCGAGACCGATGCGCGGCTCGACCCGCGTCGGAAGGCGCCCGTCCGGCGGCCGCTCGTGCTCAGCTCATGGCGTGTGTCCGTGTGCAGGCACCCGCCCGCACACGGACGAGAACGCGGGCCGGCCGCCCACCGGCGCTCCCAACTCCTCACCTCACCCGCGTGCTTGCGTACGCCCGGTTGACGCGTGCCGGTGGATCAGTGCAGCGACCACGAGGAAGGCGCCGCCGACGAGCAGTGCGGCCACCGCGCCGAGCCCGGGGACGTTCGGCAGGTTCAGTGCCACGTGGGCCCAGACCCGATCGAGGATCTGTACAGCCGCGAATACGGTGACGAACAATCCCGTAACGGTGAACAGAACTGCGGGGATTCCTGCCCGCATGAAATCTTCGGAAAGCTTCTTGAGGTTCATGTTCATCACGCTAACGATCTGGAGAAACTGCGGCTTCGGCCATAGGTACGCCTAGTTCGCAGACCAAGGAAGCATGGGGATGCGGGATCTCTGTACTTTGGTATGTCCGCTGAACCGGACTGCCGGATTCGTGAACGGCACTGCGTGACGGTGGCAGCCCACGCGCACGAGCGGATGCGCAGCCTGGCCGCTCGCGCTCCAGGCGACGGCGTGGGCGTTCGTGTGCGACTACTCCTGTGCCGAGGGCCTTGAACGTCGCGTCGGTCGGCTTATGTGTTTGACAACGCAACTACATGGAGATTTACTTTCCTAGACAAGCACTGCCGACGGGGCGCGGTCACGATCGGTGATTGGCCCGCAACGGCCAACCCGGCGGCCGCACGGCCACCACCAGGCGTAGGAGTGAAGGTGGCTGAATCGCCCGTCGCCGTGTTCGACAGACTTGTCCGGCAGGACGTGCCGGAGTCCACGCCGGTCCTGTTCGACACGGCCTGTGTGCTCGGCGGCAGCATTGCCGGCCTCCTGGCCGCCCGTGTGCTCGCCGACTACGCCCGTGAGGTGCTGGTCATCGAGCGCGACGAGGTGGACGTGACCGGGCAGCCACGGGCCGGTGTACCGCACGATCAGCAGGCCCACGCTCTGATGCCTGGCGGGCTCGCACTGATGGAAGGCTGGCTGCCCGGCATCACGGACGAGATGCGTGATGACGGTGGAGTCCTGCTCACGCCGGACGCGATGGACTTTTACGTCGACGGCGTGGAGCAGTTGCGCACCGGCGACACGCACATGCTTCTGTCCAGCCGCCCCTTCCTCGAATCGGCGTTGCGCCGCCGCGTACTCGACCTGCCCAACGTCTCGACCATCACGGCGCAGGTGACGGGCCTCGTGTACCAGGACGACGCGGTGAGTGCCGTCCGGTACCTGGAGGTGGACGGCGAGGACATCCTGCCCGTCGACTTCGTCGTGGACGCGATGGGTCGTTCCAGTAACCTTTCGGACTGGCTGGACGAGGCGGGCTACAGCCGGCCTCACCAGCAGCGCATGGAGACCGGCATCCACTACACGACCGCCGTGTTCGGCGGAGCCGGCACAGGCGCAGACCGGCGGTTCACGACACTCCAGTACCCGCAGTTCGCAGGTCCGGGTGGATTGGCCGCGGGCCTGGTCGTTCCGGTCGAGAACGACCAGCGAATGGTTTGCCTGCTCGTCTACGGAGGCAACAAGCCTCCCGGGTCGATGGAGGAATTCCGTGCGCTCTGTGACAGGCTTCCGGCGTCCTTCAGCAGGGCTGCCGACGGTGTCGTCGTCCGCGATGTGATGAGATTCCGTCAGGCCACCAGCAGGCGCCGCGACTTCGTCGGGCTCGCGCACTTCCCGGCCCGCATCGTGAGCGTCGGGGACGCGGCGGTGTCCCTCAACGCGAAGTACGCCCAAGGTGTGTCCTCAGCCGCTCTGCACGCGGCCTGTCTGTCCGACTACCTCGCCAGTGACCCCGATCTCGCCCTTCCCGGACAGCGCTTCTTCGCTTCGCAGAAGGTCGCGACGGACGCTGCATGGGGACTCTCCGCGAGCGCGGACGCCGTGCGGACGGACATCCTCCAGGGAGTCGAGAGGAGTGAAGAACTTCAACGGCAGCGGTCCGCGATGGAGCAGCTCATGCAGGCTGCCCGGACCGACGCGACGATTGCCGAGGCGTGCCAGGCGGTTCGGTTCATGTTCGCCCACCCCGACACCCTGGCCGACCCGGCGCTGATCGAGCGGGCCGTTGCCGTGAACCAGCGGGCGGGCAGGCTGTGATGAGGCACGAACCACGTTGTCCGCCTTGACACCTGCGCAGTCGCAGTCGCCACGAGCCGACGCGCCGGTTAGGAAGAACTCACCCGGACGCAATCCTCACTCAGGACAAGTCCGGTGGGCTCGCGCAAAGTCCCCAGAAGCACAACATCCACATCTGTCTTCAGACATTACGAGAAGGAATGATCATGTACATTGCAGCCGTTGTCCTCAGCATCCTGCTGGCCCTCGCAACTCTCGCCGCCGGCGCCCCCAAGGCGCAGCTCAAGGGTGATGTGCCTGACGGTCTGATCCAGAAGGGCCTCAGCGCCACCATGGTCCGCCTGATAGGCCTGGCCGAAGTGGCCGCGGGTATCGGCCTCGTCGTCGGCATCTGGTGGCAGCCGCTGGGTATCGCGGCTGCGGCCGGCCTGGCCGTCGTGTTCCTCGGGGCGATCAGCTTCCACACGAAGTGGGGCGACTACCGGGACAGCGCCGCCCGCAACGCAGCTATGGCCCCGGTCATCTTCCTTGTTCTTGCGGTAGCCTCCGCCATCACCCTGGCCGCTTCTTTGTGACGGAACAGCCGTTGAACGCGGATGAGAAGCGGCGCGTCGGGTCCAGGAAGAAGGAAGCCTTGTGAAGGAACAGCGGATCAGCATCGACGGGCAGCGCGTCAGCTACACCGCCTCGGAAGGAACCGGGCGGACGGTCGTCCTGGTGCACGGGAACTCCTCCTCCAGCCGTGTCTGGCGGCACCTGCTCAACGGCCCCTTCGGTGAGCGGTACCGCTGCCTCGCACCGGACCTGCCCGGCCACGGCGGGTCAGCACACTTCGGGCGGGCCGACGACTACTCACTGCGGTCCTACGCTTCCGTTCTCGCCGGCTTCGTCAGGGAACTGCAGGCTGAGGACGCGGTGATGGTCGGCTGGAGCCTGGGAGGACACATAGCCCTTGAAGCAGCCTCCGTACTGCCCGAGGCCGCAGGGTTCGTCCTCTTCGGTACCCCGCCCGTCGGCAGCCCGGCCGATGTCGGCCGGGCCTTCCTGCCGAACCCCGCCATGGGCGTCGGATTCTCCCCGGAAGTGGACGCCGAAGCAGCTTTGTCCTACGCCAGGAGTTTCCTGGCCCCTGGATCGAAGCTGCCGACCGAAGAGCTCGTCGCGGACGTGCTCGCCACCGACGGGGCGGCTCGCGCCGGCCTCCTGGCGAGTCTCCAGGCTGGGGCCTTCGCCGACGAGAGGGCTGTCGTGGAACACCTGACGCAGCCCCTTGCGGTGCTGCACGGTGAGGGCGAACAGCTGGTCAGTTCGGAGTACCTGAACGGAATCAGCATGCCGACGCTCTGGCGCGGTGCCGTGCAAATCCTGCCGGGCGTCGGACACGCTCCTCATCTGGAGGCCCCGGAGGACTTCGCGCACATTCTCACCCGGTTCATCACCGACCTGGGCTGACCCCATGGCGCGCACCACGGCAGAGCGTCGGTGTTCCGGCCGGATCCCTCGGCCGGGGCGCTGAGGGCCTGCGAGCCCGGTCCCTGGTGCCTTCGGATCACGCCTGACGGGTCTGTCGCAGGCGCGATCACGTGCCGAAAGCCGACGAGCGTCCGCTCGTCGGCTTTCGGCGCTTCAGCAGATGCGGCCCGCCTCCTCAGGCGGCGGCTCCGGAGTCACGCCGGTCAGGAGCCTCGGAGGCCCCCGGTGTCCCGGCCGTGCCGGGCCGGCTTCCCAGGAAGCCGGCCCACCCTTCCGTCGGCTGCCGGCCGACATCCAGCCCACGCAGCGCGGCCAGCACTTCGGGCCGCTGAACATCGAGCCAGTCGGTGAACTGGCGGAAGGAGACGAGGCGCACGTCGCCGCCGTTGTCCCTCTCCTGAGCTATGTGCTCAAGCGCCTTTTCGACGGCGTCCATGTAGATACCGCCGTTCCACTCCTCGAAGTGGTTGCCGATGAAGAACGGCGCCCGATTCGACTCGTAGGCCCGCTGGAAGCCGGATATGTAGGCCTGGGTGGCCTGGTCCCGCCAGCCGGGGTAGTTGTAGGCGGGAGCCCGCGTCGAGTTGACCGACTGGTTGGCGAGCATGTTGTAGTCCATCGACAGGACCTCGAAGGAGTGTCCGGGGAAGGGAATCTGCTGCAACGGCAGGTCCCAGACCCCCTCCCTCTTCACGGGCCAGACCTGACGGCCTCCGGGTGAGGAGGCGTCGTAGCGCCATCCGAGCTCGAGCGCCGTGGGGAGCAGACTGTCCTGACCGAGCAGGCACGGGGTCCGACCGCCCACCAGTTCCTTGTCGTAGTCGAAGGGCAGAGGCGGCTCGTCGGTCCAGCCGGTGTTGGTCCGCCACTCCTTCACGAACGACTTGGCCTGGTCTATCTCCGTCCGCCACTGCTGGGGCGTCCAGTTGCCGACGCTGCCACGACCGCCACAGAAGTGGCCGTTGAAGTGCGTGCCGATCTCATGGCCCTCCAGCCAGGCCCGGCGCACGTTCGCGAGGGTGGCCTGGACGTGCTCGTCGGTGAGATAGCCGATGTCCGAGGCGCCGCGCGGATTGTTCGGAGGGTCGTACAGCCGCTTCTTCGACTCGGGCAGCAGATACAGGCCCGAGAGGAAGAAGGTCATGTACGCCCCGTGCTGCTGAGCCAGGTCGAGAAAACGGGGGAAGAGCCCGTTGCCGACCTCGCCCGCGCCGTCCCAGGAGAAGACGACGAACTGAGGAGGGGTCTGGCTGGGCTCCAGTGGCACGGGTGCGGCAGGCTGGTGCGGCTGCTTCCCGGTGTACGAGGTCGAACCGTCTCCGATGAGCCGGACGGTGGGTTCGGCGGGTCCGGTGGTACCGGGGGCGGCGGGGGTGCCGCTCGGGCCGTCGACCGCGTGCGCACTTTTCGGCGATGCGAGGGAGTGGCACGCCGCGAGTCCTACGGCGGCTGCTGCGCCCGCGCTCAGGCCGAGAATGCCCCTGCGGGTGAAAGTGCGCATGAACGCCCCATTCGTCATTTCTCCTGCGTGTACGCCTTGCTTGACGTATCAAGGTACGACGGTTTCGACGTATATGTGTATCCGGCGTTAGTAATGTCACGGCCCATGATGCGGGTCTGTGCCGGCCGGTCGGATCCGCTGGGTGCCTCTGCGGTCACGATGCGTTCGCGGCGCTTCCTGCTTCCTGCTTCCTGCTTCTGTGCCGACCATCGGCGTCGTTGTGGAGACGGGTGGGCCGCTCTACCGGTTCGGTGAAGTCCATCGTGGTGCGGAGGTGCACCGGTCCGCGCGAAGCACGGCGGGCGCCCGCCGTGCGCGTCGGCCAGGCCGTGAACGAGCCATGGCCGTAGGCGGCCCTCACCGACTCCTGCCGCCGCGCGCGTCGCCACTTCCCCTTCGCTCCACCCGGTAGTCCGTCATCCTGATGCGCCGGGTGCGGCGCCGGAAGGCCAGCGCGGTGCCGGGCCACAGGACGGTGTTACGGCCCGAACGCGGATCCTGGTACCAACTGCGGCAACCGCCGGACTGCCAGACGGTGCCGGCCATGCGCCCGTCCATCCACTCGTTGAAGGCGCCCTGGACATCCGGACGCACCTCGAGCGAGTCCGCACGGCGGCGGCGCAACCGGCGCAGGAGGGAGACGACGTAGCGGGCCTGCGACTCGATCATGAAGATCTGCGAGTTGTGCCCGAGTCCGGTGTTCGGCCCGACCATAAGGAACATGTTGGGGAATCCGGCGACGGTGGTCCCGAGGTAGGCCTGATTGCCGTCCTCCCAGGCTTCGGCGAGTGTCACACCGCCTCGTCCCGTGATGTCGATGCGTACGGTGTTCTGGGAGTCGAATCCGGTTCCGTAGACGAGGACGTCGGCCGCGACCTCGACTCCGTCGTCACCGACGACGCCACCCGGCCGCACCTCACCGACCCCGCCGCGCCGCACCTGGACATGGGGTCTGGCCAGAGCGGGATACCAGTCGTTCGAGACGAGGAGCCGTTTGCAGCCGACGGCGTAGTCAGGAGTGACCGCCGTGCGCATGTCCGGGTCGGGTACCTGCCTCTCGATCAGCCTGCGCGCCAGCGCCTCGGTCTTCGCCATGGCCCTGCGGTCGCTCACGAACCCGGCAGCCCGCTCCTCGTGGATCCGGAACAGCCGCTCACGTACCCACCAGCGGTAGGGAGGGAACCACCGGGCGAGCAGACGGTGGCGCCTGTCGAAAGGGCGGTCGGCCTTGGGGACTATCCACGGCGGAGTGCGCTGGAAGACGGTGAGCGCCGCGACTTCGTCCACGATCGCCGGAACGAACTGGATCGCGCTGGCGCCTGCGCCGATGACCGCCACCCGCTTGCCGCGCAGGTCGACGTCGTGCCGCCAGGCCGCGGAGTGGAAGGCCGGCCCGTCGAACGAATCGATCCCGGGCAGATCCGGGTAGGCGGGATGATGCAGCGGACCCACCGCGGAGACGAGGAACCGCGCGCGATACGTCTCGCCGGCTGAAGTCATCACCTCCCAGCGGGCCTCTGCCCCGATCCACCGGGCGCTGTCGACCCGCCGGCCGAAGCGGGCCCGGCCGACGAGCCGTCGCCGGTGGGCGACATCACGCAGATAGCCCAGGATCTCCGGCTGCCTGGCGAAAAGCCTGCTCCAGTCAGCCTTCTGATCGAAGGAGTACGAGTACAGCGGGGACGGGATGTCACAACCGCACCCCGGATACGTGTTGTCGCGCCAGGCGCCGCCGAGGTCGTCGGCGGCCTCGAGGATCACGAACGACGCGAAACCCGCCCTGTCGAGCATGGCTGCGACGCCCAGCCCGCTGAACCCCGCGCCCACGATCACGACGTCGACGACGGTGTGGGGGTCGGATTGCCCGGTGACCGGTTCAGAGGGGGAGCGCATCATTCTCCTCGGTGACGTCGCCCGCGCGAGGCCGGTCGTCGTCGGGAGCGGTGAGCGCGATCTCCACGAGACTGCGCTTCAGGACCTTGCCGGACGCGTTGCGCGGCAGTTCCTCCACGAAGAGGAACTCGGAAGGCACCTTGTAGTCGGCCAGCGAGGCCGCGGCGTGCCTGCGCAGAGACTCCACGTCGGGGGAGCAGCCGGAGCGCGGCACGACCACCGCGCGCACCCGTTCGTCCAGAATCGGGTCACTCACGCCGACCACGGCGACATCGGCGACGTCGGGATGCGTGTTCAGCGCGTTCTCGACCTCCAGGCAGTAGACGTTCTCCCCGCCACGGATGATCATGTCCTTGAGACGGTCGAGCACGCGCACGAAGCCCTGGCCGTCCACGCTGCCGACATCTCCGGTGTGCAGCCACCCGTCGACGAAGGTCGCGGCTGTGGCGTCCGGGTTGTTCCAGTAGCCAGCGCTCACCGCGGGGCCGCGCATGCACAACTCGCCCACGGTGTCCCGCAGGTCCTCCGGCCGGCCACCGCCGGCCGAGACCGCGACCTCGAGTCCCGCCACGGGCAGTCCCACTGTTCCGGCATGCGCGGAGTACTCCTCGCCCTCGGTGTACGTGGTGATCGAGGTGCCCTCGGTCAGCCCCCACACATTGGCGAGGGTCAGACCGGGCAGACGCTTTGCGACCTCGCCCGGGAAGTCCTCCGGAACCGGGGAGCCGCCCATGACGAAGAGGCGCAGGCTGGACAGATCGGGGGCGGTGTGTTCGGCTTCGAGGAGGATCAGGCGGAGCATCGCGGCGACGCCGGCGAAGAACGTGATCCGCTCGCGGGCCATCAGCTCCACCACGGTCTTCGCCTTGAACTCCGGCGTGAAGACGCAGCAGCCGCCGGCTGTGACGAATCCGACGAACTGCGACACCACGCCGACCGCGTGGAACATCGGAGCAGCGATGAGCGTGCGTTCGTCCGGCCCTGCCCCGAGGCGCTCGCGGACGGTGCGTGCGTTGAAGAGCAGGTTCGCGTGCGTGTGCATCGCACCCTTGGGCCTGCCGGTGGTGCCCGAGGTGTAGAGCAGGTGCGCCACGTCGGACGCGTCCCGCTCGCAGCCGGGCAGCGAACTCGGGTCCACGTCCGGAACTCCGGGGTCCGGGGCGGCCAGCAGTGTTTCCACCGGGACGACGAGCTCGGCGAATTCTCCCGGGATCCGGGAGCCCAGCATGCCCTGCCTGCCATCCGTGACGATCACCGTGGCACCGCTGTCGCTGAAGACATGGGTGAGCTCAGGACCGGCGAGCCGGGTGTTCACGAGTACGGCGATGGCGCCGGTGAGTTGCACGCCCATATAAGTGACGGCGTACTCCCAGCAGTTCGGCAGGAGGATCGCCACCCGATCGCCGGGCCCGACCCCCAGGTGCCTCAACCGGACTGCGACGGCGGTGGCCCGGCGCAGCACCTCGCCGTGGTGCAGACGCACGGGCCCGTCCACCAGTGCCTCGCGTCCACCGTGCTCGGCACCAATCTCGATGAATCTGCGAGCAAGTGTTTTCGCGCGCATCACAGCTCCTTGGCGTGCGTCGGAAGGAGGAAGGACGGGGCCATGGCCGGATGCCGGACATCTTTGGCCTCGTGCGTGACCGGGAAACGGCCCATACGTGTCTGCGAACACCGGTAGCAATGACCGGAACCGGCACACGTGTCGCCAATGATCGTACAACGCCCCGTCAGGCAGGCCGTCGCGAAGACGCGAGGGCTGCAGGACGACCGCTCAGGACCGCGGGTGGCGCCAGCGGTCGGCAGTGAACCCGTTCGGCGCATCTGGACACGGATCGCGGGGCCGGCCCTGATCGCCTTGTCGGCTCAGCATGTGATGTCGTCTGCGGCGAGGGCGGCGGGAATGCCGTGAGCCCGCGGCCGCGGTCAGGTCGTGTGTGGTTCCGGGCATTGCTTCGTGGTCCAGATCAGGCGTCCTGCGGGAACGGTGAGGTCTTGTGTCGGCGTACGAGTTGAAGTGCAAAGGTAAGTACGAGTGAACGTGCAGAGCTGAGTGCAGGGGCCGGGACGTGATGCCATGGCGGCTCATCGTGAGGAACAATGCTTCGCATGACGATTTGAAGAGCGCCCGGCGAACGGTGGCGATGGCTCAAGGTCGCGGCCTGGAAGACGGTGCCTGATGGGGATCGGCGGATCTGTGCGACCTGCGGGACGCCTGCCCGCTCGTACCAGTACCGCTTCTCTCCGCCTGAGTCCTCCATGTTTGAGCGGTGCATCGGGTTCGCGTGGTGTTCCGGCTGCCGGATCTACTCCGGCGCGATGGTTCACGTTCCCCGTAAGCGAGTTCTCATTGATGCGCTGGCATCGCTGCCCGACGATCAGCGGGAGCGTATTAAGCGGAGCGAAACCAGGTTGATCGAGTACCTGGACAGGCAGGCCCGGGGCAAGAGTTCACCATCCGGTCTTTGATGGTGCGGCAGTCTCACACGCCGGCCGACCCTGTAGCCGGGCCTCCGGCTGGGGCGGTGGTGCGACAGGGACACACCTCTGCCCGGCGGCCGCCCGTAGAACGAGCTCCGCCATGCTCCATCCGAGGACGGCGAAACCGGACCTGACGGCTCGGCGGGATGCGGAGTCGACCCCCGACCACTGAGCAGCCGACCCGCTCGGCGAAGGCAGGGCGGCTGAGCCGTCTGCAGCATCCGGCCCCGGGCGCCGTCAGCGGACGAGCAGCATTGCCGTACAGACACCGGCTTCCCGTGCCGGCAGATCTCGCCAGGGACCCCCGGTGGAACCTGAAACAGTGAGCTGTTTCCCACTACCCGTCAGGTCGGGTACGGCCCAGTGACCAATGTGCTTGACGTGACAAGTGAATGCGTTAGGCTGACTTCCCGAGTGAACGATGGGGTCCGAGTGATCTCGGTGGTGCTCCCGGTTCCGGTCGGCGTTCGATCGATCGTGAACTCAGGCACAGGCTTGCTTGCCCAGGGATGAGCGGAAAGTGAATATCGGGTGCCGTGCAGGATGTGCGTGCATTAATTCGGGGAGCGCCGTCGGTAGGTCTGCTTTCGCTCGCAGAATCTGATCTGCAGCCGTGAGCGGATGAAACTCCGTGAGGGTGCGATTACGCGTGCCGCGATGTGGCTGCCGGGTGGTTCCGCGCCGTTAGGGATTCTGGTTTCGGTGGCTCACGGGCGGGCCGTTCCGGTGAACGCGGCTGTGCGGAATCTGCCGGTGATTGAGCGACTTGCCGACCTGTGCACACGACTGCTTTTCCCGCACTGAAGCGAATGGCGCGCCACGGGTGACGACTCCGTGGTGGGCGGTGTGCAATCGCGACGGTGGCGCGAGCGGCGCCCGGAGCCAGTTTTTGGTGGCCCCGGGCGCCTGGCGTGGGCGGGTTCCGTCCCCACGAACTCCCGCCCAGTCCCCTGGTGCCATGACTTCACCGGGGGAGTCTCTGTGATTGTGGTCTTGCTTTCGGCCCTGCAGGGCCGAGTGATGTGCGTCAGCCGCCCCACGGGGCGGTGTCGCCTGCCTTGAACCCGCATGATTCTGCCGGGATCGAGGGGGGTGTCTCCCGGGCCGTTCGTCCGTCGCCACCATGGGTGAGGTGGCCCGGCGAAGCCGACGCGCGGAGGGGTTTGTGGGTGAGTTGGAATAGGCAGCCTCTTGAAGCAGCCCATTGCGCAAACTCTCCAGTCGTCGAGCGTTCGGCCGACGACTGAATACGTGCACTGTAACAGTAACTTGAGGTGTAAAGATATGTCTGCCGTTACCAGTGATCCAGGAAGCGCGTGGAACGACAGTTCACCTTCGGGAGGAATGTGACAGGAGTCACGGCCCGGTGAGGGGCAAGGGATGGTCGAAAACCTTGGGGTGATCAGCGTCATATCACCGGTACCCGAGTTCTGTTTTCATGGGTTCACGTCACCAGTAAGGTGACTTGTGGATGGCGGCGAGCTGGTCGTCCAGTTCGATCCGAAGCCGCGCTTAACACTGCATGGGCCGGACGAGGCGGTCCCCTTCGGGGAATTCGAGAGCTGAGGTGACGGTGTCATGAGTCGGACCTCCGCGGCGGCTCCGAGGAAACCGGATCTTCCCGTGGGTTCCCGGGCGCCCTACGTGGTCAGACGTACTCCCCTCCTTCACCTTCTGTGGAAGGCCGGCGTTTTCGTTGTCGGTACGGTGGTCGTCGGAACCGGCATCGTCCTGCTGCCGTTGCCCGGGCCTGGCTGGCTGGTGATCTTCGGTGGCATGGCAGTCTGGGCGACCGAGTTCGTGTGGGCGCAGCTTGCGCTGCGCTGGACCAGACGAAAGGTCGCCGAGGCGACTCGCCGGGCGCTCGACCCCAGGGTGCGGCGCCGCAACGCGGTCATCGCGGCGATCGGGCTCGTGCTCGCGGCCGGAGCGGTGGGCGTATATGTCTGGAGGTTCGGTGTCTTCACGCTCTAAGGGTTGTCCCGCCAGGGATGGCGGGACAACCCTTTGCGGAACGGGTGCAGGCGTGACCTCGAGCCAGGCCCGGTCGGCTGCCGCGCAGGCAGGCGGGTTCGCCCGGCCTTCGGCCCGGCGGCTGCCCGCGCGGACGCACGGAACGTCTGCTTACCGCCGGTGGGGGGCCCTTGCGGCTTGTCGGGTTGCTGATCGAGGCCGGCCACTCGAATATGGTGCGTGTCTGTCGCAGCTGTCCTGCAAGTGCCGGGAAGGTGGGTACACAAGGTGCTCGATACCTTGCTGGTGCGCGACCCGGTCCGGCCTGCCGCTGGAGCCGACGGCCTCAGGACGCGGCCACCCGTGACGGTGGCGGGCGGGCGGATAGGTGCCCCGGGGTGAACTCAAGCCCCGCTGAGACGGGAAGCCCGTAAGTCAGCGGGCCGGCTGTGGAGCAGTGCGGGAGTCCCGCGCGCGGTCCCTCCCGATTCACGGCAGGTGCTCTTCCATACGTGCGGCGCTCGGCGTCGCGCTCACAAGAACAGAACGACGGTCCTCCTCGACACGCACGCGGCTCTCCATCGCCGCGGTGGTCGTGAGCACCGCGAGGGCAGTGAACCCCGGATGCCGTGTGCGGTTCCGGTGCCGCGGTCCTCATTTGAGAAGTGACCTCTGACGCGCCGGCGCGGGGGCGAAGGAGGAACCATTGCTAAGCGCGTTCGCTCGGGTGTTCAAGAGCCCTGATCTTCGAAAAAAACTGTTGTTCACGCTCGGCCTGATCATCATCTACCGATTGGGGTCGCACGTTCCGATCCCTGGCGTGAGTTACCAGAATGTCCAGACATGTGTTGATTCTGCCTCTGACAGTGGAGGCCTGCTCGGGCTGGTGAATCTGTTCAGCGGCGGTGCTCTGCTCCAGATCACCGTTTTCGCGCTCGGCATCCTGCCCTACATCACGGCGAGCATCATCCTTCAGCTGCTGACGGTGGTCATCCCGAGGCTCGACGCGCTGAAGAAGGAGGGCGCGTCGGGGCAGGCGAAGATCACTCAGTACACGCGCTACCTGACCGTGGCGCTGGCCGTACTGCAGGGCACGGGCCTGGTCGCGACGGCGCGCAGCGGCTCCCTCTTCCCGAACTGTTCTGTTGCTTCCGACATCGTCCCCAATGATTCGATCCTGACCACCGCAGTGATGGTCCTGACGGTCACCGCGGGGACGGCGTGCGTGATGTGGATGGGTGAGTTGATCACCGATCGCGGAATCGGCAACGGCATGTCGATGCTCATCTTCATCTCCATCGCGTCCACGCTCCCGGGCGCGCTGTGGACGGTGAAGCAGGAGGGCAAGATCGCCGACGGATGGCTCGCTTTCCTCAGTGTCATTCTCATCGGGTTCGTGATGGTCGCGCTGGTCGTCTTCGTCGAGCAGGCGCAGCGTCGTGTCCCGGTCCAGTACGCGAAGCGGGTGATCGGGCGTAAGTCGTACGGGGGAACGGCGACCTACATTCCGCTCAAGATCAACCAGGCGGGTGTGGTGCCGGTCATCTTCGCCTCGTCGATCCTGTACGTACCGGCGCTGATCGCCCAGTTCGCGGACCCGACCGCCCCGTGGGCTGTCTGGATCACACAGAACCTGGTCAAGGGGGACCATCCGTACTACGTGGCGGCGTACTTCCTGCTGACCGTGTTCTTCGCGTTCTTCTACGTGGCGATCACCTTCAACCCGGACGAGGTGGCGGACAACATCAAGCAGGCCGGCGGTTTCATCCCCGGTATCCGTGCCGGCCGCCCGACCGCCGGCTACCTGCGTTACGTACTCAACCGACTGACGTGGCCCGGGTCGCTGTACCTGGGCCTGATCGCACTCGTACCGACCGTGGCGTTCGCGAGTTACGGCGGAGCCAATCAGCTCACGGGGACGAGCATCCTGATCATCGTGAGCGTGGGCCTGGAGACGGTGAAGCAGATCAACAGCCAGATCGAACAGCAGAGCTACGAGGGCTTTCTTCGCTGACGAAGTCTGTACCGCCGAGGCAGGACCTGCCCGGTCGGTGGTCGGCCGGGATGCCCGGCCGGCCACCGGGCGCCGTGACTCGTTCGCGATGGCTGTGAAGCGACCGGCCTCGCATGGCGCACCAGGCTCGGGCCTCTCGTCGGATCATGCTGGGCTCGCGTGCCCTGGCACCGGGCACGGACGACCCCAGGGGAAGGGGCGGTCCCGCGGGAGGTCAGCCCGTGTCGGCGTCCGCCAGGCGGTTGAGCCACTCGGTCAGCAGGATCCGCTCACCGTCGCTGAGTACCGATGCGCCGGAGCCCTGCAAGGACTCCCGCAGGGCCGTCGCCCGGTGGCCGATGCCGCTGGCGGGTCGTTCCGCGTGCCGAACACCGCCTGTGATAGCGGCCAGGACGTTGTCGCGGGCCGCAGCGGACAGCCCGGGGTCCCGTTCTTCCGGTGGTGTTCCGAGCATCGAGAAGACGACGCCCGTGCCGTTGGCATGCATCAGCGCGGTGGCGCGTTCCACGCTCATCCGGAGAAGACCGGCGTCGGCCGCACGCTTCATGATCTGCTGAAGTCCCGCGACCGCCTCGCGGCCGGCGGCGGTCACGTGCCCGGGCCGCGACTGCCCGAATGCCAGGGCGTAGAAGACCGGCTGACGGAGGCCGAACTCCACGTGCAGATCCCATGCCCTGGTGAGGTCGGCAAGTGGATCATCCGTGGCCTCGAGCAGTTTTTTGGCAGGGAGGTACTTGCTCAGGCCGAAGGCGGCCACCGCTTCCATCAGGCCGTCCTTGTCGCCGAACAAGCGGAAGATCGTCGGCGGTTGGATTCCGGCAGCGGCGGCGACGGCCCGGGTGGAGACAGCCTCCGGGCCCTCCCTCGCGAGGAGTGCTGCGGCCGCTCGAATGACCCTGTCCCGCGCCCCCTCGCGCGACTGCTGTCCTTCGGCTGTCACCATGTACGAATGATAACAGCAGTGAGTGAACGAGCGTTCACTCACTGCGGTCTCTGGGCTCCGGGGGAAAGGGCAGGTCCGGTCCTGTGCCGAGGACGCCCCAACCGACGCCACGGGTCACGCACCGCGACCGGCGGAGGTGTCTTGCCCGACGAACACCATGCAGTCGGGGGCCTGGCAAGATGATCCGGTGCCGTCCACAGAAGCGTTGAGAGGAAGGGCCGCGATGACCCCGGAAAGCCACCCCACCGAGCGTGTGCTCCTCGGGACCTGGCCGACCCCTCTGGAACCCATGCCGCGACTGGGCCGCGCCCTCGGCCTGGGGGCCGACGACCTCTGGATCAAGCGAGATGACCTCGCGGGCCTCGGGGGCGGCGGGAACAAGGTCCGAAAACTTGAGTGGACCTGCGGCGCGGCACGTGCCGAAGGTGCAACGGTCCTCGTCACCACCGGTGCGCCGCAGAGCAACCACGCGCGCCTGACCGCTGCCGCCGGAGCGCGGCTGGGACTGGAGGTGGTGCTCGTGCTCGCCGGGACACCCGGTTCCTCGTCGTCCGGCAACCTGGCGCTCGACGGGCTCTTCGGCGCCACCGTCGTCTGGGCCGGTGACGTCGGTGACCGTGAACTGTCCACGGCGGCAGAGGACGTGGTCGCACAGTTGCGCCTGCGGGGTGCCGAGCCCGCCCTGATTCCCTTCGGCGGTTCGAGCGTGCCCGGGGCGCGTGGATACGAGGAGTGCGGGCGTGAACTCCTCGTGCAGGCCCCTGATCTGTCGACCGTCGTCGTGGCCGTCGGGTCCGGCGGTACGATGGCCGGCCTCGTCGCCGCCCTCGGCGAGACACGTGTGATGGGAGTCCACTGCGGCGCTGTCACGGACCCCGGCGGCACGGTCGCCGAACTGGCAACCGGCCTCCTGGGCAGGGACTGCCCGGCCGAGTCCTTGCGGATTCGCCTCGATCAGGTGGGCGAAGGGTACGGGTCGCTGACGCAAGGCGCCCTTGCCGCCCTCACCTTGACGGCCCGCACCGAGGGCATCGTGCTGGATCCGGTCTACACCGGACGAGCGATGGCCGGCCTCGTCGCAGCGGTCGAGGAAGGCGTCGTCAAGCCGGGACGGCGCACGGTCTTCCTGCACTCGGGCGGGATGGCCGGTCTCTTCGGCCACCAGGTGACGGTTGCCAAGCTGGAAGCGGCGTTGACACCGTCCGCATAGAAGACCGGCGGTGCCTTCGGCCCGGTGGAGCGGGACTTCGGTCCGGGCCCCGGCGCTCGCGCCGCTGACACCGCGGCTTCGGCAGGAGGGGACCGCCCGGGAGGCCGGACGTGCCGTCGACCCCGCCGTCCGGGGCCTCACACGGACCGGCCCATGACGGTCATCGGTCAGGACCGCCCCGGACGGACATCGGTCAGCGCAGGGACCTGAAGGCCTGACGGATCTCCTGGGACAGCAGCTGCGGCTGCTCCCAAGCGGCGAAGTGGCCGCCCTTGTCGACCTCGTTCCAGTGGACGAGGTTGCCGAACGCGCGTTCACCCCAGCTTCGCGGTGCGCGGTAGATCTCACCCGGGAACACGGTGACCGCGACGGGGAGGGACGGGATGTCGAAGGCGTCGAACGGGCCGCCGCCGGCCTGGGCACCTTCCCAGTACAGCCGGGAGGAGGAGGTCCCGGTCCGGGTGAACCAGTAGAGGGAGATGGCATCGAGCATCTCGTCGTAGGTGAGCACCTTCTCCGGCTTGCCGTCGGAGTCGGTCCACTCGGCGAACTTGTCGTAGTAGTACGCGGCCATCGCGACCGGCGAGTCGGCCAGCGCGTAACCGATCGTCTGAGGGCTCTGGTTCATCATCGCGGCGTAGCCGAAGCCGTCCCGGTAGAAGTGCAGCAGGCGGTCGTACGCCGCCTTCTCGCGGGCGGACAGGCCCACGGGTGCGGGGTCGAAATTGCGCAGGTGGCGCAGCACGTCCGGGGGCACGGTGCCGGGCATGTTGATGTGAATGCCGAGGAGTCCGTCCGGGCGCTGCGTTGCCAGCAGTTCCGAGATGATGGCACCCCAGTCACCGCCCTGGGAGACGTATCGCTGGTAGCCCAGGCGATGCATGAGCTCGTGGAAGGCCTTGGCGACCCTGGCGGGATTCCACCCCGCCGCAGTCGGCTTGCCCGAGAAGCCGTATCCGGGCAGCGTCGGGAGTACGAGGTGGAAGGCGTCCTCCGCACGGCCACCGTGGGCGGTCGGGTTGGTGAGAGGCCCGATGACCTTCAGCAACTCGATGATCGATCCCGGCCAGCCGTGGGTCATCAGCAGCGGCATCGCGTCCGCGTGCGGCGAGCGGATGTGTGCGAACTGGATGTCCAGGCCGTCGAGTTCGGTGATGAACTGCGGCAGTGAGTTGAGCGTCGCCTCGACCTTGCGCCAGTTGTAGCCGCTGCCCCAGTACTCGACGAGCGGTCGGAGCTTCGCCAACTGCGCACCCTGGGACCTGTCGCCGACCGTTTCCCGGTCGGGCCAGCGCGTCGCCTTCACACGGCGGCGGAGTTCGTTGATGTCCCGCTGCGGGATCTTGATGCGGAAGGGCCGGACCCCGGCGATCGGCTTCGCGGAGTCGAATGCCGTCGCGCCGGGCGTCGCTGCGACGGGCTCTGCCGCCTGTGCCTGGCCGGGCAGGCCGATCTGGGTGGCGGCGACGGCGCCTGCGGCCAGGCCGAGGAACCGTCGCCGGCCCGTGTTGTGCGGCTGACCGGCGTTTTCGGTGGTGGTCATCGTGAACTCCATCTCTCGACTGCGAGCGTGGCTCGTGTCAGGGCGGGTGTGATGCGGGGCGAATGAGAGTGCGGACCTGAGCGCTCACCCCGGGCACCCGCTGACGGCATGTGCGATCTGGCTCGTGAGCCCGTGGCCGGCGGACTGCCGAAGGCGACGTGAGGGGGGCCGCTGTCCGTGTGGGCCTGCTGCTGGCTGCGGCATGTCCGTCGGCCGTGGGAGCGCGCCCTTGCGAGGCTCGTCGCCCTCACTTGCTTCTCCCTCTCTCGATGTCCCTCCTGCCGCGAGAGGTATCCGCATGAAAACACCGCGAGGGCGTCACCGGTTCGCATGGTGACGATCATGGCGATAATTTCGTCACCGGTCAAGTAGGTGACTTCGACTGTCTCCACGGGTGGGGTGACGGCGTGCACTCGGAACCGGCTTGCGTGCCGACCCGTCTGACGGGAAGTCAATCAGATACATGTTTGACGAAGCAAGTATTGTCCCCTGATCGTCTGCCGGATCAGGTCGTGGTCAGCGGCTCGGCACTCCGTGACCACGCGATGTTCCCGCAGCTGCCGCAAGCCCCGGCCGGCCCTGAACTGCCCCCCCCGCAGTCCTCAGAAGCCGAAGTCGCTCAGACCGGGGTGATCGTCCGGCCGGCGCCCGAGCGGCCAGCGAAAAGCGCGCTCCGCCTCCTGGATCGGGACGTCGTTGATGCACGCATGCCGCACGGTCATCAGCCCGGCTTCATTGAACTCCCAGTTCTCGTTGCCGAAGGAGCGCCACCACTTCCCGTCCGCGTCGTGCGACTCGTACGCGAACCGCACGGCGATACGGCTGCCGTCGAAGGCCCAGAGTTCCTTGACCAATCGATAGTCCAGCTCCCTCGACCACTTGCGAGTCAGGAATCCGACGATCTCCGCACGCCCGGTGACCCACTCGCTTCGATTCCGCCAGCGCGAGTCCTCGGCGTACACCTGGGACACCCTGTGAGGATCCCTGCTGTTCCAGCCGTCCTCGGCCAGACGGACCTTCACCGTCGCGGACTCCCGCGTGAAGGGAGGGAGGGGAGGGAGATCTGCCACTGCTGCTCCTCAGGTGCGGCGGCCCTCGCTGCGGGGCCGGACGGTCCGGCCGTCACTGTCAGGCGACTGCGCCGGCCGTTGAACGGTATAGCGGGGCCAGGGGAGTTGCCAGACGCCGTCCGGTGCCGACGGCGGCGACGTCCAGTGAGTCGACGTCCTCCACGGGCGCGACGTTGGCGTATCCCGGATTGTTCACCAGGACGTCGAGACGTCCGAACCGGTCGGGCGCGGTGCGCACGGCAGCGGTCGCATGAGCGGTTTTGGTGACGTCAAGAGGGACGACAGCGATCTGCTCGCCGTATTCAGCGACGAGATCATCCAGCGCCTCGGGTCTGCGCGCACCGGCCACGACCTGGTGCCCCGCGTGCACGGCCTGCCGGCAGCCCCCGGGATGCTCCACTGACGAGGAATACGGAGGACATGGAGACTCCTGTTCGTCGTCCGCCTGCGGCAGTGCTCGCGTGCGTGACGGATCCGGGCCCGCGGTGTCGTGCTCCGGCCCGCATGGCCCTGAGCGCGGGCTGTCAGCCTCCGGGCGACGTGATCCACCGGGCAGGCCCGGCCTTCGACCACCGTAGCCGAGGATCAAGCCCTCGGCGCGCCCGCCGCCCCGTCGGCCGCACGGGGCAGGTGCGCGCGTCCTTCGCCCACCTCATGCCGCGATCCGCGCACGTATGTCGGCCAGCGACCGGCGCTGGCGACCGTCGTCATCGAAGTTGGCGGGATCGAGCCAGGAGTCGAACGCGTGCCTGAGTGTGGGCCACTCGCCGTTGATGATCGAGAACCACGCCGTGTCGCGGCTGCGTCCCTTGTACACGACGGCTTGACGGAAGGTGCCCTCGTAACCGAATCCGAGGCGCTCCGCCGCTCTGCGCGAGGGGGCGTTGCGACTGTCGCACTTCCACTCGTAGCGCCGGTAGCCGAGATCGTCGAAAGCGTGGGCCATGAGGAGGACCTGGGCCTCTGTGGCGAGGGTGGTGCGCTTCAGCAGTGGGGAGAACATCACATTGCCGACCTCGATGACCCCGTTCGCGGGGTCCTGCCGCATCAGCGAGAGAGTGCCCACGGCGCGGCCGGACCGCTGGTCGACGACGGCGTAGTGCCGGGGGTCCGTCCTGGACGCGGCTTCGCGGATCCAGGCGTCGAACTCCACCTCTGAGGGGAAGGGACCGACGGCCATGTACGTCCAGTCGCGATCGTCCCGGGCCGAGCGAAGCGCGGCGAACACCTCCTGGGCGTGCCGGGCGGGATCCAGCGCCTCCAGCCGGCAGTAGCGGCCGGCCAGCGTGCCGCCGGGAGTCAGTGGACGGGGAGCCCAACCGGGCATCGGCTCGCCGATGGGCTGACCGAATTCGTTCATGTGCTCAGGCATGGCTCTCTCCGTACGTGACGTCGCCCGGCCACGGTACGACCGCACGGACCTTCAGGAATCATCACCCCTGGCCGTTCCGGTTCCCTGCCGCTGTCGTCCGGCAGCCCTCGGTGACGGTGACAGCGAAATGCCCCGCCCGTGGGGGCGGGGCATTCCTGTCTGCGCTCAGCCTTGGCGCGCCTTGTTTCGGGGTGTCTTCTTGTTGAGTACGAAGGTCACGCCGCGGCGGCGCACCACCTGGGCTCCGGGCTGTGACTTCAGCGAGCGCAGGGATTTACGCACCTTCATCGTTGTCTCCTTCCCGGACCGACCCCACGGATGAGAGGTCCATGACAATGTCGATGTGTGCAACCGGCTGACCGGCCGGAACATTCCCGGCCTTCAGCCACCCGCCGACCGGCAGGAGACGGTACGGCGGCGTGCGCGGGCTGATCGTACGGGTGCCGTGTGCACGGGGTCACGATCGGAGGGGTGGCGCCTGCCGGTGCGCAGGCGCCACCCTGCGATCGCTGTCGAGGGCCTCGCCGGCCCCCGCGTAAACGCGTCAGGCGTCCTGCCTCGCCTGTGCCATCCGGTGCACCCGCCCCCGGACCAGGAACCACCCGCCGACGAGCGCCGCCGCGATCAGAGGAAGGAACATGACTGTCGTCCGGCCCACGCCGCCGCCCCACCACATCAGGAAGGCCACGCCGGCGAGGAAGAGGAGCGTGACGAGCTGGGTGTAGGGCGCCCAGGGCAAGCGGTAGGCAGGCCTCGTGACCCGGCCGTCCTGCGAGCGGTGCCAGAACACCAGGGAGCAGAGCATGATCATCCCCCAGGTCCCGAGGATCCCGATCGACGCCAGGTTCAGCACGATCTCGAACGCCTGGCCCGGCACCACGTAGTTCAGCCCGACGCCCAGGACGCCGAAGCCGGCCGTCAGGAGGATGCCCCCGTAGGGCACCTGCCCCTTGTTCATCAGGCCGGTGAAACGGGGTGCCGAACCCGACAGGGCCATGGAGCGCAGGATGCGGCCGGTGGAGTAGAGGCCGGAGTTCAGGCTGGACAGCGCGGCGGTCAGCACGACGAGGTTCATCACGCCGGCGGCGCCCGGTACACCGAGCTTGTCCATGACCGTGACGAACGGGCTCTGGTCCCCGGAGTAGGCGGTGTAGGGCAGCAGCAGCGCGAGTAGCACCACCGAGCCGACGTAGAACAGTCCGACCCGCCACATGATGGAGTTGATCGCACGCGGCATGATCTTCTCGGGGTTCTCGGTCTCGCCGGCGGCGACGCCGCACAGTTCGACGGACGCGTAGGCGAAGACGACGCCCTGGATCACGAGCAGCATGGGAAGCGTGCCGACGGGGAAGACGCCGCTCTCGGACACGGTCGACAGGCCGGGGGTGTGGCCGTCCACCGGATGCTGGGTGACGACGAGGAAGATTCCGATCAGCATGAAGGCGACCAGCGCCGCGACCTTGATGATCGCGAACCAGAACTCCATCTCGCCGAAGTACTTCACCGAGATGAGGTTGGCCGTGAGGACCACGGAGAGGGCGATCAACGCCAGGATCCACTGCGGGATGTCGCTGAACACACCCCAGAAGTGCGCGTACGTCGCGGCCGCGGTGATGTCCGCGATCGCGGTCGTCGACCAGTTGAGGAAGTACAGCCACCCGGCCGCGAACGCGCCCTTCTCGCCCATGAACTCACGGGCATAGGAGACGAAGGCACCGGACGACGGCCGGTAGAGGATGAGCTCGCCCAGGGCGCGTACGACGAAGAACGCGAAGACGCCACAGACGGCGTAGGCGATGGCGAGCGAAGGTCCCGCGTCGGCGAGGCGCCCGCCCGCGCCCAGGAAGAGTCCGGTGCCGATCGCGCCACCGATGGCGATCATGTTGATGTGGCGGGACTTGAGGTCCTTGCTGTATCCGGCGTCGCCGGCGTCCACGTGGGGGGAACTCGCCGCCGGTGCGTCGGCGGCGCGCTGACCGGCTGCTGAGATGCTGCCGTCACTCATGGAGGGGGGTCGCCTTTGTGAGGGGAAGATGGTCGGTCCCGGCCGGGCCCCGTGGGGGAGGCGTCCGGCGATGGCTCGAAGGCGCATGATCAGGAACCCTGTGATTCTGGCAGTGTGCCCAGCCGGACGAAAACAAATCTGAGGTGTTTCAGAGCTTTCGACGCAGTAAGGAATGTGGCTGGGGAGTGAGGGTCCGGTGTCCTCGGACTCCCCGGGCGCGGCCCCGTGAGCCCGGAGCGCAGCGGCTGCGGGGCCTGACCGGCGGGCACAGGCTCTGCCTGCGACGGCGGAATCCAAACGTGTTGCCGCCGGACATGAAGGACGGCATCCTGTCCGTCGGCACGCCCCCGCGGGTCGCTGTCCCACCCCGGTCGGCGCGCTCGCGGGCTGCGCGCCATCGCCATCGCCCTCACCGGGAGGGATGGATGTGCGGGACTCCGTGCCCGCGATCGAACGAAGAGGTGCACGGCGTGAACGACATGTGGACCGGCGAGCGGATTCGTCTGCGGGGCGTGGAACCCGACGACTGGCGAGGCTTCCGGGACCTGTCCCGGAACACCGTCGACGTACGGAACGCCGACATGATCGAACCTCCTCGCTCCGAGGAGAGCTTTCGGTCCTGGACCGCCGAGCGCGCGGGGCGGACGCCGCACGGCGGATCGTACTGCCTCGTGGTCGAGACGCTGGGTGAGCGGGCCTTCGCGGGCGCCGTGACGGTCGGGGAGACCGACAGCCGTGCGGGGCGGTTCAGGACGGGTATCGAGATCTCTCGCGACCACCGAAGGAACGGGTACGCCAGGGAGGCCACCGAGCTGATCCTCACCTACATGTTCGCGGAACAGCGCCACAACAAGTGTGAGGTGGAGGTGTACGCCTTCAACGAGGCGTCTCTCGCCCTCTACCGTCGGCTGGACTTCGTCGAGGAAGGGCGGCTCCGGCAGCACGAGTACTTCGCAGGTGAGCACCACGACGTGGTGCTGCTCGGAATGACCGCGGCCGAGCACTGGGCCCGGCACCGGCGCCCCTCGGTGCGCTGATCGCCGGTCGCGCTGCGGGAGCACGTCGGCCGGCGGTCCACCCGAAGGCGTACAACCGTACGGATCAGGTCCGAAGCGCATCGAGAAACGGCGGTCCCGGCATGGGCGAGCAGGTCCGATGCCTGACCCTCCGGGCCGGGGCGCTGCCCCGCATCCCGCAAGCCTCCGCGTGTCAGGCGGACTCCGCGGCCCCTTCGACGGCGGGGATGCCCAGCCGGCCGGCCACGGTGACCAGTGCCGGTCCCAACGAGAGCGCGACGCGGGTGAGGGCGTGCCGGTCGCCCCGGGTCGGGTCGCGGTTGATGATGAGCACCGGCTTCCCGTCCTCGGCTGCCTGACGGACGAAGCGGAGACCCGACATCACCGTGAGTGAGGACCCCAGGACCAGCAGCGAGGATGCCGCGCGGACCAGTTCGCGGCAGTGCTCGACCCGCTGCGGGGGCACCGCCTCGCCGAAGAACACCACGTCCGGTTTGAGGACCCCGCCGCATACCGTGCACGGCACCACGCAGAAGTCCCCGACCTGCTCGTCGGTCAGGTCGGCGTCACCGTCGGGGTTGATCGCGGCGGCCACCGGTGCGAAGCCCGCATTCGCCTCCTCCAGTCGCCGCGCGAGCTCACGGCGGGCACTGAGGTCGCCGCAGGAGAGGCACACGACGCGATTCAGACTGCCGTGGAGTTCCACGACCGCTTCGGCACCGGCGGCCTGGTGCAGACCGTCGACGTTCTGGGTGATCACACCGGAGAGCAGACCACGTCGCTCGAACGCGGCTACGGCCCGGTGGCCGGCGTTGGGGCGGGCGCGGCCGAACGTGCGCCAGCCGAGATGGCTCCGCGCCCAGTAGCGGCGCCGGGCCTGAGCCTCGGCGGTGAAGTCCTGGTACGTCATCGGGGTGTGCCGGCTCAGGCTTCCGCCCTCTCCCCGGTAGTCGGGAATGCCCGACTCGGTGGAGATGCCCGCTCCGCTGAGGACCAGTACTCCGCCGGTGCTCAGCGCATCCTCCACCGGCCGCAGGTCGGTGGTGCCCGGCGACGGGTTCTCGGTGGGGGTCCAGCTCAGTGTGGGGCGCATCCGCATCCTCCCAGGGTACGGAACGGCTCACGCCCACCGCCGCGAGGCCGCGCAGACCGCTCGTCGGGGGCGGTCGCCGCGCCGCCGCCGCACCTTGTCCTCCATGCCCGCGGGTGCCCGGTCTGCGGCTCAGGACGGGCTGTCGTCGGAGCCCTCGGAGCCCTCGGCGTCGTCCGCGGTGAGCGGGAGCAGTACCTGGAAACGAGTGTCGCCAGGTTCGGATTCCACCTGGAGTGTGCCGTGGTGTTTGTCCACCACGATCCGCCAGGAGATGTCGAGGCCGAGCCCTGTGCCTTCCCCCACCGGTTTGGTGGTGAAGAACGGGTCGAAGACGCGTCCGCGGATCTCTTCCGGGATTCCGGTTCCGGTGTCGCGGAACTCCACCAGCAACCGGTCGTGCTGGAGTGCCGTCCGGACGGTCAGGGTCCCCGGCCCGTCCGCATCGCGCATGGCCGCCACCGCGTTGTCGATCAGGTTGGTCCACACCTGGTTGAGCTCCGCCGGATAGGCCGGGACCTGGGGCGCCGTACGGTCGTAATCCTTGACGACCGAGATATGCGAGCTGATCTTGGCCGAGAGCATCACCAGTGTGCTGTCGAGGAGTTCGTGGACGTCGACGGTGCGGTACGGCGCCCGGTCGAGCTGGGCGTATTGCTTGGCGGCGTCGACCAGGTGGGAGACCCGGGCGGTGGAGTCCGCGATCTCGTTCAACAACAGTTCCGTCTCGACGGTGTAGTTGAGCCACCCGACTGCCCCCGGGAGGATCTCCTCGTCCACGGTGAGCGCGATCCGATCCAGCCATTCGGTGTCCAGGCCCGCCTGCACGAACGTGGGCGCGATCTGCCAGCTCTGCTCGATGCCGTGCCCCTCGAGCCAGTCCGCAAGGGCGTCCTCGCGGTCGGCTGCCTCCATCGCGCTGAGCGAGGGTGCTTTGGCGATCCGCTCGGCCGTGCGTTCCTGGATGTCGATCAGGCCGGCAAGGGTGTCGCGGGAGAAGGAGCCCTCGGCGATGACTCCGAGCTTGCGGCGCATTTTCGCCACCCGCTCCCGCAATGCCGAGGTCGCGCGGACGGCTGCGGCAGCCGGGTTGTTGAGCTCGTGCGTCAGCCCCGCGGACAGCGAGCCGAGTGCCAGCAGCCGTTCCCGCTGTCCGACGGCCCGCTGCGTGCTCTTGGAACCGAAGAAGAGCCCTTCCAGCAGGTGCACGGCCATCGGGAACCACTCGCGCATGACGTTGGCGAAGGTCTCCGCGGGCAGGACGAAGAAGCGCGACGGCTCGGTGACGCGCATGGAGTTGTTGTAGATCTGCGGAACGCGGTCGCCGACGTACGCCTGCATGGCTCCGGCGTACACACCCGGCTGGGAGGTGCGGGTGACCTCGACGTCGTCCCCGCCGACCCGACGGGACAGCACGACCGTACCGTCGAGCATGACGTAGAAACAGGAGGCGGGCTCTCCCTCGGTGTAGACGGGTCCCGGCTGGAACTGCTTCACCCCTCCCTCGGCGCACAGGCGGCCCACCTGGTCGGGGTGCAGTTTCTCGAAGAGGAACAGGCTCGCGATCTCGTCGGGGTTGCATGTCAGCGGCACGCCACTCATGTCTGCTCCAGGTAGCGGTGGACGAGCATCACGGCCATGGCTCCCTCTCCGACTGCGGACGCGACCCGCTTCGCTGACTCGGCGCGCGCGTCGCCCGCCACGAACACCCCGGGGACACTGGTCTCCAGGTGGTACGGCGGTCGTTCCAGTTCCCAATCGGCCGGTGGCCGCCCGTCGGGCGTCATGTCCGGCCCGGCCAGGATGAACCCCTTCCTGTCGCGGAGTACCGTGCCGTCCAGCCAGTCGGTCAGCGGGGCGGCGCCGATGAAGACGAACAGCCATTGCGCGTCGACGAGTTCGGTCCCACCGCTCCCGACCTCACGCAGGGTCAGATGCTCCAGGTGGCCGTCACCGTGTGCGGTGTCGACGACGGTGCCGCACTTCACCCGGATGTTCGGCGTCTCCTCGACCTGCTGGATCAGGTAGTACGACATCGACGCGGCGATCGACTCTCCGCGCACCAGCAGCGTCACCGACTTGGCGGTCCGTGAGAGGTACATCGCCGCCTGCCCGGCCGAGTTGGCGCCACCGACGATGTACACGTCATGGCCTTGGCAGGAGGCCGCCTCCGTCAGGGCCGAGCCGTAGAACACGCCACGGCCCGTCAGCTCGTCCGCGCCTCCCGAGGGGAGCTGGCGGTACGACACACCGGTGGCCAGGATGACACTGTGTGCGGCGATCTCCGAGCCGTCCGAGAACCGCACGATCCGCGCCGACCCGTGGGCCTCGAGGCCGGTCACCTCCCGCGTCGTGAGGACCTCGGCGCCGAACCTTCCCGCCTGCCGCATGGCGCGCTCCGTGAGCTGCCCGCCCGAGACGCCGTCCGGAAAACCCAGGTAGTTCTCGATCCGGGAGCTCTGGCCGGCCTGTCCGCCGGTCGCCGACCGCTCCACCAGCACCGTCCGCAGCCCTTCCGATGCGCCGTACACGGCCGCGCCCAGTCCGGCCGGACCACCGCCGACCACCACCAGGTCGTAGAAGTCCGCCGTCGGCGTGGTGGCGAGACCCACGTGGACGGCGAGTTCGGTGGCCTCGGGCTCCACGAGTGGCGTTCCGTCCGGGGTGATCACCACGGGCAGCCGGAGCCCGTCCTGCCCGGCGGCGGACAGCAACCGCTGCCCTTCCGGCTCGTCGGATGAGTACCAGCGGTACGGCACCTGATTGCGGGCCAGGAACTCCCGGGTCTCCGAGGACCGTGCCGACCAGCGGTGCCCGACGACCTTGGTGCTCGGGTGCGCCCGGTGGTGGCCGGCCCGCCACGCCTGGAGCAGGTCGTCCAGCACCGGGTAGAGCTTTTCCTCCGGAGGGTCCCACGGTTTCAGCAGGTAGTGGTCGAGGTCCACGACGTTGATCGCGTCGATCGCCGCTCCTGTGTCCGCGTATGCGGTCAACAGGACCCGACGGGCCTCGGGGTAGACGTCCAGGGCCTGTTCGAGGAACTCGATGCCGTTCATCTGCGGCATCCGGTAGTCGGCGAGGATCACCGCGACCAGATCGCCGCGCAGTTTCAGCTCCCGCAGTGCCTGGAGCGCCGAGTCGCCCGATTCCGCGCGGACAACGCGGTAGGCGGCGCCGTAGCGTCGTCTGAGGTCACGGGCAACGGCGCGGGAGACACCCGGATCGTCATCCACGGTCACGATGACGGTCCGCTTCCTGTCTGCGGCCTCTGCCATACGTCCCCTACGTCGCAGGCCGGAACCACGGCAGGGCGGCCCCGCTACCGCTACGGCCTCCGCCCATCGTAGGGGCGATCGCGGCGAGGCGCGCAGTCGGCGGAAGTGCCCTCGAGTCGGCCGAATCCCCCCGGCGCGGGCGTCGCCGCCCGCGGGCTGCTTCTCATGCGTCCCGACATCTTGACGGGCACTGGTTCAGACCTTTAGGTTCACCGACCAAAGCCTCCTCATGCATGCGACCCGCGTTCATAAGTATGAACGCGGATGTGTGTGGGCCGACGTACGGCGCACCCCACCCCCACCCGCCGAGTACGAAAGGCCGTGACACCTATGGCCGCAATCCCCCACCTCGATCGCATCAGGCGGTCCCGACTGCTGCGCACCGTCCTCACTGTCGGAGTTCTCACCACGGCCGCGGGTGCCCTTGCGGTGACCCCGGCCTCGGCGGCCGCCGGGCAGATCACCGGCCTGGGCGGAAAGTGCATGGACGTCGCCGGCGCGAGCAGCGCCAACGGGGCCGCTGTCCAGCTGTACGACTGCAACTCCACCGGTGCCCAGCAATGGACGGTCGGCTCGGACGGCAGCGTCAGCGCGCTGGGAAAGTGCCTGGACATCGTCGACAGGTCCACCGCGAACGGCGCCACCCTCCAACTGTGGGACTGCACCGGCGGGGCGAACCAGAAGTGGACGGTGACCGCTGCGGGGACCATCGTCAACCCGCAGTCGAACAAGTGCGTCGACGTCACCGGCAGTTCCTCGGCGAACGGCACCCGGCTCCAGATCTGGAGCTGTACCGGCGCCGCCAACCAGACATGGAACGCATCGGGCGGCGGTGACACCCCAGGCGGCGACGCGCCGATGGCCGTCGCTCCCTACCTGTACAACGGGTGGGGGAACCCGCCGAGCCCGACCACCGTCACCAACGCCACCGGCGTCAAGTGGTACACACTCGCCTTCGTCCTCAGCAACGGCTACTGCAACCCCCAGTGGGACGGCAGCCGTCCCCTGACCGGCGGCGTCGACCAGCAGACGGTGAACACCGTGCGCGGCAACGGCGGCGACGTCATCCCGTCCTTCGGCGGCTGGAGCGGCAACAAACTGGAGAGCTCCTGCTCCAGTGCCGGTGAACTGGCGGCGGCGTACCAGAAGGTCATCAACGCCTACGGGCTCAAGGCCATCGACATCGACATCGAGGCCGCGGCCTACGACAGCCCCACCGTCCAGCAGCGCACCGTGGACGCCCTGAAGACGGTGAAGGCCAACAACCCCGGTATCAAGACGTACGTCACCTTCGGCACCGGACAGAGCGGACCGGACACCGGCCTGATCAACCGGGCGGCGTCGGCGGGCCTGACCGTGGACAGCTGGACCATCATGCCGTTCAACTTCGGCGGAAACGGCCAGAACATGGGGACGCTCACCACACGCGCGGCCGAGGGGCTGAAGACCGCGGTGAAGAACGCGTACGGATACAGCGACGACCAGGCCTACCGGCACACGGGCATCTCGTCGATGAACGGCGTCACCGACGTGGGCGAAACCATCACCGTCGCCGACTTCCGCACCATCCTCGCCTACGCGCAGCAGCACCATCTCGCACGACTGACGTTCTGGTCGGTCAACCGCGACCGGCCGTGTACCGGGGGAGGAGCTGACACCTGCTCCGAGGTGAGCCAGCAGCCCTGGGACTTCACCCGGGTCCTGGCGCAGTACCGCGGCTGATCGCCCTCCCGTGTCGCACCCCCCGTCCGCTCCCGGACCCAGACGTGCAGGAGATCTCGTGCCCACGACGACAGCACACCGCCCCCCGCACCGCTTACTGCGGTCGCTGCTGACAGCCCTGACCCTGTTGGCCGCACTGCTCTCCCTGACAGTGACCCCGTCCACCGCCGGTCCGGCGGAACGCGGGGCCGCCGCAGCACCGTTCAAGGTGCTGGGGCTCTACAGCGGCACCTACGACCAGGCCCACATCAGCTTCGCCCGGGAGGCCAACACCTGGTTCCCGCAGGCCGGCGCCTCGAACGGCTTCACCTACACCGCGAGCACAGACTGGAACCTGCTCGCCAACGGAGGCGTGGACGCCTACGACGTTGTCCTGTTCCTCGACGACGGTCCGCAGAGTGCCGCGCAGCGTTCGGGCTTCGAGCGGTACATGCGGGCGGGCGGTGGCTGGCTGGGCTTCCATGTCTCGGCCTTCACGACCGATGCCCAGAGCTGGCCCTGGTACTACAACCAGTTCCTCGGCAGTGGCAACTTCAAGTCCAACACGTGGGGGCCGACCACGGCCGTACTGCGGGTCGAGGACAGGGCCCACCCGTCGACAGTGAGCCTGCCCCAGACGTTCACCTCGTCGGTCAGCGAGTGGTACAGCTGGTCGAACGATCTCCGCAACAACCCCGACATCGACATCCTCGCCTCGGTCGACCCCACCAGCTTCCCCCTCGGGACGAGCGCCGGTGAGATCTGGTACAGCGGTTACTACCCCATCCTCTGGACCAACCGCCAGTACAAGATGCTCTACGCCAACTTCGGGCACAACGCCATGAACTACGACACGAACACTCCGACTTCCTCCACGTTCGCCAGCGCCACCCAGAACCGGTTCCTTCTGGACGGGCTCAAATGGCTCGCGGGCGCCGGCTCCACCGAGCCGCCCGCCGAGGGCATCCCGGAGACCACCTGGTACGCGATGGAGAACCGTGCCAACGGGAAGTGCGCCGATGCCAGGGGAGCGAGCACGGCCAACGGGACGGTCGTGCAGCAGTACGCGTGCAACGGCACCGTCGCCCAGCAGTTCCAGTTCAGGCGCACCGACGGCGGCTACGTACGCATCGCGGCGCGCGGCAACCCGCAACAGGTCGTGGACGTCACCGACCGGTCCACCGCACAGGGCGCGCCCCTGCAGCTGTGGTCGTACTCCGGCGGCCTCAACCAGCAGTGGCAGCCGGTCCGGGAAACCTCGGGCGGCTATCACTTCTCGGCCAGGCACAGCGGTCAGTGCCTCACGGCTTCCTCGACGGCGACCGATTCCGTGCAACTGACCCAGCGTCCCTGTGACGGCTCCACTGCACAGAGCTTCGGTCTCACCGCCCAACCGTGAGCCGCTCCCGTCACTGAGACCGGCCAGGCGGCCGGGTACGCACCGGTACACCACCGGTGTGCACCCGGCCGCCGGCACGTGAGGGGACCGTGTCCCCGAAGCGCCGTGCCGGCCGCTTCACGTGGTCGGTGAGGGGGCGACCCCGTCGCAGGGCGCCCGAGGCTGTCACGCCGCAGAATGGGATCAGGAACAGCGGACTCCCGTCCGGGGTCTCACGGCCGGGGGACTGTCGCCTCCTCTTCCGTCTGGAGCCGGGATGAACGACCAGCAGCCAGAACTCGACGGCCGGCACGCCGTTGTCACAGGGGCCAGCAAAGGGATCGGCCTCGCGGTCACGACGGCCCTGGCCGAGGCCGGAGCCCATGTCCTGGCCGTGGCCCGGACGTCCACCGACGAGCTGCGGACTCTGGCCGACCGTGGAGCCGTGACCTGGGTCCAGGTGGATCTGACCTCGCCCGACGGAGCACAGCAGGTGGCAGCCGCGGCCGCCGGCCGGCACGTCGACGTGCTGGTCAACAACGTGGGATCGGCCCCGGCGCGCCCGGGCGGATTCCTCAGTGTCACCGATGCCCAGTGGCGGCAGACCATCGAGCTGAACCTGATGACCGCCGTGTCCGTCACCCGGGCGGTACTTCCCGGCATGATCGATGCGGGGGACGGCTCGATCATCAACATCGCCTCGGTCAACGCACGCCTGCCCGAGTCCGTGGTCGTCGACTACAGCGCATCCAAAGCCGCTGTGTCCAGTCTGTCCAAAGCACTGTCGAAGGAGTTCGGTGGTCGAGGGATCCGGGTGAACAGCGTCAGTCCCGGGCCGGTCGAGACCGAGCTGTGGACGGGTGACGGCGGAGTGGCCGCCACGGTTTCCCAGGCGGCCGGGGTATCGGCGGACGACGTGAAGGCACAGGCGGCCTCATCGACTGCCTCGGGACGCTTCTCCCGGCCTTCGGAAGTGGCTGACCTGGTCGTTTACCTCGCCGGGGACCGGGCTCGCAACATCATGGGCAGTGATTTCGTCATTGACGGCGGATACGTGCCGACGCTGTGAGTCCCCTGGCTGTCACCCGATGGGACCGTTCGTCCGTCACCACACCTGCATGGAGGACACGGCATGCAAGCCATCACTGTGATTGACCGCGAGGCCGGAACCGCGGGATTGTCGCTGACGGAGATCCCCTACCCACATGCCGCCGAGAACGACGTGATCGTGCAGGTGCACGCGGCCGGTTTCACACCGGGGGAGCTTGCCTGGCCGGCCACCTGGACGGATCGGGCGGGCCGCGATCGCACACCCAGCGTGCCGGGACACGAACTTTCAGGTGTCGTAGTGGAGTTGGGTTACGGGACCACCGGCCTGAGTGTCGGTCAGCGCGTGTTCGGGATGGCGGACTGGGCGCGTGACGGATCACTCGCCGAGTACGCCGCCGTGGAGGCCCGCAACCTGGCTCCTCTGCCGGCCGACGTCGACCACACGATGGCTGCGGCCCTGCCCATCTCCGGACTGACGGCATGGCAAGGACTGTTCGACCACGGTCGCCTTGCCGCGGGCCGGACGGTCCTGATCCACGGCTCGGCCGGCGGGGTCGGATCCGTCGCCGTACAGCTCGCCCGCGAGGCCGGGGCGCGCGTCATCGGGACCGGCCGGTCCGCCGACCGGGAGCGGGCCGCAGCAATCGGGGTCGACGTCTTCGTGGACCTGGAAACCGAGGCGCTGGAGGATGCCGGCGAAGTCGACGTCGTCCTCGACGTGATCGGAGGAGAGATCCTGGACCGCTCAGCCGCCCTCGTGCG
The DNA here is from genome assembly GCF_035946055.1 of Streptomyces sp. NBC_01341. Classification (NCBI taxonomy): domain Bacteria; kingdom Bacillati; phylum Actinomycetota; class Actinomycetes; order Kitasatosporales; family Streptomycetaceae; genus Streptomyces; species Streptomyces sp. NBC_01341. Next base: position 371,176 of record NZ_CP108364.1, on the reverse strand, counting down.
GGACGGTGGCACGCTGGTCACCATCGCTCACCCCGTGAACGTCCGGCCCCGGAGCGGGCGGGCGGTGTTCTTCGTCGTCGAACCCGACCGTGCCACGCTCGCCCGCCTCGCCGCGCGGCTGAGGGACGGGCGGCTCGAGCCGGTGGTGGGCACGGTACGCCCGTTGGACGAGGCGCCGCAGGCGTTCGCCCCGGGCGCGCGGCGTGCTCACGGGAAAACGATCATCCGTGTCGCCCGCGGTGACAGCAGGCCGTAAGGGACTTCGTCCGGATCAGGCCACCGCCGAGATTCAGCGCGGGCCCGCCCGCCCGGCCGAGGATCACTTCCCGCGGCGCGCGGCCCAGACACTGCGCTCCGTGCGGACTACGAGGTCGCCACGCCGCAGGATGCTGTGAGGACCGTCCACGTCGAGCAGCCGGTCGAGTGCCGCGCGGTCACGAGGTGAGAGCGAGTCCACGGCACTGTGGCGCAGACGCTGAAGGGTGCCGAGCGCGTAGCGCCCGATGGCCGCGTCCTGGGAACCGTCGATGTTCACGGTGATGGTGCGTTCGCCCTCGATCGCGAAACCGGCGGCCGTCAGCATGGGACCCCAGTCGGCTCCGCGGTGAGACACGTGTTCGGCGTGGTAGCGCTCGCTCGCGTCGTGGCATCGGGCTTCCAGGCCCGGCTGCTCCTCCGGGGCACTCTCCGGCAGGAAGCGGGGGAAGCCGGCCAGTTCGACGACGGCGAACAGGCCGCCGGGCGCGAGAAGGCCGTGGACCGAGCGCAGCGTACGGTCGGGTTCGGACATGTGGTGCATCGACGCCGAGGCCCATACGAGGTCCGGAGTGCCGAGGTCCGGCCAGTCGGCTGCGTCGAGGTCGGCCTGGACGGTGTGCACACGCTCCCGCACGCCCGCGTCACACGCTTTGTCCCGAAGGCGCCGAAGGTGCTCGGCCGACGAGTCGACGGCGGTGACGTGCGCTTCGGGATAGCGCTCGAGAAGGGCGAAGGTGCCCGTTCCCGTCCCGCAGCCCAGATCCACGACTTCGCGGGGCTCCCTCTCGACGGGGAGCCACGCGGTGATCGCGGAGATGTGCTCGGCCAGTACCTCGGCGTCGAGGTCGAGAATCTCGGCCTGACCGTCCGGGTCGGCGTCGTGCCGGGGGCTGTGCTGCGCCCCGTGGTGGGAAGCATGCGGGTGTGCGTGAGTCATGTCCCCCACGCTAACGGGACCATGCGCCTGAAGCGGGTTCGCTTCCTGTACGCGCAAGAAGATGGCCCCTGGTCATGCCGGGCGCGCAAAGCTCCTCCCGGGTCCTCGGTCAGAGCCCCCGCCTCGCGAGGCGGAGTGGGGCAGCCCCGTCATTCCCGGTCCGAACCGTCGCGGCGGCCGTCACGCTGGTGGCCGCGCCGGGCGTCGCGGTCGAAGATCCCGAGGATCTCGCAGGGGCCGCCATCCGCGCCGATGGCGTGGGGGAGCATGGTGGGGAACTCCGCGGCCTGATTCGTCTCGACCCGCACACGGCGATGGCCCAGCATGAGGACCGCGGTGCCGGAGAGCACCACGAGCCACTCATGGCCCGGGTGCGCCCGCATGCGGGAGGGGTTGTCGGGGGGTGGCTCGGTCAACCGCTGACGCACGACGCTCATGCCCGGCTCCGCTCTCATCGGCCAGCGCGTCTGCCCGTGGGCTCCGTCGATCACCGGATTGATGACGACGTCGTCCGCGGCCGTCTCGACCAGTTGATCCAGTGACGTGTCGAGGGCCCGGGCGAGGGTGACCAGCTGATCGAGTGCGAGGCGACGCTGTCCGTTCTCGATGCGGGAGAGCGTGGACTGACTGACGTGGGCCCGTCCTGCCAGTTCCTCCAGGGACAGACCCTGTGCCACGCGCAGCGCCCGGATGCGTTTACGTACGAGGCTGTCCAGTTCGCCGTTCTCATGCGCCATGAGCAACAGCATATGCCCTCGCCGCAACACGGATCGGGAGGCCGGTGCGAGGGGCCAGGTCGCCTCCACCGGACGCGCACCCCTGTGAGATCCACACCCGGGGCATCCGTGGAAGCCGCTGCGCGTCTCCCGCACGGAAACCCCAAGTGGCGGTGTTCGCGGATGACTTGGGGGTATGCGAGGGATGAGCCGATCCGTCTGGGATCGGCTACCGGGAGATCGCCCGAAGGAGCGGCAGATGACGACACAGTACGGCAACCAACCGACCGGGCAGCAGCCTCACGGCGCACCGCAGCGTGCGACGGCCGGCAACGTGCTCAGCATCATCGCGATGGTGCTGGGCGTGATCTCGCTCATCTTCCTGCCGATCGTGTTCGGTGTGATCGGCCTGGTGCTGGCCATCATCGCGAAGACGGTCAGACACGAGCGGCTGGCCGTACCCGCCATCGTCGTCAGCGCCGTCGGCCTGATCGGCGGGATGGTTCTCGGCGCCCTGCTGGCCGGCTGACGGACCGAGCGGGGTGGAGAGGACCTCGGCCGGCTGCCGCGCCCCACGCATGGACGGGGCCCGGCAGCCGGCCGAGGTGTGCCCGGGCGGCGACCGCCGGCGGGTCGGGCGGGCCGCTCGCGACGGGCGGGCGAGCTCAGGAGACGGTCGAGGGCGGGGGACTCCACCGGCTGTTCCTCGGCACCGCGTCCGAGACGTCGTAGTCCTTCCGGAGCTGTTCGGGAATGGCGTAGTGCATGACCCGTCCGCGCGTCAGTGAGGACAGCTCGAGATGGGTGGTCAGGTGACCGAGGCGGTCCAGCGCCCAGGCGCCGAGGGGTGAGCTGTCCTCGACGGACTCCAGGACGCCGAGGACGTGGGGCATGGCCTTGACGACGGTGTCCCACGAAGTCCTGGGCACCTCCAGCCAGTTGGCGCAGGTGTCGCCGACGAGGTAGCGGATGAGCGAGGACACGATCGGGTCGAAGAAGGTACCCGGCACGACCTCCTCGTAGAGGTCGATGAGCTGGCGCGTGAGGTGGGCGCCCTCCGCGGACGGCCCCATGTGCCGGACCATGTACAGGTCGAGGAACCGGCGGGCCTCCACGGTGTTTCCGGGCACGGCGTCCTGGTCGATACCGAGCATCGCGCCGACCACGCGCCAGGCGTAGTAGTACGACTCGGCCCCCTCCGTGGACATGTGGATGCCCAGGCGGTGCAGGCTGTCCAGGACCAGCAGGCTGAAGAACATCTGCCCGCCGATCATGTCCTCCTGGCAGATCGGCGTACCGAGGGCATCGGTGTCCCACCGGCCCTCACGCTCCAGGTGGTGCCGGATGGACGCGTGCAGGAGCCGGACCTTCTGGGCGGCCGGGATGAACCGGCTGCCCGCCTCGAAGGCGCCCGGTTGCATCAGGTAGACGGTGAACTGCCCCGTCTCCGCCATCCGCTTGGAGGGGTACTTGAGTCCGTGGGTGGCCGACAGCAGCCTGGCCACGTGCGGGACGACGTAGCAGGCCGGCATCGAGGCGAAGGACAGGGCGGTCGAGATGTGCACGTTGTTGTCCATGAAGAACAGGCGCGCCTTCTCCATCTCCTCCCAGTCCACCCAGGCCGGCGGCGCGCTCGTGGCCGCGAGGTACTCCCGGGCGACGTCGGGCAGCCCGTCCGGCAGGGGGGCTCCCGCGGTGGAGACGTAACGCATGAGTGTGTTGAACTTCCCGACCTCCCCGCGTTCGAAAAGCGCGGCGACAGTGGCGTCGGCGAGTTCGTCCCCCGCCCGGCGCAGCGAGTCCAGGGATTCTTCGGTACAGGTCATGGCCGAGCTCCTTGCACGACGTTCGCCCGCGAGAGGGCGAGAGGGGTCCGGTATCGGGGGCGGCGCCGGTCCGAGGGGGTCAGGACAGACGGGTCGTCACCGAGTGCGCCAGGGCGGTGAGGGCCGTGGCCGCGGGGCGCGGCACATCGAGTTCGTGCAGTGCGGCGAGGGCTTCCTCGATCCGCACTTTGATCATCTCCTCGATGCGGTCGGGGGCCTCGAGGCGGCGCATCATCGCTCGTACGGTGTGCATGCCCTCCTCGTCGAGATCCCGCCTGCCCAGGAGCGAGCGGAGCTGTCGGCGCTCGTCCTCGCCGGCGGCCCTCCAGGTCTCCGCCAGCAGGGCCGTCGGCCGGTGACCGCGCAGGTCGTCGGCGCAGGCCTTGCCGGTGTGGGCGGTACTGCCGAACACACCGAGCAGGTCGTCCCGCAGCTGGAACGCCTCGCCCAGGGGAAGCCCGTACGCCGAGTAGCCCTCGCGCAGTCGCTCACCCGCCCCGGCCAGCACGCCGCCGATCAACAGGGGCTGTTCGACGGTGTACTTGGCGGTCTTGTACCGGATCACCTTGAGCGAGCCCCGGGTGTCCGGATCCGATCCGGTCCGCAGGATTTCCAGGCATTCACCCGCGATCAGTTCACGGGCCAGCGCCGACCACAACGGGCGGGCCCGGCCGAGGTACGCCGCGGGCAGTCCACTGGTGGTGAACAGCTGCCCGGCGAGCTCCATCAACAGATCCCCCACCAGCATCGCGAGCGACCTGGCGGCTGCGGCGGCGCGCCGTCGGCCGCGTACGGCCCCGCGCAGGGCGATGTGCGCGGTCGGCCGACCGTGCCGCAACGGACTTTCGTCGATGAGGTCGTCGTGGACGACCGCTGCGGCGTGCACCAGCTCCATCGATGCCGCCGCCCGCACGAGTGCGTCGTCGTCCGGCTGCCCCACCGCTCGCCAGCCCCAATAGCAGAACGCCGCCCGCAGCCGCTTCCCCTGCGCGACTGTCGCCTCCAGCTGTTCGGCCACCGGGTGCAGAGCCGGATCGATCGAGGCGAACCTGTCCGCCTCCCCGGCGACGAACCGCTGCAGTACGTCGTCCACGCGCGCTTTGAACGCGGCCGGATCCCACAGGTCACCTGCCATCGGCAGCCCGCCGAGCCAGTGCTTCCCTGGCGAGGACCTCCAGGTGTGCGGGCGGCAGGACGGTGTGCCGCTCCAGCATCAGCCGGCCCCGCGCCAGCAGTTCCCGCTCCGCTTCGGCGGCCAGTTCCGAGGCGTCCGACCGGCGGAGCAGTCCTCGCACCGAGCCCAGGGCCGAGCCCAGCGTGGTCACCGCCAGATCCGCCAGGCCCGCCATCAGAAGGACCGCCTGCCTGTCGGGTCCCAGGTGTCTTCTCGCGTCCTGCGTCATCGCCGTCTCCCCACGACCGTGCAATAGCCGTGCGGCGCCGGTCGTGCGCCGCTCTCACAGGGTCACGTCGAGCGGGACGCGATGGCGGACGAACTCACCATCGAGTGAGCACCTCGCCCGGTCGTGCGGATCGGGGTGGCAGCCTTCCGCTGCTGGTCAAACATCCGGCCACGGGATTTCGGGCCCGCTTCAGCGGCCCGTGGGCGAGCGGTCCCGCTCCGCCCACCGATACGAACGTGTTCGTTACGATCGCGGAGTGACTGTGAGAAGAGAGCCGACGAGCCGCCGGGAGCGTCCTGCCAAGCCGGCCCTGTCCCGGCCGGGAATCGTGGACACCGCCGTACGGATCATGCGTGCCGAGGGGCTGGACAAGGTCACCATGCGCCGGCTCGCGCAGGAGCTGGACACGGGTCCGGCTTCGCTCTACGTCTACGTGTCCAGCACCGCCGAACTGCACGCGGCCGTGCTCGACGCGCTGCTCGGTGAGGTCGACCTGGCCGCCGAGGGCGCCGAGGGCGACTGGCGCGAGCAACTGGTGGCGGTGCTGACGTCCTACACGATGGTGCTGTTCCAGCATCCGCAGCTCGCCCGCTCTGCCCTCGTGGCCCGGCCCAGCGGCAAGAACTACCTTCGCCTGTTGAACCGCGTCCTGGACCTGCTCTCGCGCAGCGGGGCCGCCGTGGAGCAGGTCGCGTGGGGGGTCGACAAGCTGCTCCAGACGGCTACCGCCACCGCCGCCGAGCACTCGGCCAGGAGGGGCGATCCGTCCGCCCAGGAGGACTGGGACGCGCTCACGGGCGCCTTGCGCACCGTGGACGCGAGCACGCACCCGGCCGTGCGGGCCCACATGCCCGCTCTCATCACCGGCGCGGGCGGGCGGTTGAGGTGGGGTTTCGACGTCCTGATCAACGGCATCACCGTCACTCCGGTGCCCCGCACCGACTCCTGACTCCTCCACTCCGCTGAGCCCGGCCGCCCTGGATGCCACCGGGCTCCGAGGGCTGCCCCGACCGCGCCCCGGACCGCCGCCGGCACCGGGCGCCAGGCTGTGACGAACTTGTTCGTAACGAACATGTTCGTTACGCTCGGGGGGCAACCGGGCGTGCGAAAGCGGCGCGGTCCTCGACGGGGCCGCGAGCAGCCCCGCCGCCGGCCCCGGTGCGATTCACCGCACGCGGACGCCGACAACAGGAGGTCCTGATGAGTACCCACGTCCCCCTTGCGATCATCGGGGCGGGCCTGGGCGGTCTGACCGCTGCCCGGGTCCTGTACGCCAACGGCATCGAGGCGGCCGTGTTCGACCTGGAGGCGTCGGCTGACGCCCGCACCCAGGGCGGCATGCTCGACATCCACGAGGAGAACGGCCAGAAGGCACTGCATGCCGCCGGACTCTTCGAGGGGTTCCGCGAGATCATCCACGAGGGCGGTGAGGCGATGCGGCTACTCGGCCCGGACGGCACCGTCCACATCGACGAGGGCGGCGAGGAGAGCCGCGGACGGCCCGAGGTGGACCGGGGAGACCTGCGTGAACTGCTGCTGAACTCCCTTCCGGACGGCATGATCCGCTGGGGCAGGAAGGTGACCGGAACCCGCGCCCTGGGCGGCGCACAGCACGAAGTGACCTTCGCCGACGGCTCCTCCGTCACCACCGGCCTCCTTATCGGTGCCGACGGCGCATGGTCGAGGGTCCGGCCGCTCCTCTCGGACGCCGAGCCCGCCTATGCCGGCATCTCCTTCGTGGAGACCGACCTCCTGGACGCGGACGTACGTCACCCGCGCAGCGCCGGGATCATCGGCGCCGGATCCTTCTTCTGCCTCGGCGACAGGCGCGCCCTCCTCGCCCACCGGGAGACCGACGGAAGCCTGCACGTCTACACCGCGCTCCGGGTCGACGAGGACTGGCTCGACACTGTCGACTTCGGAGACACCGCCGTCGCCAAGGCGTCGGTACTCACCCAGTTCGAGGGATGGGACGACGGCCTGCGCGCACTGGTCGCGGACGCCGACGGCGCGCTGATCCCCCGGCGTATCCACGCCCTGCCGATCGGCCACCGCTGGGACCGCGTCCCGGGCGTGACCCTGCTCGGCGACGCCGCTCACCTGATGTCCCCGTTCGCGGGGGAGGGGGCCAACCTCGCCATGTTCGACGGAGCCGAACTCGGGCTGGCGATCGCCGCCCTTCCCGGCGACATCGAAGCCGCGCTGGCTTCCTACGAGGAAGCGCTCTTCCCGCGCAGTGAGGCAGCGGCCACCGAGTCCGCCGCCGGCCTGGAGACCATGTTCGGCGACGACGGCCTGGAGCGCATGACCGGGTTCTTCACCGCCGGACCTGGCGACGCACAGGGCCGTTCGCCAGGTCCGCACAGCTCGTCATGCCTGCGACACGGGGCAGAACGCCCCGGTTGCGGTCAGCAGTTCGGGACGCCCGGCAGCCATGCCTCGGCCACGTCGATGAAGATGTTGGAGACGTATCCGCCGTAGTCCGGGAGGTAGGACCAGGCGTCGTTGCTGTGGCCGTCGGCCTGGACGAGCTGGCCGTGCACCTGGCACTGCACGCGCACCGTCGTGGGGCCGGGGAGCTGTGCGACCCGCGTCGACGCGCTGGTCGGCTGCTGACGGATGTTGACGTCGGTGCCCCAGGTGGGGAAGGACGTGGTCGGCGCACCGCTGCCGGTCCACAGATAGGTGACGGTGACCCAGCCGTTGTTGTTCAGGCCGACGTTGTAGAACGTGCCGTCCGCGAGGTCGATGCCCGCCGGATTGAGCACACGGCGACCGGACCCGTCCAGCCCGCCGTTGTAGCCGCTCTGGTAGGCCGCCTGTGCCTCGGGCCTGCCCTGTGGCAGGTCCTTGAACGTCTCGCGGACCGAGGACGGGTTCCAGTAGTCGTCGCGGGTGTTCCAGGGCCCGACGTCCCACACCGGAGCGGTTTCGCAGCGGACGGGACCGCAGACGCGGACCGAGTACTGGCCGCTGCCCTTCGGGGAGAGGCCGCGACGGGAAGGAAGCGCCACGAAGTGGTCGTTGGCGACGATCACGTGCCCGTTGGCCGTGGTGCCGCCGACCAGACCCTCCCGTGTCGCGTAGACACTGGTCGTGAAGGCTTCCGCGGCCACGGCCCCCTGGGGCGCGTCACCGAGTTCGCCGGTCAGGCCCAGGGCCCGGACGGCCGGCGCGGTGCCGTCGGGCGCGGAGACCAGGGTGATCCGCGTCTGCACACGGGTGACCGCCCGGGGCAGCCGGGCCGGGGTACCGGCACGTGCCTCACGCCACTCGGTCCACCGGCCCAGCCCGTCCTGCCCCCTTACGTCGACGGCGACCTCGGCTCCGGCGGGGACAGTGGCGTCGAGGTCCGGGGTGATCAGGTTCACCGCGCGTCCGAGATCCCGCACGGGTGACATGACCGTGCCCTGCCCGCGGGCGGTGCGGGAGGAGGCGGGCCGCAGGCCGGCGTCCCGAAGGCGCAGCGCGCCGTCGGTGCGACTGATGTTGCTCTCGCTCCCGGCGGGTGTGGACAGGTCGGCCCGCCAGCTGATGGCTCCGAGCGGAGCGGACCCCGCAGCCGCGTCACGGGCGGCTGCGGGGTCCGACGTGAGCGTGAGCGCGGCGACGGCCAGCACGGAGACCGTGATGGCCGGCCCCCGGCGGGCGGGTATGGCGTGGGAGTTCGATCTCTGGTTGCGTCGCACGAAAAGCCTCCTGGTCGGCGGGGGGGAGGAGGAGGGGAACTACGGGCAACGGCCCACGCCCGGGAGCGTGTTGCCGGGGGAGTTGACGTAGATGTTCGTGATCCAGCCGCCGTACTGCGGCAGATAGGCCCACCAGTCGTTGGTGTACGGCGGCACGGACACGAGGCCGCCCTGCTGCTGGCATCCCACGAGGACGTCCACTCCGGCGGGCAGCGTCGTGAGGGCGGCGGACGCGGTGGTGGGAGCCGAACGGACACGGACGCCGCTGCCCCAGGTGGTGAACCGGGTGCCGGAGGGGCGTACGGCTCCGGGGACGTCCAGGGAGCCGGTGAGCGTGGTGACCTTGCTGTACGCGGTTCCGTACGGTGTGCCGTCCGGATGGAGGGTGAGGACGGCGACGACGGTCCGGTCGTCGGGGCCGACGGTGCCCGTCGTGTGCAGCGCCTCGGACGTCAGGTCGAGCGAGGGTGCGGCGGCAGGGGCCGAGGACGGCGCCGACCGCTCGGCGACTTCGGTGGGAGCCACTGGTTCTCCGGAGCCCGTGGCCGTGTCCGTCGGCTCGTGCGCGCCGGCGGCAGCACCGGACGAAGGGCCGTAACGTCCGGCCGGGGCCGGGGTGCAGCCGCCCGAAGTGAAGCCCGACCAGCCCTGCTTGACCGCACCCGGCGCCTCGAACGCCGAGGGCAGACCGAAGTTCTGGTCGAAGCCGTCCGTCGCGCAGCGGGTGGACCGGTGCAGCGCCCCCAGGACTATTTCCCGTACGGGCAACGGCGCCGTGTCGAGGAGGTAGCGGTACACGCGGACGGTGTCCGCGGCGGTGGTCGCCGTGTAACCCCAATAGCCGGGGTAGGCCGCCGGCGGCGGGAGGGTCCCGGTGAGCGCCAGCCGGGGCACCATGCGGGCGATCACCGCACTGCCGCCGCCCGTTGACCAGTAGTGGCTCGCGGCGGCGTCGTCACTGCTGCTCAGCATCGCCGCGAGCCGGTCCCGGTCCGCCTGCGGAGGGTCGTAGGCGGGGCCCCGGTTCCACAGGAAGTCCAGAGCCAGCAGCAGCTTGACCACCGACGCGGAGCGGAAGGCGCGGTCCGGCTCACGCGATTCGGTGAAGCGTCCGGTGAGCCGGTCGAACACGGCGACGCCCGCGGTGACGTCCGCCGGGATGGTCATGGCCGTCCGGGTGTCAGGACGGGACGCCTCCGGCCCGGCGCCGGAGTGCGTCACCCCCGGCACACGCGACGTGAGGGCGGCGTCGCCTGCGACGGAGGAAGGGTGCCCAAGCGGCGCGGCAACCGCGTGCCCGGTGCACGCGACGATCAGCAGGCCGACGGTCGTCAGGGCGGCAACGAGCAGCGAGAAGCGGCGAGCCGGGTGTGGGGGTGGCATGGGAGTGGGGGCTCCTAGGGGCACGGGCGCACCGGCCGGGCGGCCTGGCGGCGCTGTGGCGTATGGCCGCCACGGTGGTGCTCCCCGGCCGGAGGCGCAAGCAATTCGTTCCTGGTCGAAGAAGACCCTCCCGTGCTTGTCAGGGGCGCGGCTCACCGTTACGTTCCCGACGTCTCACCGCGCCTTCGCCCGGATCCGGTCCGGGCCCCTTCCCCTAGGAGCATTCGTGAGGTTCCTCAGACGTCTTCCGGCTCTGCTCGCTGTGGCACTCCTGGCGATGGCCGGAATGTCGGCCGTCCCGGCCCAGGCCGCCGAGTCGGGCGCGACGGCCGCGCCCGTCTTCAAGGCGCCCTTCCCGTGCGGTCAGCGCTGGACGTACAGCCACCACTCGGCCGAGGTGCGCCGGGCACTGGACTTCGTGCGCTCCGACGGCGGCGCCACGGCCGGCACACCGGTGCTGGCCTCGGCCGCCGGAACGGCCACTCGGTACTCACAGCCGAGTGGCGCCGGAAACTACATAGCCATCGACCACGGCGGCGGCTGGACGACGTACTACTTCCACCTCTCCGCCTACTCCGTGCCGAGCGGCGCGTCCGTCGCCCAGGGGCAGCAGATCGGTGTCACGGGCAGCACGGGCAACTCCTCCGGGGCGCACATCCACTACGAGCAGCTCCTGAACGGCGTGGGCCAGAACATCGTCATCAACGGCGCGGGCCTGTCCTACCCCGGCAGCTACAACCAGGCGTACCTGACCAGCGACAACGGCTGCGGTGGCAGCGGCTATCCGTTCAACACCTGGGGCAGCGGAGTCAACGTCCGCGCCGACGCCCGTGTGAGCGCTCCCGTCGTCACGACGCTCGCCGGTCCCACAGCCGTGCGGGTCCTGTGCCAGAAGCAGGGCGACACCGTCAATGCCGAGGGATACAGCAACAACTGGTGGAGCAAGCTGCGCGATCAGAACGGTTTCATCAGCAACATCTACATCGACCACCCTGCCGCGCAACTGCCCGGGGTGCCGCTCTGCTGAGCCCGCACGGCGAACAGACGCGGCCCGGCCGGGGATTTCCGGCCGGGCCGCCTCACATTCCGGCCGAACCTGTGGTGCGCCGCACACGGAAATCTGGCATGCATGCGTCATTTCTGTGATGCGCGTAGAGTGCCCGGTGGGCAGGCGCCTGTGAGCGTCTGTGACCACCGGGGGTGCGCTGTGCTGCGGGTGGAATTCACGAGCCGGGAACTGGCCGGCTTACGCGTCGCGCCTCGTGTGGACCCGCTCTGGGAGACAGCGCTGAGTCTCCACCTCCTCCAGAACCGGCAGGCGCCCCTCACGTTCGGAGCCTGGCGCCGCGAAGTCGGCGCGGCCCTGCGGCTGGCCGGTCTCGTGTCCGTGACCCGCGCACTGACGCGGCTCTGTCCGGACGGCTCGTACTTCCCCGACTTCCTGACACCCGGCCGCGGGGACGCCGATCTCGACGCGGGCCTCGACCGGTTGTTGTCCACGCCCCGGCGCAGACTGCGCGCCGAACTCACCCGGCTGCACGCCCATACAAGCCGCCCCGTCCCCGCCGGCGTACGGCCGCTCGCCGATGGGTGCCCGAAAGCGCTGCAGCGCCTCGGCTCGGCCCTGCGTGCCTATCACCGGGTGGCCGTCGAGCCCTACCTGCCCGCGATCGGCGCACAGGCGGCAGCGGACCGGACCGTACGGGCCCAAGCCGTCCTCACCCACGGCGCCGAGGGACTCCTCACCGGATACGACCAACTGCCCGGCTGGCGCTACAGCGACCGGCTGCTAAGCGCCCCGTACCCGATGGACCGCGAACTGTTGCTGCACGGGCGGGCGTTGACGCTCGTCCCGGCCTTCTTCTGCGTACGGGCCCCGCTCGCCCTCGTCGACGAGGAACTGCCTCCTGTCCTCGTCCACCCGCTCTCACCCGCTCCGGGCTGGTTCGAACGCCGACACGGCGGCGGGGACGCCCCGGTGGCCCAGCTGATCGGCGCCTCGCGGGCCGAACTCCTGCGCATGCTGGACCGTCCGATGACGACGATGGACATCGCCGCGGCACTGCGGCTGGCGCCGTCCACGGCCAGCCGGCACGCCACCGTGCTCCGCGAGGCGGGGCTACTGCTCTCACAGCGCCAGGGCGTGCGGGTGCTGCACCACAGAACCCGGCTCGGCCGCGCCGTCCTGGAGGGATCCCTGCGGTGAGCGTCCGGCACCGACGGTCCGTCCGGAGGGGGGCCGCCGGTGCCGGGTCCCTCGTGCCCGGGCGGTCCCCCCGGAGGCGCTCAGCTGCGCCGCGTCCTCAGAAGCCGGTGAGCGTGATCTTGCCGATGGCCTTTCCGGATTCGAGGACACCGTGGGCCTCACGCAGGTGAGCGGCGTTGATGGTCCCCAGATCGGTCGTGGCCGTGGTGGCGAGGATGCCCGCGTCCACGAGCCGGGCGATCTGCGTGAGGATGTGGTGCTGCGTCACCAGGTCCGGGGTCCGGTACAACGAGCGGGTGAACATCAGCTCCCAGTGGAAGGAGATGCTCTTCGACTTCAGCACACCGATCTCCACGGCACCGAAGTCGTCGATCGCGACGATCTGTCCGTGCGGATTCAGCACCTCGGCGTACGCGGCAAGGTTGCGGTCGGTGCCCGCCGTGCTGAAGACGTAGTCCACTCCGTCCGGGACCACCTCCGCCAACTGGCCGGGCAGCGGGCGGTGATGGTCGACCACGTGGTTCACGCCCATCCGGCGGGCGAAGTCGGCGCTGTCGGGACGCGAAGCGGTGCCGACGACCGTCAGGCTGGTGAGGGCCCGTGCCAGCTGCGCGACCATGGCACCGACACCACCCGCCGCCGCGGTCACCAGGAGCGCGCCGCGCTGCTCCATGGCCCCCTCGCGCAAGCCCAAGCGCTCGAACAGGCCCTCCCAGGCGGTGAGCGAGGTCAGCGGCAGCGCCGCCGCCTCCGTGAAGGACAGGGTGGCGGGCTTGCGACCCACGATCCGCTCGTCGACCACCTGGTACTGGGCGTTCGAGCCGGGACGGTCGATGGCTCCCGCGTAGAACACGTCGTCGCCGACCCGGAAGCGTTCCACCGCCTCGCCCACCGCCACCACGGTGCCCGCCGCGTCCCAGCCCAGGACCTTCGCCTCCCCGCCGGGGTCGCTGTTCTGCCGCACCTTGTAGTCCACCGGGTTGACTGCGACCGCTTCGACCTCGACCAGGAGGTCGTGCGGGCCGGGGCGGGGGACCGGCAATTCGGCATCCAGCAGGCTCTCGTGGTCCTGGACGGGCAGGCTCTTGCGGTACACGACCGCGCGCATCGTCGTGTCTTCTGCTGGGCTCATGGTTCCTCTGCTCCTTCTGCGGGCCGGGCTGTTCCTGCGGCCGACTGCCCCGGGGCGACCCCGGAAGGCCCGTCGTGCCGTGCGATCAGGCGCGACCACGGGACGAGCCGGCTCGGTGGTGATCGACGGATTCACGCTATCTCTGAGGCGGCAGTAACCTGCAAGGGCACATACTTCCCAATGGGAAGTATGGAGAGGCCCGCACCGAGGACGAGGACTGCCCGATGGCCATGACCTGCAGCAACGACGCGCACGAGCACCATGATGTGTACGCGGCGCAATGCCCGTGCCGTGAGGTGCTCGACCTGCTGGCCAACAAGTGGTCCGCCTTGGCCATCGGGGCGATGGAGGGCGGCCCTCAACGATTCGGCGCGCTCCAGCGCCGCCTGCAGGGCGTCAGTCCCAAAGTGCTGACCAGCACGCTGCGGCGCCTGGAGGAGAAGGGACTCGTCACCCGGACCGTCTATCCGGCGGTTCCCCTTCACGTCGAGTACGACCTGACCGCGCTCGGCGAGAGTGTGGCCGAACCCCTCGGGCAGTTGCGGCTGTGGGTCGAGAACCATCTCGACGACATCCAGGCAGCGACCTCGTGACCCCAGCTCTCCCCATCGGCAGCCCCCGGAGTCACTCCGCTCGATCCGCATCGTGGGACGGCTGAGGGAAGGCGCGGGTCCTGGGGGTGGCGGGTCCGTCGCTCCTCCACCCCCAGGCGGTGAGCATGCCGGCCGACACCGCGGCGCACTCATCGCTCCCCAGATACCGGACCGCCTCGTCGACGGCCTCGTCGTCGACGAGACCCGTGGCGGTCATGGCCGCTCGGCTGCGTTTCCAGGTGTCGGCCCAGAAGCGGCTGATGGCGCTGCCCGGCAGCAGCGGCGGCACGTGGATCTCGGCGGCGACGGATCCCAGACCCGCCTCACGCAGAAGCCTCGGGTACGACGGCACCCAGGTGACGTCGGTGCCGATGGTGGCCCGCAGCCCCTTCCACATGGCCCGCATCGCCGTCGCGTAGGGCGTGCTCGGCGCGCTGTCGCTCGTGAGGTCGACGGCATCGCTGAGGACCAGCACGCCACCGGGCGCGACGAGTTCGGCGAGCGCTGTGATCAGACGGTCGCGTTCCGGCAGGTGCATGAGCACGAAGCGCGCGTGGACGAGCCGGAACCGCCCCGAGACGAAGCCCGGGGCGGTGACGTCGGCTTCCAGTACCTCGAGCCCGGGCACCGGCCGCCCACCGATGAACCGTACGTCGCGGTCCACGGCGAGCACACTCGCCACCCCGGCATCCTGCAGCAGCCGACGGGAGACCGTTCCGGTGCCGGCACCCACATCGAGGCAGCGCCACCCGGGGCCCGCCCCGACGGCGCGTAGCCGGGCCATGGTGACATCGTCGTAGGCGAGGGCACCGAAGTCGATTCGTCGTCCCTCTCCGGCCTGTTCGGGGCGGAAGAAGGACTCACCGTAGCGGCCGCCGCCCGCGCCACTCGCGCCCGTACCGGCGCTCACGGCGCGAGCGGTGCGCAACAGGGGCTTCCGTCGCCGACGAGGCTTCCGGCCCGGTCGGCGGCGGGCCGGAACAGCGGGTCGTCGCTCAGTCCCATGACAGAACCTTCCACGTCGCGGTGCGGTGCCGGGCGGAACGCCTCGGTGCGCTGCCCACCGATCCTCCACCGTGCCCGGCCGTGGGGCCGAGGGGCGCGCCGTACCCGAGCCCGGTCGGCCCAGGTGTGGGCCTGTGAAGGCCGGATCGTCGGAGGGCGGGGATCGGGGGCAGCACGTAAGGGCCGTCCCGCAATCCGTGCGATATCGAATCGGTCGAAATCGGACAGTGTGTGGCACGCTGGAGTGGGCATCGGGTCCACCGTGAACCAAGCGGTGGGATCGCGTCCCAGCCGCACATACACGTACACGGGAGAGATCGATGAGCAGGACGGCGGCGATCGTCGCGCACAGGATCCGGCAGCTGGTCGGGATGAAGAAGAGGGCCGACGGAATCGCTCTGAGCGACGACAGGCTGAGGAGCGAAGGCGACCGGACGCTCGCGCACGAGCGGGCGTGGGAATCGCCCGCTCGGCCGGGCGGGCGATCGCGGTCGTGACCGGAACACTTCAGCGTCGCCCGACCGGATCGCCCACGGTGGTCCCGGACGCGCGCTGCGAGCGGTCCAGGAGCCTTACGGTCAAGCAGGTCGGAAGACTCGCCTGACGAAGCGGCTGTCCCGTTGCGACAGGTGTTCCGCCGGTCCGGCGGCCCTGAGCACCACATCCAGCGCGCGGTCCGGATCGCAGGCGTAACACCCGCTGGCCCAGGCGGCGTTGGCCTCGACTACCGCCCACCGGCCCGGCCCGATGACGCCGATGTCGACGACGATCGCGGACGGCAGGGTGTCCCTGGCGGCGGCGAGCAGCTCCGAGCCGAACGCGTGCGCGGAGGCGGAGAGCGGGGCGAGGTCCAGACGTCCGGCCACGGCGTACCGGCTGCCGGTGTGCACCTGCCCGTCGAGCAGATGAAGACGGTACTCCGCCTCGAAGGCGACGACATCGCTCACCAGCACGATCGTCTCCGGATCGACGGCGTCGGGTCCCGGGAGCCGGGACCCGTCCGTGTAGACCAGAGCCGGAATGCTCTTGTCGTTGGGCGACTTCACGAATGCCGGACGCCGCAGGCCGTACGCCTCACGGATGGGCATCGCGCGGATCTCGCGATGCACGAACGCCGCCGGCAGGTGTGCCAGCCAGTCGGCCGGAGCTTCGAGCGGTGCGATGCCCAGAGCGGGCGCCACGGCGTCGGCGAAGGCGGGTCCCGCGTGCAGATACGCCCGTCCGTCGCGCAATCCGTCCGGAACCTCCCGGTCAGGCAGGTGCACGGTACGCAGACCGCGCCGCCGGGCGGCGTCGCCGAGCATGCGGGCGGAGGCGGTGAGGCGGGGCGGGAGTATCAGAGGCACGGGCCCGATCCTGCCGTGGAGCGGGACGGGCTTACCACCGGATTACGTCCAGCGCTACGAGCACGGACCGACGCCCGCCGGCCGGACGCGCCCCGGCTGGACGACGTACCTACACCGGCTGCCCCGGCAAGGACCGTCCGGGGCAGCCGGTCACCGCCCGTCCTGTGGAACAGCGATCTGCCCGTGGCGAATCTGCTGCGGGCAGAGACAGGTGACTCCGCGGGCCGGGACGGACAAGTGTGGAGGGACCGCGGCCGAAACGGCCGCCCACCACCAGGAGGCCCGCATGCCGCCGTACCTCGCCCACCGCCCACGCGCCGCCGACGAGGACACGCCCGCGACACGTTACGACGACCATCTCGCGGCCCAGCTCCTCGCCCAGCGGATCGTCTTCCTCGGCACCCAGGTGGACGAGGTCTCCGCCAACCGGGTCTGCGCGCAGCTGCTGCTCCTCTCGGCCGAGGACCCCCGTACCGACATCAGCCTCTACATCAACAGCCCGGGCGGGTCCGTGACGGCCGGGCTGGCCATCTACGACACGATGCAGCTCGTCCCGAACGACGTCTCGACCCTCGCCATGGGCTTCGCCGCGTCCATGGGCCAGTTCCTGCTCACCGTCGGCGCGAAAGGCAAGCGCTTCGTCCTGCCGAACGCGAGGATCATGATGCACCAGCCGTCGGCCGGAATCGGCGGCACCGCCTCCGACATCGCGATCCAGGCGGAGAACCTGGAGTTCACGAAGCGGGCGGTCGAGCGGATCACCGCGACGCACACCGGGCAGTCCGCGGAGACGATCTCCCGGGACGGCGACCGGGACCGGTGGTTCACGGCGGAGGAGGCCAAGAGCTACGGCATGGTCGACCACGTCGTCGTATCGCTCGACACCGTCCGACCGGCCGCTTCACGACGACGGATGGGACTCTGACATGGGCCAGTACACGATTCCGAACGTCGTCGAGCGCACGCCCCAGGGGGAACGGTCCTACGACGTCTTCAGCCGCCTCCTGTCCGAGCGGATCATCTTCATCGGCACGGAGATCGACGACGGGGTCGCCAACGTGGTCATCGCCCAGCTGCTCCACCTTGAGTCGGCGAACCCCGGTGCCGAGATCGCGATCTATCTCAACTCCCCGGGCGGATCGTCCACCTCGCTCATGGCGATCTACGACACCATGTGCTTCGTGTCGGCCCCCATCGCGACGTTCTGCGTCGGCCAGGCCGCCTCGACCGCGGCGGTGCTGCTCGCCGGCGGGGACCCCGGCCGGCGGTTCGTCCTGGAGCACTCCCGTGTGCTCCTGGGGCAGCCGGCGAGCGGCGGGCAGCAGGGCACCGTCTCCGATCTGCGGCTCCACGCCGCGGAGATGCAGAGGGTCCGCTCGCAGGTCGAAGAGGTCCTGGCCCGGCACACCCCGCACGACGCCGCCACGCTCCGCGCCGACACAGACCGGGACAGGATCCTCACCGCGCAGGAGGCGGTGGCGTACGGGCTGGCCGACGAGGTCCTCAGCCGCCGCCTGGTGACCACCGCCTGAACGGCTCCTGGTGCGCCCGGGCACTGGACGGGCTGCCCGGCGGATTTCCGTCCGTCGGGCGTTGTACCGGCGGGGTCGTGGTCGGGGCTCGGGTCCGGAAACGTCACCCGAGCGCACCGACGGCTCATCTCCGCCGCCCCAGCGCGTTCGACACCCGAGGGAACTCCTCATGGAGGATGCGTCCGACCAGCGCCCCTCCGAACACGACGACGCCCACGCCGACCAGCCAGGACTGGAGGATCAGGACGGTTCCCACCGGGCCGTAGCTGGCGGTGCTGGAAGCGATCAACGGACTGAAGACAATCCTGGAGAAGACGCGAAGGCCGAGCAGTCCGATCACCGTGAGTACGGAGCCGGGCAACAACGCAACCCAGCGGACCCTCCCGCCCAGCAGCAGGCGCTGCGACCACCAGAAGAAGAGGACAGCGCTCACCGACGCGAGGACCCCGCCCAGAGGGGTGTGCAGCAGCCTGGTCGTGGCGGACACGAAGACGTATCCGGCGAAAACTCCGAGCCACGCCAGATGACGCCATGTCGCCCACCAGCGAGCCGGTACCAGGTCCCAGACCTTCTCGTAGCCGGTCTGTACTGCGGACCCGAAGCTCAGCCCGAACGCCGCGAGCGCGGCGAGGCCGAAGGCGGTCGTTGTCTGCAGTGCCTGGCCGGGCAGTGCGAACAACTTCTCGACGTGCTTCTGGGAGGCGGCGGACACGCCGAGCGCCTGGCCCAGCCACTGGGCGAACCCCTGCCCGCGCCGGTCCGCCGCAGAGACGATGATCAGGAGGGGGATGAGTGTGAGGAATCCGAGCGCGGCGAAGCTCAGAGCTCGCTGCCCAAGTTCGAGCTCGCGGCCCCTCCGCCATCCGCGCCCTGGCGCGGAGTGGCTGATCATGCGGTGCAGCCGGCCGAACCGTGATGGCCGGTTCGCGGCACTTGAGGGATTCATTCGCATCTCTGTCGATTACCACGGTCCGGGCGCCTGCCGCGTGAGGGCGCGGCGCCGGACACTCACGGAGACGGGACCGGCCGACCGTCCGCTCGTCCGCGGTCGGCGAGAACCGGTCTTGCCGACCGAGTGGCCACTTCGCTCCGCCGGGGACGTCGCGACGTCGGCGCAGCTCGTCACCGAACGCGTCAAATGAGCACAAACATGTGCATAGGATGCTGCCCATGACTACGTCCTCCCCGTTCAGGGTGGTGCAGCGGTCCGCGTCGTACTGGCGTGTGACCTTCGACAGTCCGCCGATCAACCTGGTGTCCTTCGATACGTTCGCAGCGCTCGCCGACCTGGTTGACCGGATGGAAGCGGATCAAGACCTGAAGGTCGTGGTCTTCGACAGCGCGAATCCCGACTACTTCCTCGCGCACTTCGACCTGGTGCCACCGAAGGAGCCCTACACGGGCCCGCCTTGGCTCGAAACCGCGGCGCGGATGGCTCGTTCTCGGGTCATCAGCATCGCCTCGATCCGTGGCCGTGCGCGTGGGGTCGGCAACGAGTTCACGCTGGCCTGCGACATGCGTTTCGCCAGCAAGGAGAAGGCCGTCCTGGGGCAGCCGGAAGTGGGCGCAGGGATCACTCCGGGCGGCGGGGCCACGGAGCGGCTCCCCCTTCTGGTGGGACGTGGGCGTGCTCTGGAGATCATCGCGGCGGCAGACGACTTCGACGCGGAGACGGCCGAGCGGTACGGCTGGATCAACCGTGCACTGCCCGACGCCGAACTGGACGCCTACGTGGACCGGGTCGCCACGCGCATCGCGTCCTTCGACCGGCGGCCGCTGGCCGAGGTGAAGGCCCTGATCGACCGGTCCACCCTGCCCGCCGAGGATGATCTGCTGGCCGGTCAGAACACCTTCCGCGCGTCCCTGACCTGGCCGGAAGCGGCTGAACGGATCCGTCGCCTGCTCGAGCGCGGGATGCAGCAGCCGGGCGAACTCGAATTGCGCCTGGGAGAACACATCGCGGAACGCTGAGCAGATGCGGTACGCGGAGCTCCGGGCCGGCCGGCCTGGCATGCCGGCGGCCCGGACTCCGCCGGACATCCGCGACACCGCACCGGTCGTATCCGGTGCACCCCCCAGCAGGTCACGGTGAAGGCACTCACGCCACGAACCCTGCGCACGGAGCGCGAGCAGAGCCCTGCGTCACTCCGGTCCCGAACGGGCGACCGCAGTTCAGGTGCTCGAGGCGGCCGGAGCGGGGATGGCCGCCTGAGGCGGCTGCACAGCCAACCGGACACCGCGGCCATCGCGGTCAGCGGCGGACTGCTCGTCGGGATGCGGCAACTGCTGCCCGTGCTCGCGCCGGAAGAGGCGGGCGAGGTCTGACGGGAGCCTGCCGTGTTCCGGCGGAACGTTGCGCACTGAACTTTCGGCGGACGTGTCTCGTGGTCTGTGTGGACCGATTCGCCGGGGTAAGCGGTGGTACGAGCGAGCTGCCGGCAGGCGCGATCCAGGGGCCGGCACGGCGCCGATCGACCACGCTCACGCGTCCGCGTGGCTCCGGCCGCACCTTGCCGTTCTCGACCGCTGCCGAAGGGTGACCTGCTGTGAGCAGTCCTCGCATTCTGATCGTCGGAGCCGGAATCTCCGGCATGGCTCTGGCCAAGGCGCTCCTCGACAGGGGGTTCTCGGCGGACGTCGTCGAGCGGCGTGCGGAGTCGGCCCAGGCCCTCGGTGCGGGGATCTACCTCCCCGCGAACGCCGTCCGTGCCCTCAGGACCATCGGTGTGGGGGACGAGGTCGCCGATCTGGCATCCCCCGTGGGGCGGCAGCGGCTCCTCGACCACCGCGGTCGCCCGCTCGCCGAGTTCGACGTGACCCGGATCTGGGGTGAGGTCGGTCCCTGCCTGGCCATCACCCGCGCCGAGCTGCACCAGGTGCTGCGCGGTGCCGTCGACGGCGCGATCGTGCGTCACGACACCGCCGTGACCGAGGTGGGCCACGACGGGACCGTGACGTTCACTGACGGCGCCACCCGCTCGTACGATCTGGTGGTCGGCGCGGACGGAATCAGCTCCGCTGTACGGCGTACCCGCTTCGGTGGTCCGGAGCCGCGCTTCCTGGGGCAGGTGTGCTGGCGGTTCATCGCCGACGACACCACGATTCCCGGCATCACGGACTGGACCGCGCGCCTGGGCGACCGAGGCCGGACATTCCTGACGGTGCAGCTGGGAGCCGGCCGGGTCTATTGCTACGCCGACATCAACAGCGCGGCCGCGACCGCTCCGGTAGGTGACTGGCGCACGCTGTTCTCGGACTTCGCCGGCCCGGTCCCACGCCTGCTGGAACAGGGGGCGGACGCTCACTTCGCCGCATTGCGCGAGAGCGCGAACACGGTCTGGACGCAGCCGGGCGTTGTCCTGATCGGCGACGCGGCCCATACCTTCTCCCCGAGCATGGCCCAGGGCGGCGCGA
Organism: Streptomyces sp. NBC_01341; assembly: GCF_035946055.1. Classification (NCBI taxonomy): domain Bacteria; kingdom Bacillati; phylum Actinomycetota; class Actinomycetes; order Kitasatosporales; family Streptomycetaceae; genus Streptomyces; species Streptomyces sp. NBC_01341. The sequence continues at coordinate 349,736 of NZ_CP108364.1, read as the reverse complement.
TGGCCATCGAAGACGCCGTGGTCCTCGCCGACTCGCTCGGGACGACGCAGGATGTCGCCGCGGCACTCGACGCGTTCCAGACCCGTCGAGGCGAGCGAGTCGCCTGGGTGGTCTCGCAGAACCATCGCCGTGACAAGGCCCGCAACCTGCCCACCTTCCTGCGCGACTTCACTCTTCGCCGTGCGGGGGAACGCATGTTCAAGGCCAATCACGCCCCGCTGCACGCACTTCCGTAGCCGGAGCGGTGCGCGGCCCCCTCCGGGGGGTCAGGCCACCCAGGTGCTGGTCATGCCGAGGACGCGAGAGCCGTCGGGGTCGGCCAGCTTCGGCGTGATGAACGTGCGCGCGGCGTCCGAGGTCTGGGCCCGTACCGGCGGCTCGTCCGAGTCGAGCGCCGCGACGATCGCCGCCGCGGCGTCCGCCGCCGGCTGCGCATGCGCGAATGCTCCGGCGGTACGGATCAGATAGGCGTCCAGAGCCGGGGCGTACGGGCCCATGCGCTCCAGCAGCTCGTTCCGGTCGTCGGGAATGCCGACGTTGGCGACGAACTCGCTGGCGACGGCGGCCGGCTCGATCAGTGTCACTCGCACGCCCACGGTCGCCGCGACGGGCGCCAGGGACTCCATGTACCCCTCGACCGCGAACTTGGCCGCGCAGTACGCCTCATTGAAGGGCTGTCCCACCACGCCGCCGACACTCGTGACGGTGAGCACGCGGCCGCCGGAGGCGCGAAGATGGGGCATGGCAGCGGCGGTCGCATTCAGTACGCCGAAGAAGTTCACCTCCATCACCCGCCTGGCCGCGTCGACTCCGTCGATCTCCAGCGTGCCCACGTGACCGGAGCCCGCGTTGTTGACCAGTGCGTGCAGGGCTCCGTGATCGGAGACAACCGCTGCCAGGCACTCCGCCGCCGAGCCGGGGTCGGTCACGTCGAGGCGACGGACCTCGACGCGTTCGGTCACGCCCGCTGCCGCTGCCGCCGCCCTCAGCGCGTCCGCCTTGCCCAGATCGCGCATGGTGGCGACGACACGCCATCCGGAGCGAGCGGAGCGGACGGCCGTCTCCAGGCCGATTCCGCTGGAGGTGCCGGTGATCACTACGGTCTTGTCTGTCATGAGAACACTCGCATTCGTCAGCGCGGCCTGGGCCGCTCGGGAGGACCGCACCTCCGGCACGATGCCGGAGCAGCGATGTCCGATGGTCCCCCTTCGAGTGCGCTCCAGCGCAAATCGGTCGGCCGCCACGTCCTGCCGGGACCGTAGCGCCGAGGGCGCGGTTGTGCATCCCGAGGCGGTGACCGGTTCGGACAGGCGGTCACCCGAGCCGGAGCGGGTAGGGGTAGTGGCATGAGGCTGATGAGAGAGGGCGAGCGGCAGCCGTCGTCGGGCCGCTGGAAGACCTACGCGGGCTCCGCGGCGGCAGTGACGGTGGCCGCTGTCGCCGGGAGCTGGGCGGTCGCTCCGGACACGCACTGGTACCGCTCGTTGTCCAAGCCCTCCTGGCAGCCGCCCGCCTGGGCGTTCGGGGCGGTGTGGACTCCGCTCTACGCGAGTATCGCCTGGGCCGGTGGTCGAGCCCTCCTCGCGGCCCGCGCCGAGGAGCGCAAGACCCTGGCCATGAGTCTCGGGGTCAACCTCACGCTGAACACGACATGGAACGTCCTGTTCTTCCGTCTGCGCAGCACGAAGGCAGGACTGATGGGGACCGCACTCCTCGACGTGAGCAACGCCGAGCTGATCGCCCGTACGGCGAGGGTCGACCGCGCATCCGCTCTGGCGCTGATCCCCTACGCGGCCTGGTGCGGATTCGCCACGTGTCTCAACGCGTCCATCGCACGGAAGAACAGGCGTTGACCGGGAAGCTTTCCCGCCCGGTCGAACGGCCCTCCCGCGGTCAGTCGGCACCGCGGCGGAGCGACGTCACTTGACCTCAGCGGGAAGGTCGGACTTCTGTGGCGCCTGGGCACCGCGCTCGTGGAGGTGTGCGGTCGGAGTGCGGTCGATCTGCAGGCTGAGCAGTTCCGGGCGGCTGTAGTGGCCACGCCCGTCCATGAGGCGCTTGCGCGCATCGATCAGGGAGAAGTCCAGGTCGGCTATCACTTCTCCCTCACCGGACGTCAGCGGCTCACCGATGATGCGGCCCTCCGGGTCGACGATGGCCGTGAAGAACCCTCCGGATACGGCACCGGCCGGCCCGCCGGTGTCCTTGGCGATCTGCGCCTGCTGGTCGGCATCGAGCCATGCGGTGGCGTTGACGACGAAGGCGGCCGATTCCAGGGCGTGCTGGCGGATGCTGATCTCCATCTGCTCGGCGAAGAGGGGACCGCCGAAGGCGCCGGGGTACATCGCGGCGTGGATCTGCTCGCCGTCGGCGATCAGGGCATGCCGTGCCAGAGGCAGGTAGTGCTCCCAGCAGGCGAGCTGCCCGATGCGACCGACGGTGCTTTCCACCGCTCGCAGGCCCGACGCGTCGCCCTGTCCCCAGACCATCCGCTCGTGATAGGTCGGCGTGATCTTGCGGCGGCGCTGGATCAGTGTGCCGTCCGCGTCGAACAGCAGCTGCGTGTTGTAGATGCTGCCACCGTCGCGTTCGTTGACGCCGATCGAGACGACCATGTGTGCTTGGCGTGCGGCTTCGGCGATCGCGTGGGTCTCGGCGGACGGGACGGTCACCGACTCCTCGAGCAGACGCAGGTGTTCCTTGGCCATGGTGTACGGCGCCTGGAGGAACGAGAAGTAGGGGTAGTAGGGGACGACTGTCTCGGGGAATACCGCGAACTCGACGCCCATACGGCCGAGTTCGCCGATCTTCTTCACAACCTTGTCGATCGTGCCGGCGCGGCTGTACAGCACGGGGCTGATCTGGACAGCGGCAGCTTTCACACTGGTCATGGTGGTGCTCCTGTTCTCGATGCGTGATCCACGCAAGGTGATGGGTGGTGCTGATGCGCGATTGCCGGACCCACGCGCACCGGGGATGGCGCCGACGGTCGTCCGTGTGCTTGATGAATCGGTCCGGCTCGGCGGGGCCCTCGCGTCGCGACGGTCACCCCGGCTCTCGCCTTCCGGGAAAGGCGAGACGAACAGCATCCGGTAAATAGGAGCATATGCTCCTATTTACCGGTCGTCAAGGATCCCAGCCTGGGGGAGTGCTGTCCGGTCATCGCCGCCGGTGGGCGAGCGGCCAGGATGAGCAGGTGAGAAGTGCTGTCGTCGGCGTCCGTCGATCCCCGGGTCCCCCGACCCTCCACCTGAGCTTTACGGCGAGGCGCACGTGTCGCGTGCGGCCCCGCTCGGCGGCTACGGAGTCGCCTGAAGGGCAAGAGGTCCGGAGCTCATGCCGCCCAGGTGGTCAGGCTGTCGTCGCCCGGTCATCGGCGGGCGGATCTGGGGTGGCTCCGGTCGACTGCCACGGCGGCGTCACGCTGCGTCGTTCTTGGCGCGGCGCCGCGTCAGGCGGGGGTGCAGGCCGATGAGGAGTGCCGCCGACGCGGCCCACAGGGCCAGAGTGATCGCGGGTCCGGCTATGTGCGCTCCGTTGAAGTAGCTCAGGTCGGTGATGGCCCGGACGGCCGCGCCGGGCGGCAGGAGCGCCGACACGGACCGGGCGGCTGCCGGCAGCAGATCGGCACCGATGACGGCGCCGCTGGTCGCGTTCCCGACCGTGAGTATGAGGAGCGTGGTGATCGGGAGCCCGACCGGCCCGAGGTAGCTGCCCAGGAACGTGGTGGTGAACGCGGCCGCGGCTGCCAGGAGGCCGAGCGTCGCCATGAGTGGGGCGACCGGGGCGGGGACGGCGTGCAGGACCGGTCCGACCAGGATCGCGGCCACGATGCCGATGGCCAGGGAGGTGCCACCCAGCAGCCAGAGCCGATGGCGCAGGCGCATGACGGCGGACAGGCCGAGGGTGTTCGAACCGAGGACGAAACCGGCCAGGGAGACTCCGAAGGCGACGTAGAAGCCGGCGAGGCCCCGGGTGTCGAACCGTGCCAGAGGGACGACGTCCTCGGTGCGGAGCTCTTCACCCGCACCATGGGCGTAGGCCTCGACCAGGCTGCTCACGGCCGAGGCGGTGGACTTGCCCGCGGCTCCCGCGATCGCCAGGCGAAGTGTGTGGGGTCCGCTCGCGCTGATGGCCGCCGTGACGTCATGTCGCTGCACGGCGCGCCGTGCAGCCTCCGCGTCCGGGACCGGATGCACGTCGACTGCGTCGCCGAGAGCCTGGCGTATCTCGCCCGGCAGGTCCGGCCCTGTCACGGCGACGGGGATGTGGTGTGCCTGTGGATCGCGCTGCAACCCGACATAGCAGGCGATGAAGGCTGCCACGACGACCAGTGCGATCAGGCTCGGCTGGAGCCAGGCCCTCAGCGGTGGCCGGCCAGGGGTCGGCGCCGGTTCACGTCGTCCTCCTGTTGTTGCGGGCGTCGCCTGTTCGATCTCGGCCTCGGAGGCGGATCCGGCGGAGATTTCCATGTCGGGACCTTCTTCTGTAGGCGGGGAGCCGGGTGGATCGCCACGGTCAAAGTGCGAGCATATGCTCGTATTGCAGGTCCGGGCAACGGTGGGTGCCGTTAGATGCCCTTTGGTCACGCCCGCCCGGTGGGTGGCTTCGCAGATACGGGCATATGCTCGTGGCGTTAGGATGTGGGCTGGATCTGGAGGAACCGTGACCCCTGCGTCGACCGGCCGCGCGGATGCGTGCAACAACCTGGCGCTACGCAAAGCGGCCCGGTACCTCAGCGCGACCTACGACAAGGCCCTGGCCCCCGTCGATCTGCGTGCGACGCAGTTCAGCATCCTGCAGAGGCTCGGCGCCGAGGAGGAGATGACGATCTCCGGTCTTGCCGACGCGATCGCCATGGACCGCACGACCATGGCGTCGAACCTCAAGCCCCTGGCGCGGGACGGCTTGGTCACCGTCGAGCCGTCGGCGGCCGACCGTCGCGTGCGGGTCGTCATGATCACGGCGGAAGGCCGTGCACGGATGCGGGCGGCGCTCCCGCTGTGGAACGACGTGCAGGCTCGATTCGAGAAGAGCTTCGGAGTCGGCGAAGCCGCACAGCTCCGTGCATCGCTGGAGGGCGTCCTCCGCACCGGCTTCGAGCCCTGGGCGGAGTGAAGGCGACAGCGGCTGGGGTGTGACCGCGCTTCGGCACCCGGAGCGCGGACGAGCGGACCCGGCCATTCCCACAGCGCCGGCAACGTGCCGGGCGGCGACCGACAGGGGACGGTGCGACACTGTTCGCGGTGGTCACGAAGCGTGCGCGTGGCCACACGTTATGTGTCCCGCCCGCAGCTCTTGGAGGCACCTTTGCGCTCCGGTCGAAGCACTGCCGACGCCGGCGCCGAGGGACCAGCGGCGACCGCCGAGCCCACGCGCAGCCGGGTTCCGACTCGGGCGTGGCTGCAACCGGGGCTGATCGGCCTGACCATTCTGGCGGCGTTCATCGCCGCCTACATCGGGCTCCAGCGAGACCCCCGGCCGCACGACCTTCCGGTCTCGGTGGCCGGCGGCCGACTGGCCCAGGAGGTGCGCCGAGCGCTGGGGCCCAGCCTGCACGTCATCGAGGTCCCTACGCCCGCTGCCGGGCGAGAGGCGCTCGAACGCCGTGAGGTCGTGGCGTCCCTGTCCCTGAGTTCCTCCGGATCGAGCGGGGCCCTGCACCTCGACGTCGCCGGAGCCAACGGGCAGTCGACCACCGGCATCGTGACGGGGCTCGTTCGCGCCTATGCCCACGGTTCCGACCAGCGCCTCACCGTCGACGACGTGGTACCCCTGGTGAAATACGATGCCCGAGGACTCGCGGGGTTCTATCTCTCCTTCGGTGTCACTCTCGCGGGGTTCGTGGTCGGGCAAATCGTGCTGGGGGCCACGAGCGTGCTGCCCCTGCGGCACCGTTTCGTCCTCATCGCCGTCTTCTCCGCCGCCGCAGGCATCCTCGCGGCGATCTTGGCGGGGCCGGTTTTCGGCGCCGTCCCGGCGCCGGTCATCCGGCTGGCGATCGTGCTGGCACTGCTGGCAGCTGCCGCCGCGTTCACGACCCTGGCTCTCGGGGCGTACATGGGTCCGATCGGTGTTCCCGTTGCCACTCTGATCCTGCTGACCCTGGGCAATGCCACCAGTGGTGCCGTCATCGGGGCCAACCTGCTGCCCGGCCCCGCCCGCTACATCTCCGCCGCGTTGCCCCCGGGCGCCGCCGTCCGGGCCATCGGAAACCTGAGCTACTTCGACGGCACAACCATGCTCATGCCCATGATCACGCTGGCGATCTGGGTCGTCGGCGCCGCCCTGCTGGTTGCCGTTCGTTCAAGGATGCCCGCGAAGCGAAGCTCTGGTCGGCCGAGCTCTCCGCAGCCCGGAGTGCGGAACAGCAGCTGAACCGCCGGATGTGCACGGCCGGCTCAACGGCATCGCAGCGGCGCCGGAGCGTGCGTTCGGCCGAGATCTCCGCCGGCCACGGTGAGCGGCGTGCGGTGGTCCCTACAGCCACCCACGACGAGCGGCCTGCCAGGCGAGCTGCATCCGGGTGGTGGCGCCCGCGACGGTCATCAGGTGCTGAATGTGGCGCTGGACCGTGCGGCGGCTCAGTCCCATCTGACTCGCGATGGCCTTGTCCGTGATGCCGGCTATCAGGAGTGACAGCAGCCGCCGGTCTGTCTCCCGCAGAGGGGCTGTCCCGGGGGAGTCGTCGGTACCGCTGACCGTCCCTGAGTCGCTGACGTGCAGGGGTACGGCGTCCTCCCAGTAGCGCTCGAACAGCGCGGTGAGTGCCTCCAGGAGACTGCTGTCGCGGAGCAGCGCCGCCGTGGGTTCGACCGGGCTGCCTGCCGGTCCGCCCGGTACCAACGGGCAGATGGCGATGGTCCGGTCGGCGACGGCGAGCCGCAGGGGGAGGTGGGGTACCGAACGAGCGACCTCGCCCGCACCGACGGAACTAACAACGTTGTCAACGGCGCCCTCGTCGTCGAAGAACGCACGTTCGTACAGGACGCGGTAGCGAACCCCGCGGGCCAGGGCGTCGTACTCGGCCGTGTTGCTGCCCGACGGCATGGCGACGTACTGGGCCTTGCAGAACCACAACATCTCGTGGCGGGCGTTGTCCTGTAGTTGGCGCAGGTGCTGGCGCAGCGCCTCGGCTCCGGTGATGACCTCGATGAGCTGGCCGGCATCCTGGCGCCGCCGCGTGCCGCGGTAGCTCTCCAGCAGGCCGGTGACTGCGGCTCGTGCCTGATCGAGGGCGTCCGCGTTGCGCTGCAGGCGCGGCAGCAGCGCGACGTCGGGAGGGGAGGCCGTGAAGTGGAGGGGCTGCCGGTCGGTGGTGCTGGCGAGCCCCATGGTCGCCAGAGCGGCGAGGACGCCCTCGGCCTGCACGTATGTGAGGCCGGTCTGCGCGGCGATCTCGTCGGCCGACGCCGTCGAAGTCGCTATCAGAAGCCGGTATACGGTCTCCTCGACCGCAGTGAGACCAGCTGCCTCAAGCATGCAGCCTCCCTTTTGGCTCCGGCTGACACGCACAGGCGTATCGGCCACACATATCGTTGAAGATTGGACTATACACGACCGCTGCCCGCGCGCCGCGGCGGGTGTGGGGCGCCCACGGGCATCAGCGGAGCGTGCCGGGGCTCATGCAGCCCGCCTTCTGCTGTCCGGGCGAGTGGCGAAACGTGTCGTACGCAGGATCCGTCGGCGCCGTACGCCGTGTCACTGGTACACAGGTGTCGCAAATGCGACATGTCCCAACGGCGCCAGCCGAGGCGGGGCGGTCGGCGGAATCCACCGACCGCGCCCAACCCTTCCGGGTGGAATCGCTGCCCCGCCCCCCACGGAGGGGTCGCGCCCACACCACCCGGAGCTCGCGGCCGTCGCACGCCGGATGTGCGGCCCTCGTGTCGACCGCACTTCAGAGTGCGGTACCGGCGGTGATCAGTCACCGTTCGGGCCTGTCCAGAGTGTGCCAAGTCGATGTTGCGCCACGCTGTGGGTGCAGGCGCGGGAGCTCCCGAACCGACGCGTTATCGGCTCGTGGTCGAGGCGGCCAACGACAACCCCGTGTTCGGTCCGTACTCCACAGCCACCAGGACCGAGTGGTCGTTCGTCTCCGGAGAAGCGGAGCAGCAGACCCTTCCGCTGGTACAGCTCGACTACGACGTGGATCAGGACGCCGACGGCAAGGCCCGCCGCAATGCGGCCGTTGACATCACCCCGTCGGTACCCGGTGCCCCTGACAGGGAGGTCTCCTCGCTGGGCCTTGAGGTCTCCTGCGACGGCGGCGCGAGCTGGCACCGGCCGAAGACCTCGCGTCACGGCGGCGCCTGGGAGGCACGCCTGTCCGCTCCCGCGTCGGCGTCGTTCGTGTCCCTGCGGACCGCCGCGAAGGACGACGGGGGAGGGACGATCACCCAGACCCTCGTCCGGGCCTACGGCCTGCGATAGATGACGTACGAGGGCCGGGGGCCGCAGTCCTGCTGCGGCCCCCGGCCCCCGCTGCACGAGCTTGTGACGCCTGCCCGACGAGGGCGGGGGATGTCCTCGTCACCGATGCTCAGGCCGCGGCGCCGCAGACCGTGTCGACGGCGACATCGGCTCGGCCGTGAACGACCAGCCCTGGCCCCCGGGAGTCGGCGTTGTCCTCCAACAGCCGTCGGACGGAGGCGCTGTGGGTGACGGCAGAGAAGAGCACGTTCAGATCGCCGCAGCGGCGATGGGCACGCAGGACGGCGCTGGCCGTCGCGGGAGTGGCAGCGGCGTCGTCGGTGACGACGACCACCGGTGCCGGCTGGAAGGCTCGCACGAAGTCCGTTATGTTTTCGGCCAGTTCGGCCCGACCCCCGATCCCCGGGTCCTCGTGCACGGTGAGGACGAGGACATCGTGTTCACGTCTGTGGGACAGCATCCGTGACCTCCGCGTTCAGGCCCGCCGACGGGCTCGTGTGCTCTGCGTCTGCCCCCTCCGGGCCCCCGCCATGCCGGGCGTTCTCCCCGTGCACCGGGGCCCCGTCAGAACCTTCCCGTGACGACGTCAGGGGCGGGACCGCCGGCTGCGGTCCCGCCCCTGACCGGATCAGCGAGTGGCTGTTCCGTGCCTGTCTACTTCAGGCCGAAGGCCCGGCTGATCTTCTGTGTGACGGTGTTGTCCTGGCTGTCGGCGGCGCTCGTGCGCAGGGTCACGAACTGTGCCTTGGCGGGAGCGTTGAGGTGCGTGCTCCAGCCCGCCGCCGTGTGCGTCAGCGCGGCGTGCTGCCAGGTGGCCCCGTCGTCGTACGAGATGTCGAGGCCGACCTTGCCGATGGTGTCGGAGCGGGGAGCGCCGTCCAGGTGTGAGGGGGTGACGGTGATGGCGGCGCGGCGATCCGTCTTGCCGGCGTCATTCATGCCCTCGACCGCGTAGTCGAGCTGGATCAGAGGCAGAACGGAGTAGGTACCGGCAGCGGGCTCCGCCGAGGTGAATCCCCACTCGGTCCTCGTCGTGACCGAGTAGTCGTTCTCCCAGAAGTCCCTGGCGTTGTCCGAGACCAGGCGGTAGCGCTGCTCCTCGGCGCTGTCCAGTACGAGGGGGTAGCGGACGCTGCCGATGGTATCCGTGGTGGACTCCCTCAGCAGCAGCGGGTTGCCGTCCGGGAGTGTCTGGTACATCTTGACGCTGTTCCGGACCCCCTGGTTGTTCAGGGTCCTGCCGACGTGCCCCGAGCCCGAGTCGCCCCACCCCGGAATCACCGCCAGCACCTGGTCGCCCACCCGCACCGGCACGTAGTTGCTGTTCGACCGGGGGCGCTGGATCGGGCCGAAGTACTCCAGGTGGGAGGTCTTGCCACTGGGGTAGCGCTTCACGGTGTCGCTGCTGATCTGAAGCTGCTGGTTGACGTCGGCCGTCTCCACCCAGTCCGTGTCGCGCGACACCCAGTCGGTGCGCTCGGTCCGGGCCGGCGTGGGCACCATGTTGAACGAGTAGTAGCCCTGCCACACAGCGGAACGGGACTCCATCGCCCTGGCCGGCCGGTTGTTCCGGAAGGAGACATCCACCCGATTGAGGTCCTTGCTCCCCGGCCGGTAGGTCGGGTCCGCAGGGACCGCTGCCCAGTGCTGACTGATGTCGTAGAGGTAGTCCCTGGTCGGGTCCGCGGTCACCCGGAGCTCCACGCTCCGGCCGGGCTTGATCCCTGCGATCAGGTCGTTGCCCTCGTCCGCGGTCAGCGATGCCACCGTCAGGGGAGGGGGGTTCCCCTCTTCCGTGTAGGGGCTGTCGAGGTCGGAGCCCCACGGGTTCAGGCGGCCGTTGCCGTCGTTGACGACCAGCAGCAGCCTCGCACCGGCCTTGGCGGCGTTCGCAGCCTGCTCGACCGGGCCGACCGCATCGCTGCGCCGGACCACGACGGCCTTGCCCAGGGCGCCGAGCTTGGTGTACGCCCCGGTGCCGCCCTCACCGGCGTAGACCGCCTTGTACGGCCACGTCCCCCCTCTGAGCTGAGTCTTCCCGCGCGCGACGATCAGGTCGTCGAAGTCGCGCTTGCCGTACGAGACCGCCAGAGCCGGCTCGACCAGGCGCCAGTTGCCACCGAACCCGAAGGTACCCGTGGTCACCTGCTTGTTGGGCAGCGCCCACACGCTGTCGTACTCCTCGGCCTGCCACCGCTGCATGAACAGGGAGGTTCCGTTGTCGAACGCTCGGCTGACGTCGAGGCGGACGTTGGCCGGGGTACTCGTCTGCGGGGTCCGCACCGAGACCTGCTTGGCCTTGGAAGCGTCCAGCTGCACCGCGGTGGGCTTGCTGACGTCCACCTCGGGAACGGTCAGCAGAGCCTTGCCCTTCGAGTGCGGCCCGTGGGCGCCCTGGACATCGCCCTCCAGGCTCACGAAGTACTTGCCGACGGGCACGTCGATCGTGCCGGTGCCCGATTCGTCCAGAAGGAGGGGGCCGAAGAAGGCCTTCTCGCTGATCAGGTACACCTCACCGCTCATCGGGCGGCCGCTGCGGTCCTTGCCGTTGATCGTGAGGGTGTAGCGCGGGGCCTGTACGTACGCACCGATCACGGTGTGGGCCAGCACCGCGCCGGAGGGACCGGTGGCGAGGATCTGACCCGCTGTCGTGGTGTCGCGCTTCACCCGGTCGAAGTCCGTGGTGAGGGTGACCTGGGCGCTGCCGTGAGCGGGGACGGTCACCTTGGCGGCGGACAGCGTGAACGCGCCCGCAGGCGCGGAGGGCACGTTGGCCGACAGGTCCAGAGTGACCGGCGCGTCCGCCGTGTTGGTGTAGGTCACCTTCTTCTCGGACTTGTCACCGGCGGGCGCCGACGGGTCCCGGTAGCCGCCGTACACGGTGCCGGTCGCGAACACCGTGTTCTTGACGGCGGCCGCGACGTCGAGACGACCGCTGCCGGCCTCGTACGGGGTGTACCGGGGCGTCGCCCTCGTACTGCTGACGAGAGCGTCCTTGAGCTGCTGCCCGGTCCAGTCGGGGTGCGCGTGGGCGAGCAGTGCGGCTGCCCCGGCGACGTGCGGCGTGGCCATCGAGGTCCCGCTCAGCGTCTGGTAGTAGCCCGAACCGTCCTCGGCGTACTGCGAGCGGGCCGCCAGCACCTCGACGCCGGGAGCGGTGAGGTCGGGCTTCAGGCCCGCATCGCCCCGGCGGGGTCCCGTGCTGGAGAAGTCGGCGAGGGTGTCCGAGGTGTCCACGGCGCCGACGGTCAGCGCGGCGTCGGCGATGCCGGGCGTCAGGAGGGAGTGCGGACCCGAGTTGCCGGCCGCGATGGTGAAGAGCGCACCCGTCTCGGCGCTGAGTTCGTCGACGGCCTTGCTCAGCGGGTCGTCGCCGGCGGTGGCTTCGGCGCCGAGGCTCATGCTGATGACCTTGGCGTGCTGCTCGCGGGCGGCCCACTCCATGCCGGCCAGGACCCAGGAGTCCTGCCCGCTGCCGTCGTCGTCCAGCACCTTGCCGACGTGCAGGCGCGCACCGGGCGCGACACCCTTCTCCTTGCCGTCGGAGGCCGCCCCGCTGCCTGCGATGGTCGAAGCGACATGGGTGCCGTGGCCGTTGTGGTCCTCGACACTCCGGTCGGGTACGAAGCTCGTGCTCGCGGCCAACTGCCCCGAGAGGTCAGGGTGCTGCGTGTCCACACCGGTGTCCAGCACGGCCACGTCGACACCCTGACCGGTGTCACCGCCCGACCACACCTGCGGCGCGCCGATCTGCGCCGTGGTGTCGGCCAGAGCGGCCTTGACCTTTCCGTCGAGCCAGACCTTCGCGATCCCGCTGCGCAGTTCGGGCTTGGCCCCGGCGCTGCGGCCGTTCGCCGCGCCCGCCTTGCCGGTGAGCGACTTCCAGAAGGTGGCGGCCTTCGACCGTGACGCCGAGAGAGCCGCGCCCTGGATGCTGCTCAGGGTGAGGGTCCTGTCGGCGCCGGAGGGCACGGCCTGGGTCCGTGCACGGGTGGCCGCATCGGTGTAGGTGACGATCAACGGAAGGCTGTCACGCCGGTCGTCCCCGTAACCGTCCGCCAGCAACCGTGTCACGTTGAAGAGTTCGCGGTCCAGCTTGCCGGCCGCGACGTACCGGAGGGCGGCGGCCGGGTACGCGTAGGTGTTTCCGCCGGTCGTGTACATCGTCACGTCGGTGGGCCGGCCGTCCGCGCCCTGCACGGCACGGGTGACCTTGCCGTCGGCAGCGGTGTTGACCGTCACCTTGTCACCCGTGATCAGAGTGACGGTGTGTGAGGACGGCAGATGTGCCGAGCGGGCGGGCAGGCGCGGAGCGGCCTGACCGGCAGGCGTCACAGCACCGGCCGGGACGGCACCCATCGCCAGGGCGGCGACCGCGGCGAGCGCGACCGGACCTGGTCTGAATGTAGGAACGCTGGGCAAAACTCCTCCTGAGAAAGACCGAAGAACGCTCTTGATGATCGGACAGAGAGAGTGTGAGATGGCGGTCCACGCATGTCGCCTTGCGGCCATGACACATCTGCGTCATCGCCGACAGTTCACGTAACGGACATCTCTGGTGCGTACGGGATACTTCGAGGCGGTAGCCCAGGCTCAGGGGCGGTTTTCCGGATCCCCGGCGCACACGTGTGCGGATCACTCCCAAGGAGGCCTGGCCGTGTGGAGAAGTCTCTCAGGACATGCGGCGCGCGGCGGAAACACGCGGCGGCGCGGGCCTGTTCCGGCAGCGTGCGCTCCTCGCTCCTCGGGAAACGCGCCTTCGGTGCAGGGACAGACGGAGGTGGGGCCCGGCCGATGACGCACCGGGCCCCAGGCATGCTCTCGGTGGGCGCCCTCAGCGCCGCGCTTCCGCGCGGGCGTCAACGCACCCTCCGCGAACCGTCAGTGGTGCCAGAAGTGGCGGGAGAGCCCACGCTGGACCGCACCGGCCATCGCGCTCTCGCCGGCCGCGTTGGGGTGCACGGGCGCGGCCGGGGTCTCCGGGGCGAACGTCTCGATCCACCGGTTGGCGACCGGCTGACAGAGGTCGTGGCCGACGGTGGGCGTGTAGGTGTCCACGTACTGCGCCCCACCGCGATGCGCCTGACGGGCAATCATCTTGTTGAGTTCCTTCTCCTTGTCCCGCAGGTAGGAGAAGTCGCCGGCCGCCAGGGGCACCTTGGCACTCGTGCAGCCGATGCCGTCCTCCGGGAAGAGGTCGGGGTAGCCGACGACCACGACGCGGGCGTGCGGAGCACGGCGGTGGATGCCGCGGAGCACCTGAGCGACCTTGGGGGCCGCCTGCTCGATCGAGCCGGTGACGGCGTCGGTTCCACCGGCCGTGAAGTACGACCGGCAGGGGGCACCGGACGGGTCGGTGGCGGTGACGTGCGCGCAGGTTCCGAGGATGGTCGAGAAGCCGATGTCGTTACCGCCGATGGTGACGGTCACGAGGTCGGTGCCCCGGTTCAGGGCCTCGAACTGGGCGGGAACCTCACCCTGAACCGATGCCATGTTCGCGGTGGTAGCTCCCGAACAGGTGACGTCGGTCAGCCGCGCGGACGACGACCGGGCCACCAGCGACGGGTAGTTGTTGTCGGACCGGAGACAGGTCGGGTCGACCTGGCCGGGGACCATCGGGGCGGAGGCGTACGAGTCGCCGAGGGCGACGTAGTCCACGTGGTGCCGGCTGTCCGTGGCGGCGCCGGCCGTGGTCGCCCCGGCCGTGACCAGTGCCGCTCCTGCGGAGAGCAGCGCGGCGCCCACGGTCACGGCACGCGCGGCGCGGGAGGCGGTAGACAGTCTTTGCAAAGCTTGTCCTCTCATGGTCGGCCGCATGGGCGGCCCTGGAATGCCGGCCACGGCCGAGCCGGTCCCGCCGTAGGGACGGTCCGGAGCAGTGGCTCGGGCTGGTCCGCCTCGACGGACGCGTGACCGCTGAACCATGTGTGCAGGGCCACGCGGAGCCGAGACGTTCACTCTCCACACGCATGGACTCATGAGTAGGTGTCAGGTTTTTTGTAACGACTTGGTGCCTGCCGGCTGCCCCGTGCGATCCGCCCGTTGGCGCACACCGTGTGAGCCTGTGCCGGGGAGGGCGCAGCGAGGTATGCGCATGCGCCGGCCGAAGGGACGGCTCAGCTTGCGGCGGGGAGAGCGGTGACGGTGTTGTGCAGTTCCTGCCCGTCGGCGAGACGGTGCAACTGGGCGCTGAGCAGCCGCTTGACCTGAGGCAGGAAAGCGGACGTGAACGCGCCCGCGTGCGGGCTGATGAGGACGCCCGGTGCGGTCCACAACGGATGCCCCGCGGGCAGCGGTTCGGGGTCGGTCACGTCGAGGGCGGCGTGCAGCCTTCCCCCCTGCACCTCGGTGAGCAGGGCTTCGGTGTCCACCACCGCGCCACGTGCCATGTTGACGAGGAGCGAGCCGTCCTTCATCGCGGCCAGGAAGCCGGCGTCGACCATGTGGTGAGTTGCCGCCGTCAGGGGCACCGAGAGAATCACCACGTCGGCCTTCGGCAGCAGGTCGGCCAGCGAGGAGTGGGAGTGGACGGGCCCCCGCTCGGACCACCGCGCCCGGCCGGCGACGCGTTCCACCGCACATCCGAAGGGGCGCAGCCGTTCCTCGATCGCCGCACCGATCGAGCCGTACCCCACGATGAGGACCGTGGCGCCGAACAGGGAGGGACGGACACCTTCCTGCCAGCGGCCCTCGGCTTGGTTACGGACGAAGTCCGGTACCCCGCGCAGCGCGGCCAGCGTCAGCGTCAGCGCCATCTCCGCCGTACTGTCGTCGTGCACACCGCGGGCGTTGCACAGCACGACGTCCGGCCGCAGATGGGGGAGCAGGTAGTCGACCCCCGCGCTGAGCGCCTGCAGCACGCGCAGTCGAGGCATGTGCGGCAACGGCGCCAGGATCACATCGCTGTCCTTGGTGATCGGGGGCGCGTAGAAGGCGACACGGGCTGGATCGGTGGGGTATTCCCCGCGGCCGTCCCAATGCGCGTAGTCCAGGCGGTCCGGGAGCTCGTCGAACTCCTCCGCGGGTATCGGAAGCCAGGCGAGTGCCCGGTCACCGCCGTGGAGGCCGGCGGCGGCGGTGTTCAGGGGCGTGACTCGACTCACAGTTCTTCCACTCCTTGGATGCTGGTGCGTCAGGACTCCGGGGGACGGCATCGGCCCAGCGCGGTCCGCGGGAGTCGTGGCTTCCGGCACGGACCGTGCGGCTTCAGTACGAGGGGCATACGCACGAGCCCCCGGATGTCCAATATAATATGGTTGGTCGTCTTGGAAGAGAGCGGCCGGCATGCGGTCGCTCACACGTGTCGGTCCCTCATGGAACACACACCCTGGAGGCCGGGCGGCACGACGGTGGGCGCAGGCACGCCGAGATCGTTTGTGGCGGGACTCACGTGAACACTCGTCCGCCTCGGCCCCGTGAAGAGTGTGGGCGATCGGATACCGGTGGCGGAGAGTCGGACGACGTCCCGTGAAAGGCGACAGGTGGTGAAACGGTGAGCGAGCGGACTCGGGATACGGCGACGGGTGCGCCGAGCGACTGTCTCCCCGACCTGGCGGGACCGGATGCGGGACTGCCGCGCGTGCTCGAACGCTTCGAGTTCGCCGCCCATCAGGATCCATCTGCGGCGTGGGACGCCTTCACCCGTACCTGGAACTGGGCGGCGCCGCTCGCCATCGCGCTGCCCGTCACCGCCGACGGAGCCGGCCCGGCCGCCCGGGCCGTACCGGGTGGTTTCTCACTCTCGGGCAGGTGGCGCCCGTCCGGGGACGAACAGTCCGGCTGGGTCGCCCTGCCCGTCCCCACGGAGGGGCGGCAGGGACATTCGGGCACGGAGGAGGGCGCACGGAACCTCTTCGTCCTTCCGGAGCGGACACTGCCGCGTGCCCTGTCGGGCGGGAGTGGTGACCCGAGACACGCGGCCACGTTCGAACTGACCGACGTCTTCGTGGCAGCCGGGCTCGCCACGCGTACCGCTGGAACCGCCCTCCGGGCGGAGGACACGCTCTTCTTCCGCACCGCCGTCACGGCGATGGCGCTCGGCTCGGCCCGCAGGGTCACCGACGCGCTGACAGGGCTCGCGCCGGACGCCCGGGCCGATGCGAGTACGGCGCCGCTGTCACCGACCGCTTCGGCGGTCGAGCTGGCCGCCGTACTGCACGACGAGCGAACGGCTCTGGCCGCGGCGCTGCGGGACCTGCCGCGCAGCGGACGAACGGCCCCCTCGGCCTCCGAGGAGGCCGAGGTGACTCATCTGACACGGGTCGGCCCCATGGTCCGCCATGTCGTCGTCGCCGCGTACGAAAGGGGACTCCCGTCGGCCGGGCACCACGAGGGACAGTCGTTGGTGCGCACGGTCGAGGACACTGCACCGATACTTCAGTGCATGAGGTTCGCAGTGGAGACACTGCCGCCGCTCGGCAAGACCACCACGCGGAAGGCGCAACACGGTGACGAACGTCGCATATCAGGGTGAACCAGGGTCCAATTCCTCGACCGTCGCTCGAACGCTGTACCCGACGGGCAGCGAGCTTCCCTTCACGGCGTTCGATCAGGCCCTCGATGCCGTCACGCTGGGTGCCGCCGACGTCGCTGTGATCCCGGTGGACAACTCCGCGGCAGGGCGCGTCGCCGACGTGCACCACCTTCTGCCGGAGTCCGGGCTGTTCATCGTCGCCGAGCACTTCCTGCCCATCCGCTTCGACCTCATGGCCGTTCCGGGCGCATCGCTCGATCAGGTGGAAACCGTACGCAGCCATGTGCACGCGCTGGGCCAGTGCCGGAAGGTACTGCGCGAGGGTGGCTGGCGCACCCTCGTCTGCGACGACACGGCCGGCGCGGCACGCGAGGTGGCGGAGCTGGGCGATCCGCGGCACGCGGCCCTCGCCCCGCCCGCTGCGGCAGGGCTGTTCGACCTGGTGACGCTCCGGGCCGGAGTGGAGGACGATCCCGACAACACCACGCGCTTCGTCGTGCTCTCCCGGGAATCCGTCACACCCCCGTTCACGGGCGAGCCGACGATGACGAGCCTGTTCTTCTGCGTGCGGAACATCCCGAGCGCCCTGTACAAGGCGCTCGGTGGATTCGCCAGCAGCGCAGTCAACCTCACCAAGATCGAGAGCTACCAGATGGGCGCCGGCCTCAATGCCAGCCGGTTCTACGCCGAGATCGAGGGACACCCCGACGAACCGCGGGTCGAACTCGCCCTCCAGGAGTTGGGCTTCTTCTCGACCGAGGTGCGCATCCTCGGCGTGTACCCCGCCCACCCGCACCGGCTGAACGGACGTTCCGGCTGAGCTGCCGCGGGGGGCGACGCGAGGCGTCCGGTCCGCCGGGTGCGCCGCTCTGCGGTGCGAGCCGGAGTGCCGCCCGCACCGCGGCTCATTCGCCGAGAAGCATCTTGCTGAACGGCGTCGGGTCGGCGTACGGATCTTCGATGACCGGCGTATCCCGGCGGTGCACCTCACGTGCGAGTTCGCCGCCCGCTCGTGCGATCCGGTCCATCAGTGTCGCCTGCGAGTCATCCCCGCTGCCCCAGTCCTCCGGCGCGGCGAACACACCGGTGGGCATCACGACCGCATGCAGGTACGTGAACATGGGCCGCAGCGCGTGGTCGAGCACCAGCGAGTGCCTGCCGGTTCCGCCGGTGGCCGCGATCAGGACGGGCTTGTCCACCAGTGCCTGGTCGTCGAGGCTGTCGAAGAACATCTTGAACAGGCCGTTGTACGAGGCGGTGAACGTGGGCGTCACCGTGATCAGGCCGTCCGAACGCGCGATGGTGTCGAACACCGACGCCAGTTCGGTGGACGGCTGACCGGTCAGGAGGTGGTTCACCACGTCATGGGCGTGGGAGCGCACCTCCACGAACTCGAGCTCGACCTGATCGCCGAGGAGTTCGAGCTCCGTGCGTGCCGTGTCGGCGATCCTGTCGGCCAGCATCCGGGTCGACGACGGCAGCCGCAGTCCGGCGGAGACGATGACCAGTGTGCGCTTCATCGGGCGATCGCCTCGGAGCGCGCGTCCTGTGCCTGTGCCGCCTTGAGGGACGCGTGGGTCGGGGCGTCCGGAATGTGCGCCGGACGGTCCGCGGCGAACTCCTTCCGCAGCACCGGCAGGATCTCTCCCAGCATCTCGATCTGCTGAAGCACGGTCTTGCGGGGCACGCCGATGCCGTCCACGTTGAAGAGCTGCCTCTGGTAGGAGCCGCCGGCGAGCTCCTTGTAGGCGAGGACCCGCTCGATCACCTCCTGCGGGCTCCCGACCACGACGGCGGTCCGCTCCTTCGTCTCCTCCAGCGAGGGGCCTCCGCCGTACGCCTGTGAGTTGTCGAAGTAGGGACGGAACTTGCTCATCGCGTCCTGCGACGTCTTCCCGATGAAGAGCTGGGCCGCCAGTCCGACGGTCGCCTGATCGGCGGGGCCGTGCCCGTAGTGCTCGAAACGTCGCCGGTAGAGGCCGACCAGCTGCTGGACGTGTTCCTTCGGCCAGAAGATGTTGTTGTGGAAGAAGCCGTCGCCGTAGTAGGCGGCCTGTTCGGCGATCTCCGGTGAGCGGATGGACGCGTGCCAGACGAACGGCGGGATGCCGTCCAGGGGGCGCGGGGTCGAGGTGAAGGACTGCAGAGGGGTGCGGAACTTCCCTTCCCAGTCGACGACGTCCTCGCGCCACAGCTTGTGCAGGAGGGCGTAGTTCTCGACTGCGAGCGGGATGCCCTGCCGGATGTCCTTGCCGAACCAGGGGTAGACCGGTCCGGTGTTGCCGCGGCCCATCATCAGGTCGACGCGGCCGTCGGCCAGGTGCTGGAGCATGGCGTAGTCCTCCGCGATCTTCACCGGGTCGTTGGTGGTGATCAGCGTGGTGGACGTCGACAGCAGGATTCGGCTGGTCCGCGCGGCGATGAATCCGAGGATCGTGGTGGGTGACGACGGGACGAACGGCCGGTTGTGATGCTCGCCGAGTGCGAAGACGTCCAGGCCGACCTCCTCCGCGAGCTGTGCGTACTCCGTCAGCGCCTTGATCCGTTCGTGCTCCGAGGGAGTCTGCCCGGACAGCGGGTCACGAGCGATGTCCCCGACGCCGAATATTCCGAAGTGCATGGTGATCAACCTGCCTATCAATCCGAATTGAGATTCTTGCGGTCGAAGGACGGCGGTGGGCCGCCGTCCTCGGTCACGCCAGGCGGGGCGGGAAGCCCGGTACCGGCGCTGTGTCGTGCCGCACGGGCGTGCGGGTGAAGCCGGGCCGTTCGTGGCCTGCCGGGCGTGCCGGACGTCCACGCGACACGGGGGCCGGACACGTCGGTCGCGTCCGGCTCACCCGCCTGGGAGCAACTTCGAGAGGGCGCCGATCTTCCGTCCGACGGATCAAGCTCGAACAAATTCATTGCTGTGCGTAGCAATGATATCCATCAATGCTTTACCGTGCAAGTAAAGCCCTCGTGGTCGTGCCCAGCCCGTTGCCGCTCCGTCCCACCCCGCGAACGGTGCGGCGCGTGGGCGCGCTGCCGACGCGGACTTTCCGCGCCGTCGATGGCTCTATTCCTGATGGTTCTGTCGCAACGAGATCAGCTCCGGGACGCGGTCAAGAGTGATGCCGAAGTGCTCGTGGTACGCCGCTACGGCGGACTCGTCCGACAGGTCCACCTGCTTCTGTCCCTCGGCGTCCGTGATCAGCAGTGTCCGTCCGCTCAGGGTGATGCGGCCGGACTCGGTGGGCAGGGAGCAGATCAGCGACTGGGTGAAGTGCGCTTGGGGCGAGGTCGAGTGCCACAAGCAGGCCGTCGCGAACTCCGGGAGTGCGCGGGGGCGGGTTTCGACGCGGTATTGCAGTGCGCCGTCCCGGAACACATCCAGATCGCCGTCGGGCGTGTCCTCGATACGGAAGACGCCGCCGGGTCCGTGCTGCTCTCCCCGGTCGTCCAGGCGCAGCGGGAACTCGATCTGGCGCCCGAAGCCCACGTCCACGAGCCAGGGCTGGGGGGCGTCCACACGCAGGGCGAGGTGGTCGAAAGGCGGTCCGAAGCCATCGCCTATGAAGACACGTGCGGAGAGCAGGCTGACGCGGTAGCCCAGGCTGGTCAGCAGCGCCGCGAAGGCGCCGTTCGACTCGTAGCAGATTCCGCCGCGCCGCCCCACGGTGATCTTGTCCACCAGGGATCGCGGGTCGAGAGTGATCTGCTCGCCGAGGTGCACGCTCAGGTTCTCGAACGGCACCGTGTGCACGTGGCGGTACTGCAACTCGCGCAGATGCTCGGCGTCCGGCTGTGCCGGGCGAGCGGCGCCGATGCGTTCGAGGTAGGCGGCGACGCGGTCCTGGTCGATGTGCAGTTCGCTCGCGGAGCCGGCGTCGGCCTTGTCCGGCCCGGGCCGGTCGTCGATCCGTGAATCGGTCACGCTTTGTTCTCCTTGCGGGGTGCGGGGTGCGGGGTGCGGGGTGCGGGGTGTGTCAGGTGGCAGACCGGTCTGGGGCCGAGGCGTGCGGGCCCGCCGGTGTCGGTAAGGGCCGGTGTCGGTTTCGCAGCCGCCGGAGCGCGGTCCGGTGCCCAAGGGCGTGAGTGAAGCCGTCCATGTCCCTTTCGGGGGCGGGGCCTTCGGGGCGGCCGTTGTCCGTGGAGTGATAATTGACGCAACAAGCATCCTACTGTAATTTGCTCGGCAAGTCCGCTGCTTGTGGTGAGCGGAACTGCCTCTGCCGACCAGTCCGCACGGGGCGGCGCCGGTATGTGGAGAATTCGCACGTGGGTGCGCCGAGCGGAGCGTCCTTCCCTGCTGCCGCATCTCCCTCACGCCGCACGGTCGGCGGGGTGAGGCGGTGGCCCTCGTCGGTCGTGGCGCTCCGTCGCCCCTCGCGCTCCTGCGTCGTGCGTGCGCGCGGCAGCCCGTGCTGCCGAGCAGCGACCGGCAGACGCATACGGCGACTGATGCCTGTCGGTTCGATTCGTCCAGATCCGGAGATGACCCATGGCTTTGCACCGCCTCACCGACATCACCCTCGGGGTGCCGAACGTCGAAGAAACCGTCGAGTACTACACGGCGTTCGGGCTCATCCCCGAGCCGTCGGACAACGAGAACGAGCACTGGTTCGGCACCGTTGACGGTGGCCGGCGTCAGCTGCGAATCGTCCATGCGCCGATCCGGCGACTGCTGGCGCTCGGAGTCGGCGCCGATGACCGTGACGACCTCGGCCGCATAGAGAGCTCGCTCCGGCGGAGCGACACCGCCGTCACCGTCGAGGGCGATCAGCTGCGAACCAGGGAGCCGGTCACGGGGCTCACCGTCAACGTGACCGTCGCACCGCACATCGAGCAGCAGTCCACGCCTGCGGGACCGTTCAACACGCCGGGCACCATCGGGCGGCCCAACGCCCGTGCGGCTTCCCTCCTGAGGTCGGGCCCGGTGCGACCGAGGAAGCTCGGGCACATCTCCCTGGGGTCGACGGACGTCGCGACCACGCAGCGGTTCTTCACGGAGGACATCGGCTTCAAGGTGAGCGACGAGGTCAAGGACTTCGGAGCCTTCATGCGTTGCTCCTCCGATCACCACAACCTGGCCGTCCAGGCGGCTCCTGTGCCCTTCATGCACCACAGTTCGTGGGAGGTCGACGACGTCGACGAGATCGGTCGCGGAGCCGAGTCCCTGCTTGCGGACCACCCGGAGCGGCACACCTGGGGCCTCGGCCGCCACTGGGTGGGGGCGAACTACTTCTACTACTTCCGTGATCCGGCCGGAAACCTCAGCGAGTACTACTCCGACATGGACCAGATCACCGACGACGAACTCTGGAATCCCGGCGTCTTCGACCTTCAGGCGGGCAACTTCTGGGGTCCGCCGCTCCCGCCGTCGATGATCGAGCCCGAGGACCTTGCCGAACTGATGGCCGGACTTCACTGAGCGCGGGCAGACTCTGCCCCGACCGGCCGGGGTCCTGACCGTCAGCGAGGGCGGCGTCCGGTCAGGGCCTGCCAGGCGTCCTTGGCGTCTTCGAGAGCCGCTCTCGCCTTGGGGAGTTCGGGGCGGTTCTCGTGGCGCAAGCGGATCTCCTGACGTGCTGCCTGTGCCGCCCTCACAGGTCCGGTATCGGTCCTGGCCCGCACCAGCTCGGCCTCGAGCTTGCGGATGGCGCCACCGCGCCCGTCCAGACGGCGGGCGGCCTTCACGGAGGCGTTCTGCAGCCGGGTTCCGAATCGGCGGACCGTGTCCTCGGGGTACTCCTTTGCGCCGTAGCGCTCCACGAGTTCGTGCCCGTCCGGCTCCGTCAGGTACACGTACCACGTCTTGCCCGACCGTGCGCGCTCGAGCCGGACCCGCAGTCCGGCCAGCGGTATCTCGGCATGGCCGACGAGCACCGCGTGCTCATGGAGGACGATCCGGCCCAACTGCTCCAGGCGGCGCCCGCGCTTCGGGGTGCGCAGCTGCCGCAGCGCGGCCTCGGTCCTGACTATGCGTCGCCGGTACGCCCGCTCGGCCCGCTCCGCCCTGAGCCACGCCCGCCCCCTCTCGCGCAAGGCCGCACTTCTCAGCCCCCGTACGAGTTCGCGTGCTCCGGCCAGGTTCTTGCGGTCGCTGCGGTACTTCCGCTGAAACGCGTACGCGGGAGCGCCCGGGTACCGGAGCGCGCGCCAGATCCCCCACCCCGCGCAGGAGGCCGTCACCACGACGGCCCACCAGATCACAGCCATGGACTGCCCGCCCTTCGTCCACCATGTGCATGCCCCGCTGCCGCCAAGATCAGCCCTGTGGCCGTGCCCCGCGAGGCCGGCTCGGGCGGCACCGGGCGCCATGACCCGGGAGCGGCATCCCGCGCGGCGCCGGTGAGCGAATCGCGTGGCAGGCGACCTGAGCGGCGGCGGCAGGCGCGCGGCGGTCCGGACGGGGCCCCGGGGGGGCTGCCTGTGCGGTGCGGGTCCGAGTGCGCCAGGGGTGGGCGTGAGGCATCGGAGTCCCAGTCGGCGACTCAGGAGACACCTGTGAGACACCCGGAGCGGAGGAGGCACGTGTGTTGCCCCACCGGGGAGTGCCTCCTCAGGATTCAGAAGAGAGCCGAGAGCGGACCTGTCGGACAGCGCGTTCGGCGATTTCCAAGAAAGTGCTTGATTGGCATAGTTTCTTCGGTAGGGGAAGCACACGACGCGCTTCCCTGTCTGCCCATGGTTTACGAACTCACAGGAGTCGAAGTGCCGCCCCAACCAAAGCCGAAGGATCCGGCGCTGCTGGACGGAGCATCGTCACGGTTCGCGGACGCGTTCACTCGGCGCACCACGCAGCTGCGCGGAGGTGGTAATCCTGGCCCGAAACCGTGGACGTGGGCTGCCGGTGCGGCCGCGCTGACGGCCTGCGTGATCCTGATCGTATTCGCGGTTGCCAAGCTCCCCTCCGGTGACAGCAAGAAGGACGAGGCCTCGGCCTCCGTCTCGCCGACTGCTGCCGGTTCCTCCCCGTCCGTCGCCCCGCGCGGCTCCACACCCACAGCGGGCCAGTTCGGCGGTGTCCAGGCCACCGGGCCCGGTGCCGTACCTCCGGGAAGTGCGAAGCTGATCGCGGGAACGGCGGGTGGTGCGGGTGCGGCAGGCAAGTCCCGCACGTCTGCCGGCTCCGCCGCACTCAGCACTCCCGGCGGTTCCGGCGCGTCAGGCGGATCGGGCGGCCAGGCTCCGGCTGCTCCTGCCGCCGGCACGGGGTCCGGCTCCCAGTCCGGCGGTACGACCGGCGGATCCGGGCAGTCGACGGGCAGCTCTCCGAAGGCGAAGACCGTCACCTACTCCGGTGTTTCCGTCTCCAGCCACGACAGCGGTCGCTGCATCGCTGCCACCGGGGCTGCCAGTGGTACGGCCCGCGACGGTACCCGGCTGGAGATCTGGGACTGCGGTGGCGGGTCATGGCAGAAGATCGACTTCCGTTCCGACGGCACCGCCAGGATGTTCGGGCTGTGCATGGACCTGGCCGGCGCGAACCAGGGCAACGGGACTCCCATTCAGCTCGCCACGTGCAATGGCGGCTGGGCCCAGAAGTTCAAGCTCAACGGCTCGCACGACCTGGTGAACACAGCGATCGGCAAGTGCGTCGACGTCACCGACGAGAACACCTCCAACGGAACCAAGCTCCAGCTGTGGGACTGTTCCGGCACCGACAACCAGAAGTGGACCAAGCGCTGAGCGAGACCGGGTACAGGGGCGCAGGCGCGCCCGTACCGTCTCCCCGGTGACTCCGCCTCAGCCGTTCGACGAACCTCGGTCTCCCGCACCGGGTATACCCCCCACCTGATCGGAACACGGACATGGATCTTGACGACGACGGCCTCGGCCTCCGGAAACTGCTCGACAGCACCCTGCAGCTCCAGGAGGACCTGGCCCGCGCCCAGGAGGAGCTGCGCTCGCTGAGGGCGGAGGGGACCGCGGGCGGCGGTGCGGTCAAGGCGACGCTCGACGGCAAGGGTGCGCTGGCGGGTCTGGTGATCTCACCGGCCGTGGCCGACCCGGGCAATGCCCGGGGTCTTGCCGACCTCGTCGTCTCCGCCGTCCGGGACGCCCAGCAGGCGCTGGCCGACCGTCATGAGGAGCGGCTCCTTCCGGCTCTCGACTCCCTCCGGACGGAGCTGCGGGACATCTCCGGCTGACACGCTTCCCGCAGCACCGGGGCCCGGCGGAACGGTTGAACAACCGTTCCGGCCGGGCCCCCGCGTCTTCCTGGGGTACCGACAGATGACGTGCGTCAGGTCACTGTCGAGATCGAGTCCACAGAAGCGGTCCCCGCCGCCGAGTCCCGAAGGCGGATCTGCCCGCTTCCAGCCGTCGCTGCTCCAGCTGTTGAGCCTGCTCCGCCACCGGGCCGTCCCACAGGCGCTTGGCCCGCGCGACGAGTTCCTTCTCGCTCTCGGCGAGCGAGGCGTCGGACACTCCGCCACGCGTCCCGGCGCCCTCCTCGCCCGCGACGGCCGCCCTCGGCGTCGAGGCCCGGCTCCGGTACGTCGCGGCCATGGCTGCGGCCTGCTCACTCAGCTGCTGGACAACCCGCCGACGCAGCTCGTTCTTGGTCGTGGCCGCGTACGTCCGGGCCCGTTCGACCAGGGTGTCGAGCAGTTCGACAGGCCCTTCCGCTTCGTGATCGCCCGTACGCCGGTAGTCGTTCAACAGCCCGTCGAGGTAGGCCACTCGGGAGAGAGACCGCAGCTCCGCCCCTGCGGCGCCGGTGCTCTCTCAAGGAAGGTGGCCGGGTCCAGGAGGTCGACCGGCTCAGGCACGGCGGGGCCGGCCTCCGCCGCACCCGCTGTCTGCAGGGCATCCTGTTCGTCCTCTACGACGACACAGCCCGGCAACACCTGTCTCTGGAGCTGAGGTTCGTCTCGGGGCAGACGCGCTGGCGCCGCCTGGCCCGGTGGTGGAAGGGGTCTTCGACCGGCTCCACCGGGTCCTGTTTGCGGAGCTGAACGCGGCCGGCGAACTCGACTGGTCACGAGCCTGCGTGGATGGTTCCCACATCCGCGCGAAAAGGGGGCGCCGACACCGGCCCGTCGCCGGTCGGCCGGAGGATAGCGGGCAGTGAACACCACCTGGTCTGCGACGGACGCGGCACCCCATCTCCCTTGCTCGTGCAGGCTCTTGGTCCGGCCGGTTCGCCCACATGTCCGGGATCCGCTGGTCGGCGCGAGAAGAGTCTCAGGCAGCTCCTTCGGGCCAGGACGGCACCGTCGTTCCCGGCAACGGCGCCGGTGTGTGGTGTCGGTGAGGGCCGCCAGGGCGGCTATGTCTGCGCGCACGGAATCCGTCAACACAATGAAGGTGGGCGGGTGTTGACGTGGCGATCATGGGGCAGTCATGATCGAGGGGATCCGAAGACCCGGTGGAGGCAGTCTTCAGGCCTCTCCGCTGAAGAATGTATCCCGTGACGAAGTAGCGCAGCTGTAGATCAGTCAAAATATGTGTCTGCGATCCAGTCAGATCTGATCGCTCCGTGGCACAGAGCGAGCTCGCTCGATGTGGGCTGCGATGCAAGCGGAAGCGACACTCTCCGACTGGGTGGTGGCATCCGAATTGCCCGAGTACCCCCCCCCCGCTATACCTGTGTTCCTCTTAGAACAAGGAGCTCTTCTGTGACCAGATTTCGCCGTATTGGTCTTACCCTCGCAGCGGTTGCTGCGCTGACCTTCACGCCCGTGCTGCCGGCCCAGGCGGCGCCCACCGCTTACCAGTGTGATGCCGGACGCGACAAGGACGGTGTTCTGGTCGTCTTCCGGGACCGTGACTACGGAGGTGAGTGCCGGGCGTGGAGTGATCCTCGGTACGGTGACTTGGCGTGGACCGGAATGAACGACGACATATCCTCTCTCAAGAACCGGACGCCCTACACCCTTTGCTTCTACTCCGAGGCGAATAATCAGGGGGCGGTGTTCCAGATCCACGCATGGGAGTGGTGGTACAACATCCCGTCCTGGATTGACAACCAGATATCCTCCTTCGACTATTGCTGAGAGCTCGTAACGCGATCTTGTCGAAGTGTGCCGGTGGGGCATTGCCGGTGTGACGATTCAGCCGTTTATGCCCCCGAGCGGCTGGCGTCGCGCCGGTTACCGCCACGGGGCGCAGCCCGTCGTCGGCCGCGAGGACCTGGTCGTTGCCCGGGGCTCTGTGCGCCCATGGGATCGAAACGTGCTGGGCGCCGGAGCAGCGGCCCAGGTCACTCACCGGCTGCTCCGACACCCTTGGCCAGGGCGGCCGTCACACGACGTGCTTCAGGTCCGCCCCCAGTGTCAGATCGCAGAAGTTTGTCGTGCTGGCACCGGTTTCCCCGAGCCGCACGTCTCGTTTGATCAGCATGCCCCGAGGATCGAGATCGATCGACCTCACCTGCCCGGACGCGGTGAGCGGAGCCTGCGTCTCGAGACCCGTCTCATGTTCCAGCCAGCGAACAGTGCCCCCCAGATTCCATGCCCACAGCTGACTGCCCGGTGCCACGCCCATGACCAGTGACCGGGCGCCGGGGCCCGCGGTCTTCAGCAGCCTCTCCAACTGCTGTGCTTCGTCCGGAACCGGCCCAGCCCAGGCCCGCTTGGCGAAAGCGATCCGATCCCGGTACCCGAGCGGCCGGAAGAGGTGCCCGATCCGCGTACCCACCTCAGGGTCGAGCTCGCCCTCTTCGCTGACCGGCAGACTCGCGGTGAGACCGTTCGGGACGTCGATGCTCAGCCGGCCCTCCCGGCCGGGAACGCTGAGGTGCACTCTGACCTCGAAGTCGACCAAGGCCTGACGCCTGGCCGACTCCGCGTTCGTCTCGATCGTCTCCGAGATCCCGTGCTCGACCTTGTGGTCGGCCGCCTGTCCGGCGTCGAGAGCCGAACGAGCCAGCACCGCCACGTCGTCGACACCTCCGCCCGAGTTCGGACCGAGTCCCCGCACGACCCCGTCGATACGCACGAGGCCGGCTTCCCGGTCCTCGTCCACCTGCCGGTATTTCCGGTTCTTGGCCGTATGGGCGGCCTCCGGCCGCCAACGGGCGGAGATCAGGTCGAAGCCGACGGTGACCGTCCGTCCGGCGACCGGAACCTCGTAGGTGTGTGCCAGCAGCCGGTCGATCCCGACGCGCATGGCGGTCGTTCCGGTCGCCTGTGCGTAGGCCCACCCCGCGCTGGTTCCCGTACCGACGGCGACAACGTCCCGGCCGGTGCCCAGGGGATCGCTCTGCCGCCGTCCACCAGTGAACGCCACCGACTTCGCCCACTGCTCGACCACGGTCGCGGCGGGTATGTCCCACGGCTGCATCCCTGAGACGGCGGTTTCCGCCTCGGACGTCCTCGGCTCCTGCGCCGGCACCCACGCGGGGTCCCAGCGAGAGTTCCGGCCGGTGGTCTCCTGGTGGAGCGGCCCCGTGTCATGGCTCTTCGCCGGCACCGTCAGGAGGCGTGGTGTCAGAATCCTGACCTTGCCGGACAGGGTGTCGGCGGCTGCCTCGGCTGCGTCGAAGACATCCTTCCGCGGGGTGCCGTCCGCATCCAGGAGGCCGGCGATGAAGTGCAGGTCGTCGTCACTGTCGAGGGGGACGCGCGACGGGCTGAGCGGTTCGTGCTGATGGGGGTGGACTTCCGCGTCGTCGGCGCTGTGCGCAGGAGGGTTGACACGCCCCTGACCATGCAAGCCATCGACGACCTCGAGAGCGGGGGCCCGTTCCTCGCCCTTGGCAGACTGCGCTTCGACCGCACTGTCCGCCGCGCCGTACCGCTGCCCCGGCGCAGTCGTCGTCGCGTGCGGATCCGTTTGCTTCGGCTCTGTCGCCCGGACCAGTGCCTCCCACGCCTCCTCGGCGGAGACAGGCGACGACTGGGCACCGTAGCGACTCTCCGCATAGTGCGCGAGAGCTTGAAGAGCCTTCTCGTCAGGCATCCAGTCGTGTGCCCCGAATGTGGCTCCATGTATTCGGATCAGCGAATCACCGACCTGCGAGGCTCTGCGCCCGAGTGTTTCCCTGCCTGCGAGTGAGCTCTTGAAGATGCGCTCGACCGCTTGTTCCTTCAGGCTTCGGTCGTGATCGCCACGAAGGCTTTTCACGAAGGTATCGGCGACCCGCTTCAAGTAGGAGTCGTCGCCTATCTTCTGGAGGAGGAAGCGGTAGCGGGGAGTGATTTCACCGTCGAGTCCGTGAGCCGCGCTGTCGATCGCTGTCACGTTGCCCGGAATACCTTCGGCGTGGTACATGATATTTCCGAGGTTGGGTGTATGGATCCGGTCCGGGTTCCCCAGAAAAGCATCGGCGATGATGATTCTACCGATATTGTCAAGCGACTCGTGGTCCCTCAGGAGTGCTGCGATGTCATGGGAAGGTGACTCTGTGAGTGTCTTTCCGGAGATCAAATTCATCACCATGACATGACGCACTGTCTGCAGTTTCCGATCGATGCTGTCAGCCGTGCCATCCGCCTGCGCCTGTCGCAGGATCAGATCGACGACAGCTCGGCCTGACTTCGAATCCTTCGCATAGGCTGCGGATTCAGGAGTCACCGCCGCCCCGACGGCAGCCATGAACTTGTCAGCGAACATCGCATGAGAAGTCTCGGTGGCCAACTTGACGGCGACGCCGTTTCCGTGACGGTCGGAGACGAAATAGACACCGTCGACGCCCGCGCGGGACATCTTGACCCGGACATCCTGTGGCCACCGCTCGGGTGGGGTTACATGCCGGAGTCCGACACGTCCTTCCTGGGCCGCGTCCAGTTCGACGGAGATTCGCTCACCAAGGAGTTCCACCCACTGCCTGCGTGTGTTGGTGGCACTGCTTTCGTGCAGCCAATCGGCGATGGCTGAGGTGACATTCTGCAGTTCCCGGATGTTCCTCGTGATGTCCCCAGGTGCGATACGTCCACCTGTTTCCCAACTGTGCAAAGCCGCATCGATGCGTTGCGTCTTGGCCGATCTCGATCCCCAGGAGCGTGCGGTCACCCGAGGCCATTCGGCGATGATGTCGCCGATCTCAGCACCCATCGCGGTTGCGCTGGGCGTAATCGCGCCGCCTTCCAGCCGGGGCCATTCCCCCGACACCCAACGGCTCGCAATGTGCTCGGCCCATGCGTGCAGGGGGTACCGCCGCTTGTACGTGCCGGCCACCGAGGCGTGCAGGTCCGCGACCTCCTGCTCGCTCGGCCTTCCCTTCGCCCCCGTCGGATCCATCCTGCCCAACGCAAGCAGCACGTCCACGTACAGGAGACCCGTGTCAGCGGAACTCTGCTCCTCGGGTGAGGAGGGCTTGTCCGGCGCCGTCTCCTGGGAGCCCGCCACCGCGAGTTGCTGATCCCCGACGCTGCCACGCGCCGCGGAGGCCAGTACCTCCGATCTCCCGTGCATCGGCTTCGCCCACGATGCCCTGGCCGTCACCTCGGTACCGGCCTCGCCGGCCAGGACGTGGGCCGGCCGGAGGACGGAGGTGTCGAGCGGTGTCGGGAGCGCGAAAGACTGGTGCGGGGTAAGACCCAGGGGCGTGACCGGGGAGTCCAGCTTGAGGTACTCCAGGGTCTGGGTGAGCGGGGAGGGCTGGTCCTCTCCTCTCGGATGCATGTCGATGTCGAAGAGGGCTCGTCGGCGCAGTACGTCGGCGGGGACGTTGCGCGAGGGCATCGACCCTTCGGGGAACGCACGCCCTCTGTTGTGGTGCGTGATGACGAACCGACTGGCGTCGAGGGCGACGCCGGTGTGGTCGTCGGCCTGGCCCTGCAGCATGTCGAGGCTGCTCCGGAGTTCCTGCCGGAACATGTCGCTCAGAGCGTTGATGCGTCTGTCGGCCTGCTTGCGCGCGCGTTGCTCACGGAACGGGACGAGGCCGGACGGTGAGCCGTTTCCGCCGGCCGACACCTGGACCGTCGGGAGCGCGCGGCCGTGACGGAAGTTCCAGAGACCGACGCGGGCGACCCGGTGTGCGACGGACCTGACCTTCCGCCGGTCCTCCTCGGTGACCTGGCTGTCGCCGGGACCGAATCCGATCCAGCGCGAGGTCTCGGCGATGTCGCCGTGGGCTCCGACCACCACTCCGGTGAGCGGATTGACCACGATCCCGGGTCGGTCCTTCTCCAGCATTCCTGCCAGCTGGTCGTGGAACGTCGCATGGTGCCTGCTGACGAATCTCATGTGCCACAGATTCCCGGGGGCGGTCAGGTGGCCAGTCTTGGCCGAGAACGCGCGAAGCTTCCGGTCGGCATCCTTGGTGGCGGAGTGCACGGCCTCCGTCGCCAGGTCCACCGCTCGCTGTTCCCGTGGCATTCTGCTCTGTGCTGTGGTGAGTGCGGCCTTCGCGTCGCGCAGCCCGATCAACGCAACTGTTGCGTCGAGTCCGGCAGCCGCCAGAGCCTCTTCCTGTTTCGAGCCGGGCTCCCTGCGCCGGTCGCCGTAAGCCTTCTCCAGCGCCTCCAGGTTGTCCCCGAGCGTTTCCAGATTCCGCTCGATGGCCTGTGCGAAGGCCCGGCGGGTAACGCCCTGACGGTTGTAGTTCTCGAGAGTCACCTGCGTCATCCCGTCCTCGCTGCCGAGGACGACCGCCGCGTAGTGGTAGCCGAACGGGTTGGTGATCGGGTGGAACGCCCCTGCGTGGTCCTCGAGCTCGAACCCACCGTCCGTTCCCGAGTGGCCGATGGACTGGGACAGGTATGCCTCACCGACCTGAGCCCATGCCCGTTCGTTGACGCCGATCTGCGAGGCAATGTTCCAAAGGGCCTGTCGCTCTGCCTGATAAGGCTGGGCGGGCCCGAGGTACGCGCCGTAGGTCCGCCCGGGAAGAGGCGTCCTCGGGTCTGCGAGGTCCTCCGGTCTGACGGTCTTCCGCGCGGCCCACGAGACGTCAGGCGTGGTCGCGGACAGTCGTCCGCCGTCCGCCACATCGGCGACGGCCTGTGCGAGGTAGTGCATCTCGCTGACCTTCAGACCGTCGGTCGCGCGCATGGGGCCGAGGCCGGTGCGGCCACTGCCGTCGCGGTAGACAAGCTGGTCCGGTATGCCACCGATCAGGGCACCGGCCAGGTCGCGGCAGACATCGTTGGGCTTCGCGACGAACTCCGGCTTGACCGGGTGGAGAGTGCGCTCTCTGCCGTTGTGTGTGAACGTCAGCACCACACTCGTGTCCAAGGCGAGCGTCATAGCGCTGTCTGCCTGCTTGAGCGCCATGGACGCGTGTGCGACAGCCTTCTGGGTGGCGAACGCCTCCTGTACCTCGCCCCTCGTGCTCATCGCGAGCGTGCCGTCGGCGGACACGTGCAGATCCGGGTGTTCGTCGGCGACCACGCCCTGAACCACGGTCACCAGGCCGGGCGAGCCCCCGGCCTGCTGTCCCGTACTCTTCGCCGCCTGGTCGTCCGAGAAGAGCATGGGGGTGACCCGACTGAAGACCGCCTCGGCAGGTGCGCCGTCCTTCCGCTCGATCACGTAGTCACGGACGATCCTGGGCCGGTCGTCGAGCACCAGGCGGGCAGGGCGCCGTCGGCGGGTGTCAGGGGTCGCGGAGAGGGCGGCGGGCCCGGCAGTCGTGCCGGACTCGTGCCGCAGGTCTCCCGCACGCATCCCGGCGTTGCCGTGCAGATCCGTCCGTGGGGCGCCCTGCTTGTTCAGAGACCCAGCCGTGAACTGCAGCTGCGGGAGGTCCTCGTGTACGTCTGTGCCGGTCGAGGCCGACGGGGATTCACGCACCGTCCGCACCGATTCCGGGACTGTGGTCGTCCGAGTGGCCGATGGCGCGAGTACACCAGGCGCCGGAGTGGTCGCGGGTGCCTGCGCCAGGTGGACGGTGGCTGTGGCTGTGGCTGTGGCTGTGGCTGTGGCTGTGCGGGGCGTGAACGTGGTGAAGACCCCCGCTTCGGCCGCCTGCGAGTAGACGGTGAGCAGCGTCGTCCCATCGGACGCGGACGTCTTTATGGCCACTTCACCGTTCGGCGCGTGAACGGTGACACCGAGCTCGTCCGCGAGCTGTTGGGCCATGCTCTGCTTGCCCGTCAATCCAGCCTCGCAGATGGCCAGTACGACCTCCACAGGCTGGTTCGAGAGTTTCGAGAAGACGGGATCGTGACGCAGGATGCGACTCAGTCCGTGCGCGTCCACGATCTTCCGCTTACCGGAGAGCAGATAGGACTTGGCCTTGTCGTACTCGCCGTGAGCAGTGACGTAGAAGACAGCCCGGTCGCTGCCGCTCCAGGGCGCCGGTTGCTTGTGCGAGGTGGGTGCGCCGGGTTGCATGGAGTAGTAATGACCCTGCGCGCCCTGATAGTCCGCCCAGAGTGCCCGGCGCAAGGCCCAGTCCTCGGCGTTGTGAAGACTCAGAACGCCCGTGGTCACGCCGTCTCCAGCCCGGTTGAGGCGCAGCCTGCTGATGTCGCGGTTGCTCAGCTCGTCGACGAGGGCGTCGCCCGGCGCATCAGGATTTGCCGGAACCCTGAGGTCACCCCTGTTGCGCTCGCCCGGCAGCAGCTTGCCGAGCTTGTCGGCGAAGAACTGACGCACACCTCGGCCGGCTTCTCCCAGCCCGCTCTCCGTCAGCACCGGGTCCATCGCGGCGGTGCCGCCGGCCGGCTCCTTCCAGACGTCCCACCCCGGAACACCGTCCTGACGGAACACCCCGAACACGTCCCGCATGTCCGTGAGCACCCCGGCCAGCCCGTCGGGCCGGGACGAGGAGACGACCGAGCCCCAGGCGCCCTGGGCGTCCAGTGCCCCGACGCTCAGATGCAGGCTGTCGAGGCGGATGTGCCCGCCGGACGCCGGGGGGGAGGCACGGTGCAGGGACATGGGGTCCGCCCTGTGCTCCTCGACCGGCTCCCGCGCGACCGAGGAGACGAGCGGGGACTCGACGTTCTTCCCGGCCGCGACCTGTACGACGCCGTCCACCAGGCTGACGCTCTGCTGGTCCTGCATGTGCCCGGCGACGACAACGCCCTGCTGGCGTGCGGAGAGTTGACGGAAGGACGACCCGAAGAGGTCGCCGAGCTCCTTGTGGACCCGCAGAATGTCGGAGCTCCTGGGGTAGACGATCGTCTGCTCCTGCCGCAGCAGACTCTCGGTGGCGGCGCTCACCATCCTTGACGTGCTGTGGTTCAGGGCTCGGCCGACCTCTGCCGCCTGTGCACTCAGAGGCAGGTCCGAGAGGGAAGCGGGCCGCTGCTGCAGAAGTTCCTGGTAGGCGGTCTCGATCTCGGGGCGGCTGAACTCGTAGGAAGAATGGGAGTTGAGCCAGTCACGGACGGCGCGTGGCAGGTCCACAGACCTCGGCTCGGGCCTCGGTTCGGACCGCACCGGCACCTGCTCCGGCGCAACCGTCGACGCGTCGCGCACTCCGGTGTGGGACGGAGCGGACACCTGGCCTCGGCTCGTGGTGCCGGGAGCACCGGCGCTGTCGCGCCCCACCGTGACCTGCGTCTGCTGCGGGCCGGCCGGCGATTCCACATCGGAGCGGGCCGGGCCTCCGTACGTCTCGGCCTCGGCACGGCCTTCCCTCGGCAGAGGTGTGGGCCCGGCGTCGCCCGCGGCCGGGTCGATGGCCGGTGTATCAGCACCCGCGGGAGCCTTCCCGCCGGTCCCCGTGGCGACGTCGCCGTCCGTCGCCGGTCCGGTCACGTCGTCGCGCCGGGCTGAGAAGACCGGCCGTGTGTCCTCTCTCCGCAGATCGTCGAGAACGAACTGGAAGCCGTCGTCGTGCGCCGACTCGTGCGCGAGCCAGAGATCCGACCTGTGCTCAGCGGAGCCATACAACTCGTCGTACTTCAGGACCCGTTCGGTGCGGAAGTCGTTGCCCAGCCTGGACAGGGTGTCCTCGTGGAGCTGGAACGCCTCCACGCTGTCCGGGTGGCCCACGATCGAGTGGAACTCGAACGCGGCGTCGGACACCACACCTTGCAGCTCGACCTCGTGGCGGATGGTGCGGGGCAGAGGTGCCCGTACGTCGCTGCGTTTCGCGGTCCACGCCGCGCCGATGGCGTCCGGAGAGGTGAGTCCGCTTGCGTGCATGTCGGAGAAGTGGTCACCGGCGATGTCGCGCACGCCGTCGAGGTACTCGCCCACGACACGCTGC
This sequence comes from Streptomyces sp. NBC_01341, assembly GCF_035946055.1. Lineage (NCBI taxonomy): Bacteria > Bacillati > Actinomycetota > Actinomycetes > Kitasatosporales > Streptomycetaceae > Streptomyces > Streptomyces sp. NBC_01341. Next base: position 314,787 of record NZ_CP108364.1, on the reverse strand, counting down.
CGGCCGGCCTCACCCATGGTGTTGGCCAGGGCCTCGTCCAGTTCGGACAGGTGATAGTCCGCGTAGTCGGTCTCCTCCGACAGTTTGGAGCGGATGAACCTCTCCCGCTCGATCCGGTTCGGGAGGTCGTCGACGGCACGGGTCGTCGCTTCGTCCCACAGCCTGTTGGGCGTGCCGTCGCCGAAGCCGTTCTCGTAGATGATGTCGTTCTGGGTGCGCAGATCGCGCTGGAACTCCCGGCGTATCCGCGACACGAAGTCCTCGCTGAGGGCGCCGTACCCGTCAGGACCTTCCGCCTGCCGATTGACGACTTCGTCGAACTCCCGCTCCGTCGACACCTGGATGCGGCGCTCCCTGACCGCGATGGCATCGAGTTCGCCCCCCATCCCGCTCGTGACCCCGTCGAGCTGGTGCTTCGTCGAAGGAGGCAGCGTGGTCAGCTGCTCGTCGTTGAGGAAGTGGCCGAAGACCTCGTTGAACACCTCCATCTTCCCGATGAAGTACTGCTCGACCTGATTGAAGTCACCGGACTTGTCGCGGAAGTGGTCGACGGTGGCGTCCGAGCGGCTCTTGTACTCGACGAAGACGTCGACGTCCGGAACTCCGGTCGCGCCTTTTCCGGACTCGGGCCTGACGATCGGCCCGTCACGGCCTTCCGCCGGGAGGCCGTAGACCCTGGTGTCGTCCCTCACATACGTGTTGAGCCTGGTGTCGTACGTGTAGTCCAGAGGAGCGGAATCGAACTCGTTGAGTTCCTTCCTGTAGTCGAGACCGCTGGTCCGGAAGTCCGAGACCTCTGCCTTGAAGCGCGAGATGAAGCGCTCAGCCTGATCGGCCCACACGAGGTACTTGTGCGCCTTGTTTCCGGCGTCCCGCACGATGCCGTTCAGCGCCTCCGTGGACACGAATCCGGACTTCTCGATCTCGCCACGGAAAGCCTGCGTGATGTCGCGGCGCCACTTCCACCGGGCGTGGTTCGCCGCGTGACCGTCCCGGGACACGTCGGTGACACCGAACACGTCCTGCCCGCCGAACCGGTCGTACCCCTTCTGCCACGCGGCTTCGAGTTCCTCGGCGCGCAGTTCCAGGCGGGCCTCCGCCTCAACGAGTGGCGTGTTCTGCTTGACTTGGTCCTTGGAGAATGCGGTCCACTGCTGCGACTTGGCGGCATCTCCGGCGTGGGGTGCGGGCGCGTCCGCCGGATGCTGGTGGGTGGCGCCGCCGACAGCGTCGTCGTGAACGGGCGGAGCACCGGCGTCCGCGGCCGGGTGGCTTCCGGTGCCGTGTGCCGTCGAGTCGTCCGCCCTGGAGGAACGGACGTGGGTTTCCGCCCGGGAGGTCCGGGCATGGGGCGCCGTGTCACCCGCTCCGGTCTCCGTGCCGTGAACCGTGGAGTCGCCCGCCTCGCCGGCCGGCCGGCCCGAGCCGGGGGAGTGCTGCTCGGCGCCCCGCGATTCGGGGGTCCGAGCTCCGTAGGAGCCCTGGTCGCGCGTCGGGGCGCCGACAGCTTCCGTCTCCGCGGACGTCTGCGAGCCGGCGGCGGAACCGTCCGGCTCCGTGTGCTCGCTTGCGTGCGCCACCTGGTTCCGGTCGCCGACGGCGGACTTCGCGCCCGGCGTGGGGTCGGGTGTGCCTGATCCCGCCGTGACACGGTTCCGGCCGCCGCCCGTGGCCTCCGTGGTGGCGGTGCCGCGCGTGCTCCGAGGTGCGTCTTGGGCCGGGCGGCTCGCGCCAGAGGTGTGCGGGCCGCTCGTCCCGCGTGTGTTCTGCGGTGCTTCGTGGGCGGGGCGCGCCCCGCCGGATGCCTCCGGGGTGACAGGCCTGGTGGTGGCTCCCGGGACGGTCTGCGCCGGGCCTCGGTCTCCGGGCACTACCGCGGAATCCGCGTGGGTGCGTGGCCCGCCGGTGCCTTCGAGGGTTCCTGGACCCCGGCCCGGAGTCGCTGCGCCCCCGACGCCCGCGCTCGCCGCGCCGTGGGTGGACGTGGGCGCACCGCTGGATCCGATGGTGTGCCCTCCGCCCGGGCCGACTGCGTGGGACGTGGCGGTGTTCGGAGGCGGCGTCGCGGTCCCACCTGCCTGAGCAGTCCCGGTGGTCGCTGGGGGCACCTCGCTCCGTACGCCGGGTCCTCCGGTGGTGACTCCCTTGCCACCCGCGCCGGTCTCGTGCGACGCCGTCGGACCCACGTCGGTCCTGCCCTGCCCGTCGCCCACGCTGCGGGGAGGCCCGTCGAGGTGGGCCTGCGGCGTTCCGGACGTGGGGGCGACGTTGCCCCCGACCTGGTTCGGCGGCGCCTGTTCGCTCGCGCCGACCATGACCTGTTTGCCGGGGCCGGTCGGCATGGTGACACCCGGGCCCGCGTTTCCGGGTCGGCCGGTACCGGTGGTCTGGCCGGGAGTGCTCCCGGAGGGCAGCACGTTCCCCGGCAACGCCGTGGCTCCGCCGTTGCCCGCGTCGGTGCGCGGAGCGCCGGTCTGCGGGCTCGGAGCGCCCGAGCTCGTCGGCGGCATATGGTTCGCCTCGATCACCGAGTTCATGTTGAACGGGGTGAGGCTCACCGGGGAGGGGATCGGCGTGTGGACGCTCGTCGACGTATTGGGGAGAGAGATGTTCGCGGGGGTCGGAGTGGTGGGCGTGGGCGACGGGACATCGACCAGTCCCTTGCCCGTGGTGGTGCGCGGCTCCAGGAAGTGCTCGTCGATACCGCCCATACCAGCGCCCATCCACACGCCCAGGCCCATGTTGATGCCCTCGCCCTGCCAGTCGATCGTGACCGGAGCGTGGACAGTCGCTGACCCCAGAACGTCGGCGAGCAAGTCGGTGCCGAGTGTCAGGGCCGCATTGAGAACCGAGTCGGCGGTGAAGGCGGCCGCACGGCCGATCGCGGCGGCTGCCGCCGCGAGCTTGGAGATGCTCGCGATGATGCTCTCCACGATTTCGCCGACTACGGTGGCGATGCGGCTCAGCAGAGGGGCGATGCCGAACGAGGCGATGCCCAGAACCATGCCGAAGACCGTGGTGAGCGCCTCGATCAGATGGGCCCGGTTGATCTCCTTGATCGTCTTCTGCAGCTCGTCCGCATAGCTGATGATCGCCTTGCCGATCTCCTGGGCGACGTAGCCCGCTTCCCAGATGGCGTGCCAGATGTTGTGGTCGGCCACTCCGTTCCAGACCAGCTGTGCCGCGCGGCCCGCCTTACCGGTCCACCCGCCGGCCATGGACTGCACACTTCCGTGCATCGTCCCCAGGTACTCATGAAGTCGCACACCGTCGCTGATCCACATGTTGCCGAGTTCGCGGATCTGCGAGTCGTCGAAATGAGCTGGCATGGCGTTGGTTCCTCACAGGTGGGCGGCCCTCAGGTGGGCCGCCCACGGGTCATGGGATCGGGCGTGGAAAACGGCGGTCGCGGCACGGGGGAGACCGGCCCTACTCCTCTGCGCTGTCGTGGACCATCTGGACGAGGCCAGCACCGCTGCGGCGGGACACGAGGATGCCGCGGCCGGGCGGCAGACGCCGTGCCCGCTGGTCCCCGAGCACGGCTCCTTCGCGGGGATCACCGGACAGGATCAGGCCGGCGGAGCCGAGTTCCCGGATCCGGCCCGCCACCGGATCGGCGAACGAGCGGCCCATCCCGCCGCTTCTTCGGGCGAGCACCACATGGAGCCCGATCTCGGCCGCCTGGGGAAGGTAGTCGCTCAGCACCGCCAGCGGCCCCCGTCCGGTCGCGCCGCTGCCGGCAACCAGGTCGTAGTCGTCCACGACGACGTACAGCTCCGGCCCGGCCCACCAGTCGCGCTTCTTCAGTTCGCGTGGCGTGATCCCCGCAGGCGGCATCCGCTCCTTGAGCTTCTCCACGACCTGCTGCAGATAGGCGGTCGAGGAATCGGGGTCCCCCGCCACCGCGCCGATGTAGTCCTCGGGTACGGCACCCAGCAGCCCCCGCCGGTAGTCGACGACGATGAATCGCAGGTCCCAGGCCGAGTGCCGCTGCGTCATCGCGCGCATCCATGACCGCAGGAACGACGTCTTGCCGGAGCCCGAGTCGCCGTACACCAAGAAGTGCGGTCCATCGGCCGCGAGGTCGAGGACCGCGGGCTTCAGGTCGAAGTCCCGGATTCCGATCGGCACCGCGCTCGCGGGGAGTGCGGCCGCCCCGCCCGGGAGGGCAGCACAGGCCTCTCCCAGATCCTCGGGCGTGACGAGATCGGCGAGGACCCGCAGCGGTGGCGCGACCGGGCCCGTCCAGCCGGCGACGAGTCGGTCCACCAGCGCCTCCTGTGCCTTGCTGAGGCCATCGGTCGACGCCATGCCGTCCAGGCGGGGGAGAGCCGCGTGGAAGACGTTGCCGGGAGCCACGATGCCTCGCCCCGGCAGGAACGCACGCAACTGCCGGGCCAGAGGCCGGGAGATCTCCGACTCGGCGGGTTCCGTGAGCCGGAGCTCGAGCCGGCCCGTGATGGTGTCGCGCAGGTTGGCACGCAGTTCCGCCCAGCGGTTGGCGGTCAGCACGAGGTGGATGCCCACACCGAGGCCGCGCACCGCGATATCGGGCACGACCTGCTCGGCGTCCTCCACGGCCGTCCGCAGGCCTGCCCAGTTGTCGATGACGAGGACGATGTCGGCGGCATTGACACCGTCGGGCAGCGCGCCCTCGTCGCGGAGCCGGCGGAAGTCCGCCGCGGAGTCGATGCGCAGTTCCTGGAAGAGCTGTTCCCTGTCGTCGGTCAGCTGTCGCACCACGGACAGCGCGCGTCCGGTGCGGGCCTCGTCGTGCCGGTTCGTGATGCCCGCCACGTGCGGCGCACGCTCCAGGCCGGCGAGACTTCCGCCGCCGTAATCGATGCCGAGGAACTGCAGTTCGTGAGGGGTGTGCGTGAGCATGGCGCTCGTCATCAGAGAACGCAGCAGGGTGCTCTTGCCGGACTGCGCCCCGCCCACCACGATCAGGTTGCCCTGCTGTCCGGACAGGTCGAGGAGCATGGCGCGCTGTTCCTGCCGACTGGGCAGGTCCACCACACCGATCGGGAAGGAGAGGTTGCCGCCGTCCGGCCAGAGCTGGGAGTGGAAGCCGCGCTCCTTGTCGGTGGTGACCGGGCCCAGCATCGAGTCCAGCTCGATCCCCGAGGGCAGAGGCGGCAGCCAAACCTGGTGCACGGAATTGCCGTGCGCCCTCACCTGCTCCACCGCCACCTGCATCTCGGTGCGCTGACCGGGCAGTGGCCTGGCGAGTGTCACGGAGGTCTCGGCCTCGTCGTTGTCCTCCGCCCGGGCCTCCTCCGCCGTCCGCAGCGTGAACGGCACCGGGACGGGCCGCGGTCCGGTCACCGGGGCTCGCTCGTCGTCCTCCTGATAAGCGCCGGAGATGTGGGCGACACGGAAGCGCTCGTACACGGACTCGTCGACCTTGAGATAGGCGGATCCGGGTATGGACGGAAGGCGGTAGGCGTCGGGCGTCCCGATCACGGCCCGGCTCTCCTGGGCGCTGAAGGTGCGCAGGCAGATCCGGTACGAAAGGTGCGATTCCAGACCGCGCAGACGCCCTTCGTCCAGGCGCTGGGTGGCCAGCAGCAGGTGCATGCCGAGGCTTCGTCCGACCCGCCCGATCTGGACGAAGAGCTCGATGAAGTCACCTCGCTGGGCGAGGAGTTCGCCGAACTCGTCCACGACGATCATCAGGTACGGCATCGGCTCCAGCGGCCTGCCGTCGACATCGGTTCCGCCTGCCTCCTGCAGGATCTGGTACTCCCGGACGGAGTCCACGTTGCCGGCCCTGCGCAGCATCTGCTGACGCCGCTGCTGCTCGCCCTGGAGAGCAGTACGGACCCTGTCGACCATCGCCAGGTCGTCGGCGAGATTGGTGATCAGACCCGCCACGTGGGGCAGTTCGGTCACGCCGGCGAAGGTGGCGCCGCCCTTGAAGTCGACCAGGACGAAGCTGAGATGCTCAGGGGCGTGTGTCATCGTCAGACCCGTGACAAGGGTGCGCAGCAGTTCGCTCTTACCCGAGCCCGTCGCGCCGACGACGAGGCCGTGCGGGCCGATGCCACCGAGCGCGGATTCCTTGAGATCGAGGACGAGAGGGGTGCCGTCGCCCGTGAAGCCGATCGGCAGCCGCAGCAGAGCTTCGTCCTCGGGCTTGCGCCACAGGTCGGTGGGGTCGAACGAACCGAGGTCGCTCACACCGAGCATCTCGGGCAGCGCGACGGCACGTGCGAGGACCTGTTCCTGCTCGCCCGAGAGCCGCAGCGGAGCCAGCGCCCTGGCCACCTGTTCGCCGAGCCGCCGCGGTGGCACGTCGGCAACCGCGTCCTCCACTGTCTGCACCAGCCCGGGGTGCCGCGTTTCCAGTCGGAGATTTCCGTCGGCGTCGACCCGGGCCCGCGCGTCGACCCTGCCCGGTTCCTCACTCTCCTTGCCCACCAGACAGACGACGTGGACACCGGAGTCGGGGCCGGCCTCTGCCAACAGGTCGGACACGAGCGGCAGACGCGCCCACTCGGCGTCCGGACGGAACCCGTCCAGGACGACCACGAGATGCTTCGACGCCCTCGCCTCCCGGCGCAGACCGAGCGAGACCGCGCGCTCGGCGCGCTCCTCACGAAGCCGGTCCACCTGGGACTGGAGGAGGTCGGCGATGCCGTCGAGGCTGTCCGCGACCATGGGGACGAGGTCCGTCCGTCCCGGCTGACGCGCGTGCGGCAGCCACTTCACCCACCCCCAGGAGTGGTCCTCGCCCGGAGTGAGGGCGGCGATCTGGACGTCGTCGGGAGCGTGGAGCACCGCGAGCTGCATCAGCAGCGAACCGGCGAGTTCGGCGGTGCGGTTCTCCGGACCGAGAAGACTGAGGACACCGGTGTTCGCCAGGTCGACCCAGGCAGGCTGGAGGGTGACAGACTCGAAGTCCTTGGAGAGCCGTTCCGCCCGACGCTGAGACTCGGGGTCGTGTTCCGTCGTCGGATCGCTGTGCCTGCTCAGCGTGATGCGCATGGCCGGCTGCCCCCGGCCGATGCCGAGCCTGAGCTTCAGGAAGTCGGCATCAGAGGGCCGGCGCTCCCAGACGCGTCGCGGACCGGTGGTGGCGATCGCCCACAGCCGCTGCGGGCCCGGGTGGACGAAGGCGTTGACCGCGCGCTGGGCCGCGGCCGACTTCCTCGCCTGCCCTCGGATGTCTGCGAGGTACTCCACGTACCGGTCGCGCTGACGGTACTGAGTACGCCGGCTGGCGTTCTTGGTCTGCGTTCGTACCAGGACCATGACCCCGACGGAGATGACGACGAAGCCGATGCCAAGCATGATCATCCACGTCTTGCCGAAGGTGACCATGTAGGCGGCCATGCTGACACTGCTGAGCAGTGGCAGCAGCATGTACAGCCATGTCTGGGCCTGATTCTGTGCGGCCTTCTGTGGCGGGGCCGCCAGTGCGACCTGCTGCTCCGGGACCGAGGGCGGAAACGTTCTCGCCGGGCGGTGGAAGTCTTTCCTGGTCATTTAGTTCGGGAAATCCTGAGTGATGGGGAATTCGGATCCGGTGTGATCGACGGGGCCGGTGCCGCCGTCGCCGGAGGGTACGGCGAGCTCGTTCGAGAAATTGTCGAAGGCTGCTTCCAGTTCGAGTTCGACATGACTGAAACCGACAGCCGTACCCGTAACTCCGCCGGCCATGGCAGGCAATACACCCGTGGGTCCGTCCTTCTGGCCGAACATCTGCGTCATCACCCGTATCCAGCGCTCGCCGAAAAGGTGCGCCTCCTCGGCGCTGGGCGCCACCCACCCCAGCGTCAGATCGGCGACCGTATTGTTGATGCGGATGATTGCCTCACCCATCTCATTGGCGAGTGTCAGCATTCTTTCGCCCTCGGCGCCGAGGGGCCCGGGATCGACCTTCAAGGTGCTGACGTCGTAGTCCGCGTTGTCGGGCATGCTCAGCCTCCGGTGTTGTGAGTGTTGGCACGTTCGGCGTCGACGTAGTTGTTGTAGGCGGTCTGCATCCGCCGCACCATCTCCGCCAGCAGGGCTTCGAGTTCGCGTGAGGCCATGGTGAACCACGTGGACGTCCGCTCGAACGTCGAGGCCGACGGGCTCTGCCAGTAGGTATGAGCCTCGTTGAAATTCCTCTCGATCTCATTGATCAGATCGGAGACATGTCCACTTTCCGTGCGCACGAGACCGATTGCGCTGTGGAGTTCACTCAATGCGACCTTGAACTCACTTGCGGTCATTTTAGGCATAATTCACGCTCCTTCCTGCTGCCTTACCGGATTCGGGCCGTAGTCGTCCGTAGGATTCCCGTGACGCGAGGTCCGGCCTATCACTTCGGTTTTCCGATGTGTCAAGATGCTGTTGGCCGGTGACGGCCGATCCACGCACCGGGCCGGCGTCAAAGCCGGACGCGCACACGGGAGAAGAGAATGCCTAGTCCCCATGAGAATCATTCGGGATCCGACGACGGTCCCGTCGATGATCCGGACGCAGGGAAGGACCTCGGTCACCTGGTCCCCACCATGTCGGTCGGATGGACCGCACCGCCGAGCTTCAACCTCGACCCGAACGGTGGCACCGGGAGCGGCCAGTCGGTGAGCGCCGTCGCCGACAGCGGCCCGATCCTCTTCGACGGACCCACGGTGCGGGCGACCGAGAACACGCTGCTGGCCCAGGGCCGCAATGCCATCTCCGACTACGAGACGCTGCGCGCCCGGGTCGACGCCGCGGTGCATGCGCCGGACTTCTGGGGACCCAAGCACCCGGGCTCGCCGATCGCTGCGATGAACACGGGCAGCGCGACGCCGAACACGGGGTACTACCAGTCCAAGGAGGACCGGGACAACGGGGACCAGGAGACCCTGGCGCAGATCGGTGAGGAGTTCGCCAGGCACATCGCCCCGGCGATGCAGAAGGCTCTCGCCATGCAGAGCAACTCCTTCCAGTTGCTCGGCAACTTCATAGCCATGATCAACAACTCCGGCCAGTCCTACGGCCGCGTCGACCGGGCCTCCCGCTTCCCCGAACCGCCGGGCCCAGTCACGAGCGGAGCCTGACGCCCCGAAACCTCCGATGTGCCCACGGCGCCGGTTCATCCGGTCACCGCCGGGGGCACGTCGGCGGGCAGCAGCGCTGTGAGGTCCCGGTCATCGGGGGCGGCCAGGTCAGCCACTCGCATCGCATGGTGTTCGGTCATCCGCTGAAACGTCTGACGGGCCGTCCGGCCGTTGCCGAAGCGCTCGGTCCGCTCGGTCGCCTCGAAGTGCGCGAGCAGAGCCGACGCGGTGTCCTCGCCGATCCCGTATTCGTGGCTGGTGGCCTGGTGCTCCACGATCCGTACAAGATCGGCCGAGGAGTAGTCGTCGAAGGTGAGGGTCCGGGTGAAGCGTGACGCAAGGCCCGGATTGGAGTCGATGAGGCGCTCCATGTCCTCCGGGTAGCCCGCCGCGATCACGACGACCTCGTCACGGTGGTCCTCCATGAGCTTGACCAGGGTGGAAATGACCTCCTGTCCGAAGTCGTTGCTCTGCCCCGCCGGGACCAGGGCGTACGCCTCGTCGATGAACAGCACACCGCCCAAGGCCCGTCGGAAGAGAGCCGTGGTCTTCGGCGCGGTGTGTCCCACGTATTCGCCGACCAGAGCGCTTCGGTCGGCCTCCACCAAATGCCCGTTGGCCAGCAGGCCGAGCGCTGCGAGAAGCCGGCCGTACAGTCGTGCGACCGTCGTCTTGCCGGTGCCCGGATTACCCGCGAAGATCAGATGCCGGCTCAGAGGCGGCGGCTGCAGACCCGCCTCCTGGCGTCGCTTGACCATCTGCATCACCTTGGCCATGGACGCCACTTCCCGTTTGACGCCCTCCAGGCCCACCAGGCGGTCGAGTTCGGACAGCAGCTCGGGAAGTTGTCCCGCGGCCGCGGCCTCCCGCTCGTCCGCCTCGGGGGCAGCTGAACCGGCCACCGCGATCCGCCCGGCGCCCGCCGCGGCCACTTCGCCCCCGGCCTCCGTCGGCATGGTGGTGACCTTGACGTTGCTGGTGCGGCAGTGCTCGAAGCGTGCAGCGGCATCGTCGGCCTGGGACAAGTCCTCGTCGGTGTCGTGCACCAGACACCGGCGCAGCACGGGAGAGGCCCCGGCCCCGACGTACACGGCGGGGTAGCCGGTGGCGGCCACTGAACAGTCCTCCAGCAGCCCCTCGGCTCCGTCACCGACGTACACGCCGTTCTTCCCGGTGCCCGAGATGGACACCGAACGCACCCGGGGCCGGGCTCCGGACCAGATCACCAGTCCGCTGCCCTTCGTGTCGGCGATGGTCAACTCCTCGACCACAGCCTCACTGCGCTCGTCGAGGAAGACGCCGGCCGACCCGGCGCCCTCCACCCGCCCGCCGAGCACCACGGCGCCCGTGGCGGCCGCGATCTCGATACCCGTCCCGGTGGGGCGGAGCACTTCGCAGCCCTCCAGCAGCGGACGGTGCCTGGTGTCCAGCCTGATGCCGGTGGTCGTCCCACTGATCACGCACCGGCGTAGCACCACGTCGGCGTCCCGCACGTCGAAGCCGGTCATGCGCGCGTGCTCCACCCGCGTGTCCTCCGCGACGAGATCCGCGGCCTCCTCCACCCGGACGGCGTGCTGCCTGCTGTCCCGCACCGTGCAGGAACGCAGGTGGGCCCGAGCGCTCCCACCGAAGTGGAGGGCAGTGAAGCCCGTCGTCGAGATCTCGCACTCGGTGAGGCGGACCGTGCAGGTGCCCGTGCCGTGCACACCGTTGGCGCCGGTCCGGGCCACGGTCCCGCCCTTCACCGACAGTTCGGCGCTGTCCAGAGCGGCCAGGCCCGTACCGGGCACGTCGACCACCCGCGTCCCGTCGAGCTCCACCCGGCACGCACCCGCCGCGATCACCCCCGCCCCGCCCGTGTCTCGGACGTGACAGTCCCGGAGCCGGAGCGCGGCCTCGCCACCCGCCAGCACGCCTTCGTGCCCGGTGCGGAAAACTTCGCACTTCTCCAGCCGGATCTGCGGTTCCTCCCGGCCTGCTGCTGCCGAGGCACGGTCGGCGCCCGGTTCGGCCGGGGCTGTGATGCCGGGACCGTCAGCCATGACCAGCCCCTGGGCACGGGTGTCGTGCAGCCGGCATTCGCGCATCAGCAGACGTGCCGGGGTGTGCACGAGTACCGCCGCGTCACGTGTGTGCCGGACGGTGCACTCGTCGAACGTGGCCAGCGACTCCCCGGCCATCACGACCCCGCACCCGGTGAACCGTTCGAGGGTCGTCCGGCGTACCTCCGCCCGCGCGGCGTCGCTCAGTGCCAGCCCGTGCCCCGCCGCCGACCGTACGACGCAGTCCTCCAGGACCACGTGAGCCGTGCCGGTGACGTGCACGCCGGACTGGACGGTGTCCTCGACGGTGCAGGAGCGGAGTTCCGCCGTGGCATCGCGAATGACCTCGATCCCACCGCCGGTCATCGTGCACTGTTCCAGGACCGGGGTGCCGCCACCGATGAGTACCGACGGGCCGCCGCTCGGCGCGCCCTCGAACGAGATGTCCCGCAGCACGGGCCCGCCACCGCTCACGCTGAGCGCGGGACCGTGCGGGGCCGCGATCCGCACGGTCCCCGGGCCCTTCTCCGCGAGCACGGTGACCGCGGCGTCGAGGGACAGGGTTTCCCGGTAGACGCCCGGCTGCACATGGATCACCGCGCCCTCGCCGGCGACCCGCAGCGCGGCCGTGACGGTGCGATAGGTTCCCCAGCCGCGGTCCGCCACCCGCAGCACGTTGCGCTTCACCGGCGTCGCGCTCCCTTCCCCGGCACCGTCACGGCGTCTGCCCCGAGTTCAGCAGGGACGCGTACACATCGAAGACGCCCACCGCGAGCGGAACGGAGACCAGCAGGAGGAATCCGGACAGCGGGTCGATCCACGAGGGCCGCTCGTCGGCACCGTCCTCCCGAAAGGCCCGGGCCAGGCCGAACGCCAGGGTCAGTGCGGCCGCACCGAGCAGCGTGACGGCACCTGCCCAGTGCGGAGCGCCGAAGTTCGCCGGCGCTCGGATCAGCGTGGTCGCGAGGCCTACCGATCCGGCCGTCACCATCGGCACGACGGCAGGCGCCATCGTGAGCAGTCCCGCCCGAAGAATGAGGGCGAGACCCAGGCAGGCCGCCAGGGCCACCGCGAAGGGCTGGTCCGTGGTGCCCAGGATCACCAGGCACGCTGCGGCGACGAGGGAGCCCAGGAGGTTCGTCCCGACCAGCAGTTGTTGGCCACGCTTGACCAGGCGCAGTACGTCGGCCTCGTCCCCGTACGCCTCCGCCCCCGTGCCGGAGGTCCCTGCCAGTACCGCGAAATGGCCGGCGACCTTGGGGGCGGCGCTGAGTACCGCCATCATGCTGACGGCCACCACGGCGGACGCCTCCGGCAGCGAGGCGCCGCCCAGGGTCAGGCACACCGTCAGCAGCAGCGTGATGCCGGTGGTCGCCACCGCCATCAAGGTCGTCGCGTGGCGCAGCGCCAGAAGGGCGGCAAGCGCCCCCAGCAGAGCCCCCGCGCTCAGAGCCGTCAGCGTGGATGCCGTGCTCGTGGTGGCGGCCGGCAGCGACGCGGCGCCGACAGCGAGCAGCGGAACGGCTGAGCACGCCATGATCAGCCGCAGGCCCAGCGCGAGGGACCAGCCCTGGCGGGTGGCGTGCCAGGCCAGGAGGGTGAGGGTGAAGGCGACGACGATCGCCCCGGCACCGGTGGCCGGCAGCACCGTGTCCCGGCCCCCTGTCGACGCCAGCACCACGAACCCTGCGATGAAGCTCAACAGGCCCAGGACCATGGTGGTGTAGGCCCGCGGCCTACGGCCCCACGCGGGCATGTCCCTGTCGGCGCCGGCGACCGACTCCTCGAGGTCGGTGACCACGGGTTCATCGGATTCGCCCGCCGCCGCGTCGCGGAGGTACAGCGTCGCACCGTCCGTGATGCCGGACTCGCGAAGCGAGTTCTCCGGTGCGAACGGCGGTGCGCCCGGCAGAGCGAGCGACCAGACCGGGGGGAAGGTCTCGTCGAACTCCACCTGCCCGACGAGTTCGAGCAGCGCCGGCGTGTACTCGGCGATGGCCGCGTCCGCGGGTATCGCGAGATCCACCCGCCGTCGCGCTCCTACCACGGTCACGTGGCAGCGTTCATTCTCCACTGAGGTAATTCCTTGTCACACGTCGACGAGGGCCCTGCGGGCCGTGCGGCGGGGTCGTGCAGATCTGCGGGATCAGTGTGTGGAGTTCCACGTCTTTATGTTGGCTTCCTCGGCGTCGACGTAGTTGCCCCAGTTGACCCCCAGCGCCTTTGCGATCTCGCCGAGCACGCCGTCCTCCGCCTCGCTGCCGAACAGGCCGATGGCGGCCGTGTCCCACTCATGCATGCGTGCCTGGTAGTCGGTCGCGGACTGGGCGTTCCAGGTGTCGATCAGCGAGGCGAGGTGACTCCTCAGGGTGTGCAGTTCACCCATGATGTGATCCGCCTGGCCGTTGAGATAGGGCCCAGCGCCTTCCAGGCCGCGTCCGACGCGGATGTTACTGCCTTCGATATCGGGCATATTGGTTCCTCCGACGAATGGGTGTGTGCAGCGGGCGTGGCGCGGTGCGTGCCGTTGTCAGGACAGGCGAGCGGGCGGAAGATGCACGTTGTTGAGATTCGTCAGGTTCACGTGCTCACCCTCGGTGTAGTTGTTGGCGGTGCTCTGCAGGCCGTGTGCGATGCCGAGCAGCGCGTCCTGCAGGTGTGCCGCGTGTATGTCCCACTCGCTCATCAACTGCTGGAACGTGTCAGCCGCGATGCCGGCCCACGAGGCTTCCAGACCGATCACGTAGTCCTTCAGCCTGGAGAGTTCGCCCTGCACGGTCCCCTGGGTGGTGATGATTTCTCCGGCCTTCTCCTTGAGTTCCGCGGGCGTGGCGTTGTAGAGAACTCCGTCGGATCCCGTGACGCTCGTGTTCGTGCCGTCGGTCGCCGCCATGACGCCCACTCTCCTGGATTGGTTGCCGGAAGCCGGTGCCCGAGGCATCGGCCTGCTGAGAAACATGTGCCGGAGCTGAAGCCTCCGGCGAGGGAACTCCCACACCGGGGGGCGCGGAGGCACCCGCGTGACGCGAGAAAGGTCCCGTGATGATGCAAAGTAATGAGGTCACGTCGCCGACGAGCCAAGTGCCGCCAACACACATAAATAATTGACCAAACAATTAATTAATCGTTGGTTACCCATGGAATCGGCCGCGCCCACGCGTCCGGCACCGTGCGTGAGGTGCATTCGCCGGAGTGAACCGCCTCGAGGTGGCCCTCGCCTTACCGCGCGCGCCGATGTGGACCCCTCTGTGCTGCGGGGGTCTTCGAGGTACGGAGCCGGGCGGCCGCGTCATCGCCGCGCGGCGGTTCGACCGTTCAGGAAATGAGCCGAGTTCGGCCATCCGTCTCGGTGTCCAAGGGCTGTCCCGTAACCCCTGGCGGGCGTACGACGACAGCTACGGCGCCTCGCCGCGTTGTCGGAACGCCCCAATGCATCCAATATGCGGATGTCCCACCGCCCCGCGATGCGCCGCATCTGACGCCGCGCGCTGATCCACCAGGGATTACGGGGCAGTCCTTAAGCGGGCCGCAGTGGACGTTCGCGTCCGGCCGGGCTCATCGTCCATGCGAGGCTTGGTCCTGTGCGTGTGGGGTGACGTACAAATTTCATTGACTGGGCAATTATGATGATAGGTGGGCCCTCTGTCAAAGCGGGAAGCGGGCCAGGTGAACGCGTTGGCCGACCAGGCGCCTCTCGCACACGGAGCCCTCGTGTCGCCCGTGCTTACCTGGCGAGGGGGCGCCGAGGCTCAGGCGGGGAGAGGTTCGCATGCCGAAGGCCCCCTGCTTCTGTGATGAAGGCAGGGGGCCGTAGGAGAGGGCGGCGGGCCGTCTATTCAGAGCCGTTCCGCATCGGACGGCCCGCGCCCGTCTCAGCCCGGCAGGGCCCACTTCTGGTTGGCGCTGCCCGCGCAGTCCCAGATCTGCAGACGCGTGCCGTCGGCCGAGCTCGGTCCGGTCGCGTCGAGGCATCGGCCGGACTGCGGGTTGACCAGGCCGCTCGACGTGGCAGGCTGCCACTTCTGGGCGCCGCCGCCGTTGCAGGTGGCCAGCTGTACCTTGGTGCCGTTGGCCGTGGCGCCACCGGTGACGTCCATGCACTTGCCCAGGGCCTTGAGGCTGCCGTCCGCCGCCTTGGTCCACGACTGTGCGGCGGTGTCGTTGCAGGTGTAGAGCTGGACGGCAGTGCCGTCGGTCGAGTCGGCTCCGGCGACATCGACGCACTTGCCGCCGTATCCGCTGATCCGCCCCGTCGGTTCTGCGGCCCGGTCGGCCCGCCACCAGTTGATGTTCTGGCCGCCCGACACCTGCTGCAGTTGCACCGTGTGATGCGTGCCGGGGGAGAACTGGTACGTTCCGGCGTCGATGGTCTGCCAGGTCTGCCAGTCCCCGGTGTTGGGCACGTCCACGACAGGTCCCGCGACGCCGTCGACGACGAACCGCAGCTGGGAGCCGCTGTTCGGTGTGGCGACGCGGACCTTGAGGTTCTCGGTGCCCTGCATCGGCACCTCACGCCACTGCAACCATTCGCCGGTTGCCGTGCTGCCGACGTTCCAGCCGCCCCCCGTGTCGGTGGTGGCCTGGACGTCGAGGTCGTCGTCGCGGTAGACGGCCCAGAGGTTGCCGGCCGTGGTGTCGCTCACCGCGTCCGCGGATTCCGCCTGGACGACCATGCCGGCAGGGAAGGGATCCTTCGAGTAGCGGCGGAGGATGTTGAGGTTCTGGTTCGGATAGTCACGCTGCGTCGTGGTGTACGGCGCGTTCCGGGTGCGCCACAGGGCGGCGTTCTCCTCCCAGTCGGTGAACCCTTCGAACAGAGTGATCCTGTCGCCACCGTTGACGGTGGCCTCCAGGTTGTTCACCAGCGTCTTGCCGTGGTCGGGGTCGATCACCATGTTGGTGGCCCCGGACACAAAACGGAAGCCGGGCACGGCGACGCCGTAGGACTGACCGTTGAAGGTCGTGTTGGTATAGGCCGGGCTGGGCACTCCGAACCAGCCGTTCGCTCCGTTCACGACGGGCGCCACCGCGGAGTCGTTCTTCAGCCAGCTGTTGTCGACGACGAAGTAGGGGCTCTGGCCGAACTCGGACTGCGCCTGCGAGCGGACGTGCTGGAGCAGCCGGGCCGAGTTTCCACCGCCCTGGCCGGAGAAGGCGAATGTGTTGTTGGACCAGAGGTAGACGACCGGCTGACCGTTCACCTTGTAGCGCAGTTCGTCCGGCACGGACTGGAAGTACGCCCTGAGGTCGTTGTCCCAGAGGTACTGGTAGCCGCCCTCGCCGGCCCCGCTCGTGTCGCCGATGTCGAAGACCGGCGAGTAGCCACCGGTCTTGTGCTTGACCTGGTTCTTCTTGTCGGTCATCGAGGCCGGTGTGTCGTCGAACGCGGCGACCTTCAGCCTGTCTGCATATCCACCGCGCTTGATGGCGTTGACCAGCCCGGTGATCGCTCGTGGGTCCCCGCCCTGGTTGGGCACCGCGGAACCGGGTACGTAACCGCGGGTGACCATGGCGACGAAGTCGACGCCGGAGGTGACCAGTTCTTCGACGTAGTTGTCCCAGAACCGGTCGGACGATCCCGTGGCCGCCTGATACAGGGGCAGGTTGTCGATCCGGTTGCTCTGGTTCTCGTACGGCCCCCCGGCCAGGGTCCGGGTGGAGAACCCGAAGGTCACGCCCAGGTCCCCGGTGCGTCCCGGCGCCCGGTGCGACAGGACCGTACCGCCCGTGTCGACGACAGCGGCGGTCGGCGCGGCACCGGCGGGCGTGGTCCCCGTGGCCGCCATCCCGATCCCGGCGGCGGCCGCAAGGACCGCTGACATCACTGTGTATCTCCGGCTGTGCTTCCGGTGAAAGGCACGTATACGCACGTCTGCACGCTCTCTCGGAGTCGTTCGGTGGAGTGTGGACCCTTGCCGCTGCGGCGCGGCCTGGGTGGGGGTGATCCTGCCATGCCGCGGTGGGAAGGAAACACACCGTGGTGTGGGTTCCGGTCCGTCAAGGTAGGCACTTCACCGTTCAGTTAGACTTCGACGATGCTGTGAGGGCGCCGCCGGATCACTCGCACACCGCCTCTCTCCGGAGACGGCA
This sequence comes from Streptomyces sp. NBC_01341, assembly GCF_035946055.1. NCBI lineage: Bacteria > Bacillati > Actinomycetota > Actinomycetes > Kitasatosporales > Streptomycetaceae > Streptomyces > Streptomyces sp. NBC_01341. The sequence continues at coordinate 297,617 of NZ_CP108364.1, read as the reverse complement.
ACACCGGTGTGCACTGGGAAACACGTATCTCACTCACAGGTTTCCGCCGAGTCCCGGCCCCTCACAAACCCTCACCCCGATCCCGCGAGGAACGACCCTGACGTGAATGAACTGGACCCGGGCCGCAGGCGCCTGCTCAAGATGTTCGGACTCGGCGCCTCGGCGACGACCGCGGCCATCCTCCAGGCCGACCCCGTGCTGGCCGCGACCCTTGGCTACGACGAGAGCACCGGCGTGACTGCCGCGGGTTACCGGCCCCCGAGCGGCCTGGCCCGCAGCACCGCGGCGAAGGAGACGGCGCTGGACTGGATCAGCAAAAGCGCCGGCGCGATAACCAAGTTGAGCGACGAGGTGTGGCAGCACGCCGAACTGTCCCTGCGCGAGTGGAAGTCCTCGCTCGCCACCGCCCGGCTGCTGCAGGACAACGGCTTCACCGTGGAGTGGGGTTCCGCCGGATTCCCCACCGCCTTCGTCGCCACCTACGGTGAGGGCGGTCCCGTCCTGGGATTCAACGCCGAATACGACGCGCTGCCGGGACTCTCCCAGAAGCGAGGTGTGTCCAGCCACGACCCGCTGGTCTACCACCACGACGCCTACGGACCCACGTACGGTGCCGGGCACGGGGACGCGCACAACGCCCTCGGCGCGGGCGGTACCGCCGCCGCCATCGCTGTGGCGCACGCGATCCGCGCACACGGCCTGAAGGCCACGGTCAAACTGTTCGGCAGCGCGGGCGAGGAACAACTCGTCGGCAAGGCCTACGCAGTCAAGGCAGGCGTCTACGACGGGCTGGACGCATTCCTGGACTGGCACCCCTTCAACATCACGGTGCCGTTCTGGAACACCACCAGTGCCCTGATATCGACGACGTTCACCTTCCTCGGCGCATCGGGGCACGGGGGGACGCCGCTGGGCAACAAGAGCGGTCTCGACGGTGCCCTCATCATGGCCACGATGTCGGAGTACCTGCGGGAGAAGAACGTCGCACCCTCGGGACGGTTCCACTACGCGATCATCAACGGCGGCGGCGCCCCCAATGTGACCCCCGACATGTGCTCGATCTGGTTCTTCGTCCGGGAGGGCAGCCCCGACCGGGCGAGGGTCCTCTACGACAAGCTCGTGGACTGTGCGAAGGCCGCGGCACAGGCCAGTCAGACCCGCCTGGTGCACAAGTTCCACTCGGCCACGTGGAACCTGCTGGCCAACAAGGCGGGTGCGGAGCTGCTCAACGACAACATGCGGCAGATCGGCGCTCCCCGGTTCACGGATGCGGACCACGCGCTGGCGAAGACCCTGCAGAAGTCCCTCGGCCGGCCGGAAGTGGGCATGCCCACCGAGCTGACCCCGCTGGCGCCGCCGGCAGCCGGGTACACCGGTGGCCTGGCCACCGACACGGCCGACATCAGCTGGCAGGCGCCCACCGCGGTACTGCTTTCGGCGGCCTACCCGCCCGGCATCCCGAACCACAACTGGGGTGTCACCGCGACTGCCTCGACCAACATCGGCCACCAGGCCCTGCTCTCCGCCGCCAGGTATCTGGCGGCGGCCGCCGTCGACCTGATCGAGCAGCCCGACCGGCTGGACGCGATGCGGCAGGAGTTCGAGGGGCGCACCGCCGGCCTTCGGTGGGCGTCAATGCTGCCCGACGGCAGCCAACCGCCCCTGTACGAGCCCCCTGCGGACTTCCTGCGAGAGACCGGCCAGAGCTGGCCGCCACCGGGGGTGACCTGGCCCGTTCCCCAGGTCGTGGCCGCGGAGCAATTGGGTACGACCGGCCCGAACCTGCCCCCGGTGACCTGATCCGGCGTCGCCGGCCGGGTGCCTGTCAGGTCCCACGGGGACCGGGCTCCCGGCCGGCGACGATCCGAACGGGCGACGGCGGAGCGGTCGAGCGCCCTCCGCGCCACGGCGGCTTGGCACGGTTACGCTCAGCGGTCAGGGGCCGGCCGGCTCCGGGCTGTACGACTCCGCCGCCCGTGTGAGGGAGCAGATGGTGCACCGTGTTTCGAGCCGTCGCCGCGACTGGACTTCTTCCCGCCTGCCGGTGTTCACCCGCAAGGGGCCCGATCGATCGCCGGAACTTCCTAACGTCACTCGCATGCCTCGTACTTCTCGTACCTCACGTACTCCACGCCCAGGCCTCGCCCTCCTGGCATCCGCGCTGGTCGCCCTGTCCCTTCCGGCGATCGCCTTCGCCGACGACTCCGCACCGCCGGCCGGAACCGGCCCGGGCCGGGTCGTCGTCTCCTCGGACTTCTCCGGAAGCACCCTCCCCGAGGGGTTCCGGTCGGCGGAGGGCACCTGGCAGGTCAAGGACGGTCGTCTGTACGGGAGTTCCGCGAGCTCGTCACAGCTGAGCCGGATCACCTTCGGCGAGCACCTCAACGACTACCGCATCGAGCTCACCGCGCGCTTCGAGTCGGCCGTCGACACCGCACGCTGGACCGCGATGGGACTCGACATGCCGGCGGGCGGGACCGTGCCCTGGTCCATCGCCACCATGCGTACCGGCACCACGGCCGCCAACGGGCTGGAGTTCGCCCAGCGCACCTCCTCGAACACCTGGAACGTCACGGACACCCATGCGGCACCGTCCAGCGCGGGAACCGGCAAGGACGTGAAGATCGCGGCGGAGGTGCACGGCACCAAGGCCGTCTGGTACTTCGACGGCAAAGAGATCATGCGGACCGCGAAGGTCGCCCGCTCCGCGGACGGTGTCCAGGGCCTGCTGGTGAACGGCGCCTCCGCCTCCTACGACGACCTCAAGGTGACCGAACTCCCGCCGCAGAGCTACATCCGCCCGGCCGGAGCCCCACTGACCGTCATCGGCCACCGCGGTGCCTCCTCTGCTGCCCCCGAGAACACCCTGGTCTCCCAGGAGATCGCCCGCCGGGGCGGTGCCGATTTCATCGAGAACGACGTCCAGCCCAGCAAGGACGGCGTTCCCTACATCCTCCACGACGCCACCGTCGACCGAACGACCGACGGAACCGGCCCGGTCCGCTCGCTGACCTCCACCCAGCTCGACGCCCTCGACGCAGGCTCCTGGTTCGCACCCCACTACAAGGGAGCCCGTGTCCCGACGCTGGCTGCCCAGCTGGACGACCTGCGCACCCGCGGCGGCGACCTCCTGCTGGAGATCAAGGGCGCGCACACCAAGGCCGAGGTGTCCACGATCGTGGACACCATCCGCTCCCACGCCATGACCGGACGCGTGTTCGTGCAGAGCTTCGAGGTCGATGCCCTGCGCTACACCCACGAACTCGCCCCCGACCTGCCCCTCGGCCTGCTGCGCAGCACTTTGGACGCCGATCCGGTCGCGCTCGCCAAGGAGCTGCACCTGGCCGCGTACAACCCCGAGGACGGCGCGCTCGGCAAGAAGCCGTCCGTCGTCGCCGACCTGCACAAGGCCGGCGTAGCCGTGATGGTCTGGACCGTGGACGACGCCGACCGCTGGAAGGCCCTCGAAAGCGCGGGCGTCGACGGCATCATCACCAACCGGCCGACCGAACTGAGCGGCTGGAACAGCGCCTTCCGCCAGGACGGGGCGACGCCTCCGGCCGAGCCGAAGGTCGCGATCACCTCTCCCGCCGCCTCCGCGGTGCTGGACCGTGCGCAGTCCCCCCTGCCGGCCGTGCAGAGCGATCACGCGGACTCGGTCGCCCTCAGCCTCGACGGCCGGCCCGTCACCGCCGGAACTCCGCTGGACCTGACCACCCTGGCGGCCGGACTGCACACGCTGCGCGCCGTGGCCTCCGGGCCCGGCGGCACCGCGGAGGACACCCGGACCTTCACCCTCGACGCCACCCCGACGGGCCTGGCGCACCTGATCTTCACCTCCGGCGCCAAGGACACCTCCGTCAGTTCAATGACGGCCATGCTGGGTCTGAAGCAGTACACGCTCCTCGGCACCTGGGCGAAGCTGCAGTCCGGCAAGTCGTTGAACCCCGGCCGTGCGGCGCTCATCGAGGGCGACGCACGCGCCCTCGGCTCCGCCCACTGACCCCGACCGTGAGGGATCGCGGGCCGGCCCGGCGTCACCGCGCCGAGCCGGCCCCGTCCTCAGACCGCGAGGGCCCCGCCGTCCACGGGCAGCAGTACACCGTGAACGTGTGACGCCTCGTCACCGGCCAGGAAGATCACGGCCGCGGCGGTCTCCTGTGCGCTGCCCATGTGCTTGTCGGGGTTGCTCTCGGCGATCTCCTCCAGGAGGGGGCGGAGTTCCTCGTTCTCATCCGTCACGGTGGGGCCCGGCGCGACGGTGTTCACCCGTACACCGTCGGCGGCCAGCTCCGCGGCCCACGACCTCGTCAGCGAGTGCAGGCCTGCCTTGCTGGCGCCGTACAGCGAGGTGAACTTGATTCCGGCCACGCCGCCGATCGAGCCCATGTTGATCACTGAGCCGCCGCCGCTCTCCACCATGCCGGGCACCAGGGCGGCCGTCAGAATGTACGGGGCCTTGATGTTGACCTCCAGGACCTTGTCGATCTGTTCCTCGGTCGACTCCGTCATGGGATGCGGCGGTACGAGGAAGGCCGCGTTGTTGTCCAGGATGTCGATGGGCCGGCCCGCCTGCTCCGCCGCTTCCCGCGCAAGACGGCGGACCCCGGAACCGCCTGCGGAGAGGTCCGCCTGGACGAAGCGGGCAATGCCTCCCTCCGCGACGATCTCGTCCACGACCTGCGCTCCGCGCTCCGCGCTGCGTCCGGTCACGACGACGATCGCGCCCTCGCGGGCCAGTGCCTCCGCCACGGCGCGCCCGATTCCGCTCGTCGAGCCTGTGACCAGCGCGGCGCGCCCCTCGAGACGGTTCACGTCAGTACCTCCGACTGTCGCGGTGATGTCGATGGACGCGGGACGGCTGAACCAGACGTCGAATCCGTCCAAAGTTACTTGCTCAGACAAGCATATAATGATTGCCTGAGCAAGTAAATGCTTCGGCTCCTGGAGAAGATCGCTCGCCGCGGCCTTTCGCGCTCATCCGGCCCGGGACCGGACGGGCCCGCTGGGCACCGAACGGAGCTTCGTCCCTCCCCACCGATCCGGGCGCGCGCCACCGCGTCGGCCGCGAGGTGGCACCGATCCCCTCCGATCCGCCCGCGAGGGAGGGGCCGATAACTCCGTCTCGGCTGCGTGAGACTCGCCGGCCCCACCGGGTGACTCCTCAACTCATCGGCCAGGGGTATCTGTTGCGACGCGTGCGAACCCCTTCCCGGCGCAGTCGGTCACGGCCGGGAAGGAGTCATGGAAGCGATCTTCTTTCCGCGCCCGTCGAGCAGGGTGACGCGGTCGATGGTGAGGTCGTCGTGGAGGGGGACATCGGCGTACCAGGCACCCCACCCCGGTGAACCGGGTAACCGCACGAGAGGAGCGGTGACCTCGCCGTCGCCGGTGCTGACGACGACACTGCGGGCGTGGTCGGTGCCCGTGTAAAGCCCGGAGAGGAAACAGCGGTCGCCCAGAATCTCGGTGCTCAGGCCCACGCTGGGGTGCCGGAGGTCGAGGTTGCCGTCGACCGCGCTCCGGAACTGGTGGCCCGTCTCGGGTGTCGACCAGTGCTTGCCCTCCTCGGTCAGCCATATCTCGACGCCCGCTCCGGCCTGGACACGCTCACCCGGCGCGACCACCCGCACCGGGGCGGCTTCGTTCGCCGGCGCTTCGGCCTGCCTGCCCTGAGCCTCGGCGGGCACCCGCATGGGCGCTACGGCCTGCGCCACGGCCGGCACTGCTGCCATCGCCGCAGCCGCGATCGCGACGGCGGCCGCACACTTCTTCGTTCTCGTCAGGCGTGTCATGGCGTGGGGCTCCTTGCGGATCGTTCGAGTCGATGGGTGGAGGGCGCCTCTCCACCCCTAGTAACGCCGTCCGTTCCACATCCCGATGACACGATGCGCCATCGGATGTCGTGCGGTCGGGCCTTCGCGGAGTGGGCAACGGACGCACCGTGAAGGGGAACACCCGGACGGGAAAACGCCGTTGCCCGCTGCAGCGCACCGATGACGACCCCACCGGGGGACGGAGACGTGGGAAGAATTCGGGTCCGGTGAGCGGCTCGCGCGACCTAGGGTGGACCGATGGCGTCTATCAGGCAGGTCCAGGTCACCTTCGACTGTGCAGAACCCGAACGCGTCGCGCGCTTCTGGTGCGAGGTGCTCGGGTACGTCATCCCGCCGCCGGCGGGATTCGCCGCCTGGGACGCATTCGAGCGCTCGCTGCCCCCCGAGCGCCAGGGGGCCGGGTTCGTCTGTGTCGACCCCTCGGGGGCGGGTCCGCGCCTGTACTTCCAGCGCGTTCCCGAGGGCAAGGCCGTCAAGAATCGGGTGCACCTCGACGTCCGGGTCGGCACCGGGCTCGTGGGGGAGGAGCGCCTGGCGGCCCTCGAGGCCGAGTGCGCTCGGCTGCTCGCCCTCGGCGCGACGCGCGTGTGCCTGCTGGTCGCCGACGAATACGACGAGTCGTGCCTGGCGATGCAGGACATCGAGGGCAACGAATTCTGTCTCGACTGACGTCGGCGTGCGCGTGTGCTCGCGCCGCCGTGGGGCCGGACACGAGCCAGCCCTGTCCTGCGAGCCTGTTGCGGGCCGTGGCCGGCGGGATCTACCCCGAACCGGCGTCCCGCACTGACGGTGCCGGCGTCCCTGGCGGTGCGAGGACGGTGCGCCCGCGCGAGGTTCGGCACGAGGCGCACGCGGCCGTTGCGCCTGATCCTCGCCCCGAGCCGTGGCTCAGGGAGGCGAAGCGTCAACGGCCCCTGGGAGTCACTTAAATCAAGTCAAAAGAAAAGTCGTGTCGGAGTTATTGACCGTACCGGGATGGAGCGGCATGGTTCGGGAGAGCGCTCTCCCGAGCGTCATTTCCCTACAGGGAGTTCCCTCTATGTCTCTATTTGGCATGCCCCTGGCGACGTGGTCGCCACCCCGTGGGCGCGTGCGGAGCGGTCTCGCGAGCGCGGTCGTCACCGCGCTGGCCGCGACGCTCCTGGCCGTGGTGCCGGCGACGGCAGCGCACGCCGCACCGGTGCTCCTGTCCCAGGGGAAGCCGGTCACGGCGTCCAGTCAGGAGCACAACGGGACCGCGGCGGCCGGGGCGGTCGACGGGGATCTGGGTACCCGCTGGTCGAGTGCCGCGTCCGACGGGCAGTGGCTCCAGGTGGACCTGGGCAGTTCCGTCCCGCTCGGCCAGGTGGTTCTTCGGTGGGAAGCGGCGTACGCCAAGGCCTACCGGATCGAGCTGTCGACGGACGGCACCACCTGGTCGACGGCCTACTCGACCACGACCGGGGCGGGCGGCACGGAGAGCGTCCCCGTCTCCGGCTCGGCCCGCTACGTGCGGATGCAGGGCGTGACGCGAGCGACCGGATACGGCTACTCGCTCTGGGAGTTCCAGGTGTACGGCGCCGGTGACGGCAGCGGCCCCACCCTGCCCGGGGGCGGCGACCTGGGTCCCGACGTCCACGTCATCGACCCCTCCACCCCCAACATCCAGGGCCGGTTGGACGAGGTGTTCAGGCAGCAGGAGTCCGCGCAGTTCGGCACAGGCCGTCACGCCTTCCTGCTCAAGCCCGGCACGTACAACAACCTCAACGCGCAGATCGGCTTCTACACCCAGATCGCCGGACTAGGACTGCGCCCCGACGACACCACCATCAACGGTGACGTGACCGTCGACGCGGGCTGGTTCAACGGGAACGCCACGCAGAACTTCTGGCGAGGCGCCGAGAACCTGGCCGTGGCTCCGGTCAGCGGCACCAACAGGTGGGCCGTCTCGCAGGCCTCGTCGTTCCGCCGTATGCACGTCAAGGGCGGGCTCAACCTCGCGCCGGACGGATACGGCTGGGCGAGTGGTGGCTACATAGCGGACAGCAAGATCGACGGCCAGGTCGGCAACTACTCGCAACAGCAGTGGTACACCCGCGACAGCACGATCGGCGGCTGGTCCAACTCCGTTTGGAACCAGACCTTCTCGGGCGTCGAGGGGGCGCCGGCCACCGGCTTCCCGGAGCCCCGCTACACCACGCTCGACGCTACCCCGGTCTCCCGCGAGAAGCCCTTCCTCTACCTGGACGGCAGCGAGTACAAGGTGTTCGCTCCCGCCAAGCGGACCAATGCCCGGGGCACGACGTGGGCGAACGGTACTCCGCAGGGAGAGTCGATCCCGCTGAGCAAGTTCTACGTCGTCAAGCCGGGTGCCGCCGCCGCGACCATCAACCAGGCGCTCGCCCAGGGCCTGCACCTGCTGTTCACCCCGGGGATCTACCACGTCGACCGTACGATCGACGTCGACCGCGCGAACACGATCGTGCTCGGCCTGGGCCTGGCGACGATCATTCCGGACAACGGGGTGACGGCCATGAAGGTGGCCGACGTCGACGGCGTCCGGCTGGCGGGCTTTCTGATCGATGCCGGCCGCGTCAACTCGCCGACCCTGCTCGAGATCGGCCCCCAGGGTGCCGGCGCGGACCACGCGGCCAACCCCACCACGGTGCAGGACGTCTACGTCCGAATCGGCGGGGCCGGCGCAGGGAAAGCGACCACGAGCGTGGTCGTCAACAGTGACGACGCGATCATCGACCACAGCTGGGTGTGGCGGGCCGACCACGGCGAGGGCGTCGGCTGGGAGACCAACCGCGCCGACTACGGCGTCCGAGTCAACGGCGACGACGTGCTGGCCACCGGCCTGTTCGTCGAGCACTTCAACAAGTACGACGTCGAGTGGTTCGGCGAGCGTGGCCGCACGATCTTCTACCAGAACGAGAAGGCGTACGACGCGCCCAACCAGGCCGCCATCCAGAACGGCGCCACGAAGGGCTTCGCCGCCTACCGCGTCGACGACTCCGTCACCGCGCATGAGGCCTGGGGTCTGGGCAGTTACTGCAACTACAACGTGGACCCCGGCATTCGCCAGGATCACGGTTTCAAGGCCCCGGTCAAGCCCGGGGTGAAGTTCCACAGCCTGCTCACCGTCTCCCTTGGCGGCAACGGCCACTACGAGCACGTCATCAACGACACCGGGGCCTCGACCGTGCCCGCCGGCACCTCCACCGTTCCCTCGACCGTCGTCTCCTACCCCTGAGTCACCCTCTGCCTCACGCCGCTCGGTGGTGAGGCCCGCGACTCCCTTCCGGGCGGGGCGTTCACGTCCCGCCGGCCCCGGCCCGGAAGGGCGAGCACGACAGCACCTGCACGCCCTCCAGCAGCCACGCCGGACGTCAAGCCGACTCACGAGTCCGCCTCCTCGCGCCGTGCGTCATGAATCAGCCAGGAGCACACGTGTCAAGACCTCCCTCCACCCACGCTCTCTCCCGTCGGCGCAACGCGACATCGCTCGCGATGCTGGGCGCTCTCCTGGCGTCCTCGCTGACCCTTGTCCCGTCCTCGCCTGCACAGGCGGCGGAGGCGCTGCTCTCCCAGGGCAAGCCGGCCACGGCCTCCTCGCAGGAAGGCGACGGCTACAGCGCGTCAGCCGCCGTCGACGGCAACCTGACCGGCACCCGCTGGTCCAGCGAGCGCCGTGACGGCGAATGGATCCAGGTCGACCTCGGGGCGAGCAAGAGCCTGAGCCGGGTCGTCCTGACCTGGGAGAGCGCCTTCGGCAAGAACTACGAGATCCAGGCGTCCGACAACGGCACCGACTGGCGCACCCTGAAGACGGTCACCGGCGGCGACGGCGGCACGGACGAAGTCGCCGTATCCGGTTCGGGCCAGTACGTCCGTATGCAGGGCGTCACACGCGCCGGCGGCTACGGGTACTCCCTGTGGGAATTCCAGGTATACGGCAGCGAGGGCACCACCACCCCGCCCCAGGGTGGCGCCGTCAAGGTGACCGGCTCCCAGGGCAACTGGCAGCTGACCGTCGGAGGCCAGCCGTACACGGTCAAGGGACTCACCTGGGGCCCGTCCGTAGCGGACGCCCCCAGGTACCTGCCCGATGTGAAGTCCATGGGTGTCAACACCATCCGTACGTGGGGCACCGACGGCTCCACCAAGCCGCTCCTCGACACCGCGGCAGCCCAGGGCATCCGGGTCATCAACGGCTTCTGGCTCCAGCCCGGCGGAGGGCCCGGCGCCGGAGGGTGCGTCAACTACGTCACTGACGCGACGTACAAGAGCAACATGCTCACCGAGTTCGCCAAGTGGGTCGACGCGTACAGGACCCACCCGGCGACCCTGATGTGGAACGTCGGCAACGAGTCCGTCCTCGGCCTGCAGAACTGCTACAGCGGCACCGAACTGGAGGCGCAGCGCAACGCCTACACCTCGTTCGTGAACGACGTCGCCAAGAAGATCCACACCATCGACCCGGACCACCCCGTCACCTCGACCGATGCCTGGACCGGCGCCTGGCCGTACTACAAGCGGAACGCCCCGGACCTCGACCTGTACTCGATGAACTCCTACGGCAACCTGTGCAAGGTGCGCCAGGACTGGACCGACGGCGGCTACACGAAGCCCTACATCATCACCGAGACCGGTCCGGCCGGGGAGTGGGAGGTTCCCGACGACGCCAACGGCATTCCGGACGAGCCGACCGATGTCCAGAAGGCCGACGGCTACACGAAGGCGTGGGGCTGCATCACCGGCCACCAGGGCGTCGCTCTCGGCGCGACAATGTTCCACTACGGCGTGGAGCACGACTTCGGCGGCATCTGGTTCAACCTGGTGCCCGACGGCTTGAAGCGGCTGTCGTACTACGCGGTCAAGAAGGCGTACGCCGGTTCCACCGCGGGCAACAACACCCCGCCGGTCATCACGAACATGGCCGTGACTCCGGCCACCGCGGCCCCCGCCGGCCGTGAGTTCACCGTGCGCGCCGACATCCGCGACCCCGACGGCGACCCGGTCACTCCCAGGATCTTCCTCAGCGGAAACTACGCCGACGGCGACAAGCGGCTCGTCGAGGCGCAGTGGCGCTCCACCGGCAACGGCACCTTCGCCGTGACCGCCCCCGACAAGCTGGGTGTCTGGAAGGTCTACATCCAGGCCGAGGACGGCCACGGCAACGCCGGGATCGAGACCAAGTCCGTCAAGGTGGTCGCACCACCCGTGGCCGGGACCAACGTCGCCCTTAACCGGCCCACCACCGCTTCCTCCTACCAGACCCAGTACGGCGACTGCCCCTGCGCGCCCGCTCTGGCCACGGACGGCAACGCCACCACACGGTGGGCCAGCGACTGGAGCGACCCGCAGTGGATCCAGGTGGACCTCGGCGCGGCCAAGGCCATCCGCACGCTGCAACTCGTGTGGGACCCCGCCTACGCCAAGTCCTATGAGGTGCAGGTCTCCGACGACGCCACCACCTGGCGCCCGGTCTACTCCACGACGGTCGGCGACGGGGACATCGACACGATCAACCTCTCCGCCACCGCGCGTCACGTCCGCCTCCAGCTGACGGCCCGGGGCACCGGATGGGGCTACTCCCTCCACGAGTTCGGCGTCTACAGCTGATTCCGCCGAACTCCGTGCAGGCGTGACAGGGTCGACAACGGGGCCACACCGGGTGACCGCTCGACGGTCGCCCGGTGTGGCCCTATGCCGGCAGTTCGCAAGGGGGTCCACCAGGTATCAGGTCCCGACCAGCAGGGAAAGCTCGCCGTTGTGACCGGCGCCGAGCCGGTGACCCCCGCGGCGGTTTGGGTGCGTGGCGGTCTTCATCGTGGCTTCTCCTTCAATGGTGACGACATGAGTCGTGAGGTACTTGTCGTTCACCTCACGGGCTTTCCCTCAACTGGACGGTCCCTGTGGACTCATCCGCGAGTGCGCCCGCGTCCGGGAGAGCGGGGCTGCCGATCCCGAAATCACTGACCTGCTCCGCGCTTACATGCCTTCGGAAGCCTCGCGGCCCGAAGTGCCTCACTCTCGTCGCAAACTGTCGTGAGGTGGATTACAGACGGCCGACCCCGTGGCTTGCTCCGTGCATCCCGGAGCTCCGCGAGGTCGGCGCGGTCCGTTTCTGAAACCGGGCCCGGGCCACCGTGCTCTCGGACAGAATCGAGCCTTGCCCCCGGGCTCAGCCCGTCGGAGTTCAAGGGCACTCCGAAAGACGGCATTTGGGGCGGCCCGACCCACTCCGAGAAGTACACGGGCCCCCGAAGTCGTCCGGCGCCCCCGCGGGTGAAGGGTGGGCGCAGAAGTGCCATACGATGCGCACACCTATACGTAAATTTTCCGTTTGAGGATGCACACGTCATGTCTTTGGGTGTCACGTCCCGTTCCCTGCGCGGTATATCCGTCGTCGTCGCACTTCTCGCCATCGGCGCATCGGGCTGCTCCGATGGCGCTGACGAGGACGGCGCGAACAAGCACGCGGTCTCTTCCCTCGCCACCGGTGACTGTTACAACCTGGACGGCAAGTCCGGCGGTTCCGACGAACCCGCGGTACAGGCCGTGCCGTGCGAGGAGCCGCACCTGGGGCAGGTCGTCGACGAGTTCACGATCGACGACGAGAAGTCCTTCCCCGGGGACGACGCGGTCGCGGTGATCGCCGACGGACGGTGTCCGGCCGCGGCACAGAAGTTCGCTCCGGACCCCTGGGCGCTGCCCCAGGGGGTCGACGTCTTCTACTACCACCCCTCGAAGACGAGCTGGGCGGCAGGTGACCGCGCCGTGAGCTGTGCCTACACCAGCGCATCGGGCACGTTCTCGGGCTCGCTGAAGAGCGACCCTCTGGACGCCGACCAGCTCGCCTACCTCAAGGGTTCGGCCGCCGTCTACGACGCCCTGTGGGCCCACCAGCCCGAGGGGGAGAAGGCTGCGGACGATCTCCCCGGATACAAGGTGCAGGCCAGGGCCGTGGCAGCGGCGCTCGACACGCACATCCAGACGTTGCGGGGCATCGAACAGCCGGAGACCGGCAAGCTGCGTGCACGCTTGGAGGAGGCCGCCGCCGAGTGGAAGACGGCGGCGTCGGCCGGCGACGCCGGCACGTTCCAGACCGCCTACGACGCGGCGTTCGCCGGTATCGACCCCAGCAAGTCGATCGCCGCTCGCAAGGAACTGAAGCTCGCCACGACGGTTCCGGCCGACGAGGCCGAGGGCTGGGCCGGCTGACCTTCACCCGCCACGAAGCCGATGCCCGGGTCCCGCACCGGGGCATCGGCCGGCGCCCGCTGTTACCGGTCGCCCCGTCCACGTTCGCCACGGCGCAGTGCGGAGAGAGGCATGCCGTGGGCAGGGGCAGGCGAACGGCCATGCCGCAGGGCACCGCGCACGCCCTCTGCCGCGACCGAGCCCGTCCTGTCCGGGCCGTCGAGGGTTTGGCCGGACCCTACAGGCCGGGCTACGCCGAGGTGTCGCGGACTGCATGCTCGATGCCGAACACGCCGCGCGCCTGTGGCTCGTACCCTGACCCCCCGCTGGTGGATTCCTCCAAGTGCAGCCTGCCATCGTTGTGCCGGTAAAGGATCACTCGTTCATCCCCGCCGCCGCCAGACTTGCAGGACGGGCGGCCGAGGCGGGCGCCTTGGTCTTGTCCGTGACGACACCTGGGGTACCCACCGTGAGCGACCGCGTCATCGCACCCAAGAACCGGGGCTTCCTGTTCCTCGACTCCCACCCCAGCGGCTGCCGGCGGCTGGTGGACGAGATGTGGCAGGCCGTCCCCGGCCCGGTCGCCGCCGGAGGCGAAGGACCGGTGGCCCTGATCATCGGCTCGTCCGCAGGATACGGCCTGGCCGCCACGATCGCGGGCCTGGCCCGTGTAGGCATCCGTGGTATCGGCGTGTGCTTCGAGAAGGCACCCGCGCGGCGCACCGGTACGGCCGGCTGGTACCGCACAGCGGCTACCGCCCGGCTCGCGCAACAGCACGGGCGGGACATGGTCTTCCTCAACGGAGACGCGTTCAGCGACACGATGAAGGAGCAGGTTGCCACTCTTCTGGCCGAGCGCTTCGGGGGGCGGCTCGACTTCCTGATCTACTCGGTGGCCGCTCCCCGCCGCACCGACCCGGACACCGGCCACGTCCATGCCTCGGTCCTCAAGCCGATCGGCCCACCCTGCACCACCAAGACCCTCGTCTTCGACGACGACGGCGCCCCGGAGGTGAAGGACGTCACCACCCCGCCGGCCGAGGGCGACGACATCGAGCAGACGGTGGCGGTGATGGGCGGCACCGACTGGGAGCGGTGGATCGCGTACCTGGGCGACCGGTCCCTGCTCGCCGATGGCTTCGCGACAGCCGCCCTGTCCTACATCGGTTCGCCGCTCACCGCGGGGATCTACCGACAGGGCACCATCGGCGCCGCGAAGTCCCATCTGGAAGCCACCGCACGCGCGTTGGACGAACGTCTGGGCAAGACCCTGGGAGGCCGGGCCGTGACCTCGGTCAACGCCGCTGCTGTCACCCAGTCCTCCACCGCCATCCCCGGCATCGCCCTGTACATCGGGCTGCTCCGGGGGGTCCTCGGCGACGCCATGGTTTCACCGACCGGCCAACTGGTGGAGCTCTGGGATCAGCTGACGGGCGCCAGGCCTCTCGTCCTCGACGAAGAGGGCCGGATCCGCCTCGACACCTGGGAACTCGATCCGGCCGTTCAGAGCGCCGTCGCCGCTCGTTGGGGCGCAGCCACCAGCGACACCATCTCGGAGCTCGCCGACCTCGACTGGTTCAGAGACGAGGTTCGCCGCCTGTACGGGTTCTCCGTCCCGGGCGTCGACTACACCGCCGCTGTCGACACCGAGGCCCCGTGGCCCACTGCGAGCAACTGACCGGCGCCACGAGCGCCTTGCAGTTCGCTCCACCGGGTCAAGGCGACGTCGACCGGCGAGCGCGATCCGGCCAGATCGATCGCCCCTGCGCGGGGCCGTAGAAGCGTCCAGGAGCGGGGCTGTGCCGGCCGACGGTGCCTGCGTCCGCCCCCGGACACATCGTCCTCCACCGAGAACGCACCGGCTGTCCCACCCTTCCCCTGCCTTGGAACCGTTGCGGTGCTGCGGTCCGGTTCCGCGACCCAGCGGATCCTCCACAGCCCGGGGCGTGGGGCAGTCCGCCTTCCCCGCACTGCGGCCGCCTGGCAGGAGTCAGGTCCGACCAAGTGTGATTCAGACATATGCAGAGGTGTGACTGGCGTCAAGCGCTCCATTGCTTGCGGGAGTTGAACAAGAGGAGTATTACTTGCTAAGACAAGTACAAGGTGGTTCCGCTCTCGGCAGGCCTGACCTTTTCGGCGACGGCACGCAGTTGCGGGACCCTGCGCAGAGGGGCACTCGCATGAACGCTCGCAAGATCATTCGCCGCAACAGGGGTGCCATCGGTGTCGCCCTCGCGGGAGCGGCACTTCTGGTCGGCGGAGCCGTGGCCCAGCCGGCGGCCGCGGCCGAGATTCCCTGGGGGCAGGCAAACTTTTACACGGGTGCCGACTTCACCGGGACGGTGTATCCCATTCCGGCCACCGGTTCCGACGCCGAGTGCATCAATCTTCCGGAACCGATGAAGTCCATTGCGAACTTCAAGTACGCCTACGTGGACGTCTTCTCGGGTACGGACTGCACCCACGGGTTCGGTCGGATCACGGGCCTGCACGGGGGCACGCTCGGCATCCCGGCCGTGAGCTACAAGGTCCTCGTGTCCTATCCGCCGGTCCGCCCCTGAGTCGCGTGTGCGGACCCTGTGGACGCCTGAGGCAGGTAGAGGAGGGAACCGTCGGGAGCCGGAAGTTCTCTCGGGCCGCGACATCTCCGGTGCGCGAGGCGCAACTCCGTTCGGAGGAAGGGAAGTCGCCCGACCGGCATGCCTCGTGTCTGCATGTGGTGGCGGGCGAGGAATTGCGGCGCCGGAAGGTGCGGCGGCGGGGGAGCGGCGACACTCATCGTCGCCGCTCGGCCCGTCGCTCAGGCGTCACGCAGTCCGCTGGCATCCGCCAGCAGTTCCGCGGACCGCAGCCACGCCCGCCGGTCGACCGGCAGCGAGGTGGTGATCAGCTCGTCCGCCTGGATCGCGGCGGTGAAGCGGTCGAGGTAGTCGCGGACCTCGGCCGGGGTTCCGACGGCGGAGTAGTTCAGCTCCTGCTCGACCTGCCCGAGGACCTGCTTGCCGACCGGTGTCTCGAGGACTGTTGCCGCCGCGTGTGCGGGCACGTCGACCCCGGCACGCCCCAGCAACTGGATCACCCTGCGACGCTTGGCGGCCAGGAAGTGGTCCTGGGCCTCCCGCCCGGTGTCCGCCGCGACGACGTTCACGCCGGCCATGAGGTACGGCTCGTCCAGCTGCGCCGAGGGCCGGAACTCGCGCCGGTACAGGTCGGCCGCGTCCAGCAGCGCGCCCGGTGCGAAGTGGGAGGCGAAGGCGAAGGGAAGTCCGAGTGCCGCCGCCAGACCCGCCCCGAAGAGAGACGAACCGAGAATGTACAGGGGGACACCGGAGCCCTTGCCCGGTGTGGCCTCGACACCAGGGACCAGGGTCTCGCCGCTCAGGAATCCGCGCAGTTCGACCACGTCGTCGGGGAAGGTGTCACCGGACCGCGGGTCGCGTCGCAGGGCGCGCATGGTCTGCATGTCGCCGCCCGGGGCGCGCCCAAGACCGAGATCGATACGCCCCGGATGGAGTGTCTCGAGCGTCCCGAACTGTTCCGCGACGGACAGAGGAGCGTGGTTGGGGAGCATGACGCCGCCGGCCCCCAGGCGGATGGTCCGCGTCTGCGCCGCGATGTGGGCTATGAGTACGGCGGGAGCGGCGGAGCCCACGATGGACATGTTGTGATGCTCCGCGTACCAGATGCGCCGGAACCCCCACGTCTCCGCGTGCTGTGCCAGGTCCACGCTGGCCCGGAAACTGTCGGCTGCCGTCTCGCCGGCATTGATGTACGCCAGGTCCAGGATGGAGAGGGGGACGGACGTGGTCATGGCAATACCTTCCAGAGGGGGAGGGCGCGGCGGACACTGTTTTCCGGCCCATGGCCGAAAACCGGAAGTGTGCCCGTTCTGTTCCCTCACGTCCCGTGCGGCCGAAAAGCACGGGCGAGGGTCCGGCCCGAAGCCGGGGCCCCCGCCCGTGCGAGCGAGACGATCAGTTCCCGCGGTTCTCCCAGTGCTGGGTCACCGGGGTCGCCGTGACGCCGTTCTCGTAGACCAGTGCGACGCGGTGGTTGTACTGGATGGTGTACATCTTCTTCTTGCCGAAGACGACCGTTCCGCTGCTCTTGAAGTAGTCGTCCGTGAGCGCCGGAGCCTGAGTGGCGACGTACGCCTGCCCCGCCGGGACGCTGTACATGCTGAGCGCGGACTGCGTCGACGGGCTCAGGCCCGCCGGGTACTCCGCGGCGTCCGGGTAGCTCTGGCCGTAGACGGCCACCGAGGCGGAACCCGACGGACGGATCATCTTCACGCCGTAGGTGATCTTGGCGTTCTTTCCGTCGGGGTTGTGGAACCAGACCTTCGCGCCGCTGAACCAGATGGCCGTCCAGTCGCCCTGGACATCGGCGACGACGAACTGCTGTCCGGACTGAGCGGTGCTGCCCCAGTCGTTGATGCGATTCGTGCCGTCACCGTCCTGCCCGTGGATCGACTGGTCGCCGAAGAGCGGAGCGCCGGCGTCGGGAGCCTTGCGCAGATAGACGAAGTTCGACTCCTGCTGCTTGTCCGTGCAGGTCGTCGACGACGAGTCGCTCGGGTCGTCCCCGGGGCAGACGCGGACATTCTGCACGTTGCCGGCGAAGCCGGGGTCGATGGTGACGACCGCGCCCACGGTGGGGGTCGTGTGCAGCCCGCTGTAGCCATGGCCGAGCAGCGCCATGAAGTGGCCCCAGTCCCAGCCGTTGCCCGGGTCCCAGTGCATGCCGGACACGTACTTGTCGGCCGGACCGGGAACGTTGTCATGGCCGATGATGTGCTGACGGTCCAGCGGTATGTCGAACCGCGCCGCCAGGTACTTCACGAGGGTGGCAGTGGCCTCGTACTGCGCCTCCGTGTACCACGTGGCGCCCTGAGCGGCGTACCCCTCGTGCTCGATGCCGATGGAGTGCATGTTCGTCGAGTAGTTGCCTGCGTGGAAGGCGATGTTCGTGGTGGGCACCATCTGGGTCACCGCGCCGTCCGACGACCGCATCACGTAATGGGTGGCCGCGGGGTTGGTCGGAGAGGCCAGGCCGTTGACTCCGGCGTCGTAGGTGCTCTCCAGGTCGTGGATGACGATGCTGTCGATCCGGATGCCGTTCGCGGGCCGGTTGGACACCTGCACCCCCGCCGGGGACCCCGGCACGAACGTGCACTGGACGGCCGGCGGGCACTCGATGTCCGCAGCGGCCGACGACTTCAGGTGCAGGCGGTCCACCTGGGTCTCTGAGGGGTCGACCGAGGGCGTGGCGGCGAGGCGGACGCGCTGTCCGTCCTGTGTCACGTGGGAGGCGCCCTTGCGCACGGTGCCGAAGACGCGGTCGGCGAATGCCACCGCGCCTCGCCGCTGCGTCGACTGGCTGTAGCGGGCCACGGCGCCGTACCACTTGTCGGCGTCCGCCGACGTGCTGCCGGCCACATCCTTCTGGTACGAGGCGAGGAGCGCCGCGCCACCACGGATGTTCGCGGCGGAGTCCTTGCGCAGGCTGTCCGGCGACTGGCCGATCAGCTTCGCGGCGGCCTGCAGTGTGTGAAGTGCGGGATTCGAGGCCATCGACGCGAGGTCGTCACGTCCGGTGCCGCCCGCCCCTCCCGCGGCCATCATGGCCGGGGTGACATCGGTGAGGTGCATGGGGCCGAAGCCGCCGCTGGTGCTGTGCTGCCCCCCGTGGGCGTCCCATGCCGACTCCTGGTAGGCGAGGCCGAGCAGGACGCTGACGGGTACGTGGAACTCCTCGGCGGCCGAGGTGAATTCCTGCTGCCGAGAGGTGGCTGCGGAGTCGGTCTGGGGGTCGGCCGACGCGCTGAACTGCACTGTGGCTGCCAGGCCGCCTGCGGCGAGGACGCCCGCCGCGATCACGACGGGGAGCCGCAGCCTTTTTTGCCTCTTGTGCAAAGTGCTGGTCCTAACGGGATGTGGGGGTTGATGGTGTTCAGGTGAACCGCTACCAAGTTCCGTGCGCACCTGAGGATGTGACGAACCGACAAAAATCGGATCGTTCCGGTGTCACGGTGGCCGACGAGCCATGAGGGCGATCCACCCCCGGACTCGGCCACATGCGGACCACGGCCGCGCACCTCGCTGTAGCGGGGGCCGCGATCCGCAGTCGGTCTCCGGTTTCACACGTATCTTACGGGAGCCGCATACCGCCGGTCACGACCCCCCTCGTAGGGGTCGGCAGCGGTGGCGAGCCGGACCGGACACGAACGACGTCAGGTCTTTCTTCCGGGGCACGAGCACCCCGTGGTGAAGCGCTCCGGGCAACGCTCCCGCGTGGCCGGACCGAGGAGGGCTGACGTCAACTCCGCTTCCGGCGCCCGGAAAGGACCGGATGCAGGGCAGTGACGACGCCCGGGCTGCCACGCGTGGCGGTGGCCCGGGACCGCTTCGCCGAGGTGTCACCGGCTCCACTCCGAGACCTGGCGTGAACGCCTGGCCGGCCGATCAATATACTTGATTAGGCAAATTCGACATGAGTGACTGGACCAGGACCGGGCCGTGCGCGGCCGCCGTCGGACACGTACGGACACTGCGGTTGTCCCAACGGTGCGACATACCGGAGGGAATCATCGCAATGTCTGAAGTTTCGTCCACGCCGGACCGGCCTGTCACGCCGAAAGGATCAAGGAGGGCCCGGGTGCCCCGCGACACCGACCACGCCTACACCGTCTGGCTTCGACTGGCGGCGGCCATAGTGAAACCTGTGCTCTTCCCCCTCGTGTCCCGCCGCTGGCGCGGCCTCCAGCACATTCCTGCCACCGGTGGCTTCATCACCGCCGTCAACCACATCTCGTACATCGACCCGCTCACCTACGGGCACTTCCAGTACAACAGCGGCCGGCCTCCCCGGCTGCTCGCGAAGGCATCCCTCTTCACCATCCCCTTCGTCGGCATGATGCTGCGCAAGACCGGCCAGATCCCGGTGCACCGCGGGACCGCGGACGCGGCGACCGCGCTGCGCGACGCGGTGGAAGCGGTCAACAAGGGGGAGTGCGTGGCGATCTACCCCGAGGGAACCGTCACCCGTGACCCCGGGCTGTGGCCGATGGCCGGCAAGTCCGGAGCCGCACGCATAGCCCTCACGACCGGTGCGCCCGTCATACCCGTCGCACAGTGGGGTGCCCATCGCATCGCGCCGCCCTATGCGCGCGGAGGGCGCGGGAACAGGCGACTGAGCCTGGCTCCTCGCCGACGCGTCGACATCGTCGCCGGACCGCCCGTGGACCTCAGCAGGTACGAGGGCAAGGCGCTCACCCAGGAAGTACTGCGAGAGGCGACCGAGGACATCATGGCTGCGATCACCGGGCTTCTCGCCGACATCCGCGGCGAGGAGCCCCCGCACGGACCGCGGCGCGCGCGCCGTCCCGTTTCCGAACAGGCCCATTGAGTAAGGAAGTTCGTGAGATGTCGGTGCGCGGGTCCCGCGCAGCCCACCGGCGTCGGGGGGATCCGCCTGCTCGGCGACCGTCAACCGGATCCCGGGAGTCTCCAGCGCCTCCTCCAGCGACGCAGGAGCGAACTCGCCCGGAATCCAGTGGTCGGCGCAGATGCGGGCAGCAGTCACCATGCCCGCAGCCCGGCCGGCATCGGCCGGCCGAGCTGCGCTTCGAACGCGTCCAGCCGCGCGGCATCCGCCCTCGGCCTGAAGGGCGCCGGCCGGACGTGGGCAGTGAGCCACCTGTCGATGTGTGCCCACGCGGTCAGCACGTCGTGATCAGTATTCATGGCGGGCGGGCT
Source organism: Streptomyces sp. NBC_01341 (assembly GCF_035946055.1). Lineage (NCBI taxonomy): Bacteria > Bacillati > Actinomycetota > Actinomycetes > Kitasatosporales > Streptomycetaceae > Streptomyces > Streptomyces sp. NBC_01341. Next base: position 276,835 of record NZ_CP108364.1, on the reverse strand, counting down.
GACCCTCTGGCCAGCCCGTCCGTCCACAACTGTCTTCTCCGGCGGCAGGGCCGCCTTCCGTTCTACGAGGCGCCGTTCAGCACCTCGCGCAGCCGGTGCGCGAATTCGTCCGGCCTGCCCGCGTAGCCGAATTCTCCGTCGAGGAAACCACCGTGATGACCAGGAAATGTCGTCACCCCCCGGTCGAGCAGCTCGGCCGTCGCAACGGAGGCGCGGCCGGTCTGCAAGCCCGTGGACTCCTCACCGACAGCGATCACCACACGCGTCGATGCCGTGGTGAGCGCACCGGCGTCAGGCCGATAGCCGCTGATCTCCCATGACCGGTCGGACAGCAGCGGATCATGGCGCGTGCCGTCGTCCTCGGTGGGCATTCCGAAGGCGGCAGGATCGGTATCGGGCCGTGTGAAGTACGCGTCGGTGAATTCGCCCTCCCACGAGGTCATGGCCACGAAGGCCGCCATTGCGGCCCCCCACCCCTGCTCTTCGTACACGTCCCGCACCCGGGCCCGCGCCCGCACGGCTGCCGGGCCGTCCGGAGTCAGGGTGATGAGCGGCGGCTCGTGCGCGACCAGAGTGGTCACGTCGCCGGGGTAGCGAGTCACGAGAGCGAGCGCCGTGACCGCGCCTCCGCTGCTGGCGAACATCTCGACCGGGCCGGTCCCGAGCGCCTCGATGACGGCGTGTACGTCCTCGGCCTGGACTTCGGGCGTGTGGTCGGCCCGTCCGTCCTTGCGGACGCTGCGACCGAGCCCGCGCGGATCGTAGGTGATGACGGTCCGGTCGGGGAAGCGCGCTGCGAGCGGGGCGAACCCTGTGGCGTCCATGGGCTGCCCGATCATGAGCAACGGCGGTCGCCCGCCATCGGTCGGCAATGGCCCGCGGACGTCGTAGACGAGGTCCGCGCCCGCTGTCTCGAGGGTGTAGGTCTCCATGCCCGTGCAGACCTGGTTCGCCCTGGAAACTCATCGGTGCGGGAGCCTGTTCCCGCGACGCCGCTCATCGGGCACCCGCTCGTTGTGTCCGGGCCGGCTTCCGCCCCGATGCCGCTACTGAGCCCACAGCGACCCCGGCGAGAACACGAGGCGTGCGCTGGGGCGTGGAGGGTGCGTGCAGCACGTGAAGGGCCCGTACGTACGTGAGGCGTGTCGAGCACCGACCGGACCCACTCCGCCCGCCCAGGTCATACCCGCCCGGGCATCAGCCGATGGTCTCGCTGTGCCGGGGCTTCGGAGCACCCGGAGGCACGAAGCACGCGGTGACGGTCTTGCCCGTCGCCTGGGGATGCGTGGCCCATCCGTCGGCGAGCGCATCGATGATGGCCATCCCGCGCCCGCCCGTGGTGGTGACGTCCTCGGGCCGCTGGGAGGGGGGCAGGGGATCGGAGTCATGGACACTCACGTGGAGGCACCGGCTGTCCCAGGTGAGGACCAGCTGCGCGTCGCTGTGCGCGTGCACGTGGGCGTTGGTGATCAGTTCGGAAACACTGAGCAGGATCGCGTCCACGGTCTCGGGGGCGTCCTTTGTCCAGTCCAGGGACGCGAGGTGCTCCCGCGTCCAGTGGCGGCCGGCCCGTACCCCCTGCGAGATCGGGAACGACTGCGCCCATCCCACCGCACGCAGCGACGTGTCTTTCGTCATCGGCCCTCCTGATTCGGCTCTCCCCACTCCTGTACCCCAGCGTGCGAAGCCCACCGCCCGCTTCGTGCCGCAGGACGCCGGGGCGGGCTCGTCGGCGGATCCGCAGGAGTCGCGGCGGACGTGCCTGGCGACGGAAGCGGCTCGTGACGGGCGTTCAGTCCGGGCGCACCCGCAGCGGGCCACCGGGCTGCGTCCGAGGCTGGATCAGTTGAACAGTACTTGTTTGACGTATCAACTACTGCTTATACTTGCGCAGTCAACCAAGTGAGGCGGTCACCTGTGGAATCCCAAGCTGTGATGACGTCGGGCGCCGCAGCTCAGACGTCCGTTCTCCCGATCGGCAGCCGGCGCGGCAAAGCCGTGCGCGAGCCACGACTGCCCCGGATCCTGCGGCACTTGGCCACAGGGGCGGCGGGGGTCGCGATGCTCCATGCGGCCGTCCTGGGAGTCTCCTCCCGCGGCGAGCCCTACCCCGACCTGGCGTGGGTGGACTCGGCGGAGGCGATGACATCCGTGTACGTGCTCGTTCCCTGGCCGCTGACCGCGCTGGTCCTGCTCTGGCTGGCGAGCCGACGGCCGGCCCTGTACGTCCGCACCGCGCTCGCGCTGCTGCTGACCAGCGGGATCGAGCTCGCCTACGCCTGCTGGGTGCCTCTCACGCATCTCCCGGCGCACGAAGGGAGTCTCTTCCGTGAGTACGTGGCACTGCCGGGGGCCCTCACCGGCTGGTACCTGCTGACAGCCCTCGCCATGGCGACCGCGGTCCTGTCGCACCGCGTGCGTGCGGCCGTCATCACCGCAGGTCTGGGCATCGTGGTCATCTCGACCCTGACCTCCACCGACCCTGCGCTCGCCGGCTTGTTCGCCGCCGGAACACCCCTGCTGGCCTGGTTCGTCGCGGGCCGCGTTCCGGCGCAGCGAGCGCGGTGGCCGAGGCCCGCCGGCTCCCGGGATCCGCAGGGAGGGACAGTCTCCTTCCGGACCCGCGCCCCCGCGCGGGGACCCGCGCGGACCCCGCAGGCCGGCTGACGGTCACCGCGAGCAGGGTCACCCCCGGCGCTGCCTTCTCCGCACCATCAGCCCGGGGACGGCCCCGGTTCCACCGCTGCCGGAACGACCACCACGGCGTACGAGCACGATTCGAGCTGCCTCGACAGCAGCGCAGAAGTGCATGCACCGGTCAGTGTCACCGCCGGCCGCCACGCCCGGCCCCGCACCTCGTCGTCAGGAGGAGCCCCGCCCGTCGCCGAGAGCGCGGCCTGCCGGGTCCACCTTCCCGGCATCCCGATTCCCGCAGCATCCGTGACCGCGGGAAGCCCGCCCGACATCACGCACACAGAGAGAGACAGCCATGCGATTCGAGACTACGGAGTGGGCCGTGGTGCCCCTGGGGACTCCCTCGGCCGAGGACACGGCCATCACCGGGGCCAAGGCCGCCCATCTGGCCCGTGCCGCCGTAGCCGGTCTGCCCGTGCTGCCGGGATTCGTCCTGGTGCCCGCCGAGCGTGCCCCCGGTGCCCTCACCGGGCACGAGGCGTTGCGCGGTGCTTGGCGGACCCTGGCCGGCGGGGAGGGCCAAGAGCCGTTGGTCGTACGATCCTCGTCCCTCTACGAGGACACCGAGAACTCCTCCATGGCGGGACGCTTCGACTCCGTGCTGGACGTCCAGGGCTGGGACTCCTTCGTCTCGGCCGTGAGGACGGTGCTGGCCTCCGCCCGACGGGTCAGACCGCTGCGTCCGGCAGCGCAGGACGTGCCCGCCGACGGCATGGCGGTGCTGGTCCAGCCGATGCTCGAGTCGGCCGTCGGCGGGGTGATGTTCGGCGCGGATCCGGTCGAGGGCCGTACCGACCGCATCCTGGTGAGTGCGGTCCGGGGTGGTCCCGACCAACTCGTCGACGGCAGCACGCCGGGTGTGCGCTACCAACTGACGCGCCTGGCGCGGCCGGTGGGCGGCGACCCCGCCGGACGGCGCGGCGACCGCCTGCTGACGCGCGCGCGTCGGCATCAGCTCGTGAACCTGGCGAAGTCGACCGAACGCGTCTTCGGCGGTCCGCAGGACATGGAGTTCGGCTTCGACGGCGAGGGGCAGCTGTGGCTCTTCCAGTCCCGCCCCATCACGGCCATGACGCCCCGGCCGCCGCGCGGCGCTCGCCTGTTCGGGCCCGGCCCTGTCGCCGAGACCCTTCCGGGCGTGCTCCAGCCGCTCGAGGAGGACCTGTGGGCGGTTCCCATGTCCCACGGTCTGACCGTGGCACTCGACATCGCCGGGGCAGCACCGCGGCGCCGCTTGCGCCGGCTTCCCGTGGTGACGACCGTGCAGGGGAGAGCCGTGGCGGACCTGCGCCTGCTGGGCACCGTACCCCCCGCGCATCCCTTCCTCGACCGGGTCAACACCGCCAACGGGGCACGGCGGGCGGCGGCGGCCTGGCGGGTGGGCAGGCTGCGCTCCGCCCTGCCGCTGCTGGCCGTCGACCTGATGGCGGACGTGGACCGCGCCCTGGCGGGTTTCCCGCCCGCCGGTGACATGCTCAGCGGGCGGCTGCTCGACGCCGTCGCCTGGGGGCGGCAAACGCTGTCCGCCCTCCACGCCCAGGAGTCCCTGGCCGGCGCGCTGCTCGGCACGGGGAGCGGTGCGACGGCGGCCGGCGAGGCGCTGGCGGAACTGGCCGAGGACCGCGGCCGCGGGCTGAGCCACGAGGAGCTCATCGCCCTCCACCCCGTACTGCTCGCCCTGCTGCCACCCACGCTCTCCGGCCGGACGCCACTCCCCGACGCGGGCAACATCACGTTCCTGCCCCGGGGAGTGGACTCCCTCCCGGTGCGCGAAGGGCTGCGGCTGCGCATTCGCTGGGTGCAGGAGATGCAGGTCCGGATGCTGGCGGAACTGGCCCGTCGGCTGTCGGCCGGGCGCGCAGAAGCCTCTCTGCCCCGCCTGGCCCTGCTGCGCTGGGACGAACTCGTGCGGGCAGCCCGGGGTGAGGGGCTGCCGGCCGACCTCGGCGATAGGGCCCCGCGCCCGGAGTCCGGGGCGCTGCCCGCCGTATTCCGTCTCGCCGACGGCATCCCGGTCGCGGAGAAGCCGTCCGGCCCGTCGGAGCCGGGTCAGGGGCAGGGCGCGGGGGGAGGTTTCGGCGTCGGCACGGCTTGGGACGGGCGGGGCGAGCGCCCCGAACGTCCGGTCCTGATCGTGGAGCACCTTGACCCAGCACTGGCATCCCTGCTGCCCGGCCTGGCCGGGCTCGTGGCGCAGACGGGAAGTCCGCTGTCGCACCTGGCCGTTCTCGCCCGTGAACAGCGGGTGCCCACCGCTGTGGGCGTCGCGGAGGCGATCGAACGATTCCCCGCCGGCACGGCCCTGGCCGTTGACGGCGGCACGGGTGCCGTGACCTTGCGCGACCTGACCGGGACTCCTGCCGCAACGACCGCTTCCCGACAGGAGACGGCAGCATGAAAGCACTGAAGTTGTCCGCGTACGCCTTCGGCGGACTGGCCGGTGTCTATGCCGGCTACTACACCGTCCTCTACCTGACCCGATGGGAATGGCAGCGGGCCCTGATCTCGGCCATGCTCTTCCTGATCACCGAGGTCCTCATGGCCACCGTCCTGCTCCTCACTCGGTTCGCCCGGCTGGAGAGCCGGATGGAGCAGTCCTTCGCGCGGATGGAAGACGTGCGCAACCGGCTGGAGCAGACCAGGGCCCCGACCCGGGGCCGGTTCGCCTGGCTGGACCCGGCCGACCTGGACGGCACTCAGCGCACCTTCGTCTTCGTGCCGGTGCTGATGGTGGCCGGCGCGGCCCTGTCCGGTCTCGCGACACTCCTTCAGAAGATCGCGGGCGCCAGCGCGGGACGCGGTGCGGAGAGGCGGCTGGCCGGGCGCCTGACCGCCCTGACCGCCCCCGCGGTCGGGGATGCGGACTCCATCGAGGACCATCCGGCGGTCACGCCGGTTCGTCCGGTGCGCCGTGGGCTCGCGGTGGCGACGGTCGTGGGAGCGCTGCTGCTCGTCCCGCTATTGTGGTCGGCCCTGGCGGATGCCACCCAGACCCGGCCCGAGCCGGCCCCGCGCGCGGCGAGTACCAGCATGACGTTCGCGGTGGAGACACGCGGCAGCGGGGACGTCGGCGACGTCCGGCTGGCGGCGAACGACCTCTGGCAGACCTGCCGTCGTTCCACGGCAGCGCCCAACGAGGACGCCCGGCTGAAGCGGCTGCACGACGGCGTCTACGTCGCCGTCATCCGTCCCGCCCTGCCCCCGCACGATGTGATGCGTCTGCGGGGGTGCATCGAGGACGCCAACACCAACCGGACGAGCGCGGTCGTGCTGCGGTGAGTGCCGCGCGACCGCGCGGATGCCGACTCCGTGGGGCGCCGTGCGGCTCGACGGCCGGATCGCCGCAGTCGCCGCCACCACCCATTCCCGCGCGGACGCCGGGAGTTCCACGGCTCACCTGCGCATGGCTCTCACCAGATCGTTGTGCGTGCGGCTGAGGAACTTCGCCGCAGCGCACGGTCTCCCCTCAGCGCGGCAGGGCTTGCACACGGCGCGATGTGCTTCCAGTGACTCGCGGGCACGCTCGATGAGTTCGGACTCCGAGTACATACAGGCACTTCTCCTTCTGCGGTGACCCGCGGGTGTGAGCATGCGGCTCCGACCGGGTGCATACGGGGAGCGACGGTGAGGTGTGAGGTGCGTGAGCGCATGCGGGTGGCCACATCCTTGCCGTGCGCAGAGAGGATGTGTTCCATCGGCACACACATGATCAGTCATCGTGCGGGTTTCGTGCAACGTCGGTGCGCTCCTTTGACACCATCTCCGCAGCGGCTCCACCTCGGCTCTCGTCCCTCCTCGGCTCGTCCCTTTTCGGTCTGCCCTCATCGGTGGGCCCGAGCCGTGGGGGAGGTGTGATCGCAATCAGCAACTCTGCGGCGCCGCCACCTTCGTGCCGCTCGACAAGCACTACGGCTGCCGGATCCAGCTCGACGCTCTCGGCGATCGAATCGGTGCCGCGCCGTCGAGTGTGCACGCACGTGTGAGGGGTGGCCGGCGCTCTGCGAGCCACGTACTTTTCGGGACATCTTTCAACATCGGCAATTATTGTTTCTGCAAATGTCTCACTGAATCGTGCCCTCCTATGTCGTTTTCTCATCAAGTGTGATTTTCTCACCCCTGTGACCAACGACTCGGCCGGCAGCCCGGGCTGACCGGACGTCCGACCGCATCCGCCAGGTGACTGCCGAGGCCGCGTCCCAGGGTGTCCGGCAGCCGCCGGTACCTCACTTGTCCGCCGCCCGCTCACCGGTCTCCGGGCGGCCAAAAGGTACTCATACATGCGTATACGAGCGAGATGGGCCCTGCTTCCCGCACTGGCCGGCCTGGTCGCGGGGGCGGTGCCCGGCGCAGCCGAGGCGTCCCCCGGCTCCTCCCCGGCCATCGCCGTCCCGGGCGACTCCGTCCCGGGCGCCAAGGCCGTCCACACCCTCACCCTGATCACCGGTGACAAGGTCACCGTGACCCGCGGCTCCAGTGAGGCTCCCGCAGTGAGCGTGGAGCGCGGTCCCGGCCGTACCCACATCGGCTTCCAGACGTCGCACCAGTGGCACGGAGCCGACCACCACATCTCGGTGGTCCCTTCCGACGCCCAGGCCCTGCTGACCGCCGGAAGGCTCGATCCTCGCCTGTTCGACGTCACCGAGCAGCTCGACGCCGGCTACGACGATGCCGCGGACGACTCACTGCCGCTGCTCTACTCCGGCCGCGGCGGCGACTCCGGTGCTGCCCGCGCCGCTGTCGAGCGGCACGGAGCAAGGATCACCGGCACCCTTGACGTCCTCGGCGGTGGCAGCTTCACCACCGCCAAGCGGGACGCCGCCTCTTTCTGGAAGTTCGTCACGGGAACGCAGGGACTGCGCGGCCCGCTGAACAAGCTGTGGCTCAACGGCCGCAGCCGCATCGCCCTCGCCGAGAGCACCGCCATCATCGGTGCCCCTCAGGTCTGGGACAGCGTCGGCGCCGCCGGGTCGCACATCACCGGCAAGGGCGTCACCGTCGCTGACCTCGACACCGGCTACGACCCCACTCACCCGGACCTCGCGGGCAAGGCCGCCGCCGACAGGGTCAAGGACTTCACCGGCTCCGGGTCCGCGGTGGACGGACACGGCCACGGTACTCACACCGCCTCCGTCATCGCGGGCACCGGCGCCGCCTCGGCCGGAAAGTACAAGGGTGTCGCCCCCGGCGCCCAGCTGCTCGTGGGCAAGGTCTGCACCGATGACGGCTTCTGCGCCGACGACGCCGTGATCAACGGCATGACCTGGGCGGCCGAGAGCGGCGCCACAGCGGTAAACCTCAGCCTCGGATCAGCCCCCTACGCCCAGTCGGACCCGCTCACCGAGGCGGTCGACCGACTGACCGCCGACCACGGCACCCTGTTCGTGATCGCGGCCGGCAACGAAGGCGCACCGGCGGCCGACTACTACGGCGGGACGGTCGGCAGCCCGGGGATCGCCGACTCCGCGCTCACTGTGGGCAGTTCCACGAAGCAGGACGCCCTCAGCGACTTCTCGAGCCGCGGCCCGCGGATCGGCGACTTCGCCGTCAAGCCGGACATCCTCGCCCCCGGCCAGGACATCACCGCAGCCCGCGCCGCGGGCACGACCATGGGAGATCCGGCCGGCTCCTCGTACGTCACTGCCTCCGGCACTTCCATGGCGACCCCCCACGTGACCGGAGCTGTGGCGCTGCTCGCGCAGCAGCACCCGGCCTGGAGGGCGGCGGACTTCAAGGCGGCGCTCACGAGCGCCGCCAAGGGCCTCCCAGGGCTGACGGCCTACGACCAGGGCAGCGGCCGGCTCGATGTGGCCCGCGCCGCGACGCAGCACGTGCGCGCCACCTCCGGCAGCATCAGCCTCGGCAAGGCCGACTGGCCGCACCAGGACGTCACGAGAACCGGCACCGCCACCTACACCAACGACGGTGACACCGACGTCACACTCCACCTGTCCGTCGACGCGTACGGGCCACGGGGCCAGGCCGCGCCCGCCCGCGCTTTCGGCCTGTCGGCCGACACCGTGACCGTCCCGGCCCACGGCACCGCCTCTGTCAGGCTCACCGCTCTCGTCGACGACGCGATGGCGGGCGCCTACGGCGGATCGATCGTTGCCGCCACCGGCGACGGGACCACCACGGTCCGCGACGCCTTCGGCGTGTACGCCGAGCCGCTCACCCACGGTCTGTCGCTCACCGTCCTCGGCCTCGACGGCAAGCCGGTGGGCGCGGACACCACCGTCTCCGCCTTCGACACCCGTACCGGCCTGCAGTACAGCGTCCCCACCGACGGCGACGGCCAGGTGTCGATGGGACTGCCGGAGAGCGAGTACGACATCTCCGCGAACAAGTTCGACCCCGTGGCGCACACCTCGGTCCTCTTCTCCGAGCCAGGCGTCCGCCTCACCACCGACACCTCGCTCCTCCTCGACGGCAGAACCGCCGAGGAGGTCAACCTCAAGGTGGACAAGGGCCAGGCCAAGAACGAGGGAATCTTCGCCACGGCGACATCCATCAGCGCGGACGGGCGCTACGGCACCCAGAAGCTGGTGATGGGCTTCCCGGGCGACCGCATCTACGCCACGCCGACCGAGAAGGTCACCAGCCACCCGTTCTGGTTCCTGGCCACCCAGCGCTGGAGCGGCACGGTCCCCAGGACCGCCACGAAGCCGGCCTGGAGCTACACCTACAACCTCGCCGTCAACATTAAGGGCAGCGTCCCCGCCACCCTCACCCGCAGCCTCCACGACGCGGAACTCGGCCGCGTCGAGGAGTCCTACGCGGGCCAGGGCGGCAAACCGCTCGGCGTCCGCATCGACTCCCCGATTCCGTCCTACGGCGCCGTCACCTTCGGCGACGGCAACGTGATCCCGGTCCCCGGCAAGGAGACCCGCTACTACAGCGACGACCCGGCGCTCGTCTGGGACCGCTCGCTCGGCATGCGGGCCCAGGGCACCGCCGGCTTCGACGAGGTCCAGTTCGCGGGCACCACACGATTCCGGCCCGGCGGGGCGTACACCCGCCGCTGGAACGCGGCCCCCCTGCGTGCGCGGTCGGTGGAAGCCTCACGCGTCGAGGACACCCTCTTCCTCACGCCTGGACTGTTCTCCTCGGCAGCCGAGAACACGGCCACCCACTCGGGCGAGGCAAGGGGCACCTCGGGCTCGTCGACCCTGTACCGCGACGGGGTGAAGACCGCGTCCGTGAATTCCCTGGGCCGTCTGCAGGCAGTCGTTCCGTACGAGAAGGGCACCTACACACTGACGTCGACGGGTACCCGCCAGGTCGGCTGGTCCACCCTGGGCAGCAGGGCATCGGCGACCTGGACCTTCACCTCCGGGCGTCCGTCGGGCCCTGCCCCGGCGGAGCTGCCGCTGATGAACGTGCGCCTCAACGGGCCCGTCGGCACCGCCGGCGCCGTCGACGGTGGACGTATGTACCGCTTCACCGTGGCGGCCGAGCGAGGCACCAAGGCGGTCACCACCTCGCTGGGCCTCAAGGTGTCGTTCGACGACGGCAGGACCTGGAAGACCGCCAAGGTCAGGCACTTGGGCGCCATCGGCATCGTGGCCCTGCGGCTGCCCGCGAGCGGCGGTTACGCCTCGATCCGTCTCACCGCCGCCGACGCGGCAGGCAACAAGGTCGACCAGACGATCATCCGGTCCTTCCAGGTGACCCGGAAGCGCTGAGGCCCCGCCTCGGACGGGAAGGCGCGGCCTGTACGCATCCGAGGACGAACACCTGACGAGGGCCATTCCCGCTTGCGGGAATGGCCCTCCGGCTGTTCACCCACAGCGTCGGTGAGCTGCGGCCGGACGGGGCAGCGGCCCCCGCTGCCCCGTCCGGTGCTGCACGGATGCGGGCCGAGGACTACGCCCAGACCCTGTACAGCGAGTAGCCGTAGCAGACGTAACTCTCGCCGGGCTGGGCCGACGCGTTCCACTCGGCGGCTACGGCACCGCAGGCGACGTACTCGCCCACGTATTCGCTCCGGGGCCCTCCCTGTGTGGCTGCCGCTGCGGAGCCTCCCGCCATGCCGGCAATCGCAACCGTGGCAGTCACGGCCAGAGCCGCGCCTGCGAGAGTGCGACGGATTCCCTTGAAGCTGGACATTCGTCCTCCTCGATCGACAAACATAAAATTGACGCGTCAAACGCACGTCGAGTCGATCACTGGATTTGTACCGCTGTCAAACATGTCCACGGATTGGATCGTGTGTGTGAAGGTAATGCGTAATTACCATGCGCGTTTCGCGCACCAACCGTTGCTCGGACGGATGCGCCGGGATCTGCCCCCGGACGGCCGGAACCAGCTTCTGGAGCGGTCTCGTCTCCACACATCCGCCCACGTGGCGTGAACAGGTGTGTGAGCGCAGTGTGGAATGAGTGAACATAATCCGAACGGGCTCCTCGCGCCAGGGAAGGCGGCGAAGATGCGCACCCACCAGCCTGACCAGGACGTCTTCAGGTCGATCGCGTCGGAGGACATCGTCTGGAAGCAGTTTCCGGCGTTCCCTCCTTCGGCGCGTCTGGCCGTGGTCGTCGGTGATCCGATGAAGCCCGGTCCCTACGTGGTCCGGGTCAAACTGCCAGGCGGTCAGAAATTGATGCCGCACCGCCACGAGGAGGACCGGATCTACACGGTCATCTCAGGCGTCTTCTACATCGGACACGGCGAGACGTTCGACGAGAACGAACTCCAGGCGTACGCACCGGGGTCCGTCGTGGTGCTCCCGGGCGGAACCCCTCATTTCCACTGGGCGAAGTCGGGTGAGTACGTCACGCAGGTGACCGCTCTCGGTCCGATCACGCTGGAGTACATCGATCCTCGAAACGATCCGCGCAACAGCTGAATCCCTTGCCGGTCGCCCTTGGGCTGTCCCGCGTGGAACGGCGAGGTCTGGAGCAGACGTGATCATCACCGACATCACCACATTCCCCCTGCGCATCCCGTTCGCGCCGGGTACCGAATCCGCGGACGCAGCCTGGGGGCCGAAAGGCCTCAAAGCGGTGGACTCGCTCCTGGTCCGGGTGACGACCGACGAGGGCACGGTGGGCTGGGGCGAATCCTTCGGTTTCACGGGTGTTCCGATCACACGCGAGGCCATCGACGGGGCCGTCGCGCCCGCGTGCGTGGGCCAGGACCCCCTGCAGATCGTGCCCCTCATGCACGAGGTGCAGCGGAAGCTGCACGTCTTCGGACGCGCCGGGCCCCTGATGCACGGTCTTTCAGCGGTGGACATCGCACTGTGGGACATCGCCGGGAAGGTCACCGGCGCGCCCGTCCATCAACTCCTGGGCGGCAGCGGGCATGCTGATCTGCCCTGCTATGCGAGTCTGGACGCCTACGCCGATCCCGAGCTCGTGCGCGCGGCGGTGCGGCGGGCGGCCGACAGCGGCTTCGTCGGGGTGAAGCTGCACGAGAAGGGGTTCCCGGAGATCAGCGCCGCACGCGACGAAGCCGGGCCCGATCTGGCCCTGATGGTCGACGTGAACTGCGCCTGGAGCCCGCACGAGGCGTCGGCGATCGCGGGGACGCTGCGACCGCTGGCGCTCACGTGGCTGGAGGAACCGGTCTGGCCACCGGAGAACTTCGCCGGCCTCGCACAGGTGCGCCGCGCCGGCGTACCCATCGCGGCGGGGGAGAACGTGTCGACCCTGCTCGGTTTCCAGCGCCTCCTGGACTCCTCGGCCGTCGACTTCGTCCAGCCCAGCCCGGCCAAAGCGGGCGGTGTCACCGAGCTGTGCAAGGTCTTCACGGTCGCGGCCCTCCACAACATTCCGGTGATGCCCCACACCTTCTACGACGGACCCGGCCTGCTGGCCGCGCTGCACGCCGCCGCCGTACTGGCCACGCCCGAAACGATGATCGAGTGGCGGTACTTCGACCTCGAGGCGCAGATCTACGGCGGTGCGCTGACCGTGCGGGACGGCCGAGTCCGCGTGCCGCTGGGCCCGGGGCTGGGCTTGGAGCCCGACCCCGACGTGATCAGCACCTACCTGATCCGATGAGCAGTCGTCGCAGCACCGGGCTCGCGTGACTCGCGCTGGGGTGGGCGGCCGGGCGTCGCCCCGACCGGCCGGCACCGGCGATGACCGGTACCGGCGCGATCGAGGCGGCCGTCCGGCCTCCGGCCATCGCTTCCGATGGGGAGGCCCGGGCCGGTCACCGGCCAGGGCACCCCGGGCGCAGCCGGCTACCGGCCGTTGCCGACCGGACGGCCCCGCCTCATGTCGGGCGTCGGTCTCACGTCAGGTGTCGGGCCAGGAACCGGCAGCCGTCCTCCAGCTCGAACCACGGTGTGCCCGTGTGCCCTCCCGGATTGGCGTGCAGCGTCTTCTCCTCGCTGCCGAAGGCATCGAACAGGTCCAGAGCCCGTTGCCGGGGGTTCCCTTCGTCGTCCCACTGCAGCAGGAACAGCAGCGGAATGGTGACCTTCCGGGCCTCCTCCCGCTGGGCACGGGGCACGTACCCCCCGGCGAAGAGGCCTGCGGCCGCAATACGCGGCTCGACCACCGCGAGTCGGATGCCGAGAGCGGCCCACCCGCCCGAGTAACCGACCCGGCCGCTGATCTCGGGCAGCTCGAGCAGGGCGTCCAGCGTGGTCTGCCATTCGGGGACCGCATTCTCGACCAGTGGGCCGATGAGGGACTCGAAGATCTCGTCGACCGGCTCTCCAGCCTGCATCGCCCGCCGGAGGTCCGCCCGGGCCTGCACGTCGGCGGCGGTGCGGGGACGGTCCCCGCACCCGGCGGCGTCGATGGTGGCCACCGCGAAACCGCGCGCCGCGGTGTACCGGGCTCGGGCCACCAGCCGGGGATCCGCCTTGGGGAGGCCGTTGTTGTGGGCCATCAGGACCAGCGGAGCCGGTGTGGATCCGGGCGTCCACAGGGTGCCGGGGATCTCGCCGAGGGTGAACTCGCGTTCCAGAACGCCGTCGTCGAGGCGTCTTTCGGAAATGAAGTGCACGGTCGTGCCTTTCGGGAGTGCTCAGGGCGGCGCTCCCGGACGACCTATCGCCCGGCCGTGACCCCGGAGGGGAGCACCCACGTCGAAACTGCGTCCACGGGTACCACCTCCTTGTCCTCACGCACGGCCTTTGGGAGATTAGCAACGGTCGCCGTCGTCCGCCAACAGATTTCGGCCGCCGAGGCGGGGCGGTGCGTCGGGCGGGCCTCCCGCAGCGGTGCGGTGGTGATGCCCCGGAACAGCAACTGTCGTTGCGTGGACGGCGTTTCCGTACTCTCTGGGCGCGGCACGACCTGCGGCCCCGTGGTGGCGCCACCATCTGATTTCAGCATCCGCAGGTCGGAGACATCACGCTCAGCATCCTTCCGGACGGCCGTCAGGCCGGTCCTAAGCGGTGAGAGCCTCGTTGAAGCAGGCGTACGCCTCTTCGTCAAAGAGTACGAACCGGACCTCCGTGACCGGGGGGAGCGCGGTCTCGCGGACCGTGCTTACGGCGATCCGGGCCCCGTCGTCGAGAGGCCAGCCGTAGATGCCCGTCGAAATCGCCGGAAAGGCAACTGACCGGACGCCCAGTTCCGATGCCACCCGCAGCGACTGTCGATAGCAGGACGCCAGCAACGCGGAACGGTCCTCCGTGGGTGACCAGACCGGGCCCACCGTGTGAACGACGTACTCCGCGTTCAGGCGGCCTGCCGTGGTCGCCACGGCCTGACCGGTCGGCAGCCCCTTTCCATAGCGCGAGGCCCGCAGGCCACGGCAGGCCGCAAGGATCTCGGGCCCACCGCGCCGGTGGATCGCGCCGTCCACCCCACCACCGCCGAGGAGGGAGGAGTTGGCGGCGTTCACCAGGACGTCGGCGTGCTGCTCGGTGATGTCCCCGCGCACGAGGGTGATCGTCGGTCGTGTCTTCATGAGGCAATTCTGCCCTCGGCGCCGTATGAGCCCCGCACGCCGGTGATCATGAGGGTCACGTGGCGCTCCAGGCCGTCGACGGCTTCGGTATCCGGCCCGTGCCGCGGCAGATGGCCTGCGAACTGGCCGGGCACCTGGCAGGCCCTGGCCGCGGGGCACCGTCCGCTCGGAGACCTCCGGGGAGCCGGGCCGTACGCCGGCCTCCCGGAGGCCTCCGCACGTCAACTCACCTTCAGATTCTGCGCAAGGGTGTGTGCCGCGTAGCCGTTCACTCCGAACAGCCCCTCGGAGTACGCGGTGTCGGTCGCGTCGATCACCGGATCGGCGCCGTCACCCAGCCAGACGCGGAGTCGCGAGCCATCGGTGCGCACCTTCAGGTGGTAGGTCCGGCCCTCGATGATCGATGTGGCGTGCGAGGCGATGTCCCGTCCCGGGCGCCACAGTTTGACGGTCCCGCTGGTGTCGATGTTCGCCGTGTACCCGACCCCGTCGGCGCCCGCCCGGAAGGTCAGTCCCGTCGCGGTTCCGTTGGTCACCGACAGGTCGCCCTCGTAGGTGAAGTCGTTGCCGGAGCGGTCGCTGAGGTAGAAGCCGTCCTGGGCGGAGTTCCCCTGCAGTCCGGCGGGGGTGACCGTCCACGTGCCTCCGCGCGGTGTCCAACGTCCGGCGGGAAACGCGGTGAACCCGGCGGTGCCGGTGTTGAGGTTCTGCACCGTCGCCGTGCCGTCGTAGGCGTTCACACCGAACAGGCCGCTCGCGTAAGCGGTGTCGGTCGCGTCGATGACCGGCTCGCTGCCGTTGTCCAGCCACACCCGGATGCGCGGGCCGTCCGTCCGCACCTTGAGGTGGTAGGTGCGGCCGGCCGTGATGGGTGTGGAGTGCGCCGCGATGTCCTTGCCCGGGCGCCAGAGCTTGACCACACCGCTGGTGTCGATGTTCGCCGTGTAGCCGGCGCCCGACGCGCCGGCCCGGAACGTCAGGCCTGCGGCGCGTGCGGTGTCCAGGGTGATGTCACCCTGGTAGACGGCGTCCGCGCCGTTGCTCGCGCTGATGTAGAAGGCGTCGCCGCCGGTCGACACGCGCTTTCCGCCGCTCACGTCGCTCCATGAGCCCCCGGCCGAGTGCCACGGCCCCTTGAGGTTGCCGGCGAGGGTGGACTGCGACGTTCCCCAACTGGTGTTGAGCCGGGTGAAGATCGCACTGTCCAGCTTCACCTTGCCTCCGTCCGCGAAGAGCCGGATGCCCTGGCTGTTCGCTGCCGAGTCGAAGTCGACGTTGTCCGAGAGCGAGTACTTCCCGCCGTCGGCGAAGATCTCCAACTGGCCCCGGTCGACGAGCAGCCGGAGCTCGACCTTGCCGTTCTTCGGCTTGAGCGGCTTGCCCTGGAGGGTCTGCGCGGCAGTGTCGTAGACCACGCTGCGGTCTGCGGAGCCGTCCGACCTGGCGTGCAGGTCGAACCCGAACCTGCCGGCACTCGCGCCCTTGACGTCGAACTGGGCGGTGATCTCGTAGGTGTCGGCCTTGACTCCCGCGAAGAGGTTGTCGCTCCTGGCGGCATCGACCGTCTGGTTCTTCCAGGTCTTGGTCTCCGAGGCCAGCGAGGCGAGTTCGGCGACTGGCGTACGGCTGATCCGGGGGCCGTCCGGGGTGCTGACCAGGTTGAGCGTCGCCGGAAAGGTCGCGTTGCCCGTCCAGGTGCTGCCGCGGTTGCCACCTTGCCAGGCCATCTGCGCGGTACGGCCGTCAGGGTTGCCGGTGAAGGTCTGCGCGGCGTAGAAGGTGCCGCCCGCGTGCGTCGTGCCCAGATCCATCTGCTGCGGACCGGCCCAGTCGGTGCGGAAGGTCGTGCCGTCGAAGGATCCGACGGCGTACTGGCTGGAGGCAGAGGTCAGGACCCACCGCTGCTGACCGGTGTTGCCGTCCAGCGGGAGCTGGAACATGTCCGGGCACTCGAAGAGCCAGGGGGCCGAGTAGCGGCTGGCGAACGTCCAGTCCAGCAGGTTCTTCGAGGTGTAGATGTTCACCCCGTTGCCACCCTGGTCGGACCAGACGACCATGGCCCAGCGCCGGCGCGCCGCGTCCCAGAAGACCTTGGGGTCACGGCTTTCGTTCGGGATCTCGATCTGTTTGCGGCCCTTGTCGTAGGCCTGGAAGGTCTGACCGTTGTCGTTGCTGTAGTAGACGCTGACGCCGTTGGTGTTGGCGAAGACCACGATCGGGTCGAGGTCGCCGGTCTTCAGGCCGGAGGTGTTGTCCTTGTCGACGACCCCTCCGCCCGAGAACAGTGTGCCGGGGTGCACGCCTGGTTCGAGGGCGATCGGCTTCTGCGTCCAGTGCACCAGATCGGGGCTGGTGGCATGGCCCCAGTGCATGGTGTCCCAGGCAAGGCCATGCGGATTGTGCTGGTAGTAGAAGTGGTACAGCCCGTTCGCGTACACCAGCCCGTTGGGGTCGTTCATCCAGCCCGACTGCGAACTGAAGTGGTACTGGCCCCGATACGGCTCACTGTAGGTGGTGGGCGGATACGGGAACTCGGAGTAGTCGGACACAGTCCCGGCGACCGCGGGTGTGCCCGGGAGCAAGGCGACCAGACTCGCGACCAGGGCGACGAGCAGCGCCCTGACTTTTCGGCGCATGTGAACCCACTCTCTGCGCGCATGTGGATGGGTGTCATCGTTGACATCTGTCAACGATGACGTCAGACCGATGTCAGATGATGGGCCCCCGCAGGGAGCCCGTCAACGCCCCGAACGGGAACAGCTCCCGCCGTTCACGGGACCGTCGCGATGTCCGGAGTTCCGTACCCCGACCCCAACTGCCGCTCCCACGGCGGGTTCGGTCCTACGACGGCGCAGGTCAGCGCGGCCACGCGCGCCGCAAATGCGCAGGCCTCCGCGACGTCGGTCATCTGGAGGCCATCGAGCCGGCCGCCCAGCAGCCCGCGCGTGCCGAGGTGGTGGAGGAGTCCCGCGGTGAAGGCGTCCCCCGCGCCCACGGTGTCGACGACCCGGGTGGGTACGCCGGGCACGGTGACGCGTTGCCCGTCGAGGGAGGCGACCGCGCCGTGTG
Source organism: Streptomyces sp. NBC_01341 (assembly GCF_035946055.1). NCBI lineage: Bacteria > Bacillati > Actinomycetota > Actinomycetes > Kitasatosporales > Streptomycetaceae > Streptomyces > Streptomyces sp. NBC_01341. Next base: position 259,198 of record NZ_CP108364.1, on the reverse strand, counting down.
CGCCACGGGTGACCACGACCAGCCGCGCGCCCTCGGCGTGGAACCCGTCGCAGGACGCCTCCACCGTGGTGTCCGGTGCCACCACGTCGAGGTCGTCCTCACTCAGCCGAAGGATGTCCGCCACCGAGCACCACCTCGGCAGCCGCTCACGATAGACCTGCGGGTCGACCAGTGCAGGCCTGATGTTGGGATCCACGCTGACCGTGGAGTGCCGCCGCGCCTCGGCCAGGAGTTCCTCCACCAGGGAGCCGCCCGGTTCGAGGACCAGTGCGAGCGAACCCGAGTGGACGCAGGACGATGTCAGCAGGTCGACGCGGCCCAACTCCTCGCGTGTCCACTGCCAGTCGGCGGTTCCCTCGGCGTGGAACGAGTACGAAGCCTGGCCTCCGGAGTCGACATCGGCGACCGCCAGCGTGCTGGGCTCGGCCGCTTCCGGGGCATCGGACAGGTCGACCCCGGACTCCAGCAGGTGGGCGCGGAAGAGGCGGCCGAAGACGTCGCCCGACAGCCGCGCAAGGAGCCGGGTCGGTGTACCGAGCCGGGCCAGGCCGACAGCGGTGTTGGCCGGGCCTCCGCCCGGCAGTACGCGCAGTGACAGACTCCGGCCGTCGGGGGACGAGCCGTCCCCGGTGCGCGGGAAATCGGACCCGGGGCCGGCGAAGGCGTCGGCGACGCACTCTCCCAGCACGGTGACCTGACGTGGCGACTGCATGCGGTGGATCCTCCAGCTGGGGACGCGGAAAGAAGGCGCGCGGAGGCCACCGCACCGCACTGGCGGAGCGGCCTCGGCGACCGGCTCGTCGTATGACCGACGGGCTTTCCGCGCAGGGGCATTGACGTTGACGGACGGGGAGTCCATCATCCTCCGCATGCGGTGTCAACGATGACATGTGTCAACGATGGCATCACCTCGGCGACGGCGAACATCCGTTCCGCAGGCATGCTTCACCGCCCATGCTCACCCCTTCCGCAGGAGTCGCACATGTCCCGTAGAGACCGCCCCGTCCTCGCCGTAGGCGCCGTCGTCCTCGCTCTGTCCCTGACCGCGTGCGGGTCCGGGTCCGGCGGCTCCCAGTCCGGGGGCAAGGTCAAGGTCGGTCTGATCACCAAGACCGACACCAATCCGTACTTCGTCAAGGTGAGGCAGGGCGCCGAGCAGGCTGCCAAGGCATCGAACGTCGAACTGTCCACGGCAGCAGGAAAGTTCGACGGCGACAACACCAGCCAGGTCACCGCGCTGGAGAACATGGTCGCCTCCGGGGTCAAGGGCGTACTGATCACCCCCAACGACTCCAAGGCCATCGTCCCCGCCATCGAGAAGGCCCGTGCCAAGGGCGTCATGGTCATCGCTCTCGACACCCCTCCCGAGCCGCAGTCCGCTGTGGACGCCCTGTTCGCGACCGACAACGTGAAGGCCGGCGAACTGATCGGCGCCTACGCGAAGGCCGCGATGGGAGGCAAGCCGGCGAAGATCGCCACACTCGACCTCGCTCCCGGTGTGTCGGTCGGCGTCCAGCGGCACAAGGGGTTCACCGAGGGCTTCGGCGTAGCCGCCGACGATCCGTCGATCGCCTGCTCCCAGGACACCGGCGGAGACCAGGCCAAGGGCCAGACCGCCATGGAGAACTGCCTGCAGAAGGCGCCCGACATCAACCTGGTGTACGCGATCAACGAGCCCGCCGCGCTCGGCGCGTACACCGCCATCAAGGCCAAGGGCCGCGAGAAGGACGTGATGATCGTCGCCATCGACGGCGGGTGCACCGGTGTGCAGGCGGTCAAGGACGGCAAGATCGCCGCGACTTCGCAGCAGTACCCGCTGAAGATGGCCGCGGACGGTGTGAAGGCGATCGCCAACTTCGCGAAGTCCGGTGACAAGGCGTCCGGTTACACCGACACAGGGGTCCAGCTCATCACCGACAAGCCGCAGGCCGGTTCGGAGTCCAAGGACTCCGGCTTCGGCCGAGAGAACTGCTGGGGCTGAGCCGCAATGACCGCAACCACCTCCCTCACCGTCCGCGCCAAGGATCCGGCAGCGTTGCGCCGGCTCCTCACCGCCCCCGCCGCAGGGCCGCTCGCAGCCTTGATCCTCGCCTCGGCCTTCTTCTCCCTCAGCACCGAACAGTTCCTGTCCGGCGGCAACTTCTCGCTGGTCCTCCAGCAGGTCATGGTCGTCGGAACGCTCGCCATCGGTCAGACGCTGATCATCCTCACCGCCGGTATCGATCTCTCCTGCGGCGCGGTGATGGCCTTCGGCGGCATCCTCATCGCCAAGCTGGCGGTCGAGGGGCCCCTGCCGCCGCTGCTCGCCATAGCTCTCGGGATCCTGGCCTGCGGCGCGTTCGGTCTGGCCAACGGGCTGCTCGTGCGGGCCGTTCCGCTGCCGCCGTTCATCGTGACGCTCGGCATGCTCAACGTGGCCTTCGCCCTGACCCACATCTACTCCGCCGAGGAGACGGTCACCGGCCTGCCGGAACCCCTCACCTTCCTGGGCCGGACCTTCCCCCTCGGCCGGACCGATGTCACCTACGGATCCCTGGTCACCATCGCTCTCTTCCTCGGCTTCGCCTACGCCCTGAGCAGCACCGCCTGGGGCCGGCACGTCTACGCACTCGGCAACAGTTCCGAGAGCGCCCGGCTCAGCGGCATTCGCGTCAACCGGCTCACGGTCGGCGTCTACGCGATCGCCGGACTCGTCTACGGCATTGCGGCCCTGCTGCTGGTGTCGCGGACCGGGGTCGGCGACCCGCAGGCCGGCCAGACGGACAACCTCGACAGCATCACCGCGGTCGTCCTCGGCGGCACCAGCCTGTTCGGCGGACGCGGCACCGTGCTCGGAACCCTCGTCGGCGTACTCATCGTGGGTGTCTTCCGCAACGGCCTCCAGCTGATGGGGGTTTCGTCCGTCTACCAGACGCTGGTCACCGGCGTCCTCGTGATCCTGGCGGTCACCGTCGACCAGCTCTCACGAAAGGGGACCCGATGACCGGCCCAGCCTCCCCCCGGAACCCGAGCGCGGGCGAGCACGCCACCGCACCTGCCGGGGCCGAGCCCCCACCGGCGTCCGTCCCCGTGCTCAGCGCGCGCGGGCTGGTCAAGCGCTACGGGCACGTCACCGCGATCGACGAGGCGGACTTCGAGCTCATGCCCGGTGAGGTACTGGCCGTCATCGGCGACAACGGTGCCGGGAAGACGAGCCTGATCAAGGCGCTCACCGGCGCGTTGGTGCCGGACGCCGGAGAGATCCGGCTGCACGGCAAGCCGATCCGGTTCGCCGGTCCGCAGGAAGCGCGGGCCAACGGCATCGAGACGGTGTACCAGGACCTCGCCGTCGCCGCGTCCATGGACATCACTTCGAACATGTTCCTCGGTCGCGAGATCCGGCGACAGGGAGCGCTCGGCTCGGTACTGCGCATGCTCGACAAGAAGGCGATGCGTAGCCAGGCAGCCGCGCACCTGGCCGAACTCAAGGTCGGGGTGGGGCTGCTGAGCCAATCGGTCGAGACCCTGTCCGGCGGTCAGCGCCAGGCGGTGGCGGTGGCCCGGGCGGCAGCCTGGGCGCGCAGCGTCGTCGTGATGGACGAGCCCACGGCCGCACTGGGCGTGAAGGAGTCGGGCCAGGTGCTCGACCTCATCCGCCGGGTCCGCGACAAGGGCGTACCCGTGATCCTCATCAGCCACAACATGCCGCACGTCTTCGAGATCGCCGACCGTATCCATGTACACCGGCTCGGGCGGCGCGAGGCCGTGATCAAGCCGTCCGACTACTCCATGGCCGAAGTGGTGGCCATCATGACCGGGGCACTCACCGTGCGTCCGGACGGGGGTACGGTCGTGGCGGACAGCGACGCGGCCTCGGCAGCCGGGGTGCGCGGGAGCTGAATCCGCCCCGGCACCCGAGGGGACACTCCGTGGAAAAGGTGGTTTATGGCATCGGCCCGCAGACCGACACTCGCCGACGTGGCCCGCGAGGTGGGTGTCAGTGCCAAAACGGTCTCCCGGGTCCTCAACGAGGACGGCCCCAGCTCCCCGGAGACCAGGAAACGGGTGCTCGCGGCCGTGGCCAGGCTCGGTTTCCAGCCCAACCTGATGGCCAGGAGTATCCGTGTCGGAGGTCCCGACACCACCGTCGGATTGGTGGTGCCGGACCTCGGCAACCCGTTCTTCGGGGCCGTCGCGGGGGGCATCGAGGAGGTGGTGCGCGGCCGCGGGCTGACGCTGCTGATGGGGTCCTCCGCCGACGACCCGGAGCGGGAGCACACACTGATCCGTACGTTCCTGGCCCGACGCGTCAGCGTACTCATGGTGGCGCCCGCGGTGGGCGCTGACCACGCCCATCTCAAGGCGCAGCGCTCGGCGGGCATGCCGGTCATCTTCCTCGACCGGCCGGGCAGCGGCCTGACGGCCGACACGGTGGTCAGCTCCAACCGCTCCGGCACACAGGAGGGGGCCGCCCACCTGATCGCCGGTGGACACCGGCGGATCGGATTCATCGGCGACCTGCCGGCCCGGCTGTACACCCGTCGCGAGCGCGTCGCCGGATACCGTGCGGCGCTCGCCGATTCGGGCCTGCCCTACGACCGGGCCCTGGTCGCCGACGCCCATGACCCGGAGGGTGCCGCGCGGGCCACAGCACGACTGCTCGCCCTGCCGGACCCACCGACCGCCCTGCTGTCGGGCAACAACGTCATGTCGATCGGGGTACTCACGGAACTCGCCCGCGGCCGCCGGAGGGACGTCGCGGTCGTCGCCTTCGACGACGTCCCCATGGCCTCCATCCTCGAACCCGGGCTGACGGTCGTGGCACAGAATCCAGCGGCAATGGGTGAGGTGGCGGGTGCCGTCGCGATCGAGCGCCTCGACGGCGACCGCTCCCGGGCCCGCACGATCATGGTCGAGACCCGCCTGGTCCACCGCGGTTCCGGCGAGCTTCCGGCTCCACGGAGATGACGGTGAGGCGCGGAGGCGACGAGGCTCTTGACGTGCCGTTCGAGATGGGCAGCCTGCTCGGGCAGGGCGCGCCGGTGGTGACCAAGATGCTGTGGATGTACTCGCCGACCTTGCTTCAGGCAAGGCCGGCGGCGGCAGCGTTTTCACATGGCGCGCAGGCCCCGGTCGGCAAACGCGATCAGCCACTCGAAGCTCTCGTCGATGTCGGTGCTCAACTGGAAGCCGCTGCCTGCCTGCAACGTGGCGAAGCCGTGGCAGAGGCTGCGGAGTGTGCGCAGGGCGTGGTCCACGTCGGACTCTGCGATCTCGTAGCCGCGGAGGACCGCCGTGAACGCGCCGAGCAGCCGCTGACCCGCCGTGGCCAGCGGATCGTCCGGGCCGGACGGTGCCATCCCGATCGTCGCGGCGTACCGGCCGGGGTGCTCAAGGACGAAGGTGCGGAACGAGCGCGCCGCAGCCGCCAGGGCGTCCCGGCCCGCGTATCCCTGGACCGCGCCGCCGACGGCGTCGGCGGCCTCGTTCAATGCGAGGACCGCGATGCGCCGGTTGAGGTCCTCCTGGCCGCCCACGTGCTTGTACAGGGACGGAGTACGCACACCCACCCGCTCGGCCACGAGACCCATCGTCAGCCCGGCGAGGCCGACCTCGTCGGCGAGGGCGGCACCGGCTGCCACCACGGCAGCCGGGTCCAGGCCGGCCCTAGGCACGGGCGGCGGCCGATCGGATGAAGAGGAGCACGAGCGAAACCACCTGGTCGGGGAACTGGTCATGCGGGTAGTGCCCGGCGCCCTCGATCATCTCGAGGCGACCGAGGCCGGACGGCAGGGCTTCGACGATCGCCGAACCTTCGGCGTGCGGGTCGGCCCAGTCGGGGTCGAGCGTCCCCATCAAGACCAGGACCGGGCAGCGGACACCTTCTAGCTGCGCGCCGGCATCGGTCGGAGCGCTGCGCCCCATGCCTTGCAGGGCCTTCATCCGGCCCGGCTCGTGCAGCAGGGATTCGACGCGGCCGAGCCGCTCGGCCCAGTCGGCCGGCTTCGCGCCGGGGTAGGCGACGTCGAGGTACGAGCGCCAGCGCGCCACGCTGCCGAACACGACCGTGCCGAGCAGCCGCAGCATGCCCCGCCTGAAACGCTTCACCCGCAGGTCGCCGAGGCGGGTCGACTGCTTGCGGGTGAACGGTGCCAACTCGACTACCGCGGTGATCAGTGAGGGCTCCATCGCCGCGGCGATGGTGGCGGCGCCACCGGAGAACGAGTGGCCGACGAGCACGGCCGGGCCGCCCAGGTGGCGGATCACGGCGAGCAGGTCGCCGGCGACGGCGGTGCGGCTCCAATCCGACCAGCCGACGCTGGACTCGCCGCAGCCGCGAAGGTCGACCGCGGCGACTCGATATCCCGCCGCCACCAGGGGCGGGATCACAGAACGATACGCGGCGCGGCTGTCGCCTATGCCGTGCGCGACGACGATCAGCGGGCCGGACCCCGCCACCTCGTATGCGATCGTGCCGCCATCGACGGCAAGGTACCTAGTCATGACATCTCCAAGATCAAGCTAATAGCATTAGCTACAAGCTAATCTCATTAACTAAACCTGTCAACAACCCACGGCATGGCCAGCGGAAACGACGAAGCGCAGGCGGCGGCACGGACGTCTCCGGCCAGTTCGCACCTCGACGGCACAGCGTTCGCCAGACCCTGCTCCCCTCCAACGACGGGCGTGCGCTTCCGTTTCCGTGCGTTGTGCGGGATTCTGATGGGGAACCGCGACCGGTCCAACGGCGGCGCGGCCAGGGGGAGAGGGGGCGCCGTATGGAGACGCTGGAGTGTGGAGATCTGAGGCTGACAGGCCCCTGTCGGAACGTGGGGCGCGGGGACCGAGCGTGATGAATGCCGGCGTGGCGATGCAGCGGTGGCACTTTTCCCCCAACCGCCGGGCCGTGTCGGCTCCAGTCGTCGCTGACGGCGGCGTGTACGTCAGTAACGATTCCGAGGTCCACGCCGTGGACGCGGCCACCGGGCAGCAGCGCTGGAGGTTCTCCGTCGGCCAGGAGCGGAGCGACACCACCCCACCGGCGGTGGCCGACGGGACGGTGTACGTCGGCAGCAATGACGCGGCCGGTCACGTGTACGCGATGGACGCGCTCACCGGGCGGCAACTCTGGAAGGCCGGTACCGGTGCGCCCGTGTCCTCGTCATCCCTGGCAGTGGCCGACGGCGTGGTGTACGTCGGCAGCCGAAGGGGCCTGTGCGCCCTTGACGCAGCCAGCGGGGAGCAACGCTGGGAATTCGGCCCGGGCGCGGTGTTCTCTCGCCCGGCTGCGGCCGATGGTGTGCTGTTTGTGCACGTCGGCGGACGGGTCGGGGGTGGGCTGTATGCCTTGGACGCCCGCACCGGGGAGCAGCAGTGGAGGTTTTCCACCGGACGTGAGTGGAACGAGGAGTCAGCGCCGGCAGTAGCCGACGGGACTGTCCATGTCGGCAGCGGAAGCAGTCTGTACGCAGTGGACGCCCGCAGCGGGCAGCAGAGATGGATGTTTCTCGCCGGCCACTCTGTGACCGCATCGCCGGTGGTCATGAATGGCACCGTCTACTGCGGGAGTTGGGACAAGAACCTTTACGCGATGGATGCCGTCACTGGGACGATGCGCTGGAAGTTCCCCACCGCTGGTGCGGTGGCATCCTCCGTAGCCGTGGTCGATGGGCTGGTCTACGTCGGCAGCTGGGATTTCGGCCTGTATGCGGTGGACGCAGCCACCGGCGAAAAGCATGGGGAATTTCCCACGACTGACTGGGTCAATTCTCCAGCGGTCCTGAACGGCGTGGCCTACATCAGCACCCGGGACGGCCACGTCTACGCTCTGAAGACCCCGCTCCCGCCGCCACGGAACCCCACGGCCTGAGCGCGAGGTCCACCAAGCCAAGTACCTGTCACACCAGATCACGTAGGACGGTTCGTTGTCACCGCCGGAACACGACTCTTGTCCCCACCGGTGTCGTGGACGGGGCGCAGCCGGAGGTGTCCGGGTGCGGCGCAGGGGGCCGGTCTTCTTGCGGTGGCTCGTCGCTCCGGTCGACCTGAGGTCTGGACACGTCCGCCCGTGATGGCGTTGAGCGGGGTGGGCAGGCGAGGCCGGAGTGGACGCACCTCGTCGGCTTGGAGCGGCGCAGCTTCCTGCCTCTGGCGCGCGGCCCACCGTGACGAAGTCCACCGTGCCGTGCCAAGGGCTGTCCCACATTCCCGATCTCGCCGGAGAGACGAGCGACCGGACTCGCCACTGCTCCGTCCACGCCCAGCCAAAGATCACTACGGAACAAGTCCCACCTCACGAGCACTTGGGCGAAGCCCGGTCTGATGCTCCGAATGAGTGGACTCCTTTGCGCACGGATCGCCGGGAGACCTTGGTCGTGGATCCGGATGCTGAGGTTTGTCATCCGCTCCCTCTGGAAGAAGCGCCATGCACATGCGACGTGTTCCCTCCCGCCGTTTGGTCGCCGCGGTGCTGCTCGCAGCCGCCACGCTGGCCCCGGCCGCTGCGATTCCCGCGACGGCGGTCCCCGTCGCGTGGACTGCCCGTCAGGACATGGCCGGTTCCTCGCCGGACGAACTCGGTCCCGGGCTCGTCGCCCGGCTTGACAAGGCCATTGCGGAGGTACGCGGTCAGGCGGGCATTCCCGGTGCCGTTGTCGGACTGTGGATGCCGGGCAAGGGAAGCTACGTCCGGGCGACCGGCGTCGCCGACACGACCACACGCAGACCGATGTCCGTTGACTCCTTCGTGCGGATCGGGAGCGAAACCAAGACGTTCACCGTCACCGCACTGCTCGAGCTCGTGGACGACGACCGGATCAAGCTGGACGACCCGATCGCCAAGTACGTTCCCGGCGTGCCCAACGGCCACCGGATCACGCTGCGCCATCTCGCCGAAATGCGCAGTGGCCTGTTCCCCTATACCTCGGACACCGACTTCATCCACGACCTGCTGAGCGACCCGGAACGCACTTTCACTCCCCGTCAGACGCTCGCGTACGGCTTCAGGCACAGGAACACGTTCGCGCCGGGGGCGCAGTTCCAGTACTGCAACTCCAACCTCGTCCTGCTCGGCCTCGTGATCGAGAAGGTCAGCGGTCACCGGCTCGCCGACTTCATTCACGAACGGGTACTCGGCCCGGCTCACCTGCATCGCACGCTGTTCCCGAGAGGGCCCGGGTTCCCCGCGCCGCACCCGCGGGGTTACACGGACCAGACGCTGAGCGGCAAGACCGCTGACGCGACGAACTGGAACCCGAGCTGGGCCTGGGCGGCCGGGGCGATGATCTCGGACCTGCAGGATCTGCACCGATGGGCCCCGATCGTCGCCACCGGGAAACTGCTCAGCCCTGCTACCCAGCGACAGCGGCTCAAGACGCTGCCCACCGGGTTCCCCGGAACAAGCTACGGCCTCGGCATCTTCAAGACCAACGGATGGATCGGGCACAACGGCTCGATCCCCGGGTACGAGACCGTGACGGTCTACCTGCCCTCGAAGAAGGCCACGCTCGTCCTCATGATCAACACGGACACCCAGTGGCAGGGGAAGGAGCCGTCCACGCTCCTGGCCCGCGCGATCACGGAGATCGCCACTCCGGACAACATCTACGACAAGGACAGCGCGATCAGCCCCCGCCCGTAGTGGAGACCGTGGTGAACATGTGCTGTCCGATCGTTCCCACGCACGAAGTCACCTATCCGTTCGTTCGCGGCATCGGGCTGTTCGGTCAGCGTGGTTCAGATGAACAGGGCGCTCTCGACGTCGATGGTGATCAGTTCCAGGTCGCGGTTCACGGTGCCGTCCTCGGCCAGAGGGTAGACGCGCCTGCGGGTCGGGAGCACAAGTCCGTCGAAGTCCTTGTGATCCGAGGAGTAGTGCGCGACCGCCCCGGCGTTGACGACCTCGGCGGTGTAGTCGTGCCTGCGCAGCAGCCCGTCCTGATCGAAGTAGAAGACTTGGTCCCGGCAGTGAGTGGCGATGCGATCCGGGAAGGAAACCTTCAGGCGCCGCAGGGTCTGCCCGTCCTCCGTGACGGACGGTAGTTCCTCTGTCCGGAAATCCGGGGCGGCGAAGGTGAACGGTGACGTGAGGTAGGTCCACATCGCGTAGCCGGCGAAGTACGCGACGTGCAGGTCGTCCCACGGAGTCTCGAGGGAGTGCCCGGCGAATGCCGCACGCGGGTCGAGCCGCTCAGCCTTCACCTCGCCCGCGTCATTCTCGACAGCCACCCGCTCGGGGGTGACGGAGGTGTGCAGGTCCGGCGCCTTGAACGGGTAGTGACTGGCGTGCTCTCGGTGGAGGTCCAGCCGCACACCGGCGTGATCGAATACGCCTTGCTGCCCCTTCAGCCCCCACAGGGCGCCGCCGGAACGGAAATGCACAGTGACCGTACTGAACTGGTCGTACCGCTCCGAGCCGCCGTGGGCCGCTATGACGGTATTGGTGAGATCACTCATGAAGAACTCCTCTCAAGACAAGCCTAACCCGGCATTTCAGACAATCGAGACTCGTAGGGGTGCGGTCTTGCCTGAGCGGGGTTCTCGTGTCGAGCGGGGTGACGTACCGCGTGAGCAAGGCTGGAGGGGTGAGACCGATGTGACGGTCTCACCCCTCCAGCCTTGCTTTGTGGCGCGCTGTGGGCGGGCCCATCGTCCTCCAGGTTGTTCGGGCAAGCGTGTAATGCGTCTAGCGGCTGCGTGGGCTTACCAGGCGCTTGCTCCGCCGTCGACGGGGTAGTTGGCGCCGGTGATGAAGGAGGCCCGGTCGGAGGCGAGGAAGGCGGCGAGTTCTACGATCTCCTCGGGCTGTGCGAAGCGCTTGAGGAGGACCTTGCTGGTGACGGCGTCCCTCATGGCCTGGTTGTCGCCGAGGTCCCGGTCGCTGGCGGGAGTCAGAACAGGGCCCGGGCTGATCGCCACGGCTCGGATTCCGAGAGGGGCGCCCTCGAGTGCGAGCTGTCGTGTCATTCCGATGACGCCGGCGTTGGCGGCGGTGTGGGCGACCATCGGGGGAGTGGAGCCCGCGATCAGCCCGGCCTCCGACGCGACGTTGATGATGACTCCGCCACCGCGCCGGACGAGGTGCGGCCAGGTGTACTTCGACACGAAGAAGGGGATGTCGAGCTCCCCGGCCTCCGTCGCACGCCAGTCTTCGATGGAGAAGTCGGGCATGGCGCCGAAGCGCATCATGGCCGCGTTGTTGTAGACGGCATCGAGCCCGCCATAGGCGGCCGCGGCCTCGTCGGCCATCCGGTGTACTTGGTCCGCGTCGGTCAGGTCGACCGGTGCGATGCTCGTCATCTCGCCGCCGGCGCGGCGTACGAGGTCGACCGTCTCCGCATTGGTCTCGGCCTGGATGTCGACACCGACGATCTTCGCGCCCTCACGGGCGAAGATCAGGGCGGCGACGCGTCCCATACCTCCACTGGTGCCGGTGACGAGCGCTACCTTGCCGTCGAGAATTCCCATGACCTGTTCTCCTGCTTCTGATCTGCTGGGCACCCTGCCGCCGCACTGCGTCGTACGCATGTGGCAGCGGGGTGTGACTGCGGTTGCCGGCCTCGCCCTCGTTGAAGGCCGGGCCGCACGTTTGCTTGACGAAGCAAGCATGCATCTGGATCTGACAGGTGTCAAGCATCGATCTGACAATCGTCAAGCCACTCGTCTACGCTTCTCTCGGACGCCCGCGATCGGCTGGGCAAGCGGCTTCGCCGGCCGTGGAGCCCGGTGGGCCCGAAGGTGGGCAGCGCCCGAGTTCGCGGTGCGACGTCAGGCAGGCCGTTGCGATTGAGTGGGGAAGAATGACCGATGGAAACCGAGGGGCCAATTCGCCGACGCGGAGCAAGTACGCCTCTGCGCAACTGGGCGAAAGTGAGATCCTCCGGCGCGGGCTCGACACTTTCGCAGAGCTTGGCTACGCCGCGACCACGGTGCGGGAGCTGGCCCGGCGTCTTGAGGTCAGCCACAACTTCATCAACGACCGCTACGGGTCGAAAGGCAACTTCTGGCGTGCTGTCGTGGACTTCGCGATGCGGGACGACCAGGACGATTTCGACCATCAACTGGCCAAGTCGGGCGACGACGACGAGCATCTGACCGGTGTGATCGTTCAGCTCTACCGCCGATCGGCGAACGCCTCGGCGAAGAACCGGCTGCTGGCCGATGAATCCACCCGCGACTCCGATCGTCTGGACTACCTGCACCAACGGTTCATCCAGCCGTTCTGGGACAGCATCGAGCCGGCCATCAACAACCTCATGTCCGCCGGTCGCATCCCACTGGTTCCACCGCACGTCCTGTACACCGCCATCACCGGACCTGCGCTGGCCCTCGCCCAGGACCCCGTCGCCGACCGCCTGAACCCAGCGGCCGCACCCGTGGCGAAACAGGACAGAGAACGCCTGGCCGACACACTCTCCAGCCTCGTCATCCACGGCCTGCTCCGCCCCTGCGGACAGTGACCGACGCGTATCGCGCCAGAGCCGGATCACTCTGAGGTCTTGGTACTGCCACCGCATCGAGGCCAACACCCGTCAGTCCTGCAGTGCGCGGAAGACGGCTTGGAAGTCGCTGGTACGGGGCTGGTTGTGGGGGAGTCCGGCGACACCTGCGGCCACGCCGCAGGTGTCGCCGGCGAGGGATCCGGCGGCGAGGTGGACCTGGCCTTCCATGGGGTCAGACGGCCTTGGCGTTGCCGGGGCGGTGAAGGGTATGCCCCTTCGCCGGCCCAGGCGGATGTGCGGGGTGATCGTTCCGTACGGTTCCGGGAGTGAGCGGCCCGATCCCGTATGATACCCCTAGGGGTATTTATGGAGGTGGATGGTGGAGTTGGAAATGGCGGCCGACGAACTGAAGTCGGTGCTGAACCGGCTGCGGCGGGCTCAGGGCCAGATCGCAGGGATCATCAAGATGATCGAGGAGGGCCGGGACTGCGAGGACGTGATCACGCAGCTGGCCGCGGCCTCCCGTGCGCTGGACCGGGCCGGGTTCGCGATCATCGCGACCGGGCTGCAGCACTGCATGACCGAGGGCGGACAGCCGGCCGGTGACCGCGATGAGATGCGTGCCCGGCTGGAGAAGCTGTTCCTGTCCCTGGCCTGACGGGAGTGGTAGCCGTGGTGTTCATGCGATCACGTCGATCAGCATGAACACAGCCACCACCAGGAGTACGCCGGCGAAGACCTTCTGAAGGCTGTTGACGGAGACCTTGCTGCTGAGGCGTTTGCCGTCCCAGGCGCCGAGGATCGCCGCTCCCGTGAACGGGCCGATCAACCCCCAGTCGAGACCGTCGCCTGTCCCGGTGCGGGCCGCCAGGGCGGCGAAAGAGTTGACGGTGATGACGAGCAGGCTGGTGCCCACCGCCCGCCGCATCGCCAGGCCGAGCACGCTCACCAGGGCCGGGACGGCGAGGAAGCCGCCGCCGACGCCGAGGAAGCCGGTCACCGCGCCGAGTCCGGCTCCTGCCCCGACCGCCTTGCCGGGCTGTATCCGCTCCGGCGGCCGCGAAGAGGACGGACGGGACATCCGTACGGCCGCCAGTACGGCGATGGCGGAGAATGCGCTGGTCAGGGCCGCTTCGGGTACGCGTCCGGCGGCGGCCCCAGCGAGGTAGGCGGGGGCAATGCCCGCTGCGGCAAACAGTGATCCGGCCTTCCAGGCGACATGGCCGTCGCGCGCGTGGGCGTACAGGGCGGTGGCTGAGGTGGCGGCCACGATGATCAGGCTGGCGGTGGTGGCCGCGGACAGGCTGAAACCGAGCAGGTACATCAGCGCGGGTACGGCCAGAACACTGCCGCCGCCGCCGAGTGCTCCGAGGGTGAGACCGACGACTGCCCCGGCGATGAGGGCGAGAGCGATCGCGGTCACGCTATCCGGCCGCGGTCACCGCGTTCGTCGAGGACCGGGTGTCCGGCGGCGGCCCACGCGTTCATGCCGCCCTCGACGTCGACGACCTGCGCTCCGCGCCGGGTGAGGAGGTTTGCGGCCTGCTGGGAGCGGCGCCCGCTGCGGCAGATCAGCACCAGCGGTCGGTCGAATGCCTCGGCCGGCAGGTCGGCCCCGGCGACGAGTTTCGAAAGGGGCAGGTGGACGGCGCCGGGGGCATGGCCCGCGTTCCACTCGGGCCTTTCGCGGACGTCGAGCAGGACGGCGTCCGGTGTGTCGCCGCTGGTGCGGCTGCGGGCCTGGTCCACGCTGACGCGGGGCCGGCCGCGGCGGAAGAGGAACATCGAGTTCTCCCCTCTCCTTCTCGGATCTCGTGCGGTGGCGGGTGTCAGCGGGTGATCTGGGGCAGGCCGGCGTCGATGGCGGCGTCGAAGTCGTCGTCGATGGCGACGACTTCGCGGTCGGCGGCGTCGAGCAGGGACGCGGCGACAGCGGCACGCATGCCGCCGGCGCAGTGCACCCACACCGTCCCTGGTGGCACCTCCGTGAGGCGACCGTGGAGCTCGTGGACGGGTATGTGCACGGAGCCCTCGATCCAGCCGTTCGCACGCTCGGAGTCGCGGCGTACGTCCAGGACCACCACCTCTCCGCTGCCGTGCGCGGCGAGCTCGGCGAAGGTGGAACGGGGGAAGGAAGCCGGAGCCTCTCCGGCGGGCAGCCAGGCTGTGGGGCCGCCGGTGGCGGCCGCGGCCGGCCGGTCGATGCCGACCCGCACCAGTTCGCGCTGAGCGGCGGCGAGCTGCTCGGCGGATTCGGCGAGCAGGGTGACCGGCTTGCCGCAGGGGATCATCCAGGCGAGGTAGGTGGCGATCTTGCCGTCGGCCTCGAAGTTGAACGACCCGGCCACGTGTCCTTCGGCGAACGCCACCCGGTTGCGCAGGTCGACGACCCATTCGCCGGCCGCGAGGCGGGCGGCGATCTCATGGGCGTCCGCGAGTGCGGGAGGGGTCAGGTCGAGCGGTGCGGGGCCCTCGGCGTTGGCCGGGCCCATGTGCGCGTAGTAGGCGGGTACGTCCTCCAGCCCGGCCAGCAGGGCCGCGACGAAGGTGTCCACGTCGACGGTGAGCGCGGTGTTGGCGCGCTTCTCCTTGCCGATCGTGGTCTCCTCCCCCTCGGACTGGGCCGAGGAGCAGAAGCTGCCGAAGCCGTGGGTGGGCAGCACCGCCGTCTCGTCGGGAAGATCGGAGGCCAGGCGGTGGGCCGAGGAGTGCTGGGCGCGGGCCAGCTGCTCGGTCAGCCGCGGCTCGACCAGGTCGGGCCGCCCCACTGTGCCGATCAGCAACGAACCCCCGGTGAAGACGACCACCGGCCGTCCCGCCTCATGCAGGGCGTAGGAGATGTGGTGCGGGGTGTGACCGGGGGTCGCGATCGCCTCCAGCGTCAGCCCGCTGCCGGGGTCGATGTCCGCGGTGTCGCCATCTGCCACAGGCACGCGGGCGAAGGCGACGCCGGCGTCGGCCGGTACGAGGTACTGGGCGCCGGTGATCCGGGCGAGTTCGAGGCCGCCGGTCACGTAGTCGTTGTGGATGTGGGTCTCCGCCACATGCGAGATCCGCACACCGCGCCGAGCGGCAGCGGTAAGTACCTGGTCGACGTCACGCGGCGGGTCCACGCCACGGCCGTGTGCTCACCGCCGGCCAGGTAACTGCGGTTGCCGAGACCTTTCAGCTCGATGGTGTCGACGAAGAACACGCGGGTACTCCTTTCGGATGAAAATTACCCCGGGGGGTATCTGTCTTCCACCGTAACACCAGTACCCCCGGGGGTATATTCGGATGAGCGGTCCGCCCCGCCCGGCGGACTCCGGGCGCATCTGCCCACCGAATGAGAAGAAGGAGAAACTGCCATGAACTACAGCCGCACCGTGCACGTGGACGGCGCCTTCGCGCAGACCGTGACTGCTGTGCGCGAGGCACTGGCTGAACAGGGCTTCGGGATCCTGACCGAGATCGACGTGCAGGCCACCTTGAAGGAAAAGCTGGGCCACGAGATGGAGGACTATCTGATCCTCGGCGCCTGCAACCCGCCTCTGGCACACCGGGCGATCGAGGCGGATCGCTCCATTGGCCTGCTGCTGCCCTGCAACGTCGTCGTCCGATCCGAGGGCGGACACATCACCGTCCAGGCCCTCGACCCCAACACCATGGTCACCCTGACCGGACGTGACGCCCTGAAGCCCGTCGCGGAAGAAGCCACCCGCCGACTGGACGCCGCCTTGTCCGCGCTCACCGACGGCGAGAAGTAACACAAGGCGCCGTCGCACTCTCGGAAGGCATCCCGCTCGGCAACCGGCCATGCGGCCGCATGGCGGGCCGTCCGTGTCCTGCTATCGGCGGGCACGGCGCCCCGCGCAGGAGTTCGCCTGTTCGTAGAGCTACCCGGCCAGCTGGGAATGGCCGTGATGCGGTGCCGTTGTTAGGTGCCTAGCGTGAACAAGTAGCGGAGCTTCTATTGCCCCGGTGGTCATCGCCCCTACGGAGCTATGAGGAAAACGCATGCGCCGCCTCTGAAGCAGAAAAAGGTGAACCGGCATGGCCGACCGCTCTCAGAAGGACCCCAGTGAACCCGGCGGCGACGCACGCGGCGACATCGGCAGACGTGTCGCCGCGCGCCGTGAACACCTGGGACTGACCAGAATGGAACTCGCGCTCCGTACCGGCTCCGCGCCCGGATACATCGAGTACGTAGAGACGAGGCCAGGCCCCCACGGGGCGAGCTTCATGCTGCGCTTGGCCAACGCGCTCGAGACGACCGTGAACGAACTCACGGGCGGCACGGTCGATCTACCTCCGGGGGTGGGGCGAGCGGCCTATCATCCCGAATTGGTCGAACTCGGTCAGGAGGATTGCTGGAAGCTGCTCGGCAGTCGCGGAGTGGGCCGTGTAGTCGTGAGCAGTGAGCAGGGACCAGCGGTCTTCCCGGTCAACTACATCTGCACCGAGGGAAGAATCGCCTACAGGACCTCGGTGGACTCCGGCCCCGCGGACGCGGCCGGGCACGAGACCGCCTTCGAGGTGGATCACATCGACGACGCTTTCAGTCGAGGGTGGAGCGTACTTGTTGTCGGTCGGGCGGGCACAGTCACCGAACCCGAGGTGGTGCGGCGGCTCGTAGCCTCGCACGGCTCCACCACGGCCTGGGCCGGCGGGCGGCGGGACCTCTGGATCGTGGTGACACCCAGCAGTGTGACCGGACGCCGCATTGTCGTGAGCGAACATTGAAGGCGGGCGCTTTCGCCCACCGGACCGTCACCGGACGGGACCGGCTGCGGCGACCATCTCGTCGAATCGGTGAACGCGACGGAAGTGACCCGGCGTGGCATCGGAACGATTGGGCAACCTACGGAAACGCGCGCGGGTACAGCGGCCCGTCGAATGTTCTGTACTGCGAGCAGTGGCTGATGAGAGCTATGTCATCCGGTTCACGACCGCGACGACTCCATCCGCGGCTTCGGCGCGGTGCGTCAGAATGTCACCTCGGCGCCAGTCGCCCAGTTGGCCTTCCAGGGTTACTACGCCGTTCAGTACGTGGACGTCGATTTTACTTGCCTCCCCCTTCATGGTTTCCATAAGCATCTGCTCAACTGTGCGGCGTATTTCACTGTCAGGGCGCAGCAGGAGTAGCAGTAGGTCTCTGCGCGTCACGATTCCGACGATCCTGTCGTGGTGGTCGACGACGGGTAGTCTGTCTATGAAATTTCGTGTCATCAGCAGGGCTGCGCCTGCCGCCGTGTCGTGCGGATGGATCGTCACTGCCGGGACCGACATAATCTGAGCAGCCGTTACCTTCATTTCTGACGACACGAAGCCAGAAGTATTTTGTTGGTGCAGAATCACCTGGTGCCGCAGGATATCGCTTTCCGAGACGACGCCGACCACCTTGTCCTCGTCGTCCAGTACAGGTAGTCCGCTGATGTCATGTTGTGCCAGCAATTTGGCTACCTCCTTGAAGGAAGTGGACGTAACAACCGACACGACCTCACGGGTCATCAAGTCTGCGACTTCAAGATTCTTCATGGGAGTATCACTACTTTCCTACAGTTCTTTTCGGGGGAAAGTGAAAGGCGCTGAGGTTTTGGTGTGCCCCGACAGAGTTCATGTAGTGGCCTTTCGGTGGGCAGCCGGTCGCATGACTGTTCTCAGCGCACCGGATTGAACCGCGGTGGACGCAGTTTCATATACCGCCCTTATGTCTCCGAGGTCGCACTTGTCCGTGATGATTCGCGATAGAGCGGCCATGTGCTCGGGGGTGAGCACATCGAGGAGCCACGCGGTGGAAGAGGTGTTGACCTGACCTGTGCTGATGGTGATGTTCTTTTGCCAGAGCTCTTCGAGGTGCAGCGTGACCGGTGCTCCGTGCATGCCTATATTTGCGATATGCCCGCCTGAGCGTACGACGCGCGTGCACAGTACGAAACTCTCTGGACTTCCCGCCGCCTCTATCACCACATCAGCTCCCGGACTGTCGGACAGGTCTGCAATGAGCCGTCCTGGGAGTTCGGCTTCATCCGCGCCGACCCTGGTAGCCGCAGCCAGCCGTGCCGGCGAGAGATCGACCGAGATTATTCGGGCGGGGGAGTAGATTCCCGCGATAACCAGCGCCGACAGACCGACAGGTCCCGCTCCTACCACTACGACTACGGCTCCTGGGCGCACCTTTCCGTTGCGTACCCCAAGTTCGAAGGCGGCGGGCAGAACCTCTGAGAACAGGACGGCAGTATCTCGGTCCATCGCGTACGGGAGCTTCTGGGTCGAATGGTCCGCGAACGGGACCCGGACGAACTCTGCTTGGGTTCCGTTCACTTCATGTCCCAGGAGCCACCCTCCCCCTTGCGTGCACTGGCCGTACATACCGTCGTGGCACGACATGCAGTGACCGCAGGAGGAAATGGACGACAGTACCACTTCGTCTCCCGAGACCACATTGTGCACCTCGGATCCCACTTCCATTATCTCGCCGACAGCTTCGTGCCCCAGGATTGTCCCTGGGCGCACGTCCGGTACTTTTCCTTGTAGAGCGTGCAGATCACCCACGCATACGGTCGTGGAATCAACCCGTACCAGCGCATCCGTGGGCTGCTCAATTTTCGGGTCTTCTACGGATTCCCAGGATCCTTGACCAGGCCCGTGATAAACGAATGCGTGCACTGTTCTCACTCCCTCTTTTCGGGCTGAGATCAATCGAGAGGTTGCTCGTTTCATTGTCTTCTTTTTTATTGTTTTTCCGCCTCCACGCGACGGTTCAGACCCTCACCTCCCTGTCGTCGTCCTTTTCGCCTGCGTCGTGATGTGCGGCGCAGCTCGTCGGTCCCCCACACGAGCACAGGAAACGACATAATAATGAGAACCACATCGAAAGGAAGCGATGTCGTGCCGAATATGCCCTGCAGGGGAGGCAAGTAGATCAAGGCGCTGGTGAAGGCAAGTTCGAAGGCGATTCCCGCGAGCAGGCGAGGGTTGGTCCAAAGTCCGATAGCTTTCAGGGATGCGTGATCCGTGCGGGCCGCAAAGGCGGTGCCGACCTGGCACATGACAATTCCTGCGAAGGTGGCAGTGGTCGCTGTGATGTATGCGTCATGAAGTTCGCTGCCCGGTGCGGTTGATGCTCCCGGGTGCCATTCGGAACGCCACAGCACGTAAAAGAAGGCGCCCATACAAAGGGCGGCGGAAACTATGCCGAGATATCCCCAGCTGCGGATGAGCATGTCGCGCGATATGACGCTCTGCGTTCCCTTGCGAGGCGGTCTGTTCATGATGCCGGGCTCGGCGCGTTCACGTCCTAGAGCCAAGGCAGGCAGAGTTTCCGTACCCAGGTCGATGGCGAGAATCTGAAGGACCGTCAAGGGGAGCGGCACGGCGCCGCCGGAGAGGGCGAAAACTGCGAACGGAACAACTTCTGGGATCAAATGCGCGAATATGTAGACAATGAACTTACGCACATTGTCGTACACTCGACGCCCCGACTGAATAGCCTCTACTATGGTGGCGAAATTGTCGTCGGTGAGTACCATGGTGGCTGCTTCACGGGCAACATCGGTTCCTGAAAGGCCCATTGCCACGCCGATATGGGCGCGATGCAGTGCGGGAGCGTCATTCACACCATCGCCGGTCATCGCGACGATCTGACCGTGGTGGCGCAGGGTGTCGGCGATCCTCAGCTTGGTTTCGGGTGACGACCGGGCGAAGACCAGCTCCGCGCCGGCGTTCTGGCCCAACAGCTCATCGAGCTGCTGCTCGGTGACTGACTCCGCTTCGGGAACCACATGAAGCTCGGGTTGTCCGATGCCCACCTGCCGAGCCACGGCTGCCGCCGTGGAGCCGTTGTCACCGGTGACGATGTGGATTTTGAGCCCTGCATCGTGGCAGCGCCTTACAGCCCCTTCCACCTCTGGCCTCGGAGGGTCGTACAAGCCGACCAGTCCCAGGAGGGTGACCCCGGCTTCCGCTTCATCGCGGCTGGGTGGCAGAGCGGCAGGTGAGAGATCACGTGTGGCGACCGCCAGCACACGCATTCCACTGCTGGCCATATCTTCTGCCGCCGCCCTGGCTTGACGGACACCTTCGGCAACTGTCTCGTTCTCCTGGCGGGCGATTCGGGCGAGTACGGCTTCGGGCGCACCCTTGGTGATGAGCAGGAGGCGGTCACCGCGCCCACCGTCGGAGGTGATGACGCTCATGAGCCTCAGCCGTGGTGAGAATCTGTAGAGAATCCGTCTGCGCCCGTCTCGCTCCCTGAAGTCAGGTGCGACGTCCAGATCAACAGCGTCCGCGAAGAGCGCTGTCTCTGTGGCGTCGCCACGAAGATCCCCGTCTTCGCCCTGGCTGACTGTCGTGCACTCCGCCATCCGGCGCGCCAGAATCCTCGTACTCGCTTCCTTGTCCGTGCCGTCTCCGGGAGTCCACAGGCGCTGGACCCGCATGTGGTTCTGCGTCAGCGTGCCTGTCTTGTCCGTGCAAATGACGTTGGTGGAACCCAGCGTCTCGACCGCGCTCAGCCGTTTCACCACGGCGCCCTGCCGTGCGAGTGACCGAACCCCGACGGCCAGGGCAAGGGTGATGATGGGCAGGAGTCCTTCAGGGACGTTGGCGACCAACAGCCCGATGGCGAATGTGAGGGAGTCGGCGAGTGGTAGACCCACCGCCACGCCCGTCAGGAGGAACAGCACCCCCATCACGACGGCCGCTGCGGCTATGAACCACGCCACCCTCTTGACCTGGCTCTCCAACGGGCTCTGCTCGCGACGGCCACGCTGACTGAGCGCAGCGATGCGGCCCAGCTCCGTCCGGCTGCCCGTCGCATAGACAATGGCCCGCGCTTGACCACCCGTACAGATCGTGCCACTGAAAACCAGGTCAGGCTCTTGGAGCAGCGGAGCATCCTGAACCGCCGGTCCCGCAAGACGCTCGACGGGCGCCGACTCCCCGGTCAGCATCGACAGATCTGCCTCGATTCCACCCTCCGTCAATCGAGCGTCGGCGGGAATCTTGTTCCCTTCGTCGAGCACGATGAGATCGCCAGGGACCAACGCGTGTGCCTCGATGTTCTGCTCCTGGCCGTCCCTGACCACCTCGGCATGCTCGGGCAGGTACTGAGCGAGAGTCTCCACCGCGCGCTCGGCCTGCCGTTCCTGCATCAGAGCGAAGCCCGCGTTCACCAGGATCACCGCGATGATGGCCCACCCCAGGACAGCGAGGCCGGCCAAGAAGGCCAGCACGGCAGCTGCCCACAACAACAGGGCCAATGGGTGCGCCAGCTGCCGGACGACCTCCCGACCCAGAGACGTACCGGACGTGGGGCGGACTTCGTTGGCCCCGTATATGGCCAACCGTCTCTCAGCCTCTCGGTCTGACAACCCTTGATCGCCCGTTCTCAGCTCACGTCGGAGACTCGGCAGCGATTCCCTCGGATCGGGGCCCGTTTCCACGGGAGACTCCGACTCTTGTCCGTGAGCCACGGGAACCTCCAAGCGTCATCCGGGCGGTTTCGACGGCCAGTGAGTCGCACATTCCGGAATGGGTTGTCCCCTCCTGCGTCGCACCAGGACTCCGCGTAACACCAGGACGAAGCCCCTCACGAAGGCCCGCCGGAGCCTTCCGCGGGATACCTCGTCGTCAGTGTCGGTCCGCGCATCTTCCTGGCCGAGAGACATATGGGGCAACGTGACGGGACGTTTGGTCCCTTGCTGTCGGTAGAGCGGGCTCTTGTTCGAGAATCATGGTCTATAAGGGCCCGGTCGGCCCTCTTCGGTGCCTCGAATGGCCCTTCTTCCTGTGCGGACGCACCCGGAAGCTTGATGGTGCCCCTCAGTCGCATGCTGCGTCACTGACGTTTCCCAACAAGGTTGTACGAAGGTGGTGACGTGTGGTGACCCAACGCGTGATGGTTGCCTACGCGACAAAGTACGGATCGACAGCCGAGATCGCCGAAGTCGTCGCTGCGACACTGAGAAACGAAGGGATCGATGCCGAGGCGGCACCTGCATCGAAAGTGACTGACATAGGCCCCTACAGTGCGGTGATCCTGGGCAGTGCCCTGTACATGGGCCGTTGGCTCCGAGACGCCAGACGGTTCGTGCGACGCCACCAAAGGGCTCTGCGTGAACGGGCAGTGTGGGTGTTCAGCAGTGGGCCCCTGGATCCTTCGGCTTCAGAAAGAGACATTGGACCCGTGCCGAGCGCGGGCAGGGCGATGTGCAGGATCCACGCCCGCGAACATGTGACCTTCGGGGGACGACTTGAGGCCGGAGCCAAAGGGCGCGTGGCGAGGATGATCCTTGAGGAAGACCGGGGCGGTGACTTCCGCGACTTCGACGCCATCACCACATGGGCTACCGCTACCGCCGCCGAAATCAAGGCACTGCGAGAGGGATCGTGACTCATGGCGGGCGCGATCTGGAGCCACCAATGGCGCAAGCACCCGTTGCGGCGCACCGTCGACGCCGTCGAGGCACGCCTGCTCCTTCTCCTGTGTGCCGTTGTGTTCGCGTGCGCCTCGGCTATCGGGATGATCAGCGGCTCAGCAGCTCACGAATACGAGCAGTCGGTTGCGTCGCAACAGCGGGCCGCTCGCCAACAGGTGAGCGCGGAGGTGCTGAGGGACGCCGCCAAATCTTCCCCGTGGGCCGACGAGGCGGGACGCTCTGCACTCGTACCCGTTCCGGTCCGCTGGGTGACCGCCGACGGTGCAGATGCCAGAGGGAGCGCCCTGGTTGCCCCAGGAACCAAGGGTGGAGAACGAACGAGCCTGTGGCTCGACCGTCGAGGTCATGTCACCTCAGCACCTGCCGATGAGCGCGACATCTGGGTGGCGGCACTGATCGCCGGAGCGGGGGGTGCCGCCGCGGCAGTCGGTGGCGGTGCTGTGGCGGCGATCGGGATACGAATCATGTGCAACCGTTGCCGCGCGGCCGGCTGGGAAGCCGAGTGGAGCCGAGTGGAGCCTGACTGGAGCCGCCGTGCTTGAACTCCGCAGGCTGACACCGCCCGCCCGCCGGCCGTTGCTGATGAAGGGAGTCTCTGATGACGCACTCGCCGCACACCGTGAGTGACCTCATGACACACACGGCCATAGCTGTGGGCAGCGATGCCTCCTACAAGGAGATCGTGCAGCTCATGAACCAATGGAAGGTCAGCGCCCTACCTGTGCTGGCGGGTGAGGGCCGTGTCATCGGGGTGGTCTCCGAAGCGGACCTCCTGCCCAAGGAGGAGAACCGTCCGGACGGTGGGCCGGCGCCCGGGCATGCGCCGACTGATCCCGCAAAGGCCGATGCAGTGTGCGCGGAGCAACTCATGTCGAGCCCGGCCATTACCGTGCACGCGGATGCGCCCATAGGCGAAGCTGCAAGAATCATGGCGCGACGAAGGGTGAAGCGCCTGCCCGTGGTGGACGGCGTCGGCCTGCTGGAAGGGGTCGTCAGCCGAGGGGATCTCCTCAAGGTCTTCCTGCGCTCCGACGAAGAGATCGCCGACGAAGCCACGACCGTCATCTCTCAACTCCCCGATGCCGCCGATCTGCAGGTGCGGGTCGCCGACGGAGTGGTCACCTTGGGAGGAAGTCTGGCCGACCGGGCCCTGGTACCGCTCGTCGCCCGCGCCGTCAGGGCTGTGGAAGGTGTTGTGGACATCCGTCTCGATCTCCGACAAG
This sequence comes from Streptomyces sp. NBC_01341, assembly GCF_035946055.1. Classification (NCBI taxonomy): domain Bacteria; kingdom Bacillati; phylum Actinomycetota; class Actinomycetes; order Kitasatosporales; family Streptomycetaceae; genus Streptomyces; species Streptomyces sp. NBC_01341. The sequence goes on along the minus strand of NZ_CP108364.1, from coordinate 235,135 downwards.
GATGAGGGAGCGGCCACTGTCCAAGTCCGACGGGCGGCGGCAAGCGGGCGATGGAGCCACGATGGCGTCAAACGGCTGTGTTCTGCACCCTCTCGGATCTCTCACCGGGAACTGTGATCACTGGACACTCTGCTCGGTGCAGAAGCCCGTGTGGCACCGAGCCCAGCCGCATACCCGTGTATCCGCCGTGGCCACGCCTTCCGACTACGACGGCAAGCGCGTCGGAGGATGCTCGAGCAAGCTCCTCCACCGGATGCCCGCGGGACACGTTTCGGGTCACGTTCACAGCCGGGTATCTGGCTGACCATCCCGCGACCGCTTCCTCAAGGAGCCGTGCTCGCTCCTCCATGCCGGTCTCTGCCGCGCTCAGGGAGATTGCCGGGCGCGGCCATACCCACAGGGCGAGTACGGACGCGTGACGCAGGCTTGCCTCCTCGAACGCGAACTTCACGGCTCCCTGTGAAGACGGGCTTCCATCGACACCTACCACGAGGCAGGCAGAGATGTTCGCTGTGTGTTCGGGAGCGCGCACAACCACGACGGGGCAGTCAGCTTGGGCGCTGAGGGGCACGGCCACCGAACGTGTGCTGAGGATCTCCGCCGGGACGCTCAGCCGCCGTGAGCCCACCACCACCATGCCCGTGAGGGCAGTCGCTTCGCGGCACAGAACCACCGCCGGCCGGCCGTCGACGAGTTCTGTCGTCACACATGCCTTGGGAGAGAGGCGAGATATCGTCTCACTCGCAGCGTCCAGCGCTTCCCGACCTCGCGCTCGCAGGAACATGTGTTGTGGTGTCGAGTCCACGTGCTGGGTGTCATGCAGCGGTGGGACCGCGAGCACAAGCCGCAGTGCGAGGTTTCTGCGATCAGCCTCGCCGGCAGCCCAGGCGAGCGTAGGTACCGAGGGATCACCGGGGTCGACGCCCACAACAATCTCCTGGTCCCGGCTGAGGGGCGTCATACGTCCTCCTCGGCCCGGCGTCGCGGCCAGATCTGCACCGGGCAGTGAGAGTGGTGCAGCAAGGCGTGGGCGACACGGCCGGGGCTCGGTCTGGGGGAGTAGAGGTGTCGTTGCCCTCCCATGACCATGAGATCGCAATGACGACTCGCGTCGACGAGTACTCCCGCTGCGGATCTGCACGCCACTACCTCAGCGGTGACCTTCGTTCCAGGGAATGCCAGCTCCAGTGCTACTGCGAGTTCCGTCAGCGACTGTTCCTCGAGGAGGAGCGACGGTGGCTCGTCGGGCGATCGTGCTGTGCCGATTGCCCGCGCGAGGATGTCCCTCACGCCGACGAGCTTCAGGTCCGCTCCTTGAAGTTGCGCTTGCCGCGCGGCATGGTCCATCCAGTCCCTGTCCGTGGTGCCCCGGACAGCAGCCGTGACACGCTTGGTCCTCGACCATTCGGAATTACCCCGTACGACCACGACAGGCACCGTGGCGCCGGCCGTCACCCCCAGGCTGACAGAACCGAGCATGAGTGCACTGAAGCCACCGCGGCCGCGGCTTCCGACAACGATGGAGTCGTGCGGGCCGGCTTCATCGTGAAGAGCCGAGACCGGCCTCTTGCGACTCAGCCTCCTCGTAACGTCGAGTGATGGGAACCGGTTCAGTACCGCTGCTTCGGTTTCGAGGAGAAGTTCGCGCCCCGCTTCACGGAGGCCTTCCACCGTCTCGAATGATGCGAACCGCGCGACGCGGTCCAGGTCGGCTGCGTAGAGGATGCACAGCGGCAGCCGGCCGGCGTCGGCCTGGGCCGCGGCCCACAGCGCGGCGCGTTCGCCCTGTTCGGAACCGTCTATGCCGACGACGACCTTTGCCGGTCTCGCCACATGGGACGTCGCAGTTCTCATATGCGCTCCTAGACCGATTCGTGACCAGTGTGCGGCACCAGAGATGCGGGCGGCGGGGCCACGAGGGCCGAGTCAGGGACCAAAGGGCCCCTGACGTCCACTGATCCAGGCGTCCCGAGGTGCCCCACTCGGCCCTTCACGAGGACTGTCCGTCCGCGGAACCCTGGTGGCGTGCAGCAGTCCCACTTCCGGGAGTGCTGGTCCGCCCTTCGAGAAGAAGCGGTAAGCAGATGTCGCAGGCCACAACCACGGATCTGTACGAAGCGTCGATGGCGCTCGTCTACCTGCGCGAGGACATGACGAAGGACGCGACCTTCAGTCTCTTCGTCCGTGATCTCCCGCCCGGGCGTGGGTTCCTCGTCAGCGCGGGGCTGGAGCCGGTTCTCGATTTCCTGGCCGACTTCCGCGTCACTCCGGACGACGCGCGGGACTTCGCTACGGCTCTCGGATGCGATCGGCACGACGTGCAACCGCTCATCGGCCTAGGTTTCGAGGGCGAGGTCAGAGCTGTGCCGGAAGGACGAATAGTCCTGCCCGGAGAGCCACTGCTCGAGGTCACTGCACCATTGCCCCAGGCACAACTCGTGGAGACGTGGCTGCTGAGCCAGGTCAGCCATCAGACGACCGTCGCGTCCAAGGCGGCGCGGTCCGTACTCGCCGCGGACGGCCACCCTGTCATCGACTTCTCACTGCGCCGGACACATGGGGCGGAGGCCGGAATGCAGGCGGCCCGGGTCAGCACCATGGTGGGCTTCGCCGGCACCAGCAACGTTGCTGCGGCTCTCCGGTGGAAGGTGCGTGCCTCCGGCACGATGGCGCATTCGTACATCGAAGCCTTCGGGGACGAGGACGCGGCCTTCATGGCCTTCGCACAGAGCCGCCCAGGCCCCGTCACCTTCCTGGTCGACACCTATGACACGCCAGAGGGCGTCATAACGGCAGCCCACGTTCTGAACACCCTGCAGCGGGGCTCTGGCTCCGCGATCCGCATCGACAGCGGTGACCTGGCGGATCTCGCTCGGCAGTCCCGCGTGATCCTGGACGAGGCGGATCTTCGAGACGTCGGCATCATCGTGAGCGGGGGACTCGACGAGTACGGGATCGACCACTTGGTGCGTTCTGGTGCACCTATCGACGTGTACGCCGTCGGAACCAAGGTGGGCACTTCCTCCGACGCTCCGTATCTGGATTCAGCCTACAAGTTGGTGGAGTACGACGGCGAGCCGGTCATGAAGCTCTCTGCCGCCAAAGTCACAGCGCCAGGCCGTAAGCAGGTCATGCGCGCGGACGGGGTGGACGACGTGATCGCCCTGGCGGACGAGCGGTTGCCCGAGGGCCGGGAGCCCCTGTTGCGGAGAGTCATGTCAGCAGGTCGGCGTACAGGCGCGCCCGACACCCTTGTGGCGGCTCACGACCGGTATCTCAGGGACCTGGGTGCTCTCCCGCAGCAAGCACGCCGAGTGCGGGACCCGGTGCCGCCGGTTCCCGGTGTGTCCTCCCGGCTCGCACGGCTGACGGATGAGGTTCGGCGCCACCTCGAGGAGGGTGTTGAGGGACGGGCGAAGCGGCGCCGCGCTGCGATCGCGGGGCTCCCTTGAATCTCCGCGAACCGGCGGCAGAGGACCGCAACCAGGAGCGTGTCTCCCCGCCGATCCGGGATACATCGACCGATCCCGCGCCAATAGGAGGGCAACATGCCAGGCAATGTGACTGTAGGTGTAGACGGAAGTCCCGAAAGTCTCGCCGCCCTTGACTGGGCCGCTGCCGAGGCGGTCCTGCGCGAGGTCCCCCTTCGCATCGTCCACATTCAGGACTGGCCTATTCCACCCGCCTACATCGAGCACGTCGAGACGTGGCCCTCTTCTTCTGCGGTGCCTGAGAGTTCGGAGCGGTTCCGAAGGTACGAGGAGTTGCTTCAGCGGGCAGCCGCAACGGCACAGCAGAGCCACCCCGGTCTGACCGTCACAGCAGAGAACCTGGCCGGCGTAGGGCTCGCCTCGTCAGCCCTCCTGGCCGAGGCAGAGACGCCGGGAAGTGTCGACCTGCTCGTGCTGGGGTCGAAGGGCCTTGACAGCTTCACCGGCTTCGTCATCGGCACTACGTCCCTGCCTGTGGCCGCAGCGTCGGAGAGGCCAGTAGTGCTCGTTCGCAGCCAGGCACCCCGCTCCGGGCAACCGGAGGCTCACACCGAGGCGGCGACCGGTCGACTGGTTCTGGGCGTCGACCTCAAGGGTGCGGAGGCCAATGAAGCCGTGCTGGAATTCGGCTTTATCGAAGCGGCCAGGAGGAATTCTCATCTTCAGATCCTGCACGCCTGGTCACTGCCGCCCATGTACGCCTACGCCGAAACCGCCGATCCCGGCATAGGTGAGGAGCTCGCCGGCAACATAGCGAGCAGCCTGGACCGCCTTGTGGAGCCGTGGCGGCAACGCTTCCCGGGCGTATCAGTTCAGACGAAAGCCGTTGTGGGAGCACCCGGGGCGGAACTCGTGTACGCCTCGCCCACCGCCGACCTGCTGATTGTGGGACGTCGCAAGCGACCGCTCCCCGTCGGACCCCGACTCGGGCACGTGGCGCACGCGGTGATCCATCACGCCACGTCCCCGGTCGCCGTGGTTCCGCACCCGTGAGGACGCGCCAGGTCCAGGAAGGAGCCCTGATGTCCGCACAACGGGCCTCTGTCGAATCGGTGACCGCCTGGGTCAGCGATGCGACGATGGCCCCTTCCATGCACAATGCCCAGCCCTGGCGGTTTCGCTACATGCCGGCGGTCGGTGTCCTGCAGCTTCGTATGGACAGGACGCGCTCCATGCCACGTACCGACTCAACCAACCGCGGCATGCACCTCAGCTGCGGCGCCGCACTCTTCAATCTCCGCGTGGCCGCGGCACGAGCAGGGTGGTCCGCTCGACTCACTCTGCTGCCCGACCCGGAGGAGCCCGCACTGCTCGCAACCGTCGAATTCACGGAATCTGCAGAAATCGACAAAGCGTCCGAATTGTATCCGGCGATCGGCAGGCGCCGAAGTAGCCGTGAACCCTTCGCCGACGAGCCGGTTCCGGACGCTTTGCTTGGCGCGCTCAGCGGTGCGGCGCGGTCCGAGGGCGCAAACCTGTCGGTCCTCGGCGAATGGCAGGTGGATGCCGTACTCGATCTCGTCGCGGAAGCCCAGCAGGACGAGTCGGTGTCTCCCGAAGCCCGTGAAGAACTTGCGCGATGGACGGCGAGCGGAGCCGGAGAAGCCGACGGGATTCCTGTCCAGGCCTTCGGGCCGCACCGCTACGACGGCCGCGCCCCGGTAAGGGATTTCGCCCTGGGGCGTCCAGTACCCGAACGCCGCTCCGCGATCTTTGAGTCCCACCCTTGCCTCGCGGTACTCGCAACAGCTCAGGACCGCCCGCAGGACTGGCTCCTGGCCGGACAGGCCATGGAGCGCGTGCTTCTGCAAGCAGCCCTGGACGGGCTGTCCACCTCTCTGAATTCTCAAGCCCTCGAACGGCCGGAGCTCCGATGGCTGCTGCGTGACCCTCGTTCCGCGTCGGCCGCAGCATGTCCACAGATGCTGCTCCGGCTGGGCTACGGCCCCGTCGTCCCCTCCACCCCGCGGCGAGCGGTGAGCGACGTACTGGATGTAGAAGGGTAGAGCTCAGCCCTCGGCTTAGTTGTGAGGGACAACCGCCACTGGCGACGCCGTGTGGTGCAGTACCGAGTGGATGACCGGCCCGACGTGGCCTCCCAGGCGCGTGGTGCGGTGCCGCAAGCCCACGACGACCAGCCTGGCCTGGTCCGAAGCCTCGACGAGGTCCTGCGCCGGGTGCCCCTGCACACACTCCCGGCGCACAGGGACGTGAGGGTACTCTTCGGTCCACGATGCCAGTGCCGCCACCAGTTCTCGCTGCCGCTCGGCGGCTGTCTGCGCCATCAGCGTAGGTATGACGTCGGTCGAGCCGGGCCCGAACACCGGCGGCAGGGACCAGCTGTGAACCACTTCCAGCCCGCACCGGTACCGATCGGCTGCGGCGAAGGCGAAGCTCAGTACCTCCGCGCTCGCGTCCGGGAGGTCCAGCCCGACGACCACCTCACCGGCTGCGCGGATCGGTGCTGTGTCCTCGGCCGGCCGGGCTCTGACCAGGACCAGGGGGCACCTCACGCAGCCCAGGACTGCCAAGGAGACGGAGCCGGCGACGAATCCCTTGACGCCACCGAGTCCTCGAGAGCCGAGAACCAGGAGTTCGGACCGTTGGCTCTCCCTGCTCAGCTCGTCCACCGGGGACCCTGATACGTGTTGTGTCTCGATCTGCACGTGCGGATGTGTCAGGCGTACATGTTCGGCGGCCTCGTGGAGTACTGCCTCCGTGGAGCGCTGTTGTGTCTCCGTGGCCCCATAGTCGGCGCCTGGGGGTGTCTCGTCATTCCACACATGCACCAGGCGCAGCGGACACGTGCGGACAGCGGCTTCCTCAGCTGCCCAGTCAGCGGCTGCCAGGCTCTCCTGCGAGCCGTCGATTCCGGCAGTGACGATGCGGCTCATGGTTCGCTCCTCACGAGAACAACGCTCTGCCCCCAGCCTTGCTCACCTCGACGGCCCGCAGCAGGGCCGGAAGGGCACCCCAACGGGCCGGTCGGTCCCGCACCGGAGCGAGGGAGGCCTTGTCGACCCAGGACGGCCCACAGGAGGCCGCCGCTCCGGTGGCGCAGCGCCCTGGCCACCGGCAATGTGGGCAGGAGGAAACTCAATGGCGAGGTGGTCATGGACGGCGATTCAACAACTCCGCGTGTTGTCGTTGGTGTCGACGGCTCCGGACCCTCTCAGGAAGCTCTCCGGTGGGCAGCGCACCAGGCTCAGCTCACGGGCGCTGTCGTGGAGGCGGTGTGCGCCTGGGAAACACCCTCAGAGGTCGGTTGGGCCGGGCCGGCCACAGAGGCAGGCTTTGACCTCGAGCGTGCTCAGCTGCGCTTCTCCGAGGGGGTCCGGGCAGTATTCGGCGACGTCAAGCCGGCCGAGGTGCGCGAAATTCTTGTTCGAGGCGACCCTTCCGAAGTCTTGGTGAAGGCCTCGGCCGGGGCGGACCTGCTCGTGGTCGGCAACAGAGGCCGGGGGGGATTCGCGAGAGCAATGCTGGGGTCGGTGAGTCAGCGTTGCGCTCAGCACGCCAAGTGCCCTGTGGTGGTCGTCCAGAACCCAGTCGGCCACTCCTGAGCCGCGAGGCCGGTGAAACGGCTCCCTCGTCTTTCACATTCCGGCACCGAGGCGTACCCGACGCGCGGGTCACGTCGGGGCTGCGATGGTGGGCCCCCGGAGATCACAGTGAACATCGACGACGCCCTCCACCGCGCCGGCCAGCCTTTCCGCGACCGGAATCAGAGAGGCGTCCCGCACCGTCCCGCTGATGGTGACACGCCCCTGCACGACCTTTACGCCGATACTCTGATGCGAGACGGGAAAGAGGCGTTCGATCACTTCCTGCTTCACTTCGTCGGCGAGTTCCTCGTCCTTCCTGAGGAAGACCTTGAGCAGGTCGATCCGGCTCACGATACCTTTCAGGATTCCCCGCTCGTCCACGACCGGGAGGCGCTTGACCCGGCGGTGCACCATCAGATGAGCGGCTGCAGGCAGAGACGAACTCGCCGAGATCGTTACCGCCGGGGAGGACATGAGGTCCCGGGCCGTCACCGCTCCTGCCTTGGCATAGTCCGTAAGGCGGGCCCGCTGACCGACCATGGTCGCGTCCTCGTCCCTCAGTTCCTCCTTCAACAGCAGGTCCCCCTCTGAAATCACCCCCACGACCCGCCCTTCACCCTCCAGCACGGGCACTGCGGTGACCTGCCAACGGTTCATCGCAGCCACAACTTCCTTGAAGCGGGCATCCAGTCCGACAGCGACGACCGTATGGGTCATCACGTCCTTGACGCTGTGAGGCGTGTGGCCCTTCATGGCGTAGTCCCCTCGGAAGCGCCCGGACTGTTGCCGGGCACCACCGCTACCGGGCAGGCGGCGTGGTGCAGGACGGTGTGAGCGGTCCCGCTCAGTTGCACGCCCGGGTGCGTGTGCCGGCGCGGAGTTCCAACGACCAACAAGTCCGCCACCGCGGAGCGTTCCAGGAGAACCTTGCGCGCAGGGCCCTCCGTCGTCACTCGGCGGACCGGCACCTCTGGGTGATCGCGGACGGCAGCGGACAGCACCTCATCGAGAAGTGCGGACGCCTGAGCCTCGTGAGGGCAGGCAGTGCCACCGGCCGTTGGCGGATGGCCGGGCGCTTCGCCCGACGGGCAGCGCCAAGCGCGCACCACATCGATCCCGCACCCCCGTAGCTGTGCCTCGGCGAATGCGAACCGTACGGCTGTGGTACCCACGGGGGAGTCCCCCACACCGAGGGCTATCCTTTCGTGTCGCGCCTCAAGCCCGGCCTTGTCACCTCGCACCACGATGGCAGGACATTGTGCTCGGGCGGCGACAGCGAGGCTCACTGATCCCAGATGCAACCCTGGGATGCCGCCTCGTCCTCGAGAACCGGTGACCAGCGCGAAGGCGTGCTGTCCCTCGCTCAGCAAAGCGCTGACGGGCTCTTCTCCTGTCACGGCCGTCGTGACCAGCAGGTCGGGGGCACGACGACGGATCCGCTCCGCTGTCGAGCCGACGATGTTCTCTGCCATCGTCTTTCCCTCGGGACGCGAGAGACGAGTGGAGAGCGCGACGTCTTCATAGCGTTGCCACAAGGAAGCGTAGACGAGGCGCAGGGGCAGCGCGTGCAGCAGCGCTTCGTCTGCTGCCCAGTCGGCTGCACCAAGACTGGAGTCACTTCCGTCCACGCCGACAACCACAGGAGGAGACGGCATCGTCCTCACACCCTTCATGCGTACGTTCGACTTGCTCCTACGCTCCCACCGCTCCCGCGGCCTGTCCCAGGGGCCGACCGGGCACCTCGGGGGCCCAGGCGGCCCTGGGAGGCCGAGCAACCCCGCGCATGATGGAGGGAGACAGCGGAGACACGTGTGAGGAGAGTGGGGTCAATGAAAGGCACCGAACCGTCCCCCCCCACGTGCTGCTCAGAGACGGATCGACGTGTGGATCAGGCGGGCCGAGGCCCGAGACACGGAGCGGGTGCCAGCCCTCTACGGTGACATGTACTCACGACCGGGTCCCGTCCTGGCTCTGCGCCAATGGAGCTGTCCAGACCAGCCGCGTGCCACCGCTTGAGGGCACGCCGATCTTCACTTCGCCCCCCGCCATCTGCGCCCGTTCACGAATGTTGTTCAATCCGCTGAAACGCGCGTTTTCCGGGATACCGATCCCGTCGTCCGTCACCGTGAGTGTCAGCCGGTCGGTTGACACGGTCAGATGTACGTCGACCGAATGGGCCCGCGCATAGCGAAAGACGTTACTCAATGCCTCGACGAGCACGGCCACCGCGTGATCGGCCAGAGCGACAGGAACCCGAGTCTCCACAAGCCCATCAACCCGCAGTGCCGGCCGGAAACCAAGTGGGCCGGAGGACGCTTCCACCGCCTGCGCAATCCGGCTGCGGAGCCCTTGCCGCAGGCTGCTACCTGTCTGATGGGCACGCAGACCGAAGATGGTGGAGCGAATGATCTTGATCGTGGCATCCAGATCGTCCACCGCCCTGCGCAGCCGCTGCTCTGCCTGCGGATGGGTCACGAAACGCAGCGCGCCCTGCAGGGTCATGCCGGTAGCGAACAACCTTTGAATCGCCAGGTCGTGAAGGTCACGCGCAATGCGGTCCCGGTCCTCGAGCAGCGCCACCTGTTCGGCGTCCTTGCGGCGTTCCGCCAGTTCCATGGCCAGCGAAACCAGCCGGGTGAATTCCTCCAACGGGCCGTATTCTTCCGACGTGAAGGCGGTACCCCCTTTCCTGCGGACAAGAAGCAGAACCCCGCGCGGATCAGTGGTTCCCGAGCCGAGGGGCAGGCCTACGGCAGGTCCGAGACCGACCCAGCGCGCCGCATCAGCGATGCTCAGCGGGTCTTCTTCGATATCGTGAGTCACCGATACTCTCGGGTTGGCGAAGACGGCGCCGAGGTAACCCTCCCGCATGGGCACGAACTCCCCGTGCTGCCGTTCGGCGTCGTCACCGGTCGCCAGCGCTATCCGCAGTCTGCCGGCGCCCTCCACCGGCACCGCTATCATGCCCAAGTCCGCTGAGACGTTCTCACGTGCATGATCGAGAATCAGCCCCATCACCTCGGCGCGCGGACAACCGGAAAGCAAACTGCTCGTCACCTCTGAACCAGCCGCCAGCCAGCGTTCACGCTGACAGGATTGTTCGTAGAGGCGGGAGTTCTCAATGGCGATTCCCGCAGCAACGGCCAGGGTCATGAGGACTGCTTCGTCCTCTGCGTCGAACTCCGAGGAATTTCGTTTTTCCGTGAGGTACAGATTGCCGAACACCTTCCCGCGGACCCGGATCGGGGCTCCCAGGAACGAGTGCATCGGCGGATGGTGAGGAGGGAAACCGTATGACGCGGGGTGCTCGGAGATCTCTCGCAGCCGCAAGGGGCCGGGATGACGAACCAGCTCCCCCAGCAGGCCGTGGCCACGCGGTAGTGCCCCTATAGCTGCCCACTGCTCGTCGTCCACGCCCACCGGAATGAACTCCGAGAGCATGTGGTCCTCACCGATCACGCCGAGAGCTCCGTACTCCGCGTCCACGAGAAAGATTGCGGCCTCGACTATGCGGCCAAGAACTTGGGACAGCTCGAGTTCGCGCCCAACCGACAGCACCGCCTCCAGAAGCGTGTGCACCCGTTTCCTCGAGGTACCAGGGGCGTCGATGCGGGCCTGGAGCCGGTCCAGCAGCTCGTGCGTCGTCGGGTCGACGGTCGCCTCGCCTTCGCTCACAGCATCCTCCCGGGGCGGCTGCCCATGTCCCACCCCCACCGTATGGCGCCCCGTGCCCCAGCGCACGCTGCTCTCCTCCCACTGGAAAGACGTTCGTCGGCGCCCGCGGGAGACCGTTGGCTTCCGAGCCGAACACGGCGCGCAGGGAGATACTGGGCGAGGGCCCGTTCCGCCTGAGCCTGAAATTGGGGCTTCGATGATTGCAGGAGCAACAATGAATGGAATAGTGGCCGGCGAGGAAGGCAAGGAGCCCATCCGGGTCTTCGTGCTGGACGACCACGAAGTCGTCCGGTGCGGCCTGCGAGACCTGCTGGGCGCGGAGCCGGATCTGGCGGTGGTGGGGGAGGCCGCAAGCGCACGACAGGCCATCGATCGAGGACCGGCCTTGCGGCCCGACGTCGCGGTGCTCGACGTTCGGCTGCCTGACGGCGACGGAATCACCGTATGCAGAGAACTCCGGTCCCGCCTGCCGGATCTTGCCTGCCTGATGTTGACGTCGTTCGACGAGGAAGACGCACTGCTTGATTCCATCATGGCCGGCGCGGCCGGATACGTTCTGAAGGAAATCACGGGCACCGACCTGGTAGCGGCCATCCGTACCGTGGCCACCGGACAATCGATGCTGGACCCGGCAACCACTACACGACTCATGCACTCGCTGCGTGCCCCGGCGTCGACGCATCCCGCGGGTGACGAGCGGCTGTCCGCGCTGTCCGAACGGGAGAAAGCCGTACTGGAGCTGATCGGTGAAGGCCTTACCAACCGGCAGATCAGCAAAAAACTCTATCTCTCCGAGAAGACAGTGAAGAACCACATTTCGCGTCTGCTGGCCAAGCTCGGGGTGGAGCGCCGAGTGCAGGCTGCCGTCATAGCCACCCAGGCGCACGATCAAGAACAACTGGGAGACTGAAGGACGTTCACCCTGACCTCAGCGCGCTCACAGGGCCCGGGCCGTGAACGGGAGGGTGAGCAGGTTGGCACATTCGCCGCGGCCGTCGTCGCGCGCCCGCCAGGGCTTACGTGGATGCCCTAGACAGACATTGCGACCGCGTCGTGTGTGGGAGGCCCGAGAACCACCTTCAGCGCGCCCGTCTCGGCAGCCCTGGAGAAGACGTCATACGCCTCCTCCATCTGGGAAAGGGCGAACCGGTGCGTGACCAGGCCCGACACCGCCGGGAGCCGGCCGGCTGCCATCATGTCCAGCAACAAGGGCGTGGAGAAGGTGTCCACCAGGCCGGTAGTGATGGTCACGTCCCGAGACCAGAGACTTTCCAGGTGGAGCTCCGCAGGTTCGCCGTGAACACCGACGTTGGCGACACGTCCGCCCGGTCGGACCATGCGGGTGCACGCTTCGAAGGCCTGCGGAACGCCCACTGCCTCGATCGCGACATCCGCTCCGAGACCCTCGGTGAGATCCTGGACGAGTTGCTCGGGCGCCTCGCCGGCATCGACGGTGACATCGGCGCCTGCGGCCCGCGCGGCCTCCAGCCGTGATGCCACAAGGTCCACGGCGATGATCCGCCGCGGGGAGTACAGCCGGGCCGCAGCGATCGTGGCGAGACCGATCGGCCCCAGGCCCACCACCACGACGGTGTCCCCGGGCCTCACGCTGCCGTTCAGCACGCCCACCTCATATGCCGTCGGGAATATGTCGGCCAGCAGGACGGCGTCCTCGCCACGCACTGCGCTCGGCAGAGGGTGGAGGGACAGCTCGGCGAAAGGTACGCGCACATACTCGGCCTGAGTGCCGTTGATCAGGTGCCCCAGTATCCAGCCGCCGCCTCCGAGGCACTGCCCGAAGCGGTTCTCCCGGCAGAATCGGCAGCGTCCGCACGGTGTGATGCAGGAGACCAGAACCCGGTCGCCCGGCCGTATGCCGTGCACATCGTTGCCCGTCTCAACGACCTCGCCCACTGCCTCGTGTCCGAGAACGGTTCCCGGTTCCACCTCCGGTACGTCCCCCTTCAGGATGTGCAGGTCTGTTCCACAGATGGTGACGGCATCGACGCGAACCACCGCGTCGGCTCCATCCTGTATGCCGGGGTCAGGAACGTCCTGCCACGATGTGTGGTCCCTGCCCTGGAACACCATTGCCTTCATGGCTTGCTCCCTCCGCTCTCGGCCAGTACCAACAGACTCGCAATGCGGAGCAGGGAAAGCTTGGGCCGGTCGGTCCCCGATTGGCCCCGTCGTGTCCCTCTTGAGCGGCTGACCGGGGCGAGGTCTGTGCGAGGGGCAGGCGACGTCCCGAGGCCGGGGCTCCGCCTCGAGCATCGGGACGTCGGTGGTGAACGGGCACGGTGATCAGGACAGGACCGCAGTCTCCGGTGCGGGGGAAAGACCGAGGCAGATCGACTTGAACATGCTGACAATAAATGCAAATATTGTCAGCATGTTGGAGGCAGAGCGACTCGAGTTGATCCTGGATGCGGCGTACGCATGTTTCACCCGCCACGGCGTCAGGCGCACGACCATGGACGACATCGCACGCGAGGCGGGCATGTCTCGTCCAGGGGTCTACCAGTACGTGCGCAACAAAGAGGACGCGTTCCGCCGACTGGCATCACGCCTACTCGACGGCGCTTTGACCGAGGCGCGAAACGCGGTGGATTCCCACGGAAGCCTGCGCGACCGCCTGACCGCCGTCCTGGAGGCGAAGCTGGGACTTGCGTTGCGGCTGTGGCGTGAAAGTCCTGCACACGCGGCCGAACTGCTCGGCGTGGACACCCGCCTCTCCGTCGAACAGGTTCAGGCGTACAACGTAGCCATGCGCGACATCCTCGCCGAGGCTGTCGCCGCCGAACACGCGAACGCCGATGCAAACGAAGTAGCCGAACTCCTACTGGCTCTCACCCGCGGTCTGGAGGCGGACCTCAGCGACGCCGCCGCTCCCGTTCGGCGGCTGCGCAGCGGAGTGGCACTGCTTGTCGCCGGCCTGGACGACACACATGTCCAATCCGCAGAGAACAACCACATCGAGGAACCGTCATGACCACAGCTGTACTGATCACTGGAACTTCCTCGGGCATCGGTCGCGCCTCCGCCCTTCGACTGGCGCGCAGACCGGAGTTGACCGTCTACGCCACTGCCCGCCGACCCGAGACACTGACCGACCTGGCCGATGCGGGGGCCCGCATTCTGCCCTTGGACGTGACGGACGAGGAATCCATGACCCACGCCGTCGAGGCCGTGCAGGCTGAGCACGGCTCGGTGGGAGTCCTCGTCAACAATGCCGGCTACGGCGAGTACGGAACAGTCGAGGAAACCGGGCTGGACGGTGTGCGACGCCAGTTTGAGACAAACCTGTTCGGCCTCTCCCGTATGACGCAGCTCGTCCTCCCGGGCATGCGCGATGCGGGCCACGGCAGGATCATCAACATCGGGTCGATGGGTGGACGGATCGTTTTCCCTGTCGGCGGCTACTACCACGCCAGCAAGTACGCGGTGGAGGCCCTCAGCGACGCCCTGCGCTTCGAAGTCGCGCCCTTCGGCGTCAAGGTCAGCCTGATCGAGCCTGGTCTGATCCGCACCTCCTTCGGTGACACCGCAGCCCACACCTTGGCCGAGTCCGCCGTTCCGAGTAGCCCTTACGCGGCACTGAACGCGGCTGCCGACCAACAGATGGCCAGGTCTTATACCTCGACGGCTCTGTCCGCACCACCCGAGACCGTCGCCAAGGCGATAGAGCACGCCGCCACCGCCTCCCGGCCCAAAATCCGCTACGTAGTCACGCCCGCGGCCAAGGCGCTCATTCATCTCCGGCGCCTGCTCGGCGCCCGAGTCTTCGACACCTACCTGCGCCTGCAGTTCAGGTCCGCCGCATGACCGCCTCCACCGGCATGCCTCTTGGTGCAGAGCCGCGGACGGCATGACGAACCTGCGGGATGCCCCGGACGAGCGCGGTCCGGACTGTGTCCACACCGTGCAGCTACTGCTGGGCACCTGAGGCGATGCGCTTCGAGCAGCCCTTGCCTCGCGAGCTGAACGCCGTTGTTACCTCCTAGTTGTTCCGGCTGGAGGAGCGGGCAGGTGACCTCGGTCTGAGTCAGCGGCTGGAACCAGTGTGGATGCGAGCCACGCGGCGCCCGACGGCACCCACTACCTGTGGCCGGCCCTCTGGCACTCCCTGTCCCACCTGCCGGAGACTTCCGGTCACCTGCGATGCGAACTCCTGATTACTCTGCCGCGCCAGGCGACTCGAATTTCGGCAGCAGCACCTCGATCACCGCCCACAGTTCGTCCTCGACCACCACGGCTTCGGCCGAGCCACCCGCACCCCGCGATCTACGCTCCCGGAGTGATCCGATCACCCTGGAGATCATTTCATTAGGGTGCGAGGCCGGTGTGTACCGCGGCGGGGCGGGGGCGGTACTCCTCGGCTACCCGACGCCGTGTTCCTATATCGTGCGCCGATACAGGAATCCGCAATGGCGCTGGGCCCCTGGTGGAGGAGCGAGCGATGGGTACGGTGGCGTCTGCCGAAGCGGGGGAGCTGAGGCGGCGTCTGGGCGTGTTCGACGCCGTGGTGATCGGGCTCGGGTCGATGCTCGGCGCGGGGATCTTCGCCGCGCTTGCCCCGGCCGCGTCGGCGGCCGGGTCCGGGCTGTTCCTGGGCCTGGCGCTGGCCGCGGTGGTGGCGTACTGCAACGCCACCTCCTCCGCGCGACTGGCCGTGCGCTACCCGCGGTCGGGCGGCACCTACGTCTACGGCCGTGAGCGGCTCGGTGACTTCTGGGGATACCTGGCCGGGTGGGGCTTCGTGGTCGGCAAGACCGCCTCGTGCGCGGCGATGGCTCTCACCGTCGGCTCCTACGTGTGGCCCGGCCAGGCGCACGCGATCGCGGTCGCGGCGGTGGTGGCGCTGACGGCGGTGAACTATGTGGGGGTGCAGAAGTCCGCGTGGCTGACGCGTGGGATCGTCGCCCTGGTCCTGGCGGTGCTCGCCACTGTGGTGACCGTTTGCCTGACCGGTGGAGCCGCCGAGACCGCGCGGCTCAGGATCGGCGCGGACGCCACCTTCGGCGGAGTGCTCCAGGCGGCCGGGCTGCTGTTCTTCGCCTTCGCCGGTTACGCGCGCATCGCCACCCTCGGAGAGGAGGTCCGCGACCCGAAGCGGACCATCCCGCGCGCGATCCCGCTCGCGCTGGGCATCACGCTGGTGATGTATGCGGCCGTCGGGCTCGCGGTACTGTCCGTCCTCGGTCCGGACCGGCTCGCCCACGCCGCCGCTCCGCTGGCTGAGGCCGTGCGCACCGCCGGCGTCCCTGGGCTTGCTCCGGTGGTACGCGTCGGCGCGGCCGTCGCGGCGCTCGGGTCGCTGCTGGCGCTGATCCTGGGGGTCTCGCGCACCACCCTGGCGATGGCCCGCGACAGGCACCTGCCGCATGTCCTGGCCGCCGTTCATCCCCGCTCCAAGGTGCCGCACCGCGCCGAACTCGCGGTCGGCGCTGTCGTCGCCGTGCTGGCCGCCACCACGGATGTGCGCGGAGCGATCGGCTTCTCCTCCTTCGGCGTGCTGGCCTACTACGCCATCGCCAACGCCTCCGCGCTCACTCTCACCCGTGACGAGGGCCGCCCCGCCAGGATCGTGCCAGTCACCGGCACCGCTGGCTGCCTGGTCCTGGCCTGCGCCCTGCCGCCGGCCTCAGTGCTGTGGGGAGCTGCGGTGATGGCGTTCGGTGCCGCCGCCTACGGCCTGCGCAAGGCGGCCACTCGCCGCGCCTGACGGGGCGGTCCGGCTACGGGCGGGTCCGGTCGGCGCCGGGCAGAACCTCGCGGGCCCCTGCCCGCCGGTCCCTGCGGCGGTTCACCGCACATCAACACGCACTATCGCGATGTTCACGTCGACCGACAGCACTGCGACGTTCGCGATCGGACGGGAACAGCAACCCCTCCAGCCGGAGCAAGATCTCATTCACAGCCCCGAATTGTCGGCCCACCCACTCCCGTCACGGCTCGTTTTGAGGCAACTTCCCGAGGCACGCAGGGAGTCCAGTCGTCACTCACAGTGCATGGATCACGCAACCTGAGCCAGAACCCATTCTCGTGAACAAAGCCAGCCGGCAGTGGACCTGACTGGGGACCTGACAGGTACTCAGTCACGCCGCGAGGAGTGCGGGCATGCGCTCGACCGGGGTCCGCCGGCCGAGCGTTCTGTGTGGCCGCCCGGTGAGCTCGGACGCGACGGTGTTCATTGAGCTTCTTCGAGTTGGCCACCGATCGGGTGAATGCGACTGAGCGCTTCAGTGTCGAGTGGGCGGCTGCAGCGTCCGGTGCCAGCAGCTTGGTGAGCCGGGACAAGGGTCCACTCGTGCTTACCGGCCTGAACGCCAACCCGGCGGCAAGGCCGGTGAGCGACGATCAAGCTGTTGTCAGCCGCTGGCTCTAAGGTCGGCCCTATGACATCAGACCTGGTCCAGGACTCATGGACTCGCATAGACGGCTGGCTGCGCGAGCACGCGCCCCGCACTTTTGCCACGCTTCGGCCGCCCGCAGGAGACGAGGAGATCGCAGCAGCGCAACAGGAACTGGGGGTCGCCTTTCCTCCGGACCTGGTCGCTTCACTCCGACGGCACAACGGGGCGCTGGAGGGACCTGAGGCTTTCCGGTTCAGTACGGGCGACCGGCTGCTCGGAGTGAGCGGAATCCTCGGGGACACCGGGTTCATGCGCGGCATCGACCAGGGCCTCGACGGGGAGACCGAGGGCTACTGGCTTCACGACTACGTGAAGTTCGGTTCTTACGACGTGACGTCGGACGGTCTTCTGATGGATTGCCGTACAGGGCGGGACTCCTTCGGCGCGATCGGGCGATTCTTCGACGAGACCGGCACCAGTTTCGGGCAGGCCGACTCGCTGGGTGGGTATCTGACCGAATTGGCCGACACGCTTGAGCGCGGCCAGGAGGCTGGTGTCGTCACCTTCAACGGCCGACTGTTCTGGGAGGCGCCTCTGCCTGCCAGGCCGGACTGCAGTGCCGACGAGCCCCTTCCCGGACCGGATGAGCAGCTGCCAGAGCTGGGTCTGTCCTACAGTCCCACCGACCTGCTCCACGTGAGCCACCTGGACGGGCATGAGGAACTCGGTGCGCTGATCGCAGTCCTGCCGTATGAGCAGGTGGTTGAGGCCGCGCGGAAGCAGCTGCGCAGACTGGCGGTCGAATCGGGGCTGAACAACTACCCCGAGGTCAAGGCAGCCCTGGACGCGTGGGAGCGTGGTGTGGCCCTACCGCAGCCGGACCAAACCGGCCCGCTCGCCTTGCGACTCCGCGCGGTGCTCGCACAGGCCGACACCGGCCGAGACGTTACTCGCAGGTGGGCCGCGGAGAAAATAGCCCTCGGGTTCTGGGGATCCCCCTACAGATCCGTGTGCGAGAGCGCGGAGACCCGGAGCCACTTCACTCTCGACTGGCGTGCGGACCTGCATGCGGACTTGGGCAATCCGCCACTGCCACCGATACCTGACGACCGATTTTGGGGGACGCTGCGCAACCCCGCCATCGACTCCAGTTGGTACGCGGCTCAGTACACCCAAGATCAGGACTGACCCCAGGGGTTTCGGTTCCGCGTAAGTGCTTCATGCGGCGGTCATCGCCAGGCGAAGCGCTCACTGAGCTTCTTCAGCGCTGCCGCTCCAACGTGAGGATGGCCTTGACGATTGACGTCATGCGGTTGGGGCTGCACCGGGACCTGCGGAAGATCCGCCAGGACGCAAGGATCGCGACACCGCGTTCAACGGGCGCTCGTGCTGCGGCCAGCGCCCGGTTGAGGCTCTTTTCGGTGGGAGTAAGTTCCTGGAGTGGCTTGCGTTTGATGCCGGTCGTCAGCCACGGTCCGCCACCTTGGTAGGCGAGGTCGGCCAGAATGGGAACGCCCTGGCGCTCGCAGATCCGGATGATCCGGTGGGTGCGGGCGGCGGTCAGGTCGTGTGTGCGGCCCGGCAGGGCGGGCGAGAGCCACAGC
Source organism: Streptomyces sp. NBC_01341 (assembly GCF_035946055.1). Taxonomy (NCBI): domain Bacteria; kingdom Bacillati; phylum Actinomycetota; class Actinomycetes; order Kitasatosporales; family Streptomycetaceae; genus Streptomyces; species Streptomyces sp. NBC_01341. The sequence goes on along the minus strand of NZ_CP108364.1, from coordinate 216,464 downwards.
AGCCGGCCTCCGGGGTCGGTGACGACCTGCACGTTCACGCCGTGGCGCCGGTGTTTGTGTGAGTAGTCGGCCCGGCCGTCGCCGACACGGTCGCACTCGGCGAGGGTGCCGTCGAGCAGGACGAAGTCGGGATCGTGCTCGCGCAGCGTCTTGAGCAGACCCGGTGCTCGTTCGGCAAGCAGGTCGACGACCGTGCTGGTGTAGGCGTGGGCGGTTGACTCGCTGATGCCGAACCCGGCGGCGATCTTCGCAAGAGGGGCCTTGACCCCGAATCCTGAACACGGCTTATGCGGCTTGTGCCAGCGTAGTTGGTGTGAGGTGGAAGGCGTTCTCGAAGGCGATCGGTGATCGTTGTCCGAGGCGGGAGTGTCGGCGTCGGGTGTTGTAGCGGTGGAGCCATCTGAAGGCGTCGAGTCGCGCCTCACGCTCGTCTGGCCAGCTCTTTCGTCCCTGCAAGGTCTCGCGTTTGAAGGTCGCGTTGAAGGATTCGGCGAGTGCGTTGTCCGCGCTGGAACCGACCGCGCTCATGCTTTGCCGAACCCCTGCTGACCTGCATGCTTCGGCGAATGCTCTGCTCGTGTACTGGGCTCCGTGGTCGGTGTGCATGATCGATCCGGCGAGGCTGCCGCGGGTGCGGATCGCCGCGGCCAGGGCGTCGGTGACGAGGTCCGCGCGCATGTGGTCGGCGATCGCCCAGCCGGCCAGACGGCGCGAGGCGAGGTCGATGACGGTCGCCAGGTAGCAGAACTTCCCGCCGTCGATGGGCAGGTAGGTGATGTCGCCGACGTACTTCGTGTTCGGCCTGTCCGCTGTGAAGTCGCGGCCGATCAGGTCCGGGGCCTTGGCCGCAGCCTGATCTGGGACGGTGGTGCGGTGCCGGCGGCGAAGGCGGACTCCTTCGATCCCGGACACCCTCATGATCCTGGCGACCCGCTTGCGGTTGACCGCCTCACCGTTCTCCTCGCGAAGCTCGGCAGTGATCCTGGGGGCGCCGTAAGTGCCGTCCGATTCCTGATGCACCGCCCGTATCCGGGCCGCCAGGCGGGCATCAGCCGCCCGCCTGGCGGCCCGGTCGGCGGCCGTCCGTTGCCAGTAGTAGAAGCTCGAGCGGCTGACTCCGAGGATGCTGCACAGCCGCTTCACGCCGTGACGGCGCTGGAGGTCGGCGACACACTGGAAGCGGTTCACCAGCGCGTCTCCCCGGCGAAATACTTCGCCGCTTTGCGCAGGATCTCCCGTTCCTCCTCCAGCTCACGGACCTTCTTCCGCAAGGCTGCGTTCTCCACTTCCAGCGGGGCCGGCGGCTGAGAGGGTTCCTGCGTCCGCCGTCCCCGAGGACGGCTTACTCCGGCTGCCCGAACCCAGTTCCGCAACGTCTCCGGGTTGATCCCCAGATCGGCGGCGACCGACCTGATCGTCGCTTCGGGCCGCGACTCGTACAGCGCGACCGCGTCCGCCTTGAACTGCGGCGGGTAGTTCTTCATCACCACGAGATGTCCGTTCTCAGATCCGCAGGATCCAGTGTCTCGTGTGTCCAACATCAGGGGTCAAGGCCCGAGTGGTGTGCTCTCGTAGGTACACCAGTGCCACCATCGCCCGCTGAGACGGACGGAGCTTGCAGCGCCGGTCGCCCTCACGGGTGACAACCAGCATGGTGACCCACTCCACGAGTGCATGCGGCAGGTCGAGTGCGGCAGGATGGATGACCAACGAGGCCCCCAAGCAACGAGATTGAGACGTCAGACATCTCGATCAACAGCCCGGGGGCCTCGTTCGTTGCGCTTCACGGCCCATCACCCGATCGGTGGCCAACTCGAAGAAGCTCATTGGTCGCCGTGAGTGTGCCAGGCCAGGTCGAAGCACTTGGGAAAGTACTGCCGCCGCAGGCTGTTCGTGCTCTCGACTGAGTCACGCTGCCAAGGGCTGGCCGGGGCGCAGAAGCAGACCGCGACGTATGCCGCGACGGTGAAACTCCAGATGTCGTCGCATCTCGATGCCCTGGTCCCAGGCAGGGAACGCCGGGAGTCGGCAGGTGGTGTCCCGGAGGTTTCGATCAGCGCGTCACGGACCTGCCTGCTGCGTGGCCGTCGGGAGGTGCACCAGCGTGAGGCAGAGGGAGAACGCTCGACAGGAGTCCCGATGGCCGAGCCGTTTTGTCTGCCGATGACGAGGTCTCCTTCCCAGTGTTCCGGCATGGCCCGGCCCTCGCCCTCTGCCGGCCGGTCGCTGATCAGGATCATTGCCTGGGAAATCGTGAACCTACGAGGAGCTGGACCTCGTTGAGGGAGTGGCAGGCGCGTCGTCTGTCCAGGGACCGCCGCTGAGTCGCGGATCCAAAGACTTGATTGAAGGTAGAGAATGATTCTGCAAAAGCTCACTCGGGCAGCTGCGGTAGTGGCAGCTTTGGCTGCCGTGGGTGCCGGCGTAAGCTTCGCGGCTCCGCAGTCCGCTTCGGCTGCTGCCCAGACGTCGCGTTCCGCCATGGCCACGTGGGGCGGCGCCACGGTCGAGGCTCAGGCGGACAATAATCCGGGCAGCGGTGCGGCAAGCTGGATCTGGGGCGCCGACTACAGGAGCGGTGATTCCGAGGGCGCCCTGGTGCACGTCGACTATGTAGACGGTTCCTCGGAATCCCGCGGGCCGATATTCAACGGCTCCAGCTCCGCGAACCTTTCCAAGGATATCCGGCGCTTTCAGGTTTGCTTCTACACCACATCAGGGCTGTACTACCACAACTGCAGCGCTTGGACCTACATGTAGTTTTCCGCCGCATCGAAGATCTCAAGAGGCTTTGAGTCAGGCCGTATAGCGGCTTTCGTAAGCCGGAGATCGATCTTTTGAGTATGCGGCGAGGAAGCGACCTGGGCCTTCAGGAACAGCTCCTGAAGGCCCAGTGCCTCCCTGACAAAGGCGAGCACTCTGGCTGTGACCCACAGCCCACCTGCAACCCGCGTTCACCTCGCGGGGACCCGGTCTCTGCCGCGACTGACGATACTTCGCCGCCTGTGAGGGGCTGCGAAATGGGCGCGGTCGGCCGCTCTTGGGTGTGCGACTCGCGCCGTATGTGCTCGAGCTCACGGCAGAAGCCCGTCACACGATGGTGAGGGTAACTCCCAGGGGGGCCGGCACGAGCGGGGTGCCGGCCCATGCGTCCACTGCCGGGGTGGGGCTCTGAGTATTTGTTGGCCTGGACTGTGGTGTGTCGTCCGGAGGGACTACTGGGAGCGGAGCGCTGTCACGGTGAACGTGTCACCGCAGACGACGGGCGTGGACGAACGCAGGGTGAGAGATTCTTTGAGTCCGGGCGGGTACACCTTGAGCAGGGTGGGCGCCGGCCAGCAGTCCGGGCCCTTGATGTCTTTGTTGAGGGTGCGCAGTGTGGCGTGTGCGCTTTCGCCGGGTCCCAGTTTCACTGCTGTGCCCTGGCTACCTTCGCGGGTGGCGGGCACGCCGATCGTGCTGCCGTCGCCCCGGAGGAGTGAAACGCCTGGGAAGCCGCGCAGCGTGCAGGGGGCCTTGCCCTCGTTGATGAGCTGGAGGTCGAAGCGGATGTTGCCCGCCCCCACGTCGGCCGGGCCCAGACGCGGCTTCAGTTGGCCGGCGGTGCAGCGGTCAGGCGCCGCCACATCGCCGCTGGGCGGCCGCGTGGATGCCGACCTCGACTCGGTGGGAGGCGTCGTGGTACCCGTCGCCGTGGCGGGCGGGGAGGGGACGGGGCTCTCGGTCACCGTGGGCGAATCGGGGGCGCTGGAGGTGGGGGAAGCCCCGCTGTCGCCGTCGTCTGCGCACCCGGCGGCGGTGGCCAGCAGGGCCACCGCCGTGCACGCGACTACGGTCCGCGCGGCTCTGCGCTTCTTCGCGGAGAGGGCGCGGGCGCTGCGGAGGAACGAGGGAACGGTGCGGCGTGCATGATCTGGCATAAGGTGCAGTTTCCCATTGGTCTTCGGTTGAACCGATGATCCGGCGCTCGCACCCGTGTGTCGTGTGTTGCGTGCGAGTCACGCGAGCGAGACCTGCGGAAAGCAGCCTCTCGCTCAGGAGCCGGCCGCCGACAACAGCCGGTCCGGCGACCCAAACCGAAGGCCGGGGTAACGCCCCCCGCCTCGTGCCTGTCCGTGCTGCTGGGTGAGGGGGAGAAACCCGGCTGGAGCTGTGCAGGCCTTCACCTCCCGCCGGGCACCTCCCGCCGGGCAGGAAAGACGTGCTCCACGTGCATTCGTGGGTCACTCGCCAGGAACTGCGGATCGCGATCGTGCCCGTCATCGAGAAGACCTACCACCACCACCGGAGTCGTCGGCAAGCCGCACTCAGCCGGCTGACCTCGGTTGAAATCGAAACCGTCATGGACCACACCGGCCCTCCGGGCTGTGTGTGCTTGAACTGGTCACTCAACTCTGCGCAGGACCCGACTGCTGGAGCTCGCCTGCAACATCGTCTGCATCCGGCGCCTTGGCCGGTCATTCTGAGGCGATCAGCAAGCCGTACCGGACTACGGTTCAACGGGTGGTCTTCCTGGGCCCGCCGGGCCGGAGGTCCTGCGACCTCCGGCCCAGCCGGTTCCAGGAGCCGTTCGGGCAGCACCACGACGCGTGGCTCAGGCGGCCTTGCCGACCTCGGTGAGCAGCTTGACCAGAGCGTCGGCCGTCGGACCCGAGGAGGCGGGGCTCTGACCGGTGATCAGAAGGCCGTCCTGGACGACGTGCGGCTGCCAGTCCTCGCCTTGGGAGTAGACGCCGCCGAGCCTCTTGAGTTCATCCTCGACCAGGAACGGGACGACCTCGGTCAGCTCGACTGCGGCCTCCTCCGAGTTCGTGAACCCAGTGACCTTCTTGCCCTGGACCAGCGGTGTGCCGTCCTCGTTTGTGGCGTGGCGAAGTGCAGCGGGGGCGTGGCAGACCAGTGCGAGCGGCTTGCCCGAGCGCAGAGTGGTCTCGATGAGCTGGATGGAGTGCTTGTCCTCGGCCAGGTCCCACATCGGGCCGTGCCCTCCGGGGTAGAAGACCGCGTCGAAGTCATCGGCCGCGACCGAGTCGAGGCGTACGGTGTTCGCCAGGGCGGCCGTCGCCTCGGGGTCGGTCTCGAAGCGGCGGGTCTGGTCGGTCTGGAAGCCCGGCTCGTTGCTCTTGGGGTCCAGCGGGGGCTGTCCGCCCTTCGGTGACGCGAGCACGATGTCTGCGCCGGCTTCCTTGAGGCGGTAGTACGGAGCGGCGAGCTCCTCAAGCCAGAAGCCTGTCTTGAGGCCGGTGTTGCCGAGCTCGTCGTGCGAGGTCAGGACCATGAGGACCTTCATGTTGCTACTCCTTAAGTAGACCGGTCGTCTCCTGCGGAGCAGTTCTGACCCTGGCGATCCCCGCCAGGGGGACATCCCCTCCGCAGCTGCATACGGATGAACAGTCAATTGGCCAGACATGTTCCGCAGTTGACTTCGCGTCACACGTGATCTGGGACACGCAGGGCGCCCGGCAGCCGCCCCGGGCGCGCCGGTGACGACCAGATACCTCCCCCTCGGGTGCGGAACCCGCCGCTTCGGAGTCGGTCTCACACGTCGCCGAACTGCGCTCCGCTGTCGGTGGTGCCGTACATCCGGGAGCGGATCTGCTCGTTCACGCTGTTGGCGTCTGCCGGGTCCTGTCTGGGAAATGCCGGGGCCTACACCGGATGGTGCAGCTCCGGGGGTGTCCGGGCCGACACCACCGCGCCTTCGCCCGACCGGACGCATCCGCCAGGAGATCGGACTCGCCTTCCCGGCCGACATGCTGAAGTCCAGCGGCAAGAAGTACTACCCCGCCCTCGGCCAGCCTCCGGACGATCTCGTTCGTTCTGACGGACCGGCGGGTAGACGCTCATGTGACACCAAGGCCTGCTGCCCAGGATCCGGGCACCGTCCTACCATGCAAGCGTCTTTGACCGCCGCACCGCAGGATCCTCACCGAGCGGCCACATCCGCCCACACCACCCGTTCACCGACAAGGAGCCACGTACATGAGCTCGCTGTTGCGCGAAAGCCAACTCGCACACGAAGCGAACGTGGTGTGGCTGGAAGCCCTCGGCTCCACAACAGATCGCCGAGGGCTGTGTGCTGAGCTCCTTGCGCACGTCCAGGCAGTGCAGCCGGACACCGGGCTGCTCGGATCCCGTTCCGTACGGTCCTACGTCGCGGCGCCCGCCGTCCCAACGGATCCCACCGCACCCGGCGGCGCCGAAGGTAAGGCCTGACGATCTGAGCCACTACCGGGAATCAGGCCGCGACGAGCTCCTGCTCGCAGTCCGGCGTTTTGACCTTGGGCTTCTTGTTCGGGAGCGAGAGCCGGAAAACCTTGTGCCACGCGGACACCACCTGCTTGGGCAGCGGCCCGGTGACGTACTCCAGCTCGTACTTCTCGAACAGCGCGCGCACCTTCACCGCGACCTCGGCGTACCGGTTGCTCGGCAGGTCCGGGAACAGGTGGTGCTCGATCTGGTGCGACAGGTTGCCGGTCATGAAGTGCATGGCCCTGCTGCCGCTGATGTTCGCCGAGCCCATCATCTGGCGCAGATACCACTGGCCGCGCGTCTCACCCTTGATCGACCGGCGCTCGAAAACCTGCACGCCCTCGGGGAAGTGCCCACACATGATCACCGAGTGGGTCCAGATGTTGCGGACCAGGTTCGCGGTGAACGTGGCGGCGAGTGTGGTGAGGAACGAGGGGCCCGACAACAGCGGGTGGATCACGTAGTCCTTGAGCACCTGCTTGCGGATCTTGCGGCCCACGGCCTTGGCCCGCGCGCGGAACTCCGGGTTCTTGCGGCGGCGCTTGGGCAGGTTCTTGCCGAGCTCCAGGTCGTACGCTGCGATGCCGTACTCGAAGAAGCAGGCGTTGATGAAGTTCCACAGCGGCTGACCGAGGTGGAACGGGTGCCAAGTCTGGTCCTCGTCGACGCGCATGATGCCGTAGCCGAGGTCGTTGTCCTTGCCGATCACGTTGGTGTACGTGTGGTGGAGCTCGTTGTGCGAGTGCTTCCACTGCTCGGACGGCGAGACGTGATCCCACTCCCAGGTGGTGGAGTGAATCTTCGGGTCTCGCATCCAGTCCCACTGGCCGTGCAGGACGTTGTGGCCGATCTCCATGTTATCCATGATCTTCGCCACGGACAGACCGGCGGTACCGAGCAGCCACGCGGGCGGGAAGAACGAGAACAGCAGCACGCCCCTGCTGACCAGCTCAAGCTTGCGCTGCGCCGAGATGACCTTACGGATGTAGGCGGCGTCCTTCTCACCGCGGCTGGCGATCACCGCGTCGCGGATCGCGTCCAGCTCGCGGCCGAGCTCCTCGATCTGCTCCGCGGTCAGGTGGGCGGTGGGGTCGATGGCGGTCAAGGTGCTCCTACCGTTCGATGTCGCAGGGGCCCGCCGCGGCGGACACGCAGGTCTGGATGAGGACGCCCGGCTCGGCTTCGGTGATCTCGCCGGTGCGCAGGTCGCGGACAGCGCCCGCCTTGAGCGGCGTGACGCAGCCGAAGCAGATGCCCATGCGGCACCCGGAGGGCATCAGCACGCCGGCCTCCTCGCCGATGTCGAGCAACGGCGTGGCGCCGTCCGCGTCGACGGTCATGCCGGTGGCGCTGAACGTGACCTCGCCGCCGTCACCGGCGACGACGATGCTGGGGCGGAAGCGCTCGGTGTGCAGGCGCTCCTGTACGCCGTGCTCGGCCCAGTGCCCTTCGGCGGCGTCGAGCAGGCCCGCGGGCCCGCAAGCCCAGGTCTCGCGCTCGGCCCAGTCGGGCACGAGTTCGTCGAGACGGGCGATGTCGAGAATGCCGTCTGTGTCGGTGTGCACCTCGGTGAGCCGCAGCTTCTTGTCCGCGACCAGGTCGTGCAGTTCGCTGCGGAAGATCACGTCTTGAGGCCGCGGCGCGCAGTGGACCATGACGACGTCGTCGAACTCGATGTCGCGCAGCATGCCCATCACGGGCGTGATGCCGCTGCCGGCCGTCAGATAGAGCACCTTGGTGGGCGTTACCAGCGGCAGCACGAAGTCACCGGTCGGCTGATCGAGCTGGACCAGCGTGCCCGGTTTCGCACGTCGGACCAGGTGGTTGCTGACCCTGCCGTCCGGGATTGCCTTCACGGTGATCGTGACGCGGCCGTCCTGGCGGTTTGTCGGCGAGGTGATGGAGTAGGCACGCCACAGACGCACCCCGTCGACGTCGACCCCGATCCGTACGTACTGACCGGCTGTGTGGCCGCGCCAGCTCCGCCCCGGCCTGATCACGACAGTCGCGGCGTCGCCCGTCTCAGGGTGCACGGCCTCGATGCGCCCACGCAGGTCAGCGCCCGCACGCAGCGGACTGACCAGGTCGAGGTAGTCCGACGGCACCAGCGGCGTCGTGACCATCTCCAGCAGTTTCCACGCCCTGCTACGGAGGGCTGCACTCGTCATGACACCAGCTTGCTGCGCTCCAAGGCGTAAAGTCCTGTCCCCAGGACGTAAATCTGGTCGGAAAAATTGTTCGCAGGGAACAAAAACGTGAGTCATGCAATCCGGAGGGCCAGCGAACTGGACCTCAATGAGACGACGGTCACCGCCCTTCGGGCCGCGCTGAAGACCACCGCCGACGAGGTCGTCCAGGCGATCATCGACGAGGTCCCTCCCTACGCCAACGCCCTTACGGGCCACATGGGCGGCACCATCCGCCGAGCCGTCCACACCGCCCTGGGGCACTACCTGGACCTCGCGAGCGGGAGCGCCACAGGCGGCGACGCCGGTGACGCAGCCTACGAGCTGGGCCGCGGCGAGGTGCGCGACGGTCGTTCGATGGACGCCCTACTCAGCGCCTACCGCGTCGGCGCCCGCGTGGCCTGGCGATGCCTGGCAGCGGGTGCCGTACCCGCAGGTCTGCCCGCCGCCGAGGTCGCCAAGTTCGCCGAGCTGACCTTCGCCTACATCGACGAGCTCTCCGCTGCGAGCGCCGCGGGCCACGCCGACGAACTGGCGGCCCGTGGCAGGGCCCACGAGCGCCACCTGGAACACCTGGCCCGCGACCTCCTCGCCGGCGCGAGCCCGGACGTACTGATGGCCTCAGTTCAACGGGCCGGGTGGCAGCTTCCGGTTTCGCTGACCGCGGTCCTGCTGCCCGCCGCCCAGGCCCGGCCTGCCTACCGCGGACTCGACCCAAGCACCCTCGTCCTCGACGATCTGCCGGACGCCACCGGTGTGCTGCTCGTTCCCGATGCCGACCGATCACATCTCTTGCGGCAGCTGACCGACCGCAGCGCCGTGGTCGGCCCTGCCCGGCCATGGACTCGTGCGTCCGCCTCGTACGCACGGACCATACGCGCGCGCTCCCTCTCCTCTGATATTCGCGACACCGAGGACCACCTGCCCGAGCTGGTGCTGAGCGCCGACGCGGACGCGTTGGCAGACCTGCGTGCCCGAGCCCTCGCACCGTTGCGGGCCCTGCCTGTCGCGACCGCACGGCGGCTGGAGGACACGTTGCGGGCGTGGCTGCTGCACCAGGGCAGGCGGGATGAGGTGGCGGCGGCGTTGTTCGTCCATCCCCAGACGGTCCGGTACCGGATGTCGCAGCTGCGGGAGCTGTTTCCGGATCTCGCCTCGCCACACCGGGTCCTTGAACTGACTCTGGCGGTCGGTTTTCGGGACAACTGACGCGTCCTTCGACCGTCCACGACCGCGTCCGCGAGCGTCCGGAAATTGTGCCTCGTTCTCGGTGCCATCAGCTGGCTCATGCGGCCCGGGGAAGAGCGGTATCAGCCAGCTGAGACCGGAGGTTGATGTGAAGACCAGACAAGGCTCCGGGAAGCCCGTCGGGGGGCGCTGTCTCTGAGAAGCGCTGTGGCGGATATGGCTCGGCTGGATCCAGTGGACGCATCTGCCCGCTCGTCGACGCGCTCATCGAGCATCTGGTCGGTGATCTGGGCAGCAATGCACTGGAGAACGGGTTTCATGTCGTCGTGGAGGGCGTTGTCCTGACACGACCTGGCCCATGGGCGCGCGGCGGGCCGCAGCGGGGCGGCCAGGCCCGGGCGCCAGGCGCGGGGGGGCCGGGCCGCTCGCGCGATGACCATTGTGGTTCTGCGGTGGCCCCGTGCCTGCCTTCCGACGTCAACCGGACCACCGACCGGGCCGGCCAGGCACACCGAGCGAGGGATGATGGGGATGGAATGACGGAACGCTAGGTCAGGAGATTCCATGGCGAAGCGGGTTCACCGACCCCGTGAGGACGCGGAGTTCGATTTCGTCCTCAGGATGAGCGAAGTTCCGGTCCTCGCATACTTCACCGGGACATGGCCCAAGGCAATCGAGCCCTGCCGGGTACTGGACCTCGTCGTGGGTGGCATCGCCGACGACTACACAGGCCGTCTGACGGCCGTCCGCGCCGACATCACGCGTTGTCCGGCCGCAACCGAGCGATACGGGATCACCGGAGCCCCGTCCTACGTCCTGCTGAAGGAGGGAGAGGCGGTGGCGCACGGCACGGGGCCCATGACCATCACCGAGATACGGGAGTTCCTGGACAGCCACCTCTGAGCACGCTCTGCAGGCACCGGACGCCCTTCCCGTCTTTCGTCCCCGCGCCAGCTCCTACGACCGGAGACACCGCAATGCGCTCTGACAGGCAGGGCTCGCAGCGGAGAGTCGCTGGACAGGAGCACTCGTCTACTCAGGGCCGGAAGGCCGCGCCGTGCCCTGCAACAGGCCCCCCGCGCCGCGCGCGGCGGGGGAGGGGCACCGGTGGTCCTCCTGCAGCCCGAGACCGCCGGGTGAGCGGACCTCTGCGGGCTTCAGACGATCCGTGCAACTGGTCTGCCCAACCGGTGAGCCGGCTTGTCGGTGTGGTCCCGCATGGTTGGAGTTCGCTTGGCACGAACGACGACCGTGACCCTGGACTTCAACGAGGATGAACCTGCAGTCGGGCTGGCGCGGCAGCGAGAGCTAATCCGCGCCGTCCTGAACGCCAGCAGCGCGGATGAGACGCGCTGGCTGGAGTGGAAGTCCCAGCACGGCGTGTCGAAGGCGGCGGGAGCCTTCGCTGTGTCCAAAGCGATCCTCGGCTTCGCCAACCGGATCCCTGATGGAGCGGAGCAGTGGGCTGGCGGCCACGTCTACCTCTTGGTCGGAGTTGATGACGACGCGGTCCACGGGGTTCCGACGCACGATGCGGAGAGGGCCGACAGCTGGCTGAGGCGCAACTTGGGCGAGTTCAGCCGCTACCAGTTCACGTGCGTCCCGATGGAGACCGATGAGGGGAAGCGCTACGTCATGCTCGCTGATGTCTCTCCTTCCGGGCGCCCTCTGTCGGGGCCAGCACGGCGCCGGTGCCGGCGCCGGTGGTCCTGGTGACGTCTAGGTTCACTCGCTTCGTTGCTCGGCGGTCGCGGTCCGTGAGGGCGTAGAGCTCCGCTGGACGAGCGGGTTAGGCCCTGTCGGCGTACCGGTGGAAGATGGCGCCCGGGCGGTAGCTCTCATACTCCTTGTAGAGGGGGTGAAGGGGGTCACCCCACCGGGCCGCTCCCCGGAGGGATTCCGGCAGGAGGTGGACGAGTACCTGAGCGTCTTCGACCCGAGAAAGGACCTGCTGTCCGTCAGCATGCCGGGCACCCGGCACGGCGCCTCGCTCGGTACGAAATGGGTGAAGGGCGGTAGCTCGACGGGCCAGGCCGTCGGTAACACCGTGGTGATTCAGCTGAAGTTCGTCAAGAATCACATGAAGCCCAAGACCTGGGTCGTCTACACCGCCTGCCCGGAGTGACCATTGACATACGAGACCGGCCTCGCCTGGCTCTCCGAGCAGTGCGACGATCTGACGGAACTGCGTCACGCGGAGATGGACTGCCTCATCGACAAGGGGCCCGCCTCGGCCATACTCCTGATCACCGAACGGTCGGTCCGGGAGCTCGGCCACCCCGCGTCCCTGCAATTGAGCCGTGACGTACGTCGGCTGCTGGACTCCGGCCTGTCGGACGACACGATCCGCACGGCCTGGGTCGGATCGACCGACCACGCGCTCGATCCGGCCAAGCAGCAAGTCGGAGCGCGGGAGTGGCTGGAGCGGATCGAATCGACCTGGCTCGCGGCGGAGTCGGCCCGTGATCCCGGCTTCACCCCGCCCGCTGCCGAACCCGTGACGGACGAGGCGTTGCGCGCCGCGGCGCACAGGGCGATAGCGCCGGCGGCCGCCGCGCTGACGCGGGCGCATGAGGAGGGAGAGGTGTTCAACCCGCTGCCGCTGCCCGGCCCCCTGGTACCGGCGCTGGAGCAGGTGATCACCGGGGCGTGCGCCGACCTCGGCTTCCGCCTCTTCCTGCGCGCGGTCAAACGCTATGTGCCGTCGCTGGACGGACCCTACCGGGCAGCGCTGGCGGCCCTCGGCGAACGTCTCAGCCACCCGGAGAGCGCAGTCGACCCGGGTCTCCAAAGGGACTGATGTGACGGGGGGTGGCGGGAGGTCCGTCTCGCCACCCCTCGAAGCAAACGTCAGGGCGTCGCTTCGTTCAGCCTTATCAGCGGCACCAACTCGTAAGGGCTCGAAGAGAATCAACATGTTGAGTTGATCTTCGTGGGTCTGCTGTTGGAGATGAATGCGGTGACGTCAGCGGGTGTGCGGAACCTGGCTGTCGAGGGTTGGATGGTGTGGCCGTTCTCGGCGAGGAGCGGCTGGACTTGGTGCACGGCCCTGGTGATGGTGCTGCCGTTGACTCCAAATAGCTGACCGATCAGGTCTCGAGAGCCAAGTTTGCGCAGGTAGAGCACGGTGGCCAGGACTCTGTCTGCGGTGGTCAGCCTGTCTTGGCCCCGGCGCCGCGAGCCCGGATGCGGTCTCTTCCTCGCTGCTGGGACCGCCCGTGTTCACGTAGCTCATCGAGTCCCTGGGACACCTGCTCGACGCGTTCGTCCAGCGCCGCTCGGTCATACCGGTCAGGTCCGAATTGCGCAGATCGTGAGCGCAGGGCCGTGAGGACAGGCCCTTCGGCTGGCCGCGGTCCTTTGTCCGCGCCGACTGTGTCGCAGTGTTGGGGGTGGAGCGTGTAGTTCCAGTCGCCGTGGAAGCGGTGCCGGTACATGGGCGGGGCGTCGATGTCTTTGTCGGTGACCTTGATGCCGGTCTCGTAGGTGCCCGGGTCGAGTTCGGCGTGGACTCTCAGCCCGGTGTGAGTGGTGGTGGCCTTGATGCTGTTCACGATGATGTCGTGGCTGTTCAGGGGCCTGCCTCGCCAGTTCATGGAGATGTGGGAGACCAGCCGGTGCTCGATCTTGTTTCACTTCGAGGTGCCCGGAGGCATGTGGCAGACCGTGATCTCCTGGCCGGTCTCGGCGGCCAGGGTGGCAAGTTCGGTCTTCCAGGCGCGGGTGCGGTATCCGTTGCAGCCGCCCGCGTCCGCGGTGATCAGCAGCCGGGTGGCCTGAGGGCAGTAGTCGTTACTGCCACGGACCTTCCACCAGTGAGGGATCGAAGCCACGGCGTACGCGTCCGTGTCGTGATCGGTGCCGACACTGACCCAGCCGGTGTTCGCGGCGACGTCGTAGATCCCGTAAGGGATGGCCTTGCCCGGTCCCTGCCGGTCCAGGAAGTCATGAGTCCTGACCTGGGTCGGCAGTCCTTTCGGACGCCACTCGCAGCCCTCATTCTTGTCCTGGCCGATCAGCTCCTTCTTCTTGGGTATCGACGCTGATCACCGGGTCGCCGACTCCCATATGCTCCTTGGCCCGGTCGTTGATGTAGCGGAACTGGGCATCTCGGTCGGGATGCTGAGCTCCCTCGACAGTCTTGGCGTTGGCCTGGAGGCTGAACCCCTCCTCCCTCAGCAGGTCGGCGACGGTATCCGCCGAGACACGGTGCCCCTGCCTGGTGAGCTCGTCGGCGAGTCTGCGGGTGGACTTCGTCGTCCATCGCAGCGGTGACATCGGATCCCCGCGCATTTCCGGCTCGACCAGGGCCAACAGCGCGGGCCGCAGTCCGGGATCTACCTCGGCCGCCCGCTTGCGCCCGCCACCAAGACGGCGAACCCGGCCCCGCGGTTCCGCCCCCGCCTCCAACTCGTCCACGCCTTTGCGGACGGTGGTCTCGCTGACCTCGGCCGCCTGAGCGACCGCCCGGATTCCGCCGTGTCCCAGGATCCTGGCCTCAGCCCCCATCAGCAGACGGCGCTGCCGCTCGTCCAGGTGTGGGAACAAAACCTGTAACTTCACCGCAAGTTGACCACGTGCCTCGCCAGATATGCGCATACCACACCAACGAGCCGAGCCGCGGGAAGCAACACTTTGATTCTCTGCGAGCCCTAAGAGACGCGAACAGGAAAGGGCTGCGGCCCGCATCGCTCAGAAGGCGGAAGGTTCGGAAGAGTTCAGGAAGAACAGCCTCTTCGGCTCCCTGCGCTGACCTCCAGAGTCGGCGGTATATCGCACCAACACGCCCCTCGTGTCGGAGATCCGGGAGGTAGCGCGTAACCAAACTTCCAACGAAACTGGGTGTCGCTCGACAGTTGGAGGGGCGCCCTGGCCGTAGAACGAGTTCGGAGTCTGCTGAGTTCATGTGGTTCTCCTCACTGGCGCTGAAGTTGACGTGCTGTCACTCCACAGACATTGTTGCCGTGTCAATCTTGCGGTTTCGTTACCCCCCTCTCGGGTGCGTCAAATGCAAAAGCATCGCTTGTGTGGGGATGCGGGACCGTGCTGAGTGTTTTAGTTACAGAGGGAATCAACGTGACGATCGCGGTTGGGAAGATGTTCGGTAAGGGACGGGTCGGTAAGATGCTCGGGGCGGGTGCTGCCGTGGCACTCTCGCTGGGCGCCCTCTCCACCGCCGCTGCCTCGCCCGCCTTGGCGGCCCCGGCGAGCGCTCAGGGGTGCACCGTGACCAACAGCTTGAACTCCGGAAATGTGCAGGCGAAGGTCGACAACTGTCCTGGATCAGGCGTGAGTTGGGGCTGGATTTACGTCGCCTCAGGCAAGCAGTACACGTCCGGAGACATGTATGTGAAGCTGGCTGACGGATCGACGGGGCACATCGGGACGACCGCCGGCGGGTCGGATTCCGCCAACTGGTCCTCCAAGATCGTGTCAGTAAACATGTGTGGTGAATACTGGGGAACGAAGTGGGAGTACGGCCAGCAGATTCCGTGGCTCTACTCAACCTGCTCGGGATACCAGAACATCTAACCGCGGGCGTCACCGTGGCTCCGCCCGGATGATGGGCGGGAACGCGGGGGTGCCTTCTGAGCATGACACCCCCCCCGGGAGCGTCCGAGGCCGCCGCAGCGGCACCGGTCTCGGACGCTCCCGGAACCGGCGCCGGCCAGGCCAGTGCGTGAAGCTTCCCCATGATCTTGGACATCGTTGGTTCTGCCGCGAGGTCATACCCGGCCGTCTGAGCCCCGCCGCGGGCCGCCGGCCCCTGCTCCGGGTGCACGGAAGACCGGTTGTTACCGTGCACCCGTGCCTCACTCCTCACGCGACACACCAGAAGGCGCCGGCTGGGGGAACTCCCAGCCCGGCACGTACAAAAGGCTGATGCCTGACCAAGTCGAGAAGCTCTCGTGGCTGAATCCGAGAACGCTGTGGCCCGCCCGCAACGGCGTCCTCGCCTCCTTGCTCGGGGACCCGACGGGCCGGACCCGTAGTCGCTGGGTGGAGCAGGCCGTGGCCGCGGGCGCGCCGACCGACGCGGTGGTCCGCCGCACGGACGCCGACCACTTCTCGTTCATGGTCATCGGTGACACCGGTGAAGGTGACGATCCCCAGTACGCCGTGGTGCCGGGCTTCCTGAAGGTAAGTCAGGGAACAGACTTCGCCGTGCTCGCCAGTGACGTGATCTACCCGGTGGGCGGCATCGACGACTACGGCACGAAGTTCTTCCGCCCCTACCGCGACTACCCGGCGCCCATCTACGCGATACCGGGCAACCATGACTGGTACGAGGGCCTGCAAGGCTTCATGCGGGTCTTCTGCGAGTCACCGCCGCTGGCGCCCGAGGCGCGGCCCCGCCCCCTGA
This sequence comes from Streptomyces sp. NBC_01341, assembly GCF_035946055.1. NCBI lineage: Bacteria > Bacillati > Actinomycetota > Actinomycetes > Kitasatosporales > Streptomycetaceae > Streptomyces > Streptomyces sp. NBC_01341. Next base: position 200,474 of record NZ_CP108364.1, on the reverse strand, counting down.
CACGGGCCTGGTTCCGCTCGCTGCTCTGGCACTCGCCGGGCAGGACCGACGAGCAACGTCTGGCCGAGGCAGAGGCGCTGCGCTCGGAGCCGTCCCAACAGGCCGTCCAGCCGGGCCCGTACTGGGCCATCGATGCCGGGCCGATACGGATCATAGGTGTCGACACGGGCCTGTTGGGCACCATCGACGCCGAACAGGGTCGCTGGCTCCGCGAAGTGTCGCGGGGTGAACGGCCCAAGATACTGGTGACCGGGTCCCCGCTGTATGTGGACGGCGAGCACCACCCGTGCACCATCGAGGGCGGCGGCACGGTGGATGCCATCGTGCGCGACCCGGAGCACCACTACGTCGCGGCGATCGGTGGCGACATCCACAACTACCAGCGGTATCCGGTACGGGTGGACGGCGGACGCACGATCCAGTACGTCGTCGCCGGTGGCGGCGGGGCGTTCATGCACGCCACGCACACGGTCCCGCGGGTCTCCGTATCCAACGTCACGGAGGACGAGTTCCGCTGCTATCCGCTGCGCGGCGACTCGCTGGCCTTCTACAGCAGGCTTTATGGGCGCCGGCTGCGGATGCCCCGCTTCTTCACGCTGACCGAGGCTGAGGCCACCGCGGTGATCGCGGAACGGCTCGGCGTCCCGCCGACCCGCGCGCAGGGGGAGCCCGTTCGCGTCACCCGGCGTATCCGCCTGGTAGCCAGTCTCCTTGGTGCCGGTCGCCGCCCCGACCGCAACACGCATGTCCGGCTGCCGGTGCGCAAGACCTACACGCAGCTATTCTCGCCGGGTTCGGCGACGTACAGCCCGCCGTTCTTCAAGTGCTTCCTGAGGCTGGACGTCACGCCTACCTCGGTCCGTCTGCGCTGTTACTCGGCGACCGGGACTCTCGACCACGAGATCGATCCTCCGGTTGAGGACGAGGTGACCATACCTCTGCCTTGACGCCGTGCGTGGCGCGGGTCCGGTCGCGGTAACAGGAGGGGGCCCACGCCCACACACCCAAGCGCCGCACCATCCACGGGGTGGTGCGGGGTGCCCGCGGCGCCCGGCCGATGGTGGGGTGCCGCCCGGAAGCCGTGGCTTCGCGGGGCCCGGACCGGATCTGAAGGTGGGCATGGTCACGCGGACGCCGCCAACCGCGAGCTGACACGAGCTCTGAACCAACGCGCGTGAACGGCTGCCGATCCGATCCGCAGACAACGCTCAACAGGGAACTGACTTTCAGGAGTGCGGCGCTGGGTTGTCAGGCGACGGGGACAGTCTGTGCCACCAGTGCCTGCAGCCGACGGAGCGGAAACGCTCGTGGCGCCGCGCGTCGGCAATCGCGAGCACCGCGATCAGTAGCCTGAACGCCTTCCGTCGTTCGTCGAGAGGCGCGAGACCGGCGATCTTTCCCGGCTGCTCGTCCATCCGGCCTCGTGAGATCAGCACTGCGGGTGTATGCGTCGGGCGCAGCCCGGCACGGCGGATGCTCTCCGGTTCGTCCTCGGTGACTGCGCGCGCCTGGACGCAGTGATGGCGCAGGAACAGCAGCACTTCGGACTGCTCTTCCTGGCCGAGGCCGTCGAACCATTCGATGCCCCTCTGACATCGGGCGTAGCCCCTGCGCGAGCTCGTTGAGCAGGACGTCGCGTTCGATCACGACTGGCTCCTGTGGGACAGATGCCGCTGCGCCGCGGTGATCAGGATGTCGAGGTAGGTCCGGGCAGCGCGTGACGGGAGGGGCAGATCTGGTTGAGCGCTCTCGGACAAACAGCGCACGAATCGCGCCCGCCTGTCGGGTGCGAGGCCGTAGCGCTCCCGTCCGTCCTTTGCGAAGGCCGGCATCGTGCGGAAACCGACGAGGTCGTGGCCCGGCACCCTCCGCTGCCAATTCTTCATGAGGGCGAAGGCCAGTGGCCTGCCCTGCTCCGCGTCGGCGAAGGCCAAGTCGAGGGACGGTCGGGACCCGCGCGGTTCCCTCGCTGTCACATCCGCCTCGCGTTGCCATGAGGAAATTCCGGAAGCCGTCGCCGGCCGGTGTTTCAGAGACGGGGCATGCGCCGCGCCAGGATGGCCAGGAGATCTCCGGCCGGATGAGCAGCCGGTCGGCAAGGCCGTCCTTCGGTTGGCCGGGCCCGCAGGTCATCTGATGTCGCCCACGTCACTGGCGAACCGCGAGCTCACCGCGTCGACCACCGGAACATCAGGTGCGGTCCAACTGCCGAACCGGCCGCCAACCGACCTTGATCTTCTCGACTGCGTTTTCCATGACGGCCATCATGCGCCGACCATCGACAGTGCCTCGCACCGGTACAGGTCAATGGATCTTCGATCGAGTTAAATAATATGGTTAAGGAGTAGGTGGGAAATTGCTAGTGTTCAGGGTGGAGGTAGTCATGGCATCCGAGGAAGAGCTGTTCGCGAACATCGACGCCCTGCTGGCGGAGGAACCACAGCTTCCGCCGCCGGCGGAGCGGGCCCGGCTGCGGGAGGCCGCGGGGATTACCCAGGCGCGTCTCGCGGTCGCGTTGAAGACCTCGACGCAGAGCATCAAGAACTGGGAGAACGGCCGCTCGGAGCCGAAGGAGCCGCGCCTGGGCGCCTATCAGCGCCTGCTGAAGGGCTGGGCCGCCAAGCACACTGCCCATCCCACCACCGCGCCTGCCCCGTTTGCTGCAGTCGAGCCGGAGCGAGCCGGGGAGACGTTCACCGGCCAGAGCGGCACCGCAACTGAACCAGCGGAACTGGCCGCATCCCCGGTGCCGGTCACTCATGTCCCGGCGGATGTTCCGGCCGCGCGTCCGGCGACGTCGTCCCGCCGTCCGGCGGCGAAGAAGGCCGCAGGGCCGGCTGTGGATCCGCGGTTTCCGCACGGGCCTCTCGCGGTGCTGGACGGCGACGGCTGCGCCTACGGGGCCGACGGGATCGTGCTGGACTGCCCCGCCACCATTGTGCCGGAGCTGGTGGAGTGGACGCTGCGTGAGTCCGGTCTGGGTGCCGCGAAGTTGAACCGGTACGGCAAGGACTCCGACCCGCTGATCGTGCTCACGGCGGCGGCCGCCGTGAGGCTCGGGCTGCCGGAGCGCCTGGAGGGCCACGAGCAGCGCCGCTCCCTGCGCCTGCCCGAGGACCACCCGGCCGTCCAGCAGGTGGTCAGGGCGAAGTGGCAGCTCACCCAGCGCGGATTCGGCCCCTGGGCCCGCATCTACCGCAAAGCCCAAGGGCGCGAGCGGCAGTGCGTGCAGCTGGCGATCCTGTCCTGGGACGCCCTCGATGAACGGTCCTGGCCCGGTGTCGCGGAGATGGCGCCGGCCGACATCGCCCGCGTCCTAGGCACCTACGCGCAGCGAGTCACCACGCCGCGCGGCTCGACCGCCGTCTCCGGCCTCGAGTTGATGACGGCGCTGCGCCCGCCGACCCGGGCGGTGCAGGATCCGCAGTCCGGGAATTGGGTGTCCGGCCACAACCCCGGCAGCCTTGGGACGCAGCCGGTGGATCCGGCGCCGCCGGAGGCCACCGCAGAGCACCCGGTCGTCGTGAACTCCGGCTGGGACGGGGGTTTCCTCAACGAGGAGGCCTACCAGTGGGTCCGGTCGGTGGACACACTGTCGGATGAGGAGTGCACGCTGCCGTTCGCGGTCGGCCTGGACCTGAACACCGCGTTCCTCGCGGCCGCGGCCCGTCTGGTCGTCGGCCTGTCCGCCCCCGACCACTTCCACCATCCGACGTTCAGCCCGAAAATTCCCGGCTCCTGGCTCGTCGACCTCTCCCACATCGACCTGGACCCGCGCCTGCCGTCCCCGTTCACCCCGGACGGCACCCGCCCCACAGGACCGGCCTGGTACCAGACGCACACCGTCGCCTACGCCCAGGAGCTCGGCCACAACGTCACCCCGATCGAGGCCTACCTGCGCCGCGAGACCGGCGCCTACCTGGACCCCTGGCACGACCGGCTGCGCACCGCGTACGTCGACACCCTCGCCGACCTAGGTGTCACCAAGGACCTGTCGGACGCCGAGTTCCTTGCCGCGATGGAGCGGCACAGGCAGGCCGATGCGGCGCTGGCCGCCGTCCTGTCCGCGATCAAGGCCACGGTCAAGGGCGGTGTCGGCAAGCTCCGTGAGCGCCCGCAAGGCAAGCACTACGAGCAGGGTGAGCGGTGGCCGGCTCTCGAGCGCCCGACCTGGCGCCCGGACATCCGGGCCGCGATCATCTCCAAGGCGCGGGTCAATATGCACCGCAAGCTCAACAACATGGTCAAGCTGACCGGCCTGTACCCGCTGGCGGTCCTGTCGGACTGTGTCGTCTATCCGAGCCCCGGCGACAGCCCCCTGGACTTCTTGCCGTACGCGACGTCCGGGAAGCCGCAGCCGGGCGGGTTCCGCCTCGGCCCGACGCCGGGTCTGGCGAAACTGGAGGGCGTGCAGTCGATGCTGTGGGCGGTCGACCTGATGGAGAAGGGCCTCAACCCGGCCCGCCACATCAAGGGCGGCGACGCCGTCCTGGACGAAGGAGAGTAGACCCGTGGGGGAGATCGACGACGCGATCGAACGCGCCGACCGCGAGGCGTTCACCAAGGACCCGCCCAAGACCCTCAAAGGGCAGATCGGCTACCTCCTCAAGCAACTCGGCAGCGCCAAAGCCGTCGCACAGGAGATCGGGGTCACCGCCGACAGCGTGAACAGGTACCGGCGCGGCGCCCGCAAGCACGCCCGCGCCGACGTCGCCGAGAAAATCGACGACGCCGTGCGCACACGCTGGCAACCCCAGGTCCGCAAACGCCGGCAGAAGCAGGCCGCCAGCACCCGCGGCATCACGGTGGAGACCCGCGCCCGCTTCGGATACTCCGCAGCGATCGGCACGACCGACGACGGACGCTTCCGACGCCTCACCGTGCACCTCCCCCCGGCCTACGCACAACGTCTCTTCGACGCCCGCGACACCGGGGCCAGCGACCAGCAGATGCGCACAATCATCGCCGAAGGATTCAAGGACATCTACTTCCAGGACGGCGGAAACCGCGCCCTAGGTATTTCGGACGTCGCCATCAACGACATTGACTATCTGGATCTGGACTACTGATTGCGCCGTCGCTGGTTACGCCAGGAGGCCGTGGTAACCGAGTGCTTAGCCTGGCGGCTGTGATGAACTGAAGCACTCACAGATGCAGATGCTTGTTCTCGGGCGGGCTTCAAGGCAGGCGCATCTCGTCATGGCGCGCCTGGATGCGCGCGATCACGCGCTCCCGTCCCAGCTTCTTGGCCTGGCGGAGCTTGGCTTCGGCAACAAGCATGGGAGCCCAGAACAACCAGCCCCACAGGCTGAAGTCCAGCACTCCACTCCACACCAGTGCCTTGTTCAGGCCGAACGATGCCACAAACGTCAGCACATACGCTTCGACCCGGTGCGCCAGAAGCAGGCGCAGTGGTGCGTTCCGGGCCCCCCGTAGCAGTTCAACCGCCGCAACAAGTTCCGCGGCCCGAAGGTCTTCACCTGTGTCCTCGCTGGACTCGCCACGGGCGGCTCGCCGCAGTGCGTCGGTCACCAACACGCTCTGCTCCGCTATAGCTGCCTGCTGAGCTTGCCCCGTCTACCGCGGCATGTGCCTGTCCGAGCCAACGGAAGAGAACCGGATCCGGTCCGCACTCCTTGAGCCCCGCCTCTGCCTCAGCTCTCACGGCCTCGTAGCCGCCCACTGCGAAGAGCTCCGAGCATCTCTCCACGTACTGTTGCCGCTCCACGTTCCCACCCCCAGTCGTCCGAGCAAACTTCTTCTGATGCACTCAGCGCCACACTCAGTCACCGCGTGATCACGAACGCCGGTCAATTGTTACCCAGCAGTTGAAGCCGCTTCTCGACGCCTCCTGGCGGGACAACAGAGCAGGCACGTACGTGGAGACCTGCCCCGGCTCCGCTCATCACGAAGGCTGAGCCAGAACCACGACCCGGGAACAGAGCTTGTCGTCACTGCGACCGCGGGGGCGCGCGGTCCCTCCGCCGGCGACAGTCTCGGGTCCGCAGCGCGAGAGCCCGGGGCCATGACCCGATGGGCCCAGCCCCGGGTTGAAGTACCGGAGTCCCCCTCTGCAGGGGAGTGTCCGCCTCTGTCAGAGCAGGGTGTAGACGCTGTCGCTCACCCGGCTCCTGCGCGGTGGCCGAGTCCCCTTGAACCAGGCCACCCAGGCGTGCGGGAGCGCGTGGCGGTCCAGAACGAAGTCGTCCAGGACCAGACAGTCGATGTCCGACCTCAGAAAGCAGAGCAGCGCGTCGACGGGGGTGTGGACGATCGGTTCTCCCCGCAGGTTGAACGAGGTGTTGAGGAGCAGCGGGCAGCCCGTTCGGTCGGCGAACGTCCTGACGAGGCGGTAGAAGCGCCCGTTCGTCCTCTCGGTGACCGTCTGGACGCGCGCGGACTTGTCCACGTGGGTGATGGCCGGCAGCGGCAGCGGAGACACGACCTCGCAGGTCTCCAGCATGAACGGCGACTCGTGGTCGAGCCGGAAGTGCTCGTGAGCGTGCTCGGCCAGTACGGCGGGCGCGAACGGCCGGAACGCCTCGCGCATCTTGACCGAGGCGTTGATCCGGTCCCGCGTGCCGTCGCCCCGAGGGTCGGCCAGGATCGACCGTCCGCCGAGCGAGCGGGGTCCGAACTCCTCCCGGCCGTGGTACCAGCCGATGACCTTGCCATCGGCCAGCCGTCCCGCGACGGCGTCGAGCAGACCCGCCTCGTCCCCGCGGAAGTCCGCGAAGGACTGGCCGGCGTACGCGCCGAGCAGCAGGGCGATGTCGTCGGAGTCCGTGCCGGAGCCGAGGAGCGCCGAAGTCATCCGGTCCTGTCGTGGCCGCTCCCCGGTGAGACGCTGGTGGGCCACAGCCGCGCAGCCGAGGCTGCCGCCCGCGTCACCTGCGGCCGGCTGCACGAACACCCTGGCGAAGGGCCCTTCTTCGACGATGCGGCGCACGGCGACGACGTTGAGAGCCACACCTCCGGCCATGCACAGGTTCTCGCTGCCCGACATGCGGTGGGCCTTGTCGACCAGACGCAGCAGGGTCTCCTCCGTCACCACCTGGATGCTGCGTGCGAGGTCGTGGTGGACCTTCTCGATCTCCGACTCCGGCACCCGCGGCGGCACGCCGATCAGGGACGTGAAGCGCTCACCGAGCATGCCGTCCGGGTCGGTGAAGTCGAAGTAGTCCAGGTCGAGCCGGAACGACCCGTCCTCGGTGACATGGATCAGGCGGGCGATCTCGTCCCGGAACCGGGGCTCGCCGTAGGGGGCCAGTCCCATCACCTTGTACTCGCCCTCGTTCACCTCGAATCCGAGGTATCCGGTGACCGCGCTGTAGAGGAGGCCGAGGGAGTGGGGGAACTCGACCTGCTCGGTCAGTTCGAGCGACGCGCCCCTGCCCACCCCCCAACTGGTGGTGGTCCACTCGCCGACGGCGTCGACCGTCAGCACGGCGCTGTCGTCGAAGCCGGAGAAGTAGTAGGCGCTCGCGGCGTGCGAGAGGTGGTGCTCGACGAACTCGACCCGGCCCTCCCAGCCGAGCCTGTCGCGGATCTCCCGCAGCGGCCGGCCGGCGTCCAGGCGGTAGAGAGCGCCGTCGCTGCTGTCCGGGAAAGCCGGCAGCCCGGTCCACAGCTGGCGGTGGAGCTTCTTCGCCGGATCCTCGTAGTAGGCCACGCAGTCCACGTCGGTGATGCGGAGACCCGCCTGGTCCAGGCAGTCGCGCACGGCGTCGAGCGGCAGGTCGGGGTCCTGCTTGCGCCGGGTGTAGCGCTCCTCGTGGGAGGCGGCCACGAGCCGGCCGTCCACCAGCAGCGCTGCCGCCGAGTCGTGGAAGTGGGCCGAGATCCCGAGGATCACAGGTCCGGAGGGCGCCGGGGGAGGCGTGTTCTTCTGTGTCATCGTGGGTCTCCCTGTCGGGCGCTGTGCGGCTCTGCCATCGCGACCGCTATCTTCCGGTCGCCGGTGAATGGCTCCCGGCCATGTCCGGACAGCATGTTGTCCACCACGAGGATGTCGTCGCGCTGCCAGTCGAAGCGGACCCGGCAGTCCGCGTAGCGGCTGCGCAGGTGGTCCATCACGTCGTCGGGTATGCGTCCGCCGTCGCCGTAGTACGTGTTCGTGGGGAGGCCGTCCTCGCCGAAGAGGGCGAGCAGGCCCTCCTGGACATCCTCCGGGAGCGTGGTCACGTGGAAGAAGGTGATGTGGTTGAACCACACCTCCTCGCCGGTGCGCGGATGGCGGTGCAGCGCGTCCCGCACCGCACGGGTGCGCAGCCCGTCCCCGCCGGTCCACTCGGGGACCAGCCCGTGCTTCTTGCCGTAGGCCTCCACCTCGGCCCGGCTGTCGGTTCCGAACACCTTGGGCCACGGGACACCGAAGTTCGGGTGGTAGTTGCGCACCAGACTCCAGCGCCGGCGCGCGAACTCCTCCCGCACGGCGGAGTCGATCGACGCGTACAGCCGCCGGGTGTCGGCCAGCGGGGTCGCTCCCAGCGTCCGCGGCGACCGCAGGCAGTAGAAGTACAGCGTCATCGGCCAAGTGTCCTGATAGGAGCACTCGTTGTGGAGGAATATCTCCTCCTCGGCCGGGTGGTCGGTGGACGTGTACACATTGCCCTGGATCGAGGTGCGCGGTGAGGACGCCTCGGTGTAGGTGAGCGTCTTTCCGGACAGCGCGTTGACGGTGGACTGCAGTCCGTCGACGCCGTCGACATCGAAGCCCCGGAAGAGGAGCGCTCCATGGGTGTCGAGCGCCGCACGGAGCTCTTCACGGTCGTGCTCGATGAGGTCTACGAGGTCGGTGGTGGAACCTGCTTCCACCACGAGCGGCAGTACGGCCGGCTCGGACATGCGGTCTCCTGACGTATCGGTGTTGCGGCGGGCAGGGGATCGGACGGGGCGGTGGGGGAGATCCGGGGTGGGTGGCGTCACCCCGGCGTGCCCCCGGTCCGTCCCACGACCCGTTCGTCCGGTCGGTCCCCGGGTCCTCCGGACCGGCCCCCGGCCGTCTGGTCCAGGAAGGGCGCGTCCGATGGGGACAGCGGCCGCAGGTCCGTCACCCACGTCGCCTGCGGGTCGAACCGCGCGAAGAACGGCCGTCCGACCACCTCGGGGTCCCTGGCCTGCAGGTAGCGCAGCGCGAGCGCGGACTGTCCCGCGATCTCCGTCACCCCGTCGACGACGACCTTGCCGCGGGTGGCGGACATGGACGGACCGCGCACCGTGCGGGCCAGCCCCGTCACCGAAGACAGCGCCTCGCGGTAGATGTGCCAGGCGCGGACGAGCGGGACCTCGAAGTACTGGCGCGGGCCGGTGTCACGCTCCACGAACATGTAGTAAGGCACGGCGTCGAGGGCGACCGCGCGCGTCCACATCTCCCGCCAGACGCCGGGGTCGTCGTTGATCGACCTGACCAGGGGCGCCTGGGTGCGGATCACGGCGCCCGTCGACCGGATCCGCTCGACCGCGCGCCGCACGGGCTCGGGATGAAGCTCGCGGGGATGCGTCACGTGGGCCATCACCGCGAGGTGCCGGCCGGAGGCGCGGACCTCCTCGAACAGGCGCAGGAGGTCGTCGGCGTCCTCGTCGTCGGTGAAGCGGTAAGGCCAGTAGGTCAGGGCCTTGGTGCCGATCCGGATGTTCCTGATGTGCTCCATCCCAGGGGCGAGGAAGGGCTCCAGTGCACGCCGCAGGTTGTCCGTACGCATGATCAACGGGTCGCCGCCGGTGACCAGGATGTCGGTGATCTCCGTGTGGTGCCTCAGATAGGCGGCGAGCGCGTCCGCGTCGTCCTTCTCCGCGGCCATCTTCAGCTCGGGAACCCCGACGAACTGCGCCCAGCGGAAGCAGTAGGTGCAGTACGCGTGGCAGGTCTGGCCCTGACGCGGGAAATAGAGCAGCGTCTCCTCGTACTTGTGCTGCACGCCCGAGAGCCGCTGCCCCTGCCAGACGGGGACGTTCTGGTCCGTCTGGCCCGCCGGGTGCGCGTTCAGCCCCGCGCGGACCGCCCGCACGGCGGGTGCGATACGGGTGGGACCCGCTTCCTCGCGCAGCAGGTCCGTCACGGTCTTCAGCTCGTCGGCGGCCAGCATGTCGGGCTGCGGGAAGACCAGCCGGAAGAGCGGGTCGTCGTGCACGTCGTCCCAGTCGATGAGTTCGTCGACGACGTACTGGTTGGTCCGGAACGGCAGGACCGCGGCCACGGCGCGTATCTGGAGCTTCGTCTCGGCGTCCGCCCCGCACCGGTCCAGCAGCGCGTCCAGATCGCGTGCCGAGTACGCCCGGAAGCGGGGCGCCGTCATGCCGCTCATCCACGTCCCTCGTCCCGGCCGGTGGTGCCCGGCTCGACCGCGCGGGCGATCTCCCGGGCCGTGACGGCGGCATGGGGCCGTTGCACCAGGGTGAAGTGATCGGCGCCGGGCACGGCCCGGGTCTCCACCGGCGTGCCCAGTGCCTCCTCCCATCCGAGGGCGGGGGACATCCCCTCCGGCCGGGACTGGTCACCGGCGAGCACCAGCGTGAGCCGGGTGTCCTTGAGGCGGGTGCGCCGCATCCGGTAGTCCACGAGCGCGGTGGCGTTGGCATCGAACACCGTGAACCTGCGGAGCAGCGACTCCTGTTCCTCACCGGCGGGCGGTCGCACGCCACTGAGCAGAGTGGTGTCGGCACGCTCGCCGGTCATCCGCTCCAAGTCGTCGGCGAAGGATGCCACCCGGTCGCCTTCGGGATCGGCGAAGTGCTCGAAGGCCTTCGAACCCGGCGCGTAGCTGTCCAGCAGGACCACTGAGGCGGTGCGCACGCCTTCGAAGGACAGCTGGCGTGCCATCTCGTACGCGATGGCGCCGCCCATGGACCAGCCGGCGAAGTGGTAGGGCCCCTCCGGCTGCGTCCTGCGCACCTCGTGGAGATAAGCGGCCGCCATCTCCTGGACGGACGTGAACGCGGTGCCGCCGTCCAGGCCGGGCGAACGGACCCCGATCACCGTGAACTCCACGGGCAGTGCCGCCGCCATATCCCGGAAGCACAGCACATCACCGCCGATCGGGTGCACGAGGAACAGCAGCGGGCCACCCGCCGTGCCCTGACGCAGGGGCAGAAGCACGTCGCTCGCCTGATCGTCGGACTCCTCGAGCAGTTCGCGCACCGACGCGGCCAACCGGTCGACACGCGGCCCCTCGAGGAGCTTGCGCAGCGACATCGACAAGCCCGTCTTCTTGCGGATGCGGGTCAGGAGGATGGTGGCGAGCAGCGAGTGCCCGCCGACTGCGAAGAAGTCGTCGGTGACGCCGAAGTCCCCGTGGCCGAGGAGCTCGGACCACATGGACCAGATCAGGGCCTCGTTGTCGTCCCGGGGCCGGACATGCTCCTGCGCGGCTGGGGACGACGCGCTCCCGAGCGAGGAGCGGTCCAGCTTGCCGTTGGGCAGCAGGGCGAACCGGTCGACGAAGAGGAAAAGAGAGGGGACGACGGCCAGCGGCAGCCGCTCGCGCGCGTGCCGGCGGAGTTCCTCCGTCGTCAGGACGGAGCCGGGCGCGCGCACCACGTAGGCGACGAGTGAGCCGTCGGCCTCCTTGTCCGCTTCCACGTGGACCTGGCGCACCTGCGGATGGCTCGTCAGCTCGGCCGCGACCTCAGCGGGGTGCACCCGGACGCCGCGTACCTTGAGCAGGTCGTCGCTGCGCCCCTCGACCTGGATCTCGCCGGAGGCACCGACCACGGCGATATCGCCCGTGTGGTAGACGAGGTCGGCCGGGTCGTCCGACAGGGGATTGGGGCGGAAGTGCGAACCCGCCCGCGCGTCGTCGAGGTAGCCCAGGGTCCGGTACGGCGTCCGGATGACGATCTCGCCGCGTTCGCCGGGACCGCGGACGGTTCCGTCGACGCCGAGGACGACCGCCTGGGCGCCGGGCAGCGGTCTGCCGACGGGCACGGGGCCCGTGTCCTGCTCGGACGTCACCCGGTGGAACATTTTGATCATGGTCGTCTCGGTCGGCCCGTAGAAGTTGACGACCTCGGTGTGCGGGCCCAGCAGCCCCTCCCGGAGGTCTTGCACGAGGCGGCCGGTGAGGGGCTCACCCGCGAGGCAGAGCAGCCGCAGATCGGTCAGGCGCGCGGTGCCCCGGTCGGAGCCCTCCAGCCACGACGCCGCGACGCTCGGTGTCGTGTGGACGATGGTGACGCGTTCGCGCGCCAGCCAGTCCACCGTGCGCGCCGCGTCGTCCAGGGCACCTGCCGGTGGCAGGCACAGCGTGGCCCCCTGGGTGAGCGGCACGAAGACGTCGCGCAGCATCGCGTCGAAGGACAGGGTGGTCAGTTGCGCAACCCGGTCCCCGCCGTGCACGCCGAACTCCTCCGCCTCCCAGTCGATGAAGTGGTCGAGGCCGCGGTGCGATCCGACGACGCCCTTCGCCTCGCCGGTCGTGCCCGAGGTGAAGAAGACGTACGCAGGCTCCAGGGGCCGGGCGGGGACGGCACCGAGTACTTCGTGCGCGCCCTCGGCGAGTTCCTCGAAGGACAGGCGTCGGACGGTCGCGTCGCCGGGGCCGTCCGTCGCGGTCGACGGCTCGGTGAGCAGGACGTGCTGGACACCGGCCTTGGCCATCATGGCTGCGCGCCGGGGCGCGGGCAGACCGTCGTCCAGCAGTACGACGGTGGTGCCGACGCCGACCGCGGCGAGCAGGGCGGCCACGGTCGCGGGGGACTTCCCGCCCAGCACACCGACGCGCCGGCCCGGGCGGAGCTCCCGCGCAGCTCCCGCCACCGCGGCGGCGAGCCGGGAGTAGGTCACCTCGCCCTCCGCACACGACACGGCGACCGCGTCCGGGGTGGCCGAGGCCTGGCGACGGAAACGCTCGGCGACCGGCACCAGGTCCCGCGCGGGAAGCGGCTCGGCGAACGGGTGGCTGCTGCGGCGGGCGTCCGACAACGGACTCGCCGGCTGCTCGGCGGCGAAGCGGAGCAGCCGCGTGAACCGTTCGCCGAGCGCGGCGGCGAACTCGGCCTGCACCGTGTCGGCGTCGTACTCGAAGTCCAGGAGGGTGCCCGCCGGCCCGGGGCGCACCACCACGGTGAGGTCGAACTTGGCCGTGGGGGCGGCGCCGGAGCCGTCGGCGGCGTCGGCGACGACGTCGACGGGACGCAGGACAGCGGCCTCGCGCGGCAGTTCCTCGCGCGGCGGCATCCGCAGCATCACGGAGAACAGAGGGCTGCGGTCCCCGTCACGGGCAGCGGCGACGGCCTCCACGACCCGCGCGAAGGAGACGTCCTGGTGCCCGGACGCCTCGACGAGCGTCGCCCTGACCCGCCCGAGTGCTTCCTCGAACGTGGGGTCGCCCGCCATGTCGAAGCTGTAGGCGTGCGTCCGTACGAAGAACCCGATGAGTTCCTCGAACTCCTCCCGGCCCCGGCCCACACTGTCGCTGCCGATGACGACCCGGTCCTGCGCGGCCGCCCGGGACATGACATACGCGAGGACGGTCATCATGGCCATGTACTCGGTGGCCCCGGCCTTCGCGCACAGTTCGGCCACGCGGTTCGTCACGTCCGGGGCGACCTCGACACGCAGCACCCGGGCCCGGTGCGGCCGTCCGAGGGGTACGGGGCGCCCCCACGGCACGCCCGCGTCGGGGCTGTCGGCGAGCATGTCGCACCAGTAGGCCAGGTCGGCCTCCGCGCGCTCGCCCTCCTTCCGGCCCGCACGCCACGCCGCGTAGTCGCCGAACTGGAACCGGGGCCCGCCGTGGTCCAGATGCGTGTGGCGGTCGACGCCGGAGAGCAACTCGTCGGCCTGCTGTGCGAGGAGGCTCCAGGACACGCCGTCACAGCACAGGTGATGGACGGTCAGGCCGACGAGAAGTTCGTCGCCGCCGACCCGGACCGTCCGTACCCGTACCAGCGGGCCGTCGACCAGATCGAAGGCGACGGCGGCAGCCTCGGACAGCGACGTGAGGCCCGACGGCCGGTCGGTCACGGCCGTGAGTGCCGCGAAGTCGAGGGCGGCCTCGCCCACGGACTGGACAGGGCGCCCGTCGACCTCATGGAAGCGCAGCCGCAGAGCCTCATGGCGGGCGCACACGGTGATGAAAGCCGCGCGGACGGCCTCCTCGCCGATGCCCGCGGGCAGCTGGAACACGCCCGCCATGTTGTAGGAGGAGCTGCGGGGATCGAGCTGCTGGAGGAACCACAGGCCCTCCTGCTCGGGGGAGAGCGGCTGGTCGCCGTCGCGGGGGACCGGCAGCGGGACCGGCTCCTCCTCAGCCGGGCCACCCGCTCGCAGCGCACCGTCCACTGCCTCGGCGAGCGTGGCGATCGTCGCCGACCGGAACAGCGTCGGCAGATTCAGGTCGACCTCGAAGGTCCGGCGGATCCGGGCAAGGAGCCTCGCCAGCATCAGCGAGTGGCCACCGAGGTCGAAGAAGTGGGCGTGCCGGGAGGTTATCTCCTTCTTGAACAGCTCCGACCACAGCTCGGCGACGCGCCGCTCCGTCCCGGTCCACTGCCCTTCGTCCACCGCTCCGTCCGCATGCTCCGCCCCGGCGACGGAGTCGGGGTCGGGCAGCGCGGACCGGTCGAGCTTGCCGTGGCCGGTGAGCGGCAGCCGCTCCAGGAGCACCACATGAGCCGGGACCAACGCGTTGGAGCCGGTGGCGGCCACGTGCCGGCGTACGGCCGAGGCGTCCACGGCGGCCCGCCGGCCCGGCACGACGTACGCGACGAGCATCGGTCCGTCGTCCCCGGCGCGGGCGACGACAGCCGCGTCCTCGACCTCCGGCATGCGCGTGATCAGCGCGGCGACCTCCGCGGGGTGGACGCGGACGCCGAGAATCTTGATCTGGTCGTCCACCCGGCCGTGGATCTCCAGGTCGCCCTGCGGACCGAGGCGGCCCAGGTCGCCCGTCCTCTGCACCAGATCCGTGGGGTCGTCGGGATTGAGCGGGTTCACCTCGAAGAGCGGTGCCTCTCCCTCCGCCGGACGCCAGGCGCCCCGGGTGAGGTGTGGGGTGCGGATCAGAACCTCACCCGGCTCTCCGACGCCACACCGCCGGCCCCGCTTGCTGACGACGAGGAGTTCGGCGTCGTCGATTGCCTTGCCGACGGGCAGGATGACCGCAGGGACCTCGTCGTCAGGTACCGGGTACCAGGACTTGAGGATGGTTGCCTCGGTCGTCCCGTAGAGGTTCACGAACCGTGCCCCCGCGTTGCCCGTGGCCTGACGCCAGCGGTTCACGAGACCACCCTGCAGCGGCTCGCCGGAGAGACATATCAGCCGCAGTGCCGGAAAGCCCGCCCCCGCGGGCAGTTCGGCCAGCAGGGACGAGAGCACGCTCGGCACCGTCTGCAGGACGGTCACCTCGTCCTCGCGCAGCCATGCGAGCACCTGCGCCAGGTCCACGAAGGGCCGGTCGGTCGGCGGGAGGCACACGGTGGCACCCGCGATGAGCGCCGGGAACAGGTCCTTGAAGACGGCGTCGAAGGTCAGCGCGGCCATCTGGGCGACGCGGTCGCCCGCGCCCATGGCCAGGGCTTCCTGCTCCCAGACACAGAAATGCGCGAGCGCCCCGTGCCATCCCAGAACCCCACGGGGCTCACCCGTGGTGCCGGAGGTGAAGCACACATACGCGTCGGCACCGGCGGCCACGGCGGGAAGTCCGATCTCCCCTGCCGCCGCTTGCTCCAGTTCGGCGAGCCGCACCACCGGGGCGGCACCGGCCGCCGGGTCCCACGTCTGCTCGGTGGTGTCGACGAGCAGCGACGGGCGCGCCCGCTTGATCACGTCGTGCACCCGTGCGTCCGGCTGGCTGACGTCGATCATCGTCAGGACGGCACCCGCCCGCAGGACCGCGAGCATCGCCACGACCGTCTCGGGGGACCGGCCCCCGCGGACGGCCACGACGTCCCCCGAGGCCACCCCCCGCGCCCTCAACGCCCGGGCCGTCCGGGAGAACCGCGCCGCGAGTTCCGCGTACGTGTACGACCGCGACCCCCGCACCAGCGCGACGGCGTGCGGGGACCGGGAAGCCGCTGCCTCGACGAGGGCGGGGACGGTGCCGGTCCCGGACAGGTGCCTCGACGGGCTCGCGGACGCGGCACGGTGGTCGTCGGCGTGCGTCATCTCAGTGTCAGTCCAATCGTGTGGTCGGGATCGCCCTGCGGGCCGGTCAGAGGCCTATCTCGTCGACGTACGCGTCGGGCTTGTCCACCGCGGTCTCGACGAAGGAGGCGAGCTGGCGTGCCATGAGCGCGGCACGCTCGGCCGAGAAACGGCCGCGGGCGTACACGAGGCGTGCCTCGTAGCCGGTGGTGAGCGGGAAGACCTCGAACTTGAGGTCGTAGTGGGTGTGCCGCGGCGGGAATTGATGGACCTGCACGGCGACACCGTCGGCCTCTCTGCGCCATGCGGGCATGTTCTGGAAGACGAACAGGTTCTGGAAGAGCGGCAACCGGGCGGCTCCCCGGGCCGGGCCGACCTCGGCGACGATGCGCTCGATGGGCGCCGTCGAGTGCCGCTGCCCCGCCAGGACGCTGGTCCGGGCGCGGTCCAGCACCTGGGCGACCGTCGCGTCCTCGTCGATCTCCAGGCACTGCGGGACGGTCGTGACGAAGTAGCCGACGAGGTCGGCGATCCAGGCCGGCGCCCGGTTCGCCATCGGTGTACCGACGACGACCGTCTCCTGACCGGAGAGCCGGGCCAGCCAGGCCGTGTAACCGGCGAGCAGAGCCATGAACTCGGTGAGACCCTGCGCGCGGCACAGCGCCTTGAGCCGGGACGCGAAGTCCGCGGACCAGTGCAGCGCGACGCTGTCGGCGGGCACGCTGAGCGAGGGCTCGCGCGGCTCGTCCACCGGCAGGTCGAGCCCGTCCGGCGCGTTCGCCAGCACGGCGCGCCAGTGTCCCAGCGACTCCTCGACCGCGGCCCGGTGTTCGGGGCGGGATTCCTGCGTACGCTGCCAGGCCGCCTGGTCGACGATCTGCAGCCGTGCTTCCTCCGACGCGTCCGGCCGCGTCAGCAGCCGCGTCAGCTCATCGGCCAGCAGCGACCAGGTCCAGCCGTCGGCGACGATCTGGTGGGTGACCATGACGAGCAGGTGGTCGCTCGGGCCGAAACCGACCCCACGGGCCCGCAGCGGCGGTCCGGCGGCGAGGTCGAACGGCTCGTACGCCAGCTCCTCCACCAGTCGGCGAACGGTCTCGGGACCGGCGGCGCCGTCGGCACGGTCCGTCCACTGCAGTGCGGGGGCGTCCGAGCCGATGACGGCCCGCGGTACGCCCTCCACGGACTGGAACCTCGTGCGCAGCACCTCGTGCCGCCGCACCAGAGCGGCGAACGCCTCCGATACACGCTCCGCGCTCGTTCCGGTGATCCGGAAGGCGGTGGGGGCACTCATCGCCGTGCTTCCAGGCTCCAACTCCTGGAGGAACCAGAGTCGTTCCTGGTAGGAGTTGAGCGAAAGCCCGCCCTCCCGCGGCACGCGCGAGGGCGCCTCGGCCGCGGCAGTGCCACCGGCGGCGACAAGGGCCCGCAGCCGGTCGAGCGTCGGATCGGCGAAGAAGTCGGACAACGGAACGCCGGCGCCGAACTCCTCGGCGACATCGGCGAGAAGCCGCACGGCATGCAGTGACGTGCCGCCCGCATGCAGGAAATCCGGGTCGGTGGTGCCGAGCACCCTGGCCCAGAGCCGTTCCAGCGAGTCCTCGACGACGGGGTCGTCGGCGCGGGCTCCCTGTTCGGACCGCTCCTCCAGTATGGCGCGCAGCGCCTCCGTGTCGGACTTGCCGTGCGCGGTCTTCGGCAGCGAGTCCACGGGCGTGAGCGTGGCGGGAACCGAGCCGGCCGGCAGGATGCCGAGGAGCTCGTCACGCCACCCGGACCACGGCACCCCGGGCACCGGAACGGCGGCGGCATCCAGGCGTACCACGCCCGCCCCGTCGACGCGCGTCACGACGACGCACTCCTCCACACCGGGCAGGGAGTGGAGGGCCGCTTCCACCTCGCCCAGTTCGACGCGGACGCCGCCGATCTTCACCTGGCGGTCGTTGCGGCCGTGGTAGAGAAACGCCCCGTCCGGACGCCGGCTGGCCAGATCACCCGTCCGGTACATGCGTCGGCCAGGGTCCGCCGGGTGCTCCACGAAGCGCTCGGCCGTGACGTCGGGCAGGTTCAGGTAGCCGCGCGCCACGCCGACGCCGGCGATGCACAGCTCACCGACCTCGCCTGCCGGAACTTCCACACCGTCCTCGCCGACCACCAGCAATTCGATGCCCGTGATGGGGTGGCCGATCGGAACCGGTGCGGTGGGCGGATCGTCCGCGGAACACTGCCAGTGGCTGACGTCGACGGCAGCCTCGGTGGGACCGTAGAGGTTGTGCAGTTCGGCGTGCGGCAGCCGTTCGAAGAATCGCCGGACGAGGTCGGGGCCGAGTGCCTCGCCGCTCACCATGACCGCCCGCAGCCGCGGGCACGAACCGGGCCGCGCCCGGCGCAGGAACTCCGTGAGCATGCTCGGCACGAAATGCGTGACGGTCACCTGCCGCTCCGTCAGGAAGGACTGCAGGTAGGCGGGGTCGCGATGCCCGTCGGGCGCGGCGAAGGCCAGTTCCGCTCCGGTCGCCAGGGGCCAGATGAACTCCCACACCGAGACGTCGAAGGTGTAAGGCGTCTTCTGCGCGATCACGTCCCCCGGCCCGACGGGGAAGCGCTCCTGCATCCACCGGAGCCGGTTGACGATGGCCGCGTGCTCGGTCATCACGCCCTTGGGGCGGCCCGTGGACCCGGATGTGTAGATGACGTAGGCCAGGTGGTGCGGCGCGGCCGAATCGATCGGTTGCGCCCTGCCCGGACCTCGGGGGCCACGGGGAGTCAGGCGCGGGACCGCGCTGCCGGCGAGCGACCAGAGCCGGGAGTTCTCCTCGGTGATGACGGCCGCCGGTGCGGCGTCACGCAGAAGACCCAGGATCCGCCGGTCCGGATCAGTGGTGGACAGCGGCAGCCAGGCGCCGCCCGCCCGCAGGACGCCGACGATCGCCACGGCCAGGTCGGTGGAGCGCTCGAGCTGGAGAGCCACGACACGGTCGGGCCCCACCCCCGCCTCCACCAGCCGCTCGGCCAGGGCGGCCGAGCGTGCGTCGAGTTCGCGGTAGGTGAGGACCTCGCGGTCGTCCGAGACCGCCCGCGCGTCGGGAGTGCGACGGAACTGCTCGACCAGTCCCTCGCCCAGCGACTCCGGACCGGTACGACGCACGGCGATGTCCCCCTGGTGAAGTGTCTGGCCGACGGGTCGACCAAGATCGCTGCGGGCTGGATACGAGACGGAACCATCGCACGTCAGAGACCGCTCCGAAAGATCGATACGGGTCAAAGAATCTTTTACTTACAGTGACCAACCGGTGTTGTACGCTGCCCCAGTCCCACCCGGTGGTCAACCGCTCCGACCGGCGGGCCCGGTCGCAGAAGCGGCACAACGCAGCAATTCGGAAAGGGTGTTGACCGTGTGTGGACTCGCGGGCTTCGTCGGGCCACGACACGATCCCGGGGCGGCGCGCGAGACGCTCGACGCCATGAGCGCGGTGATCGGACACCGGGGGCCCGACTCCACCGGATTCCACGTCGACGAGACCGTGGCCTTCGTCTTCGCGCGGCTCGCGATCAACGACCTCGGAGCCGGCGACCAGCCGATGTACGACGAGAGCGGCCAGATCGTCGCCATGACCACCGGCGAGATCTACAACTACCGCGAACTGCGTGACCTCCTCATCGGCCGCGGCCACACGCTCCGCACGCGCTGTGACACCGAAGTGATCCCCCACCTCTACGAGGAGTTCGGCCGCGACTTCGTCACCCGCCTCGACGGGCAGTTCGCGGTCGTGCTCTACGACCGCCGTGAACAGCTCTTCATCGGTGCCCGCGACCACTTCGGCGTCACGCCGCTCTTCTACGCCCATCGCGACGGCGAACTGGTCTTCGGCTCCGAGATCAAAGCCCTGCTGAAGCACGACGCGGTGCCGCGCCGAGTCGACCTCGTCGGCCTGGACCAGGTGTTCACCCTTCCCGGTCTGGTGAGCCCGCGGACGATGTTCGAGGGCGTTCACAGCGTGCCGCCCGGCACCGCAATCGAGTTCCGCCCCGGCGGTGTGCCCAGGACCTGGACGTATTGGGACATCGCATACCCGCGCACCGAAGCCGAACTGGAGCATCACGACGAGTCCTATTACGTCCGACGGGTCGAGGAGTTGCTGGTCCGCTCGGTCGAAAAGCGCCTGCAGTCCGACGTGGGGGTCGGCCTCTACCTCAGCGGAGGGCTCGACTCCTCCCTGATCGGCGCCATCATGCGACACCTCATGCCCGACGCCGAGATCCGCTCGTTCGCGGCGGCGTTCCCCGAGCGGGAGCTCTCCGAGAGCGACTACCAGCGGCTCATGAGCAGTGTGCTCGACACCCGTCACACCGAGCGCTTCGTGCACGGCGAGGAGATATCGTCCCGGTTGCGCACGGTCGTGCAGCACACCGAGTGCCCGCTGAAGGAGTCCTTCAACTCGGCCGCCCACGCGCTCTCCGAAGCGGTGCACGGTGCCGGGGTCAAGGTCGTACTCACCGGACAGGGCGCGGACGAGCTGTTCGGCGGATACATCGGCTACCGCTTCGACCAGATCCGGCGCTCCCAGGCGGCAGGTGTGGGCACCGACCTTCGCGAGGCCAGAATCCGCGAAGGCCTCTGGGGGGACGAGAACTTCTTCTACGAACGCAACGATGCCGGCTTCCGGGCGACGAAGACCGCACTCTATTCCGCGGCCGTCCGCGAGCGGCAGAAGGAGATCGACTGCCTCGGCCACCCGTTGGTCGACCGCAACCGGCTGGTGGGCCTCCACGACCTGCACCGCCGCTCCTACCTCGACCTCAAACTGCGGCTGGCGGACCACCTGCTCGGTGACCACGGCGACCGCATGGTCTTCGCCAACTCCGTCGAGTCCCGCCATCCGTTCCTCGACCGGGAGCTCGCCGAGTTCCTCGCGATTGTTCCGCCCGAGCTGAAGCTCAAGGGACTGGAGGAGAAGTACCTCCTCAAGCAGGTCGCCCGGGACTGGATCCCGCGCAAGATCGTGGACCGCGAGAAGTTCGGCTTCACCGCACCGGGCAGCCCCCACCTGATCAGACAGGACGATCCCGCCATCGAGGCCCTGCTCTCCCGGGAACGCATCGAGGCGGACGGTTACTTCGACCCGGACCGCGTGGAACGACTCGTCCGTGAGTACAGCACGCCCGGGTTCCGCATCAACGTCCCCTTCGAGACCGACCTGTTGATGACCGTCATCACCTTCAACCTGCTTCTCGACCTGTACGACCTGCCCGCGTACACCGCTTGACGACAACGCGGACGAGTACCGGCCGGCCCATGGCCGGACCACACCTCAGGGGGACACACGGATGCCGCAGACCGATCCCACTCACAGCATCTCCGAGCGACTCAGCCGCTCCCTGTCCGGACCGGAGGGCGCCCTCACCCTGGCCCGTATGCAGGTGCTGGGCCGACCCGCCGAGCGCTCGACCGACCTGACCGCGCCCACACCGTCGGGCACCGGCGTGGGCGTATGGCGAATGGCGGACGGACAACTGCTCCAGGACACCGGACGCCGTGACGAGTGGCGCTACTGGGCGGACCGGCCGGAGATCGCCCTCCGCCCCGGACACCGCCGTGTCGCCGTACTGGGGGAGTCCGCGGCGCGCGGCTACTTCTTCGACCCGGCGTATTCGCTCGCCGGCCTCGTCGACGCCGCCCTCGACGGCTCAGCCGTGGACGTCCTCGACCTCGCCCGCACCAACTGTTCCCTGGACGAGCTGCTGCGCACCGCCGCCGAGGCACTCGCGCTCGGCGCCGACGCGCTCGTGGTGCACGCCGGGAACAACTGGAACAACGTCGACCCGACACCCGTGGAGCGCCACGAACTCGCCCTGCGGCTCGAAGAAGGCGGCTTCCCCGCCGCCGCGGCGTCCTTCCGCGCCCTCGTCACCGACGTCGCCGCGAGGGCGCTGGACCTTCTTCGCGACCTCGCCGCGGACGTCCCCGTCGTCCTCGTCGTCCCGGAGTTCAACCTGGGCGACTGGAAGGACGAACCGCTCCTCGACTGTCCCGCCCTGCCCGCGGGACGGATGCGGCGCCACCTCCGCGCCCAGGAGGAGGCCGAGCGCGCCCAGCGGGACGGCGACCTCGGAACAGCCCGCACGCTCAGCGCCGAGATGACCGCGCTCGACGGAGGCTCCAGCCCTGTCCCGCACCGGCTGGCAGCACAATGCGCGGCGTCGCCCGACGAAGCGCTCACCGCTCTCCGCGCCGCCAAGGACGCGGTGGTCAGCCCCTTCACCATCCACTCCCCGCGCACCCTCGCGTCCGTGCAGGAGGTGATGCGCCGCAAAGCCGGCGAGTCCGGGTTCCACCTGGTCGACCAGGCGGCACTGTTCCCCGGCGGCGAGGACGGGATACCCGGCCGCCAGTACTTCCTCGACTACTGCCACCTCACGTTCGACGGTCTGCGTGCCACCGCCCTGGCTGTCGCGGACGCCCTCGGCGCCGCCCTGCAGCTGCCCGAGCGGTCCGCCTGCGTCCCGGCCACGCCCGCAGCCGACCGGCTCGCCCTGGCCCACTTCCTCGCAGCCGTGCACAACGCCCACTACGGCCAGCCCGAAGACGTGCTGCGCCACCACCTGACGAAGGCGTTGGACGCCGACCCTTCGGTCGCCGACCGCTTCGAGGACTACCTCGACTACCAGACGAGGAAAGCCCCGAACTGGATGTGCTCCTCCTACGAACGCTCCGCCCAGGACCCGGCCTTCCGCCGCTACATGGTGGTCGGCGACGGCCGGCTCAACGGCAAACTGGCCGACCACACCTTGCGCGAAGCGATGCTCGACCTGCTCGAAGGCAAGGGCGTCACTGCGCGAAAGCGGTACGAGGACCTGCTCGTCGCCGAACACGCGGGAACCATCGACCTGCTCGCCGACGCGAACCTCGCCACCACGTTCAACGAGCGCCGCCAGGCCGGCGTCGGCCTGCGCGTGGCGTACCTCCGGGCGAGTTCCCCCCGCACCCGGTCCACCCTGGTCGTCGACGGTCCCGCCCCCCACCTGGTCGAAGTCACCTGGCGGCTGCCGGTCGGGCACCCGGACGGGACCGCGACGGTCGAGGTCAACGGGCACCAGGTGGGCACCGCGCAGGCAGGCCCCTCCTGGACGACCCGGGAGTTCACCGTGACTCCGGACGTGCTGCGCCGCGGACGCAACACCGTCGAGATCCGCTGGCCGGACGGGGGAGACGGCAACGACACGCTCGTCGCCCGGGCCGCGGATCGCCTGGAGTGCGGCGAGACCGTCCCCAGTCACCAGGTCCACGGTCACATCCACGGCTGGTCGGTGACCCGGGTCGTACCCGCAGCGGTCTGATCCGTCCCCGCTACCGCGTTACGAGACACAGGAGAGTCCCCCTTGCGCTTCAGCGTCATGTTCTTTGCCTCCGGCGAGGCGGCCCCGCAGGAGACCTGCCGGACGGTGCTGGAGGCCAGCCGACTGGCCGACGCCCACGGCCTGGACGCGGTGTGGACTCCCGAGCGGCACTTCGACCAGTTCGGCAGCGTGTTCCCCAACCCGGCACTCACCAGTGCCGCGCTGGCCACCGCCACCCGGCACATCCAGCTGCGGGCCGGCAGTCTCATCTCCCCGCTGCACCACACGGTGCGCATCGCCGAGGACTGGGCCGTCGTCGACAACTGGTCGTCCGGCCGCGCGGCCGTCTCCTTCGGCTCCGGCTGGAACGCCAACGACTTCGTGCTGGCGCCCGACGTCTACGCGTCGCGCCACCAGGTCATGCTGGAACAGATCGACACGGTGCGCGCCCTGTGGCGGGGCGAGGACGTCGAGCTGCCCAACGGCACCGGGCAGCCCTTCGCGGCCGGCCTGCACCCGAGGCCCGTCCAGGCTGAACTCCCCATCTGGATCACCTCCTCGGGGAACCCACGGACCTTCCAGGACGCCGGGACCCGTGGCCTCAACGTGCTGACCCACCTGATCGGTCAGGATCTCGACCAGCTCGCCGAGAAGGTGGCGGGATACCGCAAGGCCCGCGCGGACGCGGGTTTCGACCCGGCCACCGGGACGGTGTCTCTGATGCTGCACACCCACCTGGACGACGACCCGGATGCCGCCGAGGCCCGCAGCCGCGCACCCTTCCGCGACTATCTGAGATCCGCGGTGAAGCTGGAGCTGCGGGCGGCCCAGGGCGGCGGCACCATCAGCGGCGGGCACGTCCTGCCCGACGACGAGATTCCGGAGGACCTCCTCGAGGAACTGCTGGACGCCACGTACGAGCGCTACCTGCGGGGCGGTTCCCTGATCGGCTCCCCGGACACCGTCAGGAGCACGGTCGAGCGGGTGGCGGCTGCGGGCGTCGACGACATCGCCTGCCTGGTCGACTTCGGCGTACCCGGCGAGCGGATACCCCCGGTGATCCCGCTGATCGGCACCCTCGTCGGAAACCGCCGCACCGAAGGTGAGGGCGTCGGGAGTGAGCACTGACCTCGCCCTGTGGGCACGTCTGCGCGATGTTCTGATGCTGCAGCGCCGGGAGACGAGACTGCTGCTGGCGAGTGTCACCGCCGACTCCTTCGGCACCGGTATCTTCACGGCGACATCGGTCCTGTTCTTCACCACTGTCCGGGACTTCAGCGTGTCCTCCGTGGGACTCGCGATCTCCCTGGGCAGTCTCTGCGCGTTCGTCCTCAGCCCCCGCATCGGCGCCCTCGCGGACCGGGTGGGGGCGCAGAAGAGCCTCATCGTGCTGTTCGGTGTACGGGCCGTGGGCTACGGCCTCTACCTCCTTGCCGAGCAGTACTGGATGTTCGTGGTGCTCGCCTGCATCGTGACCACGGCCGACCGGGCGAGCCCCGCCATCAACCAGGCGCTGATGGGCCGGCTCTTCGAGGCCAAGGACCGGGCGACGATCCTGGGCACCGTGTTCTCCGCGCGCAACGGAGCGATCGTGCTCGGGTCACTGGCGGCCACCCTGCCCGTCGTCACCGACTCCGCCGCCCTGTACCTGGTGGGCATCGGAATCAACGCCGCGTCGTTCATCGGCGCCGCGATCCTCGTGTCCAGGCTCCACGTACCGGCGGCGAAGCCCGCGGACACGGGCCCGGTCAAGCAACGCGGCGTCAGGGCCACCCCGTTGCGCGACCGGCGGTATCTGGTGATCACCGTCGTCAATGGCGTGGCCATGACGCACAACACGATCCTGTCGCTCGTACTGCCCCTGTGGATCGTCCAGTCGACGGACTCTCCCCGCTGGAGCCTCACCGCACTCCTCGCGCTCAACGGCGCGCTGGCCATGGCGGCGCAGATCCCGGTGAACCGGATGTTCGCGGACTTCTCCGCCGCCCTGCGCGCGTCAGCGCTGGGCGGTGCGGCCGTCTGCGCCGCCTGCCTCGCGTACGCCGGGGCAGGCGCGGTGGGCAACGCCTGGGCGGCACTCGCGATCCTCGTGATCGCCATGCTGGCCCACACCGCAGGCGAGAGCCTTGTCATCGCGAGCACGCCGCTGTCCTTCGAACTCGCCCCCAAGGAGTCGCTCGGACAGTACTTGTCCTTCTACAACCTGGGCCGGGTGGGCCAGGACCTGGTCGGTCCGCTGCTGATCGTCGGGCCACTCGTACACCAAGGCACCCCCGTATGGGTGCTGGTCGGCGTGGTCGTGATGCTCGTCGGTTTCGTGCCGTGGGCACTCCTCAAGGACGACACACTCGCGGTGAACGTGCGGTCGGCACGGTGAGCGCGGTCATCTCCGGATCCCGGAGCGCGACACAGGCACCCGATCCGGCGGCGTCCGGCATCGTCGGCGTGCTCGGCGGCATGGGACCCGCAGCCACGGCGGACTTCTTCGCAAAGCTGGTACGGGAGACGCCCGCCGCCAGTGACCAGGAGCACCTGCGGACACTGGTGTGGTCCGACGGCACCGTGCCGGACCGCACCGACGCCATCCTGTCGGACGGGCCGAGCCCGCTGCCCCGCCTGCTCGAAGGGGTGCGCCTGCTCCAGTCCGCGGGGGCGGCGATCATCGCCATGCCCTGCAGCACCGCGCACGCGTTCCTCCCGGACCTGCGGCGTGCCTCGGCCGTTCCCATCCTCAGTATGATCGACGCCAGTGTGCGGCGGCTGCGCGGGGCCGCGCCATCGGTCTCCCGAGTGGGGCTCCTCGCCACCACGGGGACACTCGTGACGGGGCTGTACCAGGAAGGTCTGCGTGAACAGGGCATCGACGCGGTCGTCCCCCCGCCGCTGCTGCAGCAACGGTCGGTGATGCGAGCCGTGCGGCTGATCAAGGCCGGCGAGCTGGAGGCCGCCGAGCACGCACTGGTCCCGGCGATCAGATGCGTCGCCGCAGCCGGCGCGGGGATGATCGTCGCAGCATGTACGGAACTCCCCCTGGTGCTCGGTCACAGGGCCGAGAACCTCCCCGTCTTCGACCCCACCACGGCACTGGCCCAGGATGCTGTGGCGCTCGCCGGGCGTCTTCCGCGCCACGAACACACGAAGGAACGAACATGAACATGCGCGTCTGTCTCGTCTCGCCCAAACCCCCGATGCTCCAGCGGGCCAGGGGGCTCAAGCTGGATGTGGTCTGCGTGTACACGCCCGAGGAGTTCCGCAAACTGCCGGCTGACGCACTGGTCGCCGAGATCTGCGTGGTGCACCCGCCTCGGTCCGACTCCCGGGAACTGGTGGACGTCGTACGGGCGCTGCACGACCGTCTGCCGTTCGCCGGCGTGGTGACCGTACAGGAGGAAGGCGTCCTCACCGCCGCCCTGCTCAACGACGCGCTCGGCCTGAACGGTGTCTCCGCGGAGACCGTGGCGCTGCTGACCGACAAGTGGCGCATGCGACGGCACACCGCGGAGCGCGGCGTCAGCGCCGTGCGGGCGGCCGTAGCGTCGAGCCTGGAGGAGATCAGGGAGTTCGGCGCCGCCCAGGGATACCCGTTGATCGCCAAGCCGCTGGGAGGCTCCGCGAGCATCGGCATCCACAAGATCGACAGCGCCGAGGCGGCCGAATCCGCGTATGCGGCGCTGAGCGGGCTCGACCTGAAGCAGTTCCTGCTGGAGGAATACCTCGAGGGCCCGGAGATCAGCGTGGATGCGCTCTCCTTCGACGGCCGGCACGTGCCGATCGCCATCGCCGACAAGATCACCGGAACCGGCTTCGTCGAGTTCGGACACGCCATTCCCGCGCAGCTGGACCCCTCCCTCGAGGAGGACGTGTGCCGCACGGTGTCCGACTTCCTGGACGCGGTCGGCCTCCGAAACGGTCTGTCGCACACCGAACTGAAGCTCACGTCGGCCGGTCCCCGGGTGATCGAGAGCCACAACCGGCGCGGAGGCGACCGGATCAACACCATGACGCACGCGGTCTACGGCATCGACCTGGAGGAGGCCGGCCTCGCCTGGGGCGCGGGTCAGCTCCAGCCGCTCGCCGGACGTCCCGAGGCTGACGGCGGCGCGGCTGTCGTCTTCTTCGAGGCCGAGCCCGGCCGACTGGTCGCCATCAAGGGCGCCGACGAGGCGCGGGCCCACTCCGGTGTCGTCGAATTCCACCTCAACTTCGAGGTGGGCCAGGTCATCCCGCCGGTCCGCTGGTCGCTGGACCGCGCCGGGTACGTGGTGGTGACGGCCGAGACGGCACGGGCTGCGCAGGACCTGGCCCAGGCGCTGGCCTCCCAGGTGCAGTTCGTGACCGAGCCCGCCCCGGACGCCGAAGAGGACGGTGCCGCGAGCCGCCGCCGGTACCGCGATCTCGTGGCAGAACTCAACCAGGTCCCTCACGTCGATGCACTGACGTGAGGAGATGACCTGCGAAGCAGGCAGGGCGACACCCGGCGTCTCCTCGAACGGGGTATCGCCCTGCCCGCCGAGGAGTCGTCCCTGCCCGGCGCTCGTCGATGCCGATGTCGCACACACGTGACCACACAGCACGCATGACGGCGGACCTGGTCGGCCTCATCGGCGGTGGGTGCCCCGGCCGGACCGAGCAGCGTGCCTCAGAACCGCCGCGAAAAGCCCTTCGCGAAGTCTCTCTTCGACCGCCCGCCGCACCTCAGCGACCGTCCTCGCGGCCCGCGCGATCGTCTCGGCCATTGCTCTGCCGGCTTCCGCGCAGGACAGCGACCGACACCGCCCCACACCCCGCGTCGTCATCAGCGACGTGCAGGCCGACAGCCAGGGCCGCGACACCCGCACCGACCTCTTCCAGGACCGCCGCGCCTACGTCCGGGACAACTACAGCGACACCGCAGCCCTGCGCGACGCCCGCGGCCGCACCGTCGATACCGACTCCTGGGGCCACAACCACCACCGCCGCTGACCAAACCCGCGGCCACGCGAAGCTGACCGCTGAGTGGCATGCCCCCACGTAGGGGCAGGGCAGGAACGTCACCCACCGGGGCCAGCTTCCGCGCCAACCACCAGCTCGCTGCTGCACGAAAACCAGCTCGCACACGAAGCGAATGTGGTGTGCTCCCCGATCAGCTTCAGTCGTCCGGGCCCCCTCAATGCCGCAGCCCGGACGACTGGAGCCGATCGGGCACCTTGCCTCGGTTTGCGCGTGGCCATTTCGCCCGGACGGCCGCCCGACGTCCCGCGGCCGTCCTGGTGGCTCGCGCAGCGGCCGTTCCTCCGGCTTCCTCCGCAGGTGCCCTGTACGGCCGGGAGCGGATACACACAGATAGTTTGAATTATGAACTAAAGTGTCAGCGCGGTGATATTCCGCCCATGCGTGGTGCGTTGGGGCTGACACGCCGTCCGGCGCCCGGAGGATTCCGGGAATTTGACCACACGCTTGACAAATTAAGTCCACATTGCCAGCATGCAAAAATCTCGCGAGTTTCCGCACGTATCCCGATGGCGCAACGAAAGCTCTCGCAGCTTCAGCACGGATCGGTACGGCTGCTTCCCGGGTGACGGGACATCACCCGGGCGCAGGTTCCTCCCTCAGTGACACGGCAGCGTGCTAGCCGCGCGCTCACGCCTGACTCACTCCCCCCAAGGCCAGGAAGGACGCTCCATGTCAGGACTGTCAGGACGGTCACGGCCGAGACATACGTGGTTGAGGTGGCTCACGGTACTCGGCCTGGTGGTCAGCGGCGGTGCCCTCGTCGGCCCCGCCGCCTCGGCCCACCCCGGTCACCCCGAGCACGAGGCCGCTGCTGCGGCCATCCCGGCCGGCGACTACCAGCAAGTACAACTTGCCTTGGGCTCAGCAGAGTTGGGCGAAGCTATGTCGCTCGCGGTCCTGCCCGACCGGGCCGTCGTGCACACGGCCAGAGACGGCACGGTCCGCTACACCGACGCCGCGGGCAACACCAAGACGGCCGGCAAGCTGGACGTCTACACGCACGACGAGGAGGGCCTCCAGGGTATAGCCGCCGACCCGGGCTTCGCCTCCAACCGCTATCTGTACCTGTACTACTCACCCAAGCTCAGCACCCCGGGGGGCGACGCCCCCGTCACGGGCAGCGCCGCCACGTTCGAGGCGTGGAAGGGGCATCTCAACCTGTCCCGCTTCACCCTCAGGACCGACGGCACCCTCGACCTGGCAAGCGAGAAAGTCGTGCTCGAAGTCCCCAACGACCGTGGCCAGTGCTGTCACGTGGGCGGCGACATCGACTTCGACGCTGCTGGGAACCTCTACCTGACGACCGGTGACGACACCAACCCCTTCGAGTCGAGCGGCTACTCGCCGATCGACGAACGGACCGACCGTAACCCGCAGTTCGACGCCCAGCGCTCCTCGGGCAACACCAACGACCTGCGCGGCAAGGTGCTGCGGATCAAGCCCACCGCCGCCGGTGGCTACACCGTGCCCGTCGGGAACCTCTTCGCGCCCGGCACGGCGAGCACCCGCCCCGAGATCTACGCGATGGGATTCCGCAACCCCTTCCGGATGTCCGTCGACAAGGCCACCGGTGCCGTCTACCTCGGTGACTACGGACCCGACGCGGGCGTCACCGACGGCAGCAGGGGCCCGAGCGGGCAGGTCGAGTTCAACCGGATCACCGCCCCGGGCAACTACGGCTGGCCGTACTGCACGGGTACGAACACCGCCACCGAGACGTACGGCGAGTACACCTTCCCGAGCGGTCCGTCCGCGGCGAAGTACAACTGCGGCTCCGGCCCGGCCAACAACTCCTTCCGCAACACCGGCCTGCCGACCCTCCCCGCCGCCAAACCGGCGTGGATCCGGTACGCCGGGGACGCCGGCTCGCCATCCGAGTTCGGCAGCGGCTCCGAATCCCCCATGGGCGGCCCGGTCTACCGCTACGACGCGGCGCTGAACTCCAACGTCAAGTTCCCCCAGTCCCTCGACGGACGCTTCTTCGCGGGCGAGTACGGCCGTAAGTGGATCAAGGCCATCGAGGTCAAGGCCGACGGCACCCCCGGCGTCATCGAGGCCTTCCCCTGGACCGGTACGCAGGTGATGGACCAGGCCTTCGGGCCCGACGGGGCGCTGTACGTCCTCGACTACGGCACCGGCGGCAACAACCAGGCCCTCTACCGGGTCGAGTACATCGGCGGCAGCAACCGCAACCCGGTCGCCAAGGCAGCCGCCGACAAGGTCTCGGGACCGACGCCGCTCAGCGTCGCGTTCTCATCGGCCGGCAGCTCCGACCCCGAGGGCCGAGCCCTCACGTACGCCTGGGACTTCGGTGACGGCACCAGCTCCACCGCGGCCAACCCGAGCCACACGTACACCACCAACGGCACCTTCCGTCCCACCCTCACGGTCAAGGACCCCGAAGGGCTCACGGGCTCGGCCAGTCTCGTGGTGACCGCGGGCAACACCGCACCGACGGTCACGCTCCAGTCCCCGAAGGACGGCCAGCTGTTCTCCTTCGGTGACACCGTGCCCTTCCAGGTGTCGGTCAGTGACCCCGAGGACGGTGCGATCGACTGCTCGAAGGTCAAGGTCACCTACCTTCTCGGCCACGACGAGCACCGGCATCAGATCACCCAGACCACCGGATGCTCCGGCAACCTGACCGTGCCCGCCGACGGCGAGCACGACAGTGCGGCCAACATCTACGGAGTCTTCGACGCCGAGTACACCGACGCTGCCGGGCTGACGACGCACAGCGCGCGCATCCTCCAGCCGCGCCACCGGCAGGGTGAGCACTTCGGTGCGCAGAACGGCATCCAGGTCGCCGCGCACGGCACGGCGGAGGGCGGCAGCACCGTCGGCTTCACCGACAACAACGACTGGGTGTCCTTCAAGCCGTACAACCTCGCCAACGCCACCCGGTTCACCGCCCGGGTCTCCTCGGGAGGCGTCGGCGGCACGATCGAGGTACGGGCGGGCTCCGCCACCGGCACACTGCTGGGCAGCGCAGCCGTCGCGCCGACCGGCGGTTGGGAGAACTTCGTCGACGTGTCGGCGAACCTCACCAACGTCCCCACAGCGAGCACGGAGTTGTTCCTCGTCTTCAAGGGCGTGACCGGACAGGGCAACCTCTTCGATCTCGACGCGTTCACCCTCGCCACGGGCAGCACCGGATCGAGTCAGACGGTCGAGGGCGAGTCGTTCAGTTCCGGGCAGGGTGTCCAGGCCGCCGACCACGCCCCCGCGAGCGGCGGCAGGACCCTCGGCTACATCGAGAACGGCGACTGGGCGGGCTACGCGGCGGTCCCGACGGCCGGCACCAAGACCTTCAGCGCGAAGGTGTCCTCGGCAGGCGCGGGCGGCACCATCCAGATCCGCTCCGGGTCGGCGACCGGCGCCGTGCTCGGTTCGGTGGCGGTCGCCAGCACCGGCGGCTGGGAGACCTTCGCCACGGTCTCGACCACGCTGACCGGTACGGCGTCCTCGGGCACACTGTTCCTCACCTTCACCGGTGGCACAGGGTCCCTGTTCGACATCGACACCCTCACCCTCACCAAGTGACGGACGGGAAGGGATCATGATGTTTCCTCGACTCCGCCGGCTGCCGGCGACTGCGGCCTCGGCCCTCGTCGTCGCGCTCGGCCTCGCAGGCTCGCTCCTGACGCCTGCCTCGGCGGCGCCCGCCGCCGACCCCGCCTACAAGGTGCTGGTCTTCTCCAAGACGGCGGGCTTCCGCCACGACTCCATCCCGGTCGGCACCCAGACCATCCGTGATCTGGGAGCGGCCAACAACTTCACCGTCACCGCCACCGAGGACAGCAACGCCTTCACGACGGCCAACCTGGCCGGCTTCAAGGCGGTGGTCTTCCTTTCGACCACCGGTGACGTCCTGAACGCCACCCAGCAGTCGGCCCTCCAGTCGTACGTGGACGGGGGCGGCGGCTACCTCGGCATCCACGCCGCGGCCGACACCGAGTACGAATGGCCGCAGTACCAGCAGCTCGTCGGCGCCTGGTTCAAGAGCCACCCGGCGATCCAGCAGGCCACGGTGCGGACCGAGGACCGGGCCAACCCGGCGACCTCCCACCTCGGCCAGACCTGGAGCCGCACCGACGAGTGGTACAACTACCGCACCAACCCGCGCCCCGACGTGAGGGTGCTCCAGAGCCTGGACGAGGGCAGCTACAACGGCGGCGAGATGAGCGGCGACCACCCCATCACGTGGTGCCACCCGCAGGGCAGTGGCCGGTCCTTCTACACGGGACTCGGACACACCCAGGAGTCGTACGCCGACCCCGCCTTCCGTTCGCTCCTGCTCGGCGGCATCCGGTACGCGGCGGGCTTCGCCAAGGCGGACTGCCGCCCCGAGACCGGCTACACGAGCCTCTACAACGGCTCCACCACCGGCTGGTCACAGGCGGGTCCCGGCAGCTTCACCAACACCGACGCCACCCTCACGTCAACGGGCGGCATGGGCCTGTACTGGTACCGCGCCAAGGAGTTCGCCTCGTACTCGCTCAAGCTGGACTGGCGGATGCCGGGAGACGACAACTCCGGCGTGTACGTCGGCTTCCCGGCCTCCGACGACCCCAACTCGGCCGTCAACCAGGGGTACGAGATCCAGATCGACGCCACCGACTCCGCCGACCGCACCACAGGGGCGATCTACGGCTTCAGGTCGGCGGACATCCCGGCGCGCGACGCGGCGCTCAACCCCCCGGGCAGCTGGAACACGTACGAGATCCGGGTGGAGGGCGAACGGCTCCAGGTGTTCCTGAACGGCACGCGGATCAACGACTTCACCAACACCGACCCCGTTCGCTCCCTCGCGCAGGGATACATCGGGATCCAGAACCACAGCACCTCTGACGACGTGGCCTTCCGCAACATCCGGATCAAGGAGCTGGGCGGCACGACCCCGCCCACATCGACCACATACGAGGGGGAGTCCTACACCTCCTCGCAGGGGGTCCAGGCAGCGGACCACACCCCGGCCAGCGGCGGCAGGACGCTCGGCTACATCGAGAACGGCGACTGGGCGGGCTACGCCCAGGCGTCACTGACGGGTGCGAAGACCTTCACCGCCAAGGTCTCCTCGGCCGGCGCGGGCGGCACCGTACAGGTCCGCTCCGGCTCGGCCGGCGGACAGGTCATCGGGACAGTATCCGTGCCCAACACCGGAGGCTGGGAGACCTTCAGAACGGTCTCCACAGCGCTCTCCGGCACACCGACCGGACCGGTGTTCCTCACCTTCACCGGTGGCGCCGGCTCCCTGTTCGACATCGACACCTTCACCCTCGGGAGGTAGGCACCGGCAGGCACACCTGGAGGAAGCGTCGGGGCGTCGGCGCCCCGACCGGTGGGCGGGTTCCGGACAGACCGGGGCCCGCCCGCCGCCGTCGACCGGAAGCAGCGGTGAGACGGACCAGCTTTGTCTCGCGCCCGCCACCATAGGAGGCTGCGCCCGACACGGTCACAAGCGGCTGGTATGCCTCTCCCACCCTTCTTCCCGCCTTCCCGGAGCGCGACTGGACGACGGATCCAGCGACCCTACTGGTCGACGGACTGGTCCCCGTCAGCGGCGTCCCACGTGCGGCGCGATACGAGGTCGACGCTGTCACCGCCGACAGTCCAGGCGCCGATGGACTGTCCGGCGGTGAAGTCGGTGAACGGGGCCGGCGCCGGGACGAGGGGGCTCTCGAAGCTGCCGGATGACACCCCGGTGGTGTACGTCCGGACAGCGGTGTCGTCCGCGTGAGGAGTGGCAGAGGCGGTGGCGGTGGCTATGGAGCCCAGCAGGAGTAGGGCGATCGCGGTGGCGGACAGGGCGGATTCGGGCGTGCGTAGTGAACGCATCAGGGCCTTCCGGTTCGATGACGCCTCACGGCGGGGCCCGGTGCGAGAACCCTCCAGGAGTGTGCGGTCGGCGTCGGAGACTGCCAAGAGCACCTGCCCGCAACCGGGAGTGCTCAAGGAGTGCTCCGCCGACGTGGACGTCACGCCCTGCAGGCCCCAGGGAGCGCGGGCGACGTTCGCGCGCCCCGCCCTCTCACCCGTCTCGACCTGGGCTCACGCGGCACGCCCCGCTCGGCGGGCCCGGACCGGCGAGGGAGGCGTCCGAGCCGGGGCGACGACGCGCTCCCGTGGACGCGATCCGATCCAGGGGTGCACGCGCTCCGGCTCCGCGCTCCGGGATCTTGGTGATCCTGGAACGTGTAGATCTACGTGGCACGGGCTTGTTTGGCGGATCTTCCCGGATTGCCCACCGCCGCTGAATCGCTGCGGCACCCGCCGGACAGGAACTGGGCGAGCAGGTCGGGTCCGCCGCTAAATGCCTCGACATCGGGCGCGGTGATCGGGGACGCTTCGCGCGATGACCAAAATCGACGACACGCCGCCCGCATGGGACGATCGCACCCAGCTCACCACGTTCCTCGACTACGCACGTGACACCGCTCGCGCCAAGTGCGGCGGTGTCTCTGCGGAGAACGCACGCAAGGCGCTTCTGCCGGGCTCACCCCTGATGACCATGAGCGGAGTCATCAACCACCTCCGCTGGGTCGAGTACTACTGGTTCCAAGTGGTCTTCCTCGGCGAGGAAGACAGGGCCCCCATGACGGAGGAGGACCCCGACCGCGAGATGCGTATCGCCGTCGACTTTCCGCTTACGCAGTTGCTCGATGAATACGCCGAACAGAGCGCCCGCTACCGCGAACTGGTCGCCGGGAACGACCTGGACAAGCAGGCCAAGGGAAGCATTCGCGACGGCCTCCATGTCGACCTGCGCTGGATCCTCCTCCATCTCACCGAGGAGACGGCCCGCCACAACGGCCACCTGGACATCCTGCGCGAGCTGCTCGACGGCACGACCGGCGGCTAAAGGCTGTTGCAGAAGGGTGAGCGTGGGCAGGCCGAAGTGGTGTTTGACCTGCTGGTTCAGCCTGTCATGGCGAGGTTGTGCACAGGGGCGACGGCTTGGACGGCGTGGTGGAGGCCGTCTCCTTTCTGGCGGCAGTCGCGGAGAACGTCTTGCCCACGTACTCGATCACCGTATCGAGCACGGCGTATGGGGAGGCATGACCGAACGGGAAGGCGAGCACTCCTACGACGTCGCCCAACGGTGACCTCCTGGCGGCGTCTGCTGGAGACCGCGCGCGCCGACGACCGACAGCACCGCACGGGTCAGCTCGAGTCGTCGCTCTGTTGCGTGGCCTCGGCTTCCATGTCAGTCCGCTCCAGGCCGGGTATTCGGCACCGGAGGCGCCTCGGAATTCCGTACGACCATGTCGTGCTCCGCGTGGAACCCGATGGCGGCACGGGGCCGTGGATGGCCGATGCGGGATTCGGGGACCACGCCTTGACGCCGGCCGCACCGCACGGAGCAGGAGGGGAGGCGCCCCAGGGTGCCTCGACCTCTCACGCGACGGTTCTCGGCGATTCCGTCTTGATTTGCGACCGCGTGTGCTCTCGGATTTCCTCGCCGGTTCCTGGTACCACCGCACCACGACCGATTCCCACTTCACGCGGTCTCTCGTCTGCTCGCGGCGTACCGAGGAGAGGCAGGTGACCCTCGGTGACCGATCCCATCGCAACCGTGCTTGAGGAGCGCAGAATCAAGGTGCTGGCCACAGATGCCGACCTACTCGGCGTGTATGTACGAGAGTTCGGGCTGATGCTCGATCACATGCCGGACATATGATTGTCCTTGACCGAGAGACATACGGGGAGCCGGACGACGCAGTGTGGAATACGGGTCATCAGGGCCAGGCGTCACAGTTGCGAACGACTGGGCGTACTCGGTGCAACCGGTCGCGAGCTGCCGCGTTTGCCTCGAACCTCGCAACGGTGATCGAATGTCTACTCGTCGGCGGGCCGCAGTTCTGACAACGACGTCCATCCGTCAGGGGTCCGAGGTAAGAGCCCCCTGAGGAGTACGTGCACGTGTTCGGCCGTTGGCTAGGCAGAAGAACTGAGTCGGGCGCGAAGCAGGGCAACGCCCTCGCGGGGCTCTCGGTCCCGCAGAATGCCGGAATGCTCAGCTGTCGGGTGCTCGATCCCGTCAACGAGCCCTTGAGGCAGGCAGAGTTCGTCGTGACCGACAACGGCGGCCGGAAGGTCGTCCGCGGGGAGACGGGCCCCTTCGGGAACGTGGTCGCAACCGTGCCGGCCGGCGACTACCGCCTGGCCGTCACCAGCGAGGGCTTCACTCCGTTCCACGGCTCGGTCGCCGTGACCGAAGGGGGCCACGCGAGTATCGGGGATGTCGTCATGCAGGCGGCCGCGCCCCAGCAGCTCCCGGAAGCGGGTGACTGGGAGATCGATCCGGGACACACCCAGATCGGCTTCATCGGGCGGCACATCGGCATGGCGCGCATCCGCGGACGGTTCAACTCCTTCGCCGGTGCCGTCCGGATCGCGGAGCGCATGGAGGACTCCGCCATGCACGTCATCATCGACGCCGCGACGATCGACACCAACGTCCAGATGCGTGACGACCATCTGCGGTCGGACGACTTCCTCGACGTGGAGCGCTACCCGACCATCGAGTTCTACAGCGAGCGTTTCGCCCACCGGGGCGGAGCCCGCTGGGCCGTGACCGGAGCGCTCACCCTGCATGGTGTGAGCCGCACCGTCACTCTGGACGTCCAGTACCTCGGCGTGGGTAACGGCGTCATGGGAGAGACGCGCGCTGCGTGCCGGGCGAGCACCGAGCTGCACCGCGAGGACTTCACGCTGACCTGGCAGACGATGCTGGCGCGAGGCATCGCGGTTGTGGGTCCGAGCATCGAGATCGAGATGGACATCCAGATTGTCCCCAAGACCTGAGGGTCAGGTGCACCCTGGCTTCGGGCCGTCGCCTCATCGAGTGAGGTGCCAGCCGGGAGGGCCTGGCCGTGAGCGCGGAGGGGAACGGTTGTCGTGCGTCCTTGGGCGCGGCTTGACCAACTCCGCGAGCATCCGCAGGCCGAAGCCGAGGAGGTGCGCAGCTTGTTGGAGCGGCTGGCAGAAGCACCCGATCCACGGGATCCACGCCCCGTGCGGCACGCCCTGGCGGCCGTGCTCGCGCTGACCGCGTGTGCGGTGCTGGCCGTGGTCGGCCAAGGCCTGCGCGGTGTGGTCAGGGCAACGGGCCGCAGGATGCACCTGCCGGCGGCGGTGGAGCACACCACTCGCGTCGTCCTGGCGCCCAGCTGAACTGTGCGAGAAGACGAACGAGATCACCTGCTTCCGGCCGCTGCTGGACACCGTCGCCGATCTCGCTGGAGCTGCGGTGACCGGGGGCGCGTTGCACACCCAGCGCGAGCACGCCGCCTATCTCCTGGGCCGCCGGGCGCACTACATCGTGATCGTCAAAGCCCAACCAGAAGCGCCTGCGCAAACAACTCAAATTGCTGCCTGGGAGGACATCCCCCTTCAGGGCAGCACCCGTGACCGAGGCCACGGCCGCCATGAGATCGGCCGGATCAAGGCCGTACCGTGAACAACCTGCTCGTCCCCGGAGCCCGTCAGGCGCTGCCGATCAAGCGCCGCCGCACCGATCGCACGACCGGCAAGGCCACCATCAAGACGATCCACGCCGTCACCAGCCTGACCTCCGAGCAAGCCTCACCTACCCAGCCCGTCCGGCTGATCCGCGACCGCCGGGCGCATCGAGGCCCTCCACCACCCGCGACACGACCTTCGCCGAGACGCCTTCCAACTACGGACCGGCAACGCGCCACGCGCGATGGCCACCTGGCGCAACCTCCCATCGGCTCCCTGAAACAGGCCGGCGTCACCAATATCGCAGCGGCTCTGCGGCGCAACGCACGCGACCCCCGACGACCACTCGCACTTTTCGGCCTCGGATGAGCACGAAACGGACATCACCCGACTACGCCGAGGCCCTGTTTCCCGGCCGGGCCAGGGTCCCCGCCAATGGATTCCTGGTAGGCATCCGCGTAGGTGGGGGAGTCCTTGATCAGGTCGTCGCAGAACGCTGCGACGTCGGTGCCGGTGAGACCCAAAACTCCCTTGCCCTCGGCGGCGCCCTCATGGAAGAAGTCGACGATTCCGGGGAGGAGAGAGCCGTCGGACAGGCTGACCGGTCCGACCTTGAACAGGTACTTCTGCATCTCCCTGTAGACGATCTGGTAGTCCGGCGGGAGTGCCTTGACCCGAGCAGCGTGCGCACGCCACTGTTTCTTGCCTTCGATGACGTCTTGAATGCTCACGTCAGCCTCCCAGCCGGCTCAATTTTCTTGCGACGTTCCTGTTCAACTGCTCGCGCCACCGGTCGCGATGAGTCCGGGCCCCTGCTCCGCCGGCCAGCGCCGTGCAGAAGCCCTGGATGTCGTCGCCGAGCACCTCGTGGACGTTCTGCACGTCCGCTGCCGACACTTCGAGCAGCCCCAGGGCGGAGTCGAGGATCGGTATCAGATTGCGGCCGGTGAAGTCCCCGTAGGGGAAGAGGTGGGCGACGATCTGGTCCCACCCCTCCCGGTAGTCGTCCGGCAGAGCCTCGACCCGGGCTCCGAACGCCTGCCAATCCCTGGTGAGATCGCTGCCTGTGACCTTCTCCCAGAAGTTCATCTCCCGCCCTCCTCGAGCCTGTCGATGCGTGATGAGAGGTACTGCCATTTCGCCCAGAACTTTGCGAGCTCTTCGCGCCCGGCGTCGTTGAGCGCGTAGAACTTGCGCGGCGGACCCACCCCGGATGGACGTTTCGTCACTTGGACGAGCCCGTTCCTCTCCAGCCGCAGCAAGATCGTGTACACCGTCCCCTCGATGACGTCGGCGAAGCCGAGTTCATTCAGCCGGCGAGTGATGGCGTACCCGTAGGTTTCCTCGCTGCCGATGATTTCGAGCACGCACCCTTCGAGCGTGCCCTTCAACATCTCCGTCAGGTCGTCCATCGCGGGGTGCTCCTCAGCCCTGCCAGTACTACGTGATACTGAGTACCGCTACACGGTATCACCGAGTAGTGGAACGGCGACGTCTCCAGTGGACACAATCCCGGGCCGACTCGTTCAGCGAGGAAACCGGGTTGAGGCGAACCCTGCAGCCCGGCCATCGGTTGAGCTGACGGGTGGGCCGTTGCGCGTCAACATGCTGAACTTGACAGAGAAAGCGCGTCCTGGAACAGCCGCACCCCCGCGGAACCGGTCCCCGTCACACCGGCCCTTGTCGCGGTTGCTTTGTTCACGACAACACGCTGAATTCGTGGACCACTTCGGGTTCTGGCTCACTATCCGTGAAGCGGTCACACGCTGTTCAGTGACGTCCACCGCTGAGATGATCACTGCTCACCCACAGCGGAGGAGTCGGGGCCCGGATGAGTAGCTGGCCGCCAGAGATGGATGAGGTGTTGGAGGCGTCAGGATGGACGCCTGGACGGAAAGTAGACACGGCCCCCTGGCGATCCATGTTCGAAGCAGTCGGCCTCGCCATGCACGACGCTGCGGAAGCCTTCCTGCAGGAGTTCGGCGGTTTGACTGTGAACGTCAGCGGACCAGGCATCAGCTGTGCACGCACGCCGTTCGAGCTGGACCCCGAGCTGGCCTGGGGCGAGGATGGCCGATTCACGGAGTGGGGCGAAGCGATCGGGCGCCATCTCTACCCGCTCGGCGAGCTGGACCACGGCCGGTTCTTCCTGGGCATCGATGAAGTGGGCGTGATCTATCTCGTAGAGACCTGGGTCGCCAGCTTCGGAGCGATGCCTCACGCCATGGAGAACTTGGTTCTCGGCGTGGCTCCTCGCCGTATCGATGAGGGGTTCGAGCCAGCGGAGCAGTCGTCCTGACGCGTCGGTCACCTGGAGCGCAGTACTCGCTTTCGGAGGAGCGGGAATCCGGCTCGGCCGAGCATCTGTCGCTTGAGCATCTTGATCCGGTTGACGTGCCCCTCTACGACGCCCGAGTTGCAGGGCAAGGTGAGACCGGCGATGACAGATCGACTACGTTCCCTCCTGGACCCGTCCCCTACGCGTTGTCCCTGCGCAGGCCGGAGCCTGCCTGGCCCCCGCGAAAGTCCTCAGCCCCGAAGCCTGCCTCCGCCCTACGGTGGCGGTCCGTGACCTTTCCGCCGCTGCGCGTGGTCGATGTGGCTCTCCGGACACCTCCGAGCTGGCGCATCACGACCACTCGGGACGCCACGTGTCGTGCGGGTGGGGCGGGCTCGCTGGGTAGTCGCCGCAGGCTGCTCCCTGTGGTGCCTGTGACCCCCGGGAGCGGTGAAGAACGCTCGTCCGCAGGGTGCTGCTGGTCGGCGGCGTTCGTCGCGCTCACGGCACCTTGGGGCCGCCGAGATACGTCCCGTGCTCGTCGTACGGCCACGCATTGGGCAGGCAGCCGTCGAGACCGTCGATCTGCTGCATCATGGCCGGTGCGGGTCTGCCCGGCCCGGGGCATCCTTCGTGCCCGTGCCCGATGCGGTGTCCGACCTCGTGGTTGATGATCAGCGCCCGGTAGTCGGCCAGCGGTCCGTGGAAGTTGGGGGATCCCGAGTTCCAGCGCTTCAGATTGACGATGACACGTGAGCCGACGTCGCAGTTCACCTCTCCCTGCGTCCGCAGCCCCGCGGCTCCGCAGATCCTGTCCACCGTCGCGGGTGAGGCGATGACGACCACGAAGTCCCGGTCCCCCTCGGAGACGAGTTCGAAGCCGTCGTGGCCGTCCGCTGTCCAGGATCGGTGGTCGGCCAGTGTCCCGTACACCTCACGGGCCACCTCGTCGGCCGATACCCCGATGCCGTCCTCCACCCGGACCTTGAAACGTCGGATGGTGCCGGTGCCGATCGGTGGGGCGGAGATCCTCGCTGTCACGAATCCGTCCGTGTCCCCTGGGACGGCAGGTGAAGGCGCCGTGGAGGTGGGCGGGGGAGTCCCGAGCTCGTGTCTGTGGGCCGCGGCAGCGACACCTCCGGAGGGGCTGCCGTGTGAGCGCAGCAGGTGCGGGGCGGTGCTGGCCGCGATCGCTGCGAGCAGCAGGACGAGCAGGAGGCGCGTCACCGGCTTCCGGCGGCTTCGTCCGGGCCGTGGCCGGGAACCGGCTGCTCCGGGCGTGTTGCGCGGTCGCGCCCTTGAGGGTGATGCAGGGTGACGTGCCATGTCTGATGCCGGTCCGTATCCGAGTGCCTAGGGAAAATGTCCTCCTGGTCTTACACGAGCCATATGGCTCGATTTGTTCATTCGGCAGTCCGGCCCCCAGAGGAGTCGATCCCGTAGAGCCCGGTACATCCGTCTTCTTCGCAGGCGGCCGGAGGGCGCCGGGCGGGCCCGATGTCCTGCTTTCCGGCCGTTCGGCTTCCTCGGCCGCCTGCCCTTCCGTGGCCGCCGCTTTCGCTGGTGATCGTCGTGCACAGGAGAGATGAGCGAGGACAAGGCGTCGTGGCGTTGGCGAGAGGGTGTGCCGGACAGTGGGAGCTATGAATGTGACTGCGGTGCCGGTCGCCACTGGAGCACCCAGCAAGCCGGGGCCGACCTCACCTCGTTCCTCCCACAGCTCGGCCGGATGGCCAGAAGCGTCAGCAGGCCGTCGCCACCAGCATCACCGGCACCCGCAGCGAGGGCACCGACCGGTGGGCGGACCTGCTGCGCATCACGATCCTCGAGGGTCTGGCCCGCGACGCGATCCTCGCCCCGGCCTGGCCCGACATGGCCGCCTCCATGGGCTGCTTCAACGACCAGAGCATCGACGTCGCCGGATCCTCACCGACGCACACGCCGCGGGGCTCGGCGTCGACTAGGCCGTCGCCGCCGTCACCACCACCGCCGCGCCAGTCACCCCGGCCGCAGCCGCGGGGGCTGCGCAGCCATCCCCGACGGGCGCACCCGCCACCACGGCACCGGGTGCGGCCCGTGTCCCCCACCCCGCTCCCGCTCCGGCCACCGCCACCATCGCACCCGCCCCGGCGGCGGGGAAGTGGGCTGGTTCGTGGGCCCCAGCCGGCGCGGACATCCAAGCCATGTGGGGCCCGCTGACCGAGGGCCTGCCACTCCCGGAGGTCCTGCATCTCGACGACCGGGAGACGGCGATGGGCCAGCTCGATCACCGCTCCTCGCAGAACGCCCACCCGGTGTCGGTGCTGAAGGAGACCATCGGCTCCGGCCCGAGTGGCCGATCTCGTAGTCGGCGCCCGGGCCTGGTCCCTGCTTGCCTTCCGCAGGGTCCGTGCGCCGCCACCGACCTGGCCCAAAGCCGTCGCCGTCCTGGGACGCGCACAGCAGGACGCGGCCTGGAACCGGCAGCAGGTCGCCAATCAGCTGCGGTCCCCGCTCAGGGAGCACTTCCCGGCGATGATCGAGGCGTTCACGGACAAGCCGGGAACCCTGACCCGCCCCGATGCCCGCCGCATCCTGGCCGTCGCGCCCATGCCTGCCCTGGCGGCCGAGCTGCAGATGTGGAAGTTGACCGCCATGCTCCGGCGAGCTGGACGTCGCCGGGGCGGCGAGACGGACGCCGAACGAATCCAGCAGCTCTCCCGCCAGGAAGCCCCACGGCAGCTGCCCCTCGTCGAGGACGCCATGGACGCCGCCTGCCAGGCGGTCGATGACCTGGCGCAGGCCACAGAGGAAGCCCTCCGCTCACACTCGGACGCGGAGATCACGCTGAGCTTCCCCGGGATCGGCTCCCAGGTCGGTGCCCGCATCCTGGGCGAGATCGGCGATGACCGGAGCCGGTTCGTCACGGCCGGAGGGTTGAAAGCGTACGCCGGATCGGCTCCGATCACGCGGGCCTCCGGCAAACGCCGCTACGTCGGCCGCCGGTTCGTCAAGAACAACCGGCTCAACCACGTCGGCCACCTGTGGGCCTTCACCTCCCTCAGTGGTTCATCCGGCGCTGACGCCCACTACCGGTGACGCCGGGCAGGAGGTGACTGGCACATGCAGGCACTGCGGCACCTGTTCGACCGCATGCTGGGGCAGCTGCATCACTGCCTGCTCGCCCGCGTTCCTTTCGACGAAGCCATCGCCTTCCCTCCTTCAGCTGCGACGCCCCAGCCGGCCCGTTCATAGGGCTCAGGACATGAGGGCAGTCGACACGCGAACCAGGTCTTCTGGTGTAAGGGCGAAGCCATTGGACGGGTTCCGGTACGAGTACGCGCCGTCGTCCACGCGAACACCGCTCTTGCTGGTCCAGCGGGAGGCCCCTACCGCGCCTTGGCCTTCAACGAGAGCGACAGCGAGTTCCTCGGGGGCCTCAAAGGCAGTAACGGCGCTGAGGGCTGCTATCAGGCGGTGCTTTGCGTTGTACGGGATGTTGTCGTCTCCGAGCGCGGGCAGCAGCAACAGGAGTCGGCGGTGTGGATCGGCTGTGCTGCCACCGGGCAGCCCGTTGTCGGTGGCAGAGAACAACTCGGACCAGGACAGGGCGGGACCCATGAAGTGCCCGTCGTCCTTGGCCAGCAACAGTGCTCGCTCCCAGCTG
Organism: Streptomyces sp. NBC_01341; assembly: GCF_035946055.1. Taxonomy (NCBI): domain Bacteria; kingdom Bacillati; phylum Actinomycetota; class Actinomycetes; order Kitasatosporales; family Streptomycetaceae; genus Streptomyces; species Streptomyces sp. NBC_01341. The sequence continues at coordinate 156,668 of NZ_CP108364.1, read as the reverse complement.
GGGTGGTGCAGGAGAAAGTCGACACCGGGGTCGTCCTTCCACGCGCGGTAGACGACGTGGAGGAGGTGCCCGGCGGCCAGCGGGATGGTGAAGACGGGCCACTTCGCCCGCTCCCTCAGCTCCCGGTGGAACACCTCGGCCGCCTCGTAGTCCGCACCGAAGAGCAGCTCTTCCGTGTCCTCGTCGTGAGCGCACGAGTACAGGTGGCCAAGCCAGAGGAAGGGTTCTTCCAGCAGCTCTGGCTGGTGGACGAGAGGGTGACCGTCGTACCCGGGTATCTCCATCATGCCGATCATCATGCCGCCTACGCGGCTGCCCCTATATGGTCGGCCCCCGATACTCCGGTGCCAGCCCGCGAAGCCTCGCGTGCGTCATCACGGCGATGCGGATACGAAGTCCCTCGGTGCATCTTGACGGCTTGACTGCATGAGGTGTCTTTCCACGCGATAGCCGTGGGAGAGGTGAAGGGGCCGCGGGCCGTGGTGCCGGACCGCGCCGTGCGTCTCGCGCTGGCTGATCCCGCGCGGGCGCTGCGTGAGGTCGAGGTATCTGACTCCCCAAACTGGCGGCTGAAACCGCCGGGCTCCTGACGCACCTGACTCGTGAGAACCCGTCGACGGGGCTTGCGCCGCTTTCTAGCGCCTCCTCCAGCGTCTGCCCATCACTCCGCAACCAAGCGCTGCGTATCCGCTCTACGCCCCGTCTGCGACCGTTCGGATCGATCGAGTGGTCCCGGATCGCGGACTGTGACCCCGAGCCGCGGGCCTCGTTCTCGTCTCATGTCCTACAGGCCTATCCACCCTGGAGGCGCGTTGGCGGCGGCGCCGAGCGGGCCGAAGGCAGGGGCGCGGGCGCAGCCAGAGCCGGGCGCCTTGATGAGGTAGAGAAACCTGTGTCGGGTATCGATCTGCTGGTCGCCGACGGCGCCTACACGAACACCAGCCTCGTCATCCCGCACCGGAAACGACCCGGCCGACCGCTCCTGCCCGGCCAGGAAGCGGACAACGCCGGTCACCGACGCGTGCGGGCCCGCGTGGAATACGCCCTCGCCCGCATGAAGCACTACAAGATCCTCCGCGACAGCCGACAACGCGGCAACGGCCTCCACTACGCAGTTGGGCCGCGATTGATCACAGTTCACGGTCGGCCGGTGACGTACGGGACGGTCACTGCTGCGTCGTTCAGGCGTCCAGCCAGCAGCCGGCAAGCAGCCGGACCACCATGGCGCGCGCGTCTTCCTGCTCATAGCCGGGGCCCAGGATGCAGAGGTTGCCGATCGCCCGCATCAGCACGTACGCGTTCACGCTGGGGTCCATCCGTCCGCGAGCCACGGCGGCGTCGATGAGCAGCCCACACGCCGGCACGAGCTTGTCGAGCATCAGGGAGTGCAGTGTGTGGAAGCCGGCGTCATCCGACTGCAGGGCCGCCCCGAGCCCGTGCTTGGTGACCAGGAACTCGACGAACGAGTCGACCCACCGGGACAAGGCGCCCCTGGAGTCGGGCGAGTCGGCCAGCTCGCTCGCGAGGGCGGCGCACTCATCGATCTGGTGCCGGTAGACGGCGATGACCAGCTCGGCTCGATCGGGAAAGTGTCGGTACACGGTACCCAGGCCCACCTGGGCGCGGCCGGCGATGGCACGAATGGGCGCGTTCACGCCCTGTTCGACGAACACCTGGGCCGCCGCCGTCAAGAGCGCCTGACGGGTGCGCTGCGCTCCGGCCTCCCGGGCGCCTGTTTCTCGCGGCATTACTTCTCCTTGCTTCGCGGAACACTGTTCCGCTAAGTTGGCGGAACAGTGTTCCGCCAAGTATGCGGCACGTCCCCTTCATGAGGAAACCAGCACACATGCCTACTCCCGCACATCATCAGACGATCGCGATCAAGCCGATCATCGTTCCCACCGATGGTCGAGACCTCGAACTGCAGGTGAAGGTGACCGCACCCGTCCTGGGCGCCGACCTGCCCGTCATCGTGTTCTCCCACGGCAACGCGTGGTCGATGGACGGCTATGAGCCGTTGGTCGACCGCTGGACTGCCGCGGGCTTTGTCGTCGTCCAGCCCACGCATCTCGACTCCCGCCGGTTCGGCATCGGGTTCGACGACCCGCGCTTCGGCACCATCTGGCGGGTTCGGATCGCCGACCTCCATGGTGTGCTCGACCACCTCGGCCACGTCATGGAGCAGGCCGGGCTCACCGACCGAGTCGACCAGTCACGAGTCGCGCTGGTGGGGCACTCCTGGGGTGCCCAGACCGTGGGCGCGCTCCTCGGTGCCCGTGTCCTCGACGACACCGGCAACCCTAGGGAGGACTTCTTCCGCGATGGCATCAAGGCCGGCGTCCTGATCGCCGCGACCGGAACGGGGGACTCCCTGACTCCGTTCGCTGTTGAGCACCTGTCCTTCATGAGGCCGGACTACAGCACCATGAGTGCTCCCGCGCTCGTCATCGCCGGCGAGAAGGACCAGTCGAAGATGTCCACTCGAGGCCCGGACTGGTTCCTCGACGCCTACCATCTGAGCCCCGCGCCAAAGCAGTTGATGGCCGTACCGAACGGCGAGCACACCCTGGGTGGCGTCGCCGGGGAAGCCGTGGCCGAGACCACCGACGCCGACCCCGCCCGCGTGGCGCTCGTGGCGGACGCGGTCAGCGCCTACCTGTTCGAGGCTCTTGACGTCAGCACCAACGCCTGGTCCACGTTCCGCGTTGCGACGGAGACCGAGGGGAGGGCATCCCTGCGGCGCAAGGACTGACTCCCGCACTCCTCCCTCCCGGCCCACCGCCTCAGGCGCGCACAGGCCGGGAGGAAGGTTGGTCACCGAGCTCCGTGCCTGCCGAGACACCTCGAAGCGCGCTTGGAACCCGGTGGCCCTCGACCAGATCGGAGACCTCATGACTGAACACATCACCATCCCCACCCGTCCGGACTCGCTGACCCTCGGGCTGAAGCTGAGGGATCAGGAAAGCAGCCGATCCCCTTGGGCCTCAGAGCTCGTAACACGAGGGTCTGTCAAACGAACGGTTCTGTCTCACATTCGGTGATGACGGAGGGGGCGAAGCATCGTTGATATCGATGGGATGGATGTCAACCAGCTTGTGCAGATGGTCTTTTCGGGGATAGCTCCGCTGCTCATCGGCGGACACCCGCCACTCTCCCCGAGTAGGCCGCCCACCGCCGCCCCAGCGGCGAAGGCGTTGTCAGCGCTGGACCCGACCGCACTCATGACCGGCTCTCCGGTGCACATGCCGAAGCCCGGTCGTGCGCCGCTGCCGTGGCAGGGTGTTCCGTCCGGGCCGCCGACGCCATCGCCGGCGGCCCGGAGGCGTGAACTGCGCCGCGTGCGAGTCCCGGCGGGGAGCCCGGGGCCGGTTTGGCCGCTCGTTCGCGCTTCACGAACGGGCGTGCCGGAGACCCCGTGCTCCCCGCCGGACCGCGTCACATCTTCATGTCGGGGTCCATGCCCTTCTTGTGGCCCATGGCTCCGTTCATACCCATCGTCATTGCGTGGATCTCGTGGATCGCCGGCGGCATGATCACGAACGGCCGCATCATCCCCTCGTCCTCGTGGGAGAGGATGTGGCAGTGGTACATCACCTTGCCGGTCTGGTCGGCGAGGCGTCCGGCCACCGTGACAAGGCTGTTGGCGGTGACCGTGATGGTGTCCTTCCAGCCCGACTCCTCGGGAGCGACGGGCATCGGCGCACCCAGGGTCAGAGGCTTCTTCGTCCGGCCGGCGCTGACGTCCAGGCCCGAACCGTCCACGGCCCGCCGGTCGATGACCTGGAAGTTCATCAGGTGGATGTGCATCGGGTGGTAGATCGGCAGCTCGGCCGGTCCCGCGCTGATGAAGTGCCACTTCTCCCAGGTGCCCGCGGCCGCGAAGAAGGTGGTGGTGTCCTCGAACATGGCGGCCGTACGGCGCAGTGTCCGGGTCCTGCCCGCCATCTCGATCTGGACGATGCCGTCCTTGGACGGTGTGTCCGACGCCACCTCCTGCATCTCCCAGAGCTGCGGCATTCCGCCGGTCCTGTCGAAGGCCGTCATGACGAACCGCTCGGTGGCGTTCGAGGGGACGTCGGACGCCTTGAGCTTGCGGAACGAGCTGGACAGCGTCGCCGGAATGTGAGTGGGCGAGTGCCGCTTCTTGCCGACGCGGAACTGCATCACCTCGGCGAACGGGATCGCGAAGTCCGGAAGGGCTGCTCCAGGACGCTGGCCCGGGATGGTGTTGACGAGCTTGAGCCGCTTTCCGGGGAAGGCGGCGAAGTCGATCACGATGTCCGCGCGCTCGGCGGGGGAGAGGGAGATCGCCTCCTCGATGGTCTGCGGCTTCCCCAGCAGGCCCATGTCGGTGCCGATCAGCTTCATGGCGCCGGGGACGGCCTTCCCGGTCTCCTCGTCGACGACGACGAGCCGGTAGATGCGGCTGTCCGATGTGTTGACGGCGCGGAAGCGGTAGGCGCGGGCCTCCACGTCCAGGTGCGGCCAGACCACCCCGTTGACCATGGTGAAGGGGGCGAGCGTGGACAGGGCCGGCGGCAGCGTGCCGGGTTCGGGGGCGCCGGGCCCGCCGATGATCCGCTTGAAGGCGACCTGGCCGTTGAGGCGCCCCTTGGCATCCGTGTCGAAGTTGACGTCCTGGATCGTCAGCGGGATCTCGTAGTCACCGCTGGGCAGGTCGAGCCGCGACTCCTCCTTGTCGCGGACGATGTAGTTGCCTATCAGGCCCGCCGCCACGTTGAGCGCGGTCACCGCCATGGCGTGGTCGTGGTAGAAGAGGTGCGTCGCCGCCTGGTCGTTGGCGTACTCGGCCAACTGTGTGGAGCCGGGGCCGATTCCGTACTCGGCCGCGCCGTCGTTGAGGGCGTTCTGGTGGCCGCCGTGCAGGTGCACCGTCGTCCACGCGGTGAGCTTGTCGATCTCGGGGCGCGGGTACGAGCCCTGCGTTCCCGGGCGGTTGTAGGGCAGCAGGCCGGGGCCGGGGCCCTCGCCGTGCACCCAGACGGCCTTCACGGGCGTGGTGCCGGACAGTCTGTTGTTCCAGGCGATCCGGAACGTCTCCCCGCGGCGCGCCTCGATGGTCGGACCGGGGAAGTGGCCCTTGTAGGTCCACAGACGGGTGGCGGGCATCTGCGAGTGGAGCCGGAGTCGGGTCTCGACGAGGTCGATCTCCGTGATGCCCTTGCTCCCGGGCCGCAGGGTCGGAGGTATGCGCAGCGGGTCCTTGAACGGAGCCAGCGTCGAGTGCGTCGGCTCGGTCACCCCTGGCAGGGTACTGGCAGCCAGTACCTTGTCGTCGTCGGAGTCGTTCGAGCGGAGGATGCCGACGCCGGCCACGGCAACGGCGGCCGTGGTTAAACCGGCCATGCCCAGAATGGACCGCCTGGACGTACCTGTCATGTGTTTACGTGTCCTCAATCAGTAATCGAAGCCTGGGGATGCGTCCACGCGGAAGAAGCCGTCATGGATCGCAGAAACGTTTCGGCGATGAGGGCGCCTGAGACCCCGGGGAACGCGTGACACGCATGCCCCGGCGAGTGGAGCCTGGCTTGTCCGCGATTGGGCGGATATCTCGTGCCGGTAAAGAGCAGTAGATCATGAAGAAGTTGACTCTGCAATTGCAGTGTGGATTTCGTGGAGGAGGCCCGGGTGTGGCGTGCCGGTGGGGGCGGCAGTCCGAAGGATTTCGGTGTCGAGCCGGCGGGGTGGGGTGCGAGAGTGACGGACTGTCGCACGCCGGCGGTGGGATGCCCTGGGCCTGTGACGCCGGACCTTCCGGCGGGGCGATCCCGTCATGTTCGTGTCGGTTCCTGGATTCGTTCCGGGCGCGTTCGCCGCAGCCGATGCGGAACGTTCCTGTCCGCCCTCTTGTGAGAACCCCGGCTCGCATGGCACATAGGTTTGGACCATTGCTGTCAGATGGAACACATCACCGTGCAACGCCCCCACGTAAGGACCGCGTTGACCTGTTCCACCACACTGCTCATGGCCGCGCTCACCTCCTGCGCGGCATCCGCCGAGGCTGACGCCAGGGACCCTACGGCCCCCCGGGCGTGACCGCGGGGGCCGGCAGTGCGACCCGCCCACGTCATGTGGGAACGGGCCTCGGACGAGAAGGGCTCAGCGGCCACGACGCCTACTACGAGGACGAGAAGCCGCTTCCCGGACCCACACGCTCACCAGGGCGACGGCCGCACTCGATAGGCCCCATCGGAGCGCCTAACGGCCCCACGGGCTCGGGCTCTTACCATCGACAGCCGGCATGAGTTCCTCCTTGGTTCTGGATCCGGCCGACACCTGCGTCCGTAGGCGAATTCTGCGGCTGGGGAGGGCAAGCATCCTGGGCGGCCGCGATCGGGTCAGGCGCGAAACTGCTCCCCGTCGCGGTACGCGCCTCGGGTCATGCGGGGGTTGGGAAGGATGCCCGAGACGACCGAGGAGGTAAGACCAGGGACGTCCACGAAGGTGGTGTATCGGTCCAGGGCTGCTCGGTCGCGACAGCCCGGCTCTGTGTGGTGTGGCGTCATAACGCGTCTGCGCCGGTGTCGGCGGGGTGTCCGCCGACACCGGCGCGGGGCGTTATCAGTTCTGGTTCAGCGGGAGCGCGATGTCGACGACCTGTCGGCCGGTCGGGAACGAGCCGACGAGGGATGTCTCACCGTTAAGAACGTTCACCCGGTAGAAGCGCTGCTTTCCACCGGTGGACAGCGCGGCGAACCCGCGGTTGGAGCCGTCGGAGGGCTTGTAGTAGATGTCGAACCCGGCCCAGGGCCCTGCGTTCACTCCCAGGTTTCCGGTGGGGGCGAGGGTGCCGGAGTTGGCCGGGGACTGGAGGGAGACGCGGTCGTTGACCGTGTCGATGTCGAACAGGGTGGTGGCGGTGGCCGCGTTGACGTCGTTGTTGGTGTAGGCGGCTCCGGTGACGCCGAGCGCGGTCGAGGGCGGTGTGGTCGGGTTGGTGAGGGTGCCGTCGACGGTGGTGGTGCGTGGTGTGGCCGGGTCGTCGATGTTGTGGCGCAGGTTCTGGCCGGTGTCGCTGATGACGCGCAGGCGGTTGGCGGCGGGGTTGAAGTCGACGCCGAAGTTCTGACCCGCCAGTGCGACGGTGAGCTGGGAGACCTTGACTGCTTGCGCGTCGCTGTTGACGGTGTAGATGCCGCCCTGGTCGCCGACGCCGTAGAGCTTGCCGTTCTGGACCCGGAAGTCGATACCGACCAGCTTCCCGTCCCCCCTCAGGCCGGATACTTTGCCGAACGACCAGCTGTCGCCGGGGTTGGTGACCTGGAAGCCGACCAGGCGCTGGTCGGAGGTCAGCCCCACGCTGATGAGACTGGGCGACGCCGCACGCCCGCGTGGGCCGAACGGGGTGGGCTCGGTCTCAGCCGATGCGAGCGCCGGGGCGGCAAGGGACAGTGCGATGGCGCCGGCAGCGGCGGCCGGAAGAAGACGAGTACGCACGGTTGCACTCCGAACGGTAGTCGGCCCACCCTTCGGAACGGGGCGGGTCCACCCGTTGTTTCGATGCCCCCTTCGATCTGGTTTGGGCCCATGGGGCAATACACCCCGAATGGACCACAAAGACGCGCCTTCGTGCGGCCGTTCAGGGGTATCGCCGGTAGCCACAGACCTGAGCGGCCGTCCTCCGACACTTCCACGTCCGGCTGCGGAAAGTAGTCGCTCGCCACCGTGCGCTTCTACGTCGCTGGGTGATGCCGGATCGGCTCCCCAGCCACCGCGCGGGCACCGGTCGCGCGGTGGTTACGCCGGTTCCGCAACGCTGTTTCGCCTGCACCCTGGGCCACGGATTCTCTGCTCGGGGCCGTGCACGGTCCAGGTGCTCCCGGTTCACGATCGCGGAGCCCGGTTTCCACCGGCCTTGCTTCGTCGGTTCCCCGTCGGCGTCCGCGTGCTCGCCGCCCCTGCGATCCCGCCGCAGACCTGATGGCCTTGCTGTGTGGCGCCTGTACCTACATCCACACCTTCGCCCCGGACATCTTCCGCTGGCGCGAGATTTGTGCCAGGCAGGGCGAGCCACGCGCCGACCTGCCGCGTCACACCAGCGCACCGCCCGTCCGCGCCGAATACACCGACGCGCTCCTGACCCAGTGGCTCAGCACGCCGGGCAACGAAGTGCGCGTCCACGAGGGCGCCGTTTCTGGGCAGGGCCGCAATCGGCGGACACCGCGTAGCGACCGTCAGCGCGGGTGTGGGTCGCGGCAAGGGATCCACCGCACCGAGCTACACCGCCCCGGGCGCCGGGACAGGCGCCACTCAGGAACAGCTGGACGACGACGTGCGAAGCTGGCTCGCCGATCCAGCCATCGTGGTACCCGTGCATGCCACCGAAGACCACGGGCGGGCGGGAGAGCCGGTGTGGGCGACCGAAGCCCACCGCAAGAGGTACGCTAGGAGATTCGACCTGCGCCACCGGGCAGGAGCAGAGCGCGGGCGCCTGCTGAGGGAGGCCGTGGCCGCCGGCCGCGGCGTGCCCGTCGATCTGGGGGTGAAAGACGGCTGGCGTGCCTACCCGCTGCCACGCCCGGACGCCGCCCGCATACAGCGCGAAGCGGCCCAACGGCACCGTGGCGCACTCGGATCAGCGTCGTAGAGCGAGCCATCCCGCACCGAGGAATTCCAAGATCCCCGACAGAGTCAAGCTAGGTCTCTCACCAAGTCCACGTCCATCAAGCCCTTCCCAGTGTGCTTCGGTACGGCTACGGCATGATCGCGTATGCGTACGACAACGCCCCGTCCCGCGCGGCGCCACCGGCAGGTTTCACGACGCTTCAGGACGACGCCACGGCCTAACTACGCCGGTCGCGCTACCCGACCTGGGCTCTGGCGGGTTCCAGCTCGGCCCAGCGCTCGGGTCCGGCCCACTCCGAGCGAAGCATTGTGACTGAGCCCCGTAGTTGGCATGTCTGGCCAACTACGTGCACACGCGGGACACAGCTTCGGGCGTGGACGGTGGCGTGCTGGTCAGAGTTCCCAGTCCGCGGAGGCGAAGGTGTCTTGCGGGTGAGGAAGCGTGCTCTGTGAGTAGGTGGAGCCGGACGGCGAGAAACGTCAAATGCGTTCAACGAGCCGCGGCGTGCGCGGGCCGTGGTCGAGTTCATTTGCTTCGGGCTTTGGTGACGTTCCCGATAAGGGTGGCGATGACCGCCTCGTCGGGGCCCGGGTCCGGCTTGAACGCTCTGAGTTTCTCGGGTGGCAGAGGCCCGGTGGTGTCCGGGACGTTCATCGTAGCGATGACGTCTCCGACCCGTACCGCGGTCACAAGTTTCCAGGCAAAGCCTCCGTTGTCCAACCGGGACAGGGTCCGGTACCGCAGTGCGTCCTCCCCTAGGTCCGGGGCATCTAGCGCCTCGGTCGTGACGGACGCCTTTCCGATCGTGTTGCTGAAGCTGAACCGGCTGCATGCCCCGACGGCCTCGCTCAACTGCTTCATGCGGACCCGTGCAGCCCCTTCCGGATAGCTCATTAGGTTGGTGCTCCTGGGAGCCATGGAGGTCCCAGCCCGGTACATGATCGACGAGGCTGCGGCAGCCTCCTCACCATCACCCCCGGTAGCCTCCCTCACATGCCGGCAGACCTCCGGGGAGACGGTCTCCTTGACGTCGAGGGAGGAGTCCGGTTCAGCCCCGTCCCGAGAACTGCTCTCCGTGATCTCGAAACCGACGGCCTGGTCCGCGGTGAGCAGCGCGGCCTTCAGCTTGGCAGCGGTCAGCGGTTCGGAGTGGTGTTCCGCCGCCATACCGGCTGCCGTGCTCGTCGGCCGCCCCGGCCTTCTCTCGGCTTCAACGGACTCGGCGCTGTCCCCGCACCCTGCGGTCAGTCCTATCGCCGACAGGAGCGTCACCGCCGACGCCAGTCTTCGTCCGCTCTTCCGCACCATCAGGTCCCCACCTCGAACTCGCACTGTTCACATACCTACTGGCGAACGATATCCGTGCATGCCCAGCCTCTGACGTGTCAGCGATTGAAGGTGATCGGCTTTCCAGCCGGTCAAGGAGCTGGGCAAGGTTGCACGGAAACTGCCAGCGCGCCGCCCGCTACCTCGAGGGCTATCTGCCCCGCTCAAGAGGCCAACTGCGATGCACAGAACGCGGGCGGGTGTGCGGGCGACGTGGTCGGGGGACGCCGGTCGTAGTTCAGGGCAGTGGGGCTCAGGGGGCGTCGCACGGTTCGGGCTCTTCCGAGTGGAGCATGCGGCGGACGCAGCGCAGGAGCCCTGATTCGCCGCAGCCGACCGCCGTCATCCAGGGGTCCATAGCGCGAGCGCGCTCTTGGGCGGCCAGGGCATCGACGGTGGCGTGCAGGGCGTCGGGGACGGGTTCGTTGGTGAGGCAGAGCCAGCCGATCGCGGCGGCAAGGCGGACTTCGGGGGCCTGTGCCCTGTCCTGCCACAGCGCGCGGGTCCACGCGCTGTCCGGCCGGTGCGAGTGGGCACGGGGGCTCTCTGCTGTGGCGAGCACCAGGGCAGCCACTCCCAGTTGGCTCGGTCCCGCGCGCCGGGTCCTCCCCATAGGCAGCCGACTCGGCCACCCGGCCCAGCCAGTCGAGCAGGGCGGCCCGCAAGCTGCGCGGCGGCCCGTCGTCCCACGGGAAGTGTCCCTCATGCCCGGCGAGGCACAGGGGATGGTCGAGGATCGCGGCGACGAACAGCGCCGCGGGCGCGGTGACCGTGTACAGAGAGCCCTGATGCAGCACGCCCATGTCCAACGCCCCGGACCGCACCTCGGCATCCTCGTCCACGAGGGAGCACAGGGAGACGGGTATGTCCTCGCCGGAGCCGTAGGCGTGCCGGTGAGAAGCCCAGTCCGTCTCCAACAGCAGTTCTTGAGCCACTGCTGGCAACCCGCTCAGGATCCGCGTCATGCGGGCACTCTCGCTGTCCGTCATGCACACACCCTGCCAGTACCCACCGACAACGCCCCCTCTCGGAAGCCCACGGGACGGAGCCAGCGCTCTACCGCAGCGGGGCCATCCACCGCCCACAGTGGCCAACTGGCGCGCTCAAGGGTTAACTACAACAGCTCATCGTGACGACGGCGCTGTGTCGTGGGTCCCGGGTGCTCAGTGTCGGACGTTCGTAGATGGCTGGTGTGCAGTGAGCTCCGCCTTTTGCAGCCAGTCGATGTACCAGCGGGTGAAGGTGACCGGCTTCCCGGCCTGGTCGAGGAGCGGGGCGAGGTCCGTGTCATCCGCCCGGCAGTCGGACCAGATGGTGCCGCGGTGGGTGCCGCTGATGATCAACCACTCCCTTTGGCCGCAGCCGAGGTGAGAGATCACGATGGCGCCGGCGGTGCGTTCGGGGGCGAACACCAGGGGTTCCCAGCGTTCGTCCCACGCCTCGATGGCGTCGTCGAAGTCCTCGATCTCCTCGAAGTCCTCTTCCTTCGGGCGCACTGCGAGAAGTGCTTCGAGGTCTAGGGGATCCGGGCCGTGGTCGGGAAAAGGCCGGGCGAGCATGGTCAGGTCGGCGAGGTCGGCGCCATCTCCTTCCCAGCGCCAGCGGCCTTGTACGCGGCGGAGGGGGAAGAGGCCGTATGCGGGTCCCGCGCCGCCTGCGCCCACAGAAGTGAGGAAATTCCGGTAGTCATCCGGAAACCGCACACCCATCTGCGCTTCGAGTTCGGCAAGTCCGTCATCGGTCAGCGGGTCTTCCAGAGCCCACCTGTGCCCGAGCGAGCCGAACACCTTGCTACTCGTCGGTTGGGTACCCAACGCGGCCACGCGCTGACGTACACCGTTCCACTGCTCATCGACCATGCCTAGACGGTACGGGGAACCAGTGACAGCGGAAGCTATTGGGGACCACCGCACGCTGACAGGCCACCTCCGAAGTTCAGCCCCCCGGACTCGCGGTGCACGTCACCAGCTGGTCGGTCGTGCACAACAGGATGCGTCCGTCCGCTGTGCCGATCACCAGTTGCCCGGGACCGGAGGAGGCGAGGGAGAGCCCTACGACTGGCATGCCGGCCACGGTCGGCCGGTGCCGCCACCGCGTGCGGCCGGTCATCGCGTCGAGTGCCACGATCTCCCCGGAGCGCAGGCTCGCGTACACGGTGGCGTGCCCGTCCCATTCGAGGGCGATAACCACCGAGTCGGTGGTGAATACCCAGGTCGGGAAACCGTCTGGCAGGTGGCGTCGGACGATGAAGGCGCGCACAGGGTCGTGCAGGGTCGCGGAATGCACGAGCGCCTGGCCGGTCGCGTCGGCCACCTCGGTCCCGGGGCCGCCAAGGAGCGGCCGACTCTGCTCGGTGTCCCCTATGAGTCGCGGTAGCGGTGCTGGCGGTGGGAACCACGAAAAGGGGAACAGCCGTCGCACCACGGGAGGAGGACGGCCATTCTCCCCGTTTTCCGCCGTGGCCACCCAGGCTTGGGAAGCGGACTGTGGGGGAAGGCCGCTCTCGCTGGCCACGTGGTGGAGAAAGTAGAAAGCGGAGGCGTGCCGAATGGGGAACGAAAGGATGATGGTGGGGTCGAACGCGCCGAACGGCATCCGGTCCGACACGTTGCCCTCGGGGCTTGGCGCGTGGTCCGCGGTCTGCGTTTCGTCCGCGCCTGGCTGCGCGTTCCACAGTGCCCGCAGAACCGCGGAACGAGGCCGCCGCGTGGAAGCCGGTGCCGAGGGGACCACGAGCTTGCCGTCGGCCAGGGAGTGTCGCACGACCGCGTCCGGGGATTGCGACCGTCGCGGCCCCTGCCAGGCGCGCCGTCCCGGCACCGAGACCCAGGCCGTGCGCTGGTCGGAGGCGACGTGGATCAGTCTGCCGCCATCTCCCCCCTCTTCCAGGACCCGCCATTGCAGCGCGCCGTCCTGCCGCCACGACTCCAGTCGGACGGCGTCGAGCGCGGCCAGCACCCTGCCGTCCTGCAGTTGCTCGACGGCCTGGACCATGCGCCGCGGCGACCAGACGGCGCCCGCCGCGGCGGCGACGCGCCGGAGGGCTTTGCGGGCGTCCTCCTTGGTCCGGGGCGGCTGGTTCTCCCTGAGAGGTCCGTCCAGTTCCGCAGTGTCTATCCCTTTCGGCGCGACGGTGGACCAGTCGTCCCGTTCGATCATGGCGTCGAAGCCGACGGTGAGGGCGTCTGGGCCGAGTTCCCAGTCGTTGGACGGCGCCAGCGCGATGTCGAGTACCCGTCCCTCCCGCCAGTGGCGCCACACGAGGTCGCGTACCTCGCGGGGGCGGTCGAGGGCGGAGACGGTCGTCCCAGAGTCGAGGTGAATCAGGAGCAGTTCGCCTTTGAAGGAGAACCCGCCGTCGTAGCTGCCAGTGCCCACCGCCAGCAGCGGTAGGCTCGGATGGAACGCCAGCGCGTTCACGGGCCAGACGGACTCCACAAGATGACGGCACGTCAGGTCATTGCGGCGGTAGATGCCGATCCGGTGGGCGCGCCATCCGCCGGTCGCGCTACCCGCCCGCGGCCATCCGATCGCTCCCCCGACCGCGATGAGCCCCAGCTGCCCGCTGAGGGCAACACTGCTCGGAGCACCGATCTCGGCGAACGGGCCGTTGCCCAAGACGCGTTCGACACTCAGCGGTTGACCGAGCACGCGCAGAACCTCCAGAGACGTGGTGGCCATCATAGCGATCAGCTGGCGGACCCTATCGCCGCTTGCGGTGGGTGGAAGCAGGCGCAGGCGGCTCGATCAGAGCGTCCGCGCAGGCCACACTGCGGAATCCACTGTGGTCGGGTGCGGATCCATTCGGACGTGGGTTGAGCTGGGGACTTGCTGATCCCGGTGTGGAGTGGGGGTGGTGTCGTCTCTACCGTGTCGGTAGAGGAGGCGGTGCCGGATGGGTTCGTTGATCGGGCAACTCAAGGCGAGGCAGGCGGCGGTTCGAGGCCGGGTGGAGGATCTCGAAGGTGGGATCGCCGCCTTGACGTCCCGGCTGCGAGTGGAGCGGAGGCGGCTGGAGCGGCTGACAGTGACGCGGGAGACTCTGGACGAGCTCGCGGCCGAGGGGATCACCCTCGAGGCGTCGGCCTCGGCGGCGGAGCCGGTAGGTGGGGGCCAGGTCGTGGGGGTTCAGACCGTGCACGTGTGGCGGGAGGGGATGGCCAGCGCGGATCTCTCGCCGGTTTATCGGGACATCGTGGACGTGGTCGACGACGCGCCGGGGCCGGTGCAGGCGAAGTAGATCGTGCCCAGGATCGGCCTGCCGGCCCGGACGGCGAAGATCGAGGGGATGCGGGGCAAGCTGAAACGGCTGGTCGAGCGAGGCTGGCTGGACGAACAGACGGCGGGGTTGCTCGCCCCGTCCGCTCGGCGGAGGGACGCGGGAGTGGCGGGCGGCTTCAAGTCCCGGTGATGAAGGGGCTCTTATCTCTGCATTCGTAGGTGCGAACCAAAACGAACACCAGGAAGAAGAACCCCAGTGCAACGTTACGACACCTGCGCTGCCCCTGACCCGTTCGCTTCGTCGATGGAGGCGGTGAAATCGCTGGCAGCACGGCTGTCGGCACCGGAGGCCGTCGAGTTGGACCACGCCTCGATGGAACGGCTGATCGAGAGTGACGGCCGGGAGATCCTGCGCCGCTTTTTCCAGGACCACCTCGATCTGCGGGCCCTGCGCGAGGGACGCGACCGCCACCGCAGGCGGTCGTGGGCGCGGACGACGAAGTGTGCCCGCACCGTGAAACCGGACATGCCCGGCAGCTGACCTGCCTGTTCGGCAAGGTGACAGTGGTGCGATGCGCGTGGCGGAACCGGGGCCACGCCGACGTGCACCCGGCGGACGCGCGGTTGTCGCTGCCGCATGGCCGGCACAGCCCCGGGATCAAGCGCCTCGCGGCCCGCGAAGCGGTCCGTGGTTCGTTCACGCAGGCCGTCGAGGCGCTCACCGACCGGTGCGGGCGGGTGCTGGGTAAGCGCCGGACCGCGTCCTGCGACGTGCGCTCCCATGCCGCGAGGCTGGTGTCGAGGGCGTCCGCCCCGCCACGGGGGCGAGTTCATCTTGGCCGCACCCGCCGGCGAGACCACACTCACGGCTGGAGGACACAGCGGTTGTGTTATGCCTTGAGGTGACCCTTCACCATTTCCCAGACTTCGTGCACTATCTCCGGCCGATACATGTCGCGGTGAAGGCACGCTACTGCGCGTTCCTCGATCTGGCCGGAGACGTAGGGGCTCCACGAATCAAGGGCAGCGGCATTGGTGTCACGACTGGAAACGAAGAGAACTTTCCCGTCGACCTTGTTCGGTTCGTGCTCCATCAGGAGTCTGATGTTATTCAGGAGGACTCTCCTGTAGGTCTCGATCTCGTCTTGTGAGGCGGTTCCGAATATTTCGTTCGCTCGAGCGGTCTCCGCTGCGACATCTGCTGCGATGTCTGAGATCTTCTTCTGGTCATCGAGAGGGAGCCCGGCCACTTGCCTCGGCGTGGATGGAATGGAGTCCAGAATGACAAGAGCGGCAATCCGCTCGCCCGCGGCCTGCAATTGGGCTGCCATCTCCTGGGCGACGTTCCCGCCGAAAGACCAGCCGATCAAGTGATATGGGCCGAATGGCTGAATCGATCGTACGTGAGTGACATAGTCAGCTGCCATCTGCGTCACGGACTTGGGAAGTTCCGTCGCACCGTCAAACCCCCGTGCCTGAAGGCCGTAAACCGGATAGTCCGCAGGCATGCACTGCGCCAGGTACGTGTATTCCCAGCCCAGGCCGTGTACATCGTGGACGCAGAAAAACGGCACCTGCCCACCCCGCGAACGGAACGGCAGCAGCACACTGCTGTCAGTCTGTCGGCCGGACGCATCCAGGCGCCGTGCGATTCCGGCGACGGTCGGGGCGGTGAATACGTCGCGGATGGATATCTCCACGCCGAGGAGGGATCGGATTCGGCTGACCAGTCGGGTGGCCAGGAGTGAGTGTCCGCCGAGGTCGAAGAAGTTGTCGTCGATGCCGACCGTGGGGAGGTCGAGGATGTCGGCGAAGACTGTGCAGAGGATTTCTTCGCGTACGGTGGTTGGTCCTCGGCGTGTGTCGGTGTTGGTGGTGGTGGTGGTGTGGTCGGGGGCGGGTAGGGCTTTGCGGTCCAGTTTGCCGTTGGCTGTCAGTGGCAGTGTGTCCAGGATGACGAGGGCGGAGGGGACCATGTGGTGTGGTAGTCGCTGGGTGGTGAATGCGCGTACGGCTGTGGTGTCCAGGCTGTTGTGGGGGTTGTTGTCGGTGGTGTGGGTGGGGACGAGGTAGGCGACCAGGCGTTGGTCGCTGGGGGTGTCTTCGCGCACGATGACGGCGGCCTGGGCGACTGCCGGGTGCTCGGTCAGGGCGGCTTCGATCTCGCCGGGTTCGATGCGGAAGCCGCGGATCTTGACCTGGTCGTCGGCTCGGCCCAGGTATTCGAGTGTGCCTTGCGTGGTCCAGCGTGCCAGGTCGCCGGTGCGGTACATCCGCTCGCCCGGTTTGCCGAACGGGCAGGCCACGAAGCGCTGCGCGGTCAAGGCCGCACGCCCCAGATAGCCCCGCGCGAGCTGGGCACCCGCCAGGTAGAGTTCGCCGGCTACGCCGGCCGGAACTGGTCGCAGCATGTCGTCCAGCACGAACACGCGGGTGTTGTCCGCCGGGCGGCCGATCGGGACCACGGAGCCGTCCCGCTCCGCGTCACAGGACCAGGCGGTGACGGCGATCGTCGCCTCGGTCGGTCCGTACTGGTTGTGCAGCGGCACGCCCAGCGCCGCGTCGAACCGGTCGCGCAGGGCCGGACTGAGCGGCTCGCCACCGCAGATCACGGCTCGCAGGCTCGTGCACTCGGCCGCGTCGACGGACTGGACGAACACGTCGAGCATCGACGGTACAAACTGCGCGACCGTCACCTGCTCACGCGTGATCAGGTCGGCCAGGTACTGCGGGTCGCGGTGTCCTCCGGGCCGGGCCAGCACGACCGCCGCACCCTCGAGCAGCGGCCAGAACAGCTCCGGCACCGAGGCGTCGAACCCGAACGGGATCTTCTGCAGCACCCGGTCGCTGGACGACAGCCCGAGCTTGGACTGGAGCCAGGCCAACAGGTTGGCCACACCGTGGTGGGGGACCATGACGCCCTTGGGGCGGCCGGTGGAGCCGGAGGTGTAGAGCACGTAGGCGGGGTGCTGCGGCAGCAGCGGGTTCCGGCGGTCCGTGTCCGTGACCGCACCGGCGTCGAGGCGGGCCAGCTCTGTCTCGGTCTGTGGATCGTCGAGCACGATCCACAGACCCTGATCGAACCCGTCATCCGTTGCTACGCCGTCCGGTCCGGTGCGGAACTGGTTGGCGAACTGCGAGGTGGTCACCACCGCGGCGGGTGCGGCGTCGTGCAGGGTGTCCACGATGCGCGCCACCGGATACTCCGGGTCCAGCGGCACGTACGCGCCGCCGGCCTTGAGGACGGCCAGCAGGGTGACGATCAGGTCGCAGGAGCGTTCCATCAGGACCCCGACCAGGGTCTCCGGGCCTACGCCGCGGCCGATGAGGAGTCGAGCCAGCCGGCTGGAGCGCTCGTCGACCTCCGCGTACGACAACTGGACGTCCTCACCCACCACCGCGACCGCGTCCGGCGTACGGGCCACCTGGGCCTGGACCAGGTCCGGCACAGTCGCCTGCGGCAGATGCCGATCGGTGTCGTTCCATTCCGTCAGCACCCGCCTCGACTCGTCGCCATCCAGGACATCGACCCGGCTGATCGACTGCGACGGGTTCGCGGTGACCGCCTCCAGTACCCTTGTCAGCCGCGCGGCGAGGAACTCGACGGTCACCTGGTCGAACAGGTCCGTCGCGTAAACAATTCCGCCCTCCAGGCCGGCCGGGGTGCCATCGGCACCGAACCGCTCGAAGAGTTGGATGTCCAGGTCGAACTTCGCCGTCGGCCAGACGTCCGGATACGCCTCGACCCGCATGCCGGGCAGTTCCATAGGAGTCCCGGCGTTGTTCTGGAGGGCGAGCATGATCTGGAAAAGTGGTTGGTGGGCCGTCGAGCGCGTCGGCGCCAGCTGCTCGACCAGCCGGTCGAACGGCACATCCTGGTGCTCCAGCGCTCCGGTGTTGAAGTTGTGGATCACGTCCCGGACCCGGTCCGCGCTGGTGAACGTGACCTCGGCGATCTTCGCCACCGGCATGCCCTGGGCGGACAGCAGCACCATCTGGGCCCGCCGCCAGGTCACCACCGACCCCGTACCGCGGCGGATGATCCGCAGCAACCGTCGGCCCTCATCGTCATCGATCTCACGAACGCGTACTCGTTCAACCACCAGCACAGCTTGACGGCCTTACGCCGCCCGGGACAGCACCCGAGCGGCGCGTCACATCACGACAGGGCAAACGTGCTTGACGCGGCAGTAGTTGAGGACCTTGACGCAGGCGTCAGACGACGGTCAGGCCGCGGTCGGCAGAGGTGCTCTGGGCCCCGGTTGAGTGGCGGCGGTGGGAGTCGTGCGCACCCGTCAGGGTTGGGCAGCATCCGCCAGGGGGAGCCTGTGTCCTGCGGACCGCTGACTGCTGCGGAACCCCTGTGCTATTGCGGCCGTTGTTCTTCGAGAGCCGGAGAAACTTCACGGATGGAGTTGATGCACGGTGGAACGACGTATGCCGGTGGCGACGCACTGGGGCAGTTTTGTAGCTGTGGTCGATTCGGGCCGGCTGGTGCGCATCGAGCCTCGGGGTGATGACCCCGCGCCATCGCCGATCGGCCCGGGCATGGTTACGGCTGCTGAGGACGGTGCGCGTGTGCTGCGTCCTGCGGTGCGCAAAGGGTGGCTCGATGGCTTGCCGCGCGCCGATGAAACGGCCAGAGGTTCGGACGCCTTCGTAGAAGTCAGCTGGGACGACGCGCTCACGCTGGTGAGCGAGGAATTGCGCCGAGTACGCGCACAGCACGGGAACAGGGCGGTATTCGGCGGCTCATACGGCTGGGCCAGTGCGGGCGCGTTCCACAATGCGCAGGCTCAACTCCAGCGGTTCCTCGCGTTGGGCGGAGGTTACACCGACTCGCGCAACACGTACAGCACCGCCGCTCTTGAGGTCATCCTTCCGCACGTGATCGGCGGGGCTCCGTGGAGCTACCAGTCCCGGATGCCGATGTGGGACGAGATCGCCGAGAACTGCGAGCTCGTGGTGGCGTTCGGGGGGCTGGCTCTGAAGAACAGCCAGATCAACCCTGGCGGGCTGGCTCGGCACCAGACCCGGGACTTGCAGCGGAAGTGCCGTGAGGCCGGGGTGCGGTTCGTGAACGTCAGCCCGATCCGGAGTGACACCGCCGACTTCCTTGACGCCGAGTGGCTGCCAGTCACCCCCAACACCGACACCGCCTTGATGCTCGGTATCGCGCACACGATGCTGGTCAACGACTGGCACGACGAGGACTTCCTCACCCGCTGCTGCGAGGGGTTCGACCGCTTCGCCTCCTACCTGACCGGCGACGCAGACGGCGTCCTCAAGGACGCCGACTGGGCTGCGAGGATCACGGGCATCAGCCGCGACACGATCCTCGATCTCGCCCGCCGCCTGTCCACACAGCGTTCCCTCATCATGGTCAACTACGCCATTCAGCGAGCGGACCACGGTGAGCAGCCGATCTGGATGTCGGTCGTGCTGGCGGCCATGACGGGTTCGCTGGGCCGCCCCGGCTGCGGCTGGGGCGCGGGCTACGCAACGATGGACGCGACCGGTGTCGCCCCGGGCCGCCCGTCTGTGGCGTCGATGCCGAGGGTGGCGAACCCTGTTGCGGACTTCATTCCGGTCGCCCGGATAGCCGACACCCTCCTGGAACCGGGCGCGACCATCGACTACGACGGTCAGCGCCTGAGCCTGCCAGACCTGCGCCTGATCTACTGGTGTGGGGGCAACCCCTTCCACCACCACCAGGACCTCCATCGCCTCACCCGAGCTTGGCAGCGCCCGGACACGGTGGTGGTCCATGAGGCCTGGTGGAATACCACGGCGAAGTTCGCCGACATCGTGCTTCCCGTCGCGACCAGCCTGGAGCGTGACGACTTCGCCGCGGGGTTCTCCGACCCTCACCTCGTCGCGATGCCTAAGGTCCGCGAGCCGGCCGGCGAGGCACGCACCGACCACCAGATCTTCGCCGCTCTGGCTGCCCGGCTCGGCTATGAGTGCGAGTTCACCCAGACGCGTTCAGAGATCGAATGGGTCCGTCACCTCTACGACCAGACACAGGCGAACCTCGGCCATGACGCGGCCCTGCCAGACTTCGACGACTTCTGGCAACGCGCCTCCGGTGTCGAACTGCCGGCACTCAGCGGGCCGTTTCCCGGCAGCTTTGAGGCACTGCGCTCCGATCCGCAGCGCTTCCCCCTGACGACGCCGTCGGGCCGGATTGAGATCTTCTCCGGGACAATCGACTCGTTCGGCTACGACGACTGCACCGGACATCCGACGTGGTTCGAACCCATGGAGTGGCTTCGCGCCGACTTGGCGGACCGCTTCCCACTGCATCTGATCTCGAACCAGCCTGCCTCACGCCTGCACAGCCAGTATGACAACGGCGGCCACAGCCTCCAGTCAAAGATTCACGGCCGCGAGCCCGTAACGATCAACCCGCAAGATGCGGCATCACGCGGTATCGGGAACGACATGATCGTGCGGGTCTTCAACGGCCGAGGCAGCTGCCTAGCCGGCGCGATCCTGTCGGACGCCGTAATGCCCGGCGTCATCCAGTTGTCCACCGGAGCGTGGTGGGACCCGGCCCAACCGGGCCGGAGCGGAACCTTGGACCGCCACGGCAACCCGAACACCCTCACCGGGGACCGCGGGTGCTCGCGTCTGTCCCAGGGACCCAGCGCGCACAGTGCTCTCGTCGATGTCGAGGTCTACGACGGGCCGGTCGAGAAGGTACTCGCCTTCACGCCACCACACCTCGAACACTGAGACGAAGCCAACTCCATGACAGGCGAGTTCGCCGTGTTCACCCTTGTCGGGCGCCCAGGCGCCCGGTCCGACCGGCGCCCAGCCTCCATTCTGATGGTTGCATGATCGTAACTGCGTGATTACGGTGCGCAGTCATGACTGCACTCCAAAATCTCAAGTACGGCCAGTGGTTCAAGGGCGCCGATGTCGACGGCGACGGGTTCATTACCCAGCACGACGTCCGCAGGATGTGCGAGCGTTACATCAGCGCCCGCGAGAGCACCCCTAATGCCGAGACCGTCCGCGGGCTCACCGAGGGGATGGACCAGTTCTGGTCGAACGTCATCGCACCTATGGATCAGGACGGTGACGGGAAGGTCGACGTACGTGAGATGACCGAAGGCTTCAAGAGCGTCCTGACCGACCGCGCGCTCTACCCGCAGCAGATTGCGCCGGTCACCAATTGCTTCTTCGACCTCGTCGACCTCAACGGAGACGGCAAGATCGACCAAGCCGAGTTCCAGCAGATGTTCGACTCGGTCGCCGCCGTCCCCGGCGAGGACTGCGCCGCCGTTTTCGCCGCTCTCGACCTCAATGGTTCCGGCGGACTGGACCGTGACGAGTTCCACCAGGCACTCGAAGAGTTCTTCTACGGCAACGACCCCGACGCTCCCGCCAACCACATCTTCGGCAAGGTCACCGCCTGACAATCCCCAGATACGCACCTGGACCCTCGCGAATGCCAGGGCCTGCCCCCTGGCTAACGAGCTCGTGCACGATAGGCGTCACCGCAGGTCAGCGGCTTGCGCCGTCGCTACGCCTGAGCCGCTGACCTGCACCGATGCAGCAACGATCCTTATCGTGCACGAGGTCGTAAGACCTGTCCCGTAAATGATCTTCAGCGGGTGCGGTTCGGTCCAACACGCGGCCTCGCTGGGCACCCTGTCCGTGGGCTGCGGCGCTTCAGGTCCATGAGGGAAAGTCAGGGTGGCCGGTGTAGGGCGAGGCAAGGTCTCGCAGGTCGTGGCACGGCCATGGGTCGCGGGCGTGACGGGCCAGTATGCGCCGTTTGGCTTCGACCTCGCGCAGGACGCGGGCCGGGTCGTGCAGAGCCACATGCAGAGCAATCGTGGGGTGGAATCCGGAGAGGTCAACCTGACAGAAGTCGACCGTGTGTCCGTGGGCAGACCACTCCCCGCATCCGTCGCCGTCGCAGCGTCGTGCCAAGTCGGCCTCCTCGTCCAGCCGCGCCTTGAGAAATTTCACCAGCTCTTCAGTCATAGGAGCATTCTCGACGTTGTGTCGGCACCATGAAACGATCTTGTCGTGTCTGGTGTGATCACGGCGTCGGAGTCGTCCTGGATAACCGCTTTCACGGGGCTAAGCCCGCGTGTCTTCGGCAAGTTGGTGACTGAACTGCGCCGCGAGGGAGCGGATCCTGTCCGCAAGGGCCGCCCATGGTCCCTTCCACGAGGGCAGCCGGGGCCGGGAACTGGACGGAGTGGCCCCCGCCCCTCTACCTCGGCGTAAGCAGCAACTGGGAGCAGGGGCGAGACGAAGTGGCGACCTGCCAGCCGACGACCATGCGGTGAAGACATCGATGACGAAGGCCGCGTAGACCCAGCCGGAGAACGTTCTGATGTAGGTGATGTCAGCAACCCACAGCTGATTGGGGGCAGTTGCCGCGAACTGCCGCAGGTCGGCCGAACGGTCAAACCCGGGGCGGTTCGAACAACGGTCGTGGAACGCGGATCGAGATCAACCCTGTGGACCAGTCCAGGGTGGAGGACAAGCGCCAGCGGGACCTGTCCAGCCGGAGCTTGTCCGTGCGCGGCGTGTGGGACCGGGCGGTCGATGCCTGGCTCGACGACGACGTCGAAGAGCTGGACGACATCTGGGACGACATCTGGGACGACATCATTCAGGATCTCGGCTCCGCGCGACGCAACACACCGCCCCGGCATTGGAGCTGCCGGGGGCGGTGCGTTTTGCATCGTAGCCGCAGGTGGGGTGCAGGCCTCTGATGTCGCGCCGCAGGTGGAGCTATGCGGCCAGGGCCTCTTCGACGGTGGGGTAGATGCGCAGGACGCTGTCCGCGCCGATCAGGCCGAAGAGCCTGGTGATGGCGGGGGAGGGGGCGGCGATGCGCAGGTCGGTGCGGTGGTGGGTGGTCAGGACGAGTCTGATGAACATGGAGTCGCCGAAGGTGATGCCGCTGGCGTCCAGGACGATGCTCTCGTACTGGGTGAGTGCCGTCTCGATCTCCGCTTCCAGCGGCACGATGGAGACCACATCGAATTTCCCGGTCGGGGTGAGCACGGCCGATCGCGCAGGGGCCGGGCGGTGGGAGGCATCGGATGTCATCCGACAATTGTTGCCCACGGGGTGGCGAGGCAGTCCCGTGGCACCCAGAATTCGAACAGACATGGCATTGAGGCGTGCCCGCGTACACCATTCCTCAGGACCTCCTCGACCTGCAAGCAGCCCTCGACGAGGTGCAGAAAGAGCATGATCTGTTCGCCCAGGCCCTGCCATGGTCGGCTGAGCCGACGCCCGGATGGAAGGCGCCCAAGCAGCTCCACAGCGACCGCCAGCCGGAAAAGCCCGACAGCCCCGGATACACACCCGAGCAGGCAGAACGCCTCGCCGGATACCCTGCGCGCATTCTGGAACTGACCACGCAGGTGATTACCCACCCGTACTGGGCGACGCTGCCGGCTCGGACCGGGTCGAAGCACGCACCGCCCTCACGCACGTCCACGACGCGGCCGGCCCCGAGGCATAGCCATGCCTGACGGCACGCCGCGCCCCGGCATCAGTGACCTGGAGAAGAACCGTGCACTTCTCGAATGACTGCGCTGGCAGGTCGGGCTGACCGAACGCCGCTTCCGCGAGCTGGAGATCCAGGAAGCGCAGGAGCGAGCACGGCGCGAGGAGGCACGAGCAGAGATGTCCTGGAAGATTCAGCCCCAACGCTCCTCCTCCGCAGCGCTGCTCCACCGTGGAGGCTGTGCCACCTACCCGGACCAGGTAGGGCTGATCTCCCGCGAAGACGCCATGGTGGCCCTGGCGGACCCGGACATCGAGTCGTGCGAGGTCTGCCGTCCGCAGACCGGACTGCTGCGCTGAGGGAGCACACGAAGCGTCACTCTGGCCCGGCCCTCCTGCAACTCCAGACCATCGGCGAATCTCTGGTCGTCGACGTCTGGGACAGCGAGCCGCTACTGCCCGAAGTCCGGTCCGCAGAGCCGGAGCGCATTGGGCAGCACGGCCTGGAAATCGTCTCGGCTCTCGCGACAACCATCGATATACGCCCCGCACCCCCCGGCAGGCGGGTCACCGGACACATCCTCCTCGGGACGGATCCAGCAGGCACCGCCCCGTGAAGCGCATCACAGTGCCGGCGACACCCTGCAACGCAACACCCCTGAGCGCGGCTTCTCCCGCTACGCCGACTGCCCCACACCAGTTGGCGTGGGGCAGTCGCAATAGCCATTCCGACCATGGAGGCAGGACGGTCAGGCGCCTACAGCTGGGTAACGGCCGGAGGGCTGGGTGGCCACGGCGTACATGGCGGGCGACCGTCGCCTAGACAGGCACGCGCGGTGGTTACGCGGCGAGCGCGTCCTCAAGAGTGGGGTAGAGGCGCAGGACAGCATCGGCCCCGACGAGGTGGAACAGCCTACTGACGGCAGGGGAGGGCGCTGCGATCCGCAGGTCGCTGCGGTGGTGTGTGGTCAGGACAAGTCTCGGGCATATGGATGACGGCCGCATCGAGCTCCCGTCAGTATCTGTGTGCTCCACCGCTCAGGTCCACGACGGCGCGGGCCACCTGTACGAACCGCCCTGGTGACCCGAACGTCGGCTGGCGAGCCGTCACCGTCGGGACGATTGTGAGCAGCAGTGGGTCCGCGAGCGGTACTGCCTACAGCCCGGTCCTGTACGTGCCCTGCGCGTAGTGGCACATTGGAAGGCCTGCGGCGGCCGACCGTTGGCCGCCGCAGGCCTTCCGTTTCCTTCCGGAAGAGAGGACCGACGTGACCGCGGCCCCTGACCTTCTCTGGCGGCGCTGTGCTCACCTGGGACGTGTCCTGCTGCCGCAGGCGGACCAGGAACCAGGTGAAAGAACGGATCGCCATGAGCATCTGCGGACCTGGGGGATCAGCCAGGCTGCGGGAGAGCGACTGATCGAGATCTTCACTGCCCTGGCCGCCCACGCGGTCGCAGCCGACGCTGCGATATCCGCTGAACGCCTCGGCGGCCTGCCCCTGGAAACGGTGGCCGACGCGGCCACCGGTAAACGTGACTTCGAACTGCTCGCAGGACTCCCTGCCACCTTTGACGACGTCCGTGACGACCAAGCTGTCGCTCTGTTCCGCCTCTCCGCCTACGAGGGCGGACAGGCCAGCCGCCGGCTCTTCCGGCTGAGCCGGGAAGTGCGCCATGCGCTGACCGTGCTTGCCAACAGCTCGCCCACGCGACGTCCCACCTGTGAGGATGTCTGCCGGCGGGCAGCTGACAGCGACCTTCGGTAAACGTCGCCCGGCCACGTCGCCGGGAAGGTCGGGGTCCGGATCGAGCCGCCGACACGGCACCGGCCGTAGGCCAACTTGAGCGAATTGACGAGCGGTGTCGATGGGAGGCGATGTGGCGTCCTCGGTGTACGGGATGGTGGAGTCGCAGACTTCGATCATGTCGTCGAAGAACTGGGTGGAGTCCGGGCAGCGCCCGCGTCGTGAAGGACGACACCGCCCACCCGACGCAGGTCCTGCTGATGACGGACACAGAAGCCGCCGACCGGCTCACCGCCACGGCGGCCGGGAAGAGCTGACCCCCAGATCGGACACACCACGGGCCCCGGGGATCAGCCATGACCTCCCCGGGGCTCGGACTGCTGGAGCACAGCGCGCGGGCGGCTCGTACCTACTTGCGCCGATGGCCTGCTGGTTCGTGGGGTGGTTGAACTTCCGCTTGTGTGTTCCGCCGGCCTTGATGTGGTTCATGCCGTACTTGCTGCTGCCGACCCGGATGACGGTGCTCTCGAATCCCCTCACGAACCAGTAAAGGATCTTCTGGTCCCTCGGACCGCTCTTCGTGGCCCTTGGTGCACCTGTCGTCGAAGCCGCAGTTCCAGGTCTTGGGCCTGCTGGTGTGGTAGCTGGCCTGGGCGGGCGTGGTGGCCAGAAGGGTGATGGCTGCTGCGGTTGCGAGAGCGGTGGTGGCTCGTCGTTTCACGGCGCTTTCCGATCTTGGTGAGATGCAGGTGCCGACGAACGTATGCGTCCCCGACAACGCCGCTGCGGATTCGGTGAGCGTGTCGGCCCGTGATGTGCCACTCCCGCCCCGGAGAAGGACGCTTGACGCCGGCTTCGGCCGGCGGGAGGGTCGGTGCGCAACTACACGCAACTGGCTCCTCCCGGAGGGAATCATGGCGTTACTTTTCTTCGGCACGGACCCCAACTCGGGTGGAGAACTGCCCGGCGGTGTGGGTGGACACCCAAGGCTTCGGCGTAGTCGGACTTCGTCCTTTTCGATCATTTGAGGCCGAGATGGGCGAGAGTGCGGGTTTGGTCCCTGGCTGTCCGGCGGATGCCTGCGGCGATGTTGCGGACGCCGGCGAGGCGGAGGGCTCCGATCGCGAGGTTTCTGTAGGTCGCCATCGCCTGGGGCGCGTTCCCGGTCCGCAGCTGGGAGGCGTCCTCGGCGAAGGTGACGTCCCTGACGTGGTGCAGGGCCTCGACCGTCCAGTGTCCGCGAATCAGTTGGGCGAGCCGGACGGGCGGGGCCTGTTCCGCGGCGAGGCTGGTGACCGCGTAGACGGTCTTGAGGCTGATCTTCCCAGTCGTGCGATTCACGCGGCGTCGGACGATCGGGACAGCCTGGCGGGCGCCGGGGAAGAGCAGGTTGTTGACCGTGCAGACCTTCAGCCTGCGGATTTCGCAGCGTCCGTACCCGATCGTGCGGGTGCGGTCCTGGAGCGGAATCTGTTTCCAGGGAAGGGAATTGAGCTGCGTGCGGAGTTTCTTCGTGTTGCGCTTCACGATCACGATGTAATGGGCGTCCCGCCCACGCAGGTAGGTGGCGTGGTCGACTTGAGTGTGCAGGGCATCGCTGGTCACGACGGTGCTGGACAGGTCAGGCAGCGTGTCCAGCAGAGGCCGGAATCGAGTGATCTCGTTGGTCTTCTCACCGACGTCCATCTGTGCGAGGACCAGCCCGCCGACGTGGTCGCAGGCGGCCAGGAGGTGGATTTTCCGGCCCTTGGCGCGGGCGGCACCCCGCAGCGACTTCCCGTCGACGGCCAGTGCCTGCAACCCGCCCGCGTTCTGCTGCCGGCCGGCAAGCCAGATCCCGACCGCCCGGTCCAGGGCGTTTGCGTCGATCCGAGCCAGGACTCTGCGGATTGTTGTTTCCGCAGGCCAGGAGCGTTTCGGGAAGAGCGGGTCGACACGGATTCCGAACCGCTCGAGGAGTTCTTCGGGGGCATCGGCCACCCATTCACTCACCGCCAGCAGCGACCTCGCACCGGCGAGGACCGCGCAGGCGGTCAAGGCCAGCACCGCGACGAGCGGATGCCGAACTCCGCGGGGATCACGAGGGTCTGGGACCTACGCGAGGCACTCCAGCAGGTCGGGGATCTCCCTGGGGGTGGCTCCCGGACGGGGGCCGAGTTGATCCAGGGCAGGGGGGATCAGAGATGATACGTCGGCAGGCACGGACTTCCCAGGATCACAGAGCGTAGAGAACTCCATGATTATGGGCGTCCGTGCCTGTTCTGCACGCGACCCCGCCCAATCTGGTCACCCGTCAGGAAGTAGGCGTCATCCGAAAACACCGACGCCCCGAGGCTTACGTGACCACGGAACGGCAGCCCATCAAGGCTCTGTCCACGGACCTACTCGCCCGGCGGAACTCGAACGAAGCCCTCGGTCCAATCATCCTCATCGAGCTCGCAGGGGTCGAAGTAGAAGCACTCCGGTTCATCACGGAAGCCCGGTAGCAGTCGAGCCTGACGCACACGCTCTTCAACCCGTTCAAGGGTTGAGTAGATACCGAGCAGCTTTACGTCATCGCCGTCCGACTCGTCGCAGAACACGCCACTCTCATCGACGTGCACTGTCGAGCCGTCACCGCCAGCTTCGTTCTGGTGGCCGACATGCCACAGCGGATACACGATCACGGGCGCGAAGCTACCAGCACTCAAGTTCCTGGAAGTTCGGCCCCTCACCTCCTGGGCCCTCACGATCACAAATTGGCATTACACGACTTCGCCGAGGCCCTGCGGATCCACTCGTCTAAGGGCTGTCCCGTAAATGATCTCCGAGTCGCCTCGGGCGTGGTTGGCCCTGGTGCGGGCCGCTCGACTATCCGGTGAGGGTGAGGTTGTGCATGCGGGCGATGCCGAGCATCGCGTGGCGCACTCCGTCGCCTCTGAGACGGCAGTCGCGGAGAATCTTCCAGGTCTTCATACGGGCGAAGACGTGCTCGACCCGGGCTCGGACCTGCTTGTGTGACTTGTTGTGCTCCTGCTTCCACTCAGCCAGCTCTTCGCCTTTGCGTCGGCGGTGCGGCATGACAAGTCCCGTGCCGGGGTAGCCGCCGTCGGCGATCGTCAGCGTGTTGCCGACGGCGGCTTTGGCGCCGGATTCCTCCCATGCCTTGCAGTCGTTGCGGTTTCCGGCGAGCGGCCGGCCAACCACGACGACCAGGCGGGTGTCGGCGTCAATGACGACCTGGTGGTTGGTGGAGTACCGATAGTTCTTCGACTGCGCGGCCACGGTGTGGTCGCGGGTGGGCACCAGGGTGCCGTCCACGATGAGCACGGCATCCTTGGCGAACCGCTTGCGGGGCTGGAGAGCGAGCATCGGCCCGAGGTGGTCGATGATCCGGTCCGCCGCCGACTTGGAGACCCCGAACAATGGGGCGAGTTGGCGCATGGTCAGGTTCGTGCGCCAGTACGCCGCGACCAGCAGGGCCCGGTCCTCCAACGGCAGACTCCACGGCCGGCCCTTGCGGACCGCGTCCGCACCCTCGCGCCGCAGAACCGTCACCAGCTTCCCGAACTGCCGCGGGCTCAGCCCCGTGAACGGGGCTATCCAAGACGGCTCCGACGCCGTGATCACACCAGCCACCCGGTGATCATTTCAGTTGCCGACGTAGCTCGTGCTGGGCGATCCTGTCCACTTCGCAAGCGAGGAGGACGACATGGGCTTGATCCTGTTCCCAGGAGACGGAGACAACAGCAGCCCGGACGTCACATGGTCCTGCATCCGCTTCAACGACTTCCGGGAACGGCTCGCACGGGCCGAGGGGTTCAACCTCCCTGAGATGTGGGGCTTCGGGGGCGACCGGCCGTGGAGCGACATCTCCACCACCCTGGAGCCACTCCTCGATCACCCGGATGTCGGTGGCGACGACCTCTCCGCCGCCGACTGCGCTGCGATGCTGCCCCGCCTGAAAGCAATCATCGGCCAGTGGCAGGAGGAGCCCGACGAACCGATCCTCCAGCAGCACATCCAGGACGCCCAACAGCTGACTGTCGTCCTGCGTTTCTGCGTAGATGAGGGCGTCGAGCTCATCTTCGGCTGACGTTGAGGAGTGCCCAGACAGCCAAACCCCACCACGGCCGCAGTTACGGGACAGCCCTTAGAAATTCCAAGATCCCCGACAGAGTCAAGCTTAGCGAGTGTGAGACAGAGCCGTTCCACTGGCAGACCCCGACGCGCATCACTGCGGGCGCCCTGACAAACCTTTACCACCGTCTTTCCATGCTACACGTTCGGTGACCGGGTCCCATGTTCCGGTTTTATCGGTCTGCCAGTCGTAGACGTTGACGATTGCTGCCGGAGAAATAGAAGAAGTAAAGACTACTTCCCTCTCGCCGGGAAGGGGTGACTGCAGTTTCCTGTTTTCGAAGTGGGCATTCACGTCAACGCCAGTGGGATCGAAATTCAACCTGGTATTGATTTGATACCTGTAGCGCGCCCCCCTGAATCGACTTAGCCATGATCGCGTAGTGGCAACGAACTGCGCTTCAGGATTTTCACGGACCCATGCATCAATGGAGACGATATTGTTGACATTTTTCGCCTCGAACCCTTCCTGGAAGACTATAGAGGGTTCCACATTCGTGCTCCTCCAGAGAATTTCTCCGAATTCACTTTCTGCGTAACCATCATCTTCTGCGTGAAGCATGCTTTCATTCACTCCGCCGAGCATAGGATACTTGCGATTTGCTACGGCCTTATTGAAGAGAAGATTCGCTTGTTGGATTGACGAAAGACTCCGTTCGTGAGGCGTCAGTGCGTCATACAGCCGTCTGACAAGGTCGTTCCCCGTGCCGTGTTCTGCAGCATGCTTTCGGAAGAGTGAATTGGTGTGTTCCAGAACCCATTTCGCATTATCCGGATCTCGGTTGGCAAAGTCATTCCAAGCCGCGTACTCCGACTTAATGCCCGAGGTTTCTGTCTGAAAAAAAACTCCGGTGTGGCTGTGGGGTGCGAAAATTTCCGCGATCTGTTGTAGGTGGTCGGCGGTCAGCACGAAGGAACCGGCAGTATCGATGGCATCCATAATGCTGGACTCGCCGTCAGCCAGAACCTGCCTTCCTCGCCCACCAGGAGTCAGCAGCACCTTCTCGTTAGGACGGTCGTCCCAACAACCCAGGCCGTGAACGATCTCGTGCACGAACGCCAACGAAGCGACATCAGCGTACCAACGGTTCGTTCGCATAGGCAGGCCAATTATGGGAAGCCCCGGCACGACCTCGACTACCTCGTGAGCGGAGTGCTCGTTGCCGACGAATTCCACCCCAACCCGCAGAATTGGCCCCGGCCACTGCGGGCCGAACACGACATTTGGCTGCAGAGCGGGCAATCGGTAGCCGCGTCGATTTATCAGATCATCCAAGCCGCGTTTTACTCGCGCTTCAACATCGGAAATCTGCTCCCGACTCACACCATTACCGCGCAAGTGAATTCGGCGTGTCATGGACAGGACGTCTGCGGCTGGGGAAGCACCTCCATGCCATATCCATGCATATCCTACCTGCAACCGTTCACCCGATTGAGGCAACCGGAGCACCCGCAACCTGCCACTCACGCTCCGCGTGAAGCTAAAAGCCTCCTGGCCGGCCGGCTGGCCATTCCTTTTATTCGCCCCATAAGGAATCCATCGATCCGATACCACCTCGCCCGCGCCCCGGGCGAATTCAGCAGCAGAATGATGCTCTTCCAATATCGAGCTGACGGGAGCGAGCCGAGCCGCGTCGTTCAATCCGGTGGATGCAGGCATGCGATCGCCATCGGATTCCTGGAGCGGGAGATTTGGCGCGACATCTGAATTGATCCCTTCAAATGATCTCGCACCGTCATGCGCACCATCAATCCACTCAACATCACCCAGTTCTGAATTCCACTTGCCAGTCCTATTGTGCTTTCTGTCATAAACGCTAACAAAGGCGCCCGGCTGAATCATCCCTGTGAACGAAACCTCCTCCTCTTCGGTGAATTCTGAATACTCATCATATTCTTCGACAGCTTTCACCGGAAGGATACCGGCGTTTCGCTGTCGCTGGATTGTCGCATTGGCGTCAATCCCTCGGGCGTCGGCATTCATTGAAGTTTCGACTTTATACCTGTAGCGCCGTGCGCCGTACCAAAGGTCGCTGTTGCGTGTCGTGGAAACATAGGTACTTGCGGTGTTTTCCAGCTGCCATTCCCACAGCGGAACGATCCGGGTCGGCTCGTCAGCAACGAGCCCCTCAAGAAACCTTCGATGAGGTTCTGTGTTCGAAAAGTTCCAGACCACCTCACCGAGGTTGCTCTCCACAACAAAGTCCTGGTCTCCGGGGTGCACAAGCTTGTAGTCCACGGCTGGCGCTACATCGATAGACAGTTCACCCCCCAGCCCCTCTGCGGCCGCCGGCGCGTCCGGGCCGACGGCCGCGTTCACGCGACTTCGCCGTGGCCCTGGGACCGGGGCACGGGGGGAACGGGAAGTGGGCCGGCCCTCCGGGGTCTGGTCAACCTTCTTGAGGAGGTCGTCGATGCCCGGATGGGGTGCGCTTTGCCCGTCGTCGTGAGCTGCTACGGGTGTCGGGCTCTGCTGCGCGGATTCCGCCGACAAATCGTGGTGCCGGCGCAGGCTTGTGGCCAGGCCGGGGTCGATGGCGGGTTTGGCCAGGACGAGGCGGATCGTGTCCTGGTCGTTCAGGCCTACCTCGCGGAGGGGTATCTCAGCCCGCGGGTTGAGGTCCCAGGTGATGTCCAGACGGCTGTCGTAGGCGAGGCCCTCCAGATCGGACCGGACGATGAGCGCGGAGCGGACAGGATCGTCGTGCAGGCGTGCCTTCAGTTCCTGTGTCAGCTCAGAGTCACGGGAGAGGCCGACGCCGCCCTCAAAACGAGCGGCCCCCTCGGCGGCCACCTGTCCGGGCTCGGTGGTCTGGTGCATGGGGCCGGTTCGTGCGGTCCCGGGATCCGCGGGGGCTTGCGAGGCGGGTACGGCTTCACCGGGTGAGGCGGGTCGGACCGGTGAAGTCCGCGCACCAGATGTGTCGTCGCGGCCCGCAGGCACAGACGGTCGCGCTTCCTCTCCGGTGCCTGTCGGCGGGGCCGGAAGGGCGGTGGTGATCGCCGCGGGAGACGGACCGGTTTGTGTGGCGTGGTGTGTGCCGCTCTGGGTGGGGTGCCCGCTTTCAAGGCTGGGTTCGGGGGCTTGTTGTGTCTGGCGGGCCTTGCCCTTGTCCGTGTGGAGGCCGGAGGGCCCGGCCCCAGGTGTCTGATCGGCGGGGTGTGTGGCTGTGTTGTGGGCGCGGGTTGTCGTGGTGTCGGGTGCGCCACCGTGCATGCGGGCGATGTGTCCGTACTGGCGGATGTCCGCGAGTGCGGCCGCGGTCAGGCCCGGGTAGCTCCATGTGAGGTCGATGCGCAGGCGTGGATAGTTTTCCGCGACCCAAGGGGTGGTGATGTCGGGCAGTCTGCGGCGGCGTAGCTGGGAGTTGACGGCATCGGTGAGGTCGCGCAGTTGGTCGGCGTTGAGGGGTGGCCGGGGTGGCGGGCGCAGTGGTCCTGTGGGGCGGGGGCCGCCCAGTGCCGTGTAGAGGGCGTCTTGTTCGGGGGTCAGGGGCCTTCCCATGACCAGTGCGAGGAAGGCTTCTGCGGGAAATTCTAGGGGGTCCGTAGCGTAGGCGGACAGCGCTCGGGCGGGTTTCTTGTCCAGCAGTTCGGTGGCGGTGGTGGTGTCGTAGAAGTGTGACGGATTTTGCGTGTGGTGCAGGAAGTGCCCGAGCTCGTGGATGATGGTCGCCATCCCGGAGTCGGCGAACTGCGAGTCCAGATGTGTGAAAGTCCCGTCGGCCTCACGCGTGGGGGCGCTGGAGGCGAGGAGGCGGGGGGAGAGGACGAGCATGTCAGGCTGGAAGAACTGCCCGTCTGCGTTCCAGTCCTTGGGCGCCTTCTTGTCGACCTGGGTGTCCTCGCCGGAGAGGGCTGCGATCGGTTGGGCGTATTTGGGCAGGTAGACGCGTATGGCCGGGACCGAGAAGCCGGCGTCCTGGACCCGGCTCACCGCGTCTTCCAACTGCTCGATCCGCTGCTGGGTCAGCTGCTCGGGCTCGGTGGGATCGGTGTGCACGCTCACCGCGGTACCGCCCACCTCGAACGCCCACTCCGTCATCTCATCGAAGGGGATGTTCGTGTCCCGGTAATACGTGCGCCCCTTATCTTTGATGGGCGTCAGCGTCTGCGAACTGCCTGGACGCTGATGGTGGAACGAGGCGAGCTCCGGGAACCGCTCCAGTTCGCTGTCAAGTGATTTCGACGCGCGCGCTTCCCGCAGCATCTCGGGGCCCACACGGTCGGAAACCACCCCCGCATACCGCTCCAGCAACTCTTGCGTCTCGCGGAACACACGGCCGGCATAACGCTGCATGAGGTTCACGGACAGCCTTGGGAAGACGCCTTCCTTCCGCTTTCCTGTCAGCGCGTGATGCACCTCGTTGTCCGCCACGATCGCCTCAACCCTGGGCCGGAACACGAACCCTTCCATGTCCGGATGCACCACCTGGTAGCGCTCCCGCTGATCTTCGTCCAGCGGCAGCATGGCGGCCCCGACACCGGCACGCATGCGCGGCAGCTCGCGGCCAAGGACGCGTGCGGCGATGTCCGTTGCCAGTGCCCGCGTATTGATCCGCCCCAGCGAACCCCCGGCCTTCTCAACCAGCTCCCGGCGAATTTGCTCCACCACCTCTCGCGACACCGGCCGCTCGCTCTTCGGCAGTGCGAGATTGACCGACTGGTACAAGTTCTCGGCCTGCTCGAGAGCACGCGCGACGCCGATCGTGCTGCCAGGCGCTGTGCCATCGTCGCTGTGCGGGTCGCCGGTACCGGCGGCGAGGCCGGCGGGGGATTCCTGTTCAGGGCCCGTCGCCTCGCCGCGCGGCACGGTCTCGACGGCGGACGAACCCTGTGTGCGGCCCCTGCCACCGGGCACCTCCCCGGTCTGCGCGGACGCTGACCCCGTGTGAGGGATCTGGGTAGGGCCGGCGGCTGTCTTGCCTTCGCCGGCTTCGTGGGCAGGCGAGGCAGGAGTGGCTGCCTGCCCTGTGGCGGGTTCCACTCCCGCGGGCCCGTCCTGCGACACGTCGTCCGCGGCCACGAGGGGCAGGGCGACCCCATCGGAAGCGAACTCGACGACGGCCGTAAGACCACCGCCGTAAACGATCTCGGCGGACTCGCCCGCCCCAGGGAAACGGGCCGGTCCCTCACGCACGACAAGGCTGTCGTGCGCAGACTCCCGCACCGGCTCGGGCCGCACGCCGCCGGGCCCGTACCCGGCGCCCTCCTGCGAGGGCGAGGTCATCGCCGTCCCAGCGGCCACGCGCACCCCACCGGTATCCGCCGGGGAGACCACGTTCCGATCTATCGGCCCATCTGTGGCTGACGCGAACTCGTCAGCCTCGTGGCCATCCTGAACCTGGTCCATACCCCGCGGGCCGATCTGTCCCTGCCGCCCGGCGTGTGCCTCGGTGACATGTTCCGTGGCCTGCTTGACCATCATGTGGCGGGGCGTGCGGGAGGCTGCTGCCCGGTTGTGTGCCGTGTGGCTTGTGGATGGCTCAGCCCAGGACTCCCAGGACTTCACCAGACGATCGAAGAACGCGGCACGTTGCGGCGCATACTCACGCAGGTATTCCCTGTCGTTGAAGTAGTGTGTCGCAGTTTCGGCGAAATCCTCCCTCGGGGACGTTTGGGCGTATTCGCTGATCGCCTCTTCATAGGTGGTCCGGTGGCCGTTCTCGTCCCACTCGCCGACCATGCGGGTAAACCAGGGGAGGTAGGCGGCCAGTTCCGCCGCGATGCGCCGCGCTCCGGCAGTCCGGGTCTCACCGGTCCGCAACGCCGGCCCAGGGCCGGGTCCGATCAGCCTATCGATCGCCCGTGCGCGCCGGGGCCACAATGTCCTCAACCTTTCGGGATCCCGCAGGAACCATCTGATCGACTCCCGGAAATCACTTTCCGGAGTTTCCGTGATGCCATCTTCCGCAGTCACCAGTGAACTGTCTTTCCGCTGGCGGAACTGCTCGATGAACTCCTGCAGCGCATCATCAAACATATCGGAATGGGCTATTTCGTGGGTCGTTACCCACTTAATCCCGTCCGGCCGGTAAGCGGACTGGTCACGGCCTGCCAGAATCTTGCGTGCGGTCGAGAAGAGAGCAACCACGGAATCGAAATGAATGCCGGCAGTACGGAAATTTTCAATCTCTTCGCCGGGGAAGGTCGACAGGAAGCCGATCTTTTTGATTCCCAGCTTGCCACCGCTCTTGGCAGCGCGCTGCCTGTCAATGATCGGCCTATAGTGATTCAATGCCGCGTGGACCTGCGACAGGGAAGAAGCATCCCACTTAAGTGGCTTGCTCACGTTCGTCGAATAGGCCGTGTTGACAGCCTCGGCCACGGTCTTCGAATTCACGGATACGCCGAAGTCTTGAAGGATCCGCTCCTTCCACACATCCGACTCCGTCCGCAACGGCGGTTCTTGCGTAGCGTGTCCGGGTCGAGTGCGGTGCGTCGCCCGGACGGCGGATGTCGAAGCGAGAGCAGCGGTCGCCGGCCTCGGGCGCTCTGATTCTGTCCGAAGGTACAGAACCTCGACATTCACGCCGCCTTCCGCGGCCGACCGGACCTCCACCGATATGTCGAATGCTTTGTCCTGGAACGCCCGGAGAGATATATTGCGTTCCCAGCCTTCGGAGAGCAGGGAGCTCAGGGCCGCGTAAACGAGCTCTGCGCGCATCCCGGCATTCCTGATGGCCGCCTCGTTCTCGGAAGAGTTCTGCTCCGTATATCCGATGACTTTGATCTCGGGCTTGGGGTGACCTGCCCGGCTGACCCAGGTACTCGCGTCAAGGATGATCCCGGCGATCTCGGAGAGTCTGGGATCACCTACGCCGGAGTACCGATGCACATGCACGATGCCCGGACCAGCACCCTGTACATGCTGCACCGGATCGGCGCCCTGCGGCCACTCCCTGCGCAGCGCGCCAACGCGCCGCTGGGGCGCCATCATCCGGCGCTCTGGCGCACGATTTCCTGTCCCCATGGCGAGTGGCGGTGTCCCGTGCGTTCCACGCGGCGTGTTGGCGGGGTCCGCGTCTATGCGTGTGGAGGGTGTCGGTATGTCGGCGTGGGAACGTTCCGTGTCCGCATCTGGTGTGAACGCGGCCCGGTCGTCCGCGGCATGGTCGACGTCATCGAGGAGGTCGTCGATGCCCGGATGGGGTGCGCTTTGCCCGTCGTCGTGAGCTGCTACGGGTGTCGGGCTCTGCTGCGCGGATTCCGCCGACAAATCGTGGTGCCGGCGCAGGCTTGTGGCCAGTCCGGGGTCGATGGCGGGTTTGGCCAGGACGAGGCGGATCGTGTCCTGGTCGTTCAGGCCTACCTCGCGGAGGGGTATCTCAGCCCGCGGGTTGAGATACCAGGTGATGTCCAGACGGCTGTCGTAGGCGAGGCCTTCCACATCGGACCGGACGATCAGCGCGGAGCGGACACGATCGTCGTGCAGGCGTGCCTTCAGTTCCTGTGTCAGCTCAGGGGCACGGGTGAGGCCGACGCCGCTCTCAAAACGAGCGGCCCCCTCGGTCACTACCTGTCCGGGCTCGGTGGTCTGAAGGTGCGGGGGAGCCGATTGTGGGTCGACGTGGAGGAATTGACCGTCAGTGCCGTCGTCGGAAGGTATGACCGCCAACGATTCGAAGGCCACCGCTGTGGTTACGTCGGTGCGGGGTCCGGTGACGTCCGCGACGATGCCGGTGGTCGGCTCCGTGGGCGGGGTGCTGGTGTTGTCACCGTCCGGCTGGTGTTGCGGTTGGTGGCTGGTGGCGGTCTCGGGGGCCCGGGGGAGGTTGCGGGCCGATGGCTGTGTGGTGGTGGTTGTGGGGGTCAGGGGGAGGCGGAGGGTGGGGCCGGTGTGTGTGGTGTGGGGGGTGATGTGCAGGGTGTGGCCGTCGCTGCGGAGTGTGTGGGTGGGTTCGGGGGTGTCCAGGGTGGGGTGCAGGGTGTCCCAGTTGTCGATGCGGCCGATCCAGCCGGTATCGCCTCGCAGTATTACTCCGTGGTCGAGGTGGAGGAAGTCGTCTCCGTAGGCCGTCCAGCCGTCCGCGGACAGACGGGTCACCCCCTCACCGTCGCCGTTGCCGTCGCTGTCGTCGTGGTGGGAGTAGTGGATCTCTCCGGTGTCGCTGACGTCATAGCCGAACTGGGCGTGCGGCCGGGAGGGATCGGACAGTTCGAAGCGGGTCCAGGCCGGCTGCTGTTTCCCCTTCGCGTCTCCCATGGGGCGAGTGGGCGTGTGCGGGACGGTGACGACAGAGCGGGCCTCTGGTCCCTCCACGGTGATGCGATGGCCCAGGGGCAGCCCTGTTGGATCCAGACCGGTATCGCGCGAGCCGCCCGGCCGGTTCCACGGATTTTGGCCACCCTGCGGATAGAAAAGACCAGACCTGTGCGACGCCTGACCGCCCCGTGGGCCACCCGGATAAAATGACGGGTGGACGGTCTGTTCCGTTGGCCTATGGATTTCTGTCCGGTGTGGTGTGCTGAGACGGTAAACGGCTTGGATGGCCCTGATCAATCCTGCGCGGACCTCGGGGTCTGCGAGGTCCGATACTCCCTCCGAAAGCAATTTCTGGATCGTGGCGGACAGAACATTGAGCTCTTCAATTGCGCGGGCGGGCAAGGGCCGGTTCTGAGTGAACTCGTCGAGTGACCGCGCGAGGAACAGCGTCTGGTCGCTGTGGGTGGTCTCGGGGGTGCCCGGTGGGCCGGCTACCACCATGCGCGGGATGATCTTGAGAAGGGGGGCGATCTGGGACACGTCGGGGTGGGAGAGAATTCTTTTTGCCATCTCGCCGAGGTGATCCGTGGT
The DNA here is from genome assembly GCF_035946055.1 of Streptomyces sp. NBC_01341. Classification (NCBI taxonomy): domain Bacteria; kingdom Bacillati; phylum Actinomycetota; class Actinomycetes; order Kitasatosporales; family Streptomycetaceae; genus Streptomyces; species Streptomyces sp. NBC_01341. The sequence continues at coordinate 118,387 of NZ_CP108364.1, read as the reverse complement.
CGCCTCCTGCCGATGATTCAGGAAGGACTGCCGCACATTATCGGACACTTCACGGAGATATTGGTTCCTCTGACGAGAGGAAACGAGCCCTGCCTTTGATCCGAATTGCCGGAGTTCCAGCAGTGCCAGTGGAATTCCGTCCTGCATTTCGAGCCGGTCGTACAGAGGATCCAGTCTCATCCCGATGGCGTCTCGCTGACTGACGGGACGGCCACTGTTATTCCCCCTGAAAGCAAAAGCGAGATAATCCCTCGGGGTGAAATTCCCTTCATCTCCGATCGGAATATAGAGAAGTTGGTCGATCGGAGATTCTATTTCGTGGTCTTGGTATTTCTCGGCAAGTCCAGTAATGACTCGTACGAAATTCTGTTCGATGTTGCCGTATTCTCGTTCGAAGAAGTCCTGCACTGCCGGATGGAGGGCTGCGTGCAATTCCCCGAGAGGGTTCCTCGAGGCAGTGGGAACCCAGTTCTTCGCCAAACGGCGATGGTTTACGGCAGACAGGAACAAGGCTGCGGCATGATTGAAGGCCAGCCAGCCGTATCCCCAGACCTCTCGCACCAGCCGGTCCGATGTCAGCAAATATATTCCGGAATCGGGAATATCGTAGCCGTAAAATCCTGACACGAACTTTTCAGCATATATCCTGCCGAACCCGCGCGAAAGGTCGAGAAGGTCATATGCCATACCATCTGTGCGCGCGTCGTTCAGGTGGAGCAGGGAGAGGAAACCGTCGACCGGCAAGCCGACCGTCATCTGAGTGTAGAGATTTTCCCCGTCGCCACCTGCCGGGGCGGGATGAATGACATGAGACATGAGGTGCGGCTCCACGCTCCATCCGTCCCGGCCGTGGAGGATCTCTCCGAGTGTTTTCGCCTCGGTGACGTTCAGGTGTCTGCGCGTCGATTCCAGAAGTATTTTCGTGGCCTTCAAATCCAGGGTGCGTGTCTCCCCGGGGAGTATGGAGGCAGGAGCAGAAACAAACTCCGGGATGTGGTGATCCTCTGCTATCGGTTCCGCATGGCCTGCTCTATATGCATCATCCCAGGTCATGTACAGAGAATCGCCACTTCGCCAGAACCGCCGCGCGTCGAACGTAAGATCCGCGCCGGAAGTGTGGGTCGCGATGACCTGCCCATAGACATCTGGGGCGTCCGGGCTTTTCAGTCCGAGGTCTTGGTGGAACTCCACCTCGATTCCCAGGGCGCCGTACTGGTGCGTGCCGGCGGGATCGATGAGTGCCTGTACCGAGGTGGATTCGATGTGTTCCGGGAGTGCGCCAGCCGCGACGCGGGCGTTTTTGTCGATGATGACCGCGCGTGCCTCGAGGGGTGCCATGCCGGGGGGACGTGCGGCCAGTTGACGGTCGCCACCGGCGGTGAGGTCGATCCAGACGATCTCCGTCGGGGACACGTCTTCCCGGATCCCGCCGTCGCTCGTGCCGGGAAGCGCATAGGCGGCGAACGCGTGCCCCCTGCCCGAGGAGCGCCGGGCGAGCACGAAGGCGGCGGTGCCGGGGCCGGCGGCGGCGAGTGCCTCTGTGATCCGGTCGAAGGAAGCGACGGTGCGCCAACCCGGACCCAGCGCGAGCGGGCCTTCCTGAGTGCGGCCGTCCAGGACGCTGTCATCGACGGCCCGCGCAGGGGCGATGCCCTGAGGGAAGAGGCTGTCCCGCAGCGACTGCAGCAGGATCAGACACTCCTGTTCGGACATCTCGTGCGGGGACAGTCCCGCAGACCCCGGCATTCCACCGTGGCCGGCCGCTACGACCTGCCCGATTTCCCGCAGCAGACCCGGCCGGTCCCAGATCCGCGGGTTACGCGACTCCACAGCCAGCTCAAGACCCGGAACACCGCCCGTCATCCCACCACGCGGACTCCGACGGGCCCCGCCCCGCAGCTCGACGTACTCACCTCGCGCGGCCACCTCCGCCACCTGTCCCGTCCAGTCCCGCTGTGCGAGCTCGACACGTTCCCGGGTACCTGAACCGCGCTCCGCGGAGGCAGCGGGCTGGTGTGTGCCGAGGGCTGCTTGCAGTCGGGTGAGGTGTTGTGCGCTGGTGTTCGGGTCGTTGAGGGCGAAGCCGACGGCTTCTTGGAGGACGTTCCGCAGTTTGGTGTCGAAGGTGGGGTCGAGTGTGGCCATGAATACCTGAGACTGCCCTGGCCACCACCACTGGGCTGCCAGGTTTTCCGGTGCATTGCCCGGCCCTGTCACCGCGGCGGCGTCGTCCGGGCCGTTCCACTGGCCCTGCTGGTAGACCGGTTCGGGGAACGGGTCACTGCCTGTCATGGGGTCGTCCGTGTGCGGGGCGTGGACATTACCCGTCTGGGACGGGAACGCGCCTGTGGGGGAGGTGGCCTGGTCACTGGTCCCGAACTCGGGCAGCGGTTTTTCGGGCAGCGGTTTTATCGAGGCCACTTCGTCCGGCGTGAACCAGGTGCGCGCGAGGGCGTCTTCCAGGCCGTGCCACTGGACTTTCTGGGCCGGGTTGGGGAACGGGTCACCGCTTGTCATGGGGTCGTTCGCGTTCGGGGCGGGGACATTACCCGCCGTCCGGAAGGGGAACGCACCCATGCCGGAAATCTGATCACCGGGTTCCTGCCCGGGTTCCTGTCCGGGTTCGGGCAGGATGCCGGGCATCGAGTCGGGGTCTTCGTGGGTGAATCCAGCAGCCGCATCATCGCCCGGAGGCCAGACGTCTCCCTGGAAAGCCGGCGGGGACACCATCCCCGGCCAGGTGCCCGGCGCGTGGCCAGGTGTGACCGCAGCGGCCTGCGGTCCGCCCACGGGCCCGAGCGCGTTGCTCAGTGTGCTGGATGACGTGGCGGCCGGGGCCGGCGCGGCGGAAGGGAAATGGGTGGGGGCGAGGTGCCCGATGGCGACCCATGCGGCCGGTGTCCGTGCCCCGTCACGGATCTCGGTGATCAGTCGTGCCCGGTCCTCCTGTATCTGGGCCTCGTCACTGCTCGACGACCAGTTCGCGAGGGGTTGGTTCAGGAGGGCGTGTTCCAGGGCCAGCCACACATGGGAGCCCTGGGGGTCGTGCCCGGTGTGCAGCTCCTCGAGGTGGTCGGCCACAGCCGTGCGCATCTGCGCAAGGGTCGGCGTCCGCCCCTCGGGCGTACTCAGCCACTGGCCCTGGGCCCAGGTCACCAGCCCCACATCCCACGGATCACCCAACACCCGCGCATCACTGCCACCCGCAGGCGGTGGGTACCCCGGCCCCGCCGGCGGGCCCACCAGATGCGCGTTGACCCCGTCCAGGTACTCGCTGACCGGACCCGCGGACAGATCATGACCCGACCACAGCCCGCCCCGCGGGTCACCCGGCGCCTCCACGGGCTCTCCGCGCTCCGCAGGTCCCTGATCCACGAGCGGCGAGTACGCCGCGTCCGGACCGGGGGTCACCATCCCCTCCCGCGCATCACCCGACGCATACCACGCTGAGGGATCCTCCCCGGGCCAAACCCCCGCAACCGGCTGATCGGCCTCGGTCATCGGCGAGGTACCCGCTCCCAGCGAGCGGCCCTGCCAATCCCCCATGCCCTCAGCGGCCTGTTCCACACCAGCCGGATCGTCGACTCCTCCGCCATGCCCACCTGACGAAGAACCCAGACGCCAGGAGTCCTGGGCGACCGGCGAAGGCACCATCCCCGGCCACGTGCCCGGCACGTGACCGGGTATGACCGCAGCGGCCTGCGGTCCGCCCACGGGCCCAAGCGTGTTGCCCAGTGTGCTGGATGACGTGGCGGCCGGGGCCGGCGCGGCGGAAGGGAAAAGGGTGGGGGCGAGGTGCCCGATGGCGACCCATGCGGCCGGTGTCCGCTCCCCGCTGCGAATCTCGGCGATCAGCCGCGCCCGGTCGTCCTGTATCTGGGCCTCGTCACTGCTCGACGACCAGTTCGCGGAGGGTTCCTTCAGGAGAGCGTGTTCCAGGGCCTGCCACACATGGGAGCCCTGGGGGTCGTGCCCGGTGTGCAGCTCCTCGAGGTGGTCGGCGACAGCCGTGCGCATCTGTACAACGGTCGGCGTCCGCCCCTCGGGCGTGCTCAGCCAGTGGCTCCGGGCCGACGTCACCAGCCCCACATCCCACGGGTCACCCAGCACCCGCACACCACTGCCATTCGCGGGCGCCGGGTACTCCGGCCCCACCGGCGGACCCGCCGGACCATAGAACTCAGCGACGAGGCCCCTGCTGGGTGGCTTCACCTTCCACGTCCGGTACAGACCCGGAGCCCCCCCCAATCCCCCCAGCAGAGCGTTCACCCGCACCTTGTCGGCGTAACGGCGTGGCAGTGTTTTGAGGATATCCGATCGTGACATGCCCTTCTCTCCCGCCACCTCGAGGGAATCCGCGAGCCGCTGCAGGGTTGATGGATCGGGTGCTTGAGGCTGCGTATCGGGAGCGTCAATCAGCTGAATCAAGAAACCCTTGCCCTGCTTGACCTTTCGATAGTCGCCAGTGTCAATCAACGCTTGCACCGCGGCAGTGGCGTACTTCCTATTCTTCTTGGACAAGATGCCATTAAAATCATGGAGGGGGATGCCGTTCGCCCCTGCATTGTCAACAGCGGTTTTCACCTTAGCCAGGACCGCGGGGTCGACAACGAGCTGGGGCTGGGCGGTACCATCCAGATCTCGCGCATCTATGGCGCCCGCCGGCATCTGGTATTCCTTATTGGTGTCCGGATCGATGATCAACCTGTAATAGGTGGTGCCCTCTTTGTTCCAGGTCCGATAGCGGGCAGGGTATTCCTCCAGCCCCTTGACCAGAGTTGTGATATCGCCGCTGCTGCGGCTGCGCGTGAACAGCTCAGCGCCAATTTTATCGCGGGTGCGGCCTCCTTCCTTTGAGGCGTTGATATAATCTCTCAGCCTTTCCGCGTCGCCGTGCTGTATGGGAGCGAATTTTCCGGTGTGGGGGTGGGTGGGGTCGGTGAGGGCCTGGATGGTGGGGGTGGTGGTGGGTTGGGGGGTGGGGGTGATCAGGTGGCCGTCGGGGCCGGTGATGAGGACGCGGCTGTGGACGGGGGCGGGCAGGTGGTCCGCGAGCAGGGCGCCAGGCGTGAGTCCGTCCACGGTGTCGGGCATGGTTTTGCCGTCGGTGTGCTGTGTGCCGGTGCCTGCCGCCCCGCGCACACCACTGCCTTGGGTGCTGCTGTTGCGATCGCTGGTGGTGGTGAGGGGGGTGAGGGTGTGGTGGCCGGGGGTGGTGGGGTTGATGAGGATGAGGCCGTGGTCGGTGGTGTGGGCGATGGCGGCGGCGTGGCCGATGTGTGAGGGGCGGCCGGTGATGAGGTAGGCGAGGGTGCCGGGTGGGGTCTGGGCCAGGGTGTGGGTGAGGGTGGTGTAGTCGGTGACGGGGTGCCACAGGTCGGTGGGGATGTTGAGGTGTCGGCGTGCGGGTTCGCCGGCGTGGAGGGTGAGGTCATCAGCGGTGCGGCCGGTTCGGATCCGGCCGGTCAGGCGGTTCGCGAGGTCCTCGATCAGGCGGAGGCAGTACTGTCCCCAGGCGGGTCCGGGGACCGGCCCTGTCTGAGCGAGTCGGGTGGCCTCCATGTCCGCGGCCGCGCGTGCTGCCTGCCCGGCCATCTCCCCGATGACGCGGGCCGAAGACTCCCCACGCCAGGACGAGCCCCCACGTCTGCTGTGATCGAAGGACACCGCGTCGTTGCCGGGATTGTGCCCGGGCGGTGGCGTCGCGCTCTCGTCATTCCCGGTCGTGGACTCCGGGGAGGCCAGGGAGCCCGGGGCGGTGGGCCGGGCGCCGGGACGGGGGGTGTCCGGGGTGCTCGGCCGGTGCGTGTCCAGGGCGGCTTGCAGTCGGGCGAGGCGTTCCGGGCTGGCGTCGGGGCTGGTGGGGGTCTGGCCGATGGGGGTTGTGGTGGGCAGGGTACTCATACCGGGCATACCTATACCCGTGTCCGTGGCGGCTGGTGATTTACCCTGCCCCTGCGGAGAGGGTGCTTCGGCGGATCCGGGGGACGCTGTTGTCCCGAGGACGGCGACAATCTGTTTCTGTTCGCCTCTGATGGTGATTTCTACCGCGACGTCGCGGAATAGGCCCTGTACGACCGAGGTGTCCGTGTCCGGGTCCTGCGGGAGGACCTTGAACCGTGCGTTCGCTGACGCGCGGTAGACGTACGTCGTGTATGCGGCAGCGAGCAGATCATCGCGGGTCCAGTTCCGCGGGAGGCCCTGGCTCATGACAGGTTCCAGACCGGGAGCGAATGCTTTTTGCACATCGGCGACTTCCAGCAGGGTGGGAGCATGCTGTTCCGCGGTATTGGAATCGGTCGGGTCGTATGCACTCAGTGTGGTTGGACCGACCAGAACGTCGGTCCTGAGCAGCCAGTTCTGAAGGTTCTTTCGGAACGCGGTTCCTGTCATCTTTGTGTCCGTGACGCTACCGGTCGGCGCCATCCACAGGGGGTCGGGATCCTTGGCGATGAGTGACTGCGTCAGCTCCTCAATGGACCGTTGGTCCGATTTCACGGGGAAGAGATCCGTCAAGAATCGTGCGATCTGTTCGGCCGAGAGGTTTTCCGGGCCGATGGGTAGGGACACCGCGGTCGGACCGGGCTGCTGAACTCTTACCAATCCGAACCTGACCAGAGTCCCGCTGTTCGAGCGGGGCTTGGTCCACATGTTGGCGCCCAGCTGCAGCAGGCGCCAGATGGCGGCTGCTGCAGCGGCGTCTGCGCCTGGTTCGAGGTCCAGGTGAACGTAGACCGCGAACTGAAGGGCGTGCTGTCCATTGGGAAACAGCACGCGTTGCATTTTGACGTGGTCAGTTCCGGTCAGAGGGGCCAGGGGTGTCACCGCGACGGGCTGCTGCTTTGATGGCCAGTCGGTGTACGGCTGGTGCGCTGTAGGCCGGTAGGCGACGTACTGGCCGTTTCTGACCAGGCCCTCAATTCTTACCCCGTTGGAATCACCGACCCAATGGTAGGCGCCGTTGTCCAGGAGCCTGGTGCGCTCGGAGGTCACCGCCTGAAGGTGCGCCTGCTCGACATTGTCGAGAACCTGCTGCGGTGTCCATGCCTCAGGGAACAAGACCGTGGACTTGCCCGCAGTGTGCAACCGCCACCTGCTCGGAAGTTCGGCAAGCACGTCGCGCGGGCCGAGCTCCGGATCAAGGAAGTAGACATCAGCCGCGTGAGTACCGTTGTTGAGCGTCTCGACAGTTTTCGCATGCACGCCGCGGCCGAAGGCGTTCCTTGCGGGCAGGCGATGATGTGCACCGGTCCGGCTGACGCGGTCTCCGTAGGCCGCGATGTCCTCAACACGATGCCCGAACGCCGGGCCCGCAATCGGCCGCGGAATCTGTACAGGTGCCGGCAGGTAGGGCGGCACCTTCAGCCCCGACTGATCTTGCGCAAGCCGAAAACTGGTGAAGACGTCTCCGCGGAGCTCGCCCTCGATGCGCACTCCGCCGTATTCGCCCACCCACGTGTAGATGTGGTCACGTCCCGGAACGACGGTTACGTTGTTGCCGCGCAGTGCGTGGAGGTAGCTCTGCTCGGCGGCGTAGACCGCGTCATCCTCCGTCCAGTACTCGGGAAACATCATCTGCCGCCGCAGCCGAAACGGCGCCACGATGTCCCCGGCGACCGGAGCGACCCGGGTGGTTTCCTCACCCGCGCCGGGCAGCGGCGAGATGGCGCTGAAGGTGTTGTTCTCGTTCATCCATTCCGGCTCGCGCCGCGGGCGAGCAGATATTCCCCGGGAGGGCAGCGCACCTGCCCGTCCTGTTCGCGTGTCCCCGTACAGGACGGCCTGACGGACCTCCAGCGAAAAGTGCGCCCTGGCAGGCAGCCCGTCCGACCTGGGAGCTATGGCGTCCTCCGTCGCAAACGCCGTCTCACCATCGATCCGCGGCCGTGCCACGCCCAGCGCCTGGTCCACAGCCGCACCCAGCTGACGCAAGTGCCGGGGCGCCACAGTCATACGGCTGTGGCCCGCAGGCTTGGGCAGCCGGTCCTCGTCGAGCAGCGCACGCCCCTGCTGGTCCACCAAGAACCCGACCATCAGGGCACCGTCGTCGTACACCGGCCGCGGACCGTATGCCGCCTCCCGGTACTCATCCCGCAACCCGATCAGATGGCCGATCTCATGCGCCGCCACGAACGCTTGCACGTTCGCAGGCCAGGCGTTGCTTGTTGTGCGCTTCACCGCTGTGTAGAGCTTGACCACATGATGCGCGTGTGCGGCATCGTCCACCGCTTGCAGCGTCACCTGCAGGCGGTCCCCGCTCGGCAGCCGCAAACCACCATTGAAAAACCTAGTGATCCCGCGCTGGGCCCGTGCCGCCACCTCCAGCACATCCTCCGCGCTCGGCGAAACGCCGTCAGCGTCCTCCTGCGGAGCGAACACCACCCGCACCACCACGACGCTCACAAACTGCCCGTCCCCAAGCGAGACCCGCCGCACTTCAAACGCACGCATGGGCAGGCCAGCACTATTACCGGCCCAGGCCACAACCTCCGCCGGCGGCGGAACTACCTCCGCCCGCCCCACCTCCACAGGGTGAACTGAACTCTGCTCCACCTTGCTTTGGTGGACAGCAGCCTGATGACCAAACGGTCCCACCGCTGGTGTCTGAGATTCATGCGGCTGCTTCTGTTGGTCCTCCGTAAGCGCCGAGGGAGGCAGAGGACGATAGCGAAATGTACGGGAGGTGTGAGCGCCTCGTGCGCGCTGTGCATGTGACTGCTGTTCGGTGACCCATGCCTCGAACTGGGCCGTCAGTGTGTGCGGGTCGTGGCCCAGTCGCTGCAGTGCTTGAGCCGCGCTGTCTCTCTGCTTCCGAGCACGTTCGGCTGCGTGCGTGACCCGTGAAGAATCGGACTCGGTTTGCCTGTCCAGTGTTTGACCGTCAGGGCCATGGCTTTGTTGGCGCAGAGCTTCCTCCGCGTCGATCATTTCAACCCGTCGGCTCGCCTGCCACCATTGTGACCAGAGGCGCAGCCTCTCGCCGGGTCGCGTCACCGGCCCTCCGGCGGGAGCGGTGGCGTTCAGATGCGCATCCCACGAGGCGGGATCGATACCCAGCGCCGTGAGAGCTTCTGCTCCAGTGGCTGGGACGTCGTGAACTTGCGGCGACCTAACCCCTAGTGCGATCTCGTCGGGGAACAAGCCGCCTGCGGCGACATAGGCGCGCAATTCCTCTTCGGTCAGCGGAGGGATGTGCCGGTAGCGACTCCACTCGTTCACATATGAAACTGTTTCTCCGTGCGCTTCGTCCCACATTTGCGCGGACCGCAGCAATTCGTGAAGGGTGTGATGCTTTGCTGCGAGCGCATGCCCGATAAGACCCAGGCGAATTTCCTGCAAATCGAATACCCGGCCACTGTGCTGCTGCAGGCGCCATAGCGCCTCCAGAGTAAATGCCATTGAGCCAGAAGTTCCCGTGGCCACGAGGGCCCCGGTCGTCTGCCCGCTCTGGTGCAAGGGGGCCTGCACCGGAAGATCCATTTTAACGGTTGCCGGTAGCCACGCCACGAACTCCTTTCCGGATTTGTCCTTTCTGATTGCTATTTTTCGCTCGGCTGCACTTAGCGGAGGAACGACATGTTGCGGCCTGAGCGACTTGGGAAGGTTCTCCACATCAAATTTTCGACGCCAGGCGCGCTCTTTTCCAATTTCCGGAAAATCGTCATACGAAGGTGGATCGATCACCTCGGCCAAGGCATCTGAGGAAACCGCATAGAAAAGCATTGCGGACAATTCGCGCAGGTTCCCCGACCGAACCACGTTCCTGAGCGTGCTCACATTGTTTCCGACATTTCCAGCGCCCCAGTCGTTGCCTTGCGCCCCCAGAAGCGGAAGAAGCTGTGGATGCCCCTTCTCCAAGGTTTCCCAAATCACCTGGACCGCCTGTCGAGTGGCCACCAGGGACTCGGGTCGCTGTACCAGATAACGCCCCAACCGCTCTTCGAATACCTTTGCCGCTTCAGAAAAGCGTATCTGCGCGGACCAGGCAGAAACAGAATTGTTTTCTGCGCTCGGGGGCATGGGGAGATGATGAGCAGTCTCTTTGTGCGAAACGGACGCTCCAGGCCCTGTTTCAGGTGATTCATGCGTCAGATGATCCGGCGTAGCAACATTCGCCGATGACTCGTCGACCTGCTCCATAAAGTCCCGGTAGCTGTCGTACATCTCCTTGTCGGCACGGGTGGCATTGACGGGATTGGCCTGTTCACGGTGGATGGCCATGGGATCTGAACCGTAAAGCCGCTCCAGCAACGGCACGAGCTCACTTACGTTGGCCCGAACCCACTCGGAGCCGTTGTTGCGCTGTTGGCCACTGTAGGGGTCTGTGCCGTGATTCGTGCCCAGGTAGGCGTTGGTCAGCTGCGCAAAATATTCTTCGACGTTGGAGGATGAGTAGTTTTCAATTCGATTCCCCTTATCGTTCGCCTGGGTGGTCCCGTCCGGCCATTCAGCTCCTATACCTCTTCGATACCGGTTCCGGTAGCTGGCATCGATGGCTGCCAGGTCCTCCGGCGTCAGCGCGTACCAGTGAATGGCGTGGGCGAATTCGTGAGTGGTAGTCGAGTAGCCGTCGGGGTAGCTGGGGGCGATCCGTGTGCTGGCCCCGAGCAGGTTCTCCTCCGTGACAGCAGTTGACCGCCCTCCGAGTCCGCGCGTGGCGTCGAAACCGCGGCCCTGCCCGGATGCAACAGCCGAAGTGCCGCCGCGCAGTTCATGGAACAGCGGAAGGGACGTCATGGAGACATCGCGGGGCACGATGACCACGCGCGCGCCTGCTTTGAGCAGCCGGGCCGCTGTAACGCCGTCCTGGAGCAGGCGGCTGATCTGAGCATGAGCCTCGTGACGGGCCGACGCGGGCTCCTCGCTCCCCTCGGGGACTTCCACCAGCAGCCGAGCCCCGGTGGCAGCGAACTCACCCGCCGGCAGGGCCTCATGAAGCGCGTCAACGAACACGCCGTTCCGTGCCAGCCAACGCCGGTTTTCCGTGCTCAACGAGTCCAGCGTCTGAGCACGCTCCCTCGGCGTCATCAAAGGCAGGTCCCGCACCAGCTCGTTCGCCGCAGGCGGCGCGATGGCCGACGGCAGCACCGGGTCAAATGAGCTGGCATCGTCCCACCACGCGTGCTGCGCTCGGACGTGTGCCAGCAGCCGGCTCGCCGCCTCGCTTCGGATGCTCCGGTCGGGTTTGCCGTTCCACGCCTCCAAAGCCTCAATGATGGTGCGCAACTGCTGTCGGTTCCCTGATCGGTCACCACTGGTACGGCTGCCGGCCATCCAACTGCGCACTGCCGCATCCACCCTCTGAACCACGGCACTACGCGGCTGCCCGGGGACCGCCGACTGCCGGAACCAGGTCGGAATGATCTCCGCATCCCCCAGCGCGCCGGCATCGGACTCCGCCACTCCTTCCACAACCGCCGGAGGCGGCAAAGGGCGATAGTTCACTGCACGGGTACTCGAATGTTCGGATACGCTCGACCACTCGAACTGCGTCTCTCTGTCGCGTCCGATCCCCCTACCCATCAAGTAGATCGGCTCAGGTGGCGCTTGCTGCCGATCATCCTGCGATTCCGGGCGCAGGATCCCTGTGAATCGGACCTCCTCATCCAGGTTCCGATCAATGTCGGCGCGGCTTACGGGCGTTTCGGCGGCTACGTCAGCCGGCTGTTCCTGGTGGCTGGACCGAGTCTCGGCAGTCGGGTCGTCCGGGAACGAATCCAATGCGTCTTCGTAAACCGATTTGCCCGAATCAAGTGTGTCCGCGTCATCCGAGTCGTCGCCGACCCGCTCGTCGATCCGTTGGTTGGTGTCGATGCTGCTGAGCATCTGGACGGTGATGTCTTGTGCGGGCACGTTGAAGGGCGGCGTCTTCCCGAATGCTGAAGCGAGCGGGCTGTCCGCCTCCGGGCTCGGAGCGGTGAGGCTGTGGAGCCACCGCTTGAGGTGGTCCTCCTTCCCGGCCGCGTTCTTGTCTCCCTTGTTGTCACGGTCGTCCCGGTCGTCGCTGTTGTCGTCGACGAGGGTGTCACCGGAGATCGACTCGTCGTCCGGGGGCTCGGTGCCGGCGTCCGTGTCGGTATCCGTGTCGGTGTCGGTATTGATGGCCGGGTCGGTGGATGTGGTGAGCGGGGTGCTGGTGACCGGGCGGGGTGTCGGACCGGTGGCGCCGATGGCGTCGCGTGTGGAGACCGTGGGCACGCTCGGCGACAGTTCCGGCTCCACCGACTGTGCGGAGTAGGAGAGTGGGCCGGCCTGCTCCTCCTGTGTGCTGCGGGGCTGTGCGTTCGGTGTGCCGAAGGTGGTGTGCAGGCGGGTTTCGGGCCGTAGCGACCGGCGGATCGTGTCGGCGAGGAACACGACCTGGTCGGGTGTCAGGGCCGGTGTCTGTGCCGCGGCGTTCTGAACGGCTGCGATCTGCTCGTCGCGGTAGGCGGTGACGGCGGCCCGCAGACGGGTCAGCTGGTCGGGGCTGATCGTGAGAGCTGTCGCGTCCGGCTGCGGGTTGCCGGAGTACAAGGGGTCGCCCCCGTGGTGGCCGGCGACCTGCTTCAGGGTGGCTGCGGGACCGAGGATCGTGGTGAGCTGGTCCCTGTCCAGGACGGCGGAGAGCTGTCGCAGCGGGCCCGGGTCCAGGCGCAGACCGCCGCCGGTGGTCGGGGGGAGCGTGGCGAGGGCGGACAGGGCGTCGTCGGCGTCGTGCAGCTGTGCCCAGCCCTGCAGGCCGTGTGGGCCCCGGTCGTGGAGCGATGTCAGCCAGTCGCCCGGCAGTTCGCTCCCGTCGTTCGCCTGGAGACCGGCCTGCCCTGTCGTGTCCGGTGCGTCCGTCGGGTGGCGGTCGATGCGCGGTCCGAGGTGTGCGGGTATCAGGGAGACCAGGCGGTCCGCCACCGTGTCGGGTGCCGCGAGCGTGAACCGGCCCGGATAGCCCAGCGCGTTCAGCGAGTTGATCAGCGTCGCCGCGGCCGCGTGCTGGCCGAAGCCCGCCCCGTCCTCCAGCGTCACCATCACACCGGGCAGCGCGCCGAGTTGGCTGTGGACGCCCTGGCGCAGGTCGATCTCCCGCTGGGTCGGCGCGATGCCACCCCGCTGCGCGGCGAGTTCGTCGATAAGTGCCTGATGGTCGTCGGACGGCGTTGCGAAGAGCCGCTGCCAGACGTCGTGTTCGGCCTGGTGGGCCTCACGTGACGTGATCGGTGAATCGTCCGCTGTCCGCTGAGCCGCGGCTGTGGTGGGCTGGGTGGTGCCGGCCGGGTTGTGGGAGCCGCTGCCCGCGGCGTCGGCGGCTGCCGGACTTGCCTGCGCACCGGTGACCGGCCCCGAGACCGAGGCCGGGGGTGTGGACGTGGACGTGGGTGTGGATGTGGGTGTGGCCGAGGACGTGGTCGGTGTCTGCTGGTGGCCGCCGGCCGGGGAACCGGACGGCTGAACAGGTGTGGAGCCGTCATGCGCCGCAGCCGGTGCCGTGCCAGCCGCATCAGAGGCACCCGTCGTACCCGTCGAACCGGTCGTGCCCGTCACGTCGGTGGTGCCCGTCGCGTCGGTGGTGTCGGTCGTGTCGGTGGTGCCCGTCGCGTCGGTGGTGTCGGTCGTGTCGAGTGGGGAGGTGGTGGGCCTGGACGGTGTTGTCGGCGTGTGCGTGCTGCCGGCCGGTGAGGTGACGGAGCTGCCCGGTGTGTGTCCGCTGCCGGCGGGGACCTGGTGGGCCGGTCCGGTCTCGGCCTCGCCCTCGTTGTGTTCACCGCTGTCGGGCTGCTGGAGGGTGTGCGGCTGTTCGCCCGCCGGGCCGGTGCTGCTGGTGACGGGGCGGCCCGGGGTGGCCGTAGGGGCGCCCGCACCGATGGGTGAACCGGCAGGACTCGTCGTGCCGCCCGCAGGATGGGTCGTGCCGCCCGTGCCGGGCATGTGGGTGTCGGAGCTGACCGTGGTGACATCGGGCCTGCCGGTGCCGGCCCCCGGTGTGAAGGTGGAAAGGCCGGAGAAGTCCTGCTGCTTCACCGGTTTGACGTTGACGTTGCCGCCTCCCGCCGGGGACACCACCCCCGGGCCACCGGCTCCCGCCGGCACCCCGTGGGCGCCCGCAGGGTTCCCGGTCGTGGCGCCCGCACCCGCCGGCGCGTTCACGCCCGCGTTCAGCACACTGGCGATATTGCCGAAATTGAACTTGCTCGCGAAGAGCGCGCCCGCGCCCAGGCCCACGCCCAGGAACAGTCCCTGCGTCACCACACTGCTCGTGCCGGCACCGAGCATGGTTGCCCAGCTCCATGCCCACTTCCCGTCGAACAGACCGGTGCCCAGGAACTCGGCCAGAGTCTCGGAAAGCCCCTCGTACGTGAAGGTCCTCACCGCCCCGCCACCAGCACTGGTCACGTTGCCCAGGGCGTGGGAGAGACCGTTCCCGCCGGTCAGCGTGCCCGCGTCCCTGACGGAACGATCCGGCACGTTCCTGCCGGCCCCGGACAGACCCGGACCGTCCAACTTCTTGGTCACATCCTGGACCAGGTTCTTGCTGTCGAAGGTGGAATGCTCGTCGAACGTCTTCAGAAGATTCTTGAGCTTGTTCTCCATGCCGGGCAGCGCATGCGAGAACGCGCCTCCGAGTGCACCGAAAAGACCGTCCTTGCCGATCGCACCCCAGTCGATGCCCTTCGGCCTCAGGCCGTCCGGGCCGCCCGCGATCAGCGACAGCCGGACCGCGAAGGTCGTGAACGCCTCCTCGAACGCCTCACTCACCGAGGGCATGAGATGCGTCCGCTTGATCAACAGATCGAGAATCGTCAGAATCCGCAGACGCGTCGCCGCCTTGGCAATTGCTATATCGCCCGCGGAGGCACCGCCCGAGAAGACGGACAGCACGGTAAGAACCAGAAGCTCGAGGATCAGCCGCACGACTTCGGCTATGAGCTGCACCTTGCCCTCGACGATGTTCATCGCCGTCTTCCTGCGGCCGTCAGCAATCTCCATCAACTGATCCGCAAAATTTTTCAGATGGTTCGTACCGCCGTCGTCCACAAGCAGACTCACGGCCTTGAGGTAAGCGTTCCCGACCTGCGGGGGCAAAGCGCGGGCCGCGCCGAGGAGTGTGCCACTGATGTACTCGTTGGCTTTGAGTACATCATTTGCCAGGCCATTGAGCGGAATGGCGCTCCGGAGCGCCTTGTCCTCGTTGGCGTACGGCATCCTCAGGCCGGTGAGCGCCCAGAAGGTGTTGTTCAGGTCCTCGCTTGCCTCAATGGCCATGGCTGATCAGTGCCGTCCGGTCTTCTTGGATTCGTCCTTGATGGCCTCGATATTCGCGCCCTGAGTCCGGTTGATGTTCTCGAGGTTGGCAAGTGTGCCGTGAGTCACCGCATACACGGCTGCCTCGAGTGACTCCCCCGTCGCTATCACAGTCCGGTTCTCCTGTTCCGTCTTCGGCCCTATCTCCTTCGCGAAATCGTCATCCCAGCCATACCAATCAGCGGTTGCACGCTGCCCGCTGACAAACCGGGCCGTAGCACGACTGATCATCCTGGAAAGCTCCTCGATACTTGAGGTCGCAATCTGAAGCTCCGTAGGATTTGCTGTGTATTCCCCAGAAGGCATGACTCAGTCCTCCGCATCCTCGCCGATCTCATCCTGCAACTTACTGTCCCGCCTGCGCCCGCCGCCCGACCCGTCCCGCACCCCGGGCCCGAAGATCCGCTCCCAGTCGACCTCGATACCGGGGAACCCAGGGACCGCGCCACCGGACTCGGTGAACGGCTGGAGCTTCTTCATCACACGACGCGACATCTGCGTACGGGCACGCCCGGCAGCCTCCAGCACACTGGCCGCGAGTTCACCCGCAGCCATCGTGCGCTGCTTGCCCTCCAGGAACACCAACCCCGTCAACTCACCCTGCGACCCGACCGTGACCTCGACCGCACGGTCCCTCGACCGCACCGTCACCGACGCCGCCCGAAGCTCCGCCTCAGCCTTCGCCACCCCGTTCTGAACATTCTCCAACTCCGCCATCGCCTGAGCGATGCGCTGCTGCATCGACTCGATCCCCACAGACGAATCGAAGAGTTCCCCACCGCCCAGCGGGCTCCCCTCACCCATCAGCCGATCACCGCCGGCGCGCCACCCTCATCCGAACCCCACACGTCTTCCTCCTCCAGCCAGCTGAAACACCCTTCAGCGCGCCCCGCGACACCTGCCTGCAGCACACCCAGCGACGGTGGCGGAAGGCTGCCGCACTGTGGTCAGTTACCGAGGCCCGCGGCTGCCATATAAACCGACCGCCACCGCTGATTCCTTTACGTGTCAAACAGGCAGAGTACCCAACCCCAGCCGGGCACATGTGAACGGTCCAGGATGCGGGCCGCACCAACTCGGCTCTCTGCGCCCGTAACCCGCCGCACGGCCCCCGCGCCAAGTACCGTCCACACCTGACGAACGGGTACCCGTGCCACCTGCGGAGATCGCGCTGCTGAAACCCGGCCCCGGGATGAAACAAGACGCCCGGTCACGGAGCCAACACCCGACCCGCCCTCCCCGGCGGCCGGTGAACCGCTCCGTCATTCCAGCGAGTTCGACCGCCTGCTGAAATCCGCGCCCGCCGGCCGAGCACCCCCGTACCTTCCTCGTCAACGTGGCTCAGTGGTTTGACGGAGAGGTGTTCGAGGCACCCGGACCTGCCGGACTCGGTCGGCGACCGCGGCAGGCCCGGCGTCGTGTGGGTCGCTAGCGTCAGCCTCCGCCACCTGGAGTGCCTGTCCGGACCGAAGTATGTTCTCGCGGATGCCCCGGAGGTCCACGAGTCGTGGATCTCCGGGTCCACGGAGCGGAGCCGCGTCTGCCGTTGCCGGCGTGGTGCCCGTCGGCGTGTGTGCCTTTCTTCCTCGTCCTGAAGGTGGGCCGGTAGCGGTTTCCGAGCTGTCGCAGACCATGAGCCCCGCAACCCTCCGGGCCCACAGCGCTTCGCCCCGCTGCGCGACTGCGCAGCGGGGCGAACCTGCACCGGTTCAGCCAACAGTCCAAAGGTGTTTCGCCTTGGGCCGGGCGGTCGTCATCAGTGCTCGCGGGCGACCTTGCGGCGGCGTGCGGTAACGAACAGGCCGCCTCCCAGGGCAAGAAGGACTGCTGCTGTGCCGGCCGCCACAGGGACGGCGTTGCTGCTGCCGGTGTGGGCGAGCGAGCCGTTTCCACTGTCCGATGTGCTCGGTGCGGCCGCTGCCGTGGAGGACGCCGGGGTAGTGGCTGGCGGCGTGGTCGCCGGAGCCGTGGTCGTGGCCGGCGGCGTGGTCGCCGGGGCAGTCGTCGTGGCCGGCGGTGTGGTTGCGGGTGCTGTGGCGGGCGGTGTGGTCGCCGGAGCCGTAGCCGGGGGTGTCGTCGCCGGAGCCGTCGCCGGGGGCTTGGTGGGCGCGGCCTCGCAGGTGCGCGTTCCCCCGTGCCAGGCGGCGATAAGGTTGTCGCCGAATACCGGGTGGTTGGGTCCTTCGGGAAGGTCGCCGCTCTTGCCGTCGTGTTTGGTGTTACCCACGTAAAGGTCGACCTGAGCGAAGCATTCAGGGGCGGGCACAGTGATGTCGAGCGTGGCATGCTCGTGGCGGCCGACAGTGACGGTGTCGAAGTCCTGGAACGCCTGCTTGCCGGACGTCTGCCAGGTCGCCCCGTGGGCTCCGTAGGAGGCGAGTGAGACCGTGCACGGGTGATCCCTCCGGATCCCACGCACACCGATCTGTACCGTCCCGTCGGTGCCGGTCCTCAGCGCGTTGGTCCTGTACTCGGCCGCCGACATCCAGGTGTCGCCGTCGGGCGAGAACTGGCAGAAGGCGGCGTCATTTTTGCCCGCGGTCGGGGTGGACTGATACCTGGTGTGGTCGGACCCGCGGGTCCGGTGGCCGTCAGCGTGTGCCGTGGTCGCGCCTATCGCGGTCACGGCCAGCACGGCCGTGGTGGTGGTCATGAGGGCCCGCAGGACCCCATGACGTGCTGCAAACATGAATAGATCCCCATCTTGTTTCGACGCCCTCGGCGTGCCTGGCGCAGGTAGCCGCACGGGCGAACTCCCGGACTCCGGCAACGGAACCGGGTCTTAACAGCTGTTGAGTCGGCAGGTGACGTACTTAGTGGTTGCCAGGCCTGCCGCAGTGAGCAACTCGAGACCACTTTTACTCGATCTTGTGTCTCCTGTCCAAGCTCCCTGGAAACACCTGGCGGCACGTCACCTGCTGGGGTGTGTCGCCAGGTGTCGGCCCGGGTCTCATGGAAGGTCAGTCATCCGCCCGCGTCAAGAACCCGGGTCGCTGAGCTCCCCCCGCTCGCGCTGCGCATGGAGCGGAGGCCGGCTCGCTCCGCTCAGTCCCGCCCGGCACGCTGCGCGCCCACCGCCCACGCCACGCGCACCACTTCCCCGTGGGCGCGTGGCACGAGCCGCATGGCCTACTCGCGGCCCTCGTAACCCGAGAGTGGCCCATCGCTGCGCGTATGCGTAACCCCATCACCTGGCCGAGCCCGCCCCCGGCGACGTCACGCAGCTTGCGTACGTACCGGCCGTGCACCCGAGCAGAACTCTGACCACACCGGCAGGTCCCGCTCTTCGCCCGCATGCGCGTCCTCAACACCACCTTGCCGGGCCGTCGCTCGACCTCCTCAGTGAGCAACGCGGGCCGGTACGGACACAGCTCCAGAAGCACATCACGAGAGCACGCGGTACATGATTGCGAACGGTCGGCACGAACCGCTCAACCGTCCGGATCACAAGATCGTCGACAGAGCCCGGGGCTTCGCGTTGATGGCGTCCACGAAAAGCACCGGACAGACGCGGTGCCAGTGGCCGGTTGGACCACTCCGCCATGCCGTCCATCACCGCGTCGGTGATTGTGGAGATCGTGGTCCTGTCCACGCTCGCCGTAGACCTCGGCCAGGTGCGCGGATACCTCGCCGTGGGTGAGCCCTTTCGCGGACGAGGACGGCACTATCTCGTCCACGCCCGACAGGCGCCGCTGCCGCTTCTTGACGATGGCCGGCTCGAACGTGCCGGCCACGCCCCGGGGGACCCTCACCTCGAGAGGACCGACATTGGTCAGCACCCTCTTCGTCCGCGTCCCGTTGCGGAGTTGCCGTTGCCGTTGCCGTTGCCGTTGCCGTTGCCGTTGCCGTTGCCCCGGCCCTCGGCGTCGTGCCTCTCGTATCCGAGGTGATCGGTGATCTCGCCCTCCAAGGCGGACTCCAGGACCCGCTTGGCTGGAGCAGGCCCCCTTCCCCGTTCAGCCGCAGACCCTCGCTGCGGGCCCGGTCCACGAGCATCGCGACCAACCGCTCGTCACTCGCCGGCACGACCGCTGTCGGCTCACTCCCCGTTATCTCCTCGATGGTGGTGTCGCTCATCTGGCGTCTCCTTGATCATCGGATCCGCCGATCATTGGACACTCCCGGAACCGCACCCGGCCGTTCCGGAATGCCGGAACGGCGGATCGTCCCGCCGCGGTCGGGGTCCAACCTGGCCACAAGTCTGAAGCGGTGATCCGCGGAGCTCGCGCCTAGAGTTTGCGCATAAGTGAGGTCCGGTTCGTGAACACGTGCGTCGAACCAGGGAGATGAGGGGCATCTGTGCCGAAGAAGCAGCGGCAGCGCCGCAAGGCAAGTCCGCATACGCCAGCACCGCGGAAGCGGGCAGTGCTGCCGCAACTGCCCGGGCCGCAGGTGGAGAGCGCTGACGAGGAGTGGGATTCCCAGTGGGATGACGGCCCCGGCCTTAGGTTCATTGTGGGCCAGGACCCGTCCGGACCCGGCGCCGCCTCGGTGGCTCCGGGAGGCGCGCGTCTGCAACGGAACCTTGAGAGTTCCGTGGTGGCGTTGGTCAATCAGGAACGTCGGCGCCATGGCCTGCCGCTTTTGAAGGAGGACGCACGCCTGCGCAGCTCGGCCAGGGCCCACAGCGAGGACATGGCGAGGAGGGGGTTTTTCGCCCACCTCTCACCTGACGGGAGTTCTCCCGCAGACCGCATGACAAGGCATGCTCACCCTCGGCCGGGAGGCGAGAACATCGCCATGGGGCAGCAGCAGGCAGCCGCGGTCATGGTGGCATGGATGAACAGCCCCGGCCATCGAGCGAACATTCTGCATGGTGACTTTGGCTCCATCGGGGTGGGCGTCCACATCGGCTCACCAGGCCACTGGTGGACACAGAACTTCGGCTATTGATCGCTGTGGGGATCCGTGGGCCGTCGCCCGGTGCGCATGCCCTTCTGATGTCCTGGCGCGACTTTGCCGACCGCACCCCGCGCCGCCAGGAGGCGCGGTCGGCCGCCCGCACGGATGCCATGCCGGGTCCTTCCGAGGTACGGCATGGCCGGGCGGGGGCTGGAGCTCACAGGGCCTTTCCGGCTTCATTGGTCTGTTCGCTCCGGCCCGTCCGATCCGACCGCCCCGCTCCGGGAGGCGTCTCGGTTGTGCGGAGCAGGAGGTCTCCGGCGACCCAGCGCGTGCCGCTGGGGCCGTGGACCTCTACCAGTGCCACGGCGCGGACGCGGTGGCCGTCCAGGCCTTCGCCCTTGGCGTTGGCCATCGGTGTGCCGAACCGCAGCAGTTCGCGGCGCTGGCTGGAGGCGCTTGCGTTCTGGCCGAGCATGGCGCGGTCGCCCGCGACCGGGACGGTCGGTCCGCCGCGGTCAGCTGAGCCGTACCGTGAGGAATGGTTGTAACCGAGGCTCGGCGCGATGGTGTTGTCCGCCTGTGTCTGGAAGCCGTCCGCCGAGAGCTCGATCCGGTCGATGGCGGTGTCCTTGCTGGTCACCTCCGCGCGCGGTGAGTAGAGAGTGATCTTCAACGACACGCCGGTGCCGCCCGGGTGGCCGAGGAACGGGGCAACGGCCGCAGGCTCCAGCGGGGTCGGTCGGTTGCTCTGCGCCAGCGACGTCAGCCGGATGAGCATGCCTTCGGCCGACGTGGTGGTCTGGGGCCTGGAGGTGTCCTTCAGCGAGGGGTCGACGGCTCGCAGTGCGTCCCTGAGTTCGTCCATGCCACCGAAGTCGTAGATCTCGATCGGCCGTGCGGGCACCCAGGCCGGGCCGGACAGCAGGACACGCAGGTCTGCTGGGACCTCCATCTCCACGGCCACTCCGCCGGGGGGCGGCGTCGGGCGGGGAGCGGATGGATTGGTCGTGAAGACGGCAGGCGGGATGGTCGCGGCGCGCCGTTCCCCTTGGTCCGGTGTCTCCGAGGCGTTGAACCGCAGCACGGCAGTGGCCGGTTCCACCTCCCGGCGCCCGATGCGGGACGCGGGGAAGAGTCCGATCGATCGCAGGGGCAGGACGAATACGGATGCCAGGTCCAGCCCGCTGCCGATCAGATCGGCGAGACGTCCGACCAGTGACTCGGTCAGCGGGCGTGAGGAGACCCGTACCTCGTACTCGTAGGGCACGGGAAACTCGCTGGTGTTGCCGAACGTGCGCTGCCAGGAACGCAGTTCACGGCTGGAGCTCTGGACGTCCGAACGGTTGCTCTGCCGTGCCAGACTCAGCGTGATCCTGGCCTGCTCGCCGTTGCTTTCGCCGAGCGGCGCGAAGTCGACCTGCCTGCTGATGGTCCGGGTGCTGCTGATCCTGGTGGCGCCCGGCACCTCCAGGGCGGTGCCGTCGCCGTGGGAGTGGCCGAACACGTTGTCCATGCCGGAGGTCGTCGTCACCCGCTTGCCACGGCGTGCGGAGAGGTCGTGTCCGGGGGCCGGCCGCGCGACGAGCGCCACCTCGACAAGACGGGGGCCGAGCCAGGAGCGGTGGACGAAGTGGAAGGCTGTGTGCCTTCGGGGACCCGCGTTGACCAGGGTGCGCAGGCCGAGGCTGGTGGTTGCGCCGCAGTTCCCAGGTCACCGCATTTTGAGGGCGAGAACACCACCCGCCTGACGACAGCCGACAAGTGGGGCAACGTCGTCGCGTACACGCTGACGATTGAATCGACTGGCGGCAGCGCCATCACCGTGCCCGGGCGGGGCTTCCTGCTCAACAGCGAGCTGACCGACTTCTCCTTCGCTCCCGCCAACCGGCAGGTCCGCGACACCGTCCTCAAGGGGCTGATCACCGAGGTCTACGAGACCAACTTCCGTGTCTGCGGGGACAGAAAGGTCTGGCGCGAGCTGCACCGCCAGGGCCACGAGGGCAGTGGGTCCAAGGCTCCCTCCTGCTCACGGATGAGGAACGGTTAGCGGACGCCCTTTCCTGCAGTGCCTGGTCGCCGCGGCGCCCACCGGGCCGTCGCAGCGTCGAGCCGGGGCTGAACCGGTGTTGCTGGGCAACCGCGGATGGTTGGGGCAGGCGGCCGCACGGCGGCCAGCCGCAACGGTCCGCGCCTCTAGCCAGCGGTGGGCCCGGAGACGTTGAGCGGTGTGACGCCGTCCGTGCGCGTTCGCATCGTCATGGCCATGTACAGAGCCACGAACCAGAGCAGACCCGTGGAACCGCCGATCAGGCTGACCACGATGACCAGCCACAGGCGCTCCACCTTCCTGCGGTAGGCAACGATCGCAGGCACACACAGGAGAAGAAACGCCACTGGCACAAAAATCAGCAGCTCAAGGGGACCCATGTTTCCAAGCATCGGGTGACTCTATCCGTATGGCGAGCACCTGCTCACTGCGGCGCCCGACAGACCGGCGCAGAGCCCTTCTGAGGCCAGCGCAGCAGTGCCCGGCTTCCCTGCGACCATAGACCCAGCCACCCACCTCCATATCCCAGAGCGGGCAGGCCAGGGGGCAAGCGGAGGTCTGAGCACTCACTACACGCAAAACGTTGTCTGACCTGCAGTTATGCAGAAGTCGGTTCCCGGAAGCTATCGGTCGTAGCGCCGGTAAAAGTGTCGGCATAGGTAGGGCCCCACGCATGCCGCTCACCGCGGGCGCCTGGGTGCCACGTCGATTCCGGCCCGGTCAAGGCGCCGGAGCGACCGGCGACCGCGCCGCGCTCCACGCGACGAGCGCTCTCGAGGGCCAGGTGTCCCCGCGGTCCGGCCCCTCCCCGTCCGCTGAGCGCCGCCGCGTGTGGGAGGGTGTCGGGGCCCGGGGCGGGAGGCTGGTGTCCGGCACCGGCGACGGAGCTCCCGCCCCGGGCACCTGCGCGCCGCGGGCGCCCCCCCGTACCGCTGTCGCTTCGACCTTCTACGCACCGCACCGTAAGGGAGGATTCGACAAGGGAAGTTCCCAGTGTCGAGGATTTGTCGTGGTGAGTGGCCGACCGGAAAGCTCACCACGGCCGCAGGGGCTACTCACCACGAAAAGCTCACCGTGGCAGGTCAGGGGCGTGGTGGGGTCAGTGACGACCTGGACCTCGCGGACGTCGGCGGTGAACTCCGATGCGCGGGTTTCGGTGAACCGGCCACCGTCGTGGAGCGCGGGCGGGGATTCCCCCTTCCTACGGCAGGACTTCAACACCCGGAGCAGTGGAACCCGGCGCCACCCCGAGGCGAGACACTCGGGCCCCGTGCCTGCCCGACCTCAGCCCCCGGCACGAAATCGGTCTACCGACTCCGCCGGCGGACCGTCATGAAACTACGAGGTCAGTATCAATGCCAGTGACTTAAAGATCTTGGCTGATAGGGTGCCTGCTCAGCAGGGGGCCTTGGGGGGGCTTTTTTCGCGTCCGTTGTCGGGGTCACCAGCCCAGCCTTTCACTCGCGAGGACATTGTGGGTCAGTGTCGGGTGGGCGCGGCGCGATCGGCGATCTGAGCGAGGTCGTGGGCGATGCTGCGCAGCACGTACGGGTCGACGCGGTGCCCGGTTTCGGTGGCGTCGGCCACGTGATGCAGCAGCACGGCGGCTGTGAGAACTGCGTACTGGACGGTTGGCTGGCCGCAGCCCGTGTGGTTGAGGCCGTGCAGCACCTCTGCGGCATTGTCGGCGAGCTGGTCGGAAGTCGTCGGATCGGTCATGGGCGTGTCCTTCCGGTGTCGGCCAGGAGTGTACGCGGACTCTTGAAGGGTTGAAGGAGAACCCCTGCCGGATGATCGATCATGCAGCGCCTTGGGGCGCGACAGGCATCATTTGCGAAGGTGTGGCCGGGAAGTGACCCCCTCGCATGGCGGGGGTCGTGTTGGCCGCTCATAGCGGCGTGCGCGGATCTACGGTGCCGGGGCGGGCTACGAAGTACAGCGACGCGGCTACCAGAGCCTGCCGACGTTCAGCGCGGGCTCGCGGGACGGCTGGAGGAGCGGGCCGGACTCCTGCGCGCCGAAGCCCCATCGGCGCCAGGCCTTGAGTGCCGGCCCAAATTGACAACCGTGACTGACTCGGCATCGCACGGAACCGACGCCGCGTTGACCGTTCAGGCCGCCCACTCCAGCCCGAGCGCCGCGCGGTGGTGAGCTTGGGACCGCGGTTCTTGGAGTTCGTGAGGAGCCGCCCGAGTACCGTGGCGTGTTTTCGCTGGTCAGCAGTCGAACCAGGCATAATTCACAACTGACGCAAAAATAGCACAACTTGAGTCGCATTCGAGCATGCGTGTGATCTTTGTGGGCGCTTCTCTCGCTTCAGGAAGTGAAGGCTGACCGGGAGGTCGGCTCAGACAAGAGAGGTGTTTCCATGAGGCGTATGAGCGCTGTTCTGGCGGGTACTGCACTGCTGCTCTCGGGCGCAGCTGTGGGAACGACACAGGCGGTGGCGGCTCCGGCGGCTGCCACCGCGACGTTCTACTCGGACTACGACTTCACAGGTGGCACGGAGATCATCAACGCCACGGAAAATGACGGCGGCGGGGTCCACGTGCACTACGGTTCGTGGCACTCAGTGCGTAACAACACCGGCCGGGTCCTTTGTCCGCGGGACAGTGCCGGTAAGGACTGGGAGCTCTCGGGGAACTACTCGCGGAACCACATCGGTGACCCCAACCCGATCGTTGACGCCCATGTCAGGCCCAGCTGGTCCGGAAAGTGCTGACACTCCGCACCTGTTGCTGATCGGCGCTCCGGCGGTTGAGGGCAGCGAGGTCGACAAGCACACCGAACCCGCCGCTGTGGTCGCGAGGAAGGTCGAGAACTACCGCCGGTTCTTCCAGCGCACCGTGAAGGACCACCACGGTGTGGACGTGGCGTTCTAGTCGATCCGGTGGGACGACTCACCCCGCGACGGCTACCCGCCCTTGGCCCTGGTCTTCAGAAGAACGTCAGCCCCGACGCGGCCATGAACCGCACGAAGAGCATGCACCTGTTCAACGAGACCAGGGCGACCGCCCGTTACGACTACACCGCCTACCCCGCCCATCCGGACATCCTGAAGAAGCCCTCCAAGAAGGACCCCGACCAGATCTGGGAAGCCCGGCCCCGCTTCCACCACCCCGGCTACTCCCTCAAGGCCCCCGGCGACATCAAGGTCACCGCCCTCGACGTGAACGCCGCCTACCTGTCGGCCCTGAAGTGCTGGCTGCCGATCGGCAAGCTTGAGCACAGCACCGGCATGGACGGTGTCGAACCGAAGCGGTCCGGGGTGCACCTGATCACCCCCGCTCCTTGGGAGCACCCGCACCTGCCGGACCCGATCGGCGACCGCGACGAGCCCGGCGCCCTGTGGGTCACCAACGCCACCCTCCGCCTCCTGCAGCGCCTCTCAGGCCCGAAGTACGCCCTGGTCGAGCCCCCGGTCATTCATGAGTCGTGGACCTCGGGTGCGACGGAGAACTTCCTGGACGCCTTGCGTAAGACGCTGTCCGCCGCGCGGGAGACGGCCATCGACCAGGACGACACCCTGACCTTGGAGTACGTCAAGGCGATGTACTCCAAGTTCATCTCGACGATGGGGGAGTCTGTCCACAACCGGGAGATGGTGCGCCCGGACTGGATGCACATCATCCACTCCCAGGCCTACGCGAACCTGTGGGGCAAGGCTTTCAAGGCCCACCAGGCGGGCCTGGATGTCGTCAGCATGATGGGCACCGACGAACTCCATCTGACGGGCGACTGGCGCCAGGTCTTCCCCGAGGGCCGCGGCGTGGCGCAGATGAAGGTCAAGCACGGGGATGCCAAGGCGTCCGGTGAGTACACCGTCGGCCGGGTGACCATCTGATGGCGGGCCGCTGGATGGACCTGGGCATGTTCAACGCCCACGGGGTGCCGGGTGCCGACGCGTTGGGTGCGGCGATCGAGAACATGGTCACCGGCATCGCCTCACCCGTGGACAGCGACCGCGGGCTTTCCGCCCGCCTGCGCTATCTCACCAAGACCGATGCCGGATACGAGGCCATGGACCGGGCCGGTATCCACGTTTCCCCGCGCACCCTGATGGCCTGGCTCGCGGAGGAGCGCACCCCGAACAAGGCTAACCGGACCCGGCTGGACGCCGCGTACTGGGATCTGCGGCGCCGCAACGTGGCAACCGACCTCAAGCACCGCCTGAACAACGACGGGCGCGGTACCCGTGTGGAGATCAACCCGGTTGACCAGTCCGGGGTCGAGCGCAAACACCAGCGTGACGTGGCCAGCCGCAGCATCAACGTCCGCGGTATCTGGGACCGCGCTGTCGATGCATGGATTGGTGATGACGTTCAGGAACTCGACGCCATCTGGGATGACATCATCCAGGACCTCGGCTCGGACTACGACGCGTACAGCAACGTCTCCTCCATCGGCTGGGCAGCCTGAACAGCACAAGGGGAACGGCGCTGGTGCGCGACGAGGGAGAGCCGACGGGGTCTGACGCGTGAGATCGCCCAGGAGCGATCTCCGGCCCGGGGGTGCAGCGGGCGGCCGAGACGCTGTGTACGAGGTGTCGCCGATAAACGGCTGGGGTAGCTCTCCGGGCAGTTGACGGAGGGGGCAGCGGTGGGGCGGGCTAGCCGGGGTAAGAAGGCACGTAACCGTGATCACCAAGGCGAATGGACCGCGACCAAGGCAGCGGCGAAGGCGTCAGCCATAAGGGCGGACACACTAAGGCTCTTGCCGGGCAACCCCTGGGTACGCGTCATGGTGAGCTCCAACCTCAGCAACGTACTCAGCGACATGCACCAGGTGCTCCTCAACAGTGACGCGCCCAAGGGCTCCGAGTGGGACCTGGCCTGTTCGATGATCCTGGGCAAGCTCGGCATGCGTCCACCGTGGCCATCCGGCCCGGACACGGCCGCGGAATGGCAGCTGGCCCAGGATGTGCGTGTCCTGCGATCAGCCGAGCTGATGGTCATTTCTCCCTCTGCTCACGCCGCTGTGATGGCGGCGGCCGCCACCATCGAACCTGGCGACCTCACCCTGCTCTCCCGTGACCGGGACGTTGTCACTCCCACCGGCCTGCTCGTCTTACCCGAGCCCGTTGTGTGCGTGAACCGCACCGGGTCCCAGTCCGACACTCTCGCCTATGGCTGGCAGTTCACGACCCAGCACCAGATCCTGCCCACCGCGCAGTATGCCGGCGTCCGCATCAGCACTTTCATGGACCGCGACGGTCCCGTACAGCCCGACGACTGGCGTGCTGCGGTGACTCAAGCCCGCGTCTCCGGCCACCCCCTGCCCCGACTCGTCCCCGACGGTATGTACGGGATGCGTGGCGACCGCCCAGGCAGCATGGCGAGTGAGCCCTCCCCTGAGCTGCTGACGCAAAAGCACAAGGAACTCCAGGCCGCTCTCACTCAAGCATCCGTTTGGCGCTCTGAACCGGTTGCCGACATCGGAGAGTGGGCCGGCGGCCGCGTAGAGGACCCAAGTGACGACTTCGCCTGCCGCTACATGTTTGCCTTCTGGCGTCTTGTCGCCCAAGGCATCACGACCACGGCCCCCACATTTCCGGCGCCAGAGGGCCCCCGGTCGATAGGCCACCCCCACGACCCCGACATCCGGGTGGTGCGGCTGGTCCGGCAGATACCGGATCAGCGGACTCCAGAGACACGTGGCAAGCAGGTGAGGACC
Organism: Streptomyces sp. NBC_01341; assembly: GCF_035946055.1. Taxonomy (NCBI): domain Bacteria; kingdom Bacillati; phylum Actinomycetota; class Actinomycetes; order Kitasatosporales; family Streptomycetaceae; genus Streptomyces; species Streptomyces sp. NBC_01341. The sequence goes on along the minus strand of NZ_CP108364.1, from coordinate 90,546 downwards.
TACCACCACCGATGGCCCGTGCGAATGCACAAGGTGCGCCAGTGGTACCCATCCACTCAGGAACACCGCCTCATCTGGCGGGGTCCCTACATCAAGGGACCGGCCGACGCACCTCTCATGCTGGGTGAGAAGATCTATACAACGCATAGCGGCTGACTTCCATCTACGCCTGCTGCCAGCAGTCAACCGAGTTGCGCAAACTGCCGTCTCGGCAGGACCCTCTCCTTGGTTAACCACCCTTGACAGCAACGTCGTTCCGTGAAATAAGGGTGGTTGCACCGGGGCTTTGATCCGGACGCCACCACGGGCGGACCCACGTGGACGCGGACCCTAACCGGGATCGCCGCGAAGCTTGCAGTCATTCGACCGCAACGGAGTGCGCCCGCTAGTAGTGCTTGGTCATGTGCGGTTCGTGATGGCGTGTCTTCTTGATCGTCGTGTCGTTGACCGGGTGTGCTGAGTGAGGAGTTGGCTGCGGTCCGGTGCGATCTGGAGGACTTCGCGGCGGAGATGTTCGAGCCGTTCGCGCGGTCGGATCAGCGTCGGTGGGGCGGGGTCTATCTGCGGGGTCTGTTGCTGGACGGCGGGCGCAAGTCGGTAGAACCGATGGCCGCCCGCCTGGGCGAGGACGGGAACCGGCAGGCCCTGGCCCACTTCGTCACCTCCAGCCCGTGGGATGCGGCGCATGTGCGGGCCCGGCTGGCCTGGCGCATGCAGCCGGTCATCAAACCCACCGCGCTGGTCATCGATGACACCGGATTCCTCAAGGACGGGGACGCGTCGGCGTGCGTGACCCGGCAGTACACCGGCACCGCGGGCAAGGTCACCAACTGCCAGGCCGGAGTCTCGCTCCACCTGGCTTCCAACGGAGCCTCCGCGGCGGTGAACTGGCGTCTGTTCCTGCCCGGGAGCTGGGATCCCGCCTCGCCCAAGGCCGATCCGGCCAAAGTGGCCCGCCGTGAGGGTTGCGCCATCCCTGCCCAGGTGGGCCATGTCGAGAAGTGGCAGCTGGCTCTCGACATGATCGACGAGACGCGGTCCTGGGGCATCGAGGTGCCCCAGGTCATCGCCGACGGCGGCTACGGGGACACCGCCGCCTTCCGGCTCGGCCTGGAAGAACGAGGTCTCGACTACGTGGTGGGCATCTCGACTACGACCACCGCACAACCCGAAGACGCACAGCCGTGCACACCTGCCTACTCCGGCCGCGGCCCGCATCCGGTTCCTGCCTACCCCGAGCCGGCCCAGCGAGTGAAGAGCCTGGTCATCGCGGCCGGCAAAGCGTCCGCGCGGCCGGTGCAGTGGAGGGAGGGATCACGGCCGGGCAGCGGCCGCAGCGGGTTCAAGCGCATGTACTCGCGCTTCGTGGCCCTGCGGATCCGGCCCGCCGGACGTGAGATCCGCAAGGCCGCGGCCACCGCCGAGCTTCCGGTCCGCTGGCTGCTGGCCGAATGGCCCGCCGACCAGAACGAGCCCGTGCAGTTCTGGCTCTCCAACCTGCCCGAGACCACCCCGCTGCCCGTCCTCGTGCGCACCGCTAAGCTCCGCTGGCGCATCGAGAACGACTACCGCGAGATGAAACAGGCGCTCGGCCTGGCCCACTTCGAAGGCCGCAGCTGGCCAGGCTGGCACCACCACGTCACCCTCGTCTCGGTCGCCCACGCCTTCTGCACCCTCCAGCGACTGACCCGATCCCTAAAAGAGACGGCGCCGGCCTGAGCCTCTACCGAGTCGTCCGCGAGCTGCAGCTACTCCTCGCGACCTGGACCGGCGCCTGCCCTACCTGTCACCGCGACTTACCAGATCCCGCACCGACGTGACCACGCCCTGCTAGCAGTTCTGGGTGGTGAACTTCGTTGCAGGTTCTGTGCCGGTACCCGTATCCGCCTCCGGCAGAGCCCATCGGGCAATGCTGCCGTAGTGGTCCTCGATCAACAGCTTTCCACCCTTCACGGGCACGTTGAGGTCGGTGATGGCCCTGTACTCGTCATTGGCCTTGACCGTCGCATAGGGGGTGAAGGCATCGATGCAGCCCTGCCAAGGCGCATCGGTGTAGTCCCAGGCTTCGGCCATCTCCGGACCCCGCGCCCACTTGATGTGGTTGTCCGTCTGCTGACCAAGGGTCCCGCCCGTCGCAGATTTCATGGTGAAGGCGACGGCCAGCGCGTACTTCCCGTTCAAGGGAAGCGTCTTGTCCTTGGCGAAGGCATCCCGGTAGGCAATGCCGGTGAGTGTGATTTGCATGGGGCGACCTTCATCGTCGCTGAGCGTGACGGTCTGGCCGATCTGCCGAAGCGCCGGGTCCGAGGCGCCAGCCTCCCCCGGTGCCTGACTCACCGCTTGCGGTGGCCGGGAGTCTTGGCCACCTTCGGCTTCTGTGCACCCCGCCACCGCAAGGGAAACCGCCAGCGTCACGACCGCTAATGCGTTCTTCATGGATGAAGCACCCGCCCTCTCCTCGTTGCCATCGGGACATCTGCCTGTGCGCTAGTCCTTGCTGCGCGTCGAGTACATCTGCCTCGTCCCACAGGCATTTCGTGTCGTGTGAACGCTACCGAGGAATCGATCATGGTGCGTCAAATTGGCCGACCTGCCAACGGCGACGCCGACACGACGGTCCTGCGCACGATCATGGCTGGCCCGATCAACGAACGACCGACCAAGAAGACACGCCGTCACGGATCGCACATGACCAAGCACTACTAGGGCGGCAGAAATGATCATCCGTTGCATGGACGGCTCAACGCACCTGGCCACCCACGCCGTCACGGGTCGAAGGGCGAGTTCACCCGAACTCGTCGCCCCCCGCTGGCTTCGGTGATCTCTTAAGAGACCATCTCATCTGGCGAGTCTGCGGTAGCAGGAAGTGGTCGCCGCCGGCGGAGCAGGTGGGCACGACAGCGGCGCGCCCGGGTTCCGGCCGCGCCGCTGTCGAGCTGTGGTCAGCCCTCGGGGGAGCCTCCGGGTCAGTGGAGCTTGTTGACGGCGGTCTTCGTCGTGGTGCGGAAGGCGGTCAGCGGGGCGTCCTCGAGGTCGCCCATCTGGCCCCAGCGGACGAGGGTGACGGTGCGGCCGTCGCGGCCGACGGAGAACAGGTGGATGTCGGAGATGCCGATCTGCGGGTCGGCGGTGTCCAGGCTGTAGACCCAGGCGCCCTCCTCGACGGCGAGCTTGCCGTGGGAGGCGCTGACGGCCTGCAGGCCCGGGTTCTGCTGCTCCAGCAGGGGGCCGCAGCCGGCGAGGGCCCCGCGGAGGGTGTCGACCAGCTTCACGGCGTCGGCCTCGGTAGGGGCGACGGTGGTGACCTGGACGCCGTTGGTGTCGAGCTCGGTGCTGAACTCGCGGTAGCGGGTGTTCTGCGCCGGGATCTTGTACGGGGTGCAGAGGACGCCGCCGTTCTCCGGAACGCCGGTGAAGACCTGGGTGGCGGTCCACGGCGTCGACGACGGCGGCATCTGGGAGGCGGCGAGGAAGGCGGGCTGGGCAGCGGCCTGCGCCGGGGCTGTGGCGAGGGCCGCGAGGCCCAGTGCGGCAGCGGCTGCGGTGGCGAGTGCGGTGCGGAGCTTGTTCATGGTGGTGGATCCCCCGTCGGGTTGTTCGTTGGGTCAGTGCTCAACCAGCGTGGGGCCGGCGCCCGCCGGTTGCAACGATCACGCGCCCACCAGCCGTCCCGGAACCATTCCACCCCCGCTGACGTGCAAGGACGTGAAGGATGGGACGCAAGGTCGAGGGGGATGGAATGCCGAAGGACGCCGCCGTCGAGGAGTTCGCGGGGCTCGTGCGCGCGCTGAAGGCGCGGGACGGGAGGAGTTACGAGGCGCTGGGCCGGCGGCTGAGCGTCAGCGCGTCCACCCTCCACCGCTACTGCTCGGGCGCGACCGTCCCGGAGGAGTTCGCCGTGGTCGACCGCCTCGCCCTGCTGTGCGGGGCGGACGAGGAGGAACGGCGGGCCCTGGAGGCGGCCTGGACGGAGGCGGACCGCGCCCGCCGCCGAGCGGCCACGACCTCGCCCGCGCCCGCACCTGTGCCGGCCGTGTCGGCCGCGCCGGAATCGAACCCGGTACCGTCCGCGCCGGAACCAGGCCCCGGCCCCGCCCCGGACCCGACCGCGCCGGGGGCGCCCCGCGCCCGCCCCCGTCGTGGCGCCCCCGCTCCCCTCCTCGTCGCTGCTGCCGTCGCCCTCGTCGTGCTCGCCCTCGCCGCCATCCTGCTCGGCCACCCCACCCGTACGGCTTCCGCACCCGCTCCCGCTTCCACCGCTCCGGGGCGGACCGCGGCCCCCCTCCCCTTCACCTGGAGCATCGGTTCCCAGCTCTGGGAGGGCGGCTGCGGGCACACCTACCTCGTGGACCGGGCCCCCCGCGCGGTCGCCCCGCCGCCGGTCGCGGCCGACTCCGGGGCGTGGGCCGGGACGCACGGTGCCGTGCACGGCGGGGAGGCGCTGGTGCGGATTACGGTCCAGGGCCGGTCGCCGTCCGACGCCGTCGTCCTCCATGCCCTGCACGTGCGCGTGGTCGACCGCGCCGCGCCGCTGCAGTGGAACGCGTACCGGATGGACAACGGCTGTGGCGGCGCCGTCACCCCGCGCCACTTCGCCGTGGACCTCGACCGGCCGCGCCCGCTCGCGAGGCCCGTCGACGGCCTTGACGCCTCCGGCGCAAAGGTCCGGAAGATCCCGGCCGTCTCCTTCCCGTACAAGGTCACCTCCTCCGACCCCGAGGAGCTGCTGGTCTCCGCGCGGGCGGCGGGCTGCGACTGCCGCTGGTACCTGGAGCTGGAGTGGAGCGCCGGGGGCCGTACGGGGACGGTGCGGATCACGGACGGCGGGAAGCCGTTCCGCACGAGCGGGACCAAGGGGAGGCCGGCGTACGTGCACGACTCCGCCGAAGGGCGCTGGATCACAGACTCGGACTCTGGACAGACCGGGTGACCGATGAGTAACTTCGAACGGGAAGGCCGTTGCCAAGGGCACCGACCTGGAGAACTACGCAAGCACCGACGCGCTGTCGAAGTTCCGTTCGGATCTGGCCCACATGAAGGAACAGCGCACCGTGATCCGGGGCGAGCTCGGACACGACGCGAAGGTGACCTCGCTCGACGCGGTCGCGAAGCTGCCGACCGCGACGATCGAGGACTGCGTCGACCTGTCGAAGTGGCAGACCACAGACACCCGCACTAACAAGGTCCTTCCCCTCCCGACGAAACAGCCGCGCCGCTACGTCGCGACGGCGACGGCGGAGAAGTGGCCGAACGGCTGGATAGTGACCGACTACGTACCGGATGGGGCACGCACGTGCTGAGGCGCGCGGCGGCGTGGCGGGCCTCCTGGCGCCGGGGCTCGCATACGCGGACGACGGCCCCGCACTCGGCACCAGACCCGGCTGCCGGGGCTCGCTGCTTTCGGTGACGGTGTGCGCCTCGGACACCACCACCGCTGGCGGCACCCCGGGCCCCGATGCTTAAGAACAGCATCTGTCGACGGTTTCCGGCCGCAGCTGGTGTCACTCGGCCTGTGAATGTCGAAGTGGAACGACGGCCGTTGTGCGGGCGGGGAACGGGAAGGGGGCGGCCGACGTGATGTCGACCGCCCCCGCACCGTCGCTGGTGGCCCGGTGCTCCACCCGGTAGTTGCCGGGCCGATGTGTCAGAGACCGAGGAACGTGAAGCGGTCCCACTTGCTCTCGCTCTTGCTGTTGTCGTGCCAGACCGGTCCGACGTGGTCGATGACACCGGCGAACGACTTGTCGGCGGACCGCTCGGCGCCCTGCGAGCCGGTGCCCCGGATGAGCCCGCCATCGTCGTCGGCGAGGGCGGCGCCGGCGCCACCGAGCAGGATGCCAGCAGCGAGGACGGACGCGGTGAGGGCAGAGCGCATCCGCATGACTACTCCCGAGGATCTCTGGATGACGCGTCAGGAAAGATCACGTCCGGCCGTTCAACGCCCCGGAACGAACACGGAAACGACATGTCACCCAGACGGAGCCACCCCCTGGAATGCTCCTTCTCAGCGGGTGTTCGGGTGTTCCGTTTCTTCAGGTGAACCGGTGTCGCGATCGGGTGACGTAGCGTCATTGCCCAACCGCCGGGCAGGGGGCGGCTGCTACACCACGTCTCGTGATGATCTCCCTGCTGCGACGCGGCCTTCCCGCGCTCGCCCTCGCCGTCCTGCCTCTGCTCGCCTCGCCCGCCGCCGCCGCCGGCCCCCTGCCGGTGGAAGAACTCCCCTTCACCTCCTACGCCCCGGCGCAGACCCCTGACGGTGCCCCTGGCGCCCGGGCATCGCTGCGACTGTTCGAGGCCATCGACCGGCTCCCGGTCGCCGAGGAGCACCGGGCGGGCTACCAGCGGACCCTGTACAAGCACTGGAACCGCGGCCTGAACGCCACGGACGGCTGCGACACCCGTCGCGAGGTCATCCTCTCCGAGGCCGTGAACGCGCCCGAGGTCACGGCCGGCTGCAAGCTCACCGGTGGCTCCTGGCGCAGCGCGTACGACAACCTGGTGGTGACGGACGCCGGGCGGCTGGACGTCGACCATTTCGTGCCGCTCGCCGAAGTCTTCGACTCAGAGCAGACACCGTGGAGCGCAGAGCGGCGCGAGGCGTACGCCAACGACCAGGACAGCCCGGACACGCTGATCGCGGTCTCCGCGGCCTCCAACCGGTCCAAGAGCGACAAGGACCCCGCCCAGTGGATGCCCACGGACGCGTCCTACCACTGCGCCTACGCCGCGACCTGGGTAGGAACGAAGCTCCGCTGGGACCTGGCTGTGGATGACGCCGAGCGACAGGCCCTGCTCGGCGCGGCCGAGGACTGTGCCGGCACCACCGTCACCTACGAGCCCGCCCCGTAGCCCTGGGTGACCTTTGGGCCGCAGCCACCCTGGCCTTGGGCTGGGGAAGGCAGCCTGACAGCACGACGACGGTGCCCGACCTCCGAGGCCCTTCTCTGGGGGCCGGGCGTCGTCGTGGGTCAGGTGCTCAGCGCGCAGTGTCTGGACCTGCGGGACCCCGGAGTACCGCAGGTAATTCATCTCCGGGCGTCTGCACGGGCCCATAGTGGGACGGCTACCGGCCCGCAGGCGGAGCCGCTACTGCCGTGAGGGGCCGACGACGTCCTGAGTCGCGGCCGGTCACGCGGAGACGTACACCAGAAGGTATGAGTGACGCGCAGACGACATGGCACCCGGGCGAGATCGTCCCCGAGAGCGGGATCTACGAGTGTGACTGCGGAGCGGCCCACCACTGGAGCACCGACGTGAAGGGCCACCGCTTCCCACCCTTCCCGGCAGGCTGCCCCGGCAGCGCATGGGCCCTGAAAACGGACGCCCACCCGGACACCTGACCAGCCCCGGACCGGCCACGGGAAGGAGCCCCGCATGGTGCTGCGACCTCCCGTGGAGCCCATGCTCGCCCAGGCACCCGAGACCATCCCCCTCCCTGGAGCGATGCCAGGGGGCATGCTCATCGATCCCAAGTTCGATGGATTCCGGTGTCCGCTGTTCACGCCGGTCGAGGACGGGCAGCCTGTGGTGCTGCAGACGCGTCGCGGAGCGATGTACCAGGCGTGTTTCCCCGATCTGGTTGCCGCGGCCGGGCAGCTGCCCCGCGGTCTGGTCCTCGATGGCGAACTTGCCGTACTCGAAGAGGGCCAGCTGTAGGGACCGCGGTTCCGTGAGCACTGCGTCCTGCGGAAACGTCGGATTCCGCGTGTCGTGAGCGCTGCTCGGGGGTGTTGATCATGAGCAGGATGTCCCGGTGTGGAGCCCACGGCGGCAGGAACTGACCAACCCCCAGATTGCCGATGGGAAGAGCGTGTTGAGGAGGCCCTGCCGCTCGCGGAAGTTTCGCGGGCACCTGAGCCGCAAGTCCGGACGTGGGGGCAAGAGCGTGTAGCCGTGGCCGACACGTGCACGAGTTCGTTAGGCGTCGGCGAGAAGGGGGTCGTACGGAGTGCTCGTGCGGCGGCCCGACATGAAGGAGAGGAAGTCACCCACGAAGGTGCTCCGGCCGTAGGCGCCGTCGGTGGCGGTGATGTCGCGGTGGAAGGCGGTGCGGAAGAGGGTCCGGTACTCGTCGGCTTCGATGCTCCCACTTCCGTCCTTGTCGGTGGCGTCGAAGAGCACCTCCGCGACGCGGATGAGCGCGGGTCCGGCGAGGGAGGGGATGGCGGCGGCGTACTCGTCGGCGCTGACGCGGCCGTCGCCGTCCGTGTCGAGGGCAGCCTGGAGCTCGCGCCACCAGGCGGCGAAGGCGTCGTAGAGCCGGGTCTCCTCGGGCTCGTCCAGGTCGAGGCGGGTGGACAGTTCGCGGGCCATGGCGGCGAGGTCAGGCCAGTCGAGGTAGCCGTCGCCCGTCTGGTCCAGCACCTGGCGGAAGAACTCTCCCGCCGAGCGTCGGCCCTCTCCCGTGCCCGCGGAAGGCGCCGGGTCCAGGCCGGGGCCGGCGTCGCCGCCCAGTGGTGTGAGGAGACGGAGCAGGGCCGACGTCCGCTTCATGCGGGCGCGCAGAGCGGCCACGGTGCGGGCGCGGGGGTCGTCGCTGCCAGGCGAGAGGGAGAGGACTTCGATGATGCTTTCGGCGCTGATCCAGCCCTCGGGTAGGAAGCGGGCGAGTCCGGCGGTGAGGTAGGCCCCCTGCATGAGGGTCTGGGCACCGGGCATCTCCGGCAGCCCGGCCCTGCGCCGGTACGGCTCGGGGAGTGAGGCGACGGTGATCGCGCCGAGGAGCGGGCCGGCGACGGCCCGGCCGGCCGCCCACAGCGTCGGCGCGCCGTCGAGCAGTGCCGGGGCGGGCAAGTGGTCGAAGAGCCGGTAGAGGATGACGCGAGCCGCTTCGGTGTTCTCGAGCTCGTTTTCGACGACCCGGTCGAAGTATCGCCAGAAGTCGTTCAGGTCCTCGGGGAGTTCTGCGGCGTCGCCGTCGAGCGCGGCGAGGAACGTGCGGTATTCGGCGTACATCCGCTCCATCGTGTCCTGGTCGAGCGGCTGGCCGCTCAGCCGGCACATGGTGACGGCGCTCTCGAAGAGGGTGGCGACCACCCAGGCCCGGGTCGCGCGGTCCATCGCGTCGTAGGCGCGGCCGCGGGAGTCGGAGCCGCTCATGCGGGCGTGCAGCCGGTTGAGCCGGGCGGCTTCCCGTTCGCGCTCCGCCAAGTCGGTGCCGAACATGCGCCGCATGCTGAGGAAGGTGTTGCGCAGCCGGCGCCAGGGGTGGGCGACGAAGGTGGAGTTGTCGACGAGGGCAGCGCCGATCTGCGGGTGAGCGGCCTCCAACACGGTGGCGCGGATCATGGCCAGCGCCCAGCGCGGGTCGTCGAAGAAGGCGCTGAACTGCGATTCCGGGCCGAACAAGGGTGCCTCGTCAGCCGTGTCCGTGGCTTCGGCGGTCATGATGGGTCTCCGTTCGTCCGGGGCGGCACGCCGCCGAAGCGGCGGTCGCGGCGCCGGTAGGTATGTAGGCACGCGAGGAACTCGGGGGCTCGGAAGTCCGGCCAGAGCACCTCGGGGAAGATCCACTCGGCGTAGGCAACCTGCCAGAGCATGAAGTTGGAGATGCGCTGTTCGCCGGAGGTGCGGATGACGAGGTCCACGTTGGGGGTGTCGGGAAACGGCAGGTGGTCCGCGAAGAGCCGCTCGGTCACCTCATCAGCGGGCGTCTTGCTGCGGATGAGCGATCTTGCGGCCTCCACGATGTCCCGGCGCCCGCCGTGGTCGAAGGCCACGGTCAGCGTCATCCCGCGGTTGTCGGCGGTCAGCGCAGCCAGATCGTCGAAATCTCGGGCCAGTTCACGGGGGATACGCGGGTCGGCGACCCCGAGGAAGCGACAGCGGATGCCACGGGCCAGCAGCAACGGCGCATGCTTCCGCACGACTCGGCGGACCAAGCGCATCAGATAGTCGACCTCTGTGCCCGGGCGGTTCCAGTTCTCGGTGGAGAAGGCGTACAGGCTGAGCCACTCGACACCGGCGGCCCGGGCCGCCTCGATGATGTCGATGACGGTCGTCTCCGCAGCCCGGTGGCCCGCTGTCCGGGGAAGCGAACGCCGCTGCGCCCAGCGGCCGTTGCCGTCCATCACGCAGGCTACGTGTCGCGGCACCGGACGCACCGGCCTGTCGTCCTGCCGCAGCTCGTCGCCGTACTGTTGCCCGCCCGGCCGGTCCTTCGTGGCCGGGCGGGCGTGCGGGACACCGTGGTCCGTCACGCCCAGCCCCGTCTCACCCGGAAAGGCACGGTCGACTCTACCGCGCTCGGTCACGCCCACCCCGTCTCGCCCATACCCACGCCCCACCGGCGCCTTCCGTCCCAGAGTCTGACGGCGCGAAAGAATCCTGACCGGCCAATCGGGTGACTGTCACCCTTGGCCCATATGTCCGATTCTCCCGTACCGGCATCGGCAGCTTCTCCGCTGACCGCGAACCACCCGTCTCGTTCTCGACGGCAGCAAGGGGAGTGGGGGACACACCAGCCGGATGGGGTCGGTGCCGTGGCGGCCTTCGTCCACGATGCGGTCCACGCGCAGGCGGCCGACTGGGAAGGCCGACTCGCTGGAAGATCACTTGGACGGCGGCGCCGCTATTGGGCGGGATGGAATCGTCGACGGCGGTGTTGGGGTTGACGAAGAGGTGGGGTTGGAGCTGTCGGGCCAGCGGTGGTGGTGCTGAAGTCCCCATGATGTGGCCAGGCGCAGGGCGAAGGCGTCGAGGTAGACGATGTGGTCTATGCGTCCTGCCCGAAGCAGGCGTAGTCGACCTTTGCTGCGATCGAGGTCGGTTCGCTCGAGGTGGACGAACTGTCCGGGGAAGCAGTCGTGAATGGCAACGAGCGTTCGCGGGGAGCGTCGAGCGGTCCAAGGGGCCGGCAGCTACTGAACGTAGTGACTGCTCATGATCACGCGGAAATGCTCGCCGAATCGCGGATCCTAGACCAGCTCAGCTTCACCGCCTTGCAGCGCCGGGCGACCGCCGTCCGCCAGGCCAAGGTCCTGGCTGCCGAACTGCCCGCGCACTTCATCGCCTTCGACGTCCTCCAAGTCGACTGGCGGGAGCTTCTGGACGATCCCCTGTGGCGGCGCCGAGAGATCCTCGAGGCGCTGTTCGCCGACCATCGGCTGACGCCGCTGTGGACGCTGCGCCCGTCGACCACCGACCTCGCCGTCGTGCAGGAGTGGCTGACCGAATGGACCGACGTCCCGGGTGTTGAGGGCGTCGTCGTGAAGTGCCGGGCCGGGCGGTACCGCCCGGGCGTTCGTGGATCCTGGTACAAGGTCCGCCGCCGCGCCACGACAGAAGCGATCATCGGCGGGATCACCGGCTCCCTCCGTCGCCCTCAGGTCCTCCTCCGACATGAGCGGGCGTCTGCGGTGTGAGGCTGGGGGATGTCGAGTGGACGGACTGCGGCCCATCTCCGCGACGATCTCTCTCACGACGGCCTTCTCCCGCAGCCGGTCCGCGATGTGGATCTGCTCGCCCTCACACAGCCTGAATGCGCCGGAAGGCGGCACCACCGCGGAAATTGGTGGTGCCGCCTTCTGTATACGGTCGGCGCTGCGCCCGTCACGCCACTTGTTGCCGCTCCGCCGGTCAACACCGACGATCCGGCAGGCTTCCGTGCTGCTGTATCCCCACTGCATCACGAGCCGTGAGTACGCCTTCCGCTCCCGGCGCAGCTTCACGTCCCCTGAGCGGTCGTCCGCACCTTGCGGATATCGAAGTCCATCGGGTGTTGTGACAACCACTAGAAGCTAAGGGGACAGCTGACCCTACGCTTTGGGCTTCGCGCGCGCCTGCGTGTCAGTGCTACCCGTAGGAGGGCAGCATCGACGTCAGCGAGTGTCTGTCAGAGACGCGAGATACCGCCGCTCCAGGGTAGTTCGTCTTCGAAATCGCACGCGGCTACGGCCTTTCCACCTGAACCCCAGATGACATGCAGGAGGTTTGATGCCTTGGCGATTATCACTGCGGAATCGACATCGGAGTTCAGCTCCAGTTCCACGGTGGTCGGCCACGTGATGAAATCTGACCCGGTAGTCCGTGCGTCAGAGTCCTCGTTATCGCGGATATCGACTGTAAGGCCTTCAGGATCTTCGGCGTGACCGAACCGTGAAAAGGGCGTCCGAAAGACGTCTGCCAGCAGTCCGAGCGTCCGTGCTCGGCTCAGCGAGACGTAAATTCTGCAGTATTCGTACTTCTCGTCGCCTGTCTCATCTGATGTCGATGTATGGGCCATCATCAAATTCTCCTCCGATCTTAATAACGGAAAGGTCTACCTTCACGCCGAGTGTCTCCTGCAGGGCATCCCGCACTTTACTGAGGCGTGGTTTAACGTCTCCAGCGGTGATCTTCCCTACTCTGATCGCGTGAATTCGAGTCTTATCGCGTGAAGACCCGGAGTTCGGTGTACCAAAAGACTCTGCGATCATTCTGTCGAACTTACGCGGAGGGACGAGGACTGCGATGTCCAAGTCCGAACCATCTGTGACGTGCTGAGATGCTCGACTACCCTGCACAGATAGCTTGCCGATATCGCCTACACCCCGTTCCCGTAGCATGGACGATATTTTTGAGAATTGACTAGAGCTGATGCCTTGTGGCACACCGAACTTACGTTCAATGCTGCTCCCTCTTAGCCCGAAGAATCCGAGTGAACCACCGGTCATGCCGGAGGCTACTCCAACTTTGAAGAGAGCATTCCGCACATCGCACAGCCCGTCGTCGACCGCGCACGGAAGATCCGGCATGGCGGCGGTAGTCGACCCTTGATCGAGAGCTCCGGGACCCGTTCCCATGGCCCAGTGCTTCTTCTCCGGCGGCTTTTTGGGTCCGACCTTGAGGCTGACAGCCTTGGTGTAGCCAGATTTCCTGTTGTAGGAGGTGTAAGTGGTGAGTGAGTACTGTCTGTTCTGGTACGTGTAGTTCTGGTTGTTTACTGCAGACCAGCCCCAGGACCAGCCGCCGCCGCCGTTGTAGGTCCAGGTCTCGTACTTTTCGTCGCCTGACTTGGTGTGGCCGACGATGCATGTGCCAGAGCCGCCGCATGCGCCGTCGGGCCGAAGGCCGGTCGGGTCGGCGAGGGTGACGGGTGTGTTGTTGGCATAGGCATAGCCGTTGAGTGACTCGTGGTCCTCGGGAGCGAGGATCGGGTCGACGCTGATGAAACGGCCGGTGTCTGTGTCGTACTCGCGTGCGCCGACGTGCGTCAGTTGCGTGTTTGTGTCTTGTGGCTTACCGAGGAACGTTTTGTCGTCGGGCCATGCCTGGGGCTTGGTTCCGCGAGTCTCGCCGAACGGTGCGGTGTAGCGGCGGGTGAGCTTCTGTGTGGTGGCGTCGACGACGAGTGAGGCGGTGTTGTGGTGGTCTGAGACTTTCCAGCTCAAGCCGGTGTTGGTCCGTACTGCGGACCCGTTGCCAGCACTGTAGGAGCGCTGGCCGGTGAACTGCTTGGTGGTTGTGTCGTAGTGGACTTCTTGACCGCCAAGGTAGAGGACTGCCTCGGTGGGGCCGCTGCGGATGAGGAGCTCGCCTGTTGCGCTGTAGAGGTAGGTGGTTGTCTTACCGTCCTCTGTGAGTGACGCAAGGTGTCCTTCGACATCCCAAACCAGGTTTTGAGTGCTTTTCGAACCCGGCCTGGATTCGGTGTTGCCGCTTTTATCGTAGGTGTAGCTGCTGGTGGCTCCGGACGTGGTGCGGCTTGTGAGGGTGTGGGGCTGGCCCGCGCCGGTGCTGGAGACCTCGGGGTAGTTGTGGGTGGTGACGGTGGTGCCGCTGGATGAGTGGGCAGTCTGGGTGTCTCGCAGGCCGGCTGCGGTGTACGTCCAGCTGGTCCAGTAAGGGGCGGGGCCCCCCAGATTATTCGCCGCGGGTGCGGCTGTGCAGGCGGTGTCTGCCGGAGTCCATGCTTGCGTCAGCCGCTTGTGTCCGTCGTAGGCGAAGCACTGGGCGTCAGAGGTGGCCTTGTCCTTGACCGAGGTGACGTTTCCGCTGTCGTCGTAGGTGTAGTTGACGTCGCTGGTGTTGCCGGGGTTGGTGTCGTCCAGCGAGCGGGAGTTGGCTAGCCGCCTGGTGCCGCTCTCGTAGCTGTTGAGGATCTGCATCCGCTTGGCCGCAGAGGAGGTGCCGAGCAGGGTCTCTTCTACGTCGCCGAGCGGCGAGTAGCCCACCGACCGAATGTAGTCGGTGTCGCCCTTGACCGAGGTGACCATGCCGAGAGCGTTGTGCCCGTAGGCGACCGTCTCGCCAGGCAGACCGCCAGCCGCCGGAAGACGTACGCTCTGCGTGCTGCCGTCGGCGTTGAAGATCTGGTTGGTGGTGTAGGAGCTGGGGGCACCCGCGACGACGAGAGGGTCTGTTGCCGCAAGTACAGTCTTCGACTCGGTTGCGCGATAAAGGCCGTCGTACTTGACCACTTGGTCCGAGTAGACCCTGCTCCCGGTCTGGCCTACACCGCCGACGTAGCGAACCGAAGCGGCGGGCAGCCCCTTCCCGTTGGGCACGCTGTCATAGGTGAGGCGTGTCAGCTGGTGGGCGTTGTCCTTGATGCCGTCCCAGGTGCCGATGGTGCGACCCAGTGCGTCGTAGTCAAACACGACGGTTTTGTCGCGGGCATCGGTGGTGGACAGGACTTGGTCGGCGTCGTCGTACGACGTCTTGGTCCTGCCGGAGTCGGGGTCCGTCTGTTCGGTCAGCCGGCCGCGCAGGTCGTAGGTGTAGGTCCAGACTGACTGATCAGGGCCAGTCATGGTCTTGACCTGGCCGGTAGGCCAGTAGGTGTAAGTGGTCTTCGTGTAGTCGTTGCCTTCCGGCTTGGGACCGGCGTATTCACGCCGCTCGGTCACCTGGCCTCTGCCGTTGGTGACGGTCAGAGTCCCCGAACCGCCATCGGCGGCGGTGGTGGCCACCCGGTCGCCTAGGTTTGCCGTCTTGGTGCGCCACTTCTCCTGGTCGTAGACCCGGAATATCGATTCGGTGGCGCGGCCGGCTCCGTCGACAACGGTTTCCGTGGAGGCGGGGACAGAACCGGGCAGGGTGCTGGCGAGTGCGCCTACCGGTGAGGTCTCGTCGTGGACATCAGTGTTCGTGATGGTAGCGAGTCCACGGTCGTCGTACAGGGATTCGGAGATCACCCTGCCACCGGAAGGCGAAGCTACCTGCTGCTGGCGTGATCGCAGCAGTGAGTCGAAAATTTCGTAGCTGTTGTCATAGGTCTTGCTGTCGGCCTTAATCGTGCCGGTGCGTACCCATGAGGCCACGGTGTTGCTGACGCTGTACTCGTACTCGATGCTGGCCGTGTCGCCGAGGGCGCGCACGCGGTCTGGCTGCCAGACGGCGGTGAGGCGGCCGAGGGCGTCGAATGAGTATTCGGTGGTGGATCCGTTGACGTCTACGGCTTTGGTGACCGAGCCCCATGCGGGGTCGATGGTGCTCGTGACGGTGTAGCCCTTGGGGTCAGTCACTACGCTTCCGGTGACCGGGCCGTATCCGCTGGGTGGCGGGGTGTACGTGGTGGTGGTGGTTCGGTTGAGGACGTCCGTTGTGCTGGCGAGGCGCCCGAGAGCGTCGTAGGTATTGGTGGCCAGGGGTTGGTAGTCGGGACGGCCGGCGGTGTAGCTCTTGAGCCGGGCCATCGCTGTGGCGTCGCCCGCAGTAGGTGCGCTGCCGATCGGCTGGTTGTCGTATGCGGTCGTAGTGTCGGAGATGGTGTCCTTGGGCAGCTGTGGCGTAGTGCCGCATGCGACTGCGTAGGACTCGACGCGGGACGGGAGGCTGATCAACCAGGCGTCGGTGTTGTGGACGTAGGTCGTCTTGGTGCAGGTCTCGTCACCAATAGCCGCGTCGTCGCCTGCGTCAGCGATGCTGATGGGACTGCCGTAGGTGGTGTCGAAGGTTGTGGTGGACGACTGGGTTCGGTACGTGCCGTCTGGCTGTCGCTCCCGTTTGTGAGCGGTCGCGGTATTGACGAACCAGGCTTCGGTCGTGCCCCAGGTGTAGGCGTGTGAGGCGGTGCGCTGTGACCAGGGGTCGTTGATAGTCGTGCCCACGACGGTGGCACCGTCGAACGTGGTGCTTTCGCGGAGGAATCCTGCGTACTGGCGAGAGTCCTCGAGGACCTTTCCGGTGGAGTCGGTGGTCTTCTCGTCTCTGGGGGTGCCGTCCTTTTCTTTTTCGCCGTCCAGACCGCGCATGAAGAGGTCGGTCTGCATGGTCCGGGGGCCGGTGGCGTCACCGGTGGTGGTGGTGACCTTGGCGTAGCCGCGCCATTGTGCCCAGGTGCGGTACTTGTCCTTGCTCAGGCCCTCGTCGTCGCTGTACCCCCATCCCGCGCCGCGGTCGTCGACGCCGTAGGTGTTGTACGTCTCGATGGTGCGGCCGCCGGCCGTGGTCTCGTCCTGGAAGACGGACTCGACGACGTACTTGTGGAACCAGTCCAGGGTCGGCTCGCCGCCGTCACTGGCCCAGTAGACGGGGTAGCAGCGCAGGTCATTCTTGTCCTCCGCTACCGGCATGAGGGTGCCGCGGACGCACTGGACGTCGGAGTAGTTGACGGTGATGAGCGACCCGGTCTCGGACTTGATGGTCCGCACACGCCATTTGATGAAGGGAGCGATGTCGTCATTGGGGCTGTCAACGCGGTTGGACTTCTGAATGCCGCCGAAGGTCACCTTGGGCAGAGAGACCGATGTTCCCGCCTTGCCCGTGTTCTGAATCGACTCCAGCCACAGCGAGGGCTGGCTGACATCACCAGAAGCAGGGAAGGACTGTTCGAAGTGCCAGCCGTCCACGGAGCGGAAGTCAGTCTCAGCGCCGGCTCCGGTACCCGTGCCCTTCCATACCGAGGTAGTGACATCCGTCAGCCGCTTGCGAGTGAAGAAGGTCGGGCTGATCAGGAGCGGGCACGCCTTGCCGTCAGCACAGATCTGGTCGAACGGAACATCGGGCCAGTTTTTCTTCGTAGCGTCGGTCAAACTGCCGCAGCCGTCCGTGACGACGCAGCGTTCGGCGTAAGTGAATGTGACACGCTGGGAAGCCGGCTTGCTGAGCAGGCTGTCCGTGCGCAGACCGTACTCGATGCGGTCGAGGTAGCCGCCGCGGGTGTAGCCGGTGCTGGTGCCGGTCGTGGCGTTCTTGGCGTAGTTGTTCGATTCCTTGGTGTACCAGTAGGTGCTGGCATTGCCGTGGGTGTCGACGACATAGTCGAGGTTCCAACGCCAGGCCTGCATGCAGGAAGAGGCAGTGAAGGTCGAGGCATTGCACGGCTCGCCGCTGTCGTCCCCGAACACCGGTACGGTCCAGACGGAGTTCGTAACACGGCTGTTGTCGCTCTTCAGCTTGTGCTTCCCGAAGAAGTACTGGGTGCCGTCACCAGTGGTGACCTTCCAGTACTCACCGTTCGCGTCGCCGTTATCTAGCGAGGTATCGGTCAGACGCTCGACGCGTGAAGCATCGTCGCCCTTCAGCCGCCAGTTTGTGCTGGCGTTCTGAGACTTTTCGTCGGCACGGCAGGCGGAGTCGGTTGTGCAGGCCTTGACGAGCTCACTGGCCTTGCCGTTGAGGACGAGCGTGGCGTTGTCGTACTTCCAGCACAGGTCGCCCTTGCCCGACTGGCCGTCGTCCTTGCAGGAGCCATACTTGCGCTCCATATAGGACTCGGTGATCGAAAAGCCTTCACCGACGACGGAGGTCTGGTTGTTCTCCGAGCCTGTGCGCCCGTCCACGCTGCCGGAGTCGTAACCGATGTTGACGAGCGGCTCAGGGCCCGCGGTGGCAGGGGGGACCCGCAGCGGGTAGTTCCACGTGAAGGCTCCTGTGCTACCTCCGCCGTCCCACGAAGCGGACTGCGACAAAGGCGTGGCGCTGAAGTCGCCACCCGCAGAGCTTGCAGCAGCTACCGCCGCGAACACCATGGGCTGGACGCCGACAGCGGCGCTCATAGCCGCTGCTCTCGGAACAGTGGCGGTCACCACCTGGTCCTCGGTGCTGTTCTTCGACCCCAGGCCCTTCGGCGTCAGGCAAGTCGCCTTGGCAGGAGTGGTCAGCGCACACGCTGGCATCTGCATGAGCTTGAGGCGCGAGCCGTAGGAGCCGCCATAGGCCGAGGCGAACGACGAATAATCGAGAGAGACCCGCAGTTCCTGGCCGCTGGGCAGCTGCTCGGCGGGATCCACAGTGAACAGGAGCCCGTTGAGGCCCACCTTCTGCGCGGCGCCGTGCCCCAGAAGCTTCACCTTGGTCTCTACCGAAGGCGCGAGGCTCGGCGCCACCTGCAACCCTGACGCCTGCTTACCACGACGGGGGGTGGCAGCTGTTGAGAGGGCTATGGGCAAGCTTCCAGCACGCACCGACTTCGCGCCCACGGCAGGCAGTCTGAGACTTGCGCTTGCCGCATCCGGCCACCGCGTGTTCTTCAACCGCGTAGCCGTGTCAGCAGCCGCAGGGCGTGCCTTGTCCGCCGGAGCGTGGGATGTCTTCTTCGTGAAGGGCAGAACCTTGTCGATGCGGTCCTTGGGTGGGCTGGGGAAGTCCCGGTGGCTGGCTGCTGCGGCAGTGAACGAGTCGTACCCCGCGGGTATGACGACCTGCGGTAGGCAGGCGAGGGCGACGGCCAGGGCGCCGCGCTGAATCCAGCGCGAAACGCCCGCGGCTCGTCTGCCACGGGTAGGGGAGGTCACGGTGTGTGCATCCTTGCTTGAATTGGGACCCCTCAACTTCAGGGGCATGCCAGAAACGTCCTGCGGGAGCCCGGCGCTCCGTTACCAAAGAGCGCCGGCCTCCTCAGTAGACCGGTCGGAGAAGGGCAGTTGGGGAGCGGAGGTCTACTGCTCGGCGTAGTACAGGTCGCCGACCGTGGTCTCGTCCATGGCGCCCGCCCAGACACGGATGCCGGCTACCCAGCCGGGGAAGTAGTTCTGGGCCAGACCGTCCTTCCAGGTACGGCCGACGTTGAGCTTGCCGACCGCCTGCCAGGGGGTGTCGAAGACTTCGCCGTCCTCGTCGCTGAAGCGCTGAGCGTCGACATACAGGAAGAGGGCCCCCTGTTGGCTCTGGCCTGCAGAGTCCTTGGCCTGCTGCTGCGCATCGTAGACAGCGGTCAGACGCACCCACTCGTCCTTGGAGGCCGCACCGGATTCGACCGTGATCGTGGCCGGGCTGGCTGCGTCCTTGTTCGTGCGTCCGAATACCCAGCGCCCGACGCTGCTTCCTGCTGGCTGCTCGTACCACACGCCCCAGGAGGACTGCGTTGTGCCCGGCGTGCCGAGAACCTGAATCGTATGGGCTTTGGACGTGTCTGTGAGCTTGGTGCCGTCGACTCGGGCCCACACCGTGGCGGTGAAGGATCCCGTCTCGTCCACCACCGGACCGGGCCCGGCCGCACTACTGGCACTGCCGCTCAGTGCCATGACCTGGCGAGAGGGGATACTCGGATCGATTTCCTGGTCGATCAGCGACTGCGGGTCGATGCCGAGCGTGGCGCCGGTCAGTGACATGGCACGGTTATAGGCGGAAGCGTCGGCGATGGTGGTGCCGGTGGCCCTGGCGGGGTCCGTGGCGTCCCAGTCACCGACCTTTGCCGTGACGGGCGCGCCGGCCGTCCCATCGCTGTCATCGGTGTCCTCGGCCCGCGCGTGTGCGACGGCCTCATCTTCGCTCAGAGCCCGAGACCAGCTGTGAATGTCATCCACATCGCCGACGAACGGCTCCACATAGCCCGTACTGCTATGGAAACGGCCCACCTGCATCGGGCCGGTGGCCTCCCACGGGGTGGTGAAGGCGACTGGTGCACCTTGGGCCCTGCCGTTGACATACAGCTGCACCGTCTGAGCGCCCGCATCGTAGACCCCGGTCAGGTGAGTCCACACGTTAGGGACAGGCGACGCATCGGATACCGAACGAGCGGACGTAGGTGCGGCGATGTCGCTTGCGTAGCGTGAGAACGCCCACTTCTTCAAGCTGAATGAGTAGTGCAGAGCAAAAGCCGACAGCGTTGGTGCCTCTTGCGACAGAATGGTCTGGCTGCGGGAAACGTCACCAATCCTTACCCACGCCGAGACCGTGAAGGACTTGGAAGTATCCAGAGGCGACGCACTCGTGGCCGCATAGGCAGTGGTGCCGTTCAACCTGAGCGCGTGAGAGCCGACACGAGCCGTCGATACGAACGCGGCTGAGCCAGCTGGCACCAGAGGATGCTGTGTGGCAGTGGCGCTGTCCGTGCCGTCGTTGTCCAGATGCCAGATACCGGAAGGCGTCTCGGCACCGGCCACCCTGAACCGGTACTCGCCCTCCAGCGACGAATGACCCGCCGCGTCGTAACCCCACACCCGGATCACGTTCTCACCGGGCTGGTCGGGCGTGATATCGACGTCCTTGGCCGTGCCCACCGGCACCGTGATGGGAGGAGAAATGGCATTGCTGTTCAGCCGGTAGCGGTAGGAAACCACGTCGGAGTCAATCGCAGGGGTAG
The DNA here is from genome assembly GCF_035946055.1 of Streptomyces sp. NBC_01341. Classification (NCBI taxonomy): domain Bacteria; kingdom Bacillati; phylum Actinomycetota; class Actinomycetes; order Kitasatosporales; family Streptomycetaceae; genus Streptomyces; species Streptomyces sp. NBC_01341. Next base: position 70,094 of record NZ_CP108364.1, on the reverse strand, counting down.
AGGGGTTCGTGTCACCCGGAGTGAAGGTAAAGGTGCCCTTGGTTCCCACGCCACCGGATGCGGGATGCGTCTCCGAGGGCTGGTAGAGGTTCGGATCCTTGCTGCTGATCAGCGGCTCGGGCGGGCTGTCGGTATCTACCTTGAAGTAGCACCAAGTTGACCAGCTCGACAGCAACGACCCGGTGACCCCACGGTCCGTCTTGTAGTAGGCCTCGGTTCGGGCCCGCATCTTGTACAGAGTCTGACCCGCTAGCGCGCTTGTGTCCGCACCGCGGATCGAAGGCGCCGCCCACGTGGTACTCGGCGAACTCACCCCCCACGTCTTCGCAGTCGCGCCCTCTTTCCACACCTCGAATTGGGAGCGCAACTGCGCTTGCGCACCGTCCGATGAACCTACGGGTGCAAGGACCTGAGGGGTGGTATCGCTGGTGACGAACGGGGCGGTCGCAGTACCGCATTTGGTGCCAGTAGTGCCCTGCCTGACTCCCAGAGAGGCTCCTGACGGCGTGTTCGGCGGGGACACGTACGTCACAGACAGCTTGGCGTCGTCTCGGAATCGGGCCCATGACGCAGTCGAATCCTCGTCGTGCGGATTCAGCGCGAAGGTGATCTGAGATTTCTTGTCTGTGATGTACTGCTGGACGGTCGGGGTGAGGTTCTCGTTCGCCTCATCCGGGTCCTTCACGTTGTCGCTGAAGTCCACCCAGTCTGAAGGCTGGGACGGGCTACACAGCGATCCCCTCCCATTTGCGACGTTTCGGTCACCCATCAGATCAACCTTGGCCGCCTGTGATCCCCACGTAGTGGTAGAGGAGATCCCGGCGCTCCTGTATTCCAGGAGGCTCAGGTCGTACCAACGTGGTGTACAGGTGAACGACCAGGTCTGGTACGCGGAGAACGTCGCGTCCACGACCTTCTTGCCGTACAGAGAGGCAAGCGGGTACTCGAAGAACAGACGTTGCCTGTACGGCGTGGATGAGCACAGGTAGCCGGCGTAGTCCTTGCAGTACCCGGTGCCCTTGTCGCCCTTGAACTCCCAGAACTTGTCACCATCCGAGGACAGCGCTGTCCAGTCGGACCGCACCAGAGCCGAGACTGGAGGGTCGACATAGACGGGGAAGACGGTATCCGAACCACGTAGAAGCTCCAGGTCAGGCGCAATCTCCACGCCGCCGTCCGTGATCTTCACTGGCAGCGTCGCTGTGTTGTCGCCGCTGCTTGGGCCCTGAGACGCAGCTTCCGGGTTGGCTTGATTTGCGGCGGACTCCTCGCCTTCAGCCATGGCGTGCTGAGCTGCGCGAGCACCGCTCTGGGCCTTGGCGACCGGGGTGATATCTCCAGCCGAGTCCCACATGTTGCCAGCGGGGGCCTCGAAGACCTTGGCCCCATCGCCATCGACGAAGCGCAGGCCGCCACCATCCCCCGGCAGCATACGAACCCCCGTGGCCGCTACGGCCATCCGTAGCCGCTCAAGCTCGGGGTTCTCGGCGGCCTTCGCTGTCTTGACGACAAGGACCTGGGAGAAGCCCGTGCTGGTCGCAGTGAGCTGCAGGTCCACGCCTGGCAGAACTTCTGCGTACGTCGCGGCATCCGAGTCGAGCGTCGGCTCAGGCAGCGCATCAGGCCACCCGAAGGTCAGGGACTTGCCGTCCCTTTGCAAGTTGACCATGGCGCTGCCTGGCCCACCGCCGGAGAAGGAGACCTGGGCGGTCGTCGAGCGTGCTTCGATACGACCGCCCGCTGTGCGCTCAAGAGTCGTGTCGATCGCCGCCCACGAACCATTGCCTCCACGGGCTCGCACCGGTGCGGCGTTCATTGTCTGCGTGAACGTACCGTCCGGGTTGGCGAAGGTCTGCGAGGTCTCACTGCGGGCTTCGTCGACCTCTACGGGCTTTCCTGTCTCGCCCGCGCGCGCCGCTGCCTCAGATTCCGGCGTCAAAGCTGCTGCGGCTTCTGGCTGTGGTGCAGCTGACGCTCCGTCGGTCAGAGGTGGCAATGCCGCGATGACGATCGTCGCAGCGGCCAACAGGCCGACTCTGTGGCGCGTAGAGCGCCACACTCCAATTTTCACAAATCTCACCCTACGCTTACATGATCTTTATGATTGTAAATATGTGCGGGTGGATCGGCTTCGGTCAATGGTGACGTGTGTCACGCCGTGGCGAGTAAGTGCAGGTCAGACGGATGGTGTAATGAGTGGCTAGAAGTAGACAGATTGGACCGCTTGTCGCTCTGGATCCGCGATGGCATCTATCGAATCCCGACAAGGTGGCAGTCGGGGCCGCCAAAAAATCGCAGTGCTCCTTCGCGATCGCTTGCGTGCGATCGTCCAGAACTGACCTATCGTCAGATGCAGGGGAAGCCAAAGAATGACGGCCTGTCACCCATGGAATTATCAAGGTGATGTAAGTCGCTTTGCGGCATCAAATTGACTGTGGGAAAGGGTAGTTGCGCAGTCCCCTTCTAACGGTAGACCTTCCTCCAAGGCAGGCGCGTCCAAGGAGCGACGCGCGTCGAGGCCGGTGATACGTGGGGGGACGGAGGTGGGAACTGGTGACGCACGTGACCGTGGGTACCAGGCCATCCGGAGCCGCTAGCTGTTCGGAGCTTGCAGGATGACGACAGATGGGCAGCTCAATCAGCCCTTGTCGACTCCCAGGCCAGATACAGACACTCGGCAGTACACGATTGAACAGGCCGAATGTACGAGCTCGCGAAGTCATGGCACAGCATGGATCGACGTTTTCAGGTCAAGACAGTGGGTGCTCTGCCCCCGCACCCCCGACCACCCTGCTGAGGGTGCTCGGAGGGGCAGCACGGGCCAGTTCGCGGTGGGGGTGGTGTGCGGGGTGGGTCCCTCGTTGGACGCTCCTCCGCACCATGCCCTAGGAGCTGTCCGGCCGATCATTGATGGCGTGCGTATGGCTGCTGCTTGGGGAGCCTGTAGCGACGGTCTGAAGTCGATTGCTGGACACCTGGTGCTGCGCGACCATCGTCGGATGAGTACGGATGAGGGTGGGAAGCTGAGGCGGGTTGTGCAGACGTGCTCCGCATACCCGTCGCAGTGGGATGCCTGGACGGCGGACGGCCAGTACCTGTATCTCCGATACCGGCATGGTGAGGGCTGCGTCGAGTGGCATCCCGGCCCTGAGGACGACGCTGACACGCCGGCGTCTTGGAACGAGGGCCTCTCCGGGCTCCTGATCGAATGGGACGACGGCAGCGGCAACGGCGTCATCAGCCTTGAGGACTTCCTCGCGGCAGCGGGCTTGGGGTTGGCGCCGGGCGCCTCGGTGAGTTGAGCTCCTGGCACCCGGTCAGGTGCGCAGCCAGATGAAGAGTGCGGCTGCGGTGACGGTGCCGAGGAAGACGTAGCCGCGCTTGTCGTAACGGGTCGCGACGGCGCAGGAGTTCTTTAGCCTGTTGATGGCCCTCTCGACGGTGTTGCGCTTCTTGTACCGCTCCTCGCTGAACCCCGGCGGCCGGCCACCTTGCGATCCTTTGCGCAGGCGGGCGGCCTGGCTGTCGGCCTTCTCCGGGATCGTGTGGTGGATGGCGCGCCGTCGCAGATGCTGGCGGCAAGGGCCGTTGCTGTATGCCTTGTCGGCTGCGATGCTGTCGGGTTTCTTGCGGGGCCTGCCAGGTCCGAGCCGGAGGACCCGGATCTTCTCCAGCACCGGTATGAACTGGGTGCAGTCGGCTCGCTGCCCCGGCGTGACGATCAGGGACAGCGGGCGGCAGCGGCCGTCCGCGCTCAGGTGGATCTTGCTGGTGAAGCCGCCACGCGAACGACCCAGGCCCTCGCCTCCCGCACCACCTCCACCAGCCGGCCGCCGAGGCTCTGCCACGGAGTTTCGTCCTGGTGTTCCAACGACTCGTCCCCCTTTGAGCCGGCAAGAGCCGGTGGGGGATCGATGCGGGCGCCGGCCGCGTGCTGGTGCGCGCGCACGATGGTGGAGTCCACCGAGACGTCCCAGTCGATCTCCCCTGCCGCGTCGGCCGCGGCCTGGACCTGCTGCAGCAGCCGTTCCCAGGTTCCGTCGGCAGACCAAAGCCGATGGCACTCGTAGACCGTCTTCCACGGCCCGAACCGCTCTGGCAGATCACGCCAGTGAACCCCGGTCCGAACCCGGTGAAGAATCCCGTCGATCACCTGTCGATGATCACGCCACCGCCCACACCGACCGTTGCTCACCGGCAGGAACGGCCGCAGCCGCTCCCACTCGGCGTCCGACAGATCGCCACGTTCTCCCTGCCCCATAACGGAAACAACGAGCAGACCAGGCGACAGTCACATGATCGGCCGGACAGCTCCTAAGGGCTTGCCGGGAATCAAGTCGTGGCTTCCAGCTGTCGGCCTCGTTGTTCTGGTATGGGGAGACCGGAGGGGGCCGAGGATGTCCTGGCGGCGAAGTTCCAGGTGTTGTTGCCGTATCTCGATGAGCGTCAGCGTCGGCTGGCCATAGGGGCGGAAGCACTTCGCTGGGGCACGGTGGGATCAGACTCGTTGCCGCCGCGGCCGGGGTTCGGGAGGGCACAGTCTCGCGCGGAGTGGCCGAACTGGAGTCTGGTCAGGTGTTGTTGGGGCGAGTTCGTCGTCCTGGTGGGGGCCGGAAGAGGGCAGCGGACCTTGATCCCGGGCTGCGGCCGGCTTTGCTTGGGTTGGTCGAGCCCGACGAGCGGGGCGACCCGATGTCGCCGCTGCGGTGGACGACGAAGTCGACCCGGAAGCTGGCAGCGGAGCTGACCCGGCAGGGCCATCGGGTCTCCGCCGACACGGTCGCCGGCCTGCTGCGGGAGGAAGGCTTCAGTCTGCAGGCCAACGCCAAGACCATCGAGGGTGCTCAGCACCCCGACAGGGATGCCCAGTTCCGCTACCTCAACGAGCGGGCACGAGATCACAGGGACGCCGGTGACCCGGTGATCAGTGTGGACAGCAAGAAGAAGGAACTGATCGGCGACTACAAGAACGCCGGGCACGAATGGCAGCCCGCAGGGCAACCCGTCAGGGTCAAGACCCACGACTTCCCAGGCCAGGCCGAGAAGGCGATTCCGTACGGGATCTATGACATGGCAGCGAACACCGGCTGGGTCAGCATCGGCACCGATCACGACACGGCGGCGTTCGCCGTCGCCTCGATCCGACGCTGGTGGCAGGCTCGCGGCCGACACGACTATGCCCGTGCCCGCCGGCTGCTGATCACCGCTGACGGCGGGGGCTCCAACGGCTACCGCACCCGCGGCTGGAAGGTCCACCTCGCCGACCTCGCTGCAGAGACCGGCCTTGAAATCACGGTGTGTCATCTGCCGCCCGGAACCTCTAAGTGGAACAAGATCGAGCACCGGCTGTTCTCCCACATCACCATGAACTGGCGAGGCAGACCCCTGACCAGCCACGAAGTCATGATTCAGACCATCGCCGCGACCACCAGCCGCACCGGTCTCACCGTGCATGCCGAACTCGACAGCGGCGAGTACCCCACCGGCATCCGCGTCAGCGACGACGAGATCGCCGCCCTGCCCATCAACCGCCATCGCTTCCACGGCGACTGGAACTACACCCTCCACCCCCAGCATCCGATGGACACGGCGACCGCCAGCAGCACACCGGGCGAGGCCCTGGCGAGCAGACCGACTCACCTCACGCGGCATTCACTCCAGGACCCGGAACTGACCGGGATGGCCCGCCGACAGCTCAGCGAACTCATCGACTCATTGACACCAGCGATGGAGGACCAACGCGAACAAGTGCTCCGCGCACGCCGGGGCCACGAGCGCCTGGTGGCCCCCGGCACCGGTGCCAAGGCCAAGCTCACCTCAGCCGACCGGGTCCTGGTCACCGTGCTTCACCTGCGAAAACTCGCAACCATGGACCTCCTGGGGCAGCTCTTCAACACCACCGCCATGACCATCAGTCGCGCAGCGAAAGACGTCCGCCCCCTCCTGAAAGCCCACGGCATTCACATCCCTGCCTCGACCGCCCGATTCCGCACACCAGTCGACATCGCGAGGTTCCTCGACCTCGACACGACCAAGATCAAACCGACGTGTTGATTCCCGGCAAGCCCTTAGAGCTCGTAACACGATCATGGTGAGACGCGGTCTACCCTTGTTGGGGTGTCGTCCCTCGCTGTTACTGCTTCTTCGCACTCATCGGCGTCTGCCGCCATCGTCTACGCGGCGCTCCTGGATGCAGAATCCTGGCCGTTGTGGTCCGCCCACGCCGACATCGAGTGGGATGTGCCTGCGGGAGTCGACCGGCCGGCACGCGTGGATGACCTGCGCACCATCCGTTCCCATACTGGGCGTGTGTGCTGCCGCGAGCGCGTCGTCGAGATGATTCCCGACCAGCGGTTCAGCTACGAACAGACCGCAGGTCTGTTCACCTCTCATCGAGGGTCTGTGGACCTGGCCCGAGCCTCCCATGGCGGCACCGACATCACCTGGTCAGCGACCTACCGACACACCCTCCCTCTCCTGGACATGCTCAGGAGACGGCGTCTGCAGGTTTGGGTCCAGGATCTCGCGTCATACGCCAACTCGATCGTGAGCCGTAACTCCTAGAACTGCAGTGCAGATTCATGATCCGAACTTCTTCAGGCGTCTCCAGCAGATGAGGCTGCAGCCCAAGGAGACTAACGAGCTGGTGCGTGATTGCGCGTGAGGTGTTCTTGCTGGTGGGTGGCATGATCCGGATGTGGCGATCATGGTCAGTCGGACGGTTCTCGCGCATCAGGTGTTCACAGGGGTTTCTCGGGGGCATCTCGCGTACCTGGTTGAGGAGTTGGCCGACCCTTGGCAGGCGGTGGTCGAGGGGCGTCGTCACAAAGCCCGCGGCGGGGCCAGGCAGCGTGAGGCAGGAGCCGGTGTCCGGCATCGGCTGGTGTTCGTCGACCGGCTCGTGGCCACGCTGATTCATCTGCGGCACGATTTGCCGCATGCAGCGTTGGGGCTGCTGTTCGACGTCGACCGCTCTACCATCACCCGTGCGATCGGCGAGATGCGAGGGCTGCTGGCCGAGCGGGGATGTGCGGTCCCGGACCGGCCCGGCCTGCGGCTGCGGACCTTGGCGGATGTGTTCGCATACGCCCAGGCCGAAGACATCGAGCTGCGGCTGGACGCCACCGAAGTCCAGGTCCGCCGGCCCCCGGCCGGCCGCGGCGGACGCCGTGTCTTCGTCTCGGGGAAGAAGAAGCAGAACACGATGAAGGCCACCGTCGTTGCCGACCATGAGGGCCGCACGCTCTGGACCGACGCCCTGCGACCAGGGCGGATGCATGACGCGACCGCTGCACGCAACGAGGGCATCGGTACCTGTTTCCAGCACTTCTCCGACGTGGAAGTCCTCCTGGACGACGGCTACCTCGGACTCCGCCGCGACCATCCCGGCCAAGCGGTGACGCCGCCGAGGAAGGGAAACAAGATCAGCCCTCCCGAGGTCCTCGAAGCCCGCCTACGAGCCCGGCACCGGCACTCCTCGAAGCGCATCACCGTCGAACACGCCCTCGCCGATCACAAACGCTGGAAGCAATTGGTCCGCTGGACCCACCGCCGGGAGAACCTGCCCGCCACCTACCGGGCCATCGCCGGCCTCGTCTCCGACCGCAACACCACCGACTGACAAAAACCCCCCGGTCAGGCATCCACGTCTCAAACGCAATCACGCACCAGCTCGTTAGAGCGGGGCTGCCGCAATGTTCCATGCCCCCATCCACGGACCCCCGACGCGCGTACCGTGGTGGCATCAACCTCCCGGGAGGGACAAGCCGATGAGCGCGCAGCCTGACCACGCCCCCGTCACGCCCTACGCCCCCGCTCCAGGAGCTCCGGCCGAGCTGCTCGCCCAGCTGCGCGCCGATCGCCGCTCCACGCGGTGGGTGCCGGCCTTCGAGCAGGAGTGGGCGGCCGCCCTCGAGGAGTCACGCCGGACGTTTTCGCTCGGTGCGCTGTACGAAGTCATTCAGGTCTGGCAGGCTCGCCTCGCCTCCGCGCCGACAGTGGACGCGTTCCTCGACTCAGGTCGGGACGACAGCGCCTTCATGGACCTGCAGGAGATCCGGAGAAAGCGCCGGTGACCAGTCAGCCGTATGCGGTCAGGATCTCGGCGCAGGCCGCGAAGGTACTCGCCGAACTGCCCGACCACGCGGAAGAGACGGTGTGGGACGTGCTCGATGCCGCCGCGGCCAGCCCGTGGGGGTTCACACAGTGGGACGCCGACGACCCTGAAGGCGAAGACATCCGCATCGCGTCCGTCGGCCAGCTGTCCGTCATCTTCTTCGCCAACCGCATCCTGCGCCACCTGTCCGTGCTGGACATCGTCTGGCTCGGATAGACGGGGCGTAGGTGCCCGGCTGACGTCACCCTTCCTGGCCAATCCTCCAGTGAGGGCACTAGGACCGAAGCTGCGAGGTTGTCGTCGACTTCTCCGTGGATGCGGGCTGGCATCCTTTGAGCGGCTGGCTGCTGTAGTGACATGATCCCGCTCTCAAGGGGAGGCGGGGCAGTGAAGGTCACACGCATTGAAGCGCAGAACTTTATGTCATTTAGCAGGCTCGACTTGCCGTTGGATGCAGGCACGACGGTGGTAACTGGCCCCAACGCTGTGGGTAAGTCGAATCTGGGCCGGATCATCGACGTGGCCCGCCTGGTGGTGGCCTCGCACGCCAGCTCACAGGTCCAGGAGCAGTTGGACCTGTATGCACGGGCTCCTCGCCACGGTGGCCGAGGTTTTCGGGTGATCATGGACATCGAGATGGACCAGCCCTGGGAACAGGAGCTTGTCGCCACCTTCGTTCGCGCCGTCTACGTATCCAGTGTCTATCACAGCCCGCCGCAGGGACCTTCCGCGGAGTGGCGGGACCGGGATGCCCGCCGTCGACTGGCCCCGGATAGCACCCATCTGCTGCTCCGCGGTTCCATCGTTGTCATCTACGACGAAGGAGCACAACCGCGCTGGCGGGCTAGATGGGACCATTCGGCCACCGGAGATCTTTACGCTAACCAGTCGGTCTGGTCAATAAACTTGCAGACGGGATCCACAGTACTTCGCGCCACTGGTGACGCCACGGGGAGGTCGCTAACTTTGGCGGATGCCTGGCGGCGCGTGTTTCCCGAGGACGAAATCAGCCCTACCGCGACGAGTCCGAAGCTCGACTTCATGCGAATCTTCACAGAGCTTGACCAACCAATTCTTCTCTCGGCCCGTAGCCACGGCACTGCCATACGTAGCGACGGCAATGCCGTGCCGCTGCCGGACAGCGTGCGGGATCTACACCTGCTGCTGGGCTACAACACGAGCGACGACCGGACCGTCGACTTCGCCCATGTCCTGAACGCAGTTCTCCAGCGCGGGATTGCACTCACCGACAATCGACGCCTGCCGCTGGATCGGTCATTCAGTTTGGAGAACGTCGGCAAACAAGCAGACCTTGAGGACGGAAGCCAGGTCCCCTCGGAGCTTTACCGGCTCAAGAACGGCCCGCTGCCCCTCAGACAGCGCTACCAACGGATTCAAGACCGCTTCAGAGAACTGGTTGGCACTGGGTTCGATGTCCTGGCCACCCCCGACCCCGGGCAGTCGGGACACTTGCTGATCGATGTCACAGTGGCTGAGGGCGACTACGAGTACCCGATCGCATTCTCTGGTGCCGGCCGACAAGAAGCACTCTTCCTCAGCACCATTCTCGTGGGAGACCCCGGACGGGTCATCGTGCTGGACGAACCCGGCGTCCACATCGAGCCCACCCTGCAGCGCCGCATCACGCAGGCAAGTTCCGACGATACCCAGTGCCTGGTCATCACCCACAGCGCCGACCTTGTCCCGGTGTCAGCGCCCAGTGACCTGTCAAGGATTCTTCGGCTCTCCCTCTCGCCCGCTGGTAGCAAGGCCCACCGGGCCGACCAGCTTGAGCCCAAGACCCAAGCGCGATGGCTGCAGGTTCTAGGCCTACGTGACACACGCTCTCTTCTGTTCTGCGCTGGTGCCGTGTTGTGTGAGGGAGCGACAGAAGTCGGGGGCCTGGGCACATGGTGGGAAAGCAGCAGCACCCCACCTAGCAGCGCCAACTTCGCTCTGATTGACGTAGGCGGAGACAAGGCCTTCGGTCGCTATATCGAGTTTCTGGAAGCCTTCCAGATTCCATGGTCCGTCATCGCAGACGGACCTGCACTGCACCCGGGAAGCAGCCTGCATCGACAGCTGAAAGAGGAAGGCCTGCTTCCCGCCACGGAACCCAACAGTGCGACACCCGTATTCGACGAATGGAAGGACTTCTGGAGGAGCAACGGGGTATTCAGTGTCGCTGACACCTTCGGAAACGACGGTTCGCACGCCGGGGAATTCGAAGCTTACCTCCAGCGACTGAATCCGCACCTACTTGCCCAGCTCAACGGGGAAAGGAGTAAACCTCGGCTCGGAGCCGCATTCGCCAATCAGCACCCCATGCCTCCCGAGATCGCCAGCCTGTACAGGGACGTCCGGGACCGTCTGAGTCCTTCTGCCTGACGACGGCACGCGGTAAACGGCAAAGCCTTACTGAGGTTGAACGCGTGGTGTCGTAGGGGGTGACGGCTGGCCGGTGGCTGCGGTATCACCGGAGTCATGCGGTATCCACAAGGGGGCGGGCTGACCGCCGAACGGCAGCAGTTCCGCGAAGAGTTACGGCTCCAGGCGGCCGAGCGGTTCGCCCGGGGCGAGGGCAGTACCGCGATCGCCCGAGATCTGCGGGTCAGTGTCCGCTCGGTCCAGCGATGGCGTCATGCGTGGGCCGAGGGCGGCCCGCGATCCCTGCGGTCGCAGGGACCGGCATCACTGCCGAGGTTGAGCGATCAGCAGTTCGCTCAGCTGGAGGCGGAGCTGGCCAAGGGGCCGGCCGCGCATGGCTGGGAGGACCAGCGCTGGACGCTGAACCGCGTGAAGACGGTGATCGGCCGACGCTTCCATCTGACGTACACGATCCAGGGTGTGCGGAAGCTGTTGGTGCGTAACGGCTGGTCCTGCCAGGTCCCGGCCCGTCGTGCCATGGAGCGGGACGATGATGCGGTCGCGGGGTGGGGCAAGGAGGTGTGGCCCCGCGCGGAAGATTAGCGGCGGCCCGTGGGGCCTGGCTGGTCTTCGAGGACGAAGCCGGGTTCTCCATGACGCCGCCGCAGGCCAAGACATGGTCACCACGAGGCCGCACCCCGATGGTCCGGGTCCGCGGCCGTTCCCGCCGCCGGCTCTCCATAGCCGCGCTGACCTGCTACAAACCCCGCCACCGATCCCGGCTGATCTACCGACCGCGGCGGGACGACGGCCGGCGTGACGGGCGCAAAAGCTTCTCCTGGCGTGACTACCGGGACCTGCTGGTCGCCGCCCACCAACAACTCGGCGGCCCGATCGTCCTCGTCTGGGACAACCTCAACGTCCACAAAGCCGCAGGTCTGCGGGAGTTAGGTCTGCGGGAGTTCGCCGAAACCCGGGACTGGCTGACCATCCACTACCTGCCGCCCTACGCACCCGACCTCAACCCCGTCGAAGGCATCTGGTCCCTCCTGCGGCGCGGCTGGCTCTCCAATGTCGCCTTCTCCACACCAGAGCACCTCATCCGCACAGTCCGGAGCGGCCTACGGCACATCCAGTACCGCAGCAACCTCATCGACGGCTGCCTCACCGAGACCGGCCTGACCATCCGACCCCCCTGACTGGCAGCACGACATCCCGAGTTCAACCTCAGTAACCTGGACCCTGCGCCCCTGGCCGAAGGCCGCGGGCGGCTGGGGCGCATCAGTGACCACCTGGCTGGAGGCGGGCGAGCAGATGGCTTCCTTGGCTTCCGATATCCGGCAATTCCTCGTCGGAGAGCAGTAGTGACATCCGGCTCGGGGAACCGCATCAGCTGGACGCTGGGGAACACGGATGGGCCGACATCCGGTGGGCGACTCTCTGTACGAGCACGTATATGAAGGCTCGCGGTGTTCTTGGTGGACATAGGTGTTGATCTTGGTGGGTAGCCTGAGTAGTCAGTGCTCGGGTCCCTCGTGGGGTGCGATGATCGGTCCGTGTCTGAGGAAATATCGCGCTGGTATCGGGGCCGTTTGGTCGTGGGGCCGTTCAGGTCGTTCGAAGTCGATGAGCTGGGGCGTCTCGAGCAGGAGGTTGGGTTGCCTCTGCCGACGTCATATCGGTCGTTCCTGGAGGCGGCGGGCGGTAAGAGCCTGACCTATTCGGTCCGCCTGCCGGATTGTGAACCGGAGCCGTTGCAGAGTTTCGACGATCTCCACCAACTTGGCCGCGACCGCGATGGAGACTACGGCTGGGGCACGTTGCTCGGCGAATACCGCCGCAGTCGGGAAGGGTGGCTCGCCGATGAAGTCTCGCCCACGGGACTTCTGCCGATCGCCCGAAACGGCGGCAGCGACACCCTGTTCCTGGACCTGAATCCCGCTACACACGGTCAGCTTCACGCCTTCGTACATGGCATCTCTTGGCCCGGATACCTGTCGAAAGGCGTCTTCACCAAGGTTGCTGACGGCTTCGACGCCTACCTCGACAGTCTGGTCATCGATCCGGAGTTGGCGGCGGACGCGTGGGCTGAAATCGCCGACAGCGACACTACCGACCCGTGGCGGCGGACCGTCGAGGAGTGGCTGGACAAGGACTTGCCGTATTGGCGTGCCGAATTCGGGACCGCGACCCCTACAAGCATGTGAGGTCACCGGGACTTGAAGCCAGTGATCGGGCGACCCGAGCATGATCACCGGTCCATTTGCAGAGGTTCCGTCTGATCGTTGCAGGGGCCGGGCGGAGGTGAAGGTGCTGTCGGGGACTCGGACGTGCTGCTGGTGGAGCGGCAACTCCGGCATGGCCGATATAGGCGTGGCCTCGCCGTCTTCATCGCAGAATGCGGGTTCGGGGACGTACAGCCGGAAACGCAACCGCTCAAGCTGCCTGGAGGTTCCGTGGGATCCAGAGACGCCGACATTGACTTCACCTTCACGCGACCGACCACCGTGCGCGCGCTTCTGGACGCCCTGATCGCAACGGGTTGGTCCGCCGTGGTACCGGTCGGCCACGTTGCGTACATGCTCAATGACGGGGACGACTCGTACGAGTGGTACGACAGCAAACCCGAGCTCATCGACGAGGCGCTGGCGGTGCTCGACGCGACAGCCAACCTGCCGTACACCGTGGCCCTCAACGTCTACCACGCGGAGGCGAAGACGGGTGGCATGCTCATGTTCCACCCCGGTCGAACGGATGTCTCCTTCGTGCCCAGCATTGAACGTCGGCTCGTTCCCTCGGCACCGCAATTCACCGACCTTGCCTGGTACCTGCACGCGCTCGTCCCCGCCCTCATTACAGCGGGACTCAGGGGGTACGAGGCGCGCGAGGTGCGCTACTGAAGGTGTCGGCTCAGCCGGTGTCCGTAGTGGTGAGCCTTGTCGAGGAAGGCGCCTCGATTCCGGTTGCGGAGGCGGCGATCTCGGCGATGCGTTGAAGTGCGTCTTGGTACGCGGCCGCGTTGCCTGGCACCTTCTGCCAGGCGCGGATGGTGACGGTCGCGGACTGTAGGGCGCCGGGGCTGATGCCGAGGTAGCGGGCGGCTGCGGCGCGGGATCCGCCGCGGGCCATCTGGACGAGGCGGATCGCAGCGTCTCGGCGCAGTTGTCTTGCGGGCGCGTCCAGTTCGTCGAGTGGCCAGGCCCAGGCGTACGGCATGAGCTGCGGGATCTTGTTCGGGTCGAGCAGGCCATGGTGGGTCGGGGGCTGGGGGAAGAGCGCGGGCGGACCGACACCGGTTCCGTGGCGCAGGTGGCTGCTCTCGCCAATGGCGGCGTTCATGCCTGGTGAGCAGTGTGGGGCGAGGCGTTTCAATCGTCGGTATCCGGCACGGCTGGAGGGAAGCCGAGACAGAACGTGGGCGAGGGCTTTCTGGCCGCCCGGGTCGTCGAGGATCTGGACGACGAGGGCCATCAGGGCAGCCGCCCGCAACGGATCGCCAGGTGGATGGTCAACGGAGCGAGCCAGCCAGCCGTCCCCTTGAGGTCCGGCTCGCTCGGCAGGCGCTCGGTTCAGGGTCTCGGCGTGAGCGGCGACCGCATCCAAGTGTCCAGCACCGATGAGGACTTCCGCTGTGGCCGGCCAGGTGCTGCAGATGGCGAGCGTCGTGGCACGGATGTCGTTGAGGAACCGCTGGGGTGAAGTAGGGCGGCCCAGGCTTTCAGCATCCGGGCCTTGACCCCGAATCATGAACATGGTCTCGCGCAGCTTCACCGGCATCGGTGTCGAGTCCAGCACCAGGACCTGGCCCGGGCGGTGGACGACCATCCGGCCCGAAACGCCGGCTTCCGTGGCGGCCTGCGCCGTCCGTCCGTAGCGTGGCCGGGCGCCTCCGGGCCCGAACCACTCCTTCCAGCCGTCCGCGAACGTCCCAACGGGAAGGGATCTTCTCGGTTGGAAACGCCGGAAACCGCTCGCGCATGTACTGGTGCATCAACCGGTGCCGGGCGGCCAGACTCAGGCGGGCGCGTTCCCCGCACTCGGCCTTGACCGCGAAGATCGCCTCACGGACCTCCTCGGTGACGCTGCGATGGCCACTGCGTCGCCGGGTCCAGCGTCCGTCCGCGCAGGTCAGCAGGAGACTGTCGCCCGCGAGTCCCGACAGACGCTCCAGCGTGCGGAAACTGAGGTGCTGCAGACCGAGCCGGGCCGCCTCCGGCCGGGGCATCGCCTTCATCTCCGCCGCCTTCGTGTGCCGCCGCTGGGTCAGCGTCGTGCGGTCCGGGTCGTAAGCCGGGCCAGGCTCTCCGGGCAGGGCCCGAGCCGGGTGCCCCTCCCGGAATCCCGTCTCGGCTTCCAGCACATGCGCAGCCCGTAGCCGGGCCCGTTCCAACTGGTCCTCGGTCAGGTCGGCCAGTGTCCTAGGCTGCCGGGAGACCGGCGCCGCCGGCCTCCCCGGGGCTTCGGCCGCGGGCAGGAATCGCAGGTCGGCGTGGTTGATGAGCCAGCGGAAAGAGCGGGTCTCAGCGTGACCGTCGCCATCCACAAGCACGAGCCGGCCGTGCTGGCCGTGGACATCCTCAACCGTCCACTCGACACCGTTGAGCGCGAGCCGCCTGCCCGGCGCGACCTGCAAAAATCCTCTCGCCGCCATCACACCCCCCA
The DNA here is from genome assembly GCF_035946055.1 of Streptomyces sp. NBC_01341. Lineage (NCBI taxonomy): Bacteria > Bacillati > Actinomycetota > Actinomycetes > Kitasatosporales > Streptomycetaceae > Streptomyces > Streptomyces sp. NBC_01341. The sequence continues at coordinate 54,949 of NZ_CP108364.1, read as the reverse complement.
GATCAGTGAGGTGTCGCGCAAGGGGCTGCCCAGATCGACGCCGAGCTCGCGCTGCCAGAGCAGCCGGACGATGTGGGCCCGGCCAACGGAAGGCACGCTGGTCGCGTCCGCCAGCGCGGAGAAGGTCATCACGCGCCCTTCCCGGCCGCCGATGATCGTGAGCAGCTGGTCCCGCATGCCCAGCAGATCCCTCACCGGCCGACCACGCGAAGACAAGTGGTCAAGAACGCTCCAGACATGCGGGCGCCAGCCCGCGACCACCGAGTACTGCCAACCGCAAGCCGCCGCCATCCCCCTGGCCGCCGCGAACTTCAGCGCGTCCTCGTCCTTGATCAGTCCCAGCGGGCGTACGTCCATCAGCCACATCCCGCCACCGATCACGGCCAAGTAGTCCGGGATGTGCCAGGACGACCCGCCCACGCGCGCAAAGTCCAGCCGGAACGGCTGCGACAGCACCTCCGACGCCCCCACGAAGTCCAACGCGACCAGCAGCCGCACTTCCTCCAGCGACTCGAAGCCGTGCCCCCTGCCCGTGGACGCCATCACCTCCAGGCCAGGACGATGCCGCTGCTTCGCCCGCCACGTGAACCCCCGCATCGGCCGCGACGACAGCACCGGAACTTGAGCCATGTCGCGAACCGGCCAGCAGACCTCACCGGAACCCACCCGCCACGTCGAACTCCACCGACAAATCCAGCCATCCGCGAGATCGAGTTCATCCCGAAATGCGGCACCCCCGCTGTACCCCGCGACAAGCTCGTCGAGGCGACTCGAGTCCGACCGGATCCTTGCCCTGGCTACCTCGCTCACTCACTCAGAGCATCACCACCCGCATGGCGACAAGGCACGGTCTTCGGAACTGATCACAACTGTCACTTAGCGCTGTAATGTGGCCCCTGTGGCAACCCGAACGCTCGGCGGTGGGACCAAGGGCTCGGCCTTCGGGAGTCAGTTGCCGGCCAGGCCCCATGCATCGAGCCCGCCGTAGATATGGGCCCTCAGGCAATGGGGGGCGCTGAAGCCTGAGGCTTCGCCGCGGTAGATGGCGATGAGCGAGTCCTTGCCCCGCCACCAGGTGTCAGCGAGTCCCTGGACTTCGGGTACCGGCTCGAATCCGTCGAGGTTCAGGTCCTCGACGGCACTGCCTTTGATCTTCGTGATGGTCTTGGCCCAGTAGCCCGCGTGGCTGGCCAGTGCCAGGGCTTCCACCCATCCCTCTGTGCTGGCGTGCAGCGGCGTCCAGCGGTCAGCGTCGATCCCGAACTCACCTCCTGGCCCGATCATGAACCCGTGGGCCATCGAGACGCGACAGCTGCCGGCCGGGAACCGCCACCCGTTCGGGGCCGAGCCCTCGGGGGCATCGGCTTCCAGAACGCGCGGGCCGCCCTCATACTCGGGGGCCGGGGGCAGGGCGAGACCGCCCCAGCGCTCTTGGAAGGCGACAGCCCGGTCGATCTCGGCATCCGGAATCCCTTGCTTGAGCCATGCCTCCCGAAAAAGCTTGAGGTCGCGGTGTGGAACACGCAGCCCGTGTCCCTCGACGAAGTACCGAGCTCGTCGACTCAAGCCTTCAGGCGCCTGAGGAATCAGCGGCACTCGGGGGTCTGCCGTCACGGTTGCTGCCTCTCGTATGGAGAGGTTGGTGCAGCCGGGTGCGGCGGTGCCGAGGGCTGTGGAGCGCTGGACCAACGGACGGGGTCGCCGCCGGCGCCGCCGGTGAGCCAGGAACCGTCGCCCAGGGGCACCAGCTCGTACGGGTTGCTCGCCTCGACGGTGAACTCGCCGCTGAGGGTGCCCGTGCGTACGTCGACCAGGTGGTGACGGAACCACTCCTCCTGGTCCTGACTCTCACCGCCCAGGGTGACGATGGCCGTGTCCTCGGTCAGGTAGCCGCCGCTCCATTCCACGAAGGACTCCTCCGGGTCGTACCCGAAGGCTTCGACGGGGAGGATGAAGAGCACGTCCCCGTTGGGGTGGTCGTGGAAGGCGACGTCCGCCTGCCCGTGGTCCACGGTCATGAACTGCTGCCCGGACGGAGCCAGGTCGATCAGGCAGCGGTCCTGCCACGGGTACGTCACGAACTCCGGTTCGCTGTCCGCCCCGACCGTGCCCCGGAGAATGACGGAGCCGTCCTGGCCCTCACCGATGTCGAGGTAGATGCTGCCGTCCACGGGATGCACGTGGTGGAAAGCGCCGTGCCCGACCGTCTCAAGCTCCCGGCGGGCGAGCACCGCCCCGCTCTCAGCGTCGTGCACGACCCACTGGTCCCCGCCCCCGCGGCCCGCCATCGCGTCCGGCCGGTAGACCCACACCGTCCGGCCGTCCAGAGACAGCACGCAGCCAGGCCGGTGGCCATGGCGTACGTCAGAGTGCGGCTGGAAGTCCGCGGCCCACACGAGGTCGCCGGCACGCGTGAGGCAGACGACTCCGTTCAGCGTCGTGTACACGACCCGCTCCAAATCCTGCCGGACCACCGACGCTACGACCTCCTCGCCATCCCGCGGCTGGAAAACCGCTGCGGGCTCCAGCGTCCCGTAGACGCCGGCGCCCACGACGTAGGCGTGGATCCGCCCGTCGCGGAGACGCGTGATGACCTTCGGTGGCGGCTCAGGAATCATCCGCTGAGGCTAACGCCCAGCTCAGGAACCTCATGAGCCGGGGCGGTGGGCGCCCGAGTCGGGTAGTCGGGCCGAGCACGGTAGTTGGCCTCACTGGACAATTCCGATGCACGACCACAGATCGGTTGCTCAGAGCAAGGAGTCCCAGAGGACCTCTTCCGGGTCAGATTCTTCTGGGTGGAGCATGCAGCGTCTGCAGCGCAGGAGTCCTGGTTCGTTAGTGCCCGAGGCGGCGCTCATCCACGGCAGGGCCTCCATGGCGTGTGCGCGTTCGTTGTCGGCGAGGGTGTCGACGGCCCGGCGGAGCTCCTCCGGTGCGGATTGGTCGGTGAGGCAGAGCCAGCCGACCGCCGCCGACAGACGGGCTTCGGGGGCCTCCGCTCGGTCGTGCCACCGTTCGCGCAGCCACCTGACAGTCGGCGGGTGCGGGTGGGCCCGGGTGATCTCGGCGGCGGCCAGGAGCAGGGCGGCGCGGACCATGGCGTCGCCTTCGGTGGCGAATTCGTTGGCCAAGGCAGTCCGGATGGTGTGGGCGGGGTCGGCGGCGGTCGCCAGGACGTAGGCGGCGTCGACCCGGACGGTGGGGTCGGAGTCTCCAAGAAGGGGCAGGAGCGCGGTGGTGGCGGTGGTGATCGCGGCTCGGGCGGCGGCCACCGACCAGCCGGCCGGGTAGCCGGTCACCTCGTAGCCGTAGTCGTCGTGGGTATCGGGGGCGTGGCGCCGGGGATTGTTCCGGTGGAGGAGGAATTCCTCGCGAGAGGCGACGCCGTGGTGCCTGGCACGGGCGGGGCCGGAGAGGACTGCGAGGGCGGCGGTGCGGTGTGGGTGGCGGGTGTTGATGGCGAGGGGAATGAGGAACGGCACGGCAAGGGCAGCGGCGGCCCGACTGCCGTCCGCGCACAGGCCCCACAGCACACCCGTCGCGTCCACGACCGGTTCGCCGCCAGCGCGCAGGAGGGAAACCGCCTCCCGGACGTCGTACCCATGGGGGAAGTTACCCCACGGGACGGCATCCAAGTCCAAGGACTGTCGAGGCTCGGGCGGGATGCTGGCCACCGCCGCCCGCACGTCGAACGGACCCCCCGAGAACGAGGCCAGGTCCGCCCCGTCCGTCACTTTCCGACACATCTCGAACGTCGGATCGGTCCGCCAGTCCACGTCACACCCCAACCGTCGAATCCCCGGAACTTGATCATGGCTGGCCCGGCGGCCCACCGGAAGCCTCTCGGCGGTGATCCAGCGGCTCGTACGGGGCCACCCATCATGCACAGGGGCCAACCGGAATGCTCAGACCGGGAACTGGGTGTCGGGCCACAACCCAGGCTCTCTGGGCGCGCAGCCGGTGGATCCTGCGCAAGATGCGCGGAATCATCGCCGAAGGATTCAAAGACGTCTATTTCCAGGACGGCGGAAACCGGGCCCTCGGAATCTCAGACGTCGCCATCAACGATATTGATTACCTGGACCTGGATTACTAGAAACCAGCTACACGGCCTCGCGAATGAATGAGCCTCTTCCAAGCTGGCGGCGCTGACCGCGAGGTGGACAGTTCTACACAACGACGAAGCTCCTGGTAGACGGGTTCTCGACCAAGATCACCCGTGTCCGCCAGGAGCTTCGCGTGCTTGTCTACCCGTCCTCGATCGACTTGTCCACCCGCACCCTGCGGTTCCTGGCCGGACAGCTGACGGCCAGGCGCCGGGACATCGGGACGCGGTGGCGGCGGCTTCCCGTGGCACGTCAGGCCCTGCTCGCCCTGGCCCACCTGCGGTGCGGAGACACCTACGCCCAGCTCGCGGCCGGGTTCGGCATCGGGATCGCCACCGTCTACCGCTACATACGTGAAGTCATCGAGGTCTTGGCCGCCCTCGCCCCGACCCTGACCGAGGCGATGAAGACCATCCGGACGAAGGCGTTCGTCATCCTCGACGGCACCCTGCCGCCCATCGACCGCATCGCCGCCGACACCCCGTACTACTCCGGGAAACACAAACGCCACGGCATGAACGTCCAGGTCCTCACCGATCCGTTCGGCCGTCTGCTGTGGGCCTCACCGGCTCTGTCCGGCTCGACCCACGACCTGACCGCCGCCCGGCAGCACGGGATCATCGACGCGCTCGCCGCAGCGGGCCTCAAGTGCTGGGCGGACAAGGCATACCAAGGAGCCGGCAGGCCCGTCCGGGTCCCGTTTCGAGGCCGCCACCTCAAGCAGTGGAAGCGACGCCACAACACCACTCACGCCAAGATCCGTTGTCTTGGCGAGCAGGCCATGGCCACCCTCAAGGGCTGGCGCCTCCTGCGGAAACTCCGCTGCAGCACCAACCGCATCACCAACATCTTGAAGGCCGTCCTCGTCCTTCACCACACGTCAGCATGAGGTTGGAAGAGGCTCCGTGTGTTTGAGCCAGTAGCGTCCACATGGAGATAGCGGCGGTCACTACCGCGGCGCCGAGTACTGTCCACAACCAGGAGATTGGCCGGACTACTCGACGGGACGTCCTCATAGAGCCTTCGCCCCGGCGCTGACTGAGATCGCCTCCACTCTGTCTGGTTCCCCCTGCCGTTCATGATCGGGGTATACCCGCAGTTCTGGCGCAACTCACGTCCCAATGGGTGGCGGGGTTCTCTGCTGTACCCGAGGTTGAGGTCGTGTGCCCCCTCTATGCCCGATTTTCTGTAGCTTGCCGCCATTGGTTGAGCTTGTCCCGGAGGATGGGGGTGTGGGGGTGGTCAGGGCCCAGATCGTTAAGCATTCTTTCGAAGATGTTGGTGATGTCGACCGAGTGTTCGTCGTGTGTGTGCCAGGAGACGAATTGAGGGCGTGCAGCGAGGACGACGAGGCAGCCCGGGCCCAGTCTTTCTTTGTGTTCGGTCAGGAGTGTGTCGAGGGCGGCGATGGCGCTGGTTGCGTCTGCTGCATCTGTGGACCATCTGTAGACATTGATGGAGACGAGAACGATGAAATGACCGGATCCCAAGACTCGTTCCCTTTCACTGAGTAGTTGTTCGTAGGCAGCGTGGGATCCTGCTTCGTCTCCCGCCAGACTCCGCCAGGCTACGATGCAGCTTCGGGTGGCGAGAGTGTAGAGGCTGGGGCCCCATAGCCCGGTCTGCTGCGTGAGCAGTGCTTCATAGGCAGTGCTCGCACCTGTAGCGTCCCCCGCACGCCCGCGCCACTGAGCGAGCTGACTGCGGGCGCCGAGAGTGTTGATGTGGTCCGGTCCCATAACCTGTTCAAGGCGGACGACTACTTCTTCGTAGCCGGTGATTGCGCGTGGTAGGTCTCCTGCCCGTCCTCGCCAGTCGGCGATGCGCTCACGGGTGAACAGCGGGTCGAAGTCGTCGGCGCCGAGGTGTTGTTCCTGGTCGGTGAGCAGTTCTTGGTAGGCGGCGATGGCGCCGGTTGTGTCGCCTGCCCGACCACGGGCATTGGCGAGGAGGCTTCGGGTGAACAGCGGGTCGCGGTCGTCGGCGCCGAGGTGTTGTTCCTGGTCGGTGAGCAGTTCTTGGTAGGCGGCGATGGCGCCGGTTGTGTCGCCTGCCCGACCACGGACACTGGCAAGGAACCTTCGGGTGGTGAGGGTGTCGCGGTCGTCGGGGCCCAGATGCCGTGCCTGGTCGGTGAGCAGGCGTTCGTAGGCGGTGACCGTGTCAGCCGGGGGCGCATCTCGCCGCGTATCTCGCCAACTGATAAGTCTGCCACGGGTGGTGAGGGTGTCGCGGTCGTCGGGGGCGAGCAGCTGTTCCTGGTCGATGACGAGCTGTTCGAGGGCGGCGATAGCGCCCAAGACATCTCCCGTCATCCCTCGCCATTCGGCCAGCGTCCGGCGGGCGGTAAGAGCGTCGCGGTGTGCGGGGCCCAGGTGACCCTCTGCGGTGGCAGCAAGGCGCTGGTAGTGCTGGCGGGCAGCGCTGGCCTGACCAGAACTAGCTAGGCTGCGCCCTATGCGGTGCAGCACCTGGTGCATGCTGGGCTGAAACAACGCTGGTTCAGCATGGCGGGTCAGAGCTTCAGTGTTGGCACGCAGTGCCTGAGCAAGATCGGTGTCGCGTTCGATCTCTGGCCAGGCCGCGAGCAACGCGTCAGCATCCGCGAGGGCTGCTGTCCGGCAGAGGCGGGTGCCGAGCGTGTCGCGCGTGGCGCGTTGGATGAGCTGATGGACGCGGATGGTCTGGTGGGGTTCTGTGGGGGAGTGATCGACCAAGCTCAGGCGGTGCAGGGCCCGAAGGGCCCCGGCAGCTTCCTCGGGCGTGACTGGAATGGTCGGGCCCGTGTCCTGATCAATATGCGTGACTGCGGACCGGTGCTCGGTCAGGTAAGCAAGGGCCGGATCGCCGGTCAGAATCGATGACGGAATGCCGTTTGGGTCGAGCATGGCGGCCAGATGTAGCATCGGCCGGGCCAGCCCTTGAGGGCGGAGCCTGTCGGCACGTTCGATGGATAGCGACCAGACGGCTGCGGTGGACAGGGTCTGATCGTCGGGCAGGCTCGACGGCTCGGGCAGCACCGCGGCCAGCGCTTGGGAGCGGCTGGCGAGCAGGGCACGATACGCTGCGACGCCCAGGCCGGCATCAATGAGGTAGGCGGCAGCCTGCGACAGGGCCAAAGGCAGGTTTCCCAGATCGGCCGCGAGCGCGGCCACTTCGTCTGAAGGTTCTACTTGCCCATGGACGGCCAGAACATCGGTGACATAGGCGGTGGCCTCTTCGGGCGTGAAAAGGTCCAGCGGAACGATGCGACGGGCAGGGCCGGTCAAGGCGGCGTCACGCCTACGGGTGGTGATCAACGTATGACCATAGGGGCTGTTCGGGGGCCAGAGACCCTGCAGATCAGCTGGATTGCTCACGTCGTCCAATACGACCAGCCATCGACACGGCTCCGCAACGGCCTTTGCCTCCAACCACGCCAGGAACGCCTCCGCTGCCCGCTCGGGGCTCTCTGCGCTGCTCACCACCGGCAGGTTGATCTCAGCTGCAGCCTGGGCATAGGCGGCCACGACCGCGGAGCGAGTCGCAGCGGTGACCCACACGAGAAGGTCAATACTGTCGGCCGCCCAGGCTCGCCGGGCGTAGGAAGCGGCTAACTGCGTCTTGCCGACACCTCCCATCCCCACCAGAACTTGGCACGACATCGGCATGGCACTGTCCACGCCACGCACTGGCTGTTCTGACTCTCCGAGGGGCACACGCTTCTGGAAGCAGTTGGCCTGTCGCGGCAGCACCCCGACCTGATGAGGTCCGGTCACCGCAGGACGAGGCGCCGCGTAGTAGGTGACCTGGCCGCCATCGGCCACGTAACCGACTGCCAGGCTTCCGTTCCGAGCTTCCGCTGTAATACCAGTCTGGGGGCCAGTGGTCGAAAGTGGAGTGGCGTGCGGTGGGCTGGTGATGGCCGGTCCGTTCAGCCCTGGGACGGATCCGGCGCCGAAGGGTGACCGGTGTGCGCACCCCCGTGAATGACTCCGGCGGCAACCGAGCCCCCCTCCGCCCGAATGGTCACATCGCCGCCTGCGGTCAGCCCACCTGGTCCGGCGCTCACCCCACCGCGCGGGACGTATACCGTGAGCAGTTGTCGCAGTTGGTCGGCGGCCTGGTTACGCTCCGCCTCGTTCAAGCCCTCCAGCACTGCCTCAATGCGCGCCTGCCACAATGCCTCCTGCCGCACCCGGGCCCCCTCCAGTTCTGCCGGGCCGCTGTCCCGCAGGACAGCAGCACCGCGTTCCAAACGCTCCAGCTCCGTCTGCTCGCGCTGCGCATCTCCCCGACCGAACCAGCGTGCCACCGCGCGCCGCACCTCGGCCCATGCTTCTGTCCCAGCAGCTGTTGCCACTGCCGTTCCCCCGGCTGCCGCCAGCGCAGTCAACGCCTGATCGAGCATTTTGCCCCTCCCCGTATTGCTGATGCTGATCGGACGGTAACGCCAGCGCTACGGCTCCTGCAGCGTCTTGCAGAAACACAACGGGCAGTCCACCTTCTTCGCCGCGCCCCTGCCCAGGACACGGCGCGGGGCACAGGGGCCCCGGACCCTGCGCCGCCGGCGCAGGAAACCGGCACCCATTGGCTAACGCGCAGGCGGACGGCTTGTGTACGCAGCACGGTGTGGCAGCGCGTAGATCCGGACAAGTTGTACCGGCGGCTCACCGAGGGCCCGCGCCCTGGGCCGTCGACCAAGTGCATGAGACGGCTGCACGAGCCGGTCGGCGAGCACAAGGACGCGCAGGCAGTTCTGTACGTGCTGTCTTCGCAGGCGCCGCTACGTCGTTGGGCCGCCGATCCAGTACAGGGCGGTGTCCAAGTCGCGCGCGGTCCACCCTGCTGCCCGCTCCCCGCCTTGGTTCAGAAGGCAGTCGAGGAGATCCATGCAGCGCCCGTACCGCCCTGGTGCAGGGGTGAGCGAGGACTGCCGATGCCAATGCGTCGCCGGTATGGAACCCGGGGAGCTGCCCTATGACGCCGCGACCTGCGCGGGCTGCTTCGGCGCGTGAGACGTCCATGTCGCGGACCGCCTGGACGGCGCGTGTGGTGACCGTGCGTACAGCTGTGTCTGGCCAGGACATGAGCTTCGACGCCCACGGGGTTCGCGCCGACAGCCTTTTCCACACCATCAGCGCCCCGATGTCGGCCTTACCGAGACAGCCCTCCGTGCGATGTGCAGGACATACGCCGAAGTCCGGCTGGAGTACTAGATTGTTGCAGAAGGGTGGGTGCGGGCAGGTCAAAGTGGTGTTTGACCTGCTGGTTCAGCCTGTCATGGCGAGGTTGTGCATCGTGGCGACGGCTTGTACGGCGTGGTGGAGTCCGTCCCCTTTCTGGAGGCAGTCGCGGAGGATTTTCCAGTTCTTCATGCGGGCGAAGGTGTGCTCCACGCGGGCGCGGACGCGTCGGTGTTCGGCGTTGTCCTCCTCCTGGCCGCGCAGGAGTGGGCGTCCGGCTCTTCTGCGGTGCGGGACGATCAAGCCGGTGCCCAGGTAGGCGCCGTCTGCGATGACCGTTGTCCCGGCCGCGATGGCGGGCAGGTCCGATTCTCGCCAGGCGTGGGCATCGGCCTTGTTCCCGGGGACGGGGCGGGCTGAGGCGATCACCAGGCGGCTGTCCGCATCGATGATGACCTGCACGTTCGCCGAGAACCGATAGTTACGGGAGGAAGCGGCGACCATACGGTCGCGGACCGGGATGAGTGTTCCGTCCACGATCCACAACCGTTCGACATCCGCGACGGGCCGCGGCGCCGGCTCCAGCGCAAGAAGCGGCCGCAGGCGATGGATGACCCGGCAGACGGTGGCCGGGGAGATCCCGAAGAGCGGGGCGAGCTGGCGCATCGTGAGGTTGGTCCGGTAGTAGACGGCCACCAGGAGGACCCGGTCCGCCAATGGCAGGCACCACGGGCGCCCTCCACCGGGACCGTTTCCGCCCCGCTCCCGGACTACCTTCACCAGCTTCTCGAACCGGCCCATCCGCAAGCCGGTGAACGTCTCCACCCACAACGACTCAGCCCGCAACACCCCGCCCATACAAGAAAAATGCCCTATCCCAGACGTTCTGCAACAACCTTTAGAGCGTGTCTCTGAGCGTTGGCAGTGAGATCGCCGCGATCATGATCGATCGGCGAGTACGACTGCCTGCCGAGTTCTGGGTCTAGGGGCGCCGCTCCGCGTCCGGCCCCCAAACGCTTCGAGGCCAGTCGGGCACGTCAGCTGCAGCCTGGACGGCAGGTGGAGGGCTACTGGCGCGGGCCCTCCACCCGCCGTCGTCAACGGCACTGGCTGACCAGGTTGGCCACCACCGCCAGCACGGCCAGCAGCGGGCCGACCGACGCAAGCGAGGCGAACAGCCCATGCCGCAGCGCCTCCCACCGGTTGTCGCCGGCCCGTCGGCTGATCCATACGACGCCCCCTCCCGTGATCAGGCCTGCCAGTGCGACTATGACGACCCACGGTAGGAAGCTCAGCATCAAGCTCCACAGGGAAGGCGCGACGCAGCCGGCGGCCGCTGCAAGATCAACTCCACTCCACACGAGGTGCCCCCTTCGGGTTCTCGGACGCCGGGTGGCGTCAACGCCTCCTTTCTTCCGCGTCCCAAGCTCTCCGGCGGGCTCCGGACCCTGCTTAGCGAGGCAAAGCGCTGGTCAGGCGACCACAGCGAGCATTCCGGCCAGATCCGGGATTTGGTCCGGCACCATGCCTGGCGGGTGCACGGGGAAAGATGCTGCGGTGAGTCCGGCCTTTGCGGTAGAAATCTTGGCGCCGAGGGAAGAGGGAGTTCACCGCCATGTCGCTGGCCAGTCCTGAGTTTGGGCGCTTGATCGTCCACCTCTTCGACCTCTGCAGCAGTCCGCCTCCACTGCTCGATGTGATGGGCAACACCAAGACCGTCTCGGGGTGGAAGAACGGCACGCACGTCCCCCGTCCCCAAACTCTCGACGCGGCGCTGGCGAGTATGAAGTCGAAGGTGGGCTACAACAGGTGGCCTCGACGCAGGGTCGACGCGTTCGACCACATCGCCAGGCAACTGCAGTTGATCAGCCGAATGCACCAGCACGACGGCTACGCCGTCTTCAGCCGGCTGCGGACGTTGAGCCGCCAGGCTTGGGAAGATGCCTCACAGCTCATCAAATCCGGCCCGCTCTTCCCTCGCGGCGTGCGGCTGGAGGAGCTCTACGTTCCGCGGTCACTTGAGCAGCGCATCCTCACCGCTGCTCTTGGCCCAGCCAGCGGGCAGCTGATCGCCGGCGAGCCTGGGTGCGGAAAGACGACCCTCTTGTGGAGCATCTACCGGGCTCTGCAGGGTCAGGACGGCGTAGTGCCGATTTTGCTGAAGGCCTCGCACCTGATTGAGGCGCTCCACCAGGAGACCGCAGCGCGGAGCACTGCCGTGCCGATCGAGGACATCACCACTGCAGTGCGCTGCTGCCAGGCGGCCAGCCAGCGTCCAGTGGTCCTGATCGACACGTTGGACCTGCTCGTACACAGTCCCGATGGCGTGTCCGTGGTGGGCCGTCTCCTGCGGGCGATGAAGGCACGGCATACACCGGTAATCCTCACCTGCCGCCCAGGCGAGGCGGTCCTGCTGCGGTTCCCGGCAGACGGGGACACCACGGACGGCGACGCGCGAGATGCGGCGGACAACCTCGACGGCTATCTCCAGGCGCAGCACACCCTGGGCTGGTACGACGAGGAGGAGCGGCGTGTCGCCATCGGCCAGCACGCCCAGGTCTTCTGTCCGGACTGGAAGTATGGGCCGGGCGCCGCGGCGAGGCTGGAGGCGGACGTCCTGGGCGCCGTCTACCAGGACCTGCCGTTGCGAGAGGTCTGCGATAGCCCGCTCTATCTGCGGTTGTTGTTCGACATCTACGCACCCGACCCCCCGCTGCAGGAGGTCGACGTGGCCAGCCTGTTCGATCGGGTACGTGAGATGCGCATCGAGTGCGACGCGCGTCCCGGGCAGATTGACGCCGAAGGCGCTGCTCAGCGGGACCTGTCGGCGACGGCTCGTGCCCTGGCCCGCTACATGCTGGCGGCGAATACCATCGAGTATCTCCCGCGCGACGCCGGCGACGCGCTGCAACGTCTGCTGCCCGGCACGGTGCCCGCCCGTATCAGGGCTGACCTCGATGAGCTGCGTCGGCGGGGGTTGTTGTCCGACGTGGCGGGGACCGGAGCGGTGCGCTTCTTCCACCAAACGTTCTTCGAGTACATGGCCGCCGATTATCTGCGTACCGTCGGCCGAGGCGGCGAGCTGGTTGAACGGATGCGCGAGAAACCGGAGGACTTGGTCCTGGCGGCGGTGGCCGGGCAGCTCGTCCCTCGTGCAGCACCGGGCACCGGCGAGGAACTGCTGAAGCCGCTGCTGGACGACGCGCACTTGGCCGACCGTGCCTTGGAGCTGTATGCGCAGATGCGCAGCCCTGCCTCGGTGGAGGAAGCGGCCCGCACTGCGATGGAGAACGCTCCGGACGTCTCCCTGCGGCGCTTTCTGCGGGTCCTGCCAGGTCACCGTCACAGCGCTGGCGCCGACCGGTGGGTCGCGGATCTGGCGGCCGTGTGGTCGCTGACCAGGGACCGGCACACCCTGCGCTACGAGCTGTTCGCCACCGTCCGCAGACTGGCTCACCAGCACGGGGACCATGGGGCCGCCGCGGTGGAGTTCTGCGACGAGGAGGACCGCCTGTCGTGGTGGCTGTCACTTGGGCCGGGCAAGCTGGCGGGGAAAAAGGACGACTGGCTCGCCCTGCTGCGGGTTCTGCTGCCCCACGATCCGACGCGAACCTTGGGCTGGCTGGTCCAGGCATGTGGCCCCTTGCTGGCGGCGGGCATCAACGGAGTGGTCGCCGAGGCCGTTGACCTGGTGCGCGACGAGGTTGATCGGATCACCCCGTCCGAGCGACGAACCAAGGTACGGCAGCAGGCTGTTGCCCAGTTCGAGCAACTGCTGGAGGACCGTTCGGGCAGGACACGCAAGTCTTTGAGCCAGGTCGAGCAGGCGGTCGGCCGACTGTGGTCGGCCTGCCAGCATGCTGAGGACGCCCAGCAGATCGCAGCTCTGTTCACCAGGGCGTTGAGCGAGGCAGAAGGTCGCGCGGCCAGGGCCCGGTTGTTCGGCGCCGGGTTCCTGGCCACTCGGCTCTCCCCGGAGACAGCCCAGGCCGTGGTGAAACAGCTGCTGGCGTTGACGTCACCGGCGGTGCAGACCGTCGCGCTCACGCATGTTTTGGTGCCGGCCCTGCGTGGTGAGAGCAACAATCTGCGGGACGAGCTGGAGTATGCGTGCCGCACCGCGATGGCCAAGCTCCCCTCCCAACCTTACGAGTCCGACGGACGCCGAGCTGTGCCGGCTTGGCTGGCCAACGCCATCACAGAGTCGGGCATCGACGGCGACCGTCTGCTGGCGGTCCTCCCCGATGACCCGCCCCTCGAGGTGTGGCTGGCCACCGAAGGGCTGGCCGAATTCGTCGTACTTGCGGCGGTAGCCGGGCATCTGGGCGCCCGAGCCGCAGTGCGCGTATGGGCAACGGACGGCCTCGACGACGAGGCGGCGGCCAGCACCGTGCGAACGGATCTCAAGGCGCACGTGAAAGAGCAGCCGGACCTCCTCGACTTCCTTCTGGAGGACGCCGCCCGCCGAGGTGCCCGCGATCTGGCCGATGTCGTCGCGGAAGCAGGCCGGGCCGGCCAGGTCCCCGACGAGGCCACAGTGGAACGGCTTATCGCGCCCGTCCTCGACAACGCCCGCCAGTCCAAGACACAGCGGCTGAACCTGTGGCGGGCGCTGATCGCATACTGCGGTCTCAGACCGCCCGAGCCCGACGAAGTGGGTCGCACGCTGGCTGGCCTGGAGCCCGGCACGACCGACTACGCGGTGGCCCTGCAGCTTGTCGAGACCGCGGTCGACCACTCCAGTTGGACGTGGAGCGCCACGGCACCCCTACGCACGCACCTGGTCGCGGAAATCGGCCGCTTCCCTCCGCGGCGGAAAGGGGCACCATCTCCCCACCGGGCCCTGGCCGTCGTCCACGGCCGTCTGGCCCCGCTCGACACAGCCACCCGCCAACAGACGGCCCTATCTACAGTGCTGGATCTGATGCTTCCGGACGACGAGAGCCTGCAGGCAATTGATACGCAGGAAGTCCGCGAGCTCGCCAGCCTATTGCGCAGGGTGGCCCAGGTCAGCCCGGAAGAAGCTGCCAAGACATTGACAACCGCGTCACACAAGCTCTCCCGCTCGACCAACTCGGTGTCCAACGACTTCACTGCGTATGTCAGTGACGTCCTCGGCAGCATCCTCCGTGCACTCGGGCTCACCGCACGCAAGAGCCTGGTCTTGGACCTGGTGCAAGGCGATATCGCCCTAGCCTGCCGCGCCGTCAAGATCTACGGGGCCCTGGTCGACATGACACTGGGCCAGCCACCAGTCTGGTTCCGCAAACTCGGACACGACCTGGACATCGCCCCCAAGGTCCGCACCGAGGTCAACAGTCGACTGCGCATCCACGCACGCGTCCGTTGCGGCGGGCCATGGCCGGAGCTCATGGGCGAGGCGCGGGCAGCTGGTTGATCCTGCTCCTGCTCAGAGGGGCGCGTGTACCTCTCTGAGCGGCTCCTGCTGGCTCGGGTATCAGCTGTCAGGGCGCTGCACTGTCATGGAGACCCCGGCGAGTAGCGACTCCAAATGCGTACCGCCCCGCCCAAGAGGCCAGTCGCGGCTCGTCCCGTTGACCAACCTGCTACACCAGCCACTCCACTACAGAGCGCGACAACTAGAGCCTGTCTGACAAATGATCTCTGCGAAGCTGTGAGGTAGAGATCATTGGAGGGCCGATGGGTATCGAGCTTGAACTGCACTCCGGGAGGCCTCGTAAGGGTTCGTCTCGGACGACGTTGTGAATCGCCCCGGGTTTGATGGAGACATCGAAGACCCGGAAGGATCCGATCATGGCTGCTCCCCGTAAGTACCCCGACGAACTGCGTGAGCGTGCGACGCGTCTGGCGATCGAGGCCCGCAAGGACCCGGTCGGCCGGGCCGGCGCGATCAAGCGCATCGCCGACCAGCTCGATGTCCACCCCGAGGCGCTGCGGGGGTGGGTCAAGCGGGCCGAGACCGACGGCGGTCTGCGCCCCGGGACCACCAGCGTGGAGGCCGCGCGGATCGCCGAGCTGGAACGTGAGGTCAAGGAACTGCGCCGGGCCAACGCGATCCTGAAGTCGTCGGCGACTTTCTTCGCGGCGGAGCTGGACCGTCCACTGCGCTGAAGGTCGCCTATATCGACCAGCACAAAGAGGAGTTCGGCGTCCAGCCGATCTGCGACGTCCTGAAAGGCACGGACGCCGAGATCGCATCGAGCACCTACTACGCCACGCATGCCCGGCCCGATTCCGCCCGCGCGGCCCGTGACCGGGAGCTCACCGAGGAGATCCGCGTGATCCACTCCGACAACTACGGCGTCTACGGCGCCCGCAAGATCCACGCCGCGCTGCGGCGCGAGGGTCGGCCGGTGGCCCGCTGCACGGTCGAGCGCCTGATGCGGGCGGCCGGCCTGCGCGGCGTGATGAGGGACAAGAGCCCGCGCACCACCCGGCCCGCCCCGGAGACCGACCGCCCCCGCGACCTGGTCGAGCGGCAGTTCACCGCCGAGGCACCCAACCAGCTGTGGGTCGCGGACATCACCTACATCAAGACGCACTCGGGCTGGGTCTACGCGGCGTTCGTCATCGACGTCTTCTCCCGCATGGTCGTCGGCTGGCAGGCCGCCACCAGCCTCTACACCGAACTCGCCCTGGAGATGGGCCTATGGAGACGCCGGCGCACCGGCGCCGACCTGACCGGACTCATCCACCACAGCGACCGCGGAGTTCAATACCGGGCCCTGCGCTACACCGAGCGCCTGGAGGAGGCCGCAGCCGTGGCCTCGGTCGGATCCAAGGGCGATTCGTACGACAACGCCCTCGCCGAGGCATTCAACAGTCTGTTCAAAGCCGAGCTGATCCGCAACGCGGGCCCGAAGCGTATCGGGTCGTACCCGCGTGTCCGCATCGAGGGTGGCGGTCGGGCGGTGGTCTCGCAGGCCGGGGGCGTGCTGCTGGTCGAGACCGTCCGCAAGGCCGGCTTGGACACCGCGATTCAGCGGCGCTGACACCGTGGCGGAAGGCTCGGGCGGCGCACGATCCGGGCAAGATCCTGCTGGACGTGGCCTTGGCGGTCGCGCTGGGCGGGGACTGTCTCGCGGATGTCGCCATGCTGCGGGCCGAGCCGTCCGTGTTCGGGTCGGTGGCCTCCGACCCGACCGTCTCCCGCCTTATCGACACCCTCGCGGCCTCCGGGGAGAAGGCCCTGCGGGCGATCCGTGCCGCGCGGGCCGAAGCCCGGGGACGCGTCTGGCGGTTGGCCGGCTCCAGGGCGCCCGATGCCGACGGGACGGTGACCGTGGACCTTGACGGGGTGCTGGTGATCGCACACTCGGACAAGGAGGACGCCGCACCCACGTGGAAACGGACCTACGGCCACCACCCGCTGATGGGGTTCGTCGACCACGGACCGGGCGGCACCGGTGAACCGGTCGCGGCCCTGCTCAGAGCGGGCAACGCGGGATCGAACACCGCATCCGACCACATCACCGCCACCCAACTGGCCTTGGCCCAGCTGCCGAAGGAGTACCGGCGCGGGCGCCGGACCCTGATCCGCACCGACTCCGCGGGTGGCACCCACGACTTCGTCGCCTGGCTCGCCCGGCGAGGGCGGTGGCTGTCCTACTCGGTCGGCATGACAGTCACCGAGCAGGTCCACCAGCATGTGCTGAAGGTTCCGGCATCGGCCTGGACGCCGGCCGTCGAGACCGGCGGCGAGGTCCGCGACGGCGCCTGGGTCGCCGAACTCACCGGCGACGTCCTAGACGGCTGGCCCAAGGGCATGCGG
The DNA here is from genome assembly GCF_035946055.1 of Streptomyces sp. NBC_01341. Lineage (NCBI taxonomy): Bacteria > Bacillati > Actinomycetota > Actinomycetes > Kitasatosporales > Streptomycetaceae > Streptomyces > Streptomyces sp. NBC_01341. The sequence continues at coordinate 37,925 of NZ_CP108364.1, read as the reverse complement.
CTGATCGTCCGCAAGGAACGGCCCCATCCCGGGGCACAGTTGAGGTTCACGGACGCGGACGGCATGCGGCTGACGTGTTTCGCCACCAACACCTCGGGTCGGCCGATCGCCGAGCTCGAGCTCCGTCACCGGCTGCGGGCCCGGGCCGAGGACCGGATCCGGGCTGCCCGGGCCACCGGCCTGCGGAACCTTCCCCTGCACCGCACCGCCCAGAACCGGATCTGGCTGGAGATCATGCAGATCGCCCTCGACCTGCTGGCCTGGATGCCGATGCTCGCGCTGACCGGCAAGGCCCGCCTCTGGGAGCCTCGCCGCCTGCGGCTCCGCCTGTTCACCACGGCCGGGCAGCTCGTGACCACCGGCCGTCGACGAATCCTCCGCCTGGCCCGGCACTGGCCCTGGTCCAGTCACATCACCGCCGCACTCGACCGGCTCGCACTCCTGCCGAACCCCGGCTGACCAGCAACTTTCCCGTCCCTACGACACAGTCCGACACCGGAGCAGTGGAATCCGGCGCCTCCCCGAGACGACACTCGGGCCCTCAACCTGTCCACTCTCCGCCCACGGAACGAAAACGGCCCACCGACTTCGTCGGCGGACCGTCATGAAACTTCGAGGTTAGTGAAGGTACGAGGCGGCTACGGGTCGTACACCGCTTCATCGGATGCTCACGCGTCCGCTGGATACATCGTGATGATGTCGTCGGTGAACTTTGACACGACGAGGGTGACCTGAGTGGAGGGCAGGCTGTTGCCGAATTTTACGGACCGGACGCCCACGCCGGAGTAAGGGAAGGTCTTCTCGTAATAGTTTGACGAGTTGAGCGTCCAATTTCCTTGGTCCATCATTCCCGCCTCGAAAATGTGCGCAAGGTCGCTGTCCGTGACGCTAGAGAAGAACAGCCCCTTCGTGTCGTCCACGTGAGTGCCGCCAGGGAAATGATAGGGGCGGATATTAACATCGATAGCGACGTCACCCAAGTACGGGAATATTTTAGAGGGCGGCAGATTGTAGCAGGCAGTCACCGCAGCAATGCGCTGCATGGAACCGGCCGCCGGGGCTGCTGTGGTTGCTGTGGCCGCAGTGGTGGAGCAGTCCGGGAGAGAGGGCAGGTTGAACAGCTTCGCCGTGCCGGCCGGGACGCTCGCAGCACAGGTCAACAGGGGGCCAGCCACACTGCAGTTCGCGCCTACGCTGGTCCAAGTGCTGCCGGGCTGCGCCTGGTACGTCACCTTGGCCGAGATCTGCCAGGCGCCGGAGCAGTCGGTTCCGGCCTGCCGGTTGTGTAAGCAGGTGTAGCCGGTGTTCGCCGCGGTGAGGGCCGCGCACCCCGCGCAGGAACCTACGGCGATCGGGTGGGACACGCTTTGGGGGTCGATCGCGGACAGTTGATACGACATGGCGAGCATGGGAGCGGTGCAGGTGGCGGTCGCGCCGCCCACCCAAGCCACCTGGGCCAGCTCACCGGGCGAGCCAGCCGCATAGGACACCGTGGCGGAGGCACTGGTGACGGTGCTGGAACACTCGAACGGGGTGCTGGCGGCCGATCTGAGACGCCCGCCCGCCGACGGCGCGACGCCGGCGGCATGAGCACTGAGATCAGCTTGCACGCGCAGCGTGGACACGGCGTGGGCGGCGGGTGCGGCGTCGGCTGCCATGGAGGCGTACGAGCTACCGGCCGTTCCGAAAAGCGCCGAAAATATCGCGGCGATGACGAAGAGTACTCTGCTGAATTTATTCACGCTACCGAATCTCTGAGATCGAGTTGATGGCCTGTGCACAGTTATAGCTCTATGAAGTTGGCTCATGCTGTGTTTTCGGGATGTGGCCTAATATTTGCCGCACACAGGGGGACAGGGTGTCGCGAATTGCCGAAAACGCCTCTCCCCCCGTGGGCGCAGTGGCCGAAATCCCTTACGCCTACGCTTGTTCCGGATCTCCAGAATTCGGCCGTTTGGCCGCCTCCGCCGAGGTGAGTGCCTGGATCACCTCCGTGTACGCAGCAATGCGCTCGGGGGAGAACTCGTCGGGATACTCGCCCGCACGCAGAGCGGCCAGCGCGGACGCCTGACCCTGCCGGGCCTCGGCCAATGCCTCGGCCCTGCGCCCAGCCCCCCGGGCCAGCAGCAGACAGACGGCTTCCAGCCGCCCGGCGTGCGCCGCCCACTCCAGCGCCGTCCAGCCGCGCCCACCCGCCGCGAGCTCTAGGTCCGCACCTCGGGCCAGCAACACCTCGGCAACGGCCCCTTGGCCTGCGGAGGCGGCCACCATCAGCGCGCTGGCCTGCCGGGCGTGGAGTCGGCGGTCCGGCTCGGCGCCCGCCTCCAGCAGCAGTTCCGCCAGTGGCAGGTCGCCGCGTCCGGCAGCGAAACGCAAGGGGGTGTCCTCGCGGTATTCGCCGATCGGCTGCTCAACGTCCGCGCCGGCGGCCACCAGCAATCGGACGGCCTCCGTCGCTCCTGCCCAGACCGCACGGTCCAGGGCCGTCCGCCCGCGCCCGTCGACCGCATCAACCGCGATCCCCGTGCTCAGCAGATCCATCAGCAAATCGGTATCCCCAGCGGCAGCCGCCACCGTCAAACGATCGGTCGTGTCCATGTCGTTCATCCTGCCGCAGCCGCGCCATGTGCAGTTCCCGACAACGGAGTGTCAAGCCCCGGGTTTTGTGGAGTGTCGATTAGCTGGTTTTCAGGGAGTGGTCTGAGGTGCGGGTGATGCCGCGTGGGAGGAAGTTGCTGTCCTGGTGCGCAACTGCTCCGACGGGGGACAGCGGGCGGCCCTCCTCGACCTGGGTGTGCTCCTGGAATCGTGTGCGGCAACGCCGGGCAGCTACCTGTGGTTCATGGGCGACTGAGGTCGGTCGATAATTGATCTTGTGGCGGGTCGAGGCGAGCTGACGGATGCGGCATGGGAGCGGATAGAACCGCTGTTGCCGCAGGTGGACGGGCGTGGCCGTCCGTGGCGTGACCACCGCCAGGTGGTCAACGGGGTGCTGTGGCGGCTGCGAACCGGGGCCCCGTGGCGTGACCTCCCCGACCGGTACGGGCCGTGGCAGACCGTCTATGAGCGGTTCGCCCGTTGGGAGGCCGATGGGACCTGGGTGAAGCTGCTGGAGCATGTCCAGGTCCGCGACGACGCGGTGGGCCGAGTGGAATGGACCGTCTCGATCGACTCCACCATTAACCGGGCTCACCAGCACGCCGCTGGCGCCCGCAAAAAGGGGATACACACCGGGACGAACTGGAAGATCCGGGCCGCTCGCAGGCGCGCCAGGCCCTCGGCCGATCCCGAGGTGGACTGACCACCAAAGTCCACCTCGCCGTCGACGGCCGGGGCCTTCCCCTGTCGATCGTGCTCACGCCCGGCAACGTCAACGACGCCACCGTCTTCGGCCAGGTTCTCGCCGGGATCCGCGTCCCGCGCGCCGCAGGGGGCCGCCCGCGCACAACGCCCGAACGCGTGCTGGGCGACAAGGCGTACTCCAGCAGGGCGATCCGCCACCTGCTGCGGCGCCGAGGCATCGTCGCCACGATCCCCGAGCGCCGCGACCAGGCGGCCAACCGCCGACGACGCGGGGCCCTCGGCGGTCGGCCACCCGCATTCGACAAGCCCATCTACCGCGACCGCAACGTAGTCGAACGATGCTTCGCCCGCCTCAAGCAGTTCCGCGCGATCGCGACCAGGTTCGATAAACTCTCCGACCGCTACCGAGCCGGAGTCGTCCTGGCAGCCCTGATCCTCTGGCTCCGCGAGCCGCTCGGTGATCATTTGTCAGACAGGCTCTAGGTGTATTGACCCGCAGGGTTGTTCACACGGCTGATGGGTGGGTGTCCGTCGAGTGCGGTGTGGCAGCGGTGGTGGTTGTAGGTGTGGAGGAAGTCTGTCAGGGCCGCTGTCCGCTCGTCGTTTGAGGTGTAGGGCCGCAGGTAGGCCCATTCCTCCAGCAGGGTGCGGTTGAAGCGTTCCACTTTGCCGTTGGTCTGGGGCCGGTAGGCGCGGGTGAGCTTGCCGGTCGCGCCGAGGTCTGCCAGGACGGCTTTCCAGGCCAGGCCTTTGCGGTAGGCCCAGGCGTTGTCGGTGAGGACCCGTTCGATGCGGGTGATGCCGTGGTGGTGGAAGAACGCGGCCGCGCGGGTGAGGAAGTCCGCGCAGGTCGCGACCTTCTCGTCGGGGTGGATCTCGCTGTAGGCCAGGCGGGAGTGGTCGTCGACGGCGGAGTGGACGTAGTCGAAGCCCATCTGGCTGCGGGTGGCCCGGCCGGCCTGGCGGCCAAGGGTTTTGTGTCCGCCGCCGTCGGGGATCCGTCCGAGTTTCTTCACGTCGACGTGGATGAGTTCGCCGGGCCGTTCGCGTTCGTAGCGGCGGATCACGGTGCCGGTCGGGCGGTCGAGCCAGGCCAGCCGGTTCAGTCGGTGCCTGGTGAGGATGCGGTGGACGGTCGAGGCGGGAAGGCCCAGGATCGGGCCGATCCGGGCGGGGCCCAGTTTGCGGGCCTGGCGCAGGTTGCAGACGCTCGCCTCGACTTCGGCGGAGGTGCGGTGCGGCGTCGTGCGCGGGCGGCTGGGGCGGTCGTGCAGACCGGCCGGGCCCTCGGCTCGCCACCGCCGTATCCACTTGTGGGCTGTGGCCCGTGAGATGCCCATCTCGGCCGCCACGTGCGCGACCGGACGGCCCGAGCAGACCCGTTCGACCAGCAGCTGCCTACCGAAAACGGTCAGCCGGGCATTACGGTGGGACACGAAGACCTCCGTGCGGTGAGTTCCTAGACAGCTCCCACCACACCGGAGGTCTTCGTCATGTTCAAGACCTGCCGAGTGTCAACAACGCTCGTGATCAATACATCTAGGCACTGTCCGGCGGATCATGTGACTTTCCGACTGGTCGCTCGTTGGGTGAGGCATGAGTCGGGGGGATCTGACGAGTCGCGAATGGTCGCTTCTGGAACCGCATCTGCCGCTGTCCGGTGGCCGGGGAGGCCGGTGGAACAACCACCGCACGGTGCTCAACGGGATCCTGTTTCGAATCCGCACTGGTGTCCCGTGGCGTGACCTCCCAGGACGATACGGCTCCTGGAAAACCGTCTACGAACGGCATCGCCGCTGGTCTGCGGACGGAACCTGGGACCGCATCCTGCAGGTGGTCCAGGCCAACGCCGACCTGGCGGGCCGGATCGACTGGGGCATGGTCGGCGTCGACTCGACCTCCTGCCGGGCCCACCAGCACGCGGCCGGCGCCCGCAAAGCCAAGCCTCGGGTCCCGAAAAAAGGACGACGCCCCGGCACCACCGCCCCGACGAGGGGCTTGGACGGTCTCGGGGCGGCCTGACCTGCAAGATCCACCTCGCCGGCGAAGGCGGCTGCCGCCCACTGGCCCTCCTACTCACGCCGGGCCAGTGGGGCGACGCCCCGCAGATGGTCAAGGTCCTTGACCGGATTCGGGTTCCCCGACCGCAGGGCGGACGGCCGCGGACCCGGCCCGACCATGTCAGCGGCGACAAGGCATACAGCTCCCGCCGCAACCGGCGCTACCTGCGACGACGCGACATCAAGCACACGATTCCGGAGCCGAAGGACCAGCGGGCCAACCGTCGGCGCAAAGGCAGTAACGGCGGCAGGCCCACCGGCTTCGATCGCGATCGCTACCGGCGGCGCAACGAGGTCGAGCGAACCATCAACCGGCTCAAGAACTTCCGTGCTGTCGCAACCCGTTACGACAAACGGGCCTACGTCTTCCATGGCACCGTCACCGCGGCAGCGGTCCGCTTATGGCTCAGACCATGTTCCGCAGGACAGTGCCTTGCCGTGCCGCGCGGATCCAGGCTGCACCCGCATGACCCACATGTACCCGGCCAGACCCATCGATCCGCGCACCGTGGCGTCGGCCCATGCCGGCAAAACGCTGCCTCCGGCATTCCATCCCAGGCTCCAGAAGAGGAGCAGACTCAGTGCGCTTGCCACTATGACTGCGCTCCCGTACCTGACGAGCGTCGTGCGGCCTCTGCCCAGCCAGGTTCCCAGAAGCCCAGCCGGGATCTGCACCATCACATGGAAACTTGCGCATGCCAGCGGCACAGTAAGGAGGAGGACGAAAGGTGCATCTGCTGTGGGATCGCCTGGCGGGGTCGCATAGCCGGAGTCCAGCATCCACAACGGCGGCACCAAGAACGTGAGCAGGAGTACGGCTCCGCTCAGGTGCATGGCGCCAAGGTGCCGCAGTGCCGAATGTGGAGCCCCGACGCTTCGTCCCCTGGCAGTCGGCCAATTGGTTCTCTCGCCCATATCTCCCCTTCCGCCGCCCTGCAGGCATGTGACATGGTAGTCAGGCGGTTGCCCCGTCCTCGCACGGCGTAGCACGTCCCGCACGGGAGTCGTCATGATCCGCCGGACAGTGCCTAACCCGGTCCGGTAAAAGGGAGTGAACGGTTCGCGGTCCGTCGAAGATCTGGGCAGTTCCCCGCCCCGGCGCTACACCGGCACCCCGTACTCCAAATACACCGTCAGACCATGCTCGCGCGCCCGCACACACGCCTCCACCCGCACCGCCAGCCGCTCCACCAAGCGCTCCCGGACCCGGCCGACAGCGACAAACTCCATCCCCCCGAGCTCCTCCGGCTGCAAACGCACCCTCGCCAGCCGGTCCCCGCTCAGCACCCCACCATCGAACACGTAAGCCAGGCCCTCACTGCGCCCTGGCCGGGGCCCACGCCAGTCCACACCCAGGAGCCGCCCCGGCTCCCACTCGAGCCCCAGTTCCTCCTTGATCTCCCGCACCGCACCTGCACGGGGCGATTCGTTCTCCTCCACGGCTCCGCCGGGGATCTCCCACAAGTCCTTGTAGACCGGGTCCACCAGCAGCACCCGGCCCTCCGGATCAAAGAAGAGGACCCCCGCAGCGACCCGCTTCCGCGGCAGTGCCTGTTCATACTCTTCCGGGCTCAGTAGCGCCTCCATGCACAGCACCTAAACACACCGGACAGCGAGAAGCGGCTCCCTCAACATCGGGCACCCAACTGCCCCCCGGTGGTCATGGAGTGCGCTTCAATACCCGCCGGCCGTCAGCTACGCCGCTTCGTACCGGTGAGCCCGACCGCCCCGCCACTGCACCCACACCGGGTCGTCGAGCAGCTGCTCGGAGTCGGGCAGCCCGGCCCGGCGCAGAAACTCCACCACATCGTGGTCGTCGTGGGCCAGGCCGACGATCTGACCTTGGATGGTGACCCGCCGGCCCCCGGTCGCGGAGGGGCGGTGGATCACTATCGGCACGCTCATACCCCCAGGGTGCGCCCGCGTACCGGACAGGGCATCTGTCTGGTCAATAGTCGTCGGGTGTGGTGTTGCCGGCACCGCATGACCAGCAGTCGAACTCGAAGTCCTCCATGAGCCAAGGATGACGACCCAGGCCGCCGCCAGGGCCCGATTCCGCACCTCGCACCCGCAAGAGCGAGCACCGCAAGCAGGGTGGGCAAGCCCCGGACCCGTTTGATCCGGAGGCGTCTCACGGGCCCGCGGGGGTTGCACCCACGGTTGCTCCCACCGTTGTCTCCATGGGGGGATTCAGGGGTGCACCGCAGGTAGGACCGGAGGTGTGAACCCCTCTTTTCAAGATCGCGTCGTTTCCCCAGGTCAGACCCTATGGGCAAGCCGATCATGCACACCGACACCTCTTTCACGCGATAGCCGTAAAGAGGTGAAAGAGGTCCCGGGCCGCTGTCGTGGGCTGAGCCGTAGTCGCCTCCCGGGCTGGCCGACCACCGCGAGGTCTCTGACTCCCTTACTGCCCGGTGAGGGATCCCCGGGGCTTGCGCCGCTTGCCCGCCCCTCCTCCATCGTGCTGCCCACCACCCCGCAACGCCCGATCGTCAAGGATTCGCGAATCCGCTCCACGCCCTTCAGCAACCGCTCTGCGACGGCGCGGAACGGACTTTCGCGAGAACTCGATCTGATGGCCCGGAGCGGAGACCGTGGCGCCGCGCTCCACCGGAGTGCACCACTCAAAGGGAGAAACCACCGTGTCCACACCCACCCTTGTCCTGACCCTTGCGCTGTTCGTCGTCCTGCTCCTGGTCCTTGTGTCCGGGCTCCTCCTGGCCGGCGTCGCATACGTGACTCACCGCCACCCTCGCCTGGAGAAGCCCCTCGGTGTCGCGGGCTCGTTCGCCGGCGTCCTGATCGCGGCCGTTGCGGTCCTGATCGCCGTCGTTGCCCTGACCGCCCAATGACCGGCCCCGGCCGTGGTGAGTTCCTTGGTGAGCAGGCCTGGGCTGTGGTGAGTTTCGGGCCCGAAACTCACCACAGCAGGTCAGAGCGCCGCCCGGAACCTCACCACGACAACATGCGGGCACGCGCCGCTCCCACCTACAGCAGTCGGCCCTTCGGCGACGATGACCACATGGGGTTTTCTCATGGCTCGCGAGCCTCCCGGCGCTTGTGCCCCTTCGGCGCCCTGCTTCTCGGCACGCAGGGGTTCCCCGATGGCGGGGTTCCTCTATGTGTCCGCGACCCGTGACCAATGAGGCAGCCGATCGCGGTGGCGGCTGCTGCGGTTCCGGCTACGAGTAGCAGGACACGGTGGTCCACGAAGACCAGCAGGCCCGCCCCGACAGCCAGGGCAACGGCGTTGGGAGCAAAGAGCAGGGTGTTGGCGGTGGCCGCCACTCTGCCCAGGAGATCGCCCGGAGTCTCGCGCTGAACGGCCGTCATGGCCGCGATCAGCACGCAGGGCAGTCCCATGCCGATCAGCCCGCTGGCAAGCAGCACAACCGGTACCGAGGGGATGACACGCAGGGCGACGCCAAGCGCGAACAGCATGATCCCGACAGCGGTGAAGACACGTTCGGGCATCCGCCGCAGCAGAGCACCGGCAAACAACCCGATCACCACGGAGCCGCTGCCCTGCACGGCGTACAGGACACCGGCGAAGGCGGGCGGGCGGTGAAGACCCGCATCGACGACGGCGTAGACCGACGCTCCGTTCAGCCCGGCAACGCCCATTGTTGCGGCCCCGGCCAGCACCAGCCGCCACAGAGCCGGGTGGTGTCGCAGATAGCGGATTCCCTCGGCAGCCTGAGCGCTCCATCGTTGGGCCTGGGCCGGGCGAGGCACGGGTTCTGACACACGAATGAGGGCGAAAGCTATCGCGGCGAGCACGAAGGCGGCCGCGTCCAGCAGGGCCACTGCCGTGCCGCCGAACTGAACGAACAGAAGCGCGCCCAGAAGCGGAGCGACCAGCTTCATGCCCTCGTTCGCCGTCATCCGCAGGCCGTTGAAGTCGCCGCGCAGTGTCTCCGGTACAGCGGTCGCTACCAGTGCGGCCTCCGCCGCATCCAGCAGCACCGAGCTGGTGCCGTACACGATCAGTACAGCAAACAGAATCCAGACATGGTCGCTGGAACTCACGACGAGAAGCGGCAGCAGCACCGCGGCCATTCCGAGATTGGTCCAGATCAGCAAAGGACGCCGGCGCGCCCGATCAGCCAGTGTGCCAATTAGCGGGCCGAACAAGATGGGCGCCCATACACAGAAGGTCGTCAGGGCAGCCAGACTGTCCGACCCGGTAAGCGACTTGGTCCACACACCGGCTGCCAGGGCCATGGCAGAACTCCCGAAGCCCGAGACCACCACACCGCTCAGGTAAAACAGCACGTTGCGGTCGCGTAAGACCCGCCCTCCGCCCCAGCCCATCCCCGTGCCCCTTCCCTCGCCCGCGAAGACCCGGGCGCCCCCGCTCGGCGTACGCAGAGCATTGTGCCCGCAGCGCCAGGACGGAAGTGGATCCGAGCCTGTATCGCCCGGCCTCGTAGGGGGCACCCTCCGGCCACTCGTACACGGCTTCGCCGGTCGTGCAGCGCATCCGGAGGTCAGGCCCCTCCCAGCGGGCACCCCGCCGGGCCTCGGTCGCGGCGTCGACGGCGTCGGCCAGGCGCTCGAAGGACAGGTCGTAGTCCTCCATGTGGCGCCAGCTGCCCGGCTCCTGCTTCCGTATCAGTTCACGGAACTCCAGCAGCAGCCGCTCCAGGTCGTGCCGCCCGACCCGTAGGGTGTCGCTCGCGTCGTCGTGCGCGTCGTTGGGGGTGATCTTGACGGGCATCGCACTGCTCCTTGCCGCGCACGCTGGTGGGCCTGAGTGTGCCGCGAACGCGCGGCCCGAGCCGCCGTATCCATCAGTTGCCACCCGGGCGGCAACGCGTATCCGCCCTAGAAGCTGTCGTTGGGGTCAGTCCTCGCGATCGGCAGGGCCAGTTTGAGTGTGGCAAGGCGCTCTGCGGGGTCCGGGCCTTCAGCGACGATCTGCGTCAGGTCCTCCACGGAGTACTGGAGAGTGGTCGGCAAGCCCACGGCCTTGACTTCATCCGTGGTGGCTAGGTGGAACCCGCACAGGCCGCAAAGGAGACCTTCAGCTGCCAGTTCCATATCGAACAGCGCGGAGTCCTCTCCTACGGCCAAGAACAGAGCGGCGGCCTCTCGCTCACAGGCAGGGCACTGGCTCAGCGTCTGGAACAGTGCCTTCGCAGGACCGACCTCGACGACTATCAGCCCCCGCTCGCTCACCGCCTGCGCAACGCCGTCGACTGCTCCCTCCGGAAGGTCACCGAAGCGCGCTCGAAAGCGGTGCCGGGCCTGGCCCATCCTCAGCCGCACAGCCTTCTGCAAACGGTCCGCCCTGTCGTCCAGCACCACTTGGGCCGTGTCAGACCAGGACTCCCAGAAGGAGCCGCGGTCCCGTCCCACGTTCTGCAGGAGTTTGTCCACGGTCGCAGTGAAGGTCCCCAGGTAGTCCTCCACATCCCCTGTGCCGAGGTGAGCGACACCGTTGCGAAGCTCGATCAGACCATCCAGGTCATCAGCCTCGCTGCTGAGTTTCTGCGGGAGGACGTCCATCTTCCTCAGCCGACCGATCGCCGTCGACGCGCCGATGGTCCTGAGACGGGCCGGCGGTTTGGATACCGCACCCGCGAAGTGCAGCAGCATGTCGTCCTTCCCGTTCACCTCGGTGAGCAAGGTGGGGTGGACAAGGGCCAACGCCGCCTTCGCCAGGCGTTCGACGCTGACGCCGGCGTGTAACAGGAAGACCTCCTGATCCTCTTCGGCGTGGGCTTCCATCGCGAGGTGCGCGAAGCGCTTGGCGCCTTCGTAGAGACGATCGAACGTGACCGGCGATTCCATGACCGGACAGTACCGACAGCCCACGGCGGAACGGGGCGCATTTTGAGAGTGTCCCGTGCCACCGAACTTGGATCATTTGCCACTGAAGTTGGACCACTGGTAAACGTCCCCATACCTGACGACTGGTGCTGATGATCAAGGGATGCGAGGGGTAGGCGTCAACCATGGGCCGATGGTCGAAGTGGACAAGCGCCGGGGTGACCGTGGGGGTTGCGACGAGCACCGTCATGACCCTGGTGGGTAGTAAGCCTTGGGGGTGGGACTTCGTAGTCCTGAGCCTGATCACGTCGGTGGTCTACACCGTGATGGGACCGTTGATAGCACGCTCCCGCCGTCGTACCGAAGAGCGGGATGCGCAGCACATGCGGGACATCCGAGCGGCACGCCGCAGCCGGGGCTGACAGCAACCGGTTGGCTTTGACCGGTCCAACTTCAATGGCAAACGGTCCAGGTTCGATGTCAGAAGACAGAGAGCGCCTGGACTTGCCCGACGACGCGCAGCCTATGAGCCTCACAAGCTGTTTTCCCAGGTGGCGAGGTGAGCTGTGAGGCTGTGAGCCTGTGAGGTGGAGCTCGCGCTCGTACTTCCGTGCGCCCTGGTCGGGTCTGTCGGCGCGGAGGACGATGGAGTCGTGGGCGAGGACAACGAGGACCAGAAGCACGGCGTTGAACCGGCGCGGCCGCCGCTGACCGAGGCCCGCGCCAGGGAGATGACGGCCGGGCTGCGCGCGGCGATGGACGACGTCCGGCGCTCCGTGGCGATCCTGGCCGCCCGGATCCGCGACGCGCATGCCGCCCGCGTCTGGGTCCCGCTCGGGCACAGCACCTGGGAGTCGTACTGCCGGGCAGAGTTCGGCATTAGCCGCGCCCAGGCGTACCGGCTCCTCGATGTCGCCCGCGCGCTCGCCGCGATCCACGACGCCGTCACCGCCGGCCCCGGCCTGTCTCGCACGCGAGACACCGACCCGGCCGCCGCGGCCGCGCTCGACTACGGCCTCTCCCAGCGGGCCCTGATCGACGTCTCCAGCCACAGCAGCGACGTCGCGGAGCCTGATCACTCACCGCCTCACCGTGCTCGCCCACAGCGGCCTCCAAGCCCTCGACACGGCCACCGTGGGCGCCGTGGTCCGCCAGGCCGTCCGCGACGTCCGCACCGCACCGCCCCCGCCGCCCGTCGAACCGCCGGCGGACCCGGCCGTCGCCGCGCTGCGCGCCGTCGTCGACAACCTGGCAGCGTGCTCGCACCAGCTCGGGGAGCTGATGCTCGAAGTCGCCCCCGCCTACCTCTCCGACACCGAGGCCGCCGACGTCCTGGCACTCCTGTGCGACGAGATCGGAGAGACGGTCGAGAACGGACTCGCTGCCCGCCGCTACGCCCTGACCGGTGACCGACGGGCGCTTGTCCTCTGACATCCAAGTTGGATTGTTTGTCATGGAAGTTGGCCCGGTCAGGCGCTGCTCGTGTGACTGTTCGAGCTAGTTGTCACCTGACGTGCAGCAGGCCCATCCTTTACCGGCGGATCCAAACTCACTCGCGTGGCAGCCTGTTGACGGGTGAGACTGGCGCGCAATGAATGAGCAATCGGGTGCTGAGGTGGTCTTCTGGACAGCGACGGGCCGTGTGCAGGGCAGAGGGCCCACTAACGGCGTCACTGCGGTGCTCGGCATCCCGTACGCAGCCGCGCCGTTCGGCGCCCGTCGATTCAGGGAGCCGCAGCCGGCGCCTGCCTGGGGTGGGATTCGGGACTGCACGGCCTTCGGACCCATCTCGCCGCAGTCAGCTGAGCTCCCCGGGGCGCCCGTGTGGCGCCCCGGGGACGAAAACGTTCTCACCGTCAACGTGTGGCTGCCGGAGCACACACATGACAGCGCGCTGCCGGTGTTCTTCTGGATCCACGGCGGCGCCTACACCTTCGGCTCCTCGGCTCAGCCCGACTTCGACGGCGCGGCCCTGGCCCGCGCCGGGCTGGTAGTGGTCAGCTGCAACTACCGCGTGGGCTTCGAGGGCTATGGTCACGTGCCCGGGTTCTCCGACAACCGCGGTCTTCTGGACCAGGCCGCCGCCCTGCGCTGGGTGCAGGAGAACATCAAGGCCTTTAGCGGCGACCCAGGTAACGTCACCGTCGCCGGGCACTCCTCCGGGGCAGGCTCGGTCGCCTGCCTGATGGCGATGCAGCAGGCCAAGGGGCTGTTCCGGCGGGCCATCGCCCACAGCGTGCCCAATGCCTTCTACACCCTCGAGCTCGCAGCGGCGGTCGCCGAGCGGATCGCCTCGGAGGCTGGCGTCGCACCGACAGCGGAGGGGCTGCTGTCCGTACCGCCCCAGGCTCTGGTGGCCGCCTCCGACAAGGTTGCCGCCCAGTGCAGGGCCGCTCCCGTAGCGACGGTCCATGCCTATGACCCGGTGATCTTTCAGCCCGTCGTCGACGGCGAGGTCCTGCCCGCGGACCCGCTCCGCCTGATCGCCTCCGGGGCGGCACGGGGCGTGGATCTACTCGCCTGCCACACGTTGGAGGAGTGCTGGTTCCTCCACGCGGTCGGAGCCGTTCGGGAAGTCACCAGCGAAGCAGAGCTGGAAGAATTCGCCGAAGCCCTGCGGCTGCCGGCCAACTTGGTCAACGACTACCGGACGTCCATGCCCGACGCACCGGTGCTCGACCGCTACCTCTCGATGTTCGGCGACGCCCGGTTCGGCGAGTACACCACCCGCCTCGCCGAGCACCACGCGAAGGCCGGAGGCCGGTCCTTTCTGGCCCGCTTTGCCCGCAGGCGCGCAAACGCCCGGCCCTGGCACAACGCCGACATCCCTTTCGCGTTCGGCAACCTGGACGCTCTTGGCGCGGATTTCCTCATCGGCGGCCCGCCCGATGAGCTCGACCGCGCCCTCTCCCAGCGCATGCTCAGCTCCTGGGCCGACTTCGCCGCCACCGGCGACCCGGGCTGGCCGGCCGTCACCACCGCAACCACGCCGGTCAAGTCTTGGTCGCACCCCCACGACCACCTGACCGATGACGACACGTCCCCCTTCCGCACCCAATGGCACAACGTCAGGTTCGACCTGTTGCACCCCCGGGCGAGCGGCGATGGGGCATCGATAGGCAAGGGAATGCCCAATGCCCGAGCCCAGCCAGCGGCCACAAAATCACGGCCGGTGACAGCAAGCATGGAAGTCACGAGGTAGTGACAGCAAGAACGACCAACCGCAGCCTGGCTCTGTCCGCGAGAGAACGGGCTCTGGCCCAACTTCTGTGATGCCGGCGATCACGCCGGTTTCCGGACGAGGCCGCGCCCGGCATCTCGCTGGTCAGACAGCGAGGGCGGCGTCCCGGACTGACCGCTCTTGCTCCGCATCACAGAAGGTGAGCCAGAACCCTGCGACGTGAACAGAGCCAACGATCACCGGCTCCGCCTCGCCGTCGACCTCAATCCGTTCGCTGTGGCCTCTCGGCACCGGCCGGTCGGCGCCTGCCCGTTCCACCCACCGCGCGAGCGCTGCCAGGGAGTGGGGCGCCGTAGGCGGACCGAACCCGCGGCTAGTGCCAGAGCCCGGGGCTTCCCCGAGTGGCACACCTCATCCAGACGGAGCGGAGTAGTACGCATGCGCCGTGTTGACCGCAGCACGCTCGTCGCCGTCCCACCCCGCGCTGTCGGTGGCGGCTGGGAGGCTGGCCGGACGAACGACGGTGACGAGCAGTTGCTGCGCGGCCGGGTCTACGGCCACGACCACGACCACGACGACCCCAACCCAGGCCAGCTCCCGCACCAGACGTACGCCGCCCTGGTCGGCGGACCGCTGGACGGACTACTGCTCGACATCACCGGCTAGCGACCGGAGGAGATAGCGGAAGGTGTCGCCCTGATGACCGAGCTGGGGCGGTGACCCGGGGCGCGGGGAAACACCAGAGGAAATCTCCTGTAGATCTGACGGCATGAACCTGAACGCCCTCATGCCTCTGATGAAACGCCGCCAGGACGGCGGCCTCGGCTTTGAATGCTTCCGCGCCGACCCGGCCCTGACCGGCCTGTCGTGGCCGGACGACGCACTGCGGGACTTCCTCTACGAACACGGCGACCACGGACCCTTCGTGGACGACTACGGCCACCTCGACCTGAGCACCATCACGTGGACGCTGGACGACCGCGGACTTCCACACCATGCCGACCGGCAAGAGCGAAGCCGGACTGATCGAGCACTTCGCACAGCACCCGGTGCACTGGGTCACGGTGCGACCCCCACAAGTCGGCCAGCACTGGAATGACCACGGTACGTGGCTGCGCCCGCCGCTCCTGATCGACCGGCGCACCCTGAACCCGGGGGATATCGGACTCCAGGTTCTGGAGGGCCGAACCCGCGTCGGTGTCCTGCGGGGCCGCCTCCGCGAGCAGCTGCACGTCGCTTACGAACACGCGGCGTGGGTGGGACGTTCGTAGAGTCACACCAGGCCCGCTCCAGCAGAGCCTTCGACAGCTTTCAGAGATCGGGCAGCACCCACCATCGTGGGCGGACCGTCGCTCGGGGCGCCTGTTGTCAGTGCTCACTGGAAGACTGGTGCGATGGCTTTGAGACACCCGAGTTTTCTCGATCTTGAGACGCTGCTCTCCCAGGCGGAGTACCACAGCATCGATGTCCCAGTGGCGCAGGAAATCGTGGAGACGACTGCGAGGAAACGGTCTGGGGGCGGCAAGGCGGGGATCGGCCCCCTTGCCCTGAACGGAGCTGCGGGAACCGATGTGCAGTTCCAGTCCACCTACAGCTTGGCTCCGCGAGAAAAGGCCACTGAGCCATTTCCAACCTGACTGAGGTGGCCGCGTGTTATGACTGAGCGCTTCGTTGCCGACTGCGTCCGGACGAAGCCAGCCACGTTGGAATCAACTGGGCGATCAATCCCGATCGTGACAGGATGACGGTTCAGGACAGGGGAGGTGGGGCGGTATGGGGCTGGACTACAGCTATGAGATCTTCATGCCCCCTCGGAACGTTGCGAGAGCGCTGACCCGGCTGGCCGAGCTCGCCCCCCAAGGCCGCGAGACGCCGCCGCTTCCGGTGACTCTGCCGGGCGGAGAGCAGGTGATCGTGCCGTTCACCTCGAAGTTCAAGAGCGAACCGGTCGACTGTTCGGCAGGCGGCTCGCTCGAACTGGACACCTCGATCGTCGTCGGCGTCGACGACGCGGTGCGCGAGTTCTTCCTTCGTGATTCCGACAGGGTCGACGAGCAGGGACGGGTGTCGGTCGGGTACATCTACCTGACGGTCAGGTTCTCCCCCGCATGGCACCCGAACTTTGCGTCACTGCAGTTCACCGCCGCTACCTCGAGCATGAGCCGGATGTTCGTGCAGTCTGCGAGCGTTCGGAAGGTGTTCACTGACCTCACCGCCACCACCGGTGGTGTGTGCTGCCTCCTCGACACCGAGACCGACATCTTCGACATCTGCTGGCTCAACGGCGAGACGGTCAGTGGTGAGACTGTTCCTGGCACCCGTTTCTCGGGCTTCCAGGATCTCGTCGCCGCCTGGTGCGAGCCGGTGGAGTAGAACGGGGACGGCGCCCGCACGGGATACGGCGCACCTGCCCGGTCAACGCTCAACCGGCCAACTGAAGGGCTCGGTCAAACGTGTTGGACGGGACGGCGGAACGGCGAACCTCCCGGTAGACGGGTTCTTGACCAAGATCACCCGTGTCCGCCAGGAGCTTTGCGTGCTTGTCTACCCGTCCTCGATCGACCTGTCCAGTCGCACCCTGCGGTTCCTGACCGGGCGTCTTACAGCCAGGCGACAGGAGATCGGGACCCGGTGGCGGCGTCTGACCGCCGGTCGTCAGGCTCTGCTCGCCCTGGCCCATCTGCGCTGTGGTGACACCTACGCCCGGCTCGCCGCCGGGTTCGGTATCGGCATCGCGACCGTATATCGCTACATATGCGAGGCCGTCGATGTGCTAGCCGCGCTCGCGCCCACCCTGGCCGAGGCGATGCGCATCGCGCGAACCAAGGCGTTCGTGATCTTGGACGGCACCCTGCTGCCGATCGACCGGATCGCCGCCGACACCCCGTACTACTCGGGCAAATACAAGCGGCACGGCATGAACATCCAAGTCCTCACCGACCCGTTCGGCCGCCTGTTGTGGGCCTCGCCCGCGTTGCCCGGCTCCATCCACGACCTGACTGGCTCTGTCCGCGAGAACGGACAGCGAATGTTCGCCGGTTTGGGAGGCAGTCGACCCGGTCGAACGAATCGAAATGTTCACGGGTTTCGACAGCAGCTTCAGAACCGCAGAGACTGCTGCCGGGGGTGCTCGACCGCCAAGATCGCTGGGTGTTTATGGTCGCGTTCCATGACGAGGACCACTCCACCGCGCCTGCTTGATGTCGAGGTGCTCTTCCCGGAACTGGCTGCCTACGGGAGTACGACGACGCGGCTCCACCCACGACCGGGCAGCCCGCAGACTTCTGACAGCTCGGTGGGCGGTCCGATGCTGTGGCCGGCGAACGAGCCGTGGCCGGTGTGCGGTGAGGCCCACGGGCGGGGGCGAGGACGGCGCCCGGCCGATATCCACCGCTACCGGCGAATCCTGGCTGCCGCGTGGGCTCGGGAACAGAACCCGGGCCCGACGGAGGAGGAACGGGAGCTGCTGGCCGAGCTGTACCTGGAGCACCGGCTCTCCGAGGTGTCGGAGACGGATCCGCTGCCGATGATCGGCCTGGCCCAGCTGTACCGGCGGGATGTCCCGGACCTGCCGCAGGGTCCGAAGGAATGCGACCTGCTCCAGGTGTTCTGGTGCCCCTTCGACGCGCACGGCCCGAGCCGGTACGACCTGAATCTGCATCTGCGCTGGCGGCGGTCGTGGGAAGTCGGGGACGTGTTGACCGTTCCCCCGCAGCCGTTGGTCGCCGGGTCCGCTGGGTTCGTGCCCGAGCCCTGCGTCCTTCAACCGGAGCAGGTGACCACCTACCCGTTCGCCGGCCTCCTGCCCGAGGAGCTGTGTGCCCGACTCGACGCCTGGGAGGAATCCCAGGAAGAGCAGGCCGAGCAGCAGGCCGATGAGAACGCGGTCGATCCGGTCTACTACCAGTACGACCTGTCCATCCCGCCCGGCTGGCGCGTCGGCGGCTTCGCCTCCTGGCACGCCACCGACCCGTACCCCATGGACTGCCAGACCTGCCGCACGCCGATGCACCTACTGCTGACCATCGACAGCTCGGAGTGGGACGGCGGCAGCGGCAGCTGGAAACCGTTTGAGGATCGAGACCTGCCCACCCATCGGTCTGCCACCCCCACCGAAGTCGTCGTGGGCCGATTCGGCGAGCTGAACGTCTTCGTCTGCCCCACCGATCTCAACCATCCGCACCGCTGGAGCATCCAGTAGCGCGGGCGGCGCCCAACGCCCGGCTCGGTGCCCCGATCATCGGTGAACTCGGGTGCTGTCGCTTCTCATGAACATCGAACACGACTCGCCGCCGACGCCTCCCAAACTCGTGTACAGGTGCTGTCGGTTCTCGTGAACAAAGCCAACCTGACCGCCGCCCGCACTCACGGGATCGTCGAAGCACTCACCGACGCCGACCTCAAGTGCTGGGCCGACAAGGCATACCAGGGCGCCGGCGGGTCCATCCGGGTGCCCTTCCGCGGCCGTCGCCTCAAGCGGTGGCAGCGCCGCCACAACAGCACACACGCCAAGATCCGCTGCCTCGGCGAGCAGGCCATGGCCACCCTGAAGGGCTGGCGCCTTCTGCGGAAGCTCCGCTGCAGCACCAACCGCATCACAGCGATCGTCCAGGCCGTCCTCGTCCTTCACCACGCGTCAGCGTGAGGTTGGAAAAGGCTCACTGTCTCCAAGGTGATCGACGGCCTGATTCGCGAGAAGGCGGTCAGCATGAACCCCGCCGGCGATACGGCTCTAACCAAAGATGCCCTGGTCGAGATCGAGGGCACCGCGCGTATCACGGCAGCAAGCGTGATGAGCAAGCTGTTCTTCGTCTTCCGGCGCCTGATACTGGAGCGCGACATCAACGATCTCAGCGAACTCGCCAACCTCGATGTCGGTGACGCAGACGTCGCGCAGGCGATCCAGCGGGTGTATCTGAACAACGAGCTGCTGCCCCTGCCCATGCTTCTGGAGATCACGGGCAGCTCTCTGCCGCACAAGGTGTACGTCAACGTCCGCTCTGGCTACTTCATTGATGAAGCATCAGCTGATCGGCTTGAAGGGGACATGCGCATCCTCGGCAGCGTCTACCGACTCGTTCCGCAGGACGAGTACAGGGTCACCGACGAATGGCTGCTGCACGGGTGGGAGTTCATGATGCGCCGCATCATGATGGCGCAGATCCAAGATGATCTCCGAGAGGTTACCCAGCAACTCAACCGGCTCGGCTTGGACGTCCCCGACGATGACGTCCAGGCGTACATCACCGGCCCGGCCGTCGTCCTCGATGCCGTCGCCCTGTACTGACCAGTATCCGTCCAGGAAGGGATGAGCTGTGCCCAATCGACCTGAGATCGTCTGCATCTGCGGCTCAACCCGGTTCGCGGACGAGATGCGTACAGCGAATCGCGATCTGGCCTTCGCCGGAATCATTGTCGTCGCGCCAGGCGAAGCAAACGAGCCGATCACCGAGGTGCAGAAGGCAGCGCTGGGCGCTCTCCATCTACGCAAGATCGACCTGGCGGACCGGGTTCTGGTCGTCAACCCTGGTGGGTACATCGGCGAGTCCACGCACAGGGAAATCGACTACGCCCGAGCCACTGGCAAGCCGGTCTCGTTCACCGATCCTGCCTCCGCTGCAACGTAATTCGCTGGGAGAGCGGCCGAAGCTCCCAGGGCCTACACGCACAGCAGTGCGATGCCGCAGCTCAGAGCCCCCGGGCATCGCATCCCAGTGCGTGTAGGGCCTCTGGCGCGATGTCGCCGAGCCTCTGGCGTGGGCACTGGTTACCTTCGCATGGTTGGTCGTCACATGCAGGTATATGCCTTGCCTCTGCACGTTCTGGGGCAGGATGCTTATCCCCGTGAATACTCCGCTTCGACAGCCAAACGAAGGCACCGGCCTTTTCGGCGAGCAGTACAGCCGCCGAAACTGCCCGCAGGCCACCCGGGATGGCGAGCCGATGGGGCGATGGATAGCCCTGGACGAGTCTGGATGGGATGGAGATCAGCTCCATGGCGAAGACCGTAGCCGCTACCTGACCATCGGATCCGTGGCCATGAGCGACGAAGACGCCGCCGACCTGATCGACGGCCTCCGCCGGACCACACGGATCCAGGCCCCTGAGCTGAAGTTCGGTACCTCCTTCGCCAAGGACGGGCAGAGCCAACGCCGCAAGGCTCTCGCCGCGCTGCTCGGCCCTGGCGGCGCCCTCGAGGGGCGTGCATCGGTGTATGTCCTGGACAAGCACTACTTCATCGTTGGAAAGCTCATCGACCTCTTCGTCGAGGAGCTGACGTACAAGCAGGGCCTGGATATCCGGAACACCGGAGTCGCCCGCAAAATGGCCCGGGACCTGTTCACTGAGGGCCCGCGCGCCCTTGGGCCAGCACTCTTCAATCGGCTGCTCGTCGCCACGGTCGCCTTCGCCTCGTATAAGAACCGCGACCAACAGGTCAGCGTCGACGACTTCTACGACGTCGTCGAAGAGGCGTGGGCACGCTCATCCCGGCGCAACGTAACCTCCCTCCTGGGGCTGCTGCGCACTACACGGGCGGAGGCCCGCGAGTACCTCGATGACGCCTTCGGACCGAACGCATCACTTCTTGCCGCGCTGGAACCTCTGATCCCTGGCGTGGCCGCAGTTACGGGGAACTGGTCCCGTCGGGTGGGCCGGGTCAATATCCTTACTGACGACCAACGCACGCTGACCGACCAGCACCTGGACGACATCGCCGACGACGCTCGTGGTCTTGGGCATCCTGAGTTCCGCTACATTTCACGGGATGTGAGCCTGGGTGAGCTCTTGCGCGGCAAGTCAAGCCACCATCCGTCTTTGCAGCTCGCCGACCTGGTTGCTGGTGCAGGGTTCGCCGTGGCCAAGCGCCACGCTGGGCACCTCACCCCCGCAGGAGAAGACCTCTACCCAGTGATCGTTCCGCTCATTGACCCGGCCGGGATGCTGTCTCACGATGATCCCAGCAGAGTTGCTCAAGCAGGGGCGTCGGCGCTGGCAGGCTAGTCTGCAGTTCCGTCGGCCAACGAAAAAGGCCAATGGGTCTGGGCTGGTCAGAAGGGTTGCAGCTCAAGCCTGCAACCCTTCGTGTAGTTCGCCGCAGCTATAGGTGGCCGCGGCCCACTCCAGCCCGAGGCCGGCCAACGTGGCGAGCTTGTCGGGGGTGAGCTTGGCCCGGCGGCTCTTGCTGTTGCTGAGAAATACCCCGAGGCGGACTTCTGCCCCATCCTCCAGCCGCTCTACGTGCCCTCGTGGGACGGTCATGGAGCCGGTTCGGGCCTTGTACTGTGCGAGGGCTGCTACGCCCTTCTCGAAGGCGCTCAGGGGCACGGTAGACGCCACGGGCGCCTCCGACTCCCGGGCGGGGGTGGGTGGTGTGACGCCGACGGCCTCCAGGCGCTCGCGCTGTCCCTCCGTCAGGGCCTGCCACACCGCCGGGGTCCGCTGCTTGGCGAGCCATTTCCCGATGTCCATGCCGTGGACCGTGAGCCCGGGCAGGACATCCGCCGCACCGGTCTGGTCTTGTTCGTCGGCGACGAGTTCGCGCAGTGCGGCGTAGTGTCGCTGCCACTCTGCCGGCCACACGGTGTTCCAGTCCTCGTCCACGGCCAGGAGCGCGGCCTCCCAGTCCGGGTGGCCGTCCAGCGCACCGGGGCGGCGCAAATTGCTCAACCACTGTCCTACCGGCCTGTCCAACGCCGTGGCGGACCTCGGAGCGCAGAGGGTCCAGTGCAGGTCGTAGTACGCCTTCGCGGCCTCCAGGTTCTCCTGGAACCTCTCATCCACCAGCGACCAGACCATGCCCAGCTTCTCCAACCGGGCGGCGCGCTGGCCGGTCATCTGCCCCGCCCCGTACGCCCTCCGCTGTTCCGCGACCCACTGCCCCAGCGGTGTCGCCCCCTCCCGGTGCCCGTAGGGAACCCTCGCGTGATGCTCACGCTCGGTGAACTTCTTCAACGCCGCCCACCCACGTGCCCAGTCCTGACGTTCGGTGTCGATCACACTGAACGACACCCACTCCGCGACCATCACCGGATCACGCGGAACAGCAAAACGCAGCAGCAAACGCGATTCGTCCTCGCCTTCCTCGGGCGGCGAACCGATGTACTCCGACGGCTGCGCCACGTCCTTCTGAGGCTCCTGAGGAATCGCCAGCAACTCAATTGCTTCTTCATCATGAGCCCGAAGACCTTCAAGGACTTTCACCAAAGGCCGATACGACCCGGAGGTGAACATGTCTTCCGGATTTTCTCCAGGCTGGAGAAATACCGGCACGATCAGAGACGCGACTTTCCCCTGTCCTGGCTTCTGACGCAGCGCCCGGCCAATCGCCTGGACGATGTCGTGCGGAGCACCCTTCGGGTCCAGGAGGGCCACCGAGTCCACCGCCCGGATGTCCACGCCCTCGCCCAGGACACGGCAGTTCGACAGCACCGCCTGCGATGTGCCGGGTTGGTGTCGGTGTGTGGTGTCAGTGACGGGACGTCAGGACTAGCCGTTTCCGCTGGTCGGGTGTTGAGGGAGGGTGTGGTCACTGACACGGGGCGGTACCTGGTGCCTTCATGGCTGTCATGGGGCGGTACACCCCACTCCACTCCGCTGTCTCGGGAACGGCACTTCTGATCCTTTAGAGGGCTGCGCGGCTGCACGGTGGTGGGGTCGGTGTCTGCGGCGGAGGGTTTTTCGGTGGGCGAGCCGGGCGTGTGGGGTGAGATCACGGCGGGGTTGAGGGTGTCCCGGCCCGTGCTGGTGGCGCGGCTGATGGAGCTCGATGCGGCCGGGGCGTTGACGACGGCGCATGTGCGTGCGGGCGCACAGGTCGGTGGGGTGACTGCACGGACGGTGTGGCGGTGGCTGGAGGCGGCGCGGACCGAGGGGCGTGTGGAGCGCAGGCGTCGGGCCCGGTTGGAGTTGTCCGACCAGGCGTGGGAGGTGCTGGCGCAGGCGGGCGGGAACGTGGCGGTGCTGCACCGGTACTTGAAGCGGGTCGGGGGCGAGGTGCCTTCGCTGGCGTCGT
This sequence comes from Streptomyces sp. NBC_01341, assembly GCF_035946055.1. Taxonomy (NCBI): domain Bacteria; kingdom Bacillati; phylum Actinomycetota; class Actinomycetes; order Kitasatosporales; family Streptomycetaceae; genus Streptomyces; species Streptomyces sp. NBC_01341. The sequence continues at coordinate 14,590 of NZ_CP108364.1, read as the reverse complement.
TGTACCGGGTGGTGCACCGGGACCTTCAGGCCGGCAGGGTATTGCCGGACCGTGCGGTGGTGCGCAGGGAGCGGGAGGAGCAGCAGACGAGGCAGGCGCTGGCTGACCTCGCTCTGGCCGGGCCGCGGGAGGGCGGCGCGGCGAAGGTGGCTGCGCGCCGGCCGCCGCACCCTGCGCCGGAGGCGGTCTCGGGCGTGCCGTCGGGGGAGAGCGGCACGCTGGAGGGTGTGGCGTTGCCGGCGGGGGCTCGGCTGGTGGAGACGTCGTCGGTGCGGGCGGTGGCCGAGGCGGTCGGGCAGGCAATGGCGGCCGAGGGCGCGGTGTGTGTGTTCGGTGACCCGGGCCGGGGCAAGACCGCGGCTGTGCGGATGGCGCTCCGCGCAGTGCCTGCGGGCTGGAAGGTGACGTGGGTGCCGGTGCCGGTGCGCCCGTCGGTGGCCGGAATGAGGCGGGCGGTGTTCGATGCTCTGGCACTGCCGGGCCGCTTCCCGCACACATCGGCGCTCGCCGACGCCGCAGTTACGGGGGCTCTGGGCGAGGCGCGGGTGCTGGTGGTCGATGAGGCACAGCGCCTGCCCGTGCCGTGCCTGGAGTACCTACAGAGCCTGTGGGACCACCCGGGCACACGGGTCACGCTGGTGCTGTGCGGGGCGGGCACCGAGCGGGCGCTGGCCCGGCTGCCGCAGCTGGCGTCACGCATCGGCGCGTGGCAGGAGGTTCCACGTCTGGCCGCAACGGAAGTGACAGCCGTGGTGACCGGCTTCCATCCGCTGTGGCGCACTGTCTCGGCCGAGGACCTGACATGGATCGACCAGACGTCGACACACGGCACGCTCCGGACTTGGGCCGCTTTGACCACACACCTGCAGAACGTGTTGCTCACCACCGCTGACGCGGTCGCCGACCGGGCCTTGCTGGGGCGGCTGTGCCAGCGGGTCGCGCCGCCGCTGTGAACCCAGCGCACGCTCCGGCGGCCGGCACACGTAGATGTCCCAACCGCGTGAGGGGAGCTGACATGGAGGACGGTGACGCGGTCCGCGCAGTCGGCGGACTGCCCGCGGCGTCAAGGACGGCAATGCGTGGCCCTGCGGTGCGGAGGCTGCTCGCCCTGCGGGCCGGGGGAAACCTGACAGCAGGTCATGTACGAGTGGCTGCGGACGCGCTGGGGGCGTCGGAGCGCACGGTGTGGCGCTGGCTGGCCGCTGCTCAGAGCGATGAGACTGCAGCCGCCTATCCCGGTGCGCGCTCCCGGGCCGATGCGAGGTTCACGGTCACGCCCGAGATCCGTGGACTGCTGGCGTTGTGGAAGGGGAACGTGCGGGCGGTTCATCGCGAGCTGGTCCTGCGCGCTGCCAGGCAGTCCCCGCCTGCAGACGCGCCGTCGCTGACGACGTTGCACCGGGCGATTCGCCGTGATCTGACGCCGGGGGAGCGGGCCGGGCTCGCGGGTGGAGAGCGGGCGGCGCGTAAGCATGATGTGTTCCTGGCCAGGCCGCGGGGCTGGCGGAACCAGGTGTGGGAGACCGACCACATGCAGGCACCTGTTCTGGTCGATGTCGAGGGCAGGGCTCGCAGGCCGTGGATCACCTGGTTCACCGACTGCGCCACCAACGCGATCACCGGTGTCGCGGTGACACCGGTGCATCCGTCGCGGGAGTCGGTGCTGGCCGCGCTGCGCTCCGCTGTCCTGCGCGAGGACCCCTACGGCCCGTTCGGCGGCCTGCCCGAGAAGGTGCGGGTGGACCGTGGCAAGGACTTCCTGTCCCGGACGGTGACCGCAGCGTTCGATCTCCTGGACGTGACGGTGGAGGACCTGCCCGCCTACACCCCGCACCTCAAGGGCACGGTGGAGGGCCTGAACCGGGCGGTAGAAGGCATGTTCCTGGCCGCGCTGCCCGGCTACGCCCGCCAGCCGCGCCCCGGTAAGCGTGCTTCCCGTCCGAAGGACGAGGTGCTGCTTGGCTTCGAGGACTTCACCGCCCGGCTGCTGGATTGGACGCTGTGGTGGAACACCGAGCACCGTCCGGCGCCGTTGCGGGGCAAGACTCCGCTTGAGGCGTGGCAGGACGATCCCACCCCGCTGCGGGACGTACCGGCCGCAGATTTGTGGACGTTCACCCTGGAAGACGCCGGCACCCGCATGCTGACAAGCAGCGGTATCCGCTTCAAGAACCGCGACTACGTGGGTCCGTGGATGACCGGGCAGGCCGGGATCCAGGTCCGGGTCCGTTTCATGCCCCATCACGACCACCGCATCGAGGTCTACCACGCCACCACGGGCCGCTACCTCGGTCCCGCGGATCTGGCAGACCAGGCCACTGAGGAACAGGTCAGCGCCGTACGGCGGGCACGGGCCGCCCGCGCCCGCCGCCTGAAGAAGGACCTTCAGGCCTCACAGCGCGAGCGCTATGCAGCCGTGAACCAGCCGGAGGCGCCCCGGCGGCTCGGCGCGCTGACCACCGCGCAGGCCGAGGCCGAGCTCGCCCAGGCCGCCGGCACCGACCTGTCGGGTCTGGCGATGCCGGACCTCATCCCGCCCGCCGCGCCCCCGGCCGACTGGCGTACCCCTGCTTCCCTGGCCGCGCTGACCACGCCAGGCATGCCCGCCCCGATCCCGTCCGGCAGTGCTGGCACTTCCGCCCAGGGCGGCCGCGACGGGCGGGCCGCACCTCCCCCCACCGACGAAGATGGAGATGCCTGATGACCGCGGCCACCTACCAGTACGTCGACTTGCCCGACGCTTCCGTGGTCACCACCCGCGCTCTGCTCACCGCGCGGGAGAACATCGGCGATACGGTCGCTGCCCGCGCGATGATGTGTATCCACGGCGGCGCCGGCTTCGGCAAGACGCTCGCCGTCAACACCTGCCTGCGCGAACTCGAACCGGGCGAGGATGTCCGCCGGGTCACCTTCCGCGCCCGTCCCACCGCCCGAGCGGTGCGCTACGAACTGTTCACCGCGCTCGACCTGGCCGGCGAGCCACCGCGCCACCCCAGCGAATTCGACCGTCTGCTGAAGACCGCTCTGGCCGAACGCCCCCGTACCTTCCTCGTGGATGAGGCCCAGTGGCTCAACGGGGAGGCGTTCGAGTACTTCCGTTACCTGTGGGACGAACCCTCCACCCAGCTCGCGATCATCTTCGTCGGCGGTGAGGGCTGCCACACCGTGCTGCGCCGCGAACCGATGCTCTCCTCCCGCATCTTCATCTGGCAGCACTTCACCCGCCTCACTCCCAGCGAGGTCCTCGACGTCATCCCGCTGTTCCACCCGATCTGGGCCGATGCCGACCCCGACGACATCACGTTCGCCGACCAGCATGCCGCGCACGGCAACTTCCGCGCCTGGGCCCAGCTGACCGCGCACACCCGCACCGCCCTGGCACGCACCGGCCGCCCCCGCGTGGATCAGGAACTGCTGCGCTGGGCCTTCAGCCGCCTTGGCTGACCACCACACCGCCATGCCTCCCGCCACGCGGCCGCCGTCCGTCACCGTGGTCATCGACCGCGATGACGACGTCATCCACACCCACACCGCCCTGGCCGCCCACCATCCGCCGTCCGGCCGGGTCACCCTGCACCCCGGACCGGGCACCAGCAGCGAGACCGGTCTCGCCCACGACCTTCTCGCCGCCCTGAACAAACCGCCCCTGCTCACCGGCCGCTTTCCAGGCGGTCGTCAGCCCGCCTGGGCAGCCGTCACGGCCTGGATGACCGCCCTGCCCGTCACCCGGCTGACCGTCCTGCGCGCCCACCGCCTCACCACCCACCGCACAATGCGACTCCTGGAGCTGCGTGCCCTCACGGGTATCCACTTGACCCTGGTCTGCCACCGTCCCCGCCTTCCCGCCGCCCTGTACCGGGCCCTCCAGACGGCCGACTACTCCCTCACCACCGACCTCGACGCAGCCCGCCGCCACTACTACGGCATGCCTATCGCCGAACCCCCGCTCGCAGATGAGTCCGCCGGGACGGCCGGCCGGTGGCTCACCCTGCCCGCACTGGAACGCCTCATCTCTTACGACAGCCCCCGCCCCTGCATCGATCCGTGCGCCCCGCCCTCGATCATCTGGCGGCACCGCCCACCGCCCGTGCCTCTCACCGCGCACACCGCCCAGAAAGTCGCCCGCCGACTGCACGCGGCGACCGCACATCCTCGCCTGGCCGCGGCCGTTGCCGTTGCGCTTTTCACCGGCGCCTCCTTCCAGCAACTCGCTACCGCACGCCCCCGCGACTACGACACCGCCGCGGCCACGCTCGCCCTCCATGACCGCGCCCGCTACACCGACGGCTGCGCCGCCCACCCCGTACCACCCTGGGCGGGTGTTTTCCTGCGAGCGGCGGCCTGCTTCACCCGGCTCGTCTCCGGCGAGGACCAGGAACTGCTCGCCGCGCCAGATGACCGTGCGCACCTGCTGCGCGTGGCGGAGACGGCCAAGCTGCGCCCGCCCCAGCCGCCCGCAGCCCGCCGCGAAGGCCCGGTCGGCCGTGTGGAGTGGGACTGGCGCGAGCGGCAGGAAGCCGAGCGGTACGAAGCGGTGCCGATCAGTCGCGTCAGGCCCTCACGACGCTGAACACCCTGACGCGGTCGCTCGAAGGGGCAGTCTCAGTCGATCGAGAAGTCGGCGAACTCGACGTCGCTGAAGACGATGTGTAGACCGTGGGCCCGGCGGCCCCATTCGCGGAAGTAGGTGTGTCCCAGCGCACGGGCGAGGATCACCGTCTGCTGCTGCTCGCCCGCGCCGGCGTCCCGGGCGGCGAACAGTTCCCGGGCCACTTCTCCCGGCAGATCCTGGGTGATCCACCGCACCCGCGGATCGTCCGAGGACCCCGCAGGAGCCGCGAACCCGAACCGCGCCCTGGTATGGAAGACGAAGCCCTCCGCCTCGGCCTGGGCACGCCGACGGGCCCGTACTCGCGGCTGCCACCGAGCCAGGACCGCTTCCTCGATCGCTCGCACCTGTGTTGGACCCGGGGGACGACGCGCTCCTGGCTTCCTCGTCACCCACCGCTGCACGGTGCGCTGCGAGACCCCCAGCACGGCGGCCACCTGCCGGGTGGAACCCCGATGCGCTGCCAGCAGAAAACGCAGGCGGGCCCCGGTGCTGGAGGGAACGGGCCGGGTACGCAACGCGCGCTCCAAACCCTTCTCGATCTGTCCCATGCCCGCCTCTCGAAGCGGCCAGCCGGCAGGGCCGACACACGCAGTCCGTTGCGTCAGTTCTCCCATGTCGGTTGCCCCTGCCTGCCAGTTTCTGCAAACTCCAGACAGTGCTGGCTGACGCAGGCTACGAGCCTCTGGGTGAGCATCAGCGATAAGCCGAAGGAACGGGTCACGACAGACGCCACCGGCATGCCAGTGCTGTCCTTCTGGTACCGAGCCCAGGGCGCGGCGGGTGAGCTAAGCTCCGCCGGCATCCGGGGCGACTTCAGGGCAAGGCCTCGGGCGCTCGGGACGATCGGTCCGCGAGCGAGATCGGCATCCTGTCTGCCTTCGGCGGCGCCGGCTGGAGCGGCTACAGGGCCCCTGTGCGGGCCCGATGGCGGAGGGCACGTTCCGGGGGCGGGAGAGGGGCCCCTGGGCCCCTCAGGGGGCCTTCGCGGGTTTCTGGCGAAGCGGGCGGCAGTTTCTGCCTCGGAGGATGGTTCCCGTGCCGGGGACCCACGGGTTCAGCGCTGCGCCTTCTGAACCTCACCTACTAGTGTCATTGACATTGAGCTCGTCACTGTCATCGTTCAGATGTCATCGTCACTCGTATCCTCCAGACACCCGCTACAGCGTCTGAACTACGGAAGTTGGATTGTTTGCCCTGCGGGGTGTCCGTCCGGCATGTTCTGTGGTGTGAAGCAGCAGACATCCCAGAAGCCGGTCGCCTCTCCCGCCCAGACGAGGGAAGCCCTCCTCGAGCGGGCCGCGCGCGACTTCGCGCCCATCCGGCGGGCGTTCGTGCAGAAGAAGCGAGACGAGGCGGACCGGTCCAGCCGACTGGCCGAGTTCGTCACCAACGGAGACGTGCGCGGTCTGCGCGCCTACCTGTTCATCGTCGCGGTCACCAGCGCCGAGACCGCCGAGTCGGGGTGGAGCACCACCCTCCCCGGCATGGTGTGGGCCAGGGCCTTCGGCACCACGGAGGACGCGACGCCGGCCTCCGCCCGCACGGCGGTGACCAAAGTCCTCAAGCGTCTCGAGGAACGCCGCCTGATCACCTACGAGCGGCCCAAGGGAACCTGGGACATCCAGGTCACGCTGCTGCGCGAGGACGGAAGCCTCGATCCGTACACCCGGCCCGGCAACCAGAACCGCGACGCCTACCTGAAGATCCCTTTCGAGCTTTGGCGTACCGGCCTGATCGACCAGCTCGGCCTCCCGGCCCTGGCCATGCTGCTGACGGCCAGCTGCGAGCTGGCCTTCTTCGAGCTTCCGACTGAGCGGATGAAGGAGTGGTACGGGTGGTCGCCCGATACCGCCGAGCGCGGCTTCCGGCAGCTGGCGAAGGAGGGCGTGCTCCAGGCCCACAAGACCTACATCGCCGCCCCGCTCAGCCCGACCGGGACGGCCGAGGTCAACCGCTACGTGCTGCTCGACCCGTTCATCGCACGCTCCGCGCAGAAGAAGGCGCCCTCCACGCAGAGCACCGTCGCGACCACAGGTGATGCCCAAGCCCTTGGGCATTGAGGAGAAGAGAATCACGAAAGTGGGCGTTACCCACTTTCCCCAATGCGGGTACCTTGGTAGTAAGCGCCGGAGGGCGTGCCTCCTGCTCGAAGGAGGCATGAGCCGTGGAGAGCCCTCCGGCGGAACCGAGGGAGCACGCACATGACCGCCATTCACGAGCGCGAGGAGTTCGAGACCGTCGCCGAGACTGAGGTCGACAGCCGCGGACGAGTTTCCCTCGGCCGTGCCGGAGCTCGTGCGGGCCGCCGGTACCGGGTCGAGAGCAACCCGGACGGCGTGCTGTTGCTGACCCCGGTCGTCTCCATCCCGGAGCGGGAGATGCAGGTGTGGAACGACCCGCACCTCGCCGAGCGCATCCGCACCGGGATCGAGCAGGCCAAGGCCGGCAAGACCATCGACCGCGGCGACTTCTCGCACTACCTCGACGAGGACGAGGACGACGAGGACTAGGACCAGGTGCACAGCCTCCGCTTCACCGAAGACGCCGACGAGACCCTCAACCGCCTGACCGTCGGCTCGAAGGCCGACCCGGCCAAGCTCAAGAAGGTCAACAACGCACTCGCCCGCCTGCAGGCCAACCCGCGTCACCCCGGCCTGCACTCCCACCAGTACGAGAAGTTCCCCGGGCACGCCTCGGAGAAGGTCTGGGACTCCTACGTGGAGAACCACAACCCCAGCGCCTGGCGCATCTACTGGATGTACGGGCCGGACGAGAGGAACGCGGCGGGGGAGACCATCTCGGTCATCACCGTCCTCGTCATCGGCCCCCACCCGTAGAACAGGCTGAAGGGGAGATCAGCAATTGCTGATCTCCCCTTCAGCCTGTCCGGCACCCGAGCAGGTGGTGAGCGACGTCAGATCTCTCCGTCGGAGGCCCGGCCACAGCGGCAGACTGAGCAGCGTGGCCGGGCGTGCGGTATGGGAGTGGCTACGCCTTGCCTGCGGCTTTGAAGCGGAAGCCGAAGAGGCCGCCCTCTTCGTCGTCGGTGAGGCGGGGGCTACGGATGTGAGGTTCGGGGTTGAATCCGCGCTGGGCAGCGGTGCTGAGGGTGTCGGTGTTGAGGGTGACGATGTACTGCATGTGCTCTTCCTGCGTGACTTCGGCCGCGAGCGCGAGAGCTCGTGCGACCTGGCGTTCATCGACGCCGTCGTAGAGGTGGCTGTCGTGGACGAGGAAGTCGGGGCCGCGCTCGTGGCGGTGTGCGAGGACGGCCAGGGTGAGGTCGAAGCAGAAGATGACCATGTTGTTGATGCCGCGGCTGTCGTCGGCGTCGATGCGGGGCGTGATGCTGAGGCTGGTCCGGCCGGCCTCGATGGCGAGATAGGCTTCGCGGCCCTCGCCGTAGAGGCGCTGGGCGTACCGGGAGAACAGCAGGATTGCTTCGTCTGTCTGTTGCCGGCGCTCTCGGAGGTCGAGGTCGACGGCCTGTTGCAGTTCAACGCTCTTGGCGGTGATCTGGCGGGCGCTGGCTTCCAGGGCTTGCGCTGCGTCGAAGCGGTGGCGAAGAGCACCGAGAGCGGCCTCCTCCCGGCCCAGGGCTGTCTGTAGGGCGGTCAGCGCTTCCAGAGCTCCACCCTCCGCCAGCTCGCGCAGGAGGCGAGCCTGGTCCTCGCCCAGGTCGGCACGTTCCTGACGCCGGGCGGCCAAGCGATCGGTGAGTTCCTGGATCTCTTCCTCCAGGAATCTGCGCCGGTTGCGTACGACGGAGTGGTGGAACGCCTTGACGTCCTCGAAGCGACGCCGGACTTGGTCGTTGAGGATGACCCCGAGCTCGCGGTAGGCCGGCTCGAGGTAGGACACCTCGACGTCGGTGGTCTCGGTGACCGCGCCCCGGAGTTCTTCGAGGTTGTGCTGGTCGATCACGTCGTCTTGGGCGAGCTGCTTGATCCGGCGGCTTACCTGGTCTGCGCGGTCTTTGAGGCGCTCGTATTCAGGGACAACCTGGAAGGCGGCAACCTGCGTCCGCAGCCGTTCGACCTGTGCCTCGGCGAGAGTGATCTGGCCTCGCAGATCGGCCGTGGACCCGACGATCCGTCCCCATACGGGATCGTTGACTGCCTTCCTCAGCTGGTCTCTGGTCGCCTTGCGGGCATTGAGCTCGCGGTATCCGTTGACCAGTTGCCAGTCCAGCCCGAGGAGGTAGGCCAGGTTCGACGATGCCTCGGCGGCGGCCTGCCGGGAGAACGTCCGGGTCGGTTCGTTGAAGCCGTGAGCGGAGACACGGCGGATGAGGAACGACAGGAGCGTGCGACCGCTCACTCCGGGATGGTCACCCTCCAGCCCGAAGAGATCCCGCTCGATGACGCGATTCCACTGCTCCACGGACAGCTCGACGTCCTGACCGTCCGTGAAGAGCGTGTCGGCCGGCACGCCGGATACGTCCCGACTCAGCGACACGACCTTGGGATTGTCTCCGCGCCGTCGTACTTCAAGCGGATCGTCCTGCCACGGCCAGTCCATGGCGAGGCCGAAGGTGATGTGGCGCAGCGCCTTGTTCGTGGCCAGGGACCCGGAGGATTTTGCCCCCAGCAGGAAGTGAATCAGCTCGATCACGCTGGACTTGCCGGCGCTGTTACGGCTGTCGGTCTCGGCCGACGACGAGGTGGTGTCCGCGACCAGCAGGTTCAGTCCCGGCGAGAACTCCACTGTTCTGAACCGCGCGTCGTCAGCGCTCAGACGGCGCAGCATCTGTACTCCTTGCGATGAGAACGTCCTGGGCCAGCTCCACAGCACCCATGGCGAAAAGGATGTCCAGGGCCAGAACGAACCACTCGAACGATACCGGCGAGGTATGGGCCTGATCAGCGCGCCAGCTCTTCAGCCTGGCCCATGCCTGGCTGACGGTCCGCGGTTCATCGAGCTGGAGGAGAACCTGCGCGCCGACAGCGAGCAGGCAGCGGTCAGGAGCGATTCCCTTCGTCGGAGTGATCATGCGGTCAGCCCGATGTTCGGCTGCCAGCCGGCGGGTGGCGTCTCGAAGATGTCGCATCGTTCGAAGAAGTGCGCCAGGACAACAAGGGCGGCGCGCAGCACCTTCGGCCGGGGCTGGGCGTTCCCCAGGAAGTACATCTTGAGCTGCCAAAGGACGTCGTCGGCGTCGCTGTAGTCGCGACGTACCTGCTGGTAGTACAGGCGGAAGCCCTCCGCGACCTCGTCGTGCTCCAGCTCGCTCCGGGTGCCGGCGTAGAAGGCGTCTACCAGGTAGCTCTGTCGCATGCCGCGGAGGAGGTCCTCACGATCCGCTCCTTCAATCCGGTTGAAGTCCAGCTTCTCTATCGGCACGTCGGGCAGGGACATGAGGGGGTTGGACTCGGCGCGGATGTCTTGCAGCTGCTTCAGCAACGGCGCCAGGTCCTCCATCCCGATGCCGAAAGTCGTGTCCTTGATGGGTATCTCGCAGCGGAGGACGTCCTCGGCCGCCATCTGATCAAGCTGCATGCACTCGTGCCACAGCCGCCGGGTGCCCATCTGTTCGAATCGCAGCGAAGGCACACTGTTCCGCGCGCTTGCCAGCAGAGATGTCACTTCCGGATGCACACCTCGCCTGTCGTTGTGCACGAAGACAAAGGTGTCGAATTCTCCGTTTCGCTTGGTGACCGCCCCGGAGAGGTCTCCGTCGAACTTCTTGCGGATCTTGTCCGGCTTCACGGTCTGTGGTGCGTAGCAGGCGTACAGCTTTCGCGAATGCAGGCTGAGGCCATCGGCCGACCTGTCGCCCAGACTGCCAGCCGTGCGCACGTCGAGGAAGTCTGGATAGCGCAAACACATCAGCCGATGGAAGAAGTCCTCGAACTCGTTCTCGTAGAGCTCCGCCATCAACTCGAGGAACTTGACGTGTGCATACATCCGCTGCTCAAACAGCATGAACCCCCCCTTGCGCACAGAGCTGTCAGCGTAGCTGTGTGTAACTAGACCCGACCCAACACCCTTTGATCAGATCCTGTGGTTGCTCACGCCCAGTCCGTGCCCGGCTCCCCGAGGAGCGGGTGAGCTTGTCGCGCCGACTCTTCGTGTAGGAGACCCCTCGCGGACGAGGGACTGGAACCGAGATCCGGCCACGGCCCTCGTCTCGTGCTGTCGGGGTGAGAGAGGAGTTTGCCGGTCGGTGGGGCGGGAGTATGCCGCTCAGCGTCTACGACCAGGCGGCAACTTCCTCGATGGTGTCCGCGATCAGGACGGGCAGATGTTCCATGGCCCGTTCCAGAATCTTCTCGATGGGCACCGCGTGTCGGCTGCCGTCGACGTTGATGTGGTTCGCCCACTGGGCGGGCTGGTAGCGGGCGAGCATCGACAGCGCGTACAGCACCGCCCACCACGCCATCAGCGGGTGGAGTTCACGCGGCAGGCCCGCGACGGCGGGGAGGAAGTAGCGATGCCCGGCGTACTTCCGGGTCATCTCGGACAGGCGCTCCAGGCGCTCCTCTCGGGTGCCCGTTTCCGCGGGCATCTCCCAGTGCATGGCCAGCAAGCCGGCATTCGGCTGGTGCCGCTCGAAGTCCGGCCCGGCATCGGCTTCCGCCCGGCGACGGGCGAAGTCGTCATACCCGGCGGCGCCGGGATAGCTCTGCAGGAATTCATCCAGAGCCGTGCGGCTGCCAGCGTCCACGACGCGGTCCAAGATGTCGCCGACTTCAACGGTGAGCAGCGGGTGGAAATCAATGCCTCTGATCACGTCCGTGCTGGCGTACAGAGGCGTGAACCGCTCCCGGTCGGTGAGCGGGTACTGCAAGTTGACAGGAAGGGTGTCCCAGACTTTCTCCAGCCGCACGACCGTGTCACTTCCCCAGACCGGTGACCGCAGCAGCTTGCTGAGCCGTACGAAGCTGCCGGCCGTGCCAGCGGGATCCGTTCGGATCTCGATGTCGGCGAAGTCCAGGTGGTAGCCCGAGGCATGGATGCCGTGAGAGGTCAGGTTCCAGTCCTCGCCCTTCAGGTCGACGGCCGCAGCCGCAATCGCTCTGCCAGCCTGACTCAGTCCGTAGAACACCAGCAAGGGACGGGTCTGCGGGCCCACGACCTCGGCGGCTTTGAACATCTGCTGCGCCTGCTCCAAAGCCGTGGCGTACGTCTTGGCCCGCGCCCCACTGCTCGCTCTACCCGGTCGGCTGGAACGACTGGCCCGCAGTCTCTCCCACGCCTCAAGGGGATCTATCTCCATGTACATGGAGGGACGCTATCCAACAGTTGGCAGGGGTTGGAGGGAGTTCACACAGTGGCCGAAGAGACCAACGACTGCAACGCCCTCCCTCGACCGTGCAACACCAGCGCTGCAACGCGCCTGTGCGTTGCAGCCCTGACCTGCGCAAACATGAGTCAACTACCGTCAAGGGACCTGTGTTGCAGCCCGTGTTGCACCTCTCTTCGCTACCGGAAGACAAGACGAAGGCCCCAGGGCCACGACGTCCCGAGGCGTCCACTTCGCTGACCTCCCAGGTCAACGACGGGCGAGGGGCGTGTCACACCCAGTCCACGCCTAGTTCCCGGACCGCAGCGAGTTGGTCGGCGTCCAGCCGGTCTTTCCTCGATTTCGTGTTCGAGATCCATACGCCCAGCTTCACGGTCACCGGCTCCGCCTCGCCGTCGACCGCGATCTCTTCGCTGTGACCCCTTGGCACGGGCCGGTCCACGCCCTCTCGCTCCACCCACTGCGTGAGGGCCGTCAGGCCCCGCTGGAACGCCGCCTGCGCCTTGCTCGGGCCCTTCGCCGCACGAGCGGCCGCCGGGGCGGGAGACGCGCTCTCAGCGGGCTGCACGCCCAGCTTCGACAGCCGCTCCTGCTGCTCGGGGAGAAGCTGCGCCCAGGTGCCCGGCTCCTGCTGCCGCCATCGCCACTTGCCCACGTCATCACCCTCGAACACGACGCCCGGCGCGATGTAGGGCAGGACACCGTCGGCGTCGATCAGGTCGGCGAGGACGCGGTAGTGCCGCTGCCAGTCCAGTGGCCAGGGGCAGTTCCAGTCCTCATCGACCGCGGCCAGCTGCTGCGCGCGCTCCGCTGCCCTATCCACGTCCTTCCCTAGGCCGCCCTTCCGGCGCAGGTTCGCCATGTGCTGCCCGACCGGCACCATCGCCTGACCCTCGCCCCACACCGCGTCCTGACGCGGCGCGAGGTGCCCCATGGCCCGCCGGTAGGACCGCAGCGCGGCGAGCTTGTTCTCCCACGCCTCCTCGCCCGGCTCCCAGACCATCCCGGCCTCCGGGGCGTCCAGCAGGACCTTGCGCCGCTCCTCCAGCTCCCCGGCCCGCAGCGCCTTGCGCTGCTGGTGCACCCACCGGCCAAGCGGAAACGACTTCGTCGCCCCGACCTCGACGTCGTACGGGACGGCGTGGACGCCGGTGATCTCGTTCTCCTTCCGCCAGCGGATGAGGGCCTGGTAGCCCTCGAGCCACACCAGGGACTCCGGCCGGTAGACCCGGGTCCGCAGGAAGGCCGCGATGGTGGCGGCGTCGCGCGGGCTGGAGAAGTGGAGTAGGGCGGCTTCGGCGGCGGCCTGTGTGTCGTCGTCCTCCTGGTCCGCGCCGTCGCCCTCGCCGCCGGCGCCGACGATCTGCCCGTCGTCGTCGCGCTGGACGTGCACCTTGCGCTTGCCGCTGGTGAGCGCGCGGGAAGCGAGCTGCTCGACCAGACGCTCGTCATGCGAGCGGAGGCCCTGGAGGACCGCTACAAGGGGGCGGAACGAGGCACTGGCCACCATGTCGGTCGGGTCCTCACCGGGCTCCAGGAAGACCGGCACGATGATGCGGGCGACCTTCGTGGAGCCGTCGCGGTTCAACCTGAGCGCACGGCCGATGTTCTGGACGATCTCGACCTGGGAGCCGCGGGTGTCCGCGAAGCAGACGGCTTCCACTCCCCGCTCGCCCGTGATGTCGACGCCTTCCCCGAGGACGCGGACGCTGGCGAGGAAGGCGCGGTGAACCCGGCGGCCGGCCGCGTCGATGCCGTTGGCGAACTGGCGCAGCGCCTCCCGCCGTTCGGCGACGAGGTGGTCGCCGCACAGCCACGCCGACCACACCCGGTCCGGCGGGACGTGACGGCCGGCCTCCAGCTCGTAGAACTCCGCGTCGATCGAGGACTTCGGCAGCTTGTCGGCGGCGGCCAGGTCGGCGTCGGAGGCGTCGTTCAGGTACAGCTCGGCAGCGGTCTCCGGGAGCTTGTCCGCGAACGCGCGGGCCTCTTCGACCTTCTGGTGGAACGTCATGACCGTACGCAGGTTGTACGCCGCGGCGTGCTCCAGGAGCGCGGTCTGCAGCAGGGCCAGGCGCCGGCCGCGCCGGGCCTCCTCGGACTCCCCGAGGACGGGGGAGGGGTCGCGGATCTCCAGGACGTCGATCTCGAACCCGGCGAGGATCTCCCGCTCGATCGCCTCCGAGAGCCCGAGCTTTGCGAGCCACGCGCCGTACGTGCCGTCCGGGTCATCGGCCATGCTCGCGATCTCCGCCTCCTGGCCGCCGGCGCCCCGCTGCGGGCGGGCCGCGGCGAGGATGCGCGGGGTCGCGGTGAGATAGAGCCGGAAGTCCGCCGGGATCCGCTGGTTGTCGTGGATCGCCGCCCACGGACGACCAAGATCACCAGCGGTTCCGTGTGCCTCATCCACGATCGCAAGGTCAAAGCCCGCCATGCGCTGCCCGTACAGGCGCTCTCCGCCCGCCAGAGCGGTCTCCAGCGGCCCGCGAACCTTCCGCTGGCCCCCGGGTGCGTCGGTGTCCTCGCGGTCCACGAGAGAGGCGTACGTGGCGAGCACGACGACCGGCCCGGTCCCGGCCCACAGGGCGAGCTGAATCGGGTTCGTGGTGGTGCGCACCCCCAGCTCGTTCAGCACCGCGTCGTTCTCCAGCGAGCACACTGCGACCATCGGAGCCCGGTGGCCCACCAGCCGCCACGCCTGGGCGGTCTGCGCGAGCAGGTCCAGGGTTGGC